>NZ_NMVP01000004.1 GCF_002250705.1 Enemella evansiae
ACCCAGCCCGACCCCGGCCGCCACGCCGACCCCCGGGCCGACCGCCTCCCCGACGCCGGCACCGGTCGCCCAGCGGGCCGCCGCGGCGCCGACCACCGACCCGAACCTGCCCAAGGAGGGCAGCATCATCGGGCAGAAGTGGACCGCGATGGGCGGCTACAACAGCTGGCTCGGCGCCCCGGTCGCCCCCGAGGTCTGCGGGCTGCGCGACGGCGGCTGCTTCCACCGCTTCACCGGCGGCACCATCTACTGGTCCCCGGCCAGCGGTCCCTGGAGTGTGCGCGGATCGATCGCCCAGGCCTGGGGCAACTACGCCTGGGAGCGCGGCCGGCTCGGCTACCCGATCTCCGACGAGCGCTGCGACCTGCGCGACGGCGGTTGCGTGCAGACCTACCAGGGCGGCCTCTTCTACTGGTCCGGCGCCTCCGGTGCCAACCCGGTCTGGGGCTCGATCCGCGAGGGTTATGCCGGAGTGGCCTGGGAGAACAGCAAGCTCGGTTACCCGATCGAGGGTGAGTTCTGCGGGCTGCGCGACGGTGGTTGCGCGCAGCGTTACCAGGGCGGACTGATGTATTGGTCGCCGGCTTCCGGCCCCCGCCCGGTCTGGGGTTCGATCGGCCAGGGATACGCCCGGGTCGGTTTCGAGACCGGCAAGCTCGGTTACCCGATCGAGGGTGAGTTCTGCGGGTTGCGCGACGGTGGTTGTGCGCAGCGTTACCAGGGCGGGTTGATGTATTGGTGGCCCGCCTCCGGCCCGGCCCCGATGTGGGGAGCCATCAGCCAGGCGTACGCCGGCGCCGGTTTCGAGACCGGCCCGCTCGGCTACCCGACCGAAGGTGAGTTCTGCGGACTGCGCGACGGCGGCTGCGCCCAGCGACTGCAGGGCGGAATGATCTACTGGTCGCCGCCGTCGGGTTCGCATCCGGTGCGTGGCGCGATCCTCGCCGGGTACGCCGCTCAGGGCTGGGAGGCCGGCCGGCTCGGTTACCCGACCTCCTCGGAGTTCGGCACCGGTGGCACGATCACCCAGAACTTCCAGGGCGACAAGCTGGTCTACAACCCGGCCACCGGTTCGGTCGACAACGGCGCCCCGGTGCTGAACGGCGAGAAGTGCGTGGCCTCGCTCTACAGCGAGGGTCAGCTGACCGCCTCCGGTGAATACTTCAACCCGAACGCGATGACCGCGGCCCACAAGACGCTGCCGTTCAACACCTGGGTCCGGGTGACCAACCTGGCCAACGGGCGCAGCGTCGACGTCCGGATCAACGACCGCGGCCCCTACGTCGCCGGCCGCTGCATCGACCTGTCCACCGCCTCCTTCTCCGCCATCGGCGACCCGCGGCAGGGCCTGATCAACGTCGACGTCACGCCCCTTTGATGTCGGCTCGCGCGCGGCGCGCCATCACCCCGCTCTTCGGCCCAGTCGTCGAAATCCGCGCGGTGGGTCGGCGGATGGTGGCGTGAGCCACGCGGGGATTTCTCCTTGGTGGGCCTGCATCGCGGGGGCGCGCCGCTGGACGCTCGCCTCCCGTGATGTCGGCTCGCGCGCGGCGCGCCATCACCCCGCCCCTCGGCCGGCCGCGTCCCATCCATCGAATCCTCGGTGCATCAGTGGATTGCTAGAGGGAAAGGGGTATGCACTGACGAGTCGATGGATCGCGTCCGGGGTTCCGGCATGAGAGGAACCTCAGCGGACGTTCACCGATCGGTCACCTGCTGGCCGGGTGGGCGTACCGGGCGGTGAGTTGGATGGGTGGGTCTGCACTCGATGAAGGGACTCCCCATGACCGACTCCGTCACTCGCCGTGGCTTCCTCGGCGGCTCCGCCGCCGTGCTCGGCTTCGCCATCAGCGGCGCCGGCAGCCTGGCGCCGTTCGTCCGTGAGGCCGCTGCCGCCACCAAGCCCGCGCTCGGTTACGGGCCCCTGCAGTACACCCCGGGCGCCATTCTCGCGCTGCCCAAGGGGTTCAGCTACACGGTGATCGCCGAGTCCGGCAAGGCCAGCGGCGGCATGGTGCAGCCCTCCGATCCGGACGCGATGGGTGTCTTCGACGCCGGCAACGGCGCCAGCACGCTGATCTCCAACCACGAGATCGGCGGCTCCGAGAAGTACGCCGTTCCGCATCAGGACAGCGGCGTCGTCTATGACACCGGCGCCCGCGGCGGCACCAGCACCTTCCTGATCGACGCCCAGAACAACGTGCGGGAGCACTACACCTCGCTGGCCGGCACCATCAACAACTGTGCCGGCGGGGTGTCCCCGTGGAACACCTGGCTGACCTGTGAGGAGACCGAGGCCCGCGCCGGTGGTGCGCTGACCAAGGATCACGGCTACGTCTTCGAGGTCGACCCGGCCAGCCAGCAGGCCAACGTGGGCATGGCGCCGATCCCGCTGAAGTTCCTCGGCCGGTACGCCCACGAGGCGGTCGCGGTGGATCCCGAGACGTTCCACATCTACCTCACCGAGGACGCCGGCAACCCCAACGGTCTCTACTACCGCTGGACCCCGCCGGCCGGTTTCACCGGTGGTCTGCACTCGCTGCACAAGCTCGCCAAGGACGGCGCCGTCGAGGTCGGTGCGCTGGAGGCGATGAAGTGCTTCGACGAGGCCGGCAACCACGTCCGCGACCTGGCCCAGGCCACCGAGGTGAACACCAGGTACCGCGTCGAATGGGTCAAGGTCCCCGACCGCGACGCCCGCACCCTCAGCGTCCGCAAGCAGTTCACCGAGGACCAGATCACCCGCTCCCGCAAGCTCGAGGGCCAGTGGTGGGGTGACGGCGGTGCCTACTTCGTCGCCAGCTTCGCCCGCACCTCCGACGGTTCGGTCGCCGAGCACGACGGCCAGGTCTGGCACTACGACCCGAGCAAGCAGCGGATCACCCTGACCACCATCTTCGGGGTGAATCCGAACCCGGACGAGGAGGGCACCAACTTCGACGGCCCGGACAACATCACCGTCTCCCCCTACGGTGGCCTGATCCTGGCCGAGGACGGCGACGGCAAGCAGCATCTGGTCGGCATCACCGAGCAGGGCAAGGCCTATCCGCTGGCGCTCAACCAGGTCAACGATTCCGAGTTCTGCGGCCCGGTGTTCAACAAGGCCGGCACCACGCTGTTCTGCAACATCCAGAGCGGCCCCGGTTACACGCTGGCCATCACCGGCCCGTGGGGCCGTCCGTCGAACGGTGCACCGAACTCCAACGGCGGCAAGAAGAACAGGTGACCCCCGAACGCGCCGTCCGGATCGGAATCCCTGTCCCCGTGGGGATTCCGGACCGGGCGGCGCCCGCCGTCGACTGAGCGAGGAACGCAGTCACCAGACGAAGTCACTGGTGCGGCGTACGCTCATCCCGCAGCAGGGTGACCACCCGGCGGATCTCGGTGAGCGCCTCGCGCCCGGTCTCGGAGATCTCATCGAGTGCCTGGGCGGCCAGCTCGGGACGCTTCCGGGAGGCGGCGCGACCACCCTCGGCCTGCACGACCATCTGCGACACCGAATGGGTCACGATGTCGTGCAATTCGCTGGCGATCTGCTGGCGGACAAGAGTTTCCTGCAACTGCCGGTTCCGCTCCCGTTCCGCCAGGATCGTCTCGGCGGCCTCCTGTGCGGCGCGGGCCCGGTTCTTGTCCTCGATCGCGGTCTCCAGCCGCCGGCGGCCGATGATGTAGGGCGTCAGCACCATCAGCCCGCAGCCCAGCACCGTGAGCGTGGCGATCTCCGGGTTCCAGCCGCGATCCGGCTCGTACCAGGTGATCGGGCCGGCGATCGAGGCCAGCGCACCGATCGCTACCGCCACCCGGGACCAGCGGGACCGGACCAGCCGCGCGACCGAGTAGGCGACGATCGGGACCACCACCAGCGAGGGCAGCGGCCGGTCGGTGACGAACAGGTGCGCGATCCCGGCCGCGGTGACCAGCGCCAGCATCACCATCGGGTGTCGGGTACGCAGTAACAGCGGGACCACCATCGCCACCCCGACCACCGCCTGCGCGGGGGTGGCGTACGCCCAGAACCCCAGCGACACCGCGACCAGCCCGGGCAGCACCAGCGTCATCAGCACCACCAGGCCGAACAGCACGAGGTCTTCGTGCGCGCCCTGGGTCACTGAGGTCCTGCCGCGGAACATGTCCCCACGGTAATAGGCTCACCCCCATATGACACCCCTCTCGACGCAACGACCACCGGCCGACGAGGCAGCCCGGGTCCAGGAGTTCTGCACCCGCCACGGCCTGCCCGGGGTGGTCGACGTGCACACCCATTTCATGCCCGAACGGGTGCTGACCAAGGTGTGGGCCTTCTTCGACCAGCTCACCGAGCACCCCGAACACGGCCCGCTGCGCTGGCCGATCAGCTACCGCCACGACGAGGGCCAACGGCTGGAAATCCTGCGCTCCTTGGGTGTCCGCCGCTTCACCTCTCTGCTCTATCCGCACCGACCGGGGATGGCCGAGTGGTTGAACGACTGGGCCACCGACTTCGCCCGGCGTACCCCCGACTGCGCGCACAGTGCCACCTTCTATCCCGAGGAGTCCGCCGCCGGCTACGTGGCCAAGGCGCTGGCCGACGGTGCGGTGATCTTCAAGGCCCACGTCCAGGTCGGCGGTTACGATCCGCTGGATCGGTTGCTGGAGAAGGTATGGGGGCAACTCGCCGACTCGAGTACGCCGACGGTCATCCACTGCGGCAACGGCCCGAATCGCGGCCGGCACACCGGCCCGGAGCCGATCGCCGAGCTGCTCCGCCGGCACCCCCGGCTTCCGCTGGTGATCGCGCACGCCGGAATGCCCGAGTACGCCGATTTCCTCGCCCTGGTGGAAAAACACGAGAATGTCTGGCTGGACACCACGATGGTGTTCACCGACTTCACCGAACGGCTGATGCCCTTCCCGACCGAGCTGCTGCCCAGGCTCGCCGACCACGGGGACCGGGTGGTGCTGGGCACCGACTTCCCGAACATCCCCTACCCCTATCTGCACCAGCTCGAGGCGCTGGAACGCCTCGAGCTGGGCAGCGGGTGGCTGCGTCAGGTCTGCTGGGACAACGGCGTACGCCTCATCGGCGCGCCCTGATCCCGGACGCCATCAGGCCGGTGCGTCGCCCTTCGCGGTGGCGTTGATCTGGAACATCGCCCCCTGCGGGTCGGCCACGGTGGCGAACCGTCCGAACGGCGAATCCTCCGGACCGTCGAGCAGCTTGCCGCCCAGCTCGGTGATCTTCGCCACCGCCGCGTCGGTGTCGTCGACGGCCAGATAGATCCGCCAGAACGACGGCGAATCACCGATGAAGTTCTTCGCATCGCACAGGCCGGCGGCCGCCTCCGGGCCCTCGCCGAAGGTCGAATAACGGAAGCTGGTGTCGTCGGGATCCATCGGGCTGAGCGTCCAGCCGAAAACCCTTTCGTAGAAGGGCGCAACGGCATCGTAGTCGGTGCTCATCAGCTCGAACCAGACCGGCGTACCCTGCGTCTGCGGGGTCTCGAAGCCGGCGAACTCCTTGACCTCCCAGGAGCCGATCGCGGCACCGCTCGGGTCGGTGTAGATGGCCATCGACCCCAGCTCACCGACCGGCATCGCGTCGAACAGCACCTGCCCGCCGTTGTCCTTCACCGCCTGCACGGTGGCGGCATTGTCCTCGCTGCGCAGATAGACACCCCAGGCCGTCGGCGCGGACCCGTCGCCCATCTCCGAACTCATCGCCCCGCCGACGGGCAACCCGTCCTTGGTGATCATCTGATAGTGACCGAAGTCTTCACCGGTGTCGGTGAACTCCCAGCCGAACAGTTCGCTGTAGAACTTCTTCGCGCCCTCGGTGTCCGGGGTGGACAGGTCGATCCAGATCGGGGCACCGGTGCGGGTATTGCTGGCCATGCTCTCTCCTCGAGTCAAGCGACCGGTCACCCGACCGGTGGGCCTCACGCTAGACCTCCCCGCACCGCCCGCGCTTGTCCGATCTTGCGGCATCCGCGATCCATCGAACCCTCGCGCCATCCATGGAGTGCTGCAGCACGCGACGGATGCACCCAGGGTTCGATGGATCGCGGCTCCGGGCGGCGACGGGGCCGCGCGACGCGGGTACGCTCACCGGTATGGACCAGCAGGAGATCGAGGCCTTCTGGGCCGATGCGCGGGTACGTGCCGGGCTGAACCCGGCCCACGCCCTCACCGGCCCCACCACCTCGGAGTCGATGCCGCCGCCCGCCTGGTCCTTCGGCGCCGATCCGGACCAGGCCGACCGGCTGCTGCAACTGGTCCTCGACGGCACCAAGACCGCCACCGCGAGCGCCGAATGGGACTACAAGGTCGAGGGGGAGGCGCTGCCGACCCCCGGTGACCTCTCGATCATCCTCGACGGCGCCGGCCATCCCCGCGCCCTGATCCGGACCACCGAGGTCAGTGTGGTCCCGTTCGACCAGGTGGATTCCGATCATGCGTACGCCGAGGGCGAGGGCGACCGGTCGCTGGCGGGTTGGCGCGAGGTGCACCAGCAGTTCTTCACCCAGCACGCCGGCCACGACCGGGGTTTCAGCGCCGACATGCCGGTGGTGCTGGAGCGGTTCAAGGTGCTCGTCACCCGGTGAACCACCGTCTCGGCGACGCCGGACCGGCGCGTAGGCTTTCACCATGTCTGACACCGCTGTCGACCGGGACACCGCCATCGAGGCCGCACTCGCCGACCTCGCCACCGGCCTGCCCGAGGGAGTGCTGAGCACCGACCCCGACGTGCTGGCCAGCTACAGCATCGACCGGGCGATGTTCGCCGAGCCGGGCCGCCCGATCGCGCTGGTCCGCGCCCGGGACCGCGAGCAGGTGCAGCACGTGATGCGGACCGCGACGAGACACCGGATCCCGGTCGTCCCCCAGGGCGCCCGCAGCGGCCTCTCCGGCGCGGCGACCGCGAGCGACGGCTGCATCCTGCTGAACGTCGAGCGGATGAACCAGATCGTCGAGATCGACCCGGCCAACCGGCTCGTGGTCACCCAGCCCGGCATCTTCAACGCCGACCTGTCCCGGGCCGTCGGCGAACACGGGCTCTACTATCCGCCGGACCCCTCGAGTTGGGAGTTCTGCTCGATCGGCGGCAACCTGTCCACCAACTCCGGCGGCCTGTGCTGCGTGAAATACGGTGTCACCACCGACTATGTGCTCGGCCTGGAACTGGTGCTCGCCGACGGGCAGGTGCTGCGCACCGGTCGGCGTACCGTCAAGGGCGTCGCCGGTTACGACCTGACCAAGCTGATCGTCGGCTCCGAGGGCACTCTCGGTGTGATCACCGAGGCCACCTTGATGCTGCGGCCGAAGACCGAGCAGCCGCTCACCGTCGTCGCCACCTACGGCTCCTGCGAGGAGGCCGCCGCCGCGGTCTCGGCCGTCGTCGCCTGCGGCGTCCAGCCCTCGCTGCTGGAGTTCATGGACCGGGCCAGCATCGACGCGGTCAACGAGGCCTTCAACATGGGCTTCGACGACGACGTGCAGGCGGTGCTGCTGGCCCAGTCCGATATCGGCGGTGATCATGCGGTACGCCAGATCGCGCAGCTCGAGGAATGCTTCGCCGCGGCCGGTGGCGATGCGATGGTCGCCGAGGACCCCGCCGAGGGAGAGGCGCTGCTCGCCGCCCGCCGGCAGGTGCTGACCGCCTTCGAGCGCTTCGGCACCACGATGATCGACGACGTCTGCGTACCGCGCGACAAACTGGTCGAACTGGTGCACGGCACCCGCGCGCTGGCCGAGAAGTATTCGTTGATGGTCGGGGTCGTCGGACATGCCGGCGACGGGAATTTCCATCCCACCGTGTGTTTCGACCCGACCGATGCCGAGCAGACCCGCCGCGCCCAGGAACTCTTCGACGCGATCATGGAGCTCAGCCTCGACCTCGGCGGCACCATCACCGGCGAGCACGGTGTCGGCACGCTCAAGCTCGATCTGCTGGAGCGTGAGGTCGGGCAGCTGTCGCTGGAACTGCATCGCCGGGTGAAGGCCGCCTTCGACCCGCTCGGCATCCTCAACCCGGGCAAGGTCTTCCGGGCCTGACAAGAAGGAAAGATCCGCCGTTCGCGGCGTGACCGCCGGGCCGGTGGCTGCCTACCGTCGGGGGAGTTCACCCGACGAGGAGCTCCCCGATGACCGAGACCGCCCAGCCCACCGGACTCTCCCGGCGTACCATCCTCGGCGGCGCCGCCGGACTCGGTGTCGTCGGCCTCGGCCTGGGTGCGGCCACCCTGCCCGCCCTGGCGGCGCCCAGCAAGCCGAAGATCCATCCCGCCTCGGCCTGGGGTGCGGTGAAGCCGGACCAGACCATCGAGACGCTGAACTACAAGCCGACCTATCTGGTGGTGCACCACACCGCGAGCGCCAACACCTCGGATTTCTCGCAGCAGCAGGCCTTCGCGCTGGCGCGCAGCATCCAGCGGCAACACATGAACCAGGGCTGGGGCGATTCCGGGCAGCAGTTCACGATCAGCCGCGGCGGCTACATCATGGAGGCCCGGCAGGGCACCCTGGCGGCGCTCAGCACCCGCAAGAAGTTCGTCCGCGGGATCCATGCCCCGGGGATGAACCGGCGCGGGATCGGCATCGAGAACGAGGGCATGTACACCGAATGGTTGCCGCCGAAGAAGCAGTGGGATGCGCTGGTCAGCCTGCTCGCCTACCTCTGCTTGGCCTACGGCATCCCCACCAACCGGATCATCGGACACAAGGACGACAAGGAATCGGCCACCCGCTGCCCCGGTGAGCTGTTCCACTCGAAGCTGACGCAGTTGCGTGCGGATGTGGCGAAGAGGTTGAAGGGTACGCCGGTGGTCACCCCGACGCCGACGAAGACCCCGACGAAGAAACCGACGAAGACACCCACCCGCAAGCCGACGCCGACGAAGTCCCCGACGGCGACCGGGTCGCCGACCAGGACCCCGTCCGGTAAGCCCACACCGACCGCGACGAAGACCCCGACCGGCAAGCCCACCCGGACCGCGACCCCGACGAGGACCGCGACCCCGACGCGGACGGCGACACCCGAGCAGACCGCGACCCCGCGGCCCACCGCCAGCCCCACGGCGACCCCGACCGCCGATCCCACGCTCGAGCCGACGGTCGCGCCCACCACGGCACCGACCACCGCGCCCACGACCAGCGCACCCCGGACCCCGGCGCCGACCCGTACCCCGCGGCGGCAGCAGCCACCGGTCGAGGTGCCGATCCCCGAGCCCGGTCATCGGGTGAACCCGAACGAGCTGCCGATCGCCGCCGACGGCAACGAGGCGGCCGGCGACCCGAATGTCGGACCGAGCACCGACCGACCCGCCAACCCGGCCGCCGCCAGCGACCCGCGACCGGCCCGCCCGGCGCAGCCGGAGAGCACCGGCGGCCTGGCCTCCACCGGTGTCGGCCGCCGCGGCGCCCTCCGCGGCGTACTCGACCTGTTGCTGGACTGAGCCGTTCACCGACCGGCGGAATCGGCCGAAGGTCTGGCCCCCGCACCGAAACCCGGGCACCATCGGTGCATGGACGCCGACGCCCTCGATCAGCTGCTGCAGCGGGTGAGCGAGCGTGCCGGGCGGCGCCGGGCCGCGGGGCTGGTCGCCGCCCATGACGATCTGGCCGAGGTGTCGGTCGCGCCGGGACGCTGGGTGGTCCGCAGCCATTCGATGGAGCACGTCGCCGACGAGACCGGCATCCACTGCTGGCAGGTGCTGTCCGCGGCCGGCGCCCGCCCGGTCGAGCACGACCATCCGCCGGGTTGGGTGCATCCGCTGGTCGGCATGCTGTGGCCGGACCGGTTGCCGGTCTGGGGCCGGCCGGGGGACCGGTTCCGCCCGGTGCAGATGATCGAGGGGATGCACGGCCCCGCCCAACTGGTGCTGCGCACCGCGCGCCCCCTGCTCGCCGGCGAACCGCCCGGCGCGGTGGGCACCCTGGAGCTCGACCCGGAGCTGCTCTGCTGCACCAGACTGGAGCTGCCGGCCAGCACCTGGACGCTGCGCGAATACCGCACGATCGCCGAAACCCGGCCCGGACCGCCCGATAGGGTCGGCCCATGACGAGTCGCCCGGCCGAGTCGACACCCACCACCTCCGGCAAGAAACCAGAGGGACTGCTGACGGTGTTGATCGCGCTGGCCGCCAATGCGCTGATCGCCACCGCGAAGACGGTCGTCGCACTGATCACCGCCTCGGCGTCGATGGTCGCCGAGGCCGCGCACTCCTGGGCCGACACCGGCAACGAGGTGCTGCTGCTGATCGCCGAGCGACGTTCGGTACGCCCCCGCGATCGCTCCCATCCGCTCGGCTACGGCCGGGAGGCGTACGTCTGGGCGATGATCGCCGCCTTCGGGTTGTTCACCGCCGGTTCGATCCTGTCGATCACCCACGGCATCTCCCAACTCACCGCGACCGAGCAGGAGGCGGTGGACTACAAGTGGGCCTACATCGTGCTGGCGATCTCCTTCGTGCTGGAAGGGATCTCGTTCAGCCAGGCGGTACGCCAGACCAGGAGCTCCGCGCGGGCCGCCGGGCTGCGGCCGATGCGGTATGTGCTGCGCACCTCCGAGACCACCCTGCGGGCGGTCTTCTTCGAGGACCTGGCCGCGCTGATCGGCCTGCTCATCGCCGGTGCCGGCATCGGCCTGCACCAGCTCACCGGAAATGCCGTCTTCGATGCGCTCGGCTCCATCCTGGTCGGCATCCTGCTCGGCGTGGTGGCGCTCATCCTGATCGTCCGCAACGGGCAGTTCCTGGTCGGCGAATCGGTCGATCCGGTGCTGCAGAACAAGGCCCTCGAGTCGCTGCTGGGGATGCCCGATATCGACCGGGTGACCTACCTGTGGCTCGAATACGTCGGCCCCTCGCGGGTCTATCTGGTCGCCGCGGTCGACATGTCCCGCGATGACACCGAATCGGTGCTGCAGCGGCGGATGCAGGCGATCGAGGACGACCTGGAGCGGGCGGATTTCATCGAGCGGGCGCGGCTCACGCTGTCCGCCCCCGATGAGCCGGCGCTGCTGCCCGGTGATCCCGGGGTGAACGATCCCAACCCGAGGAAGGTGTCATGAAACTCTCCCGAGCCGGCCGCTGGGCCGCCGCCGGTGCCGCCGCCTGGTTGGTGAACCGGCGCCGCCAGGTCGAGGAGGTGCCCCGCGAGCTGCGGGCGCCGCAGCTCTATCTGCCGTTGGACCTGCCGCACCCGCTGGTCGCCGAGGCGCTGCAACGGATCCCGATCCGGGTGCCCGATCCCGAGGGGGTCGAGGTGACCCGGCGGCGGGTCACCTCCCCGGAGGCCTTCGGCGCCGACGTGCTGATCTACCGGGCCTGGCCGCAGGCCGCCGAGACCGGGGCCGCGGTGCTGTGGATCCACGGCGGTGGCCATGTGATGGGCAGCGCCGCGATCGACCACGAGCTGTGCGCCTGGCTCTCCCGCGAACTGCGGCTCCCGGTGGTCAGCGTGGACTACCGGCTGGCGCCCCGGCACCCGTTCCCGGCCGATCTCGACGACTGCTTCGCCGCGCTGCGCTGGCTGCAGGAGAACGCCGCTGAACTCGGGGTCGACCCGGAGCGGATCGCCGTCGCGGGGGCCAGCGCCGGCGGCGGGCTGGCCGCCGCGCTGGTCCAGCGGACCCACGACGCGGGCCATCCGGTCTGCTTCCAGGCGCTGGTCTATCCAATGCTCGACGACCGCACCACGCAGATCCGTGACCACGGCAACCGGGGCCGGTTCGGCTGGACCCAGACCTCCAACCGGGTCGCCTGGCAGGCCTACCTCGGCCATCCGCTCGACGAGGGGGAGGACCGCCCGTACGCCGCCCCCGCGCGGCGGGAGGACCTGAGCGGGCTGCCGCCGGCCTGGATCGGGGTCGGCGACCTCGACCTGTTCCTGCCCGAGGACGAGGCGTACGCCGCCCGGCTCCGCGAGGCGGGGGTGCCCTGTCAGCTCGACATCGAACCCGGCATGTACCACGCCGCCGACGTGTTCCGCCCCGAGGCCGAATCCATGCAGGTCTTCCGCGGCAAGATGATGGACGCGCTGCGCCGCGCGCTGCGGATCACGGCCTGACCCCCCGGTTGCGAGTTTGTCAGCGACTATGGCCGGTCCACTGCGCGGGCACGGGCGATAACTGCTGACAAACTCGCTCCCATTCACAGTTTCTGTGAATCTCTCAGCAAACGTTGCAGTTGCTCTCAGGGAGGCGTACGTTCCCGGACGTTGTCACCGCGGCAACCCGCTACGGCGGTGAACCAAGGAGAACCATGTCCACTTCCACGAAGATCGCCCGCCGCCTGCTCGGCGCCGGCGCCCTGGGCGGGGTCCTGGTCGCATCTCTCTCGACCGCGGCCTTCGCCTGTGAGCGCACCGGTGGCTCGAGTTCGAGTTCCGGTTCGCAGCAGCGCACCGTCGCCAGCCGGAGCGCATCCTCCGACGACGGCAGCCAGCAGCGCAGCTCCCATCACCACACGAAGCACAGCCGCAGCCACGCCGGTTCGACGGGCAGCGGGTCGAGCGATTCCAATGCCAGCGGCAATCGCACGGTCTCGCGGGTGAGCAGCGGGGCCAGCGCCGGGGCCAGCAGCGCCGGTACCACCAGCACCGGGACGGCGAGCACCGGTGGCACCACCTGCACCGCCTCGATGTATGACGAGGGTCAGCTCACCGCCACCGGTGAGCAGTTCGATCCGCAGGGCCTCACCGCCGCCAGCCTGACCCTGCCGCTGAACTCGACCGCCACCGTCACCAATCCGCAGAACGGCAAGTCGGTGACCGTGCGGATCAACGACCGCGGCCCCTACATCAGCGGCCGCTGCATCGACCTGTCCGCGGGCGCATTCGCCGCCATCGGTGATCCCAACGACGGGTTGATGCAGGTCAACGTCGCTCCGGCGGGGTGATCCCGAGCGGCAGCAGCAACGCGTAGCTGCTCAGGCATTTGCCGTGGCCATCGAGGGTGGGGGCGCCGGTGACGCCCCCACCCAGCACCCCGGGCAGCCGGAACACCATCCCGGGCAACTGCGGCAGCACGGTCCGCTGCACCGGGCCGGTGACAGTGTGGCCGAAGTGCTCGGCCATTCGCTGCTCGGTCACCTCGGCGACCAGCTGATCGAAGTTTTCCTTGTTTCGTGGGAAAACCGCCAGGATCAGGGTGTCACCCTTGTCCCCGGTCCGTGCGGTCGCCAGTTCGTCCAGAATCATCGGTACGCCCCCTGAGGCTCGGCGAGGTGCGGTCGGTCGAGCTGCACCGAGGCCCGGATCTCGTTGCTGGGCAGGGAAACCGAGCGGATCGCGATCACCTCGTGATGGGACTGCCGGGATCCGCCGCCACCGGCCGGCCCGTTGGTGTAGAGGCCCTCGACCTCCTGACCCACCAACCGGGCCCGTTCGGCGGTCGCGGCGCGGCCGACGACCCGGAGCCGGACCTCGATCGGGTCCTCAGCACCCCGGTACGATGCCATCTCGGGTCGCAGCCGGAGCGCGGCACCGGCACCGATCAGCTCGACGAAGAGCTCCTCCGCGGCGAATCCGTGCAGTTCCTGCAACCGCTCGATCGTGACCTCGGCGGCCAATCGGGCCCGCTCCAGGGCGCGCGGACCGGCATAGCTCAACTGCCCCTCGCCCTGCCAGCCGCTGCGGAAACCGACGGTGACCTTGAGCGTCGGTGGCCGGGGCTTCCCGCTGGCCCCCTCGGCGCGCACCCGGTCCGGGCCGAGCTCGGTGAACCGGACCGCGGAGAAGTCCGCGACCACGTCGGGGGTCAGATAGTTCGCCGGGTCGTCGACCTCATAGAGCAGCTGCTCGGCACAGGTCTGCGCGTCCAGCCGGCCACCGCTGCCGGCCGGTTTCCCGAAGATCGCGTTGCCGTCGGAATCCACATCGGCGAAGGGAAAACCGAGCCGGGCCAGCCCCGGTACGGGCTTGGTCACCGGATCGGCGAAGTAGCCACCGGTGAGCTGGCCGGCGCACTCCAGCAGGTGCCCGACCAGGGTGCCGCGGCCGAGCCGCTGCCAGTCCTCGGTCGCCCAGCCGAACTCGTGCACCAGCGGCGCCAGATAGAGCGCCGGATCCGAGCAGCGGCCGGTGATCACCACGTCGGCACCGGTGGCCAGTGCCTCGACGATCGGCGCGCAGCCGAGATAGGCGTTCGCCGAGATCACCGGTTCGTCGATCTCGCCGAGGCGCCGGCCGTCCTCCCAGGTGGGTGGATCGAGCCGGCGTACCGCAGCCAGCACATCGTCTCCCTCGATCACGGCGACCCGCACCTCGCCCAGTCCGAGCTCGTCGGCCACCCGGCGTACCAGCTCCCCGGCCGCCCGCGGATTCGCGGCGCCCGAGTTGGTGATGATCCGGGTCCGGCCGACGCAGTGCGGCAGCACAGCCCGCATCCGCTCGGCCAGCATCGGGTCGTGGCCGCTGCTGGGATCGGCCAGCCGGCGGGCCTGGCCGAGGGCCACGGTGCGTTCGCCCAGGCACTCGAAGATCAGGTAGTCCAGCTCACCGTCGCGGGCGATCTGCACCGCCGGATCGATCCGGTCCCCGGCGAACCCGGCTCCGGCGCCCAGCCGGATCGTGCGTGACCCCGGATCGGCAGTCAGTTCGCCCACAGCGGCACCGCCCCGGTCAGCATGGCCACCGCGAGCATGATCAGGCTGGCCGCCCAGGCCCAGCCGATCAGGCTTCTGATGTGCCGGCCGATGTCGACCCCGGCCAGCCCCACCAGCAGATAGAACGAACCGGTCAGCGGGCTGATCGGGAAGCCGACGGTTTCCTGCCCCAGCAGGGAAGCCTGTGCCAGATCGACCGGGCTGACACCGAGTTGCTGACCCACCCCGGCGAGCACCGGCAGGACGCCGAAGTAGTAGGGATCGGGGCCGAAGAGCAGGCTCAGCGGGACCCCGAGGATGCCGACGATCAGCGGCAGCGCCGGCCCGGCGGCCTGCGGGATCAGCGAGGCCACCGACTGCGCCATCGCGTCGATCATCCTGGTCCCCTCCAGGATGCCGAGGAAGACCCCGGCGGCGAGCAGGGTGGTGGCCATCAGCATCGCCCCGTGCGAGTGCGCCTCGATCCGTTTCGTCTGCTGCTTCAGACCGGGGAAGTTCACCAGCAGCGCGATCACCACGCCGCAGAGGAAGATCAGCTCCGGGGTGGAGACGGTGGCGATCATCGCGCCGATCACCACCACGGTGAGGATCACGTTGAACCAGAACAGCTTCGGTCGGCGCAGCGCCCGGTCCTCCTCGCTGAGCACCTCTCCGGCGCCCCCGGAACCGCCGGTGGAGCGTCCGCCCCCGGAGTTGTCGTCCACCGATCCTTCCGGTGGGCCACCCACCCGGCTGGCACCACCCGCGCCACCCGCGTCACCCGCGTCACCCCCGACGGCCGCCGCGCCGACGGTCTCGGCCACCGGATCGAGCCGGGCGATCCGACGCTGCTCGCGGCGGCCGATCAGCACCGCGAACACCAGCGCGGCGATGATGCCGGTGATCTGGGCGGGGATCAGCGGGATCCAGAGTTCGTTGGCGGGCACCTTGACCGTCGTGGCGGCGCGCGCGGTCGGGCCGCCCCAGGGCAGCAGGTTCATCACCCCGGCCCCCAGGCCCACGCAGGTGGTCAGCGCCAACCGGCTCATCCGCAGCTTGTCGAAGACCGGCAGCATCGCCGGGATCGCGATCAGGAAGGTGGTGGCGCCGGCGCCGTCTAGATGGACGCAGATCGCCAGCAGCGTGGTGGCGAAGCACACCTTCACCGGTGCATTGCCGGCCACCCCCACCAGCCGCTTGATGATCGGGTCGAACATCCCGGCATCGCGGAGGACGCCGAAGAAGACGATCGCGAAGATGAACATCGCCGCGGTCGGCGCGACGCTCTTGATCCCGGCGGCGGCGTACTTGCCGATGTCGGTGAAGCCGAAGCCGGCGATCAGCGCGGCCACCACCGGTACCCCGGCCAGCGCGACCACGGCCGCGACCCGGTTGGTGAGCAGCAGGACCAGGATCACCGCAATGGCCAGGAAGCCCATCAGCGTCAACATGCGCAGCTCCTTCGCTGGGTCGGCACGGGCAGCACCGGTGGTGCCCCCACCTTGAGCGGTCGGACCTCTGCCTGTCCAACATCAATCGGCGATAGATTCATGCACCGTGAGCATTGATCTGGATCTGCGGCAGCTGCGCGCCCTGGTCGCGGTCGCCGACGCCGGCGGGTTCACCGCCGCCGCCGAGCGGCTCCGGATCGCCCAGTCCTCGTTGAGCCGCACGGTCGCGGAGGTGGAGCGCCGGCTCGGCCGGCCGGTGTTCGAACGGACCACCCGCTCGGTGGTGGTCACCGCGACCGGCGAACAGGTGCTGGCGATCGCGCGGGAGTGCGTGAGTGGCCACGAGCGGGCGATGCGGCAGCTCGACGGGTTGCTGGCGGGCAGCTCCGGCCGGGTGGCGCTGGCCGCCCTGCCCTCGATCGCGGCCGGGCTGCTGCCCCCGGCGATCGCCCGGTTCCGCGCCGAACGCCCCGGCGTGGAGCTGATCGTCCAGGACGGGCTCGCCGCGGACGTGGAGGAGCTGATCCGGCGGGCCGAGGTCGATCTGGCGTTCTCGGTGGCCCCGCCGACGGGGGAGTCGTTCCGGGTCCGCCGGATCGCCAGGGATCGGTTCTGCTGCGTCTTCCCCGGGGATCATCGGTACGCCGCAGCGGACGGCGAGCTGGCATGGGCCGAGTTGGCCGGAGAGGACTTCGTCCGGTTCACCACCGCCAGCAGCATCCGGCGGCATGTGGACCGGATCCTGGGTGACCAGCAGCTCGACCTCGGTGAGCAGGCCGAGGCCCGCAACGTCGGTGCCGTCGCCGGGTTGGTCGCCGCCGGGATGGGCGTCTCGGTGGTACCGGGGCTGGTGCTGCCGATGATGGCCTTCGCCGGGCTCCGGCACCGGCCGCTGACCGCACCCGAGGCGTACCGGGGGATCCAGCTGCTGCAACTTCGGGACCGGGTCCCGGCACCCGCGGCCGCCGCCCTGATCGACCTGCTGGACGCGATGGCCGGCACCGGCAGCCCGCTGCCGCCGGCCGTCGAATGGGTGCCGCGCGGGGACTGAGACCGGCCGAGGGTGCCGGCCGCGCACCAGACCGTGGTCCCCGGCGTACACCCAGGGGTCAGACCAGGGGCCAAGCCTGGCGTCCGACCGACCGCACGACCCGATCCGCCGCCTAGGGTGGTGGACCGTGACTGATGGACTGGGTGGCGCACGTCGAGTGGCCGGTGGCCGACCGCGGCGACCTGCCTGGCCCGGTTTCGGCGGCCCCGCGCTGTGGACCGCGATCGGCACCTATCTGCCCGGGCTCGGGCTCTGGAAGGCCGGCCGGCGCCGGCTCGGCCTGGGCATCCTGGCGGTCTGGTTCGCGGCCCTGCTCGGCCTGCTGCTGGTCGGCCTGCTGGACCGCTCGCAGCTGCTCCGGGTCGCGGTCAACCCCGTGCTGCTGCGGGTGCTGACGGTGATCCTGCCGGTCATCGGGCTGATCTGGTCCGGGATCGTGGTGCTCACCCATCTGCTGCTCCGCCCGGCCGGCTGGGACCGGCTGCGCCGCGGCCTGGGAGCCGGGCTGGTCGGCGTACTCTGCTTCTCGGTCACCGCACCGCTCGCCGTCGCCGCCGTCTACGCCTGGGACCAGGCGAACCTGGTCGGCGGGGTCTTCCGCGGCAGCGACCAGATCAAGTCGCAGACCGCGCCCCGGCTGGACAACGCCGATCCGTGGAAGAACAAGCCGCGGGTGAACATCCTGATCCTCGGCGGCGATGCCGGCAAGGACCGCACCGGGGTGCGTACCGACAGCCTGATGGTCGCCAGCATCGACACCCGGACCGGTGCCACCACCCTGATCGGCATCCCGCGCAACACCGCCCGGATGCCCTTCCCGGCCGACTCGCCGCTGAAGCAGTACTACCCGAACGGCTTCTATGGCGGCGACTCCTCCGACCAGGAGTACTTCGTCAACTCGATGTGGGACAACCTGCCGCAGCAGGTGCCGGCCGATGTGCTCGGCCCCACCGACAACCTGAGCGCCGATGCGTTGAAGCTGTCGGTCGGGGAGGCCACCGGGTTGCCGATCGACTACTACCTGCTGGTCGAGATCTCCGGGTTCAAGGCGCTCGCCGACGCCCTCGGCGGGATCACGGTGAACATCAACACCTGGGTGGCGATGGGTGGCGACACCGACGCCGGCATCAAGCCCTCGAAGTGGCTGCGGCCCGGTCCGAACCAGAAGCTGGACGGCACCGAGACCCTCTGGTTCGCCCGCGGCCGCTACGGTGCCGACGACTTCCAGCGGATGGACCGGCAGCGCTGCACGGTGCTGGCGATCATCGAGCAGGCCAATCCGGCCAACATGCTGGCCCGGTACGAGGCGATCGCCGCCGCCTCCAAGGACATGGTGCAGACCGACATCCCGCAGGAGGTGCTGCCGGCCATCGTCGAGCTGTCGAACAAGGTGAAGACCGCCCCGGTGCGCTCGGTCACCTTCAAGCACGGCGTCGACGGCTTCTACTCCACCAACCCCGATTTCGCGCTGATGCGGGCCCGGGTCGACCTCGCCATCAAGCAGTCCGAACCGGCGGCCCCGTCGGCCCCCGGGGCCGGGCAGCCGGCGCCGACCGGTGCCGCTCCCTCGGCCCCGACCGCCGGGCAGGCCCCGGCCCCCGCCACCCCGAGCGTCCGGCGTACCCTGCCGGTCGGCAACGCCCCCGGTACGCCGAGCAGCACCCCGGTCGCCTCCAGTGACGACCTCAAGTCCGCCTGCGGTTACGACCCGGTGCAGGCCGAGGCCGCGCTGGCGAACCCGCCCTTCTGAGCCGACGCGAAGCCGCCGATCTGAGGCGTACGCCCCATCGTCCCGCTAGGATTTGCCGGGTCGCCGCACCGGCGTACCCGGGAGACAGCCCGCAGAGACTGGAGGACCGATGGCTGGTGGACTCGCCGCCCTGCTCGACGACGTGGCCGCAATCGCCAAACTGACCAGCGCCGCGGCCGGCAAGGCCGCCGGCGTGGTGGTCGACGACGCCGCCGTCACCCCGCGCTACGTCCGGGGCTTCAGCCCGGCCCGCGAGCTGCCGATCATCTGGCGGATCGCGCTCGGTTCGCTGCGCAACAAGCTGATCGTCATCCTGCCGCTGGCGCTGCTGCTCAGCGCCTTCCTGCCCTGGTTGCTCACCCCGATCCTGATGATCGGCGGCACCTATCTGTGTTACGAGGGCGCGGAGAAGATCTGGGAGCTGATCAGCGGTCACCACGCCGCCGAGGAGAACCAGCCCGCCACCGAACAGGGCAAGGAGTTCGAGGACAAGATGGTCCGCGGCGCCATCACCACCGACTTCATCCTGTCCGCCGAGATCATGGTGATCACCCTCAACTCGGTCGCCAGCCAGCCGCTGCTGCAGCGTGCGGTCGTGCTGATCGTCGTCGGCATCCTGATGACCGCGGTGGTCTACGGCGCGGTCGCGCTGATCGTGAAGATGGACGACATCGGCCTGAAGATGACCGAGCGGGACTCCGCGGGCGCCCAGCGCCTCGGCCGGGGTCTGGTCGCGGCGATGCCGAAGGTGCTCAGCGTGCTGTCCACCGTCGGGATCGTGGCGATGCTCTGGGTCGGCGGGCACATCCTGCTGGTCGGCGTCGGTGACCTGGGTTGGAAGGCGCCCTATGACCTGGTGCTCGCCCTCGAGGCGCCGGCGGAGCACGTGCCCGGCGTGGGCGGTTTCCTGGGCTGGCTGGTGAACACCTTCTTCTCCGCGGTCGCCGGGCTGATCGTCGGCGCGGTGGTGGTGCTGATCATGCACCTGCTGCCGTTCAAGAAGAAGAAGGCCGAAAAGGCCCACAAGACCGCCGGTGAGGGCGAATCCGGTCAGCAGTCGCATACCCCCCGGGAGTGAGGGGAATAAATCCTCTCGGACAGCGTTGAGCCGATGTCCCGCTGATCGAGAGGAGCGAGAGATGGACAACCTGTACCTGTACGAGACCGCTGTGGCGGCCTTCGAGGAGCGCGACTACCGCAGCGCCGGGCAGTTGTTCGCCGACCTGCTCGAGGCGGAACCGGAGAACCGCAATGTGCGCGAGTACGTGGCCCGTTGCCACTATCACCGGGCCGCCCTGGGCAAGGCCGAGGCGGAGCTGCGCACGTTGCTCGAGCAGGATCCGACCAACGAGTACGCCCAGCTGCTGCTGGCCCGCGCGCTGGAGCGCCAGAACCGGCCCGAGGAGGCCGCCGGCGTACGCCGGGTGCTCGCGGTGCTGACCGGTGACGACCGGCACCTGGCCGGTCATGAGCTCGGGTAGCAGCGGCGAGCGTCGGTAAGCGCACCCCCGCTCTGGAAGAGCATCAAGGAGAAATCCTCGCGTTGGTCAGTCGTTCGTACTGAGTCGGCGCGGGGATTTCGACGACTGCGATGAAGGGCGGGGATTGGGTGCGCGGGCGCGAGCCGCAGGAGGATGTGTGCATTCTGTCGGAGTCCGGTTAGGGTGCCCGCATGGATGCAGCGCAGCAGTTGATCGAGACCGTCGGCGGGGCCTTCTGGACGTGGTTGTTGCTGCCGGTGGTGGTGATCACCGGGCTCTACTTCACGATCCGGACCCAGGTCGTGCAGATCCGGATGTTCCCGGCGATGCTGCGTACCCTGCGTGACCCGGTGCCGAACACCCCGAGCGAGGCGAAGCCGATCTCCTCGTTCCAGGCGTTCTGCGTCTCCGCCGCCTCCCGGGTGGGTGTCGGCAACATCGCCGGCGTCGGCACCGCGATCGCCACCGGCGGGCCCGGTGCGGTCTTCTGGATGTGGCTGATGGCGGTCATCGGTGCCTCCTCGGCGTTCATCGAGTCGACGCTGGCGCAGATCTACAAGCGGGTCGACCCCGACGGGTCGTTCCGTGGCGGACCGGCCTACTACATGCAGTACGGGTTGGGCCGGCGCTGGATGGGCATCCTGTTCGCGATCGTGCTGGTGCTCTGCTTCCCGCTGGCGTTCTCCTCGCTGCAGGCCAACACGATCACCGACGCGATCACCAACACCACCGGTTGGACCGGCAGCTCCGCCAACCTGACCGTCGGCATCGTGCTCGCGGTGCTGACCGCCGCGGTCGTCTTCGGCGGCATGCGCCGGATCGCCAACGTGGCCGACAAGATCGTCCCGATCATGGCGATCCTCTATCTGATCGTCGGCCTGGTGATCGTGGTCATCAACATCCAGAACGTGCCCACGATGATCGGCAGCATCTTCGCCGACGCGTTCACCCCGAACGCCGCCACCGGTGGCGCGATCGGCACGGTGATCCTGATCGGCGTGCAGCGCGGCATGTTCTCCAATGAGGCCGGTCTCGGCTCGGCGCCGAACGCCGGCGCCTCGGCGGCGGTCACCCATCCGGCCAAGCAGGGCTTCGTGCAGAGCCTGGGCGTCTATTTCGACACCTTGGTGGTCTGCAGCATCACCGCCTTCATCATCCTCAGCTCCCGCCCGGATGTGACCAATGCGCCGAAGGGGATCACCCTCACCCAGGAGGCGATGGTCAGCGGGCTCGGTTCGTGGGCCGGGGTGCTGTTGACGGTGATCATCTTCCTGCTGGCGTTCAGCTCGATCCTCGGCAACTACTACTACGGCGAATCCAATGTGGGCTTCATGTTCGGCGAGAGCCGGACGGTCCTCGCCAGCTATCGGGTGATCGCGGTGGCCGCCATCCTGGTCGGCTCGCTGCTGTCGGCGCAGCTGGTCTGGAGCACCGCCGACCAGATCATGGGCGTGATGGCCCTGGTCAACCTGATCGCGATCCTGCTGCTGTCCGGGTTGGGGCTGCGGACGCTCAGCGATTACAGCCGGCAGCTCAAGCAGGGCAAGGATCCGGTCTTCGTCGCCTCCGAGGTCGGCGTACCGGGGCACCTCGAGTTCTGGCAGAGCCGCGGTCAGGTGACCGGGGAGCCAGAGGCCGACGCCCCGACCGGCAGCGCGCCGACCGGTCGCAACTAGGCTGGGGCTCGTGCGGATCGCCACCTGGAACGTCAACTCGGTCAAGCAACGCATTCCGCGGCTGCTGCCCTGGCTCGACGAACGCGCACCCGATGTGGTCTGCCTGCAGGAGACCAAGGTGAGCGAGGAGCGGTTCGCCGAACTGCTCGACGAACCGTTGCGCGAGCGCGGTTACGAGTACGCCGCAGCGGGCCAGGCGCAGTGGAACGGTGTCGCCCTGCTGTCCCGGGTCGGGCTCGCCGAGGTCGAGGTCGGATTTCCTGGTATGCCAGGGTTTCCCGAGCCCGAGGCACGGGCGATCACCGCGGTCTGCGACGGGGTGCGCGTCACTTCGGTCTATGTGCCCAATGGTCGGGAGGTGGACTCCGAGCACTATCGCTACAAGCTGGACTGGCTGGCGAAGCTGCGGGATTTCGTGGCCGCCGGGCCGGAGTCGCAGTGTGTCTGCGGTGATGTGAACATCGCGCCGGCCGATGACGACGTCTTCGATCCCGAGGCGTACGCCGGGCACACCCATGTCACCGCCCCGGAGCGGGCCGCGCTGCAGGCGATCGAGGACGCCGGCCTGATCGACGTGGTCCGGCGCCGC
This sequence comes from Enemella evansiae, assembly GCF_002250705.1. GTDB lineage: Bacteria > Actinomycetota > Actinomycetes > Propionibacteriales > Propionibacteriaceae > Enemella > Enemella evansiae. The sequence goes on from NZ_NMVP01000004.1 coordinate 22,560, forward strand.
TGGCCGGATCACCGGTTCTTCTCCTACTGGGACTATCGTGCCGGCATGTTCCATCAGGACCTCGGCATGCGGATCGACCTGGTGCTGGCCAGCCGCGCGGTGGCCGATCGGGTGCAGGCGGCCTGGGTGGATCGCCAAGCACGGAAGGGAAAGGCGCCGAGCGACCATGCCCCGGTGATGGTCGACCTGGACACCGCCCCCGACGGTGACATCGGCCCCGTCGTCCCCCCGCCCTCCGCGAAACGCCCTCCCGGAAAGAAGAAGCTCCCGCAGTCGAAGTGACGTTCATCGAGTACACGCCGGTTGAGCGAGGAGTCACGACGAGTCGAAGCCAAGTGCTCCCCACGTTCATCGAGTAGCTCGCGCAGCGACCGTGTCGAGATGAACTCCCGGTCTCTCGCCCGCTCAGCCCACCAAAATTTGCGGCTCGATTTCCAATCGGTGCCCAGATCGGTCGGTTCCGCGATCGAGCCGCAAATTTCGCAGGCCGCGCTGAGGGGGCGGGTCCAGGCATAGGAACATCCAGATGAACCGGTCAATGATCGTTGTCGCCGAGGGGCCGTTGTCGGATGCGGTGGCGGAGATGGCGTCTTGGTCTCCGGTTGCGGTCCAATCCTTGTGGTGGCAGGAATTCCGGGAGTCGATCCTCGGGATTGAGGCGGACCTCCCAACGGTTCTCGTTGTGGAGTTGGGATCGAGACGGTTCGACCAGCGCATGATGGTGCGGGCAGAGCAGGACGCCGTTGTCGAGGGACGTGGGGCCACCGCACCACCACGGTCGGATGTGGTGCGCGGCGCACCGGCGGGCCGGTTGGTCACAGCCGGGGAAGACGCACCCCCGATCACGGGCGACCAGCGCCGCCCGGATCGCACCCTCGAAGAACCGATGGCTCCGCCCCACATCCAACGGAACACCGAAACCATCGAGCACCATCGGAATGATCTCCGCATCACAGGCCAGCAGCCGGAGTTGCTGCGCCGACATGGGTCCGGCCGGGGTGTCAACACACCCGATCCCCCGGCGCAGGGTGCCGATGTCGACGGTCACGTTGACCCGGGCTCGATCGGTGCCGCGGGCGGGTGCGCGGTTGGCATCGGCGTAGGTCTGGACGAGTTCCATGAGCGCGTCGGCGCGGCGCATCGCCCGCGACGGACGACCCCCGCACAACCCACACGAGGGTCCGGGACACAACGACCCACACGGCGGCGGATCGTCGGTGGTGTTCTTCTCCAGCACTGCATCCAGCAGGGCGAGGAGCTTCTCCCCCTCGACAGCGGGGACGCGGCCTTTGATGATGGTGGAGCCCATCCCATCGGGATACAGGTGCAGTTCTCGGTTGCGGCGGGCCGCGGCTTCCTGCTGCTCCAACCGGCGTTCCAACAATGCGTCGGCGTGGTCGGGGTCGACCACCTCGACCAGCCGGTCGCCCAGCACCCGCAGCTCCGAGGGACCGAACCGCTGCGCCTGATCCACCATCGTCTGCTGCGCCGCAGTCGCCTGGGAAGCCGGCAACTCCGGTGGGAGGTGTTTCAGGGCGGTGAGGATCGCGGTCGTCTGACGCGGCGACACCCGGGCCTGCGCGAGCCCTTCCCACACCAGCGGTGCGTTCACGATCCGGATCGCTTCCCGCAGCACCCCGGAGGCCTCCGGTCCGGAGTAGCCGTGGCGTTCCCGCATCCAGGTGGTGGTGCACACCCCATGCACGTGTTTCGACGCATCAGCCTGGTCGATCCCGGCGAGGGTGCGGGTGGTGTGGGCGTGCAGGCGGGCGGTGATCTGTTCGTTCAACTCGCCCAGGTGGAGGCGTTGCTCGTCGGTGAGCAGCCGGTCGTCCATCGCAACCAATTGGCGCAGCAGATCATCGACCGCGGTCGCGGTCTCGATGATGGCTGCTGCGCTGCTGTCCATACGATCGATCCAACACGAGGGGTCTGACAGTTCTGGCCCGGATTCGCCGTCCTGGAAAGGAATATGGAAATCTGTGGATAACTTTCTTGGGGGTTCATCTCGACACGCGCGGCATTGCTCCGCTTCGCTGCGCATGCCGAGCTACTCGATGAACGTGGGAGGTGTCGCTCAACCGGCGTGGGGGTTCATCTCGACACGCGCGGCATTGCTCCGCTGCGCTCCGCATGCCGCGCTACTCGATGAACGTGGGGAGGCACGGTCGCTGTTCGCGTTTCGGGGGTTGACGGGGGCGGAGCCCCGCTGCTGCTGACAGCGAACGGGGGTTGTGGTTGCGAGGGGCGCGTGATGCGCTGCAGACATGGACATTCTCGTACTGGGCGGCACCGCCTTCCTCGGGCGGGTGATCGCCGAAGAGGCGCTTGCGCGCGGGCATGCGGTGACCTGTCTCGCCCGCGGCTCGGCCGAGCCACCGCAGGGCACCCGCTTCGTGCGCGCCGACCGGGAGGAGCCGGACGGTCTCGCCGGCGTACGGGATCAGGTCTGGGACGCCGTCATCGACGTCACCAGGCAACCCGGCCAGGCCCGCCGCGCGGTGACCGAGCTGACCACCCGGCACTGGGTATTCGTCTCCTCGGCCAATGTGTACGCCGAGCTCGGACGGCTCGACCAGCCCGAGGACGCTCCACTGCGGCCACCGCTCACCGAGGACACCATGGCATCGATGGAGCAGTACGGTGAAGCCAAGGTTGCCTGCGAGAATGCCTATCTGGCAACGGATTCCGCGATCATCGTGCGGGCTGGGCTGATCGGCGGTCCGGGGGACTGGTCCGCGCGATCCGGTTACTGGCCGTGGCGGTTCGCACACCCGAGTGGTCCCGACGTCGCCGTGCCCGACGATCCGCAAGCCCCCTGTGCCCTGATCGACGTCCGTGACCTCGCAGCCTGGCTGGTGCACTGTGCCGAACACCGGATCAGCGGCATCCGCAACGCCACCGGCCCCACCATCACCCTGGCCGAGCTGCTCGACACCGCAGCCGAGGTCGCGGGCAGCACGCTACCCCGGTTGCGCGTACCGCCCGATCGGCTCGGCGAGCTCGGGCTGCGGGCCTGGATGGGGCCGGCCTCGTTCCCGCTCTGGGTCGACGACCCGGCCCTGCGCGGCTTCTCCACCCTGGACAGCGATCGAGCCATCGCCGACGGTCTGAAACCTCGCCCGCTCGCCGCGACCCTGGCCGCGGCCCTGGCGTACGAGAACGGCCGCGATCCCGCCGATCGGCCCGCCGGTCTCACCGACGCCGACGAGCTGCGGGTGCGGGGGATGCTGAGCTAGCTGTTCTTCTGCTGCGTGCCGGGGCTTGGCTCCGTCTCGTGGTTCCTCCTCGCTCAGCCGGTGTACGGCGTTCATCTCGACACGCTCGGCATTGCTCCGCTTCGCTGCGCATGCCGAGCTACTCGATGAACGTGCGGTCACTTCGGTGGGAGGGAGCGGCAGTACGCCACCCCGAGGCCCACCCAGCGGTGCAGCTCGGCCTCGGAGTCGACCACCTGTTGCTCGATGTCCAACCAGCCCGGCATCGCCCGGCCCCGCATCACCATCAGCGCGACACCGTCCTGCTCGGTCAGCTCCGCCGAGGTCGCCGGATCGACGCGCACCATCAGCTGCCCGGCGCGATTCGCCGCCGCGGCCATGTGTCCATCGACGAGAAACGCCAGCCCGCCGAACATCCGCTTCTCGCTCACCCCGGACTCGGTGCTCAGCACCGCGCGGATCCGGTCGGCCAGCTCGTCGTCGTAGGTCATGGAGCACAGTATGCGGAATGATGGACCGAACCGACGAGGAGGATCTCATGCCCGATCAGCCCGACACCGAGCACCGCCTCGACCCGATCGCCGTCGTCGGCGCCGGCCAGATGGGCGCCGGCATCGCCGAGGTGCTGGCCCGGGCCGGCAATCAGGTACGCCTGGTCGACGCGCGGCCCGGGGTCGCCGACCAGGTCACCGAACGGCTGGCGATCTCCACACTGCGGCCCGCCGAGATCCTTGCGGAGGCCGTGCTCGGCGCCGGACTGGTCGTCGAGGCGGTCAGCGAGGATCTGCAGGTCAAGGCCGACCTGCTCGGTGAACTGGGCCGGCTCGCCCCGGCGGCGATCATCGCATCGAACTCGTCCACCTTCGGCCCGAGCGAGCTGGCACCGCATGCCGCCGACCCGGCCCGGCTGGTCGTCGCGCACTTCTTCTATCCGGCCACCGTGGTACCGCTGATCGAGCTGGTTCCCAGTGAGCACAGCGATCCCGGCGTTCTCGATGCGGTCCAGGACCTGCTCACCGGAGCCGGCAGGACAGTGGTCCGCCTGCGCCGCGACGTCCCCGGATTCGTCGCGAACCGGTTGCAGGCGGCGCTGCTCCGCGAGGCGATCCACCTGGTCGAAGAGGGGGTTCTCGACGTGGCGGGGATCGATGAGATCGTCACCGCGTCGATCGGGGTGCGCTGGTCGCTGGCCGGGCCGTTCCGGATCAGCGACCTCGGTGGGCTGGATGTCTGGGCCGCGGTCTGCGGGCGGCTCTGGCCCGACCTGGGCACCGACACCGTGCCGACCTGGCTGCAGCAGCGGGTCGCCGCCGGTGAGCTGGGCGCCAAGTCCGGCCGCGGCGCCTACGACCCGGCCGAGCCGGCCGGTGAGGCGTACCTGCGCGGACTGGCGGAGCGGTACGCCGAGTCCGCCGGGCCGGACGGTTCCTGAGTCGAGCGGCGCAGCGGCACCATCCGCCACCAGGTCAGGCAGCGCCACAGCCACTCCAGCGGCCCGTAGGCGAACCAGTGCAGCCAGAGCCGCGATCCGAGGTTCTGCAGCACCAGGATGCCGAGCGCCAGCCAGAGTGCCGATGCCAGGTCGCGGGTCTGGGCGAAGCCGAGCAGCAGCCCGGCCGGTACCGCCAGGCAGGAGGCGGTGACGTAGTTGGTGAACGCCATCCGGCCCAGCGGGTCGAAGGCGGCGCGCAACAGGGCCCGCAGCGGCGTACGCCAGGCCAGCGAGAGCAGCGCGATGTAGAGCAGGGCCAGCACGCCACCGGCAATCCCGCCGGCGTTGCTGAATCGCGGATCACCGGGGTTCGCCCGCTGCCAGGCCAGCGCCGGGATCGCGACCACGGCCAGCGTCGCGGCGGCGATCGCCACCCAGCGGTCGGCACGCTCCAGTCGGGCCGGTACGCCGACGGTCGCGGCACCCGCACCGAGCAGCAGCACCCCGGGGATGGTGAGGATCCCACCGCCGGTGACCGCGTACGCCCCGATGGTGCCGACCGCGCCCAGGCCGAGCAGCACCCACCCCGGTGCCAGCAGCACCACCGGCAGCACGAGCAGGCCGACGGCGGCGTACTCGCGCAGCACCTCACCGGGATAGAGGAACGAGTGCAGCAACCCGAAGCCGAAGAGGGCGACCAGGCGGCGGACCAGCACCGGCCAGGCCTTCACCCCGCGACGCCGGGCCCCATCGCGGACCAGCACCAGGCTGACGCCGAAGAGCAGCATGAAGATCGGCACGAAGCGGGTGCTGACCAGGAAGTGCAGCAGCTGCTGGGTGGTGCTGTAGTCACCGACGGGAGCGGGCGGGGCGTCCACGCCGAGCCGCGTCATGTCGGGGATGTTCACCAGCAGGATGCCGGCGATCGCGAAGCCGCGGAGGGCGTCGAGGAACCCGAATCGGGTGCTGGTGGTTGCGTTCATGAGCAGAACGCTAGGCGGGCGCGCACCGCGGATCGGCCGTTTTCCGGCCCCGGTCGGTCGCCTCGGAACGAAGATCCACCCAGGGGTGGAGGAACCCCTGGGTGGACGCCGTCAGTTCGGTCACCGGGGGCTGTGCGCACCCACCATCAGGGCGGCCAGATCCTCCGGTGCCAGGAAGGACGGGGGCGGCGGCTGACCCCAGCTGTAGAGCCCCTGGGCCCCCTCCATCACCTGCGGGTCCCAGATCTCGTCCTCGGGGATCACGTCGAGATCGGAGTAGTACTCGGAGAAGTTCCCGGCGGGATCCTTGAGATACCAGAAGAAGTTGGACCCGGCATAGTGCCGACCCAGCCCCCAGATGTGCCGCTCCGGGTTGCCCTCCAGCATCGCGGTGGCCCCCCGGCCGACATCGTCGATGTCGTCCACCTGCCAGCTCGAATGATGCAGATAGCTGACCGGGGCGGCGAGCGCCAGGAAGTTGTGGTGGTCGTTGCTGCAGCGCAGGAACGCGCCCTTGTCGCCGATGTAGTCGGAGACCTGGAAACCGAGACCGTCGACCAGGAACCGGGTCGTGGCCTGCAGATCGACGGTGCCCGAGACCACGTGCCCGAGCTTGCGGGGGCGTACCCGATCCTCGCGCACGATGCCCGGCGCGCGGCCGTATCGCTCGATCCGACCCGGCCCGTTGTAGGGGGTCGGCTCGCTCTGCTGGGAGATCCGCTCGGCCACCTTGATCTTCGCGCGGATGTTGGTGACCGGATCGGTCGAGGTCAGCGTCTCGGGATCGGGCCGCTCGTGCTCGAAACCGAGCTTGGTCAGCGCGACCGCGATCCGGTCCAGGTCGTCGGGGTCATCGGCGCGTACGCCGAGTTCGACCAGCCGCCGGCGCGGTTCGGAGACGATGTGCAGCTGCTCGCCACCATCTCTGGTGGAGAAGCGATTCTGCTCACCGCGACCGAGCCCGAACTCCTCGTAGTAGGCGGCCGTCTCCTCGACATTCGGCACGCCCATCACGATGTGGCTGAGGCCGTGCAGACTCATGATCCCTCCTTCTTCAGGGTGCGCACCGGCTTGGCGCCACCCTCACCCGAGGCCACGAACTTCTGCCGCAACTCGCCGATGCCTTCGATGCTGGTCACGAGCTCCTGGCCGGGCTGGATGAACACCTGCGGATCCCGACCCAGACCGACGCCCTCCGGCGTACCGGTGAAGACCAGATCACCCGGATAGAGAGTGATCACACCGGACAGGCCGGCGATCAGCTGCGGAACGGAATAGATGAGATTGCTGGTCCGGCCCTTCTGCATCGTCTGGCCGTCCAGTGTGCACTGCAGTTCGAGATCGTCGCGGTTGGGCAGCTCGTCGACGGTCACCAGCCAGGGGCCGGTCGGCGCGAAGCCGGGGAAGGACTTGCCCATCCCGAACTGCGGGGCGGGAGTGGAGAACTGGCTCGCGCGATCGGAGATGTCCTGACCGACGGTGACCCCGGCGACGTGATCCCAGGCCTCGTCCTCGCTGATCGTGCGGCCCTCGGTGCCGCGGCCGATCACCGCGACCAGCTCGACCTCCCAGTCGGTCTGCCCACCCTCGGGAAGGGCGACGGTGGTGACCGGGCCGCTCAGGCTGGAGACGAACTTCGGGAAGACCGGCGGCAGCGCGACGGGTGAGTCGAAACCCGACTCGGTGGCGTGCTCGGCGTAGTTGATGCCGAAGGCGACGATCTGGGTGGGTGCGGGCGAGGGCGCACCGAGCTGCTCGGGCTGCACCTGCTCACCGTCGCCGACCTGGGCGGTGGCCGCCCAGTCGCTGAACTCCGCCCACACCGGATAGAGATCCGCCGCCGACGGGCCGAATCGGCCGTCGCTGGCCTTCTGCACATCGGTGGCGGTCCCGTCCGGGGCGACCAGGACGGCGCGGCCGTTGAGGTTGGCAATTTTCATCGTGACATCTCTCCCTCTGTGCCGATTCCGGTCGACACCGACCGGACACTTCTCGAGTACATCAGATCCTATTCGCAGATACAAGATATTTTCGAAAGTTTCCGGGATCTGCTGATTCTGGGACCGATTTGATTTAGACTCTCCAGTTGTGACGAGTACCGAGCGGGTCCGCGCCCGAGCCAGCACCGAAGAGGTGCACGACCGATTGCGCGCCGACATCCTGGCCGGAGTCCACCCGCCCGGGAGCCGGCTCAAGTTCGCGCCCCTGGCAGAACGGTACGCCGCCAGCGTCGGGGTGCTGCGGGAGGCCCTGACCCGGCTCTGTGAGCAGCGGCTGGTCACCAGCGAGCCGCGGATCGGGTTCACCGTGGCGGCCCTGTCCGATGAGGACCTGCGCGACCTGACCGCGACCCGGATCGAGATCGAATCGGTGGCGGTACGCCTGGCGGTCGCCAGGGGCAGCGTCGACTGGGAGTCCGCCCTGGTGGCCGCCCATCACCGCCTGGAACGTACGCCGATGCGTTCGGGTGAGCCGGTGCGGGTCTCCGATGAGTGGGAGACCGCGCACGCCGCCTTCCACCGAGCGGTGCTGGCCGGCTGCGGCAGCCCGCGGTTGATGGAGATCACCGACGAGCTGCGGGACAGCGCCGAGCTCTATCGCCGCTGGGCCGGGGTCCAGGACCAGGAGCGCGACGTGCCGGGTGAACACCGGCGGATCCTGGAAGCGGTGCTGGCCCGGGACGCGAAGGCGGCCAGCCGTGCCCTGGCCGAGCACTACGAGGGCACCCTGCAGACGCTGCTCGCCCAGGACCGTCCGGACTCGGCGGCCAGCTGACCCCTCACCCAGTTCCCGAGCGAGGAACGCAGCGACGAGTCGAGGGATCAGCCCCGTTTCCCCGAGAGAGGAGCGCAGCGACGAGTCGAGGGATCACCCTCTCGGCGCGTACATGATCACCCCGACCCCGGCCAGGCAGAACAGGGCGCCGATGATGTCGAACCGGTCCGGGCGGAAGCCGTCCATCGCCATCCCCCACAGCAGCGAACCGATCACGAACACCCCGCCGTAGGCGGCCAGGATGCGGCCGAAGTGGGCATCGGGCTGCAGGGTGGCGATGAATCCGTAGACGCCGAGCACCAGCACCCCGGAACCGATCCAGATCCAACCCCTGTGTTCGCGGATGCCCTGCCAGACCAGCCAGGCGCCGCCGATCTCGGCCAGCGCGGCCAGGGCGAAGAGGATCAGGGAGCGGGCGATGATCATGCGGTCAAGTCTCGCAGTCCTCGCATTTCCAAGGTATAGCGGAGCAGGGGTCTTGCCGCAAGGCCCTGGTGAGGGCGCACAATCGATGCCTCACCGACCAGGAGCCTACTTGTGACCGCTGCCCCCACCCATGTCTTCGATCTGCCGGAACGCCTTGCCCACAAGGCGGATCCGGAACTGACAGCCACCGACGAGCTGCACTTCGCCGCCCTCGGATCCACCCTCGGCACGCTGACCGACGCACTGACCGATCGCCTCCAGGTCGCCCGTGCCGCACCGGCCCGCGGCGGCACGCAGGCCCTGGAGCGGGACCAGGAGGTGCACCGGCTGACCGCCCAGCTGCGGTTGCTGCAGCGTTACGGCCTGGACCTCTGCCTGGGCCGGATGACCGCCGCCGACAGCACGGTGACCTACGTCGGTCGGCTCGGGATGCGCGACCGTGACGGGGCTGTGTTGCTCGTCGACTGGCGTACGCCGGCCGCGGAGCCGTTCTTCGCCGCGACGCACGCCGATCCGATGGGTCTGCTCAGCCGCCGTCGGTACCGCTGGTCCGGGGGCCGGATCGCCGACTTCTGGGACGAGGTGTTCACCGCGGAGGGGTTGCGCACCGATGCCGCCCTGGATGACCAGTCCGCCTTCGTGGCAAGCCTTTCCGGGCCCCGTTCGGAGCGGATGCGGGACGTGCTGGCGACCATCCAGTCCGACCAGGACGCGATCATCCGAGCGAGCTCGCGCGGGGCGCTGGTGGTCGACGGCGGACCCGGTACCGGCAAGACCGTGGTCGCCCTGCATCGCACCGCCTTCCTGCTCTACAGCGACCCGCGGCTCGGCCACCGCCGCGGTGGCGTGCTGTTCATCGGCCCCTCGATTCCCTATCTGGACTACGTTTCCGACGTCCTGCCGAGTCTGGGTGAGGAGGGAGTGCTGACCTGCACGCTGCGCGAACTGGTCCCCGAAGGGGGCGCGGCGGTGCCGGAGCAGGATCCGGAGGTCGCGCGGTGGAAGTCCGAGGCGCGGATGGTGGACGCGGTCGAACCGGCCGTCGCGCTGTACGAGGAGCCACCCGGTGAACCGATCGAGGTGGAGACGCCGATCGGCGCTGTCTCGATCAGTCGCCGGGACTGGGTGGATGTGTTCGCCGCGGTGGAACCGGGCACCCCGCACAATGAGGCCCGGGCGCAGCTGTGGTCCGCACTCGGCGAGCTCGCGGCGGACCAGCTGGCGGACGAGTTGGCGGAGGCGGAGGTCGATGCGGCGCGGTTGCCGGCGCTGCTGCGCGCCGACGAGGAGTTGGCCGAGATGGTACGGACCGCCTGGCCGTTGTTGGAGCCCACCGACCTGATCGCCGACCTGTGGTCGGTACCGGCCTATCTGCGGCGCTGCGCTCCGTGGTTGTCGGCCGACCAGATCGCCGGATTGCAGCGCGCCGAGGCGTACGCCTGGACCGATGCCGACCTGCCCCTGCTCGATGCCGCCCGTCGCCGGCTCGGTGACCCGCGGGCCGCCGCCCGATTGCGCCGGCGGGAGGCGGCGCAGGCAGCCGCACGGGCCGAGATGGATGAGGTGATCCAGCACCTGATCGCCAGCGACCCGACCGAGATGCAGGTGATGTCGATGCTGCGGGGCCAGGACCTGCGGGGCGCCCTGGATGACGACGAGGTGGTCGCCGAGGACGCACCGGATCGGCTCGCTGGGCCCTTCGCCCACGTCGTCGTCGACGAGGCCCAGGAGCTGACCGATGCGCAGTGGCAGCTGGTGCTCGCCCGATGCCCCTCGCGCAGTCTGACCATCGTCGGGGATCGGGCGCAGGCACGGCACGGTTTCAGCGAGAGCTGGGTCGAACGGCTCACCCGGATCGGCCTCGACCAGATCACCGTCGATTCGCTGACGGTCAACTACCGCACGCCCGAGGCGGTGATGGCCGAGGCCGAGCCGGTGATCCGGGCGGCCGTGCCGGATGCGAATGTGCCCACATCCATCCGCGACAACGGATTGCCGGTGGTGCACGGCGCGGTGGCCGATCGGGATCGCATCCTCGCCGACTGGCTGGCCGCCCACGATGACGGAATCGCCTGCGTGATCGGCGATCCCAGCCATCCGGGTGCGGACCGGGTGCGGTCACTCACCCCGGCGACGGCGAAGGGTCTGGAGTTCGACCTGGTCGTGCTCATCCGTCCCGGTGACTTCGGCGACGGTGCGCAGGGCGCGGTCGACCGATATGTGGCGATGACCCGTGCCACCGGGCAGCTGGTCATCCTGGAGTGACTCCCCCGGTGGTTTCGTCTCGCTCGTTCCTTGCTCGCTCAACCAGCGTGGGGCTCAGTTCAACTGGGCCAGTTGGAGGAGGTTGCCGCAGGTGTCATCGAGGACCGCGACGGTGACATCGCCCATCTCGGTGGGCTCGGTGGTGAAGCGTACGCCGAGATCGCGGAGCCGCTCGAACTCGGCGCGGACGTCGTCCACCTCGAACTGGGCGGCGGGAATGCCGTCGGCGACCAGCGCCTGCTTGTACGCCTTGGCGGCCGGGTGCTGATCGGGTTCGAGGAGCAGCTCGGTGCCGTCCGGCTGCTCGGGGGAGACCACGGTCAGCCAGCTGAACTCACCCAGCGGAATGTTGTTCTTGGGTTGGAATCCGAGCTTGTTGGTGTAGAAGGCGAGTGCCTTGTCCTGGTCGTCGACGAAGACGCTGGTCACGGTGATACGGGGCATGTCATTCCTCTGCTGGTTGCTGTCTGGTCCGGGGCCATCGGTCGGTGATCTCGCGCAGGGGGTCGGGGTTGAAGCTGTGCAGCTTCGTCCGCCCCTCGCGTCGGGTGGTGACCAGGCCGGCCTCCTCCAGCACCGCGAGATGCTGCGAAACCGCCTGCCTGGACAGGGGAACCCCGTGCACGGTCGTCAGTCGCGCGCACAGCTCGAACAACGGCTGTGCGTCCCGCCGGGCCAGCTCGTCCAGGAGCAGGCGCCGATTGGGATCCGCGATCGCGGCGTACACGTCGGTCACGGTGCGATGATAGGCAAGTGTGTGCTTGCGTGTCTAGTTCGTCTCGACACTCGATGAGCGTGGGGAAAAGCGGGTGCGAGCGAGGCGAGGGTGCTCTAACCTGACCCACATGAACTGCACGACGGTCGTTCGGATCCGCCGCCGCTGACGGCGCGGATCAGCTGAACCTCACCGCATCCGCGCCGCCATCCGGCATCCCTGCCGGGCGGCGCTTCGTGCTGCCCGGCTCCAATCCCTTCCAGGACAGGAGCTTTTCCATGCCCAGAACCGGCCGCCATGAACTCGGTCAGAACTTCCTCACCGATCCCGCGACCATCACCCGCGTCGTCGAACTGGTCCGGCAACGACCCGGTGACATCGTCGAATGGGGTACCGGGGACGGTGCGCTCACCCTCCCGCTGGCCGCACTTGGCCGACCGCTGCAGGGTATCGAGGTCGATGGCCGGCGGGCTCGCGCGCTGGACCGGCGTACCGGCCCGCACGTCTGCATCGGCGAAGGGGACATCCTGCGGCACGCCCCGCCCGCCGGCTCGGTCGTCGTCTCGAACATCCCGTTCCACCTGACCACCCCGATCCTGCGCCATCTGCTCTCCACACCCGGCTGGCAGGCGGCCGTGCTGCTCACCCAGTGGGAGGTCGCCCGCAAGCGTGCCGGTGTCGGCGGTGCCACCCAGCTCACCGCCCAGTGGTGGCCCTGGTTCGACTTCCGCCTGGACCGCCGGGTGCCGGCGGCCGTCTTCCGGCCGCGCCCCTCGGTCGATGCGGGCCTGCTCGTCATCGACCGGCGCACCGACCCGCTGCTCCCGATCCGGCAGCGCGGCCGGTACCAGTCCTGGGTCGCGCGGGTCTTCGGGAGCCGGGGCCGAGGGATCCAGGACATCCTGGTACGCAACGGAGTGCCGGTCCCGACGGCCACCAGGATTGCCCGCCGCCGGACAAGTCGGCGGGGCCTGGTGCTCCCACGCGACCTGCGCCCCGAGGACTGGGCCGAGGCGTACCGGCAACAGGTCGGGTTGTGAGGCGATTCATCTCGACACGCTCGGCATTGCTCCGCTTCGCTCCGCATGCCGAGCTACTCGATGAGCGTGGGTGAGTTCGGCATTGCTTCGCTTCGCTCCGCATGCCGAGCTGCTCGATGAGCACTCGGTCAGGCGTCGTCGAGGGCCTAACATCGGTTCATGAACCGCAGCATGCCGAGCATCGTGATCGTCGCCGGGGTCGGCCTCGACGAGTTGCTGTCCCAGTTCGACCGCTATGCCCGCGAATACGAGGTCGTCGGCGTACCGGGACTGCCCGAGGCCGTCGAGGCCGTGCAGCGGATCCTCGCCGACGGCGGGCAGGTCGCGCTCTTCGTCGCCGACTCGCGGGTGGTCGACCCGAACGCCGCGGAGAGCGTCTATCAGGCCATCGCGAAGCTGCGTCATCTGGTGCCCACGGCGCGCCGCATCGTCACCGCGCGCTGGCAGAACTTCCGCAGCGACGCCGAGCCGCTGCGGCACGGGCTGGCCAAGGGCAAGTACGACGCCTTCCTGCTCACCCCGCGCGGTCCGCGGGATGAGGAATACCACGGCGCGGTCGTGGAGCTGTTGTCGGACTGGGGCTCGACCGTCGCCGCGCCGGAGGTGGCGACCGTGGAGATCGTCACACCGCGGCAGGATCGGTTGACCCTGGCGCTGCGCGACTACCTCGACCGGATCGGCATCCCGAACGGTGTGGTCGCACCCGAGAGCGTGGCGGGGGAGCGGATCCGCGGCAACGCTCCCCAGTGGGGACTCGACCCCGAGGCGTACCCGCTGGTGCAGGTGTTCGCCGACGATCAGATCTGCGCACCGCGCTCGGTCCACGACCTGGCCATCCAGCTCTACGGGCGACCCGATGAGATCGAGCTGACCCACTGTGTCGACGTCTGCATCGTCGGCGCCGGACCGGCGGGTCTGGCGGCGTCGGTGTACGCCTCCAGCGAGGGGCTGAGCACGGTGACGCTGGAGGCGGAGGCGATCGGCGGGCAGGCCGGCACCTCCTCGATGATCCGCAACTATCTCGGCTTTCCCCGTGGCATCAGCGGGATGCGGCTCGCCCAACGGGCCCGCAACCAGGCCATCCGCTTCGGTACCAGGTTCTTCACCGGGTGGCCGGCGACCGGGGTCACCATCAGCGCGAATGGCGGTCCGCATGTGGTGCACACCGAGGGTGGTGACGTGTCCGCCCGGTCCGTGGTCGTCGCGGCCGGGGTGAGCTATCGCCGACTCGGGGTGGAATCGATCGAGGAGCTGGTCGGCAACGGCGTCAACTATGGCGCCGCGATGACCGCCGCCCGGGACATGGAGGACGTCGACGTGATCGTGGTCGGCGGCGGAAACTCCGCCGGTCAGGCCGCGGTCCATCTGGCCCGCTTCGCCCGCTCGGTGACGATCGTGGTCCGCCGGGCCGACCTGTCGGAGACGATGTCGCAGTATCTGATCTCAGAGATCGAGTTCAATCCCCGGATTTCCGTTGTGGGCAACGCGATCGTGGTCGATGGCGGTGCCGATGAGGACGAGCGGTTGTCCTGGGTGACGCTGGAGGACACCCGGACCGGTGAGCAGAGCCGCAAGGAGGTGCGCGGGTTGTTCCTGCTGCTCGGTGCGGTGGTGCAGTGCAACTGGCTGCCGCCCGAGGTCGCCCGCGACGACCACGGGTTCGTCGTCACCGGCCGCGACCTGCCCCAGGCGGACTGGATCGACGGTGTGCCGCCGGCGGTGCTCACCACCAGCGTGCCGGGCATCTTCTGCGTCGGCGACGTGCGCTCCGGGTCGATGAAGCGGGTCGCCTCGGCGACCGGTGAGGGGGCGAGCGTCGTGCCGCTCATCCACGACTGGCTCGCACCCGCCCCGGAACCGGTTCCCTGACCGTCAGAAGTCCTTACTGGGCGAGGAAAGCGTCGATCTGGTTGATCGCCTGGGTGGCGCCTTCCTCCATGCCCATCGCGAGCACCTGCTCGAGCGCTTCCTTGGTGGCGTAGCTGGAGAGGAAGGTCACCCGGGTGCCGTCGGCGGTGGATTCGAAGCGGTAGACGTTCTGCGACTCGGGCAGGTCGGTGTTCGGTGAGAAGTCCTCCGGATCGGCGAACCCATCGGCGAAGGTGAAGCTGTTCGGCTCGTCCACCTCGGTGATCCGCCAGTAACCGGCGTACTTCTCCCCCTCCGGCCCGGTCATGTAGTAGGTGGTCCGCGACCCGGGGCGCAGCTCGTGCTCGACGAAGGTGGCCGGATGTGTGGGCGGCCCCCAGACCCGCTCCAGCTGGCGCGGGTCGGCGTACAGCTGCCAGACCCGCTCGAGGGGAGCCTCGAACTCCGCGGTGATGGTGATGCTGTTGTCGTCGGTGTTCTTGGTGATGTCGGTGACAGGCATGTCAGGGTTCCTCTCCCAGTAGTTGATCGATGCGGTCGATGCGGCCCCGCCAGTGCCCCTCGAGCTCGGTGAGCAGGCCGAACACCGAACGCACCGCGGTCACCTGGCCGCTGGCCAGCTGTTGCCGTCCGCTGCGTTGTTTGGTGATCAGCCCTGCCCTCTCGAGGACCGCCACATGCTTCTGGACCGCCGCGAAACTCATGTCGTAGTTGGCTGCCAGGCTGGTGACCGATTGGTCGTCCGCCAGCACCCGACGCAGGATGTCGCGCCGGGTGCGATCGGCCAACGCGTGGAAGATCGCATCGATACGGTCCTCCTGCTCCACGCTGGCCATGACGCAAACATACAACCAAGTGGTTGTACGTTGTCAAGGGGTGCGGTTCGCCGAACCGGCCGGCGCTATCGTCGGGACCATGGACTATCGCAGGCTTGGTGACAGTGGGCTCGTCGTCTCCGCGCTGGGCGTGGGGTGCAACTCCTTCGGCGCCCGGACCTCGGCCGAGGAGGTGGTGCGGATCGTCGACGCCGCCGAGGAGCACGGGGTGACCTTCTTCGACACCGCCGACTCCTATTCCCGCGGCGAGAGTGAGCGATTGCTCGGCCAGGCGTTGCGTGGGCGGCGGAACCGATTCGTGATCGCCACCAAGTTCGGCATGGACATGGGTGGCGCCAACGGCCCCGACTTCGGCGCCCGCGGATCCCGGCGCTATGTCCGCGTCGCGGTCGAGGAATCCCTGCGCAGGTTGGATACCGACTTCATCGACCTGATCCAGTTCCACACCCCGGATCGGGGTACGCCGCTGGAGGAGACCCTCGAGGTGCTCGACGATCTGGTCACCGAGGGCAAGGTGCTGCACATCGGTTCCTCGAACCGCACCGCCTGGGAGATCGTGGACGCCGACTGGATCGCGCGCTCCAATGGTCTGCAGCGGTTCATCTCGGCGCAGAACGAATACTCGCTCTACAACCGGTCCGCGGAGGCCGAGCTGGTGCCGGCGTGTAGGGCGATGGGCATCGGCATCCTGCCGTATTTCCCGCTGGCGTACGGATTGCTGACCGGGAAGTACCGCCGGGGCGAGAAGGCCCCGGAGGGCAGCCGGCTCTCCGGCGACAGCCAGGCAGCGCGGCTGCAGGGCGCCGACTTCGATAAGGTCGAGGCCCTGCAGGCGTACGCCGATGAGCGCGGGATCTCCTTGCTCAGCGTGGCTCTGGGCGGCCTCGCGGCCCAGCCGGCGGTGGGGTCGGTGATCTCCGGGATCAGCCGCCCCGAGCAGATCGCCGCCAACGTCGAGGCGATCGAGTGGGAGCCGAGCGCCGCCGACCTGGAGGCGCTCGATGAGGTGGTACCGCGCGGTTCGGGAACCGGGTACGCCTCCTTCGCCACCTCCCGCTGATCGAGGCGCAAGAACGGAGAAGCGCAGCACTCGCCCGATCTCCCAGACTCGGTGGGAGACCAGAACGAGCGGAGGGCCGAACAGTGCCGATCACCACCACCGACCAGTACTGGGAGCTGATCCGGGCCGCCCGCAGGCAGCTGGCCGACGATCTGGCCGATGTGACGGGCCAGCAGTGGCGTACGCGATCGCTGTGCGGGGAATGGGACACCGAGCAGGTGCTCGCCCATCTCACCGCCGCCGCCCGCGTCGGTCAGTGGCGCTGGATCCGCAGCATCGTCGGGTCCGGATTCCGGCCGGCGGTGCACAACGCGCGGCGCTTGCGGGAGCAGCTCGGTGACACCCCTGCCGGGACGTACGCCCGATTCCGCGAGTCGATCGAGCTGCGGATCGCCCCGAGCAAGGACCTGGCGGCCTACCTCGGTGAGGTCCTCGTGCACGGGGAGGACATCCGCCGGCCGCTGGGCATCGACGCGCCGCCGTCCACGGACGCGGGCACCGCTGTGCTGGATTTCTATGTGAGCAGGGATTTCACGGTGCCCAGTCGACGTACCAGCCGTGGTCTCGGGCTGCGGGCGACCGACGCCCCGTTCGCCTCCGGTGAGGGGCCGGAGGTCACCGGACCGGCCCGTGCGCTGATGATGACCCTGGCCGGGCGGCCACAGTATCTCGATCAGCTCAGCGGACCCGGTGCGGTGATCCTGCGGGAGCGATTGAGCCGCTGACGCTGTCTGGCGGGATGCCGCGGGGGAACGCTGCGCAAGTGATTCCGGAGGAGGCGCTTCGGTAGCCGCCGGCGCGATCACCCCGTCAGTCGGCTGACCGGCCGTATCCGTGCAGGAACGCATCGACACCGGCGGTGACGATGCGCTCGGGGTCGGCGGCGGCCGGCATGCTCTGCACGGTGTTCGCGGTGAGTTGGATCAGGTGCACCGCGGCGAGGTCCGGATCGTCGATCCGGAGCAGTCCACGCTCGGCCATCGCGGCGAGATGCCCGGCGACCACCCCGGCGACCCGTTCCGGGCCCGCCTGCTGCCAGGCCGCCAACACCTCGGGGTCGATGTGGTCCTGCTCGGCGCGGACCTGCCGCACCATCGCGAAGTGGTCCGCCGATGCGGGATCCGGGGTGGCCCAGGCGATGCCGAACTCGATCAGATCCGCGCGCAGGTCGGTGATCCGGCCCAGCAGGCGATCCGCCAGTGCGCTCTCCCGCTCCGCGACCTGTCGGGCGCTGTCCAGGATGACGGCGCGGAACAGGGCCTCTTTGTTGCCGTACTGGTTGTAGATCGTGCGCGTGGACACCCCGGCCTCGGCCGCCAGCGTCTGAATGCTCGCTCGGGTGTATCCGTCCCGGGCGAAGACCCGCAGGGCGCCGCGCAGCAACGCCTGCTGCTTGTCCTCACGCATCGGAAGCCTCCCTCGACCAAACTGCAACACCCATTGTACATAGTGCAATGAACGTTGTACTTTAGTCTGCATGAGTATCGACACCGAACCCACTGAACTTCCCCGGATCGCGATCGTCGTCGGTTCCACCAGGCCCGGCCGCCGGTCCCGGCTGGTCGCCGACTGGGTGCGGCATTGCGCCGAGCAGTACCTCGACGGCCGGGCGAGCATCGAACTTCTGGACATTGCCGACTTCGAGCTGCCGCTGCTCGACGAACCCGTGCCGGCGGCCATCGGGCAATACACCCGACCGCACACCCTGCGCTGGGCCGAGCAGGTCGGTCGCTGTGACGGATTCGTCTTCGTCACCCCGGAGTACAACCATGCGATGCCGGCCTCGCTGAAGAACGCGATCGACTATCTGTTCGCGGAGTGGAACGACCGCGCCGCCGGTTTTGTCAGCTATGGCTTGACCGGCGGCGTACGCGCGGTCGAGCAGCTCCGGCTGTCGCTGGCGGAGGTCAAGGTAGCCACCGTGCGCAGTCAGGTCGCACTGAATCTGTTCAGCGACTTCGAGCTGCCCGACATGCTCGAGGTCGGCGAGCTGGCACCGGGTGGACACCACGGCGCGGTGCTGGAGCGCATGCTCGACGAGATCGTCGACTGGGCGAATGCCCTGCGCGGGTTGCGATCGCGGGCCTCGGTGTGAGCGCGAGAACCGCGTCGGGCGCCCGTGCCGAGCTGGAGCCGATCGACGCGCGGACCTGGCGGTTGTGCTGGGTGATCGTTCTCGGGGCCTTCGCCAGCGGTCTGGATGCCGCCATCGTCAACGTCGGGTTGGACACCATGAGCCGATCCCTGGGTGCCCCGCTGTCACTCACCCAGTGGGTCGCCAGCGGCTATCTGCTCGCGCTCGCGGTGTCGCTGCCGGCGGCCGGTTGGTTGTCCCGGCGTCTCGGCAGCGGCCGTCTGTGGCTGCTCGCGCTGGCGGCGTTCACGATCGCGTCGCTCGGCTGCGCGCTCGCCCCGAGCGTGGAACTGCTCATCGTGGCCCGGGTGCTGCAGGGCCTGTCGGGCGGAATCCTCATCCCCACCGGGCAGACCGTGCTCGGCCAGGCAGTCGGGCCGGCACGACTGGGGCGTGCGATGGGTACGCTCGGGATCGCGGTCAGCGCGGCCCCGGCAATCGGATCCCTGCTCGGCGGAGTGATCCTGCGGTACGCCCCCTGGCCCTGGCTGTTCGTGATCAACCTGCCGATCGGGGCCACCGGGTTGCTGCTCGGCCGGCGACTGATCCCGCGCGGCGAGTCCAGCAACACCCAGCCGCTGCACCGTACCGGCCTGGTCCTGATCGCGGTCGGTCTGCCGGCGCTGGTCTATGCGACCACCCGGTGGGGTGACACCGGCCACCTGGATGCCGGCGTGCTGGGGGTCGCCGCACTCGCGATCCTCGCTCTGGCTGGATTCGTGCTGGTCAGCCTGCGCTCCGCCCAGCCGCTGTTCGATGTCGGTCTGTATCGCCTCGGCGCCTTCCGTGCCGGTGCGATCACCGCCTTCTTCTCCGGGGTGCTGATCTTCGGCAGCGGAGTGCTGTTCGCCCTCTATTTCCAACTGGGCCGGGGCCAGAGCCCGTTCCAGGCCGGTATCAGCCTGATCGGGGTGGCCGCCGCGACCTCGATCACCGCTCCGCTCACCGGCCGCTGGGTGGATCGCAGCGGGCCGGCGCCAGTGGCGTTGGTCGGCGCACTGCTCGCCCTGGCCACGACCCTGCCGTTGATCTGGTTGCCGGTGACGGCACCGTTGTGGTTGGTGCAGGTGCTGCTGGTCGGCTTCGGGGCGGCGGTCAACCTGGTGGCCATGCCCGCCGGAATCGCCGCCTACCAGGCAGTTCCGGCGAACCGACTGCCGGATGCGATCACCCAGGTCAACATCCTGCAACGCGTCGGCGGCTCGCTCGGCGGCGCGATCTGTGCGGTGCTGATCGCCCGCACTCCGGCCGATCCGGCCGCCGCGTTCAGTCAGGCCGCGATGGCACTGGTGGTCAGCGCCGTCGGGTGCACGATCGGCGCCCTCCTGATCCGGAGCAGCCGGGCGGGCGACCACCCGGCGTGAGGGACTCACCCCTCGGGATGGCCGCCGTAGGTGGTGATCTTGTAGTCGGTTGCCTCCAGTGCGAGCGCGAGTTCTCGTTGCTGGCGGACGATTCTGGCGCGATGGTCAAGCATCAGTCGGCGACGGTCGGGGATCGTGGCCGGGCCCTGGTCGACCAGTTCGATGTAGCTCTTCAGGTCGCTCATGCTCATCCCGGACAGTCGCATCCGGGTCAGGAAGATCAACCGGCGCAGGTCTTTCGGGGTGTACTCGCGATAACCGGAGAGGTTGCGCTGCGGGCGTACCAGCCCCTGATTCTCGTAGTAGCGCAGCGTCGAGGTGGACAGTCCGACCGTCCGGGCGGCGTCGGCGACACTCTTCGGTGCCGCCGACGCCTCCAGGGTGGAATCGTCCAGCAGGGTGTGCAGCGCGTCGATCGTCGAGGACGACGGCGTCTGCTCCGCATCGTCCAGCAACCGGGTGATCAGGGCGTCGGTGGACATGCCTGCACTCTAGTCAGCGGAACGCCCGCTGTGAGGGCGGTGCATCGGGGAAGTCGGCGGCCTCGGCGAACGCCGCCGTGCGATCCAGCTCCGCGATTCCCTGCCGGTACGCCTCAGCGAGATTGCGCACCGCCTCCGCGCCGAGCGGCAGCCGCAACGGCGTCTCGGGCAGTGCCAGCACCTCCCGGATGATCCCGGCCCCTCGCACCGGATCGCCCTCCTGGCTGCCCGCGACGGACCGCAACTCCGTGCGCACAGCGCCGAGCACCTGGTCATAGGCCTCGCTCTCGGTGGCATTGAGCAGCACATCGTCATCGTTGAAGCCGGTCCGGAACCGACTCGGTTCGACGATCAGCACCCGGATCCCGAAACCGCGTACCTCACCGGCCAGTGCCTCCGACCAGCCCTCCAGGGCGAACTTGCCGGCCGAATAGGATCCCGCGCCCGGGAACGACATCCGGCCGCCCTGGCTGCTCACCTGCACGATCGCACCGCGACCGGTGGCCCGCATCGCCGGCAGCACCGCCCGGACCAGCGCTGCCGGGCCGAACAGGTGTTGGGCGAGCATGTCCCGCAACTGGTCGTCGCTCACCTCCTCGGCGGCGCCGACCTGCCCGACACCCGCATTGTTCACCAGCACGTCGATTCCGCCGAACCGCTCGATTCCCTGTGCGACGACCGCGGCGGCCGCATCGGTGTCGCGGACGTCGTGGGCGACCGGCAGGAATCGGTCCCCATGCGGCTCGGTCCAGCCGGTGAACCGCTCGATCCGCCGGGCGGTGCCGACGACATTCTCCCCGGCATCCAGTGCGGCCTCGGCGAGAGCCCGGCCGATCCCGGAGGTCGCGCCGGTGATCAGCCAGGTGCGGTGCGGGGTCTGTTCGGTCTGCTGTGTCTGTGTCATGACACCAGACGCTAAAGATTGAAGCGCGCTCGAAGGCAAGACGCAGCGCGGAACCGATCCGCCTCAGGCCTGTCGGTCGCTGTACTCCGTGGGCGGCGCCAGTGGTGAGAATTCCTGCTGACACACAGAAATCAGGGCTTCGGTCACCTTGGTCCGGGTCAGGTTGCGTGGGGTGGCGATGTCAACGAAGTTGTCGGTGGCCGACTCCTTCAGCCGACGGTGGATGAGCGGGAGACCCTCATAGCTGCTGCCGCCGAGCGGCCGACCGACCATCAGCGAATAGCCGAGACGGCGGGCGACCAGGGAACGCACCATTTCCACATTCTCACCGGTCCAGCGGATCCACGGTTCGACACCGGCCGCCCGGAACATGGCACGGGCGTTGCTCATCGCCGGCTCGTAACCGATCAGGATCGCGGGTTCGTCCTTCAGGTCGACCAGGCTCACCGTGTCGCGCACGGAGAGCGGATGCCCCTGCCAGAGGACGGCGTAGACGTGCAGCGGCACGATCGGTGTGGTGTCGAATTCGCGCCAGGTCTGGCTGCGCTGGATGAAGGCCGCGTCCAGGGCGCCGTCGACCAACTGCTCCTGGATGGCGTGCGGGCTGCCCTCGCTCAACCGGACCTGGACCTGCGGATAGTCCCGGCTGAACCGATCGAGCAGGCGGGGCAGCAACCAGACCGACAGATTGATCGCTCCAGGTCGTCCAGGGCGAGCGAAACACTGCTCGGTGAGACGTGGCACGCCTGCGCCGCGGCCTTGACGCTGCCCTGGTCGGCGACCGCCAGCAGGTACTGCAGGTGTCGGAGCGTGACATCCATAGCTGATTTCCCGAAATCTGATCTACATTACTTGTGTTTTACACAACTCTGTTCGCCTCGCACTCTAGTCGTGTCGAAACCGGTCGATCACAAAGAGGTGGGGCATGACCAACAACGCCGACGTTCCCGTCGCCGAGACATCCGCGCAGCCGAGAACGGCCAGTCCTGCGGAGATGCGCCGGATCCTCGCGTCCAGCTTCATGGGCAGTGCGATCGAGTACTACGACTTCCTGCTGTACGCCATGGCGGCCGCTCTGGTCTTCGGTCCGCTCTTCTTCGCCGGCAGCAGCCCCGGGGTCGCCACCTTCGCATCCTTCGGAACCCTGGCGGTCGGCTACTTCGCCCGGCCCCTGGGCGGCGTCATCTTCGGCCACTTCGGTGACCTGGTGGGCCGCAAGACGGTGCTGGTCATCTCGATGCTGATGATGGGCGTCGGCACCGTAGCGATCGGTCTGCTGCCGGGATCGGCGCAGATCGGCATGCTGGCCCCGATCCTGCTGGTCGTGCTGCGGATCGTCCAGGGGCTGGCGCTGGGCGGTGAATGGGGCGGTGCGGTGCTGATGGCGCTCGAGCACGCCCCCGACCGCAAACGGGGCTTCGCGGCCAGCTTCGCCAACATGGGCGGCCCGGTCGGCGTACTCAGCGCCACCCTGCTGTTCAGCGCGATGACCCTGCTGCCCCGCGCGCAGTTCCTGGCCTGGGGCTGGCGGATCCCGTTCCTGCTCAGCGCACTGCTGATCGCGGTCGGCCTGGTGATCCGGTTGAAGGTCTCCGAATCCCCGCTGTTCCAGGAACTCGAGGCGAAGGTCGAGGAGCGCAAGACCCCGGTCGTCGAACTGTT
This sequence comes from Enemella evansiae, assembly GCF_002250705.1. Taxonomy (GTDB): domain Bacteria; phylum Actinomycetota; class Actinomycetes; order Propionibacteriales; family Propionibacteriaceae; genus Enemella; species Enemella evansiae. The sequence goes on from NZ_NMVP01000004.1 coordinate 45,725, forward strand.
CGTGCACAGCCCGCGCGCCCTGCTGCTCGGCTTCCTGGCCGCGATGAGCATCTTCACCCTCTCGGGCATGGTGACGGTCTGGGCGGTCTCCTTCGCGGTCCAGAACGGCGCCAATCAGACCGGGGTGCTGAACGCCAAGGCGATCGGCGCCGTGGGTGCCCTGCTGACCATCATCCTCGGTGCCCGACTGAGCGACCGGTTCGGCCGCCGCCCGGTGCTGCTCGCCGGCGTCGGTGCGGCCGTGCTCTCGGCGCTGCCGATCGTCTGGTTGACCAGCACCGGAACCGTCCTCGGCTACGGTGCCGCGGTGATCCTCGGCCAGCTCTGCCAGGGCCTGATCATCGGCCCGTTCGGGGCGTACGTCGCCGAACTCTTCCCGACCAGGCTGCGCTACACCGGCGCCTCGGTCGCCTATCAGGGCGCGGGCGCCATCGCCGGCGGTCTCACCCCGATGGCCGCGACCGGTGTCCTGCTGCTGACCGGTGGCAACATTCTGGTCCTGGGCATCGCCTGGATGGCCACCCTGCTGATCTCCGGTCTGGCCGTCCTGCTCAGCCGCGAGGGACGGGACAAGGATCTGAGGAGGATCTGACCTATGCCGCACGACGGGGACACCACACCCACCGCACCGCGGGTGCACGCCAACGGCCACGCCCATCGCGGTTACGAGGGTTTCGCCGGGGTGGTCGACGAGTTCGCCTCCCGATCCACCCCGGCCTGGCCGGCCCCGGTACGCGCCCGGCAGGGTGCACCGAACGTGGTGGTGATGCTGATGGACGATATGGGGTTCAGCGACATCGCCCCCTTCGGCGGGGAGATCGCCACCCCGGCGCTGGCCGGCCTGGCCGAGCGCGGCTACCGCTTCACCAACTACCAGACGCCGCCGGTCTGCTCACCGGCCCGCGCCGCGTTGCTGACCAGCATCAACCCGCACCGCGCCGGCTTCGCCTCCGTCGCGCACTCCGATCCGGGCTTTCCGGGCGCCACCCTGGAACTCGCCGACGACGTACCGACGCTGGCCGAGAGCTTCCGGGCGGCGGGTTATGCGACCTACATGGTCGGGAAGTGGCACCTCACCAAGGAGGCCAACCAGCACGACGCCGCCGATCGCAGCTCGTGGCCGCTGCAGCGCGGCTTCGACCAGTACTACGGCTGCCTGGACGGCTGCACCTCGCTGCATCACCCGCACCGGTTGGTCCGCGACAACCAGGCGCTGGTCATCGATGAGTATCCCGAGGGCTACTACCTCACCGATGATCTGACCGACAACGCGATCGACATGATCAAGGGGCTGCGCGGCAACGATCCCGACAAGCCCTTCCTGCTCTATTTCGCGCACCAGGCGGTGCACGGTCCGCTGCAGGCCAAGCCCGCGGACATCGCGAAATACCGCGGCCGCTACGACCTCGGCTGGGATCGGGTCCGCGACGAACGGTTCCGCCGCCAGCTGGCGGACGGGTTGTTCCCGGAGGGCACGGTGAACGCACCCCGCAACACCGAGCCCGGGGCGGAGGTGCCCGCCTGGGACGAGCTGAGCGAGGAGGATCGGGAGCTCTTCGCCCGCTACATGGAGGTGTACGCGGCAGCGGTCGACAACGTCGACCAGAACCTGGCCCGCCTGCTCGGGGTGCTCGAGGACCTGGGTGAGCTCGACAACACCATCATCGTCTTCACCTCCGACAACGGCGCCACCGGTGAGGGTGGGCCGGTCGGCACCAGCAGCTATTTCGGCCACTTCGCGCAGAGCGCGCAATTACCCGACTGGTGGCAGCAGCACCAGCCGCGCGACCCGGAGCTGATCGGCGGGCCGCAGACCACCGTCCACTATCCGCGCGGCTGGGCGTACGCCTCGAACACGCCGTTCCGGCTCTACAAGTTCTTCGCCCACGCCGGCGGGATCCGGGTCCCGATGATCGTCTCCTGGCCGGCCGGAATGCCAAGGCAGGAAGGAGATCCCGGCGTCCGGGACCAGTTCACCTATGTCACCGACATCGGCGAGACGGTGCTGGAGCTGGCCGGGGTGAGCCCCTTGCAGCAGCGGCACGGGCGGCCCGCACCGGAGCGGGACGGAGCCTCCTTCGTACCCGTGCTGCAGGACGCCGAGGAGGACACCCGGCACGTCGCCCAGTACACCGAGTATCAGGGTCGGCGGGCCTTCGTCCGGGACGGCTGGAAGGTGGTCAGTGCACTGCTGGGCAGCAGTCCGGACTGGGCGGACGGTCGCTGGCAGCTCTACGACGTGGCCAGCGACCCGACCGAGACCCGCGATCTGGCCGAAAGCCTGCCGGAGCTGACCCGGCAGCTGGCCGAGCAGTGGACCCGCACCGCCTGGTACAACACGGTGTTCCCGATCAACGACGACGGATCGTTGAGCCGGCAGCGCCCCTCCACCGAGGAATTGCTGGAGCGGCCCGTCGAGCTGTTGGCGTTCACCCCGACCCTGGAGCGGTTCCGATCCAGCAAACTGACCAAGTTCCGGTCCTTCGACATCGAGATCGATGCCACGGTACGCCCCGGTGACAGCGGGGTGCTGGTCTCCCACGGTGATCAGGGCGGCGGTTACGTGCTGTTCGTCCGCGACGACGAGATCTGCTTCAGCTACAACGAATACGGCACGATGCATCGGGTCGCGCTACCGCTCGATCCGGCCGGTGTCGAGGACGTCCGGCTGCGATTCGAGGCGCTGCCGGGGGTCTGCTGGTCGGTCACCCTGTCCGCCGGTGGCCGCTCGGTCGAGGTGCCGGTGGTCCGGCAGCTGTGCGGACTGGCGCCGTTCACCGGGATCAGTGTCGGTGTCGATCGCGGTGGTCCGGTCGACTGGGAGCTCCATCGCGTGCACGGCGCATTCCGTTACCAGGGAGGACTTCGCGCCGTGCGCTATCTGCCCGGGGCGAAGGCCGATTACGACCCCGAGGTGCTGATCGACATCGAACGGGTGGCCCAGCTGGTCCACGAGTGATGGCGGGTGACCGACAGGTACTGCCCGCTCAGAGCACGCTCACCTCGCCTGCCGGTCGGATCTCGGCAAGCGCCGCGGTCAGCGCGGAGCGGGTCTCCGCATCCAGCGCGATCTGTGCTGCAGCAGCATTTTCGCGGATGTGCGCCGGAGTCCGGCTGCCCGGCATCGGGACGACATGCGGGTACTGATCGAGGAGCCAGGCCAGGGCGAGTTGCCCCGGGGTGATACCCAGCCCGGCGGCGAGCTCGCGGATCGGGGCATACCGGTCGCGGTTGGTCGCCAGATTCTCGGCGCTGAACCGCGGGATCGCCCTGCGGAAGTCGTCGGCCGCCAGCTCGGGCAGTTGCCCGGTGAGGAAACCGCCGCCGACCGGGGACCAGGCCGTCACCCCGACGCCCAGCTCGCGCGCTGCGGCGTACAGCTCGGGATCGATCGGTGCCCACATCGACCACTGGGTCTGCACGGCGGCGACCGGATGGATCGCGTGCGCCTCCCGGAGCTGGGCGGCGGTCACGTTGGAGACACCGAGGTGCCGGACCAGGCCGGCGTCGATCAGGTCGGCGACCGCACCGATCGTGTCGGCATAGGGAATCTGCGGATCGGGGAAGTGCGGATAGTAGAGATCGATGACGTCCCGCCCGAGACGCCGCAGGCTGGCCTCGGCGTACGCCCGGACGTGGCGTGGGTCGGTGTTCACGGCAAGCTGGCCGAACTCGTAGCGCACCGGGAAGGTGTGCGGTTCGGCACCGGGTTGCAGCAGGAAGCCGAACTTGGTGGCCACCTGGACCCGGTCGCCGAGGTCGTGGACCGCTCGGCCGACGAGCTGTTCGTTGTGGCCGCCGGTGCCGTAACCGTCGCTGGTGTCGATCAGGGTGCAGCCGGCGTCGACGGCGGCGGCCAGCGCGAGGGCGGCGGACTCGTCATCGATCGGGCCGTACATGCCGGGGGAGAGGACCATCGCGCCGTAGCCGATGGCTGAGGTGCTGAGGTCGCCGAGAGTGCGGTTCGCAGATGTCATGGTCCAAGGCTCGGTGCGCTCGACCCGGGCTGTCCAAGAGTCGTCGGCATAGCCTTTGGCTATGGACATTCACCTGCGTGATCTGCGGTACGCGGTCGCGGTGGCAGACGAACTGAACGTGACGGCCGCGGCGCACCGGCTCTACATCGCGCAACCGACGGTGTCCAAGCAGGTGCGGGCACTGGAGCGGCAGGTCGGTTTCGAGATCTTCGTACGCCGACCCGGCGGCGTCTCGCTGACACCGGCCGGGGAGGTATTGATCGCGCGGGCCCGGATCCTGCTCGCCGACTGGTCCGACGGGCTCCGGGCGGCGCAGGCCGCAGCCGCGCCCGGGGTGTTGCGGATCGGCTTGCAGACCGCGGTCGGTCGGGGTGTGGTCGCCGAACTGACCGAGGTATTGGATCCGGGGCGTTGGCAGATCTCGGTCCGGTTGGTGCCCTGGACCGACCCGACCGCCGGCCTGGTCGACGGTGCGACGGATCTGGGGCTGCTGTGGGAGCCGGTGCCCGACGGGGTGACCGCGCTGCGGGTGCTCCGGGAGGAACCGCGGTCGGTGATCGTCGGGGCCAACCATCGGCTGGCCGGTCGGGCGGCCGTCGACTTCGCCGAGATCGCCGACGACCCGGTGATCGCGCTGCCGGCCACGGCCGGGGTGGTGCGGGACTACTGGTTGGCGGCGGATCGGCGGAGTGTGGCGGCCCGGATCGCGGCGGAGGCCGAGAACGCCGATGAGACCTTCGAGGCGGTCAATGCGGGGCTGGGCATCGCGATCATCGCGCAGGGCAACGGTGAGCTGTATCGCCGATCCGAGGTCGCGGCGATCCCGATCCGCGACCTCGAACCGGCTCGGCTGGTGCTGTGCACCGCCACCCGGGTGAGCGGGAACGCCGAGGCGTACCTGGCGGCGTTCCCCGGTCGGGTCACTTGATGAGCTTGCGCTCCTTGCGGGCCTTGCGCCGCTTGGTGGCCAGGCTCTGCAGGACGAGGGTGGCCCCGGCGCCGACGAGCCAGGAGTCCTTGGCGATCGCGGTGCCCTGCTGGGTCGGGCGGATGCCGTCCTCCTGCCGCATTCCCGGGACCTTGAAGTAGAGCCCCATCAGACCGGCGCCGAAGCCGAGCAGGCCGAGCCCGGCAACCGTGCCGGAGACCGGCGGGGCCAGCAGCAGCGCGCCGAGCGCGGTCTCGCCGGCGCCGAGCAGCTTGAGGAACTGCTTGGGGTCCATGTCCTTGAACGCCGGGTAGGCGGTGGAGGCCATCCCGTGGATCCCTTGAGCGGTCGCCTCGTCGCCCTGCAGCTTGGTCAGCCCGGAGTTGAGGATGAAGGCGCCGGTGGTCGCGCGCAGCGGAAGATCGGTGAGATTCATGGCCGCCATTTTAGGCGTGCGTCTCTGCCTGCGCGGGAGGCGCCCGATCGGCGTACGCCTCAGGCGGCCAGGTCCGCGCTGTCGGGGATCGGCACCACCGTGTCCATGTCGCCGGTGAAGAAGCCGAGTGGGTGCAACCCGATCCGCGGCAGGATCTTCGCCAGGGCGGCGCGCCAGCGCAGGTCGTCGAGGGTGACACCCGGTTGCGGGTGGCCGATCCCGACGAGTACGCCGCTGCCGTGGTCGGCGATCATGGTCAGGAACTCGATGAAGTTCCGGTCCTGCGTCGGGTCGATGTGCCAGTCGACCTCGTTGAGCATGATCGGTGTCGGAATGGGGCGGCCGGCGTCGTCGGTGATCAGCAGCAGCAGGCTGTTGCGGTGCCGGTCGCGGAGGGCGAGGAAGAGGTCGACGACGTCGGCGAGGTTGCTGTCGGTGATCGGTCGGGTGTTCCAGTTTTCCTTGAGCTGTTCGAAAGTCATGCCTCGAGTCTGGTTCGCCCGGGGCACCCGTGTCCGGGCCGGAACGGGGTTATCCACAAGAAATCTGAGCGGAGTCGTCAGCGCCCGGTTGTCGGTGCGGCGAGCCCTGCCGCCATGAACTCGCGGGCGTGGGTGGCCAGGTCGAAGCCGTCGTCCCACAGGTTCCGCCAGATCGCCAGATCGTTGGACAGGCCGGGGGAGAGCACGGCGGAGGAGAAGGATTCGAAGGTGACCGCGCCGCGGTAGTCGATCGTGGCGAGGGCCTCGAACAGTGCGGGGAGGTCGAGGTGGCCGGAGCCGAGGTAGCCGCGATCGTTCTCGCCGATGTGGACGTAGCCGAGCCGGTCGCCGACCTCGATGATCGGGGAGGCGAAGTCCTTCTCCTCGATGTTCATGTGGTAGCTGTCCAGGTGGATCATCACGTTGTCGGAACCGATGTCGTCGGCCAGCCGCAGCGCGTCCTGGGCGGTGTTCACCACATTGGTCTCGTAGCGGTTGCAGACCTCCAGGCCGAGGGTGACACCCACCTTGGCGGCCTCGGCGGCGAACTCTTTGAGGACACCGACGACGTTGTCCCGGCCGGCCTTGCTGAGCGGGCCGGGTGCCTTCCCGAACGCGCTGTAGAGCGCGCCGGTGAGGATGGTGCCGCCGATGCCGGCGGTCACCTCCAGCGAATCCTGGAGCAACTGCTGACCGCGGGCCACCACCGCGGGGTCCTCGCTCGAGACATCGGCGTCCTTGGCCAGGCCGCGGGAGCACACCGTGCCGAGCCCGTTCGCCTCGAGGAGCTCACGGGTCGCCCGCTGATCCAGGTTCACCGAGTCGTGCAGCGAGAACTCCAGGATGTCGTAGCCCGCGGCAGCCGTCTGCTTGACGGCGGTCTCGACGCTCTCGGGAGAGGTATCGCCGACCCAGACGAGGGCGTGGACGCCGAGCTTGTTGGTCGGAGCAGCGGTCGGTGCGGTGTCGGTCATGGTTCCTTCCTATCGGATAGGCGCCGGCACCGGGCTTCTTGCCCGGGCGCGACGTGATTCACGCGCGCATCCGGACACGCGTGCCCCGGCCGTCAGTGCTGCATGTCGATGAACCGTGAGTAGTGGCCCTGGAAGGCCGTCACGATGGTCCGGGTGGGGCCGTTACGGTTCTTGGCGACGATGAAGTCGGCTTCGCCCAGTCTCGCGGACTCCTTGTCGTAGATATCTTCGCGATGAAGCAGGATGACGATATCGGCATCCTGCTCCAGCGATCCCGATTCGCGGAGGTCGGAGACCATCGGCTTCTTATCGGTCCGCTGCTCCGGGCCACGGTTGAGCTGCGACATCGCGACGACCGGAACTTCCAATTCTTTCGCCAGCAATTTGATCTGGCGGGAGAATTCTGAGACCTCGAGCTGGCGGGATTCGACGCGCTTGCCGGAGCTCATCAGCTGGAGGTAGTCGATCACGATCAGCTTGAGCTGGTGCCGCTGCTTGAGCCGGCGGGCCTTCGCGCGGATCTCCATCATCGTCAGGTTGGGCGAGTCGTCGATGAACAGCGGCGCCTCCGAGATCGCCGCCATCTTGCTGGCCAGCCGCTGCCAGTCGTCCTCGTTCATCGTGCCCTTGCGGATGTGGTTCAACGGGATCTGCGCCTCGGCCGAAAGGAGGCGCATCACGATTTCGACCTTGCTCATTTCCAAGGAGAAAATTGCCGAGCAAAGGCCGTGTTTGATCGAGCAGGCGCGGGCGAAATCAAGGCCCAAAGTTGATTTCCCGACGGCAGGCCTGGCGGCCAGGATGACCATTTGTCCGCCGTGCAATCCATTGGTCAATTCGTCCAATTCGACGAAACCGGTCGGCACGCCGGCCATGTCGCCGGAGCGGGAGCCGATCGCCTCGATCTCGTCGAGGGTGGCCTCCATGATGTCGGCGAGCGGCTGGTAGTCCTCGCTGGACTTGCCGTCGTTGACCGAATAGACCGTCGCCTGGGCGCGGTCCACGATCTCGGCGACATCGCCCTCGCCGGCGTACCCCAGCTGGGCGATCTTCACCGAGGCCTCCACCAGCCGCCGCAGGATCGCCTTGTCGCGCACGATCTGGGCGTAATAGCCGGCGTTCGCGGCGATCGTCACCGAGGCGAGCAGGTCATAGAGGTAGGGGTGGCCGCCGACCCGCTGCAGCTGCCCGGTGCGGCTCAGCTCGTTGGCCACCGTCACCGCATCGGCCGGCTCACCGCGGCCGTAGAGGTCGAGGATCGCATCGAAGATGAACTCGTGCTTGGGCGCATAGAAGTCGACACCCTTGAGCACCTCGAGCACATCGGCGATCGCATCCTTGCTCATCAGCATCGCGCCCAGCACCGACTGCTCGGCCTCATTGTCCTGGGGCGGGGTCCGGTCGATGCCACCGGCGGCCCGCTCGGCACGCTGGGCGCGATCACTGGGTCCGGGTCCGGGTCCGGGTCGGAAATCACTCTCCAGGTCGTCGGAGACCTCGGTGCTCACACAACCTCCCACGGGCAGATCTGATGCATGTTCTCGACGCTAACCGGGACCACTGACACTCGTTCGCGTACGCTCCCGCGCGTGTCATCGGGAGCCCCTGGTGGTCCCGTTCTGCGGACCGGACCCCGACACCGTACGCCCTCCGAGGGCCCGACCGAAACCAAGTTATCCACAGGGCATGTGGACAGCCTGTGTGAACCCCGCGCGGAGTTGTGCACGGTCTGGGGATGGACCTGTGGGTAAGTCTGGAGTCTCACCAGTAACATCGCTCTGACAAGCAGAAACGCCCGAGAATGGCGGTGGATGAAAGAAAATCTTGAACCGATTTTTGGGGACTTCGGGACACGCCGAGCGGGCTTGACAGCGCCCTGAGGCGTGTGGGATTGGGGCCGACCTGTGCATAACTTGACGATCATGGACACTCCTCCGGCCCAGCCCGTGATCAACTGACCAGGTCTTGCGACAGATACCATAGGGGGGTATGGTTATGGCCATGGAGAACGAGACCGCGGTCGACCAGGCCCAGCCGACCCATGGCTACACGGCCAACAAGGAGGCGCACCTCAAGCGGCTGCGTCGCATCGAGGGGCAGATCCGGGGCCTGCAGCGGATGGTCGATGAGGACAAGTACTGCATCGACGTCCTCACCCAGGTCTCGGCCGCGACTCGGGCGCTGGAGTCCGTGGCGCTCGGACTGCTCGATGAGCACCTGCACCATTGTGTCGCGCACGCCATCGCCGACGGCGGCGACGGCCAGGAGAAGATCGACGAGGCCACCGCGGCCATCGCCCGGCTCGTCCGCAGCTGACCGAACCAAGATCAATCCCCCAACGATCAATCAGAGGAGAACCATGACCACCGCGAACTACACCGTCACCGGCATGACCTGCGGGCACTGCGTCCAGGCCGTCACCGAAGAGGTCTCCGCCCTGGCCGGGGTGACCGACGTGTCCGTCGAGCTCGAGGGCGGCCGGATGACCGTCACCTCCGAGCAGCCGCTGGACCTGTCCCAGCTCGCCGAAGCGGTCGATGAGGCCGGTGACTACCAGGTCGCGCAGGCCTGAGGCGTACCCCGAAGAACAGCAGCACGAGGAGTTGATCATGACGGCGCTGGACCAGCGACCGCAGAGCGTCGAACTGGAGATCGACGGGATGACCTGTGCGTCCTGTGCGACCCGGATCGAGAAGAAGCTCAACAAGGTCGACGGGGTCAGCGCCACGGTCAACTACGCCACCGAGAAAGCCAAGATCAACAACGTTGGTGATCATGGAATCGACGAGCTGATCAAGGTCGTCGAGGGGGCCGGCTACCGTGCCAGCGTCCCCTCGACGACCCCCACCGGCTCGGACGCGGACGACCCCACCGCCGCACTGCGCGAGAAGCTGATCGTCAGCGCGGTCCTCTCGGTGCCGGTGATCCTGCTCGCGATGTTGCCGCCGCTGCAGTTCAACGGCTGGCAATGGCTCAGCCTCGGCCTGGCCACCCCGGTCGTGCTCTGGGGCGCCAGCGGTTTCCACCGCGCCGCCTGGGTCAACCTGCGCCACGGCACCGCCACCATGGACACCCTGATCTCGATGGGCACCCTGGCGGCGTACGCCTGGAGCGTCTATGCGCTCTTCTTCGGCACCGCCGGCCATCCCGGCATGACCCACCCGTTCAGCTTCCGGTTGGAGCAGGGGGACGGACTCGGAAACATCTATCTCGAGGCCGCCACCGCCATCACCACCTTCATCCTGGCCGGTCGCTACTTCGAGGCCCGCGCAAAGCGCCGCGCCGGCGAAGCGGTCCGCGCGCTGCTGACCCTGGGCGCCAACGAGGTGTCGGTGCTCCGCGAAGGCACCGAGCACCGGGTCCCGGTCGATCAGCTCGCGGTCGGCGACGAGTTCGTCGTCCGCCCGGGGGAGAAGGTCGCCACCGACGGTGTCGTCGCCTCCGGGCGCAGCAGCATCGACAACTCGCTGGTCACCGGTGAATCGGTACCGGTCGAGGTCGGCCCCGGCGATGAGGTGATCGGAGCGACCGTGAACGCCGAGGGCCGGATCGTGGTCCGCGCCACCCGTGTCGGCCAGGACACCCAGCTCGCCCAGATCGCCCGGATGGTCGAGGCCGCCCAGACCGGCAAGGCCCAGGTGCAGCGCCTCGCCGACCGGATCTCCGGCATCTTCGTGCCGATCGTGATCGCCCTGTCGCTGATCACCCTGGTGACCTGGCTGCTGCTCGGCGCCGGTGCCGCCTTCGCCTTCACCGCGGCGGTCGCGGTGCTGATCATCGCCTGCCCCTGTGCGCTCGGTCTGGCCACCCCCACCGCCCTGCTCGTCGGTACCGGCCGGGGCGCCCAGCTCGGCATCGTGATCAAGGGCCCCGAGGTCCTCGAGGACACCCGCCGGGTCGACACCGTGGTGCTGGACAAGACCGGCACCGTCACCACCGGCGCGATGTCGGTGGCCGGCGTACGCCCGGTCGCCGGTGTCGACGAGGCCGAGGTGCTGCGGTTGGCCGCCGCCGTCGAGGACAACTCCGAGCACCCCATCGCGCGGGCCATCGTGGGTGGCTTCGACTCGCTGGCGCTCGCTCAGCCGACGGAGGGGTTGGCGCTCACTCAGCCGACGGTGGGTGTGACCGACTTCATCAACCGACCCGGCCTGGGTGCCGAGGCGACCGTCGAGGGCCGCCGGATCAAGGTTGGCCGACCGGCCCTGGTCGACGGCGAGCTCCCGGCCGAGCTGCGCGCCGCCTTCGACGAGGGCCGCGCCGCCGGGCGTACCGCCGTGGTGGTGATCGCCGACGACGACCCGATCGGCGTCATCGAGGTGGCCGACACCGTACGCCCGAGCTCGGCCGAGGCGATCCGCCGGTTGCGCGCGCTGGGCCTGCGCCCGGTGTTGCTCACCGGCGACTCCGCCACCGCCGCCGAACAGGTCGCCGCCGAGGTCGGCATCGACGAGGTGATCGCCGAGGTGCTGCCCACCGACAAGGTCGACACCGTCCGGGCCCTGCAGGCCGAGGGCCGCCGGGTCGCGATGGTCGGCGACGGCGTGAACGACGCCGCCGCGCTCGCCACCGCCGACCTCGGCATCGCGATGGGTACCGGAACCGACGCCGCCATCGAGGCCGCCGACCTCACCCTGGTGCACGGCGACCTGTTGCTCGCCGGCGACGCGATCCGCCTCTCCCGGGCGACCCTGGGCACCATCAAGGCGAACCTGTTCTGGGCCTTCGCCTACAACGTGGCCGCACTGCCGCTCGCCGCGCTCGGTTTCCTGAACCCGATGATCGCCGGGGCCGCGATGGCACTCAGCTCGGTCTTCGTGGTCAGCAACAGCCTCCGGCTGCGCCGGTTCAAGGCGTACGCCCGCTGAGCCGGTCAGCTCTTGGGGCAGATCGCACAGTCCGCGGCCTTGTTGACCGTGCATAACCCCTGACATGTTCGGGCGGGGAGCCCCCAACTGTGGGTTTTCTCAGCAGATTTTTGGGAAACGGCTCGGAGCAGTTACCATTCCGTGACGAATGAGTCGGGGTGATACGTGCTTGTGCGCCTCGGCACCAAACAGCAGAGTTCTCACGGGAGTCGAGTTGCGCAAGGTAATCCCCCTGGCGGTCGCCGGTGGTGTCCTGGTGGCTTCGGGTGGCGTCTTCGGCGTCAGCCAGGCGATGGCCAAGGATGTGGAGGTGTCCCAGGACGGGGTGCCGATGAAGGTCCGCACCTGGTCCGGAACCGTCGGTGAAGCCCTCCAGGCCCAGAACATCCAGGTCGGTGAGCGTGACCAGGTCGCACCGGCCCTCGGTGAGAAGCTCGCCGACGGCCAGCAGATCAGCGTCCGCTACGGCCGCCAGCTCAACCTCTCGGTCGACGGCGAGAAGTCCTCCATGTGGACCACTGCCACCACCGTGGAGCAGGCGCTCGCGGAGATGTCGATCCGCGACGAGTCCAAGCTCTCCACCTCCCGCAGCGCCGCGATCGGCCGCGAGGGTCTGGATCTCAACATCGAGACCGCCAAGCAGATCACCGTGGTCGTCGCCGGTGAATCGCGCACCGTGATCACCCCGGCCGAGACCGTCGGCCAGGCGCTCGCCGAGGCGCAGATCGAATACGCGCCGACCGACCGGCTCGATCCCGGCGTCGACACCCCGATCACCGAGGGGCTCACCGTCGCGGTGAACAAGGTCGACACCAAGGAGACCACCCGCGAGATCGAGATCCCCTTCAAGACCGTCCGCAAGGAGAGCTCCTCGCTGCCCAAGGGCACCGAGAAGGTCGACACCAAGGGCGTACCGGGCAAGACCATCGAGGTCTGGACCGAGCGCTTCGAGAACGGCAAGAGCATCGAGAACAAGATGACCTCCAGCCGCGTCGACAAGCAGCCGGTCGATGAGGTCGTGCTGGTCGGTACCGGCAGCACCGCCACCCCGACCCCGAAGAGCACCACCCCGTCGAAGAGCCCGAGCAAGGCCCCCACGACCAGCTCGTCGCGCCCCTCCAGCCCGCCGTCGAAGTCCGCGGGCACCAACGCCGGCTCCGGCTCGGGTTCGGGTTCCGGTTCCACCGGTGGCAGCCCGGCCGTCGGCTCCACCTGCCAGGCCTCCATGTACGACGAGGGTCAGATGACCGCCAACGGCGAGGTGTTCAACACCAACGCGCTGACCGCGGCACACAAGACGCTGCCCTTCGGCACCATGGTCAAGGTCACCAACCCCTCCAACGGCAAGACCGTCACCGTCCGGATCAACGACCGCGGCCCCTACATCGCCGGCCGTTGCCTGGACCTGTCGAAGGCCGCCTTCTCGGCCATCGGCAACGTCAGCCAGGGTGTGATGACGGTGGTCTACCAGCCGCTCTGATCCTGGGCCGAGGTGGTTTCGACCCGCTCGATCCGCCCTCGCTCAGCCAGCGTTCACGCACAGTACGCCCGGGCCTCGGCCCGGGCGTACTGCATTTCGCGGCCCCCGTGTCGGCCGGGGACGAGCTGCTTGCCTCGGTGGAGCGCAGATCGCGGTGCAGTGACACGCCGACAACGAGGGCTGAAACGGGTCGATCAGGCGTCGCCGAGGGTGTCGAGGATGCTCTCGGTGAGTCGCTCGCGGGCCTGCGGGGTCATCGGGGTGCTCAGCATGCTCTCGTATCCCCAGGAGCCGTCGGCGGCCATCCGCGCGACCAGACAGCGCAGCGCCACCGCATCGAGTTCGTCGACCGACTGCTCCTCCTCGGGGAACCAGCGCCGGTAGACCCGCTCCCAGGGTGCCAGCCAGTCCGGCTCGTTCGCGGCCTCCATGATCAACCGCAGCTCGACGGTGGTCGGAGCATCCACCGCCGCGCGCACATAGCCGCGCGTACGATCCACCAGGCTCGCGGTCTCCGGCTCCCGCCCGGTGGCGTCGAGGAGTCGGCGCTCCATCCGCGCGGCCAGTTCGGTGTGGATGCCGACCAGCAGGGCGTGCTTGCTGGGGAAGTGGTAGATGAGGCCGCGCTTGGTCACTCCGGCCTGTTCGGCCACCGCGTCGAGAGTGAGGGCGGTGACGCCCCGCTCCGCCACCACCGTCAGGGCCGCATCGATCAGCTTGGGTCGTGCGCTCGGTCGTGCCATCGGTCCTCCTCCTCGACGGTCATTACTATACCATTTGGTGTAGTACACTAAATGGTGAAGTAACCCCCGACCGAGAGACGGAACCGATGGAACTGACGACGGAGACCCCGCAGCGGGCGACGACCCGCACCTGGGTGGGACTGGCGGTCCTGGTGCTGCCGATGCTGCTCATCGCGATCGACGGCATGGTGCTGATCTTCGCGCTGGCCGACATCACCGCGGAGCTGAAGCCCAGCGGCACCCAGCAGCTGTGGATGCTCGACATCTATGCGCTGATGCTGGCCGGCCTGCTGATCACCATGTCCTCACTGGGGGACCGGTTCGGGCGGCGCCGGGTGTTGCTCATCGGCGCGGTCTTCTTCGCGATCGCCTCGGTGCTGGGTGCCCTCTCGACCGCACCCTGGATGCTGATCGCCGCCCGCGCCCTGCTCGGCATCTCCGGTGCGATGATCATGCCCGGCACGCTCTCGCTGATCCGCAACATGTTCGCCGACCGTGACCAGCGGCGTACCGCGATGGCCGTCTGGTCCGCGATGGGTGCGCTCGGCGCCGCCGCCGGCCCCATCGTGGGCGGCTGGATCATCGAGGTGTTCAGCTGGCACGCGGCTTTCCTGATGAACATCCCGGTGATGGTGCTGCTGCTCGCGCTGGCGCCGTTCCTGGTTCCCGAGAGCCGGAACCCGAACCCGGGCCGGATAGACCTGCCCAGCATCCTGTTCTCGCTCGCCGGGATGATCTCCTTCGTCTATGGCGTGAAGACCTTCGCCGAGGGCAAGGGCCCCGGGGTCGCGTTCCTCACCTTCTTCGCCGGCCTCGTGCTGCTCGTGCTGTTCGTGATCCGCCAGCTGCGGATGCCGGTGCCGGTGATCAATGTCCGGCTCTTCCGCGTGCGGGCCTTCACCGGTGCGGTGATCACCGACCTGCTCTCGGTGTTCTCCCTGGTCGGTGCGATGTTCGCCCTCACCCAGTTCCTGCAGCTCGTCCTCGGCCTCAGCGTCATCTCCTCGGCGCTCTGGATGCTGCCGCAGGCCGCCGTCTCCGCCTGCGCCGGGTTCATCGCCGCGGCGCTGGTGAAGCGATTCCCGACCGCCCTGATCGTCGCCCTCGGCGTCCTGATCACCGCCGGCGGTTTCGCGATGCTGCTCCGGCTCACCCCGGACACCCCGCCGTGGATGATCGCCATCACCCTCTGCCTCGTCGGCCTGGGTGCCGGGGTGGGGATGACGCTCACCAACGACCTGATCATGAGTTCGGTACGCCCGGAACAGGCGGGTCAGGCCGCCGCGATCAGCGAGACGGCGTACGAACTAGGCACCGCGTTCGGCACCGCGATCCTCGGGTCGGTGCTGCTCGGCTTCTATCGCCGGGGTCTCGCGGAGGCCGCGCCCGCGGGGCTGCCCGCGACGGTGCTCGAGGGGGCGAAGGAGACCCTGGCGGCGGCACTGGTGTACGCCCAGCAGCTGCCGGGTGAGATCGGTGCGGCGCTGGCGAGCGCCGCGGTCGATTCGTTCACCAGCGCCCTTGCCTGGACCGGTGGTATCGCCGCGGTGATCCTCTTCGCGGTGGCGATCTTCGCGGGCATCATGCTCCGTGGGGTCTCGGCGCAGGCGGACCTGGCCGAGGTCGAGCACTGAGCGCGGCTCAGTCCGCGGACTGCTGGAGCGCCTGGTCGAGTCGCTCGATCTTGCCGGTGAGCTCACCGGTGTGGCCGGGCCGGATGTCGGCCTTGAGCACCAGCGAGACCCGGTTGCCGTAGCGCTGCACCGCCTCGGTGGCGCGTTTCACCACGTCCATGCACTCGTCCCACTCGCCCTCGATGGTGGTGAACATCGAGTCGGTCTGATTGGGCAGGCCGGATTCGCGGACCACGCGGACGGCGGCGGCGACCGCCTCGTGCACGGATTCGGAACCGGAGGGGGCGACGGAGAAGGCGACCAGCATGCCACCAGTCTGCCACCAGCCCCCCGCCCGCGATCCATCGAACCCACAGTGCAATTCCCCAGCCCTGCAGGGGGAGGGGGATGCACGCAGGATTCGATGGATCGCGGCGGGGTCAGCCCTTGGCGCGGCGCAGCGCCTGGGCCTCGGCCTGGCTGACCTGCTGGCCGCGCAGCGCCTTTTCCTGGCCGGCGGCCAGCTCATTCAGCTCGCGGTCACTGATCCCGGCCTTCCGGGCCGCGGCACGGGCCTCCGCCGAGCGCAGATCCGGATTGCTGGTCCGGCTGCGGGACGGGTCGGCGGCGGTCCGGCCGCCGAGGTTGGCGCGCACGCTCTTCCCGCTGCGGCTGTCGGTCATCACGGCCTGCCCGCCGGCGTACGCCGCGGAGGCGAGCGAGGTGCGCGGGGTGCCGAGCTTCGGACCGATCGCGTCGGCGTACGCCGCATAGCCGGCCTTGTTCGGATGGAACGACTCGACCACGTTCAGCGACAGGTTGTGCAGATAGGGCTGGGCGTCGCAGACGGCGTGCCCGGTGAACTGCTGGCGGACATCGACGAAGGTCAACCCGGAACTCGCCGCCTGCTGCTGGATCCGACTGTTCAACAGATCGGCCGCATCGTTCATCCGGCGCATCTCGTCGGCGGAGAAGAAGGTGGCCCAGGAGCAGTCCTGGCCGTTGAACAACCGCGGATAGCCGGCGACCACGATCTTCGCCTTCGGCGCCCTCGTCTTCACCTGGGCGTACACGTCGGCGAGCTTGCTGGGCAGCACATTGTTGGTCTTGGCGACGGCCTCGTTCACCGCCTTGCTGCAATCTCCCCACCAGGACGGTTTCGCGCATTCGGTGACCACCGGTGCGAAGCCGATGTCGTTGCCGCCGATGGTCAGCGTCACGAAGTCGGTCTCGGCCGACAGTGACGGGTACTGCTTGGGCATGTCGGAGGTGATCGCACCGGAACAGGCCTGCAGGTCCAGGTTGAACCCCTTCTCCGCGGCCAGTTGACCGGCGAAGGAGTTGGGTGAGCGGAAGCAGGTGGTGCCGTCGATGATGTAGTTGCCGCCACCGTCACCGGCGGAATAGGAGTCACCGAGGGCGACGTAGTCGTTGGTGGTCGCGGCGAGTGCGGGGGTGAAGCCGGCCAGTGTGCCGAGCGCGACGATCGCGGCTCCGGCTGCTGTGCGGCGCAGGAACGTGGTTGCCCTCATCGAAGTCCTTCTTTCGGGCCCGGGCACGGTCCCGGGGGTGTGTGGCCAGCCTCACACGGCCCGCGAATCGGTCACCACCGGAACATTCCGGAGACGGCGAGCGTGATCGCCACCGCGAGCAGCAGCGCCCCGCCGACCCGATCCCAATGGCGGCGGTGCGCCGGGTCGGCGAGCCAGGTGTTCAGGCGTACGCCGACGGCCGTCACCAGCAGCCAGGCGAGGAACCCGAACAGCACGTCCACGACGCCGAGCAACAGCATCTGTTCGCGGACCCGGCCCGCGGACAGGTTGACGAACTGCGGGAGCACGGCGGCGAAGAAGACGACCACCTTGGGGTTCAGCAGGTCGGTGGCCAGGCCCTGGCGGAATGCGGTGGCGGTCGACGGGCGGGGTCCGGCCTCGGTGCCGGCGCTGCGCAGCAGACGCCAGCCCAGGTACCCGAGATAGAGCGATCCCGCCAATTGGATGGTGAGCAGCGCGCTCGGATAGCGGGTGAGCAGCAGGGAGAGGCCGAGTGTGGCGATCAGCATGTGCACGGTGAGCCCGGTCTGGGCACCTGCTCCCGCGGCCAGGCCCGCCCGCCAGCCCCGGGTCGCCGAGCGCAGCACGATCAGGAACTCGGGCCCCGGCGTCAGGTAGGCCAGCACCAGGACGGCGAAGAAGCCGGGCCAGTTGATCGCGGCCAGCTCGGTCACGGCGTGGGGGTCGCGCGTCGGCGGTGCCGGTGCCGGTCGACCCGCGCCCGGTTCCCGCATCCGGGGCTGCACCAGCGCTGGTTCGGTCGGGCCCGGTGGAAGAACTGGCCGCACCCGTCAGCATGGCAGACCGCGAGGTTGGCCAAGTGGTCCCGACCGAGCAGGTCGACGACGGTGGCGGCGAGTACGCCGAGCAACCCGTCCAACCCGGTACCGTCGCGGGCTTCGGTCTCGGTGGCACCCACCCGTCCGCCGATCAGCCGGGTCGTGGCGGAGGCGCGCACCGCATCGTTCACCGCGCGGACGTCGGCGGCGGGCAGTTCACGCCCGGTCACGGCCGCATCCAGCAACCGGACCGCGCTGTCTCGCAGGCGGTGTACGCGGGTGAGTTCGGCCTCGGTCCTCGGCCGGGCCGGGGGCAGTGCCGCGGGTTCGAGGTCCGCCCACTCGGCGAAGGCGTCGACCGTGCCGATGAGCTCGACCCGCTGACCGTCGACGATCCGGATCGTGTTCGCCAGATCGACCGCGGGGTGGTCGCCCAGCCAGGTCCATTCCGTCATGGACTCAGTGTGGGAGGTTAGTGGGAGGTTAATGGATAGATGGTCAAAAACCATTACATCAGTTGGTGTCGGCGATCACCGGTACCACCGGTGACCTAGGCTCGAATGACGCCCACACGAAGGAGCACGTCATGGCCGAGGTCCATCTCGCTCCGCCGGCGACCGGTGTCGCCGCCGGCCCGTTCACCCTCACCCAGGGGTACGCCGCAGCGGTGCCCGAACTGTCCGTGGCCCGCCGTGCCGCGAGCTTCCCCGAGCCGTGCCCGGTGGTGATCGACGAATCCCTGGCCGCCGAGCTCGGCGTCGACCCGGCCGCCCTGCGGACACCGGAGGGCACGCGACTGCTCGTCGGTGACGTGCCCGAGAACGTGCCGACCGTTGCGCAGGCGTACGCCGGGCACCAGTTCGGCGGCTACTCGCCGCTGCTCGGTGATGGCCGGGCGCTGCTGCTCGGTGAGATCGTCGACACCGCCGGCCGCCGGAAAGACCTGCACCTGAAGGGATCCGGGCGGACCCCCTTCGCCCGCGGTGGCGACGGCAAGGCGGTCCTCGGGCCGATGCTGCGGGAACACCTGATGGGGGTGGCGATGCACGCCCTCGGCATTCCGACCTCCCGCGCCCTGGTGGTCTGCACCACCGGTGAGCGGGTCCCGCGGGACGGCGTCCGGCAGCCGGGTGCGGTGCTGGCGCGGGTCGCCGCGAGCCATCTGCGGGTCGGCACCTTCCAGCTGGCGGCCCAGCTCACCGCCCACCCGGAGACTCCCTCGGACGCGACGCTGCTGGAACGGCTGACGGCGTACGCGCTGCAGCGTCACTTCCCGGATGCCGCCGACCCGGCGGACACCACACCCGGGCTCACGCTGTTGCGCCAGGTGAGCCGGGTCCAGGCGGAGCTGATCGCGCAGTGGATGCAGGTCGGGTTCATCCACGGTGTGATGAACACCGACAACATGACGATCTCGGGGGAGACCATCGACTACGGCCCGTGCGCATTCCTGGATGGCTATGATCCGGCGACCGTGTTCAGCTCGATCGACGCCGGCGGCCGGTACGCCTACGGCAACCAGCCCGCGATCGCGCAGTGGAACCTGGCCCGGCTCGCCGAAACGCTGCTGCCGCTCATCGCCGACGATCGGGAGGCCGCGGTCGAGGCCGCCACCGAGATCGTCGTCGGGTTCGCCGGGAGCTATCAGGAGGCGCTCGTCGCCGGGTTCTCCCGCAAGCTCGGCCTGCCCGCGCCGGATGAGGACCTGGTGACCGACGGGCTCGCGCTGCTCCAGCAGCACCGGGTCGACCTCACCGGTTTCTTCCGGGCCCT
The DNA here is from genome assembly GCF_002250705.1 of Enemella evansiae. Lineage (GTDB taxonomy): Bacteria > Actinomycetota > Actinomycetes > Propionibacteriales > Propionibacteriaceae > Enemella > Enemella evansiae. Next base: position 65,331 of record NZ_NMVP01000004.1, read on the forward strand.
GTCGGCGGGTACCGCCGCCGAGCTGTTCCCCGACCCGGCCGTCCTCGCGCCGTGGGCCACCCGCCGCGAGGCGCTGCTCGTCGGCGAACCGGGTGAGGTGGCCGCGGCGATGGACCGGATCAACCCGGCCTACATCGCCCGGAACCACGTCGTCGAGGAGGCGCTCGCGGCCGCGACCGCCGGCGACCTCGCGCCCTATCAGCGGCTCGTCGACGCGCTGCGCGAGCCGTACGCCGCCCGCCCGGGTCTGGACGATCTCTCCCGGCCCGCCCCGGCCGACGCGGGCCCGCATGTGACCTTCTGCGGTACCTGAGCGGGCACTTCATCTCGACACGACAGCCATTGCTCCGCTTCGCTGCGCATGGCTGCCTACTCGATGAGCGCGAGGGTTCTACCGACTGGTCAAACCCCAGAATCCATCCCGCGTTTCTTGACGCGGGCCGCAGACCCGCATCCGCTCGTCGGTGCTCGAACACTGGGGGCGAATTCTGGGGTTCGACCAACTGGTAAGCGAGGGGTCGAGGGTGTGGTCTGACGGGGCGCTTCATCTCGACACGGCAGCCATTGCTCCGCTGCGCTGCGCATGGCTGCCTACTCGATGAGCGGGTCGGGTCAGCCGAGGTGCACGATCCGGTCGCAGGCGGCGGCGACGCGGGGGTCGTGGGTGATCACCAGCACCGCGCGGTCCGCCGACAGCGCCCAGAGATCGTCCAGCAACCGGGCCGCGGTGTCGGTGTCCAGGTGCTCGGTGGGCTCATCGAGGATCCAGCACTGACTGTCCCCGACGAGCACCCGGGCCAGCGCCAGCCGGCGGGCCTCACCGCCGGACAGCATCGAACCCTCCTCGCCGACGATCCGCCGCAACGGCAGCTCCAGCCCCGCGGCGCGCAGCGCCACACCGACCCGCTCGTCGTCGGCGTCCCGATCGCCGATCCGGACGTTCTCGGCCACCGAGGTGTTGAAGATGTGCGCGTCCTGCGCGAGATAGCCGATGGTGCCGCGAACCGTCATCGCCCCAGCGAGCGGCGGGATCATCCCCATCAGCGTGGTCGCCACCGTCGTCTTGCCGATCCCGCTCGCACCGGTCAGCGCGACCCGCTCACCGGGGCGTACCACCAGCGACACGTCATCGAGCACCGCACCGGCACCCGGCCAGCCCACCGCGGCCCGGTCCAGTTCCAGCACCGGTTCGGCGGCCGGGGTCTCATCGGCGCGGTCCCCGCGGCCGACCGGGGGAGCGGTGAGCAGCTCGCGGACCCGGTCCAGCGCGGCCCGGGCCCGGGTCAGCGTCTGCGCCGACTGGGTGAGCGGGACGAGGACCTCGTGCAGCGCCAGCGGCACCAGCACCAGCACCGCCAGGTTCACCCGGGCCAGCGACCCGTCGGCCACCGCCGGTACGCCGACCCAGACCGCGACCAGCACCGCCGCCCCGGCGGCCAGCACCTGGGCGCCGGCAGCGGCCCCGCGGACCACCGCGGCCCGCGACTCGGCGGCCCGCAGCCGGGCATCGACGGCGAGCAGTGCATCCCGGCGGCCGGTGTCACCATAGGCGGCCAGATCGTACGCCGCCCGGTTCACCTCCCGGGTCAGCACGGCCAGCTCCGCCCGCAGCCCGACGGTTTCCCGGTCCGCGCGCGCCGAGGCACCGGCCGCCGCGATCGGTACCAGCCAGCCGGCCAGCACCGCTGAGATCAGCAGCGCCACCCCGGCCACCGGGGAGAGCACCGACATCGCCACGCTGGCCGCCACCACCAGCAATCCGGCGGAGGCGAACGGCACCGCCACCCGGACCACCAGATCCATGATCGCGGCGACATCGGAGACCACCCGGATCAGCAGGTCACCGCGGCGCCGGCCGAGCAGGGTGGTGCTCGCCAGCGTGGCGTAGGTGCGGATCCGCAGCGCGCTCTGCAGCTGCAGCGCCAGCTCGTGCGAGACCAGCCGCTCGGCGTACCGGAAGACCGCCCGGAAGAGCCCGCAGGCCCGCACGATGACGATCGCCACCTGCAGATAGAGCACCGGCGGATGCTCGGCGGCCCGGGAGATCATCCAGCCGGAGGCACCCATCAGCGTCACCGCGGCCAGCGAGGTGAGGAAGGACAGCAGCAGCGCGGCGGCGAACCGCAACCGGGCCCGGGGCACCTCGGCCGCCAACCCGCGGAACAGGGCGAGGGTGCTCATCGGCGCACCTCATCGGGCTGTGCCGTGGTCAACCGGACCACCCGATCGGCGGCGGCGAGCACCGCATCGCGGTGGCTGACCACCAGCGCCGAGGCGCCGCTGCGGCGTACCGCCTCGATCACCGCCTGCTCGGCCGCGGCATCCAGGCCGGCGGTCGGTTCGTCGAGCACCAGCAGTCCGGCCCCGGCATCCAGCCGGAGCAGCGCCCGGGCCACCGCGACCCGGCGCAGCTCACCGGCGGACAGTTCCACCCCGTCGTCACCGACCGCGCGCGCCGGATCCAGCTCACCGGCCCCGGCCCGCCGCAGCGCCTCGGCCACCGCCGCATCGTCGGCCGCCGGATCGCCCAGCCGGACGTTCTCGGCCAGCGATGCGTTGATCACCCCGGGCTGCTGGGCGACATAGGCCAACCGGGCCCGCCAGGCGGCCGGGTCGATGGTGGCCAGATCGGTGTCACCGACCAGTACCCGGCCGGTGGTCGGGGTGAGGAAGCCCATCAGCACGGCCAGCGCGGTCGACTTGCCCGACCCCGAGGGCCCGGACAGGGCGACGACCTCACCGGGGCGTACCGCCAACGAGAAGTCGGTCAGCGCGTCGGTCTCGGCACCTGGGTGGCGTACGCCGATCCCGGCCAGTTGCACCTCGACGGCGGCCGGATCCGGGGCCGCGCCGCGCTCCCGGCCGCGGACCGCGTCGGCGCCCTCGATGATCGCGAACGCCTCGTCGGCGGCGGTGATCCCGTCGATCGAGTCGTGGTAGTGCACCCCGACCTGGCGGACCGGCAGATAGCACTCCGGCACCAGGATCAGCACGAACAGCCCGGTGGTCAGGTCGATATTGCCCTCGACCAGCCGCAGCCCGATCGGTACCGCGACCAGGGCCACCGAATAGGTCGCCAGCAGCTCCAGGGCGAAGGAGGACAGGAAGGACACCCGCAGCGTCGACATGGTCTCGCTGCGGTGCTTCTGCTCGGTCAGCACCAGGCCCTTCTCCTGCGCCTTCGCCCGGCCGAACACCTGCAGCGTCGGCAGCCCGGCGACCAGGTCGGCGAAGTGGTTCGCCAACCGGGTCTGGGTACGCCAGCTGCGATCCAGCTTGACCTTGGTGGCGAGCCCGATCAGCACCATGAACAGCGGGATCAGCGGCAGTGTCAGCGCGACCACGATCGTCGAGGTCAGGTCGGCGGTGAGGATCGTCACGCCGACGATCAGCGGCACGGTCAGCGCCAGCACCAGCTGTGGCAGATAGCGCGCGTAGTAGCCGTCCAGGGCGTCCAGGCCCTGGCCGAGCAGCGCGACCAGTTGCCCGGTCGGCACCCGGGTCGCCCCGGGGGCGGCCAGCCGGGCATCGATGATGTCGGCCCGCAGCTGGGATTTCACCGCCGCCGCCGAGCGGTGCGCCAGCCAGGAACCGAACCAGGCCAGCACCGCGCGCCCGGCGATCACCAGCGCCAGCATGCCGAGGGCGGCGGCCAGCCCGCCGAACGGCAACCGGGCCGCCTCGGCCGCCGACGGCTGCGCACCGGCGTCGAAGACCCGCGCCACGATCCGCGACAGCAGCCAGGCCTGGGCCACCACGAGCAGGGCCGTCGCGGACCCGACCACCACCGAGGCGATCAGGAAGCCGCGGGTGGCCCGGGCCCGGGTGAGCAGTCGTGGATCGATCGGTCCGGCCATCGGGGGCAGCGTAGTCGCTCGCGCGCAGGCGGCCGGCTCAGCCGGTCGGCTGCTGTTCCGCGGACTCGACCACCGGCAGGTTCTGGGTGCTGATCCGCTTGCGGAACACCCAGAAGGTCCACGCCTGGTAACCGAGCACGATCGGCAGGAACACCGCGGAGGCGATCGTCATGATCCGCAGCGTGTAGCCGGTCGAGGCCGCATCCTGGATGGACATGTCGTTCACCGGATCCAGCGCCGGGACCACGTTCGGGAACATGCAGCTGAAGATCAGCACCATCATGGCGATGATCGCCAGCACGGTCCCGGTGAACGCCCAGCCCTCCCGGCCCCGCTTGATCAGCAGGTACCCGGCCGTGGCGGCCAGGATCGCCACCACCGCAGCGATCCAGCTCACCACGCCGTTGCCGTACGCCGCAGCGGTCCAGACGCTGAAGATCGCCAGCAGTGCGATCGCGACCAGGCCGATCCGGTCGGCGAACTTCCGGGCGGCGAAGCGGATCTCGCCCTTGGTCTTGAGCGAGATGAAGATCGCGCCGTGGAACAGGAACAAGGTGACGAACAGCACCCCGCCGAGCAGGGCGTACGGCATGAACAGGCCGAAGAAGTTGCCGACGGTGCCCTCCATCACCCAGCGCCGTCCGGCGACGTCGTGCACGATCGGCAGCCCGCGGACGAAGTTGGCGAAGCCGATGCCGAAGACCAGGGCGGGCACGAAGGAGCCGAAGATGATGCAGCGGTCCCAGCCGCGCTGCCAGGCGGCGCTCTCGCGCTTGTGCCGGTATTCGAAGGCGACGCCGCGGAAGATCAGCGCGATCAGGATCAGGAACAGCGGCAGATAGAGCCCGCTGAACAAGGTGGCGTACCACTCCGGGAAGGCCGCGAACATGGCCCCGCCGGCGGTGATCAACCAGACCTCGTTGCCGTCCCAGAGCGGGCCGATGGTGTTGATCATCACCCGGCGGTCCTTGTCCTTCTTGCCGAGGATGCCGACCAGCATGCCGACCCCGAAGTCGAAGCCTTCGAGCACGAAGAATCCGATCCAGAGGATGGCGATCAGGATGAACCAGAGCAGTGCGAGTGTCATTGTCGATTCCTCACTCAGAAACTCAGTACGCGAACGACATCGGGGAGTCCTCGTCCTCGAGGACCTTGGGCTCTTCGACCTCGGGCAGCCCCATCCGGATGTACTTCAGGAACAGGCCCACCTCGATCACCGCCAGCACGCCATAGACGAGGGTGAAGGTGATCATCGAGAACAGCACCATCCCGGGGGTGACACCGGGGGAGACACCGGCGGCGGTCGGCATCACGCCGAACACCACCCAGGGCTGGCGGCCGGTCTCGGTGAAGATCCAGCCGAACGAGTTCGCGAACAGCGGCGCCAGCGGGAACGTGACCATCATCGCGAACCAGATCTTGCTGCGTGGCAGGCGATTCCCGCGGGTCAGCCAGAGCGTCAACACCCCGATACCCATCGCCAGGAAGCCCAGGCCCATCATGATCCGGAAGGTCCAGTAGGTGAGCGGGATGTTCGGGTTGTAGGTGGTCATCCGGTTGGCGATCTCGGGACCGTAGACCTGTTGCAGCTGGGGCTGGAACTCGGCCTGGTACTGCCGGTTCAGCGGGTTGATGCCCTGCACCTCACCGGTGAAGTTGGAGTGCGCCAGGAACGACAGCAGGCGCGGGATCTTGATCGACCACACCTCGCGCTGCCCGTCCAGGGTGCCGATGGTGAGCAGCGAGAAATCGGCCGGTTGCTCGGTCTCGTAGAGCGCCTCGGCGGCGGCCATCTTCATCGGCTGCACCTCGGTCATCACCTTGCCCTGCAGGTCGCCGGAGATCAGTACGCCGAGGCTGCCGATCAGCATCGCGACGGCGCCGATCCGAACGGCGGTGCGGTGGGTCTTCTCCTCGCGCTGCTCGTGGTTGCCGTCGCCGCGCCCGAGCCGGTAGAGGTGCCAGCCGCCGATCGCGGCGACCAGGGCGCCGGAGACCATCCAGGCGGCGGCGAGCTGGTGCGGCAGGGTGACCAGCAGCACCGGGTTCAGCAGCACCGCACCGAAGTCGGTCAGCTCGGCCCGGTTGGTGAGCTCGTTGAAGCGCCAGCCGACCGGGTTCTGCATCCAGGAGTTGGCGGCCAGGATGAAGATCGCCGAGATGTTGGTGCCGATTGCCGCGATCCAGATGGTGGCCAGGTGGATCTTCTTCGGCAACCGGTCCCAGCCGAAGATCCACAGACCCAGGAAGGTGGACTCCAGGAAGAACGCCAGCAGCGCCTCCAGCGCCAACGGGGCGCCGAAGATGTCACCGACGAAGCGGGAGTAGTCCGACCAGTTCATCCCGAACTGGAACTCCTGCACGATGCCGGTGACCACACCCATCGCGAAGTTGATCAGGAAGAGCTTGCCGTAGAACTTGGTCAGCCGGAGGTAGGCGTTGTTGCCGGTGCGTACCCACATGGTCTGGAAGATCGCCACCAGAAAGGACATGGCGAGCGTGATCGGCACGAACAGGAAGTGGTAGACGGTGGTGATCCCGAACTGCCACCGCGCGAGTGTCTCGGTGCTCATGCCATGCAACTTACTACGAGACGTCGTAGGATCAGGAATCGAAGCGGGCTAATGTGACCAGCGCAATATTCACGAATCGAGGGGTCCATGACGTTGCTCGGTGAGCTGGAGGCCAAGGTGATGGAGGTGCTCTGGCATGCCCCGGAGCCGATGTCGGTGCGGCAGGCGCACACGGTGCTGGCCGCCGACCGTGACCTGGCCTACACCACCGTGATGACGGTGCTGGACCGGCTCGCGAAGAAGGAGATCGTGCAGCGCGAGCGGGACGGGCGGCAGTGGCTGTACCAGCCGATGACCAGCCGCGGCGCCCTGATCGCCGACGAGATCCTCGAACTCGTCACCGGCCCCGCCGACGAGCGCCGGGCGGTCTATGTGGAGCTGGTACGCCGGATGCCCGCAGCCGACCGGACCGCCCTGGCCAAGGAGCTCTCCGCCAACTGACGTCCGCGTGGTGAGCGCCTCTCCTTGAAACCCCCCTTACTGCGCCGAAACCCCCACTGCAGTGGGGGTTTCACGCCCGGAGAGGGGGTTTCGCGGCAAGGCCGTGGGGTGTCTCAGCCGGCGGTTCGGCCCGCATATCCCGCCGCGTCGAGCACGGTACGCCGCAGCGCCGCCACATCGGCCAGCTCCCGATTGACCACCCGGACCAGCCACCGGCCGCTCGCCCGCCGGAACCGCTCCTCCCGGTCCTTCTCCGCGCGGATCACCGAGGCCACATCCTGTCCCGGTCCGAGCAGCCGTCCGTACTTGACCTCACCGTCGAACTCGGCCGAGACGCCGAGATCGGGCCAGTCGAAGTCCGGGCGGGCCACGAAGTTCCCGGCGTCGTCGAAGAATTCGACCTGCAACCTCGGGGCCGGCAACCCCGCTCGATGGAACGCCCAGCGGGCCCACGATTCGCCCGGGCTCTCCGCCAGCGGATCGGCGAATCGCAACACCTGGCGTGCCTGAGCGTTTCCGCGGCGCCCGGCCTCGGCGGCGACCCGGTCGAGCAGCACCTGGCGCTGCAGCTTCTTGGCGAGCGCGCGATCGGCGACCGCCACCGCATCAGCGGGATCGAGAACCCGGATCAGATCGAGGACGGTCGTGGCCAGATCGGTGACCACCAGCCCGGCGATGACGCAGGTGGGGATCTCCTGCACCACCCGGTGCAGGTAGCTGTGGTTGAAGCGCTTGCCGCCGGGATGCTTGGCGCGGCGGATCAGGTGGACCCGGCCGAGGCTGCGCAACGGCACGGGTAGACCGTGGACGACCGCAGCCGAGACATGACTCAACACCGCATCGGGCCGATCACAGAGCACCGCCCGGATCAGGGCGCGATGCTGCTCCTCGGCGACGAGCTGCTGATCCGGCCCGCGCAGGTAGACGCCGCGGCGTACCCGCTGCAGATCACCCGAGGTCACCAGCTTCCTGATGCCGGGGTGGTCGATCCCGCTCTTCAGCAACTCGGCGGTGGTGACGATCTCCATCGCACCAGCCCAGCAGAGGCGCCCCACAGCGGAAAGGCTCTGGGGCAGGTTGTGGATGGCCAAAAAGGTTGTCCACCGATTCGGCCGATCGATGACAACTCGTGAAACCCCCTGTCCGGGCGTGAAACCCCCACTGCAGCAGGGGTTTCACACCAGGTAAGGGGGTTTCACGAAAGGACGGCCCACCGGGCGTACGCCTCAGCTGGCGAGCTCCTCGTCCTCGATCGGGGCCTCGAACTGGGCCTGGTAGAGCCGGGCGTACGCGCCCTCGGCGGCCAGCAGCTCGGCATGCGTACCCTGCTCGACGATCGAACCGTTCTCCATCACCAGGATGGTGTCCGCGTCGCGGATGGTGGAGAGCCGGTGCGCGATCACGAAGCTGGTCCGGTTGCTGCGCAGCGCGGCCATCGCCTGCTGCACCAGGGCCTCGGTGCGGGTGTCGACCGAGCTGGTCGCCTCGTCCAGGATCAGCAGCGCCGGGTCGGCCAGGAAGGCGCGGGCGATGGTGATCAACTGCTTCTCACCGGCCGACACCCCCGACCCCTCCTCGTCGATCACCGTGTCATAACCCTCCGGCAACGAGTGCACGAACCGGTCGACGTAGGTCGCCTTCGCCGCGGCCAGGATCTCCTCGTCGGTCGCATCCGGGCGGCCGTAGGCGATGTTGTCCCGGATCGTGCCGCCGAACAGCCAGGTGTCCTGCAGCACCATCCCGATCTGGGAGCGCAGCGCCTGCCGCGGCAGGGTGGCGATGTCCACCCCGTCCAGCAGGATCCGGCCACCGTCCAGTTCGTAGAACCGCATCACCAGGTTGACCAGGGTGGTCTTGCCGGCACCGGTCGGCCCGACGATCGCCACCGTCGAACCCGGCGGCACATCCAGTGACAGCTCGGCGATCAGCGGCCGATCCGCGCGATAGGAGAAGTCGACCTCCTCGAACCGGACGTGACCCCGGACCGGGGCGAGCTCGGAGCCGCCCTCGGGCACCTCCTCGGCCTCGTCGAGCACCTCGAACACCCGCTCCGCCGAGGCCACCCCGGACTGCAGCAGGTTCGCCATCGAGGCGACCTGGGTGAGCGGCTGGGTGAACTGACGGGAGTACTGGATGAACGCCTGCACCTCGCCGAGCGTCATCCCGCCACTGGCCACCCGCAGCCCGCCGATCACCGCGATCACCACGTAGTTGAGGTTTCCGATGAACATCATCGTCGGCATGATGATGCCGGAGACGAACTGTGATCCGAAGGATGCCTTGTAGAGCTGATTGTTCCGCTCCGCGAAGACCTGCTCGACCTCCTGCTGCCGGCCGAACACCTTCACCAGTGCGTGCCCGGTGTAGGCCTCCTCGATGTGCGCATTCAGTTCACCGGTCGACTTCCAGGTCTGCGCGAACAGCTTCTGTGAGCGCTTGCCGATCGCCACGGTCAGCATCATCGAGACCGGGATGGTGATCAGCGCGATCAGCGTCAACAGCGGTGAGACGAGCAGCATCATCAGCAGTACGCCGACCAGGGTGAGCAGCGAGTTCACCAACTGGGACAGGGTCTGCTGCATCGACTGGGAGACGTTGTCGATGTCGTTGGTGACCCGGGACAGCAGTTCACCGCGGGGCTGGTTGTCGAAGTAGCGCAGCGGCAGCCGGTTCAGTTTGCCGGCCACATCGCTGCGCATCCGCTGCACGGTGCGCTGCACCACCCCGTTCAGCAGGTAGGCCTGCAGCCACAGCAGGAACGCGGAGATGACATAGAGGGCCAGGGCGAAGATGACGATCCAGCCGAGCCGGTTGAAGTCGATGCCCACCCCGGGCACGGCGGCCGAGTTCTGCAGCAGATCGGCGGTGGTGTCGTCACCGCGGGACCGCAGGCCGGCGACGATCTGCGCCTTGGTCGACCCGGGCGCCATCGTCGCCATCATGGTGCCGAGGATGCCGGTGAAGATGACATCGGTCGCCATGCCCAGGATCCGCGGGCCGACGACGTTCATCCCGACCCCGATCGCGGCCAGCAGCAGCACGCCGAGCACCAGCGCGCGCTCGGGTCGCAGCCGGCCCATCAACCGGCGCAGCGAGGGGCCGAAGTTGATCGCCTTCTCCGCCGCCCGGGGAGCACCCGGCCCGCCCAGTTGCGGTCCGGTCGGCCGGTGTTTCGGGCGCTCGGGCGCCTTGGCGCTCTGCCCGGTGCTGCTCATGCGGCCTCCTCGGCGCTCAGCTGGGAATCGACGATCTCGGCATAGGTCGGGCAGGTCTGCAGCAGCTCCTCGTGTCGGCCGCGGCCGACGATCGAACCGTCCTCCAGCACGATGATCTGGTCGGCATCGGCGATGGTGGAGACCCGTTGGGCGACCAGCAGCACCGAGGCGTTGCGGGTGAACGGCCGCAGCGCGGCCCGCAGCCGGGCGTCGGTGGCCACATCGAGCGCGGAGAAGCAGTCGTCGAAGAGATAGATCTCCGGCTTCTTGACCAGCGCGCGGGCGATCGAGAGCCGCTGTCGCTGGCCGCCGGACACGTTGCCGCCGCCCTGGCTGATCTCGGCGGCCAGGCCACCGTCCATGGCGGACACGAAGTCCTCGGCCTGGGCGATCCGCAGTGCCTCCCAGAGTTCGTCGTCGGTGGCGTCGGGGTTGCCGTAGCGCAGGTTGCTGGCGACGGTTCCCGAGAACAGGAAGGGTTTCTGCGGGACCAGGCCGATCCGGCGCCACAGTTCCTCCGGGTCGAGGTCGCGGACGTCCACCCCGTCGACCCGGACCTCGCCCTCGGTGGCGTCGAACAGCCGTGGTACCAGGTTGACCAGCGTGGACTTGCCGGCGCCGGTGGAGCCGATGATGGCGGTGGTCTGCCCCGGCTCGGCGAGCAGGCCGATGTGGTGCAGCACCGAGCGATCCGCGCCAGGATAGGAGAAGCTGACGTCGTCGAACTCGACCACACCCCGGGTCTCGGTCGGGCGTACGCCCCGGGCGGGCGGCACGACCGAGCTCTCGGTGTCCAGCACCTCGTTGATCCGCTCGGCCGATACCGAGGCGCGCGGGGCCATGAACAGCATGAACGAGGCCATCATCACCGACATCAGGATCTGCACCAGATAGGTGAGGAAGGCGGTCAGCTGGCCGACCTGCAGGTCACCGGTGGCGATCCGCTGGGCGCCGAACCAGATCACCGCGACCGAGGAGGCGTTCAGCACGAAGGTGACCACCGGGAACATCAGCGCCATCAGCCGGCCGACACTGGTCGCGGTCCGGGTCAGATCGGCGTTCGCCTCCTCGAATCGCCTTGTCTCCTGGGATTCGCGGGTGAAGGCGCGGACCACACGGATGCCGGTGATCTGCTCGCGCAGCACCCGGTTCAGGGTGTCGATCTTGGTCTGCATGCTGCGGAACAGCGGCGACATCCGGCTGACCAGCAGCACCATCACCGCGGCCAGCACCGGCACCGCGACCGCCATCAGCAGGGTCAGCCCGGGATCCTCGCGGAGTGCCATCACCACCCCGCCGACCATCGTGATCGGCGCCGCGACGACGACCGTCGCGGTCATCACGATCAGCATCTGCACCTGCTGCACATCGTTGGTGTTGCGGGTGATCAGTGTCGGTGCGCCGAACTGGTTCATCTCCCTGGTGGAGAAGGAGAGTACGCGGCCGAACAGGGCGGCACGGACATCGCGGCCGAAGCTCATCGCGGTCATCGCACCGAAGCGGGTCGCGGTGATCGCGCAGACGACCTGGATCAGGCTGACCCCCAGCATGATCAGGCCCATCCGCCAGATGTGGCCGATGTCGCCGGTGACCACGCCGTCGTCGATGATCGAGGCGTTCAGGGTGGGCAGGAACAGCGAGGCGATGGTGCCGACCAGTTGCAGCACCACCACCGCGCAGAGCAATCCCTTGTAGGGCTTGAGAAAGCGGCGGGACAGTCGGATCAGCACGAGCGCTCCTGGGTGAGGATGCCGTGCAGCATGATCTGCACGATCGTGTGCGGGTCGGTGATCGCCTCGTCGGAGATCATCGGGTGGGAGGTGGCGAAGGCGAGGGAGCGCAGCAGTGAGGCCGCCGCGGTGGCGTCCAGGGTGAGCTGGTCGGCGTCGTCGCCGATGACGGCGGCGATGGCGGTGACCAACTGGTCGTTGTGGGCCTTGTGTTCGGCGTGGCTGCGGTGCCGCGGTTGGACCGGGGAGCCGTCGCCCGAGGCGTACATCGCCATCATCAGCACGCTGATGTCGCGGACCCGCCGCTGCCAGATCGCGACGACCGCTTCCAGCCGTTCGGCCAGGGGGCGGGCGGTGTCGATCGCGGCGAGCTCGGCCAGCATCGGCTCGGGGTCCATCGCGTATTCGATCGAGGCGGCCAGCAGCTCGTCCTTGTTGGCGAAGACGCGGAAGATGGTGCCCTCGGCGACACCGGCGGCGCGGGCGATCTCGGCGGTGCTGACCCGGGCGCCGCGCTCGCGCAGCAGCGGCAGGGTCGCTTCGACCAGGACCCGGCGACGCTCGGCCGCGGGCAGGGCGGGGGCTCTCGGACTCACCCCGCCCACAGTAGTGAGTGAGTACTCACTTCACAATATGTTCACGCTCATCGATCGGTACGCCGGGCCGCAGCGAAGCGGAACACCGGCGTACTGGTCGAGATGAGGTGGAGCGAGGTCCCCGCCGAGGAGCGGGGCAGGCGGGTCAGTCGCGGTCGCTGGCCGAGAGCCGTCGCGCGACCTCGGCGGCGAGCTGCAGGGCCGCCCGCCGGGTGGCCGGCTTCAGCTGGGCGTAGTCGATGACCCCGCCCTCGGCGAGGTGCGGATCGGTGGGGATCTCCACGATCGGGTGCGAGGAGCCGAACCAGGAGGCGCCGTTGGCCTTCACCTTGGTCTGGGTGTCGGCGGGCCCGTTGGTGGCCGCGATGACGGTCCGCTTCAGCAGCTCGGGATGCGCGTCCTGCAGGGTCTCCAGCATCCGGGCGGCCGGGATCAGGCTGTCCGAGCGCCACTTCGTCGGCACCACCAGGCAGTCGGCGACCTCGGCCGCGGCGACCCAGTTCGGTGCCGCCTCGTTGTTGCCGGTGTCGGTGACGATGACCTGGAAGAACCGGGCGAAGACGTCGTGCACCTCGCGGAAGTCCTGGTCGCTGATCACCCGCTCGGAGGTCTGCGCCGAGCCGAGGGTGTAGAAGGTGCCGCTGGCCTGGTGGTTCAGGAAGTGCGCCAGATCGGTGAACTGGGCGTCGCTGCGCTGCAGCCGCTCCATCGATTCCAGCAGGTCGCGGACATTGCGGCGGTGCGGGGACGCGGACCGGTCGGGCATCGTGCCGCGCAGTTCGTTGTTGTCCCAGGCGACCACACCGCCACCGCGGGCGAGGCCGAAGGCCGCGGCGAGCAGCAGCGCGGTCGGGGTCTTGCCGGCGCCGCCCTTGGGGTTGGCGACCATGATCGTCACCGGCCGGGTGAAGACGGTCTTGGCGACCTCGGTGTCGCGGTTCTCGTCCAGCTCGCGCTGGGTCGGTGCGAGCCCGAAGCGGGCCCGCCAGCCGGTCCGCGCCTTCGGCGGGCTGGCCGGGGTGAGCTGGGCGATCAGTTCGCCGGCCGAATAGCGCTCACCCGACTGCCCGGGCTGGCCCGGCTGCGACCTCGGCCGTTCGGTCTCGGTGCGCGGCTGGTCCGGTGTACGCCCCTGCGGGGCCTGGGACTGGGGGCGCGGCGCCGGTGCGGACTGCGGGCGGGTCGGTTTTGGGGCCGGGGCGGACTGCTGCCCGCTCGGCCGGGGTGCCGTCGGGCGCTCGTCGGCGCCCTTCGCGCCAGGCTTCTCGGCGCCAGGCTTCTCGGCCGGCTTGTCGGTGGCCCGATCGGCCGGCTTGTCGGCGGCCCGCTCGGTGCCCCGATCGGCAGGCTTGTCGGCGGCCCGTTCGGTGGGCTCGTCGGTGGGTTTGTCACCGGACGTGTCGGTCACGTCCTTTGCCGCGGGCCGGTCCGGATCGGTCGAGGGCTTCGGATCCTGCCCGGCTCCGGGCTCGTCGGTGCCCTGCTGGTCGGCACTGGTCTGGGTCACGGAGTCCTTGGTCTGGTCGGTAGCTGCCTGCTCGGACTCGTCATCGGCCGCGCGGGCCGCCCGATGCGCGGGGCGCTCCGGGCGATCGTCGTCGGTGGAGTCCTCGTCGGGTCCCCAGCTGCGTCGGCCGACCGGTGTCACGGTCTCCTCCGCATCGCCGCTCGTCCGCTTGGGATCGTCGCTCATTGTTCCCTCCGGTACCCCAACAGGCCGTGGATAAACGTAGCATCAACAGTCACAGCCGCCAGATTCGTCACAGCCCTCAATGTTGTCGGGGTCGCGCGGCCACCGACCCCGCGGTGACGACGCTTGGCCGGGCGTCCAGAATCGGGGTTGTGCAGAGCAACGATCCCAGCCCCGACCTCTTCGACCGGGACTTCGCCGCGGTCATCTTCGACATGGACGGCACCCTGGTCGATTCCACCCCAGCCATCGTGCGCACCTGGACCACCTGGGCGATCGAGCACGACATCACCGCCGAACAGCTGCAGGGCTTCCACGGCGTACCGTCGGGGGACGTGATCCGCTCGCTGCTCCCGGCCGACCGCGCGGACGCGGCGATCGCTCGGATCGACGAGCTCGAGATCGCCGACGTGGCCGATGTCATCGCGCTGCCCGGGGCGGCGGACGCACTCGCGGCCCTGCCCCCCGACCGCGCCGCCATCGCCACCTCCGCGAACCGGTCGCTGGCGCTGGCCCGGCTCGCCGCGGCCGGCATCGAGGTGCCCGAGGTGCTGGTCACCGTCGATGACGTGACCCGCGGCAAACCCGCACCCGACCCGTTCCTGGTCGCCGCCGAACGGCTCGGCCAGGATCCCGCCGACTGCCTGGTCGTCGAGGACGCACCGAAAGGCCTGGCCGCCGCCGCGGCCGCCGGCTGCGCCCGGCTGGCGGTGGTCACCACCACCCCGGCCGAGGAGTTGGAGGCCGACGCGATCGTGCCGGATCTGGGCGTCGTCCGGTTCGCGGCCATAGCAGGTGAGCAGGGGCGGATCCGGATCCGCAACGTCTTCCGAGACGGGTCTTGAGCCGCACCCGGACCGGGCGCGTAGATTCGACCGAGCACGCGCAACGAACGCCCGGAAAGGGACGGCGATGACTGATTCCAGCAACCCCAGCGACGGCACGGCGACGAAGGCCGGCAGCAACACCGGCCGCGCCAACATCGGGGTCACCGGCATGGCGGTGATGGGGTCGAACCTGGCCCGCAATCTCGCCTCCCGCGAGGGCAACACGGTGGCGATCCACAACCGCACCACGGCCAAGACCGAGGAGCTCGCCAAGGCGCATCCCGACGCGGGCTTCATCCCCACCGAGACCGTCGCCGACTTCGCCGACGCGCTCGCCAGGCCGCGGACCGCGATCATCATGGTCAAGGCCGGTGCCCCGACCGATGCGGTGATCGACGAGCTGGCCGGGGTCTTCGAACCCGGTGACATCATCGTCGACGGCGGCAATGCCGACTTCCGCGACACCATCCGCCGGGAACGCGCGCTGCGCGAGCAGGGCATCAACTTCGTCGGCTGCGGCATCTCCGGCGGCGAGGAGGGGGCCTTGAACGGGCCCTCGCTGATGCCCGGCGGCAGCGCCGAGGCGTACACCACCCTCGGCCCGATCCTGGAGAGCATCGCGGCCCGCGCCGAGGACGGCAGCCCCTGTGTCACCCACGTCGGCACCGACGGCGCCGGCCACTTCGTCAAGATGGTGCACAACGGCATCGAGTACGCCGACATGCAGCTGATCGGCGAGGCCTACGACCTGCTCCGCCGGGTGCTCGGCAAGACCACCAGCGAGATCGCCGACATCTTCAACGAGTGGAACGCCGGCGAGCTGAACTCCTATCTGATCGAGATCACCGCCGATGTGCTGCGCCAGGCCGACCCGCGCGGCGGCGGCGAACCCCTGCTGGACAAGGTGTTGGACGCCGCCGGCGCCAAGGGCACCGGCAGCTGGACGGTGCAGATCGCGCTCGGTCTGGGCGTACCGGTCTCCGGGATCGCCGAGGCCGTCTTCGCCCGCTCGCTGTCCTCGGACCCGGACCGGCGCCGGATCGGCCGAGCGCTGCCCGGGCCGGATCAACCGATCGACATCGAGGATCCGCAGGCGTTCATCGACCAGATCCGCGACGCCCTCTATGCCGCCAAGATCATCGCCTACGCCCAGGGTTTCGACCTGATCGCCGCCGGTGCCCTCCACTACGGCTGGGAGATCCAGCCCGGTGAGATCGCCCGGATCTGGCGGGCCGGCTGCATCATCCGGGCCCGCTTCCTGGACACGATCACCGCCGCGTACGCCGAGAACCCCGACCTGATCACCCTGCTCGAGGCCCCGGTGTTCGCCGACGCCCTGGGCCGGGCCCAGGCGGGCTGGCGCACCGTGGTCTCGGCGGCGGTCGCCTCCGGCGTCCCGGTGCCGGCGTTCTCGACCTCGCTGGCCTACTACGACGCGCTCCGCTCGCCGCGGCTGCCGGCCGCGCTGACCCAGTTGCAGCGCGACTTCTTCGGCGCGCACACCTACGCCCGCACCGACGACGAGGGCATGTTCCACACCCTGTGGTCGGGTGATCGCGCCGAGGTGCGGGCGTAGCGCCGAATCGATCCTGCGTGTCGAGGGATCCGGCCGGGTGCCGGGTCAGTCCTGCGGAATCGCTGCCACCACGTCGATCTCGACGAGGATGTTGTTCAGCTGCGAGCCGACCGTGGTGCGCACCGGGAAGGGCTCGGTGAAGAACTCCCGATAGGCGTCGTTGAACTCGGCGAAGTCGGCCAGATCGGCCAGATGCACGGTCGTCTTCACGCAGTCATCGAGGGTGAGCTCGTGCTGGGCGAGCACGGTGGCGACATTGCGCAGCACCTGCCGGGTCTGGTCGGCGACGCTGTCGGGCACCTGCCCGGTGGCCGGGTCCTGCGGGCCGAAACCGGCGGTGTAGACGAATCCGTTCGCGATCACGCCCTGGCTGTAGGGCCCGGCCGGCTGCGGTGCGTCGGCGGTGTGGATGCCAACCTTGGTCATGGGGTTTCCTTTCCTTGTGGGGAATCTGGGGAATCTGGGGGAGTACGCCGCAGTCCGCGGCGCGTCATGGGCTGCGCCGCAGTCCGCGGCGAGTCATGGGCTGCGCCGCAGTCCGCGGCCGGGACGTGCGCCGGTGAGTTCACCGTCGGCCAGCACCGGTACGCCGGCGACCAGCACGTCATCGATACCGACGGCCAGGCCCAGCGGCCGGTCATAGGTCGCGGTGTCGGCGACGGTCCCGGGGTCGACCAGGATCAGGTCGGCGACCGCACCCGGGCGGATCACACCCCGCTCACCGAGCCGGAACCGCTGCGCCGGCCCGGTGGCCAGGTGGGCCACGGCATCGGCCCAGGTCCAGGCCTTGCACTCCCGCACATATTCGCGCAGATAGCGCGCGAAACTGCCGCGGGCCCGCGGGTGCGGATGGGCGCCGATGAAGATGCCGTCCGAGCCGCCCATCATCTCCGGCCGGCCGAAGATCTGGGCGAGCTCGGCGGCACCCCGCTCGTGCGGTACCGCCATCACCGCGTTCGCCTGCAACCGGGCCGCGGCGAGCAGGTCGAGGGCGAAATCGATCGGTGCCGCACCGGCCCGGGTCGCTGCCTCCTGCAGCGTCAAACCGTGTGCCCATGAGAAATCCGGCCCCCCGGCGACCGTGGGGGCGACGTGTGCCACGGTGATCATCCGGGCCCAGTCCGGGCCGAGGCTGGCGCTGGTGGTCACCCTGGCCAGGCAGGCCGCGCGGAGCTCGGGTCGGCGTACCGGATCGGTCAGGCCGTCCAACACCTCCGCCAGCGGCAGCACCGACAACTCCGGCGGCAGCAACGGCATCGCCAACAGGCTGCAGCCGCGGACATAGGGATAGGCATCGAAACTGGTATCGATCCCGGCAGCTGCCAACGCATCGAGCTGGGCGAGCACGATCGATGCATCGGCGTGGAAGTGGGAGACGTGCACCGGCAGCTCGGCTCCGGTGGCCGCCGCGGTCAGGTTCGCGATCTCGGCGATCTCGCCGATCCCGGCGGCGGTGTTCGCCTCGTATCCGCCGCGCATGTGGGTCACATAGACCCCGCCGGCGGTCGCCACCGGTGCGCAGAGCGCCGCGATCTCCGAAGCCTGCTGGAAGATCCCGGGCACATAGTCCAGTCCGGTGGACAACCCGACGGCCCCCTCGGCCATTCCCTGGGACGCCAGCGCCACCATGGCGGCGGTCTGCTCCGGAGCCGCCGGCCCGGCGCCCCGGCCGCAGACCTCGTGACGGATCGTGCCGGCCGGGATCAGATAGGCCGCGTTGATCGGGCCGGCACCGTCGATCGAATCGAGGTAACCGGCCACCCCGCCACCCCGGTAGGCCGGATCGGGTCCGTTGATCGCCGCGAAGTATTCCTCGGCATAGCTGCCCGGGCCGGGTGCATAGGACACCCCGTCCTGGCCGGCGATGATCGTGGTGATCCCCTGGCGCAGCAGCGCCTGCTGCACCTGCGGATCGCCGAGCATCCCGTCGGCATGGGAATGGGCATCGACGAATCCGGGCAGCAGCAACCGCCCCGCGGCGTCGATCACCCGGTCGTCGGGGAGGGCCTCGACGGCGCCGACGGCGGTGATCCGCTCGCCCTCGACGGCGACCGCGGCCGGCTGGGTGTCCCCGCCGGCCGGGATCGAACCGCCGCGCAGCACGATCCGGCCGGCACCGGTCGCCACCATCAGAACCAGGTCCGGACCAGGTCGACGACCCGGCCGGACTCCCAGGAGTCGACCACCGGCAGCACCCGCCACTTGTCGAAGGTGGTGCAGGGGTGGGAGAGCCCGAGCGCCACCACCGAGCCGACCGGCACGTCGGTGCTCAGATAGGCGTGCTGGTCGTTGACCTCGGTGATGCTGCCGCCGACCGGCCGCCACGGTTCACCGAGGTCTGCCGCCTGGCCGCGGGGGACCGGAAGCCCTGCGTCATAAGGGAAATCACGCTTGCCGCCGTCGAGCAGCACCAGGCCCGGTTCGGTCGCCGAGGTGACCCGGCCGATACCGTGCATGGCGACCTGGAATCGCGGCCCCCCGGCATCGGCCGCGGCGCCGAAGGGGGACATCCCCTCGTAGATGCCGTCGTCGTGGACGATGTACGCCCCGGAGCGCAGCACGAACCGGGTCGCGCTCTGCCCGGCGCCCGCTGCGGCGTACACCTCCGCCACCACGTCGAACAGGCCACTGCCGCCCGCGGTGACGATCACCTCGCCCTCGTCGTAGAGATGCGAGATGGCCTGATGCAGTTCGATCTGCCGCTCCAGGAAATCCCGCGCCGCGGCCAGGGTCTGCGGGTCGCGGTGCGAACCGACCACGCCCTCGTAGCCGGACACCCCGGCCAACCGGAGCACGGTGGACGCCGCGATCCGTTCGGCGATCGCGACCCCGTCGGCCAGGGTGCGGGCACCCGCGCGCCGGCCGGGTACGCCCAGCTCGACGCAGACGTCGACCGGCCGCGGCAGGTCGATACCGCTCAACACCCGCTCCATCGCCTCGACGTTCTGCAGGCCGTCGACCCAGCAGACGAAGCGGAACTCCGGGTCGGCGAGTTCGGCCGCCAGCCAGCGCAGCGAGCGTTCGTCGACCGCGCTGTTGGCGAGCATGATCGAGGTCAGGCCGAAGCTGCGGCCGGTCCGGACCTGGCCCATCGTGGCCAGCGTGATCCCGGTGCTGCCGGTGTCCAGCTGCCGCTGCCACAGGGTCGGCGCCATCGTCGTCTTGCCGTGCGGCATCAGCTCCAGGCCACGCTCGGCCACCCAGCGCGCCATGGTGTCGATGTTGTGGGTCATCGCGGCGTCGTCGAGGACCACCAGTGGTGTCCAGAAATCCTTCAGCTCGGGCGAGGTCGCCAGGAATTCCTGGGTGGTGAGGCCGATCGCCCCTTCCGGGATGCCCTTGTCCTGCGGGCCGAATCGGAGCTCGGCCTCGATCCGGGGGGCTGCGTTGGTGCTGGTCACTGTCGGGGTCCTCCTTGTGCGGTCAGTCCTGTCCCCACTCCATCACCTGCGGTCTCGGTACCGCGCAGGGCATGCAGTCGCTGGCCGTTCTGGCTGAAGTTCGCGGCCGCGGTGGCGATCGCACCGATCGCGCAGATCACCGCCGAATAGACCACGACCGGCCAGAACTGACCCCCGGCCGCGGAGACCAGGGCGACGGCGATGAACGGTGCCAGGCCACCGCCGATGGTGTTGGAGAGCTGGTAGCCGAGGTTCACCCCGGTGGTCCGGGCCTCCGGGTCGAACATCTCCACCAGCATCGTCTGCAGGGTGGCCTGCATCGCCACCCCGGGGATCACGAATCCGATGATCATGCCGGCGAAGACCAGCCACATGTTCCCGGTCGAATAGAGCATGAAGGCCGGATAGACCAGCACGGCGAAGGCGATGCAGCCGAAGATGTAGACCTTGCGCCGCCCGACGCGGTCGGAGACCAGGCCCCAGGCGGGGGCGACGAAGATCTGCAGGGCGCCGACGATCAGCGTGCCGAGGATGCCGTACTGGGCGGGTACGCCCTTGCTGACCAGGTAGGAGATCGCGTAGGTAAGCACGATGTAGCCGGCGATCGACTGGGGCAGGCCGATCAGGACACCGAGGATGGCGTTCTTCGGGTGCCGGAACACCTCGACCAACGGGTTGAGACGCTTGCCGGTCCGCTGCTGGGCGGCCTGCACCTGCTTGAAGTCGTCGGACTCCTCCAGGTGGGCACGCAGGATGATCGCGATGATCGCCAGCACCAGGCCGAGCAGGAAGGGGATCCGCCAACCCCAGGTCATGAACCAGTTGGTGCTCCCGGCGCCGAGGGCGGCCATCAGGCCGGCGGAGCCGACGTTGGCGATCCCCGCGCCGCTGATCAGGAAGGCGCCATAGAAGCCGTGCCGGCGTGGCGGTGCGTGTTCGATGACCATGGTCGCGGCGCCACCCATCTCGCCACCGACGAAGAAGCCCTGGAACATCCGGCAGATCAGCAGCAGGATCGGTGCGGTGATCCCGATGGACGCCGCCGGTGGGATCAGGCCGATCCCGGCGGTGGCCAGGCCCATCCCGACGACGGTGATCATCAGCACCGCCTTGCGGCCCACCCGGTCGCCGACGATTCCCCAGACGATGCCACCGACCGGGCGCAGGAAGAAGCCCACCGCGAAGGTCGCGAACGAGGCCAGCTGCGCCACCGCCAGGCTGTCGCTGGCGAAGTAGACGGTCGGGAAGACCGCCGCCGAGGCGAGGCCGTAGAGGTAGTAGTCGTAGTACTCCATCAGCGTGCCGATGGCACCGCCCGCGATCATCTTCCGCTGCTTCTTCGTCAGCGGCTCCACTGTGTCGGCCGTGGTCATTCGAGCCCCCTTTGGTTCGTCGCGGACGAAACGGTAGCACTCGCTGAACAGAACGTCTATGGACTGAACTGTTTGTCTGGTTCTAGGATCGGGGCATGCCAGGCCCGAATGTCGCTGCCGTTGCCCGCGCGGAGCCCCCCATCAGCCCGGAGGCACGCGTCTTCGCCGATGCGGACGCGGTGCTGACCACGTTCGCGCCCGTGCTCAAGGCGATCGCCACCGCCGGCGGGCCGAGCTGCGAGGCGGTGCTGCACAACCTCGAGGGCGGGCCCGAGCTCGACCTGGGGCACACGATCATGGCGATCGAGAACGGGCATGTCACCGGCCGCGAGGTCGGTGGGCCGTCGACCAGCATCGGCCTGGAGGTGCAGAAGGATCCGGATGCGGACCATGACGCGTTCGGCTACCGCGGCTTCACCAGCGACGGCCGGGAGCTGCGCTGCTCGTCGATCTATTTCCGCAATCCGGCGGGGCGGATCATCGCGGCACTCTGCATCAATGTGGACCTCAGCGGGATCCAGCAGGCGCGCGGGCTCCTCGATGCGCTGCTGCCCCGGGTCGATACGCCGCCGGCGGCGCCCGATGAATACTTCGGCGGAGATCTGGTCTCGGTGATGGATGCGATGATCACCCGCGCCATCCACGACACCGGCAAGCCGGTCGGCCAGTTGACCCGCGACGACAGGATCGGGGTGCTGCAGACCCTGGAGCGTCAGGGGGCGACGCAGATGCGCAAGTCCATCGAGGCGATCGCCGCGCGGCTCGGGATCTCGCGGGTGACGGCGTACGCCTATCTGGACGAGGCGCGCAGCCGCGGCTGACCCACACACAGCGATCCAGCGAACCTCGAGTGCATCCCCCTTGCCCTGGAGGGCTGGCGGGATGCACCCAGGATTCGCTGGATCGCGATGTGGTGCGCGGTGCGCGGTGGATCAGTTGTTGCCGGAGAACGGCCAGCCCTGGCCCTGGCCCTGCTGACCGGATCCCTGCTGACCCTGACCGGACTGGCCCTGCTGGCCGGACTGGCCCTGACCCTGCTGGCTCTGGCCGTAGGAGCCGCCGCCGTAGGGGTTGCCCTGCTGACCGGACTGCTGGCCCTGACCCTGCTGCTGCCCCTGGCCGGCCGGGGACCAACCCTGGCCGGACTGGCCCGAGCCCTGCTGGCCATAGCTGCTGCTGCCGCTGCCGCCGTAGGGGCTGTGCTGCTCACCGGTGCCCTGGCCGGCCGCGCCCTGACCCGCACCCTGGCCGGTGGTGCCGGAGTAGGGGGAGGAGGTGCTGAGCCGGGTCATGTCGTCATCGGCGTCGTCGTCGGCCGCAGCGCCCGCCCCGGCGGTACCGGTCCCGGCGCTGCCGGTGCCGGACAGCGCACTCTCACCGGACTCGCCCGCGGAGGCGTACCGGGAACCCGATCCGTAACCGCCGCTCTCGCCGCTGTCATAGGAATCCTCGTCCGCGTCGTCCTCGGCCAGCGTGCCGGTGGCGACGAAGGCCTCCTCCTCGATCAGCAGCGCGTCGTCCTCCTCCAGGGTGACCGCGGTGCCGTAGGCGACGATCTCCTCGGAGTTGGAATCGAAGCGCAGCCCGATCACCGCGTCCGCATCGGCGGCCTCGGCCATCTCCGCCATCCGGGAGACGGCCTGCTGGCGCGCCTTGGTCAGCGCGGCCACATCGGCACCCCGCGGCCGGACCGCCACCCCGATCACCTCACCGAGGGAACGGCCGACGAACTGTTCGGGATCATCGAGCAGGGTGTGTACGCGGACCGCGTGCTCGACGATCGTCACCCCGACCGACCCGGTCGACTCGTCACCGCTGGTACCCGGGGAGCGCCAGCTGTCCCCGGTGCCCGTGCCGGACTGCTCGGTCGCCGACTGGCCGGACTGCGCCTGGCCGGGCTGACCGGTCGTCGGCTGCCCCGTCCGCTGGCCATAGGGGCTCTGCCCCTGACCGGGCTGGCCATAGGGATTCTGCTGGCCGCCCTGGCCGGGCTGGCCGTAGGGGTTCTGGCCCTGGCCGGGCTGCCCACCGGGCTGACCGTACGGGTTCTGCTGGCCCTGACCGGGCTGGCCGTAGGGGTTCTGGCCCTGACCCTGCTGACCGCCCTGACCCGGCTGGCCGCCCTGACCGGGCTGACCATAGGGGTTCTGCGGCTGGCCATAGGGATTCTGCGGCTGACCGCCCTGACCCGGCTGTCCATAGGGATTCGGCTGCTGGCCCCCGTACGGCCGCTGACCGTAGGGCTGCTGGGGCTGGCCGTAAGGATTCTGACCGTAGGGATTCTGACCGTAGCTCATGCGCGCCACCCTAGTCTGCGCTCCGGGTCAGCGACTAGAGGATCGCTACGCTGTCCGGGTGAGTGACGAAGCCGCCAGCAAGACCCCCGCCGACGACCTCCCCGAACAGCTCAGGATCCGCCGTGACAAGCGGGAACGGCTGCTGTCCTCGGGTCAGCAGGTCTATCCGGTCAGCATCGGGCGTACCCACACCCTGCGCGCGGTCCGCGAGCAGTGGGGTGGGCTGACCGCCGGCGAGGAGACCCAGGACGTGGTCACCGTCTCCGGCCGGGTGGTGTTCATCCGCAACACCGGCAAGCTCTGCTTCGCCAGCCTGCAGGACGGGTTCACCGCCACCGACAACGGTGAGCGGTTGCAGGTGATGCTGTCGCTGGCCGAGGTCGGCGAGCAGCGACTGGCCGACTGGAAGGCCGATGTCGACCTCGGTGACTTCGTCGCGGTGACCGGTCGGGTGATCAGCTCCCGCCGCGGTGAGCTCTCGGTGATGGCGACCAGCTGGCAGCTCGCCGCCAAGGCGCTGCGACCGCTGCCCACGCTGCACAAGGAGATGAGCGAGGAGGCCCGGGTCCGGGAGCGGTACGCCGACCTGGTCGCCCGGGACGAGGCGCGGGAGATGGTGCGTACGCGGGCGCTGATCACCCGCTCGATCCGGCGTACGCTCGATGCGGACGGTTATCTGGAGATCGAGACGCCGGTGCTGCAGCTGGTGCACGGTGGTGCCGCCGCGCGGCCCTTCGGCACCCACCTCAATGCCTTCGACATCGACATGACGCTGCGGATCGCGCTGGAGCTGTATCTGAAGCGGGCGATGGTCGGCGGGGCGGACCGGGTCTATGAGATGGGCCGCATCTTTCGTAACGAGGGTGTGGATTCCTCGCATGCGCCGGAGTTCACCATGCTGGAGGCGTACCAGTCCTGGGGGGACCAGTACACGATCGCCGAACTGACGAAGCGGATCATCCTGGACGTCGCCGACGCGCTCGGTTCGCGGGTGGTCCGGGTCGGGGAGCGGGAGATCGACCTGGGCGGGGAGTGGCGCTGGCTCGGGGTGCATGCCGGGTTGAGCGAGAAGCTCGGTGAGGAGATCACCCTGGACACCCCGGCACAGCGGCTGCGGGAGATCGCGGCCGCCCACGAGGTCGAGGTCGACGAGGCCTGGTCGGAGGGCAAGCTGGTGATGGAACTGTTCGGCGAGCTGGTCGAACCGGACCTGCAGCAGCCGACGTTCGTGCACGACTATCCGGCGATCGCGCAGCCGCTGGCCCGGCCGAAGACCGACGAGCCGCGGCTGGTGGAGGCCTGGGATCTGATCATCGGCGGAATGGAGCGCGGTACCGGCTTCTCCGAGCTGATCGATCCGGTGGTGCAGCGCGAGGTGCTCACCGCCCAGTCGCTGGCCGCCGCCGCAGGTGACCCCGAGGCGATGCAGCTGGACGAGGATTTCCTTGCTGCACTGGAATTCGGCGCCCCGCCGATGGGTGGCATGGGTCTTGGTGTGGACCGGCTGGTGATGCTCTTCACCGGCGTCGGCATCCGCGAGACGATCCTCTTCCCACTCCTCAAACCCCAGGCCTGACGTTCACCGAGTAGCGCCCGCGGCAGAGCGAAGCGGCGCCGCGGGCGCGTGTCGAGATGAACCCCCGTCGGCTGAGCGAGCGAGGTACGAGCGAGTCGAAGCCATCCCGGAACGTCGGCTGAGCGAGCGAGGTACGAGCGAGTCGAAGCCACCCCGCGGGTTACCGAATGGTCAAACCCCAGAATCGGCCCCGCAATTGTCGGCGCGGCCCGCAAACCCGCATCCGCTCGTCGGTGCTCGACCACGCGGGGTGCATTCTGGGGTTCGACCACTCGGTAAGCCGGGGGCGAACTGGCGTGTCGAACCAGATCAGCGCAACACGGCCCGACACGCGAGATGGAGCGCGAGGCGTACCCCCGGATCGTGCAGGTCGACCCCGAGGGTGCCCTGGATGCGCTGCACCCGGCTGGTCACGGTGTTGCGGTGCACACCGAGCGCCTCGGCCGTCGCGGCGATGCTGGATTCCTGATCCAGATAGGCGGCGAGGGTGCTGAGCAGCACATCGCCGTCCCCGCGGAGCGGTTCGAGCAGCGATTCGGCCGCCGGCATGAAGGTGTCGTCGTCGGTCCGGGCGAGCAGCAGCTGCTCGAGACCGAGACCGTCGACCCGCACGAACCAACCCGTCGAGGAGCGGTCCACCGCGATCCGGGCCGCGTCGGTCGCCTCGCCGAGGGTGAGTCCCAGGCCCTGACCGCCGGGTTGCAGCGAACCGACCCCCATCGCGACATTGAACGCGCGCCGCGCGGACTCGAGCACACCCCGCAACGCACCGATGCGACGTTCGAGGGTCGCGGCATCCGGGGAGGTCGGGAACCGCAGCCAGCCGGTCACCCCGCGGCCGAGGGTGGTCGCATGCGATTCGACACCCAGGCGGGCGAGCTCGGTCGAGACGAGCCGCAGCAGCTCGCGGGTGTCCACCCGGCTGCGGCCGAGCAGGCGGAACCCCAGGTGGTGCCCGTCGGTGCGCCAGCCGCGCTCGAGCATCCGCCGTTCCACCTCCGGATCGGGCACCCCGCGCAGGTCGAGGAAGTCGCGCAGCAGATCGGAGGAGACCGATGCGTCACTCACCGCCGCGACCTCATCGACCAGGATCCGCGCGGCGACGGCCGGCATCGCCACCTCGGCGGCCACCGAGAGGGCCAGCAGCTGGGGTCTGCTGATCCCGTCGCCGAAGATCGCGAGCCGCAGCCCGGGCCGGGACAGGCTGTCGACGCGTACGCTCGCGATCGCGGTGTCACCGTCGTGGGCGAGATCGATCCAGGAATCCCAGCCGATCGCGCGGTGGGATTCGCCGAGCTGCCCGCCCGCCTCGACGAGCACGCCGGCGGCGTCGACGAGTGCGATGCCCTGTCCGACGCTGGCGGCCAGCTGGGTCAGCAGATCGGGCAGATCCCGTGCCTGGTAACGGAATGCGACCGCCAGCCGGCGGACGATCTCCAGGGTGAGCGCGTCGCGTGCCAGGGTGAGCTGCCAGCAGGCCTCCGCCAGTTCGTAGGGTCGTTCGACCTCGAGCAGGGTCAGGTCCAGGCGGTCCGCGAGCCGCGTCGCGCCCGGGCTGACACCGGCCGCACCCGGCATCGCCAACCCGGCGTACCCGCGCTCGCGGACCCGGCGCAGCAACGCATCGACGCGCCACGGCTCGACCGGGGCCGCGGTCGCGATGATCGCCAGGTCGTCCCCGGACTGCGTGTCGAGGTCGGCATCGGTGTGTGCCAGACGCGCGGCGGCGAACTCGGTGTCGCTCGGGCCGGCGACATGGCGTACGCCGCCGTTGGCGAGGTGCGCCTGGAGCGCGGCCAGGTCGAGCGCGGTCATCCGGCGGGGTCCAGTTCGGCCAGCCCATAGGTGGAGGGCACGACGTGACGCAGTCGTTCGGTGCTCGTCCGCCACCACGGGGGTCCCGGGAGTTCCAGCACCGCGACATGCTGGCCGACCGCGAGGCTCGGCACCTCGAGGATCGCGCGGGACCGCGCGTCGAGCACGACGATGATGTCGGGTGCCGCGCTCCGGAGCTCGCCGTCGGTGACGAACGCGATCGCCTCGGAGCGGGTGATGAGTCGGTGCACCGCGCCGCTGGTGCCCTCGATCTCGAAGGACTGCACCCGGCCACCGGCGGTATCCGGTTGGGAGGCGAGGATCCGGCCGGCCGCGAGCAGCCGGCCGCCGAGGCGTCCGGCGAGCGTTTCGAGCGGCTCGGTGAGGGCATCGCGGAACACCCGTCCCAGTTCGAGGGCGGTGCTGATGCTGCCGGTCACCGCATGGTCGCGCAGCGCGCCGACGGTGAAGCCGCCGAGCACGACGACGCCCGTCCCACCCGCCTGTTCGAGCGCGGCGCGGGTGATCCGTTCGGCATCCTCGGGGCGCTCGCTCGCCACGATCGCCACCCCGTCACCGATCCCCGTGGCGATCACCAGACCGGGCAGGCGATCCACGAGCAGCGTCACCTGGTCGAAACCCGGCATCGCGCGACCCATGCAGTCGGCATCGACGATCGCCCGACCCTGTGCGGCGATGACGGGGGTGAGCCCGTTGAGGCCGCCGACCTCGAGCGCGCACACCGCCGGTACCGGCGCACCCACCCATTGCTCGACCGCGGCGACCACCCGCGCGAACGGTGCCGCACCCGGCAGCCGCTCGCCCAGGATCATCGTCGAGCCCGCGAAGGCCGGCGCGAGGCACGGAGTCGCCGGGTCGAGATCGTCGACCTCCAGCAGCGTCACCGGCCAGTCCGCCTGGCCCGCCATCAGCTCGAGATGGGTCGTCGTGCCGCCACCGGCCGAACCGAGCAGCGCGCAGCCGAGGGCGAGCGTCTCCAGATCCGCCAGGTCGATGCGCCGCACCGGGCCAGCTTAGGTGGGCTGCCGCGGCGGTGCCGCGAGACGCGCTCAGCCCTCGACCGGTCGGAAGGTCTCGGTGAGGCCGAAGGCCGCCGGTCCGAACATCGCGAGCGCCTCCGGGGTGCGCATCAACTCCGGTGTCGAGATGCCGAGCACGCGTACCCGTTGGCCATAGCGCAGGCCCTCGGTGGTGATCGGCTCGGCCGATTCGTGGTCGACGACGCAGATCAGGTCCGGCACGATCGCGAGCAGCTCCGCGCCGCGGTGGGCGGTGAGATTCTCGTTCTGGAACGCGATCTCCAACGAGGTGCCACCGTCGAGCGGTGCGATGCGCGCGCGGCCGCGGGCGAAGCCCTCGGTGGTGCGCCGCTCGACGTCGACGACCTTGCCCACGAACAGTTCCCGCACGTGGGAATACAGCGTGGGCGCGAGGGTCTCGGCGATCGCCTCGAACGGTGACCGCTTCGCCTCGCGGGCGAGCCGGATCGAGCGGCCGAGGGCGAGCGCCATCGAGATCGTCCGCGGCACGGCCGTGCGTTTCACGTCGGCACCCGACATCGCATATTCGGCGATGTGCCCGACGCCGCCGAGGCGGATCGTCACCGCGCGGGCGAGCCATTCCATCTGCCGGTCGTCATCACCGGTGTCGATGATGACCTGCTCACCGCGCTCACCCGCGAGCGCGAGCGGGGAACCGTGCACGCCATAGACGGCGAAGGTCTCCATCGACAGTTCGGGGAAGGCCCGGCCCATGCCGTCGGCGTCGACGACCGGCAGCCCGGTCTCGGCGGCGACCACGAACGGGATCATCGAGTTGATACCGCCGCATTCGATCGGCATCGTCGCATCCGCGGTGCGGTCGAGGTGCGCCTCGAGGGTACGCAGGGCGAGGGTGGGTTCGGTGCCCGCCGGGATCTTCTCCACCATGACGGTCGGCGCACCCATCTGGGCGGTCGGGATGACGAACGCGTCGTCGTCGAGGTCGTCGGGATCGAGGACGGTGATGGCGCCCCGGCCGAGCACCCGTTCGACGAGCTTCGACCCGATGTAGGGGTCACCGCCGCCTCCGGTGCCCAGCAGCGTCGCTCCGCGCGCCAGGTCCGGCAGGTCGGCAACGGTCAGTTCCCAGCTCATGCGGTGCCCTCCGAGATCGAGCCGTCGAAGCGGACGGCGGGGGTGTCGTAACCGAAGTAGCCGGGGCCGACCATGGCGAGCGCCGCGGCCGAGTGCCAGCGTGGGTCGGCCGGTGCGGCGATGACGCGTACCCGTTGCCCGTAGCGCAACCCCTCGGTGGTGATCGGCTCCCCGGACTCGTGTTCGAGCACCATGATGAGATCGGGTGTGGTGGCGAGTACGCGGCCGTCGAGTTCGGCGATCAGATGCTCGTTCTGGAACTGCAGGGTGAGCGTTCCGGCGGTCCCGTCGATGCGTGCGGTGCCGCGGGCGAAGCCGGAGGTCGTCGCGCGCTGCAGGTCGATGACCTTGCCCTGGCAGAGTTCGCGGCCGCCGAGCAGGTCGGCCGCGCTGCGCACCGGATCCCGCTTGGCGTCCCGCGCGGCCTGGATGCTGTCCCCGACGCCCGCACACAGGGTGAGGCTGTCGCGGACGAGCGACTCGCGCGCCTGCGCCCCCGCCATCGCGAAGCCGGCGATCATCAACGAGCACCCCATCTCGACCGCTGCGACGCGGGCGATGCGTTCGGTCCAGGTGTTGTCGATCGTCTGCAGGACGCCGACATTTCCTTTCTCATCGGCGAATGCGAACGGGGACGCGGTGATGCCCGAGAGCGTCGGCAGCACCATCTGCAACTCCGGGAAGGCCCGACCCATGCCGTCGGCGTCGAGCAGCGGGAGGCCGAGGGTGGCGGCGGCCGCGATCGGGATCATCGAGTTGACGCCGCCGACCTCCGCGCAGGCGATGTGGCTGATCGGCCGGCCGAGATAGGTGCCGAGCGCGCGCACCGGATCCATCACCGATTCGAGGTTCGGCAGCTTCTCCACCATCACGGTCGGCGCCCCCATCAGCACGAGTGCGTCGTCGGGCACCTCGTCGACCGAGACGACGGTGACCGCACCGTGCTCGGTGAGTGCCCGGGTCGCCAGCAGCTCGCCGATGTAGGGGTCACCACCGCCGCCGGTGCCGAGCACGGCGGCGCCGCGCGCGAGCGCCGGAATGGCCTGGGGGTCGATGGTCCAGGTCATCGGGCACCCATCTCCAGATCGCCGACGGCCTTCGCGCGTACCCGCGTCGCGTTTCCAGGCAGGTAAGGGATCGGGACCTCGTCGAAGTCGATGATCGCCACCGAATCGGGGCGGGCTCCCGCGGCGACCGCCTTCTCGACCGCCTCCTGTTTGAGTGCGGCGATCGTCTCGTCGCGACCGGCGGGATCGATGCTCACCACCTTGTCGATCTCGCCACCCACCTGGGCGATCGACGCACCGATCGCGTTCGCCACCGCATAGTTCTCGGGCCGGGCCACCGCGCCGAAGATCGGCAGCGAGTCGGGCAGCAGGATCGAGCCGCCGCCGACCGCGACGACCGGGATGGGGTCGGGTGAGGTACGCATCCGGTCGACGGCCTCGGCGATGCGTTCGGCGATGCGGGTGAGTACGCGCTGGATGAGCTCGGGATCCAGGTGGGCCACCTTGGCCGGGTCGCCGACCTGCGCGCGCCCGGCCGCGACGGCGATGTCGGTCGCGGTGAGCGTCGAGCCGCCGAACACCAGTGCCTCCGAGGTGAGCCGGTAGCCGACCGATTCGGGGCCGACCTCACCGGTCTCGGTGTCGACGATCGAACCGCCGCCGATGCCGAGCGAGAGCACATCGGGCATCCGGAAGTTCGTGCGGATGCCCGCCACCTTGACCTCGTTGGCGGTCTCGCGGGGAAAACCGCCGATGAGCAGGCCGATGTCGGCCGTCGTCCCGCCGACGTCGACGACGGCGCAGGTCTCCAGGCCGCTGGTGACGGCCGCGCCGCGCATCGAGTTCGTCGGACCGGAGGCGAACGTCGCGACCGGATAGCGGCGTACGAAATCCTCATCCATCAACGTGCCGTCGTTCTGGCTCAGGAAGATCGGGGCATCGATCCCATGGGCGCGCACGGCGGCGGTCAGACCGTCGACGATCTCCCCGGCGAGCTCGCGCAGGGCGGCGTTGATGATGGTCGCGTTCTCGCGCTCCAGCAGGCCGATCCGGCCGATCTCGTGGCTCAGCGAGATCGCCACCTCGGGCCCGAGCTCCTCCTTCACGATGGCCGCGGCCTGCAGCTCCAGATCATGGTTGACCGGGCTGAAGACGCTCGAGATCGCCACCGACCGGATGCCGTGTTCACCCATGTCGCGGGCGTGGGCGCGCAGTTCCTCGGGGTCGAGCGGGGAGATGGGCCGGCCGTCGAACTCGTAACCGCCATGCGCCAGATACCAGCGTGCCTCGAGCGCCTCGACGAGCACCTCGGGCCAGTCGACGAGCGGCGGCAGCGCCCTGGTCGCCGGCAGCCCGAGGCGCAGGGCCGCGGTCGGTGCGAGCCGCTTGGCCTGCACGAGTGCGTTGATGAAGTGGGTGGTGCCGATCATCACCGCCTCGATGTCCGCGCCGTCGAAGGCGTGCTGGGCGCGCAGATCCTCGATCGCCTGCACGATGCCGCTGGTGACATCGGGGGTGGTCGAGTGCTTGACGCCCGCCAGGCTGGTGTTGCCGTCCATGAGTACGGCGTCGGTGTTGGTGCCGCCGACGTCGATGCCGATGTGCATGTCGTTTCTCTCTCGCGTGTCGTTGATGGGGGATGGGGCCGGTCAGGCCGAGTGTGCGGTGTCCGCCTGCTGGGCCGTGGCGCTCTCCGGGGTCTTCGCGACACCGACGCCGCGGACCAGCCCGAGCCGGCCCGCGATGATGTAGAGCACCATCGACAGCAGCAGGCTCAGCACCGACGGGATGCCCCAGGTGACGAAGAAGCCGACCGCCGAGGAGATCAGCCAGATCGCGATCGTCGCCGGCACGATCCGCGGCGCCGTCGCGGGCAGCAGCCCGCGCTCGCGGGTGGCGTCGAGCTCGGGGCGGAACCGTTTGACGATGAAGTATTCGGCGACCATGATCCCCGCGATCGGCGGGAACGCGACCGAGAGCAGGTTGAGGAAACCGGTGAACTGCTGCAGGATGCCCACGCTGGCGAGCACGGTGCCGACGATGCCGAGCACGACCGTCGTCGAGGCGCGGTGCAGCTGCTTGCCGAAGGTGGTGGAGACGAAGTTCACCAGGCCGAGCGAGGAGGAATAGAGGTTCCAGTCGTTGATCTTGAGGGTGCCGGTGATCACGATGATGAGGCCGACCAGGCCGACCGAGGAGGTCACGATGGCGACGATGTCGCCGCTGCGGGCCGCGTGGGCGAGCAGCACACCGGCGAGACCGATGACGAACTCGCCGAGGCTCACCCCCACCACCGTCTGCTTCACCACATCGGCGTTCGTGCGATTGAAGCGGGTCATGTCGCCGGTGATGATCGCGCCGACGATGACACCGCCGGCGACCAGGCCCGCGCCCTGGAAGATCGTCATCGGGTCGCCGGCGGGTTCGCTGCGGAGCAGGGCGCCGATGTCGTGGCGGCTCAGCTCGCGGGTCACCGACCAGCCGACGAGGACCAGGAAGAGCGGCACGGTGATGTTCGCCAGCCACTGCATGCCGCCGAACCCGAAGGCGACGACGGCGGTCACGGCGAGCCCGAACAGGACGCTCCACGCCCACACCGGCAGCACCCCGGGCATCAACGCGTTCAGGGATTCGGCCGAGATGCCGGACTGGATGCCGAACCAGCCGATCAGACTGATCCCGATCGCCAGGCCGACCAGCGAGGCGCCGACCTCACCGAATCCCGTCCAGCGGGCCATCAGTGCGGTGTTGAGGCCCTCGTTGCGGCCGACGAAGCACATCACCACCTCGAGGATGATCGAACCGACGAGGATCGCCAGGAAGGCGTCGGTGAAGGTCATCGCGTAACCGAGCGTGGCGCCGAGCAGGAATTGCGAGAGTGCCGAGATCTGGCCGAATCGCTGGACCGCGATACCGAACCAGTGTTTGCGCGCAGTGGTCGGTACGCGGCCGAGCGCGTAGTCGTCGACGTGAGCGGAGTGGGCCATGACGGCTCCTTTGGAATGCGTGACGCGGATGGGCCCAAGCTAGGGGTACGCCTCCGCGGACGCGATGTGCATTCCTTCTTGAATCCGGCAGCTGTTGTGCAGATTGCACAGGGGCCTGGCCCGTTGGTCAGCTCCGGTTGTGCCAGCGGGCCCGCAGCTCACCCGCCCGTACCGGCACGGCCAGGCGGTTCTCGGCCGGGGGGATCGGGCACGAGTAGAAGTCGCTGAAGCCGCAGGGCGGCACGATCGCGCGGTTGAAGTCGAGGGTGATGGTTCCGCCGGAAGCGACCGGGTCGACGCGCAGGAAGCGTCCGGGCGCATAACTCTCGTCCCCGGTGGTTGAGTCCGCGAAGACCAGCACGAGCGCGGATCCGTCGGCGAAGACGGTGAGGGCGTGTTCGGTGCCGCCGATCGTCGTGTGCAGGGTGCCGGGGACGGCCTTCGTGTGCCCCGAATCGCTTGCCCGGGTGAAAGCCCAGGGCACCCGTTGCGGCTCGGGGTGCGCCTCGAAGGTCGCCGGGAGGGCCCATGCCGGGTCGTAGGGTGCGGCTTCGATGCCGTCGAAGTCGGTGAACGCCGGCGCCTGCGCGTCGTAGAGCCGCAACTCGACATCGCTGCCGTCGAGGCTGAAGGCGTCGGCGGTCATCGCCCCCGCCGAGAGCAGCGGCAGCCCGTCGGGCTGCAGGAAGGGCAACAGGGTCTCATCCTCGACCGGCCGCTCGCCCTGTGCGGTACGGATCCGAAGCCCGGGGCCGGTCGACGTCACGCGTACGCCCGGTTCCCCCGGTTCTCGACGTACCCGCGCAGGCATCCGGTGGACGGCCTCCGGTTCGGTGCCCACCGGCTGGTAGTCCACGAGCGCGAGGTTGCCCACGGCTCCCGTCACCTGCGCCAGTCGCTCCGCCCGCCAGGCGTCGTGGGCGGCGATGACGTTCTTGTCGATCACGCGGCGATTCTGCCACCCACTGGAGGTAGCTGCTGGTCAGCGGATCGTGAAACCGCCGTCGACGACCAGGTCGGTGCCGTTAATCATCGCGCTGGCGTCGGAGGCGAGGAAGATCGCCGCGGCGGCGATCTCGTCGGGTTCGGCGAACCGGCCGGCCGGGATCTCCTTCTTGTGTGCCTCGCCCTTCGGGTTGTCCCAGGCCTTGCGGCCCAACTCGGTGAGCACCACCGTCGGCGAGATCGTGTTCACCGTGATCTGGTGCTTGCCCCACTCCAGCGCCAGGGTGCGGGTCATCCCCAGCAACCCGGCCTTGGAGGCGCAGTACGCCACATGCTCGGGTAGGGCGACCGTGGCGGCCTGGGAGGCCAGGCCGATGATCCGCCCACCGGTGCCGTGCTCGATCATCGACCGGCCGACGGCCTGGCTCATCAGGAACGAGCCGGTCAGGTTCACCCGCATCGTGATGTCCCACTGGTCGAGGCTCAGCTCCTCGGCCGGTGCCAGCACGGCCACCCCGGCCGAGTTGATCAGCACATCGATCCGCCCGTACCGCTCGAGGATCGCGGCCACCGTGCGCTCCACCGCGACCGGGTCGGAGACGTCGGCGGCCCAGGCGGCCGACTCGCCACCGAGGGCGTCGGCGGTCGCGGTCGCCCTGTTCTCGTCCAGGTCGACCGCGGCCACGGTGGCCCCCCGGGAGGCGACCGCGGTGGCGATCGCGGCGCCGATCCCGGATCCGGCACCGGTCACCAGCACGATCTTGTCGGTCAGTGCGAAGGACAGATCGATCTGGTTCGACTCGCTCATCCTCGGTCCTCTCGGGTGTCGTCGGTCTCGAGGCCACTGATCGCCTCGACCTTGGGTGCCGAGGAGCTCTGCGGATCGAAGGTGTAGCCGAGCCATTCGCTGGCCAGCCGGCGGGCCAACTCCAACCCGATCACCCGCTGCCCCAGGCACAGCACCTGGGCGTCGTTGGAGAGCACCGACCGCTCCACCGAGAACGAGTCGTGGGCGGTCACTGCGCGGATCCCGGGGATCTTGTTGGCGCTGATCGCCACCCCCAATCCGGTGCCGCAGACCAGCAGTGCGCGGTCGGCCTTCCCTTCCTTGACCAGTCGGGCGGCGTCGGCGGCGACATGGGGGTACGCGGTGTCCTCGTCCTCGCTCACCCCGACATCGATCACCTCGGCGACCCGGTCGTCGTTCTCCAGATCGGCCTTGATCCTTGTCTTGTAGTCATATCCGGCGTCATCGCCGCCGATCGCAATACGCAGTCGGTTGGTCATCGTTGCTCCTTTCGGTGGGAGGTGTCGTTCAGCTGGTCACCGAGGGCGACCAGCAGCAGCGCCATCGAGGTGGCGCCCGCATCGGGCGTACCGACGCTCTTCTCGGCCAGTGGTCGGGCCCGCCCGACCTGCGGGCGCAGCTCCGCGGTGGTCTTCGCCTGTTCGTCGGCGACCCGGGCAGCCGCCGGCCAGGCCACGGCGAGGCCCTCGTTCTGCTTCTCCTGCAGGGTGTCGACGAAGGGCAGCAGCGCATCGAGGAGGGTCTTGTCACCGAGCTTGGCGCCGCCGAGCTGGCTGATGGCGTCCGCGAACGCCCGGGTGGCGGCCACCACGTCGGCATCGGAGTACGCCTCGGCATCATCGGTCAGGCTGGTACCGAACGCCTCCAGCGCCGCACCCCACAACACCCCGGAGGTGCCACCGGCATACTCGGCCCAGGCCTGGCCCGCGCGGCGCAGCGTCCAGGCGACCCCGGCCCCGTCCGACACCGCGTCGGCGGCCTTGACCGCGGCATCGATGCCCTTGACCATCCCGCGGCCGTGATCGCCGTCGCCGGCGACCGCGTCGATCCGGCCCAGCTCCGACTCCGCATCGTGCAGCACCTGCTGCATCGTCTGCAGGGCGGTGCGGGCGGTGCCGGCCGCCGCGCGAGCGGCCTCGGTGGCCTCGGGTGCCTGCTGTTCGGCCGCCTCCTCGGCGAGCTCCCCCTGGCTCGGTGGGCGGAGATCGGCGATTCCGACGCCCAGCTTGCGATAGGCGGGGGTGTACGCGTCGGCGCGCCAGGCCTCGTCGAGTTCGTCGTCCAGCCACATCAGGGTCAGTGAGCAGCCGCCCATGTCGAGACTGGTGACCAGTTCGCCGACCTCGGGCTGGACGACGGTGATCCCCTTTTCCGCAAGCAGGGCGGCGATCCGGCCCCAGAGCAGGAACAACTCCTCGTATTTGGTGGTGCCCAGTCCGTTCAGGATCGGTGCGACGGTGTCACCCGCGGGGTCGTCGGGGCGATTGGCCAGAACCTTGTCCACGAAGAGTTCCGCGAGCTCGTCGGCGCTCATCAACGGTTCGTCGCGGATCCCCGGCTCGCCGTGGATGCCGAGCCCGAGCCCGACCTTTCCTTCCGCCACGGTGAACAGCGGCTCGTCGGCACCCGGCATCGTGCAGCCGGAGAAGGCGACACCGAAGCTGCGGGTGGCGTCGTTGGCCTTGCGGCCGAGGCGTTCCACCTCGTCGATGTCCTTGCCGGCCGCGGCCGCGGCCCCCATCACCTTGAAGACGCTGAAGTCACCGGCGATGCCGCGCCGCTTCTCGGCCTCGTCCGCGGAGGCGACATCGTCGGTGACGATCACGATCCGGGCATCGATCCCCTCGGCCCGCAGCCGTTCCGCGGCGATGCCGAAGTTCATGGTGTCCCCGGCATAGTTGCCGAAGCTGAAGATCACACCCCGGCCCTGATCCGCTGCCTTGGCGACCGAATAGGCCTGGGCCGCCGAGGGGGAGGTGAAGATGTTGCCCACCACGGCACCGGTCGCGAACCCGGGCCCGACGGTGCCGCAGAAGGCGGGATAGTGGCCGGAGCCGCCGCCGATCACCACCGCGACCTGGGGATCGCCGGAGCGCAGCGAGACCACGCCACCGGGCACCCCACGCACGCGGTCGGCGTACAGGTCGAGGAAGCCGGCCAGCTGGTCCTCGGCGAACTCGGCCGGGTCGTTGAAGATCTTGGTCATCGAAACTGTCCTTCTGTGGTTGGGATCGCGGGCTCGCCGGTCAGTGCTGGCGGGCGCCCTTCTCGTCCTGCGGCACCTTGAGGAAACCGACCATGACGAACGCGGCGGCGTAGAGGGCGACGAAGGCCCAGACGACCGCACTGTTGGTCGCGAACCTGCTCCACCCCATGGCATTGCCGAGGTTCAGCACCAGGGCGACCACCCCGGCGCCGAGGAAGGCGGCGCCGCCGGCAGCGGTGGTGTACATGGCCATCGCGGCACCCTTGTGCTCCGGGGTCAGCGCCGGCATGATCGCGCCCATCGGCACGAAGCCGGCCAGCAGGCAGCCGAAGACGCAGCCGGCGACGACGGAGACCAGGAAGCCCCAGGTCGATCCGGCGGGCACCCAGTGCGGGACGTACCACCACAGCAGCAGGCCGCAGGCCGAGCCGAAGACGCCGAACCACCGGACGGTACGCCGCCAGCCCCAGCGGTCGCCGACCGCACCGAAGACGGCGTTCACCAGAATGTTGGTCGCGTACACCGCCACCGTCATGGACAACCAGCGTGACTGCCCCCAACCCAGGTCGACCGCGATCACGGTCGGCAGGATGATGAACATGCCGTACTGCGGGGCGGTGTTGATCAGTCGGACCAGGAAACCCATCAGGATCTTGGGGTGCCTGGCGGTCAGCCGGACGCCGGCGGTGAGGACCTGGCCGGTGGTCTCCTCCGGCGGCGCGATCCGGCCCACGCCGTTGGTCGCGCGGACACCGAAGCGGGCGACCAGATAGCCGATCACGACCAGGCCGATCGAGCCGATCATCGCCGCGGTCTCACCGCGGGTGCCGCCACCGAAGGTGGGGATCACGCCGAGCGCGAACAGCGAGCCGAGGGTCGGCAGGCCACCGGTGAACATCACATAGAACCAGCCAACGGCGGTGCCGTTGCGCTGCACCGGTGCGGTGATGTTGATCCACACCAGGAAGGCGAACGCGAACAGCGGATAGCCGAAACCGCGCAGGGTGTAGGTGATCGCGGTGAGCGGCACGCTGCCGATGCTCAGGCTGATCAGGAAGAGTGCCTCGAAGACCACCCAGACAAGGAATCCGAGCAGCATCACCCGGCGCGGACCCCACAGATCGGAGAGTGCGCCGCCGAGGTAGCTGCCGACCAGCACGGCCAGGCTGTAACCGGTGATGATCGTCGACACGGTGGCCTCGGGGCTGCCCAGCACCGCGACCATGTGCGGGGTGATGAAGTTGGATTCGACACCGTTGCCGGTCATGAAGATCAGCAGGCCGATGAAGCCCCACTTGAGCACGTCGGGGATGCCGAGCCGATCCCAGCGGGTCTCATCGGGTGAGCCGTAGGGCTTGACGTCCGGATGTGCTGTGGTGGTTGAGGTTGCGGCGGTTTCGGAGTTCATGGCTGCGCCTTTGCAGGTCGAGGCCCTCGGCGGGCGAGATGGACGGGTTGGGTGTGTGAGCAGGGAATCGCTCAGGGCAGCAGGGACACCTTCACCGAGGCGCCGCCCGAATCGGCGACCAGATCCAGCGCCTCCTGGAACTTGTCCAGGCCGAACTGGTCGGTGCAGATCTGCTCCATCGGCAGTTCGCCCGACTCGAGCAGCTTGATCGCGGCCGGCCAGCAGTGCGGGCCGAGGTGCGCACCGAGCACGTCGAGTTCCTTGTCGTCGGAGATGATCGACCAGTCGACGGTCACGTCGTCCTTGAACACCGAGTATTCGACGAAGGTGCCCTGCTTGCGCAGCAGGTTGATGCCCTGGCTGACCGCCGAGGGATGGCCGGTGGCCTCGATGTAGACATCGGCACCGTAGCCGTCGGTGAGGTCGCGGATGATCTGGTTCGCGTCCTCGTTGGCGATGTTGATCGTCAGGTCGGCGCCACAGGCCTTCGCCAGTTCGAGCTTGGAGTCGAGCATGTCCAGCGCGATCACCTTCATCGGGTTCTTCTGCCGCACGCCGGCGATCGCGCCCAGGCCGATCGGCCCGGCGCCGGCGACCACGACGACGTCGTCGAAGGTGATGTTGGCCCGCTCGACCGCGTGCAGCGCGCAGGACAGCGGTTCGGCGAAGGCCGCGTGTTGCGGCGGCAGGTCCTTGCTCACCCGGTGCACGAGCGCCTGCGGCGGGATGATCATGTATTCGGCCATGCCCCCGTCGTGGTGGCGGAAGCCGAACATGTCGTGCGGGCCGCACATCCAGTAGGAGCCATTGAGGCAGTAGCGGCATTCCCAGCAGGGCACGATCTGCTCGACCGCGACGCGGTCATCGAGCGCGACGCCATGCTTGGCCAGGGCCTCGTCGTCGCCGCGGACGATCGTGCCGACGATCTCGTGGCCCGGGGTGACCGGGGGAGTGACCCAGCGGTCGCGGTTCTCATCGCCCCAGAACTTGGCGGCGCCGTGATAGCACTTCAGGTCGCTGGCGCACACGCCGACGGCCTCCACCTTGATCAGCAGGTCGCCCTGCTCGGGGGTCGGGACCGGCTTGGTGGTGAGGCGGTAGTCCTCGGGGCCGTGCACCACGACCGCGGTCATCTCTTCGGGCAGCTGAGTCGTCTCTGACATCGGAAGAACCTCCATTGGTCGTCTCTGGCTTGGATCGACCGTAGAACGAGGCTGCACAGATGTCAAGAACAAACGTTCACAAGAACAAATGTGCATGACTCCCGTGCTGTGGGGTGGCGAACCGCTAGTCTCAGCACCATGAGTGTCGAGATCTCCCGGGGTGAACCGCCGCGGCGTGCCTCGGCGCTGAATCTCGAGGCGGCGTACCGGGCGGCCCGGATGTACTACCTGGAGGACGCGACCCAGGCGCAGATCGCCGCTCGGCTGAACGTCTCCCGGCCGACGGTGAGCCGACTGATCGCCGAGGCCCGGCGGGCCGGGCTGGTCCGTATCGAGGTCGTGCCGCCGAATGCGACCGAGTCCTCGGAGCTGGCCGATCGGCTGGCGGAGTCACTGGGGTTGCAGGGGGTACGCCTGGCGCCGCGGATCCGGGCGGGGCATGCCGGCCACGATCTGCGGCCGGCGGTCGCGGCCGTGCTCGAGGAGTTGGCCATGGCTCCGGGTGAGGTGCTGCTGGTCGCCTCGGGGGAGACGACCTATGAAGTCAGTCAGGGCCCGCTGCCGCCGCTGCCCGGGGTGCTGCTTGCGCCCACCGTCGGCGGGGTGAGCGAACCGGAGGCCCACTTCCAGACCAACGAGATCACCCGGGCCATCGCCCAGCGCACCGGTGCGATCCCGCGGTTGCTGTTCGCCCCGGCCGTGCCGTCACCGGCGCTCTACCGCACCCTGCTGGAGGACCCTGATTTCCGCGCGACGACCGCGCTCTGGGACCGGGCCCGGGTGGCCCTGGTCGGGGTCGGTGCGGCGCCGCTGGCCCGCGGGTCGATCTCGGCGCACGTGCCACTGGGGTCCGCCTCGATCCGCAGTGCCGCGGGGGATGTCTGCCTCAACTTCGTCGACCACGAGGGCGCGCCGGTGGAGTTCGAGGGCAGCGACCGGATGATCCGGATCAGTCCCGAGCAGTTGCGGCGGATCGACGCCTGCATCGCCATCGCCGCCGGGGAGAACAAGGTGCGCAGCATCCGCGCCTGCGCGCGGGCCGGGCTGTTCAACCGGTTGATCACCGACGTGCCGACCGCCGAGGCCCTGCTCGCCGCCCGCTAGGCCGAGCGCAGCGCTAGTCGCCGGCTGCGGCGTACGCCCTGAGGAAGGTGGCGACACCGGCCTCGACCGCGGTGCGGACCGCGCGATCCGAGGCCTGCTGGGTGCCGAGGGCGGTGAGGTCCGGCAGCTCGGCGTGGATCAGGGCGAAGAACTGCTTCGCCGCCAGCACCGGATCCGGCAGGTCGAGCAGGCCGGCATTGCCGAGCATCGCCAGCTTGCCGGCCAGGGCGTCGACGATCGGCTGGTACCCGGCCCTGCGAACGCTGCGGAACACCTCGGGATCGCGCGTGGCCTCGGCATTGATCAGCCTCCCGAGGGCCGCCGCGCAATCGCTGCGTTGGCAGACCGAGAGCTGGTACGCCGCCTTCCGCAGGCTGGTCTCCCAGTGCTGCGGGCGGACGTCCAGCGCCTGGACCACGGCGAGGGACTCGGCGTTCAGGTGCTGGGCCGAGTCGGCCACCGAGGCCCGGAACAGCTGCTCCTTGCCGCCGAAGTAGCTGTAGATGGTCGGTTTGGACACTCCGGCGGCGGTGGCGATCGCATCGACGCTGGCGCGCTGGTAGCCGAACTCACCGAAGACCGGCGCCGCCGCGTCGAGGATGCTGCGCCGCTTGTCCACCGCGGCACGCCGGGTCGCCGAACCGGCCGAGGTGTCTGCCGCCGAGGTGCTGCTCATGGTTGAAGCATACGGGGCGGTTCTGAACCGCTATGGAATCTGACTAAACCGTGTAGTAAAGTCCGCGACCATGACAGTAAAGAACTCGTCCGATCTGCATTCCCGGCACACGGCCGGGCCCGTTCCCGGTGTGATCGCGGTGCTCGGATTGGCCGCCTTCCTGGCGGTCCTCGACGGCACCGCCGTGACGGCCTCGCTGCAGACCCTGGCGGCCGCCTTCGGGGGTGAGTTGTCGCTGCTGGTCTGGGTGACCTCGGCGTACCTGATGGCTGCCGGTACCAGCCTGCCGCTGGTCGGCTGGGCGAGTGACCGGTTCGGCGGCCGGGCGGTCTTCCTCACCGGTCTGGCGGCCTTCGTCGCGGGCTCGGCGCTCAGCGGTCTGGCCTGGTCCGCGCCGGTGCTGATCGCGGCGCGCGTCGTGCAGGGCCTCGGTGGGGGCCTGCTCGAACCGGCTGCGATGGCCGTCGCCGCTGCCCTGGCGCCACGCAACGCGGTGGGGAAGGTGATGAGCCGGTTCTCCCTGGTCATCAACATCGCGCCGATCGTCGGCCCGCTGGTCGGCACCGTGCTCGGTGATGCGGGATGGTGGCGCTGGATCTTCCTGCTGAACCTGCCGATCGGCCTGGTGATCCTGGTGACCGCGCTGCGCTGGGTACCGGCCGCCGCCGGTGCGGGTGGTTCCGGCGGCGCGGCGCCCGATCTCCGCGGGATGGCGCTGCTCACCCCCGGTTTCGTCGGCCTGCTGCTGGCGCTGAACCGCTGGGGTGCGGGTGCCGCCGGCGGCCAGGTGCTGCTGCTCGGGCTGGCTGGTTGCCTACTGCTGGCGGGGTATGTGGGGCACGCGCTGCGGATGTCGGGTACGCCGGTGCTCGATCTGCGGTTGCTGCGCAGCGGCCCGTTCCGTGCGGCACTGCTGGCCATGTGCACGGTCGGGGTGCTGATGTACACCCAGCTGACCGTGCTGCCCCTGGTGGTCGAGGAGCGGTTCGGGATCACCGGCCTGGCGCGCAGCCTGCTGACGGTCTCGCTCGGGGTTGGTCTGCTGCTGTCGATGGCGCGGGCCGGCGGACTCAGCGACAGCTGGGGTCCGCGCCGGTTGGTCGTCGGCGGCGGGATCGGCACCGCGCTGGGATTCGGGGTCTTCGCGCTGGTGGCACCATCCTGGCCGCTGTGGGCGGCGATGCTGCTGTTCGCGCTGATCGGGTTGGCCTTCGGCTGCGTCGCCGCGCCGACCTTCGCCAGCGTCTATCGCACCCTGCAGCCGGAGCAGGCGGCCCAGGGCACCACGGCGATGTTCATGGCGGTGCAGGCCTTCGCCGCCGTCGGGGCCACCGTGACCGGTGTCGTCGCGGGTGCCGGTCCGGAGCTTCCGGTACGCCCCCTGTTCCTCGGATTGGCTGTGGTGGCGGCGATCGCGGCGTTGTTGGGCAGTCGGCTCCCCGGCCCACCGTCGGCCGCCGCGAGCGTGCCGAGCTGAACCGGTACGCACCCACGCTCATCGAGCACGCTCACCCTCGCAGGCAGCGCTGGTGGGACGGGTCCAGCACGCCAGGCTTCGACTTGACTGGCGCTCGCCCAGCCGGCGTACGGGTTCATCTCGACACGCTCGCTGCGCATGGTTGGCTGCTCGATGAACGGGTGCGCTCAGGAGGGGGCGGCGACGCGGTCGAGGAGGGCGTCGCGGGCGAGTTGGACGGCACGTTGACGTGCCCCGGCGAAGGGGCCGTCGACGGGGATCAGCGGGGATCGCACGCGTACCGATTCCTGGGTGAGCTGGTCCAGCTCGCGCTGCAACCGGTCGTGGTCCAACTCATCCCCCCAGGGGCCGCCGAGCACGATCTCCTCGGGGTCCAGCAGGGCCACCGCGCCGCTGAGTGCCGCGGCGACGGCCCGATGCACCTGCTCGCTCACCGCGCCACCCTCGCGGAGCGCCTCGCGTACCCGGTCCACCTCGACGGTGGTCGCGCCACGGACCAGCAGCCCCGACTGCCGCAGCGCATCCAGCAGCGAGGTCGAGCTGCCGTCGGGGGCGACGGTCGGCAGGTAGGCCAGCTCACCACCCAGGCCGCGGTGCCCGGTGACCACCCGGCCACCGGCGACCACCGCACCGCCGAGACCCTCGCCCAGATACACCTGCAGGAAGGAATGCGGGGCGTCCACGCCACCGGCGGCGAGCTGGGCGAGCGCG
This sequence comes from Enemella evansiae, assembly GCF_002250705.1. GTDB lineage: Bacteria > Actinomycetota > Actinomycetes > Propionibacteriales > Propionibacteriaceae > Enemella > Enemella evansiae. The sequence goes on from NZ_NMVP01000004.1 coordinate 108,946, forward strand.
GCCCAGTTCACGTCGTTGTCGATCACCGGGGCCGGGCCGCCGGCCGAACCGAGCAGGCCGGCCAGGTCCAGGCTGCCGACCAGGAACGGGGACAGCGGCATGTCGATGGCCACCCCGGCGGCGTTGACCGGCCCGGCGAACGAGCAGGCGACCGGCAGCGGCCCCGGTTGCTCCGCACGCACCGCCGTCAGGATCCGACCGACCGCGTCGGCGACCTCGCCCGGGCGTACCGCGAAGACCCCCACCGGCTCGCGGTGGCACCCCAGCGCCTCACCCCGGATGTCGACCAGTTCGGCCCGGGCGCCCCCCGGGCCGATGTGCAGCGCCAGCGCGGCGAACCGGTCACCCAGCCGGTACCGCTGGCCGGCCCGGCCCACGCCGCCGGTGGCCAACCCGGCCTCGGTGACCAGCCCGCGGGCGGCCAGTCGGCGGATGCTGGAGGACACCGTCGGCTTGGAGATCCCGGTCTGCTGGGCGATGGCCGGGCGGGTCGGCTCCGGCGCGGTGAAGAAGCAGGACAGCACCTGCCGGTCGGTGGTGTCACGCACCAGGTCCAGCGACGGCGCCGGATCCGAGTGCTCAACGGTGCCGTTCGGCCCCATCTGTCCCTCCCTCGTCAACGATGCCCACCCTAGACCCGCGACGCTTTTCGTAAAGACCCCTTGCAAATGATTCCGCAAGATGTCACCATCGTCCTTCGTAAGGAGTCTTTCCGAACTGGAACGCGCCGAAGGAGCCGCCACGATGAGCCAGCAGACCGCTTCGAAGACACTGCCCGACCTGCCTCGCTGGGAGCAGGTCCCCGACGACGTGCACGCCGCGATCCGCGAGGTCAAGGACGCGATCCGCGCCCGGATGGCGGCCGCCGGCACCACCCCGGAGGAGGTCTTCGCCAAGGTCGAGGCCCAGATCCGTACCGAGGTCGAGCAGATCCGCGCCGAACTCGATCGGGGCGAGCAGCCCTGGCCCGTGGTGGACTTCGCCGACATCGAGGCCGGCACCGTGCCCGAGGAGACGATCCAGAAGATCAAGCGCCGCGGTTGCGCGGTGGTGCGCGGCACCTTCGACCGCGCCCAGGCCGAGCAGTGGGACCGCGACATCGTCGACTACGTCGATGCGAACCAGTTCTTCGAGAACTACCGCGGACCGGGTGACGACTTCTTCGACACCGTCGATTCCAAGCCCGAGATCTACCCGATCTACTGGTCCCCGGCGCAGATGGAGGCCCGCCAGCACCCGCGGATGGCGGCCACCCAGTCGTTCATGAATTCCTTCTGGCACGGGGAATCCGAGGATCGCACCTGGTTCGATCCCTCCCGCGATGCCCTGTACGCCGACCGCATCCGCCGGCGCCCGCCGGGTACCGACTCGAGCGGCCTGGGCACCCACATCGATGCCGGCACCCTCGACCTGTGGATGACCGGTGCCTACCAGCAGGCCTTCGATGCCCTCTACCGCGGCGATGTCGAGGCCTACGACCCCTGGGACGCCAGCTACCGCACCGAGGGCAACCAGTACCCGGGCACCACGATGACCTCGGTCTTCCGCACCTTCCAGGGGTGGACCGCGCTCTCGGAGATGGAGCCCGACCAGGGCGTCCTGCACACCGTGCCGATCCCGGGGGCGATGGCCTACCTGTTGCTGCGTCCGCTGCTGGACGACGTGCCCGCCGACGACATGTGCGGGGTGCGGGTCAGCCGGACCTTCCCGATCAACGAGCAGTGGCATCCGCTGCTGATGCAGGCCGTCGTGCCGATCCCGGCGGTCGCCCCCGGTGACACCGTCTGGTGGCACTGCGACATGATCCACGCCGTCGGTGCCGTCACCGACCAGCAGGGCTGGGGCAACGTGATGTACATCCCGGCCGCGCCCTGGTGCGCCAAGAACGAGGCGTACGCCGAACCGCAGCTCGCCGCGTTCAAGGCCGGGCTGAGCGCGCCCGACTTCCCCGACGAGCACTACGAGGCCGACTGGGACAACCGGTTCCGGTTCGACCAGCTCAACGCGACCGGACGTCGCGGGTTCGGGATCAACGACTGAGCTTCGACTTCGCCGCGGTGCTCGGCAAGCCGGAGGTGCAACTGGACCAGCAAGGACACCGCCGCCTTCACCAAGGCCCTTCAGGGCGCCACCCAGTGACGTCGACGGCCGGGATCGCGCATCGGGGGTGCGATTCCGGTCGACGGCTTCGCTCGGTCAGGAGCAATTCCATGACGACAACTCATCCGCCGACATGGCTGGCTACTCGATGAGCGTCAGTCAGGGCAGCAGGGCGCTGTCGGGGATGCCCAGCCCGTCGCTGCGCGCGGTGAGCACGATCGGGCCGTCGGCGGTGATCGCCACGGTGTGCTCGCTGTGCGCGCCGCGGGAGCCGTCGACCGAGCGCAGCGTCCAGCCGTCGGCATCGGTGCGGATCCGGTCGGTGCTGGCCAGTACCCACGGTTCGATGGCCAGCACCAGGCCGGCCTCCAGCCGGGGGCCGCGGCGGGCCCGGCCGTCGTTCGGGACATGCGGGTCGCCGTGCATCGTGCGGCCCACACCGTGGCCGCCGAAGTCCAGGTTGATCCGATAGCTGGAGCGCTTCAGCACCTTGCCGATCGCCGCCGAGATGTCACCCAGGTGGTTGCCGACCCGGGCGGTGTTGATGGCCGCGGCCAGCGCCCGCTGGGTGGTCTCGATCATCCGCTCGTCGGCGGCGCCGTGCTCCTCATCGGGCGTACCGACCACGAAGGACAGTGCCGAGTCCGCCACCCAGCCGTTCACCTCGACCGCCAGGTCGAGGGAGAGCAGGTCGCCGTCGGCGAGCTTGTGGTCGTGCGGCAGGCCGTGCAGCACCGCGTCGTTCACCGAGGTGCAGATGTAGTGCCCGAACGGGCTCGCCCCGAACGACGGGTGGTAGTCGACGTAGCAGCTGGTCGCCCCCGCCTCGGTGATCCGGCGGCCCACCTCGGCGTCGATGTCCAGCAGGTTGGTACCGACCTCGACACTGGACCGCAGCTCGGTCAGGGTGTCGGCGACGAACCGGCCGGCGGCCCGCATCTCGGCCAGCTCGGCCGGCGTACGCAGCTCCATCGTGCTCATTTCCAGAGCATCGAGATGCCGAGCGAGACCGCCATCAGGCCCATCCCGATCAGGATGTTCCAGTCGCCCAGCTTGTTCATGAACGGCAGATCGCGGCCGGCGATGTAGTAGAGCACCAGCCAGATCACCCCGATCAGTCCGACCGCGATGAAGGCCGGAGCCACCCAGCGCCGGGTACCGGGGGCGGCGACCTTGGCCTTCTTGGCGCGGGTCTCCACCTCGTCCTCGTGGCGCTGGGCCTTCTTCTTGTCAGCGGCCGACTTGCGGGCCTTCGACTCGGGCAAGGCTCCTCCTCGTGGGTTCGGGACGCTAGCGTAGTAGGTCGAGGTCTGGTTTCCCACATTCGCGAACAGGAGGTGCGGTGCGCTGGCGCACGTTGGTCACCACAGCCACCTGTCTGGTGATCGGTCTGATGATCGCGGTGAGCAGCATCAATGCCCGCGGCACCGATCTGCGGCCCGCCCGCAACACCGATCTCGCCGGGCTGGTCCGCAGCGAGTCGGCGCGCAACACCGAGCTCACCCACCGGGTGTCCGAACTGCGCGCCGAGGTCGACCGGTTGTCGGCGCAGAACGCCGGCAATCCCGGTGACACCGCCGCGCTGGCGGCCGCCGGTGACGAGCTCGGGTTGACCCCGGTGCGGGGTCGCGGGGTGACGGTGACGCTCTCCGACGCGCCGGCCTCGGTGCAGGCCCCCGGGGTGGACCAGGACCTGCTGGTGGTGCACCAGCAGGACATCCAGGCAGTGGTCAACGAGCTCTGGGCCGCCGGTGCGGAGGCGATGACGATCCAGGGCCAGCGGGTGATCTCCACCACCGGCATCAAGTGCGTCGGCAACACCGTGGTGCTGCACGGCATCCCCTACGCCCCGCCCTATGTGATCTCGGCGATCGGCGACCCGCAGAAGCTGACCGCCGGGCTGAGCAACTCCGAATACCTGAAGGTCTACCAGCAGTACGTGCAGGTCTATCACCTCGGTTACGACCAGCGGACCGAGAGTGAGCTGCGGCTGCCCGGTTTCGAGGGCCGCGTCGAACTGCAGTACGCCCGCCGCGCGGGCTGAGCGGTCGGCCGCCTCAGCCGCCCACCATCAGCGGGCGCAGCCCCGCCGAGCGCGCCACGGCGTCCGGATCACCGCAGGCCGCGAGCCAGTTCGCCAGCATCCGGTGGCCGCCCCGGGTGAGCACCGACTCGGGGTGGAACTGGACGGCCTCCACCGGATGCTGCCGATGCCGGACGGTCATGATCACCCCGGACTCGGTCCGTGCGGTCACCTCGAGGGCCTCGGGCAGCTCGGAGATCGCCAGCGAGTGGTAGCGGGTCGCATCGAACGGGTTCGGCAGGCCGGCCATCGTGCCGACGTCGTCGTGGAAGACGCTCGACACCTTGCCGTGCAGCAGCTCCGGGGCCCGGCCCACCGTCCCGCCGTAAGCGACCGCGATCGACTGGAGCCCCAGGCAGACGCCGAAGATCGGCGTACGCTCCCCGAGCCGGCGGACCAGCTCGACGCACACCCCGGCCTCCTCCGGCGTACCCGGTCCGGGGGAGAGCAGGATCCCGTCGAAGCCCAGCGGTTGCGAGGGCCGGTCGGCGAGCAGCTCCGCGAAGCGCTCGTCGTCGTTGCGCCAGACCTCGACCTCGGCACCGAGCTGGGCCAGGTAGTGCACCAGGTTCCAGACGAACGAGTCATAGTTGTCGACGACCAGGATCCGGCTCATCGGCGTCTCCTCACTGCGGGGTCGCCGAGGTGGTCGGCGTCGGGGACGCCTCCGGTGTCGGCGTGCTGCTGGTGGTCGGCGTCGGGGTCCGCGTCGGCGGCTCCGAGGTGGTCGTCGGCGGGGGCGGCGGCTTGGGAGCGGCCCGACCGATGTAGACGGTGATCCGGGCGTTCCGGTCCACCTTCGACCCGGCCCGCGGATCGGTGCTCAGCACGGTGCCGACCGCGTTGTCGCTGTTCGTCTCGCGGGTCGCGAACTGGATGTTGGTGAACCCCTTGGCCCGGCCGTCGCGCTCCACCGAGGCCTGGTTCCAGCCGCTCCAGTCGGGCACCTGGGACTGGCCGGTGGCCCGGGTCAGGGTGATCTCGCTCTCCGGGGTCACCTGCTGGCCCTCACCGGGGCTGACCTCGAGGATCTGGCCGGGTTTGGCGTCACTCGGCTCGCTGCTGGCGTCGACCTTCCGCACGTTGGTGAAGCCCGCCTGATTCAGCGCCTGGGTGACGACGTCCTCGTCCTTGCCGACCAGCCCGGTCGGGATCGCGATCTTCTTCGGCCCGATGTTCACCTCGATGATGACCGGGGAACCGACGGTCGCCAGACCGCCGCCCTCGGGGGACTGCCGGGTGACGGTACCGACCGTGCGGTCGTCGGCACCGGCCACCTGGGAGACCTTCGGTTCCAACTGGGCGTCCCGGATGCTGTTCACCGCGGCGGCCTCCTGCATGCCGGCCACCCGCGGAACGCTCACCTGTGCGGGCTGCACCGGAGCCGGCGGCCGGTTGAACCACCAGACCAGGGCGCCCAGCAGGCCGACCAGCAGCAGTGCGAGCACCGTGATCACGATCGGCAGCGCACGCTTCTTCTGCGGCTCCTCCTCATCGACCAGCGGCTCCTCCTCCGGCTCCACCGGCGAACCGGCGGTGGCCGCCGGGACCGGGGCCGGCAGCATCGCCGTCACGTCCTGACCGGCGAGTACCCGGGAGATGTCGTCGCGCATCTCGCGGGCGGTCTGGTAACGCTCGGCGGGATCCTTGGCCAGCGACTTCAGCACGATCGCGCCGATCTCGGGGGAGATCATCGGGTCGAGCTGGGACGGCGGCACCGGCAGCTCGCGGACATGCTGGTACGCCACCGAGACCGGCGAGTCGCCGACGAACGGCGGCCGCCCGGTGAGCAGCTCGTAGAGCAGACAGCCGGCGGAGTAGATGTCGGAGCGGGCGTCGACGGTCTCCCCGCGGGCCTGCTCCGGCGACAGATACTGCGCGGTACCGATCACCGCCGCGGTCTGGGTCATCGTCGCCGAGGTGTCGGAGACCGCGCGGGCGATGCCGAAGTCCATCACCTTGACCTGGCCGGTCGGGGTGAGCATCACATTGGCCGGCTTGATGTCGCGGTGGATGATGCCGGCCTTGTGCGAATAGGACAGCGCATCGAGCACACCCTGGGTCAGCTCCAGTGCCCGCTCGGGCAGGATCTTGCGGCCGTCGCGGAGCACATCGCGCAGCGTGTGGCCCTCGACCAGCTCCATCACGATGTAGGGGATCGCCAACCCGGTCTTGTCGTCGTGCTCCTCGCCGGTGTCGTAGACCGCGACGATGTTCGGGTGGTTCAGCCCGGCGGCCGACTGGGCCTCGCGGCGGAACCGGGCCTGGAAGGTCGGGTCGCTGGCCAGGTCGGTACGCAGTTCCTTGACCGCGACCGGCCGGCCCAGCCGGGTGTCGTAGGCCCGGCGTACCTCGGCCATCCCACCGCGGCCGATCACCTCACCGAGTTCGTACCGCCCGCCGAGCAGCCGGGGCGGCGGCTGCGGCGGTTCGGCCGGCGTACCGGCCACCCGGGTCGCGTCCGGGTCGATCTGGTTGGTCGCGTCCGGATCGGGGGTGTACGCCTCGGTGGCCTCCGGCGGGCGGCTGAACGGATCCTGCGGCGGCGCATAGGGATCGTCCGCGGCGCGCCGGGGCCGGGTGGGATCGCCACCGGGCTGCTGTTCGTTGGTCACAGAACCGCCTCCATCACTGCCTTCGCGATCGGTGCCGCGACCCGGCCGCCGGCGATGTCACTGCGCGCGATGTCGGCGTCCTCGACGAAGGCGGTCACCGCCACCGCCGGCTGGCCCTTGTCATCCAGCGCATAGCTGGTGAACCAGGCGTACGGCGGACGCTTCGGATCGGACTGGGCGGTACCGGTCTTGCCGCCGACCTTGGCGCCCCGGATCTGGGCATTGCTGCCGGTGCCGTCGTTGACGACGTTCTGCATCATCTGCGCAAGTGCCTTCGCGTTGTCCTGGCTCATCGTGCGGCCCCTCAGTCTGGGCTTGCGGGTCTCGATCGGGGTGAGGTTGGCGCCGCGGACGGTGGAGACCACATACGGCTCGTAGAGGTCGCCGTTGTTCGCGATCGCCGCGGTCACCATGGTCATCTGCAGCGGGGTGGCGGCCACGTCGTGCTGACCGATCGCGGTCAGCGCGGTGGACGGCAGGTCCGGATTGTCGGGGTAGCGGCTGGCGACCGCGTTCAGCTCCGGCAGCGGGCGGGAGCCGAAACCGAACTTCTCCGCCTGGGCGCGCAGCTTGTCCGCACCCAGCTCCAGCCCGACGTTGGCGAAGGCGGTGTTGCAGGACACCTGCAGCGCCTGGTCGAGGGTGATGTTGGCGCCGCCGCAGTTGGAGTCGTTGGTGAGGTCGTAGTTGGTCTGCGGCAGCCGCAGCCGCTCGGGGGAGGCGACCATCGTGTCCGGCCTGCTGCCGTTCTCCAGGGCCGCCGCGGCGGTGACCAGCTTGAAGGTCGACCCGGGCGGGTAGATCTCCCGCGCGGCCCGGTTCGCCATCGGCTTGTTCGGGTCGTTCGCCAGCTCCTGGTAGGCCTTGTTGGCATCGCTCAGGTCATGGCTGGCGATCCGGTTCGGGTCGTAGGACGGGCTGGTCACCATCGCCAGCACCGCACCGGTCCGCGGGTCGAGCGCGACCACGGCGCCCTTGCGGTTGCCGAGCGCCTTCGCGGCCGCCTGCTGGGCCTTCGGGTTGATGGTGGTCTCCACCGAGGCACCGGTCGGCTTCTGGCCGGTGACGGTGTCCACCACCCGGCGGATCAGCTGGGAGTCCGCGGTCCCGGCGAGCTCCTGGTTCATCGACGACTCCAGCCCGGAGCGGGCGTGGTCATAGGAGTAGTAACCGGTGATCGGCGCGTACAGGGCACCGTCGGGATAGGTGCGCTGGAACTGGAACTGGTCCTTGCTGGGCACGGTCTGCGCGATCTGGGTCTGCGCGGCCAGGATCGGCCCGCGGTCCTGGGCGAATTCCTCATCGCGGGTACGCCGGTTCAGCGGGTTGGCGTTCAGCGAGTCCTGCCGGACCACCATGGTGAAGGTGCCGTTGGCGAGCAGCAGCCCGAACATCACCATGGCCACGATGGCGACGCGGCGGATCGGTCGGTTCATGCTCCCCTCCTCCCCACGCGGTGGGCCCCGTGGATCACCTGGGTGGTCTCGGCGTCCCCGTACGCCTGCCCGGCGAGCGGGTCCGCGCTCACCTGGGCGATCGGCTTGCGGGCCTGGTGGGAGATGATCAGCAGCAGGGCGGCGAGCACCCAGTTGGCGACCAGCGAGGAGCCGCCCTGGGACATGAACGGCGTGGTCAGGCCGGTCAGCGGCAGCAACCGGGTGACGCCGCCGATGATCGCGAAGACCTGCAGCGCGAAGACGAAGGACAGGCCCGCGGCGAGCAGCTTGCCGAACGGCTCCTTGGCGGCCAGCGCGGTCCGCAGACCACGGGCGACGATCAGGGCGTACACCATGATCACCGCCATCAGCCCGGCCATCCCGAGCTCCTCGCCGATCGCCCCGGCGATGAAGTCGGACTTGGCGAAGGTGGTCAGACCCGGGCGGCCCAGCCCCCAGCCGCGGCCGACCAGTCCACCCCAGGCGAGCCCGAACTGGGCGTTGATGATCTGGTTGTTGCGGTCGAAGTCGCTGAACGGGTCGAGCCAGCCCGAGACCCGGGTCTGCACGTGGCCGAAGAGCAGATAACCGGCGTACGCCCCCGCCGAGAACAGCAGCACACCCAGGATCGCCCAGCTGGGGCGCTCGGTGGCGACGTAGAGCATCATCACGAACAGCCCGAAGAACAGCAGCGAGGTGCCCAGGTCCTTCTGGAAGACCAGCACCGCCAGCGAGGCCAGCCACATCAGCAGGATCGGGCCGAGGTCGCGCGGCCGGGGCAGGTCGATGCCGAGGAAGCGGGCGCCGGCCAGGGCCAGCACGTCCTTCTTCTCCACCAGATAGGAGGCGAAGCCGACCGCGAGGACGATCTTGGCGACCTCGGAGGGCTGGAAGGAGAACGGGCCGATGCCGATCCAGATCCGGGAGCCGTAGACCTCTTTGCCGATCCCGGGCAGCAGCGGCATCAGCAACAGCAGCAGACCGGCCGCGCACAGGGTGTAGGTGTAGCCCTGCAGCGGCCGATGGTCGCGGACCACGATCAGTGCGGTGACGAACAGCACCAGGGCCAGCCCGGTCCAGACGAGCTGATTGGTGGCATCGGTGCGGACCGGGTCGGGGATCTTGTCGATCCGGTGGATCATCGCCAGCCCGAGCCCGTTCAGCAGGATCACGCAGGGCAGGATCAGCGGATCGGCGTAGGGCACCCGGAAGCGGATCGCCAGGTGGGCGATGACCGCGATCGCCAGCCAGATCCCGGCCACCACCGGCCAGTTCGTCGGCAGGGTGTTGAACAGGTTCATCTCGACCAGCAGATAGGACGCGATGCCCATCCCGGCGGCGAACAGGGTCATCACCAGTTCGACGTTGCGGCGCTTGTGGTAGACGACGACCAGGTCCTCCCCGGCGACGGGTGCGTCGGCGACGGCGGCGCTCATCAGCACTCACCTCCGGCCGGGGTCGGGGTGAGGGTGGCCGGCGACGGGGTCGGTGACGGCTCGGTCTCGGTCGGGGTCGGCGGCACCGGCTCGGTCGGGGGTGCGCCGGGCGGATTGCCCGGTGCGCCGGGCGGTACCGGGGTGGGTGTCGGCTCGGGTGTGAGCCGGGCCTCGCGCTGCGCGACGCACTGGCGGGCCATCTCCTGCAGTTCGGCGACGGTCGCCTCGGCATCCGGCAGCGAGGTCGAGGTGATGGTCTGCTCGACCCGGTCCCGGTAGACCGGCGGCAGGTCGCTGAGCGCGGTGTCCTCGATCCGGTAGACCTCCGACAGCGACACCCCGAGCACCTGCTGGGAGAGGCCGCGGTTGATGGCGACCTTCCCGTCGGCGGGGCCGACGAAATACTGGGTACGCGACCAGGCCCAGCCGGCGGTCGCGCCCGCCGCGAGCAGGATCAGCACGACGAGTCCGGCGAGCAGCAGCCGCCAGCGGCCGCCGCGCGGGGCCTCGCGGGGGGCGTACCGGCTGGTCTCCTCATCCGGTGGCGAGGACTGCGGCGCGGGGGAGTCGGGGATGGTGTTGCCCTCGGCGTCGGTACGCCGGGTCGGGGTGCGATCGCCCAGGTCGACCGGACGGGCGGTGACGATCGGCACCTCACGTTCGGTGGCGGCGCCGAGGATCTTGGCGCCGGTGGTCGCCGCGGTGGAGTCACCGACCACGTCGGCCACGATGATGGTGATGTTGTCGATCCCGCCCTCGCGGTGCGCGGCGTCGATCAGCGCCTGCAGGGCGGCATCGGGATCCTCGTTCCGGGTGAGGATCCGGGACAGTTCGTCGTCCTCGACCAGGCCGCACAGGCCGTCGGAGCAGAGCAGCAGCCGGTCGCCCTCGTTGACCGGGACCAGGTCGGTGTCCGGTTCCACGGCGGGCTGGCCGTTGACGACCTTGAGCAGCAGCGAGCGGTGCGGGTGGAAGGCCGCCTCGGCCTCGGTGATCTTGCCCTCATCGACCAGCGACTGGACCCAGGAGTGGTCGTGGGTGAGCCGCGTCAGTTCCCCGTCACGGAGCAGATAGGCGCGGGAGTCGCCGATGTGCACCAGGCCGAGCTCGGCGCCGTCGAACATCGCCCCGGTGACGGTGGTGCCCATGCCGTCCAGGCTGTGGTCGTCGGCGACCAGGTCGGCGATCTTGTCGTTGGCCTGGTTGAGCGCCCCGGCCAGCAGTTCCAGCATCGCCTCGCCGCGCACCGGTTCCTCACCGCGGGCGTTCCGGTCGGCGCGGCGGATCAGCTGGATCGCGGCCGCGGAGGCCAGGTCACCGGCGGCGGCGCCGCCCATCCCGTCGGCGACCACCAGCAGGTGGGGCGAGGCGTACCCGGAGTCCTGGTTGTTCTTGCGGACCAGACCGATCTCCGAGTGCGCCACGTACCGGAGGAAGAGGTCGGTGTCGGGGGTCCGATCGTCGTCATGGGTGGGGGGCATGGATCAGGTTTCCAACTTCAGTTGGGTACGCCCGATCCGGACCGTGTCGGCCAGCGTGATCGTGGTGGGGGCGGTGATCCGCTGGTTGTTGACGTAGGTGCCGTTGGTGGAGCCGAGGTCCTCGATGAACCAGCCGCCGGAATTGTCGGCCTGCAACCGGGCATGCCGGGTGGAGACGTAGTCGTCGTCGAGGATGATCTGGCAGTCGGCGGAGCGGCCGATCTGCACCACACCGTCGGTCAGGTCGGCGGAGATGCCCTGCTGGTCACCGGAGACGATCGCGAACCGGCGCGGGGCGCCCTTCTTCGCCCGGCGCCGGCGGGGGCGTTCCAGGTCGCGGGGCAGCTCCGAGGCGGGCACGGTACGCCCGAAGAGGTCGGTTTTGATCACGCCGGCGGCGGACATGATGAAGACCCACAGCAGTGCGAGGAAGAGGACCTTGAGCAGGGTGACGGCGATCGCTGACATCAGCGTCCCGCGGGGGCGTGGACGAGCATCCGGGTGTTGCCGATCTCGATCCGCGATCCGGAGTGCAGGGTGGCCTGGCGCACCTTCTTGCCGTCGACGGTGATCCCGTTGGTGGAGCCCAGATCGGCGATCCGGTAGCTGAGGTCGACCCCGCCGCCGCTGACGATGATCTCGGCGTGCCGGCGGGAGATGCCGGGGTCGTTGACGCGCAGGTCGGCGTCCGCGCCGCGGCCGATCACGATGCCCGGCGGGACCAGCGGGTGCCGCATCCCGTTCACCTCGAGGACGAGCTGGGCGCGGTGCGCGGCGGTGGTGGAGACGGCCTGGTTGTCCTGGACGCCGGCGACGGCGTCGGAGTTGACGGTGAAGCGACCGGTGGGCAGCTCGGGTACCAGCTCGAAGTGCAGCATGATCGGGCCGTTGAAGACGTAGCCCATGTTCTGGGCGTGGCTGCGCAGCTCGGGGATGATCTCGCCGGAGAGCGCCTTGCCGTAGGGGGTGAGCCGGTCGTAGTCGTGCTGGGAGAGCCCGACGACGAACTCGTTGGGCACCAGCTTCTTGTCCCGGGAGAGCAGCTTGGCGGTGGAGTCGAGCTCCTTCTGCAACCGGGCCGCGATCTCGACCGGCTGCACATCGCCCTTGAAGGCGCGCGCGAAGACGCCATTGACGGCGCCCTCGATGCCCTTCTCGAAGCGGTCCAGGAACCCCACGGTTACCCCTCTCGTGCTGCTTGTGCCGACCGGCCGACTGCTCGTTCATCGGCCCGTTCGCCCCCCAGTCTGTCGGTGGGCAGGCCAAAGCAGTTGGCTGGTTTGCCGGATCGATACTATTCGGCAAACCCCAATCGGGCATGTCGGCCCTTGACCGAGGGTTGAGGTTCGCCGGGTGATGAACCCTATGACGCCGCCTGGGCGAGCGAGGTACGAGCGAGTCGAAGCCACCGGTGCGACACTGAGCCCGATGAGTTCTTCCAGGATCCCGGTACTGGCCGTGGTGGCGGCCGGTGGCGCGCTCGGCAGCCTGGCGCGCTGGGGACTGGCGGTGGCGCTGCCGCATTCCGGTCCGGGCTGGCCCTGGTCGACGCTGATCGTGAACCTGACCGGATCGCTGCTGCTCGGCATACTGATCGTGGTGGTGGATCGCCGCCCGGCGCACCGGTTGCTGTACCCGTTCCTGGGGGTCGGGGTGCTCGGTGGCTGGACGACCTTCTCGACGATGATGACCGATGTGGCGGGGCTCGTGGCCGCGCAGGCGGTCGCGCGCGCTGGGGCGTACCTGCTGGTGAGTCTGGTGGGTGGCCTGCTCGCGACGGGGTTCGGAATCGTGCTCACCCGCCGGCTGCTGGGGCCGCGGTGATGACCGCGACGATGGCGCTGGCGGTGGCCCTCGGTGGCGCAGTGGGTGCGGTGGGGCGCTATCTGGCCGGTCGTTGGCTGCCGCCGCGTCGGCAGATTCCGTGGGGGACGCTGCTGGTCAACGTGCTCGGTTCGTTCCTGCTCGGGTTGGTGCTGGGGGCCGGGCTGTCGCCCTGGTGGACCGCGCTGGTGGGTACCGGTTTCTGCGGGGCGCTGACCACGTTCTCGACCTTCTCCTCGGAGCTGGTGCACCAGCTGGAGCGGCGCGCCTGGCTGGCCTTCGGGGCGTACGCGGTCGGCTCGATCCTGCTCGGTCTGGCCGCCTGCTGGGCCGGTCTGGCACTGGTCGCTGCCGGGGGCTGAATCCATTTGT
>NZ_NMVP01000006.1 GCF_002250705.1 Enemella evansiae
CCGGGTGGTCTTATCGGGCCGGTTGACCTCGATCACCTCGATCCCGGCCGCCAGCAGATGCACCGTCAACCCGGCCCCATACGAACCGGTCGACTCGACCCCGATCGCGGTGATCGGTCCGTGGCCGGCGACCCAGTCCACCAACGCGGCATAACCCGCGCGGGAGACCGGGAACTCCCGATCAGCCAACAACACCCCGGTCTCGGTGAGCACGACCGCGTGATGGGTGCGTTGATGAGTATCGACCCCGGCCACCACCGGGGTCGGGTCTTGAGGCGTGGCATGGTTGGTGGTCATCATGGGTGATGTCTCCCTCTACAACTGGATCGAGGGATGACCTCCCAGGCCGGGCGGACACCACAGTGATGAGACACCGATCAAGGTCCTATCAAGTCACACCCGCCCGGTCTGGCCATCCAAACCGAAAGAGGGGCCCGGCGGGCCGGCCGTCGACAAGTCGCGTTCAAGGCACCCAACCAACAGCGCCAGTGTCGAGATCGGTCAAACGAACAACCCAGACCCCAAAGACATCATCCCCAAGGCCACCGGACCCCCACCACCATCCTCACTGTGTCGAGATGTGCCCCACCCAGGGGGTGTGCATGCCCAGCGATGTGGACGAGACGCTTGAGTCAGCAGGCGCGCTCGTCCACATCGCCCGGGGATGTCCACCCCCTGGGTGCCCGGACGGCGAGTCTGGTCGTGAGGGAGCGCAGCGGCCTCCTGGTGCGGTGCATCCGCCGCGCCTGTGCAGCGGGAGGTTGGTCGCGGAGCGGGTCGGTCATCTCGACACGGCGGCCATTGCTCCGATCCGCTGCGCATGGCCCGCCTACTCGATGAGCGCGGGGGCCCGGCGGCATCGGTTTCTCCCCGCTCGCGCTCCAGGCCGCTGCTTCGTCCGGGCACCCAAAGGTGCGACCGGGCACCCGATTCCGCCACGCAGTTGTGGGTGCCCGGTCGCACAACCGGGTGCCCGGACCACGAACCCGGTCGTGGGGAAGGTGTCGGAGCCCGTCCCCTGATTGGATGTAACAAACGGGGCTGCCGGACCAGTACGGGGTGTGGACATGGACGACTTCACCGCCCTGTATGCGGCGCACAGCCCGCGGGTGCGCCAGTACTGCCGCCGTCGGGTGGACGAATCCAGCTGTGATGACGTCGTCGCCCAGACCTTCCTGATCGCCTGGCGGCGTCGTGCGGACCTGCCGCCCAATCCGCTGCCCTGGCTGCTGGTGACCGCCCGCCAGGTGATCTCCGAACAACTGCGGCAGCGAACCCGGGAGCGGGATCGACCGCCGCCGGACTGGCAGTCGCTGGCCGCAGCCTCGGCCGAGGTCACCGCCACTGAACGCGACCAGGCGCTGCGTGCGCTCGCCGCACTCAGCGAGACCGACCGCGAGCTGTTGCTGCTGATCGCCTGGGACGGGCTCAGCTCGGCCGAGGCCGCCCAGGTCCTCGGGGTGTCCCGGGCGACCTTCGGGGTACGCCTGCACCGGGCCCGGGCGCGACTGGAGAGAGCCGCCGGCGCCCCCGACATGCCGGCCGGCGCGGCTCGCTCGCGCGGGCAAATCAACCGAACCGACCAAGCGGGGGAATGCAATGCGAACGTCTGACAACTCCACCTTCGACGTGCTCACCCGGCTGCGCCCGGACCCGACGGCTGATCCCGACCAGACCCGCATCGGACTGGCCCGCCTGCATCGGGAGATCACCGCCGAACCCGCCGAACCGGAGCCGCGCCGGCGGCTGCGCTGCACCGGGGCCCGCCGCCTGGTACTGGTAGGCGTGGTCTGTGCCCTGCTCGCGATCCCGGCGGTCGTCTTCCGCGGTTCTCCGACGGCGTACGCCGACCTCACACCGCTCGCCGAGCGGGCCGAACGGCAGAAGTCGCTGCAGCCCGGGCCGGGGGAGTACTACTACCGGCGCACCCAGCCCGGCCGTGACGATAACAGCAACCGCTATGCCGGTGGCGAGATCGATCGGGAGGAATGGTTGCCTTCACCGGGGGGCATCGCGACCACGCGGACCAGGCAGAACGACAAGCAGACCGTCTACATCTCGCGGGGGCCCTTGATGGGTTACACACCGTGGGCGGACCTGCCCACCAACCCGGTCTCGCTGGAGATCGCGCTGCGGGCGCGGGCGACCGGGTCGCTGAACCAGGATGAGGCGGTCTGGGAGGCCGTGGGGTATGCCCTGGTGGAGAACCCGGACCCCGAGCACCGGGCCGCGCTGATCAAGGTGCTGCCCCGGCTCACCAATGTCACGGTGCGCGACGGCGTGGACTCCCTGGGCAGGCCGGCGAAGATCATCAGTCGGACCGAGCCGATGCGCGGGCCGGGGGTTCGGGCCACGCTCCTGCTCGATCCGGTGACCGGTCGCATTCTGGAGCAGCGGCGGGTGGGGCCGGCGATCGACGACCCCGACCAGCCGTACGTCGGGGCGACCGTGGTGGTCGAGGAACGTCTGGTCGACGGGTCACCACCGTGGGTTCCGCTGCCTGGGATGACCTGCAAGCGGACGGAAACAAATCCCGAGATCGAGATGTACCAGTGCCGCTGACCGCTTGACGCACGGTCGTTCGGGCGCACGGCACACGGGGCGCGAACCCAACGAACGTGCGTCAGACCGGAGTCCCGGACGTGAACCTACGGGTTCATCTCCTCTGGGCCGTCGGAATTTGCGGCTCGATCCAGGAATTGGCCGGTTTGCTCTTCGATCGCGAATCGAGCCGCAGATTCCGACGGGCGAGGGTGGCTTGGGCCCGAGCGCGCGGATCGGTGCGCTGCAGGCATCTGCTCGACCTGGGGCGGTTGGACGACACGCCGGCGATGAGCTGCAGTTGCGCTGGACAGCGCGACTGCAGCCGGGGTTTCGCGTGTCGGGGATGCATTTGCGCCAGGGAGCGCAACAGCAGCTTTGCCTCGTCGAGTCGCCGGCTCGGCTCATCTCGACACGGCCGCCATTGCTCCGCTTCGCTCCGCATGGCGGCCCACTCGATGAGCGTGCCAGAGCCCCGCGACACGGCGGTTTCCGCCCGGATACTTGCCAACGGCCCGGACGTGAGTATGCTTTTCGCGAGCGTTCGACCGCTGGTTCCCACCGGCGATGATTTGACCGTTCTGGTCAGCGCTGCGCCCGCGCTTTACAGTGGGCGTACTTTCGGGTAGTGTAGGGGTTTGCCCCGCGTAGATTCGACCCTCGTCCGGTTCCCTGCTCGTCAGACCGTGCTTGACAAGGGTCGTTCAGCATGCACAGAACAGAACGCCTGCGAGTTCTCGGAAGGACCAAGCTGTTGGCCGCCTCGCGCACTGCCTCGAAGAACACCAACGTCGTCTCCCCCACTGGGCGGATCTCTTTCGCCAAGATCGCCGAACCGATGGAAGTCCCGGACCTGCTCGATCTGCAGGTCGACTCCTTCGACTGGCTGATCGGCAACCAGGTCTGGCAGGACCGGGTCCAGGCCGCCCTGGACGAGGGACGGACCGACGTGAACACGAAGTCCGGGCTGGAGGAGATCTTCGAGGAGATCTCCCCGATCGAGGACTTCTCCCAGACGATGTCGCTGTCGTTCCGCGACCACCGCTTCGAGGACCCCAAGTTCTCGGTCGATGAGTGCAAGGACCGCGACGTCACCTACGCCGCCCCGCTGTTCGTGACCGCCGAGTTCATGAACAACGACACCGGCGAGATCAAGTCCCAGACCGTCTTCATGGGTGACTTCCCGCTGATGACCGACAAGGGCACCTTCGTGATCAACGGCACCGAGCGTGTCGTGGTCTCCCAGCTGGTGCGTTCCCCGGGCGTCTACTTCGAGCAGACCCCCGACAAGACCTCCGACAAGGACATCTTCACCTGCAAGGTGATCCCGTCCCGCGGTGCCTGGCTCGAGTTCGAGGTCGACAAGCGCGACATGGTCGGCGTACGCCTGGACCGCAAGCGCAAGCAGAACGTCACCGTGCTGCTCAAGGCCCTCGGCTGGACCGACGAGCAGATCCTGGAGGAGTTCGGCCAGTACGAGTCGATGCGGCTCACCCTGGAGAAGGACGCCACCAGCGGTCAGGACGACGCGCTGCTCGACATCTACCGCAAGCTCCGTCCGGGTGAACCGCCGACCCGCGAGGCCGCCCAAGCGCTGCTGGAGAACTACTACTTCAACCCGAAGCGCTACGACCTGGCCAAGGTCGGTCGTTACAAGATCAACAAGAAGCTCGGCCTTGATCAGCCGTTCGACCAGCAGGTGCTGACCATCGACGACATCGTCTCCGCGATCCGTTTCGTGGTGGCGCTGCACGAGGGCCAGGAGACCCTGCCGGCCGCCGACGGTGCAGAGATCATCGTCGAAGAGGACGACATCGACCACTTCGGCAACCGTCGCCTGCGGACCGTCGGCGAGCTGATCCAGAACCAGCTGCGTACCGGCCTCGGGCGGATGGAGCGCGTGGTGCGCGACCGGATGACCACCCAGGACATCGAGGCGATCACCCCGCAGACCTTGATCAACATCCGTCCGGTGGTGGCTGCGCTGAAGGAGTTCTTCGGCACCTCGCAGCTGTCCCAGTTCATGGACCAGAACAACCCGCTCGCCGGTCTCACCCACAAGCGCCGCCTCTCGGCGCTGGGCCCGGGCGGCCTGTCCCGCGACCGCGCGGGCATGGAGGTCCGTGACGTGCACCCCTCGCACTACGGCCGGATGTGTCCGATCGAGACCCCCGAAGGCCCGAACATCGGCCTGATCGGCTCGCTGGCCTCCTTCGGCCGGGTGAACGCGTTCGGGTTCATCGAGACCCCGTACCGCCGGGTCACCGACGGTGTGGTCACCGACACGATCGACTACCTCACCGCCGATGAGGAGGACCGCTACGTGGTCGCGCAGGCCAACGCGGTGCTCAACGACGACGGGTCGTTCGCCGAGGAGCGCGTGCTGGTCCGCAAGCGGCACGGCGAGGTGGACACCATCCCGCGCGAGGAAGTGCAGTACATGGACGTCTCGCCGCGCCAGATGGTGTCGGTGGCGACCGCGCTGATCCCGTTCCTCGAGCACGACGACGCCTCCCGCGCCCTGATGGGTGCCAACATGCAGCGTCAGGCGGTGCCGCTGATCCGCAGCGACCGTCCGTTCGTCGGCACCGGCATGGAATACCGCGCCGCCGTCGACGGTGGCGAGGTGACCGTGGCCGCCAAGGCGGGCGTCGTCTCCTCGGTCTCGGCCGACCTGGTCGAGATCGCCTGCGACGACGGCACCTACCAGACCTACCGGCTGCACAAGTTCAACCGCTCCAACGCCGGCACCTGCATCAACCAGCGTCCGCTGGTCACCGCGGGGGACCGGGTCGAGCCCGGTACGCCGCTGGCCGACGGGCCGGCCACCGACAGCGCGGAGATCGCGTTGGGCCGCAACCTGCTGGTGGCGTTCATGCCGTGGGAGGGCCACAACTACGAGGACGCGATCATCCTGTCCCAGCGACTGGTGCAGGACGACGTGCTCACCTCGATCCACATCGAGGAGCACGAGGTCGATGCCCGCGACACCAAGCTCGGTGCCGAGGAGATCACCCGCGACATCCCCAACGTCTCCGAGGAGATGCTGGCCAACCTCGACGAGCGGGGCATCATCCGCATCGGCGCCGAGGTCGGCACCGGCGACATCCTGGTCGGCAAGGTCACGCCGAAGGGTGAGACCGAGCTGACCCCGGAGGAGCGGCTGCTGCGCGCGATCTTCGGCGAGAAGGCGCGCGAGGTCCGCGACACCTCGATGAAGGTGCCGCACGGCGAGGCCGGCACGGTCATCGGCGTCCGCGTCTTCGACCGCGAGGAGGGTGACGAACTCGCCCCGGGTGTGAACCAGCTGGTCCGGGTCTACGTGGCCCAGAAGCGGAAGATCTCCGACGGCGACAAGCTCGCCGGCCGGCACGGCAACAAGGGCGTGATCTCCAAGATCCTGCCCGTCGAGGACATGCCGTTCCTGGAGGACGGCACCCCCGTCGACATCGTGCTGAACCCGCTCGGCGTCCCCTCCCGGATGAACGTCGGACAGGTGATGGAGCTGCACCTCGGCTGGATCGCCAAGACCGGCTGGGATGTCACCGAGGTCGACGAGCCGTGGGCCAAGCGCCTGGTGGAGAACGGGATCGGCATGGTTCAGGGTGACCAGCGCCTGGCCACCCCGGTCTTCGACGGTGCCACCGAGCAGGAGCTCTCCGGTCTGCTGGAGAACGGTCTGCCGACCGCCGACGGCCTCAAGCTGGTCGACGGCTCCGGCAAGGCGCGGCTCTTCGACGGCCGCTCCGGCGAGCCCTACCCGGACCCGATCGGTGTCGGCTACATGTACATGCTGAAGCTGCACCACCTGGTCGATGACAAGATCCACGCCCGCTCCACCGGTCCGTACTCCATGATCACCCAGCAGCCGCTGGGCGGTAAGGCGCAGTTCGGTGGCCAGCGGTTCGGCGAGATGGAGGTCTGGGCACTCGAGGCGTACGGCGCCGCCTGGGCCCTGCAGGAGCTGCTGACCATCAAGTCCGACGACGTCCAGGGCCGGGTCAAGGTCTACGAGGCGATCGTCAAGGGCGAGAACATCCCCGAGCCGGGCATCCCGGAGTCGTTCAAGGTGCTGGTGAAGGAGATGAAGTCTCTCTGCCTGAACGTCGAGGTGCTCAGCTCCGACGGCACGGTGGTCGAGCTGCGCGAGTCCGATGAGGACAACTACCGCGCCAGCGAGGAGTTCGGCATCGACCTGTCGCGTCGCCCGGGTGAGGGCTTCGCCGGAGTCGAAGAGGTCTGACCCCCAAGGGGGGTACGCCGCAGCGCGCGCTGCGGCGTACCCCTCCCACAACAGCAGAGCTTGACGCAGCGGGGCGGCGTACGCCCCGCACGAACACAGAGGAAACACATTGCTCGACGTCAACTTCTACGACGAACTCCGAATCGGTCTGGCCACCGCGGACGAGATCCGCGAGTGGTCCCACGGTGAGGTCAAGAAGCCCGAGACGATCAACTACCGCACGCTCAAGCCCGAGCGTGACGGCCTGTTCTGCGAGAAGATCTTCGGTCCCACCCGGGACTGGGAGTGCTACTGCGGCAAGTACAAGCGGGTCCGGTTCAAGGGCATCATCTGCGAGCGCTGCGGCGTCGAGGTGACCCGTTCCGGCGTCCGCCGGGAGCGGATGGGCCACATCGAGCTGGCCGCCCCGGTCACCCACATCTGGTACTTCAAGGGCGTTCCCTCCCGCCTGGGCTACCTGCTCGACATCGCCCCGAAGGACCTGGAGAAGGTCATCTACTTCGCGGCGTACATGATCACCTCCGTCGACGAGGACGCGCGGCACCGCGACCTGTCCTCGCTCGAGGGCAAGGTCGATGTGGAGCGCAAGCAGCTGGAGAACCGGCGCGACTCCGACATCGAGAACCGGATGAAGAAGCTCGAGGAGGACATGGCCACCCTCGAGGCCGAGGGCGCCAAGGGCGAGCAGAAGAAGAAGGTCAAGGACGCCGCCGAGAAGGAGATGAAGCAGCTCCGCGACCGCGCGCAGCGCGATCTCGACCGGCTCGACGCCGTCTGGGCCCGCTTCAAGGGCCTCAAGGTCCAGGATCTCGAGGGCGATGAGATCCTCTACCGCGCCATGAAGGAACGCTTCGGCAAGTACTTCGAGGGTTCGATGGGTGCCGCCGCGATCCAGAAGCGGCTGCAGGACTTCGACCTGGAGGCCGAGGCCGAGTCGCTGCGCCAGACCATCCAGACCGGCAAGGGCCAGCGCAAGACCCGCGCCCTGAAGCGGCTCAAGGTGGTCTCGGCGTTCCTGCAGACCAACAACAGCCCGACCGGCATGGTGCTGGACTGCGTCCCGGTCATCCCGCCGGACCTGCGTCCGATGGTGCAGCTGGACGGTGGCCGCTTCGCGACCTCCGACCTGAACGACCTCTATCGCCGCGTGATCAACCGGAACAACCGGCTCAAGCGACTGCTCGACCTGGGTGCGCCGGAGATCATCGTCAACAACGAGAAGCGGATGCTGCAGGAGGCCGTGGACTCGCTGTTCGACAACGGCCGTCGTGGCCGTCCGGTGACCGGCCCGGGCAACCGCCCGCTGAAGTCGATCTCGGACATGCTGAAGGGCAAGCAGGGCCGGTTCCGTCAGAACCTGCTCGGCAAGCGCGTCGACTACTCCGGCCGTTCGGTCATCGTGGTCGGCCCGCAGCTCAAGCTGCACCAGTGCGGTCTGCCCAAGGCGATGGCGCTGGAGCTGTTCAAGCCGTTCGTGATGAAGCGGCTGGACGACCTGAACCACGCCCAGAACATCAAGTCCGCCAAGCGGATGGTGGAGCGGCAGCGCCCGGTCGTGTGGGACGTCCTCGAAGAGGTCATCTCCGAGCACCCGGTGCTGCTGAACCGTGCCCCCACGCTGCACCGCCTGGGCATCCAGGCCTTCGAGCCGCAGCTGATCGAGGGCAAGGCCATCCAGATCCACCCGCTGGTCTGCACCGCCTTCAACGCCGACTTCGACGGCGACCAGATGGCGGTCCACCTGCCGCTGTCCGCAGAGGCGCAGGCCGAGGCCCGGATCCTGATGCTGTCGACCAACAACATCCTCAAGCCGGCCGACGGCCGGCCGGTGACCATGCCCACCCAGGACATGATCATCGGGCACTACTTCCTCACCCAGGAGCGCGAGGGCTCCCTCGGTGAGGGCCGGGTGTTCGGGTCGGTGGCGGAGGCCCTGATGGCCTTCGACCTGGGCGAGCTGGCGATCGGCGCCAAGATCCGGCTGCGGCTGCGCGACATCGTGCCGCCGGAGGGGTCGGAGCTGCGCGCCGACGGGTCGATCCTGCTGGAGACCACCCTCGGCCGGGCCATCTTCAACGAGGCGCTGCCGGCGGACTACCCATTCGTCAACGCCGAGGTCGGCAAGAAGCGACTGGGTGTGATCATCAACGATCTCGCCGAGCGCTACCCGAAGGTCGAGGTGGCCACCTGCCTGGACGCGCTGAAGGAGCTCGGCTTCCGCTGGGCCACCCGCAGCGGTGTCACGGTGTCCATCTCCGACGTCCAGACCCCGGCCAACAAGCCGGAGATCCTGGCGGGTTACGAGGACCGCTCCACCAAGATCGACAAGCAGTGGGAGCGCGGTCTGATCACCGAGGACGAGCGGCGCCAGGAACTCATCGAGATCTGGACCGACGCGACCGCGGTGCTGACCAAGGAGATGGAGGAGAACTTCACCGAGACCAACCCCATCTACATGATGGTGCACTCGGGTGCTCGCGGAAACATGACGCAGATGCGTCAGATCGCCGCCATGCGTGGCCTGGTGGCCAACCCGAAGGGCGACATCATCCCGCGGCCGATCAAGTCCAACTTCCGTGAGGGCCTGACGGTTCTGGAGTACTTCATCTCCACCCACGGTGGCCGTAAGGGCCAGGCCGACACCGCGCTGCGGACCGCCGACTCGGGTTATCTGACCCGTCGTCTGGTGGACGTGTCGCAGGACGTGATCATCCGCGAGGAGGACTGCGGGACCGAGCGCGGCCTGAACAAGGTGATCGCCGAGTGGACCAAGCCCGGTACCGACGCCAACGGTCGTCCGACCCGGGAGCCGGCCGAGCCCTTCGAGGAGGGTGCGACCGTCGCCGCGGCGGAGAACGTCGAGACCGCGGTGTACGCCCGGACGCTGGCCGTCGACGTCACCGACCCGAAGACCGGCGAGGTGCTGGTACCGGCCGGTGTCGACCTCGGCGATGTGAACATCGCGCTGCTGGTCAACTCCGGGGTGACCTCGGTCAAGGTGCGCTCGGTACTCACCTGCGAGGCCGTCACCGGGACCTGCGCGGCCTGCTACGGCCGGTCGCTGGCCTCCGGCAAGCTGGTCGACGTGGGCGAGGCCGTCGGTATCGTCGCGGCCCAGTCCATCGGCGAGCCCGGTACCCAGCTGACGATGCGTACCTTCCACACCGGTGGTGTGGCGGGCGACGACATCACCCAGGGTCTGCCCCGTGTGGTCGAGCTCTTCGAGGCCCGTACCCCGAAGGGCAAGGCGCCGATCGCCGAGTTCGCCGGCCGGATCCGGATCGAGGAGGGCGAGCGTTCGCGCAAGGTCTTCCTGGTGCCGGACAACGGCGAGGAGGAGCTCGAGGTGCCGGTGGGTCGCCGGGCGCGGCTCGAGGTCACCGATGGGGAGCGGGTGACCGTTGGTCAGCAGCTCACCGCCGGTACGCCGGATCCGCAGGACGTGCTGCGCATCCTCGGTGTCCGCAAGGTGCAGGAGCACCTGGTGGCCGAGGTGCAGAAGGTGTATGGCACGCAGGGTGCCGCCATCCACGAGAAGCACATCGAGATCATCATCCGCCAGATGCTGCGGCGGATCACGGTGATCGAGTCCGGTGACACCAACCTGCTGCCGGGCGACTGGGCCGATCGTGGGGCGTACGAGTCGGAGAACCGCAAGGTGGTCGCCGAGGGCGGCCAGCCGGCCTCCGGCCGTCCGGTCCTGATGGGTATCACCAAGGCGTCGCTGGCGACCGAGTCGTGGCTCTCGGCGGCCTCCTTCCAGGAGACCACCAAGGTGCTCACCGACGCGGCCATCCACGGCAAGTCCGACTCCCTGGTCGGTCTGAAGGAGAACGTCATCCTCGGCAAGCTGATCCCGGCCGGTACCGGTCTGGAGCGCTACCGCAACATCCGGGTCGAGCCGACCGCGGAGGCCAAGGCGGCGTCGTACTCGATGAGCTACGACCCGTACGACTACGCCTTCGGTTCGGGTTCGGGTGCCTCGGTGCCGCTGGACGACTTCGATCTCGGCGAATACCGCTGATCGAGTCTCCTACGCCGGCTGAGCGAGTCGAAGCCATCGGTTGAGACAGGGGGAGGGCCCCGGGACTTCGGTCCCGGGGCCCTTTCGCGTCCTCCGGGGGTACGCCAGCTTCACGCACGCTCGTCAGCCTGATGTACGGACGACCCGAACCGGCCGACATGCAACAGGGCCCCGGAACCGGAGTTCCGGGGCCCTGCTCTGTGCCTGGGGATCGGGTAGGGATCAGACGCCGGTGTTGGCCAGGCCGCCGGTGCTCGGCTTCTCGGTCGGCTTCTTGGTGGGCTTCTTCGTCGGGGGCGGGGTCCCCGGCAGCGAACCGCCGATGGTGTAATCGACCGGACCGCCGAGCTCCTCGACACCCTTGGGGGTCTGCAGCGTCACGGTCCCGTTCACCGGGAACCGGTTGATCGTGCAGGTGAAGCTGGTGGTCTTCGACGCCGGCTTCCCGTTCAGGCCGGAGAAGGTCACCGTGGTGGACCCGCTGCCCTGGCAGGTGGCGCCGGTGACCTTGCTGTAGTTCACCACGTAGGCACCGTCGGTGTTGGTGGTGACCTCGACGGTCAGCGTGTAGTTCTCCCCGGCGGCGTAGGACGGCTTGTCCGAGGTCATGTCCGAGATGCCCGCCTCTCCACCGGCGCGCTTGGCCCCGATCCTGTCCTTCGAGATCGGGAGGTTCTGATCCGGGGTCGAGGCGGCGGAGGGCTTCGGCGTGGGCGTCGGGGCGGCCTGGGCGCTGAGGGCGTACGCCCCGGAGAACGCGAGACCGCCGGCCAGGCTGGCGGCGAGAAGTTTGCTGCGGAGCATGGGTGATCCTTCCGGAATGCAGATGATGATGGGAAGAGTGCGATTCCGAGGCCGAACGTAGGCCGGGCCCCCGCCCGCCCGACCTGGCCACTCCGGCAGGAGTTCCAAGCGTGACCGAATCGTTGCAATTGACACTCCGGTAGGTCGTGGACACCGGCTTCACCCACCCCGGGGCCGAGTGCCATGGTGGCGGGTGGTGCACATCGACGAGGGAGAAGCAGATGAGCGTGATCGAGGATGCCCGGAGCCAGCAGGACGAACTGCGGCGCTTCCGGCGGGAGCTGCACGGTGAACCCGAACTCGGGCTGGAGCTCCCGCGGACCCAGGAGCGGGTGCTCGCCGAGCTCGACGGCCTGGCCCTGGAGACCACCCTGGGCAGGGAGGTCAGCAGTATCGGCGCGGTGCTCCGCGGCGGAGCCGGTGCTGGTACGCCGGCCGACCGGCGGCCGACGGTGCTGCTGCGCGCCGACATGGACGCGCTCCCGGTCCAGGAGGAGACCGGGGTCGACTACAGCTCGCGCGTCGCGGGCACGATGCACGCCTGCGGGCACGACCTGCACACCGCGATGCTGGTCGGTGCCGCGCGGATCCTCGACGACCGCAGGGATCGGCTGCCCGGTGACGTGGTGCTGATGTTCCAACCGGGCGAGGAGGGCTACGACGGCGCGGCGTACATGGTGCGCGAGGGCATCCTCGACCTGGCCGGTCGCCGCGTGGACGCGGCGTACGGGCTGCACGTGATGTCGGCGATGATGCCGCCAGCGCTGTTCGCCAGCAGGCCCGGCCCGCTGATGTCGGCCTCCGACGTGCTGCACGTGACGGTGCACGGTGCCGGCGGGCACGGTTCGGCCCCGCACCGCGCCAAGGATCCGGTGGTGGTGGCCGCCGAGATCACCACCGCGTTGCAGACCGTGGTCACCCGGCACTTCGACATGTTCGACCCCGTGGTGGTGACGGTCGGCCGACTGGTCGCCGGCACCAAGGCCAACGTGATCCCTGCCAGTGCGGAGATCGAGGCGACCGTGCGCTCCTTCTCCACCGAGAACCAGGAACGGCTGCGGGAGGATCTGCCGCGGCTGGTCACCGGGATCGCGCGGGCGCACGGCTTGGACGCCGAGGTGGAGTACCAGTTTCAGTACCCGCTGACGATCAACGACCGGGCCGAGACCGACTTCCTGGCCCGCACCACCACCGAACTGTTCGGTGAGCAGCGGTTCGTGCCGATGGTGAATCCGGTCGCCGGTTCCGAGGACTTCTCCCGGGTGCTGGACGAGGTGCCGGGGGCCTTCGCCTTCCTTTCCGCGGTCGGTCCGGGCGTGGATCCGGCGACCGCGGCGTACAACCACTCACCGTTCGCGACCTTCGACGACCAGGTGCTCGTCGACGGTGCCGCCCTCTATGCCCAGCTCGCCATCGACCGGCTGGAATCCCTGTCGACGCAGGAAAAGCAATGAGCAGCGCGGCGGTCACGCCGCCGTCCGCACCGCGCCAATCGATCCGCAAGACGCTGCTCGGCACCGGTCTGGGCAACGCCCTGGAGTGGTACGACTGGAACGTCTACACCGCGATGAGCGCCTTCCTGGCCGCGCATCTGTTCGACAGGTCCGATCCCACCTCGGCGGTGCTCAGCACCCTGGCCGTCTTCGCCGTCGGCTTCCTCGCCCGTCCCCTCGGTGGGTTCCTGTTCGGCTGGGTGGGGGACCGCAAGGGGCGCAAATTCTCTTTGATGCTGAGCGTTGCGGCCGCCTCGGTCGGTTCGCTGCTGATCGGTCTGGCGCCGGAGTTCGACACCGTCGGCGTCGTCGCCTCGATCTGGCTGCTCTGTGCCCGCCTGCTGCAGGGTCTCGCGCACGGTGGCGAACTGCCCTCGGCGCAGACCTATCTGGTCGAGGAGGCGCCGCGGGAACGGCGCGGTCTCTGGTCGTCGTGGATCTATGTCTCCGGCACCGCGGGCAACATGATCGCGCTCGCGGTCGGTGCGCTGCTGGCCACCGTGCTCAGCAGGGACCAGATGTCCGGTTTCGGCTGGCGGATCCCGTTCCTGCTCGGCGCGGCATTCGGGTTGTACGCCCTCTACATGCGCAAGGGAATGATCGAATCGGAGACCTTCGTCGCGGACGTGGCGCAGACCGACGAGCCGAAGATCCCACTGCTCAAAGACATTGCGGCGCACTGGCGGCAGGCGCTGCAGGTCATCCTGATGACCAGCGGCGGTACCGTCGCCTACTACGCCTGGGCGGTCAACGCCCCGGCGTACGCCCAGAACCAGCTCAAGATCCCGGCCGCACCGGCACTCTGGGTCGGCGTCGCGGCCAACCTGATCTTCGTCGCGCTGCTGCCGGTCTATGGCTGGCTGTCGGACCGGATCGGGCGCAAGAAGGTGGCGCTGTTCTCGGTGCTCGGTTCCGCGGCGCTGTTCATCCCGATGAATGCGGTGCTGTCCAACACCCCGCTGTCGCTGTTCATCGCGATGGGCACGATGATGATCACGCTGTCGGCCTATTCGGCGATCGCGCCGGCGATGTACGCCGAGATGTTCCCGACCCGGGTCCGGACCGCCGGGGTCGGTGTCCCGTATTCGATCTGCATCGCACTCTTCGGCGGCACCGCCCCGCTGATCCAGCAGGCCCTCGTCGGGCGCTACCCGGACCAGAAGCTGCTCTTCCCGATCTATGCCATCGCGCTGCTGCTGGTCTCGGCCGGCACCATCCTCTCGCTGCGGGAGACCCGCGGCATCGACCTCTCGTCTGACGTCGGCTCGCGCGCGGCGCGCGATGACCCCGCTCTTCGGCCCAGTCGTCGAAGCCCCTCGCGGTGATTCGGTGGATGGTCGGGTGGGGTGACGCGGGGGTCTTCTCCTTGGTGGGCCTGCATCGCGGGGGCGCGCCGCTGGACGCTCGCCTCCCGTGACGTCGGCTCGCGCGCGGCGCGCGATGACCCCGCTCTTCGGCCCAGTCGTCGAAGCCCCTCGCGGTGATTCGGTGGATGGTCGGGTGGGGTGACGCGGGGTCTCAGCCGGGGTTGGCGTCGGTGACGTCGGCGACCTGGGCGTCCAGCACCCGGACCAGGTCGTCGGCGGCCACGGTGGCCGCGACACCGGGCGCACCGCCGCCGATCGAGACGGTGCCGCTGATCCGCTTGTCGGCGATCACCGGCAGCTGCCGCAGCGAACCGAACGGGGTGATCGTGCCACGCACGTAACCGGTCACCTCCCGGGCGGCATCCGCATCGGGCATGGAGATCCGGGACACCCCGAGCAGGTCGCGCAGCTTCGGCCAGGAGATCTGCCGATCACCCGGCACCAGCACGAACAGATGGTCCTCCGCGCCGCGGCGGACCACCATCGTCTTGATGATCTGCCCCGGTTCGACCCCACGCGCCACCGCGGCCTCCGCCAGCGACCGCACCGGCCCGTGCCGGGTGACCGAGTGGTCGATCCCGGCGGCCTCGAGGGCCCGCTTCGCCCGTTCGGCACCGTCCTGGGTGGCTGCGTCCATGGTGGGCATTCTGGCACCGGTTGATTCGCCCCTGAGTGGGGGATAGCCTGATCGACCCGCGTCCACTGTTCGAGACGACCCGAAGGAGGGCCGCCTCATGCCGGCATCCGTTCCTGGTGACCATCTGCGCGACCTGAACCCTGACCCGAACCGGGGAGCGGAGGTCGACCACCGCTCACCCGGCGAGCAGCAGCCTGCCCTCGGCAGCCGCGAGTTCCGGATCCGGATGATCGGTCTGGCGGCCGGCGTACTGCTCGGCCTGGCGGTCTTCTTCCTGATGCCCGGCGAGGTCCCGCGCCCCGCCCGGATCACCGCCGCCACCGCCGTGCTGATGGGCATCTGGTGGATGACCGAGGCGCTCCCGATCCCGGCCACCGCACTGGTTCCGCTGATCGTCTTCCCGACCATCGGCGGCGCGAAGTTCGACACCGTCGGCGGGTCCTACGGCAACAACGTGATCTTCCTGTTCATGGGCGGATTCCTGCTGGCGCTGGCGATGCAGCGCTGGAACCTGCATCGCCGGCTCGCGCTGCTCACCGTGCGCGCGATGGGTACCAGGCCGTCGGCGGTGGTCGCCGGATTCATGATCGCCACCGCCTTCCTCTCGATGTGGGTCTCCAACACCGCCACCGCGGTGATGATGCTGCCGATCGGCGTCTCGGTGCTGATGCTGGTCACCCGCCTCGGTGAGCGGGTCGAGGGCGCCGACCCCGAGTCCGCCGAGGTCAAGGAGGCGGTCGTCCGGTCCAACTTCGGCACCGCGCTGATGCTCGGCATCGCGTACGCCGCCTCGCTCGGTTCGCTCGGCACGATCATCGGTACGCCACCGAACACCCTGCTGGTCGGTTACCTGGCCCGCGAGCACGACATCACCATCGGCTTCGGCCAGTGGATGCTGGTCGGGGTGCCGCTGTCGGTGGTCTTCCTGGTGATCTGCTGGTTCCTGCTCACCAAGGTGCTGTTCAAGGCCGAGATCTCCGAGATCCCCGGCGGACGCAGGCTGATGGACGACGAGCTGGAGAAGCTCGGCAAGGTCTCCTCCGGTGAGATCCGGGTGCTGGTGATGTTCGTGCTGGCCGCGGTCGCCTGGATCGCGGTCCCGCTGATCTTCGGTGACAGCGTGCCGATCAGCGACGCCGGGATCGCGATGACGGTCGGGTTGCTGCTCTTCCTGCTGCCGGCCGGCACCAAGCGGGGCGTACGCCTGCTCGACTGGGAGTCGGCGGTCAAGCTGCCCTGGGGCGTACTGCTGCTGTTCGGCGGCGGCCTCGCGCTGTCGGCGCAATTCTCCTCCTCCGGGCTGACCAAGTGGATCGGTGAGCAGGCCGCCGGGCTCGGCGGCGTACCGGTCGTGCTGCTGGTCGCGATCGCCTCCGCCGGGGTGCTCTTCCTCACCGAGATCACCTCAAACACCGCCACCGCCGCCACCTTCCTGCCGGTCGCCGGCGGGGTGGCGATGGGGATCGGCGCCGATCCGCTGCTGCTCACCATCCCGGTGGCGCTGGCCGCGACCTGTGCGTTCATGCTGCCGGTGGCCACCCCGCCGAACGCGATCGCCTACGGCTCGGGCTATGTGACCATCGGGCAGATGGTCAAGGGCGGCATCTGGCTCAACCTGATCGGCATCGTGCTGATCACCCTGGTCACCATGACCCTGGCGGTGCAGGTCTTCCAGATCACCCTCGGCTGAACCGTCGGCCGATCACCGGGGCCAACTAGGCTGGCCCAATGGCGAATGAGCTGCTGGTCTTCCTGCACGGCCTGGGGCAGACCCCGCAGTCCTGGCAGGAGCAGGTGCAACAGCTGCCCGCCGATCTGCCGGCCGCCGCGCCCTGGCTGCGCGGTACCCGGCCCGGTGGGCAGCAGGACTTCTCCCTCGACGACGCGGTCTCGGAGGTGTCCTCGGTGCTGTTGCAGCACGGCGCGGACCGCGCCTACCTGTGTGGGCACGGACTGGGCGCGCTGGTCGCGCTGCACGCCACCATCGGCGACGACCGGATCGCCGGGTTGGTGCTCAGCGCCCCGCAGGTGAACCCGCCGCGCTGGGCGGTCACCGCGCAACGGCTCGCGGTGCGGGCGATGTCCCGCCGCCGGCTCGCGGCCCGCGGGGTGGACAAGG
Source organism: Enemella evansiae (assembly GCF_002250705.1). Lineage (GTDB taxonomy): Bacteria > Actinomycetota > Actinomycetes > Propionibacteriales > Propionibacteriaceae > Enemella > Enemella evansiae. The sequence goes on from NZ_NMVP01000006.1 coordinate 17,229, forward strand.
ACGCGATGCTGCGGATGCTGGATCAGCTGGCCGGCAGCGAGGCCGGGCCGCCGCTGCAGCAGATCGGCGTACCCACCCTGGTCGTGGTCGGCAACCGGGACCGCGCCGGTACCGCCGGTGGCCGGTTGGTCGCCGCCGGGGTCGGCGGGGCCCGGTTCGAGCAGGTGGACGCCGCGGGGGAGGCGCCCAGCGATGCCCCGGCCGCGTTCAACGAGCTGCTCTACGGCTTCGTCGGCGGGATCCGCGAACGCCTGCCCTGAGCCCCGCGCCGAGACACCCCTTGAAAGTTACTCGCCGGTAGGCAATGCTGTCCCTCATGCGGTACACACCGACGACCCTCAAGTGGGGGATGCGGATCTGGCCCCCGTTCCTGGGCGCCGGGATCGTGGTGAAGGAGATCGCGCCGGACTGGACCTCGGCCACCGTCGAGCTGCACCCCCGGCGGCTGAACAGCAATATCCACGGCACCGCCTTCGGTGGCTCGCTGCAGTCGATGACCGACGCCTTCCACGCGCTGCTGCTGATCCACCGGCTGGGGCGCGGCTACAACGTCTGGGACGCCGCGGCCGAGACCCGGTTCATCAGGCCGGGCAGGGGAGTCGTCACCGCCCGGATGGAGCTCAGTGACGAGGAACTGGAACGGGTCCGCACGGAGACCGCCGATGGCGGAAAATCCCTGCCCTGGTTCGAATTCCCGATCACCGACCGGCACGGCGAGGTGGTCGCGCAGGTTCGCCGGCAGGTCTATGTGCGCCGCCACCGCGGGGCCTCGGTCCCGGCCGCCGGCTGAGTCGGGCACTCCGGACCCTCGGCGTTGAGGCGCTGCAGCAGCTGGGTCAAGGTGGTGCGTTCGGCCGGCTCGAGCACCGCGAAGTACGCCGCTGTGGCGGCCCCGCGCTCGGCCTCGATCGCCGTCAGTGCCCGCCGACCGGCCGCGGTGCAGTGCAGCAGGCTCGCCCGACGGTCCTCGGGATGCGGGGTCCGCTCCACCAGGCCACTGCCGACCAGCTGATCGATCACATCGGTGGCCGAGCGGGCCTGGATGTGCAACCGCTCCGCCACATCGGAGGGCCGCGGCCGATCGGCCTCGGCGATCACCCGCAGGGCGCGCAGCTGGTGCGGGCTCAGCCCGTACGGCTCGGCGGCGGCCACGGTGATCCGGCGCAGCGCACGCGAGGTCCGGCGTACCAGATCACCCAGCTCACCGGCATCCGACCCATCGTCCATGGGAACAAACCTAGCGGATGCGGTGTTAGCCTCATTGTGAGGTTGCCTCATTAAATGGGAGCGACGCCACGCCCGAATCCCCTGACGAGAGGAGAGCCTGTGAGTCAGCTCGACTCCTCCGGCGGCCGCCGCCGCGGTTCCGAGCGGGAAGAAGCCGCCGACCGCGCCCAGCTCGCCGAATCCCCGGTCAGTGCGCGCCGCGTGCTGGCCCTCTTCCGTGGCCGCTGGCCGGCGGTCACCGCGGTGATGGCGCTGATCATCGCCTCCTCGGTGATCTCGCTCGCGCAGCCATTCCTGGTCCGCTCGGTGATCGACGACGCGCTGCCGCACGGCAACACCCGGCTGCTGCTCTGGCTGGTCGCCGGCATGATCGGCATCGCCGTCGCCACCTCGGTGCTCGGGGTGCTGCAGACCTGGCTGTCCACCAGCATCGGCCAGCAGATCATGCACACCCTGCGTACCCGGGTCTTCGCGCACCTGCAGCGCCAGTCGATGTCCTTCTTCACCCGGGAACGCTCCGGTGAGGTGCAGTCCCGGTTGACCAACGACATCTCCGGGATGCAGAACGTGGTCACCACCACCGCCACCTCGATCGCCTCCAATGTGACCACCGCCGTCGGCACCGCGATCGCGATGGCCGCGCTCAGCTGGCGGCTCTCGCTGCTGTCGCTGGTGGTGCTGCCACCGGCCATCTGGGTGAGCCGCCGGGTCGCGCAGCTGCGCCGCGACAAGACCTCCGCACTCGCCCGCCAGCGAGCCCGGATGCAGTCCCAGATCGAGGAGCGGCTCTCGGTCTCCGGTGCCCTGTTGATCAAGACCCTCGGTGCCACCGACCGCACCGGCTCGGATTTCGACCGGGCCTCCGGCGACATCGCCCGCCTGGAGGTCGCCTCCCAGCTCTCCGGTCGCTGGCGGATGTCGACGATGACCATCGTCTTCGCCACCATCCCGGCGCTCATCTATCTGGCCGCCGGCTTCCCGATCACCTCCGGCGGGATGACCATCGGCACCCTGGTCGCGTTCAGCGCCCTGCAGGCGACGATCTTCCGCCCGGTGCTCGGGCTGTTGTCGGTGGGCGTGCAGTGGGTGAGTTCGATGGCGGTGTTCAGCCGGATCTTCGGCTATCTCGACCTGCCGATCGATGTCGCCGAACCCGAGCGCCCGGTGGCGGTCGACCATGATCGAATCCGCGGCGAGGTGCGCTTCTCCGATGTCTGGTTCCGCTATCCGGACGCCGACTCCGATGCCCTGGCCGGGGTGGACCTGACGGTGCCCGCCGGCAGTGCGCTGGCCCTGGTCGGGGAGACCGGCTCGGGCAAGAGCACCCTCGCCGCGCTGGTCTCCCGGCTGCACGATCCGAGCGCGGGGCGGGTCACCATCGACGGCATCGACCTGCGGGACCTGGCCTTCGCCGACCTCGCCCGGATCGTCGGCGTGGTCAGCCAGGACCCCTATCTGGTGCATGCCAGCATCCGGGAGAACCTGCTGCTCGCCGCCCCGGACGCCGACGAGGACGTCCTCTGGCGGGCGCTGGCCGCCGCCCAGATCGATGAGCTGGTGACCGGTCTGCCCGAGGGGCTGGACACGGTGGTGGGATCCCGCGGCTACCGGTTCTCCGGCGGGGAGAAGCAGCGGCTGGCCGTCGCCCGCACCCTGCTGCGGGACCCGAAGGTGCTGGTCCTCGACGAGGCGACCAGTGCCCTGGACAACGAGACCGAGCGTGAACTGCAGCGCGCCCTCGACGAACTGGTCCAGGGGCGCACCACGATCACCATCGCGCACCGGCTCTCCACGGTCGCGGCAGCCGACCAGATCGTCGTACTCGATCATGGTCGGGTGGCCGAGATCGGTGACCATGATCAACTCAGTACGCGGGGTGGCCGGTACGCCCGGCTGGCCGGGGTGGCGGCCTGAACCCGCTCGCTCCACGGCGCATGGGAGGGTGAAGCCATGGATGTGGCAGCAGTGGTCTTCGACCTGGACGGCACCTTGATCGACACCGAACACCTCTGGGACGAGGTGCGCCGCGGGCTCGCGGCGGCCGATGGCCGGGACTGGCCCGCGGATGCCACGAGCGCGATGCTCGGCATGTCCACCCCGGAGTGGAGCCGCTACCTGGCCGAGACGGTCGGTGTCCGCGGTACGCCCGAGGAGGTCGCGAAGCGCACCATCGACGGGATGCTCGAGCACTACCACCGCGGGTTGCCGGTGCTCCCGGGCGCCGTCGACGCCGTTCGCCGGATGCATGCCGCCACCGGGCTGCTCGGCGCCGCCACCAGCTCACCCAGGGTGCTGCTGGACGCCGCCCTGGCCGAACTCGGCGTCACCGAGCTGTTCTCGGCCACCGTCTCCACCGAGGAGGTCGCCGCCGGCAAACCCGCGCCCGACGGGTACGCCGAATGCTGCCGCCGGCTCGGGGTGGAGCCGCAGCGGGCGGTCGCGGTGGAGGACTCCGCCAATGGGATCCGCTCCGCACTGAACGCCGGGATGGCGGTGGTGGCGATCCCGCCGCACTTCCACCCGCCGCCCGCCGACGTGCTGGCCCGGGCGAGCGCGGTGCTCGACGATCTCGACGGGCTCACCGGCGGGTTGCTCGCGGAACTGCCGACACCGGGTACCGCGGCGTAGGTCGTAGGTCTCGCTCTCGCCATCCATCGAACCCTGGGTGCATCCATGGAGTGCTCCAGGACGCGATGGATGTACGCAAGGATCGATGGATCGCAGCCCTCGGTTCAGACGGCGCCGCGGAAGCCGAACTGGCGCCACACCTCATAGGCCGCGACGCCGGCGCTGGTCGCGAGATTCAGCGACCGGCGCCCGGCCAGCATCGGGATCCGCAGCTGCTCGGTGATCCGCTCGTCGGCGAGCACCTCGGGCGCCAGCCCGGTCGGCTCCGGGCCGAACAGCAACACATCGCCCTCGGCGTAGGTCACCTCGGCGTGGCCGCGCGTCCCACCGGTGGTGAACGCCCACACCCGGGCCGGCAGCAGCGCCTCGTAGGCGGCCTCGATGTCCTTGTGTACAACGAGATGCGCCAGATCGTGGTAGTCCAGGCCGGCCCGCTTCAACCGGGTGTCGTCCAGCTCGAACCCGAGCGGCCCGGCCAGATGCAGTTCGCAACCGGTGGCCGCCGCCAGCCGGATCGTGGCGCCGGTGTTGCCCGGGATCCGGGGCTCGTGGAAGAGCAGCCGGATCGGGCAGCCGCTGAGTCGTGGTTCGCTGTTCATGATCGAGGACAACTATTCCACCGTCGGCCAGTCCAGTGTGCGCTCGCTGACGAAGCGTCGCGGCCGGCCGTCGACCGGGTCGGTGAACTCCAGTTCGGCGGCCAGCAGTTGCAGCGGGGTCGAGAAGTCGTCGATGTCGACGTCCAGCACCTCGGGATAGAGCGGGTCGCCGAGGATCGGCAGGCCGAGCGAGTTCAGGTGCAGCCGCAGTTGATGGGTGCGCCCGGTGCGCGGGGTGAGCCGATAGCGCGCGTACCGACCGCGCACCTCATCCCGTTCGACCAGGGTCTCCGCGTTCGGCTCGAGACCCGGGATCTCCTGTGCCTGCAGGGATCCGCGGCGTTTCACGATGTGCGAGCGGACGGTCCGCGGCAGCGCCAGCCTCGGGTCGTGGTTGGCCAGGGCCAGGTAGCGCTTGCTCACCAGCCGGTGTTCGAAGACCTGCTGGTACGCCGCCCGCCAGCGCGGTTCGGTGGTCAGCAGCACCAGGCCCGCGGTGAGCCGGTCCAATCGGTGCGCCGGCCCGAGCCCGGGCAGGTCGAGCTGCTGCCGGGCCCGGACCACCACCGACTCGGTGACGTGCCGTCCGCGCGGGATCGTGGACAGGAAGTGCGGCTTGTCCACCACCACGATCCGCTCGTCGGCGTACACCACCCGCAACTCGAACGGCACCCGCGGCTCGGCGCGCAGCTCGCGGTGGAACCAGACGAAGGTGTGCGGGGTGTACGCCTCCGCACCGGTCAGCGGCCGGCCGGCGGCATCCACGAACTCGCCCGCGGCAAGCATCCGATCCACCCCGTCGGCACCCAGCGGCCCCAAACGCGCCACCAGGAAGTCCCGCATCGTCGCCCACGCCCCCGGCGGCTCCTTGCCGCGGTCCGGCGTCCGCAGCCAGGCGGCCTGCAGCCCGTGGCGCGGCGGTAATGGCGAGCGTGGTGGCACCCGCCGAGGCTAGCGTGACCGACCATGGACCTCCCCGATGAGCGCACCGACCCCGGCCTGGTGGCGACGGCCGACGAGCGGACCACGGTGCAGGGCTACCTCGACTACTTCCGCGACACCATCGAATGGAAGACCGCCGGCATGGACGATGCCGCACTGCGCTGGCCGCTGGCGCCGTCGACGATGACCCTGGGTGGGCTGCTCAGCCATCTGGCCTTCGTCGAGGACCACTGGCTCACCCATGTCTGGCTCGGTGGGGCCCCGAGCGAGCCGTGGCGCAGCGCCCCCTGGGCCGAGGACGCCGACTGGGACTGGCACCGGGCCGCCCAACTGCCGGGTGACGAGCTGCGGCGGGACTGGCGGGCCGCCGTCGAGCGGAGCGACCGGATCATCGCCGAGGTCGATTCGTTGGACGCCCTGTCGGCCGGCACCCTGCGCGACGGGGAGACCCGGATCAATCTGCGCTGGCTGCTGCACCTGATCGAGGAGTACGGCCGCCACGCCGGCCATGCCGACCTGCTCGCCGAGGCCGCGGACGGGCGTACCGGGGAATAGTCAGACCCGGGCCTGGTCGAGGTTGCCGAGGATGTCGCCGACGGTCTCCTCGGGGGTCTGGCTGGAGGAGTCCAGCCAGTAGCCGATCCGGGCCGTCTCCTGGCGCAGTGCGGTGTCCATCGCACCGGGGGAGAAATAGACCGAGCCCGCCTTGGCGCGCTGCTCCTGCCGCCACTCCAGCGCCGACAGACTGGGGGAGAGCACCACCAGGTAGCGCGACGGGCTGTCGATCAGGTCGATGAACTGGGACAGTTCGGCGCCGATGATCACGTCCTGGACGATCGCGTCGAAGCCGTGGTCGGCGTAGCGGTCGGCGGTCGCGGCGGCCAACGAATAGCGCAGGTGCAGCTGCCGCAGCGCCTCCGGATCGGGATCCGGGGTCATCTCCGCCCGCCCGTTGATCACCATCCGGCGGAACGCGTCACCGCGGATGTGCACCGAGCGCGGGTGCAGCTGTTCGGCGAGCAGCGCCGCCACCGTGGACTTGCCGGCCGCCATCGCGCCGGTGATCACGATGACGCGGCCCCGCTCGGTCGCGGGCGGCGGGTTGAGGTCCCGCCCGGGCTGCTCTTCCGAAATCACGCAGCCATTGTGTGTGCTGCGGATGAATGGGGGGTAACCGGGGGTGGAAAGCTGGGCGAGGTCGAGGACCGAAGGCGTACGCCCGGCACGGGCGCCGCGGCTGTGGCAGGATCGCCCTCGCCCGCCATCCGAGCCAGCTGGAGAACTCATGAAGATCGCCGTCGGCGCCGACCACGCCGGATTCACCCTGAAGAACGAGCTCGCCGAGCACCTGCGTGGGCTCGGGCATGAGGTGATCGACGCCGGCACGCTGAGCGCCGAGCGCACCGACTATCCGATCTGGGGTTCGCGGGCCGCCCACCTGGTCGTCGGCGGTGAGGCCGAGCGCGGGGTCATCGTCTGCGGCTCCGGGATCGGCATCTCGATCGCGGCGAACAAGGTCCCGGGCGCCCGGTGCGTGGTGTGCACCGAGCCGTTCTCCGCGCAGATGGCCCGCCGGCACAACGACGCCAACATGCTCGCGCTGGGGGAGCGGTTCGTCGGGGTGGACATGGCCAAGGCCATCGTCGACGCCTTCCTCGGCGCCGAGTTCGAGGGCGGTCGGCACGCCGACCGGGTCGCGCTGTTCGAGAAGATCGAGTCCGGCGACGAACTCTGAGCCGGGTACGCCGGTCCGCGGGGCTGAGGCGGGCCCGGCCCGGGGCGCTGGCGACAGAACGGCGACGAGACACCAGAACCTGTAGCCGGACACCAGTTGCAGCAGGGGTCTGGTGACACTTTCTGGTGTCTCGCCGGAGGGGCTTCGACTCGCTCGTTCCTCGCTCGCTCAGCCGACCCGACGGGGCTCAGGCGACGGTCGGGTCGACGGGGAGGCGTACGTATTCGGGACGCAGGTCGGCGATCCGGGACACCCCGAGCAGCTGCATGGTGCGGGTGATCTCGGAGCGGAAGATCTCCAGCGCCCGGCGTACCCCCAGATGACCACCGGCCATCAGGCCGTAGAGGTAGGCCCGGCCGACCCACACCGAGTCGGCGCCGTGGGCCAGGGCGGCGACCACGTCCGCACCGCTCATCACCCCACCGTCGACGAACACCTCGCGCTCGCCGCCGACCGCATCCCGCACCTCCGGCAGCACCCGCAACGGCGGGCGGCCCCGGCCGATCTGCCGGCCGCCGTGCTGGGAGATCAGCACCGCATCGACCCCGAGATCGAAGGCGCGGACCGCGTCCTCGGCGCTCTGGATCCCTTTCAGCACGACCTTTCCGGGCCACATGCCGCGCAGCCAGGCCACGTCGTCCCAGGTCACCGAGGGATCGAACATCTTGTTGATCATCTCCGCGACCGTGCCCTCCCAGTTCGACAGGGAGGCGAACTCCAGCGGTTCGGTGGTCAGCAGATTCCCCCACCAACCCGGGTGGGTGGCCATGTCGAGGAAGGTCTTCGGGGTCAGCTTCGGCGGGATCGTCAGCCCGTTGCGGACATCGCGCAACCGGTTGCCGGCGACCGCGGTGTCCACGGTCACCACCAGCGCCGAATAACCGGACTCCCTGGCCCGTTCGATCAGCTCGATCGAGGCCGGCCGGTCCTGCCACAGATAGAGCTGGAACCAGTGCGGGTTGGGGCCCGACACCTCGGCGACCCGCTCCAACGGGGTGGTGCCCATCGTCGAGAGGGAGTACGCCACCTGGGCGCGTCGGGCCTCGTGGGCGACCGCGGTCTCACCCTCGTGGTTCATCATCCGGGTGAAACCCGTCGGCCCCAGCACCAGCGGCATCGACACCTGTTCACCGAGGATCGCGGTGGACAGATCGACCGCGGCGATGTCGTTCAGGACCTGGCCCGCGAACTCCGCCCGGGCGTACAGCTCCCGGCTGCGGGTCAGGCTCGACTCGTCATCGGCCGCCCCGTCGGTGTAGTCGAACACCGAGCGCGGGGTGTGCCGACGGGCCTGATCGCGCAGGTCATCGATGGTGGCCGCCCGGGCCAGCCGCGCCCGGGTACCGAGCGCGGGCGCCTGGAAACCGAGCAACGGGCGCAACTGGGACCAACGCGGCAACTGCCGGCGGACCGCCGGCGGGGCATCCGGAACCCGGGGTGTCGTCATGCCCGGACCCTAGCAACCGCGCTATTTTGACCCTTTCGCGGGCCGCGGGTAGTCTTGGTCCTTGTGTTCGGCCTGCCCGAACCTTCGTGCGTGCCCCAGCGTGCCTTCCGGTGACGGGTGCGGCAAGCACAACGCAATGCGCCCCGCGCACTGCACCCCTGACGGAGTCACACCTTGAGGAACTGCCAGTCGGTTCCGACGGGATCGCCATGACGTACTACGGAAAGAGATAGCAGCCGGTGCCCACCATCCAGCAGCTGGTCCGCAAGGGCCGGACCGACAAGGTCAGCAAGAACAAGACGCCCGCGCTCAAGGGTTCGCCCCAGCGCCGCGGTGTCTGCACCCGCGTCTACACCACCACCCCGAAGAAGCCGAACTCGGCGCTGCGCAAGGTGGCCCGCGTGAAGCTGTCCTCCGGTGTCGAGGTGACCGCCTACATCCCCGGCGTCGGTCACAACCTGCAGGAGCACTCGATGGTGCTCGTCCGCGGTGGCCGTGTGAAGGACCTGCCGGGCGTCCGCTACAAGATCATCCGCGGTTCGCTGGACACCCAGGGTGTCAAGAACCGCAAGCAGGCTCGCAGCCTCTACGGCGCGAAGAAGGAGAAGTAATGCCTCGCAAGGGTCCCGCCCCGAAGCGTCCGATGCTGGTCGACCCGGTCTACGGGTCGCCGCTGGTCTCGCAGCTGGTCAGCAAGATCCTGCTGGACGGCAAGAAGACGGTCGCGCAGAACATCGTCTACACCGCCATGGAGGGCACCCGGGCCAAGACCGGTGTCGATCCGGTGCAGACCCTGAAGCGGGCGCTGGACAACGTCAAGCCGAGCCTCGAGGTGAAGTCCCGCCGCGTCGGCGGTGCCACCTACCAGGTGCCGGTCGAGGTCAAGCCGGGCCGGCAGACCACCCTGGCGATGCGCTGGCTGGTCTCCTTCTCCCGGCAGCGCCGCGAGAAGACGATGGCCGAGCGCCTGATGAACGAGATCCTGGACGCCTCCAACGGCCTGGGGGCCGCGGTGAAGCGCCGCGAGGACACCCACAAGATGGCCGAGGCCAACAAGGCCTTCGCGCACTACCGCTGGTGATCGCAGGCTCGAGGTACGCCGAGGCGTACCTCGAGCTGCTCGCCTTTCCGGCGTACGCCGACCTGGTCCCGGGAGCGCAGCGCACCTCGTGCGCGGGCCCCGCGACACCGGCCCTCCACCATCCACCTTTCGATCACCCGACTACAGACAAGAGGGAACGTTTCCGTGGCTGTCGACATCAAGACTGACCTGGGCAAGGTCCGCAACATTGGCATCATGGCCCACATCGACGCGGGCAAGACCACCACGACCGAGCGCATCCTGTTCTACACCGGTATCAACCACAAGATCGGTGAGGTCCACGACGGCGGCGCCACGATGGACTGGATGGAGCAGGAGCAGGAGCGCGGCATCACCATCACTTCCGCGGCAACCACCTGCCACTGGAAGGACCATCAGATCAACATCATCGACACCCCCGGGCACGTCGACTTCACCGTCGAGGTGGAGCGTTCGCTCCGGGTGCTCGACGGTGCCGTCGCCGTCTTCGACGGGGTCGCCGGCGTCGAGCCGCAGTCGATGACCGTGTGGCGGCAGGCCGACAAGTACGGCGTGCCCCGGATCTGCTACGTCAACAAGCTGGACCGCACCGGTGCCTCGTTCGACTACTGCGTGCAGACGATCGTCGACCGGCTGAAGGCCACCCCGCTGGTTCTGCAGCTGCCGATCGGTGCCGAGTCCGACTTCATCGGCGTCGTCGATCTGGTCACCATGAAGGCGCTGACCTGGCGCGGTGAGACCAAGATCGGTGAGGACTACGAGGTCGAGGAGATCCCCGCCGATCTCAAGGACAAGGCCGAAGAGGCCCACCAGAAGCTGATCGAGCAGCTCGCCGATTTCGACGACGAGCTGGCCGAGAAGTTCCTGATGGAGGAGGAGATCACCGCCGAGGAGATCCAGCACGCCATCCGCGCCGCTGTGCTCTCCACCAAGGTGACCGCCGTCGTCTGTGGCACCTCCTACAAGAACAAGGGTGTGCAGCCGCTGCTGGACGCCGTGATCGCCTACCTGCCGGCTCCGGTCGACGTCCCCGACATCGAGGGCTTCAAGCCGGGCAACGAGGAGGAGAAGCTCACCCGACAGGCCTCCGACAGCGAGCCGCTGTCGGCGCTGGCGTTCAAGATCGCCACCGACCCGCACCTGGGCAAGCTGACCTTCGTCCGCGTCTACTCCGGCAAGCTGGAGGCGGGTTCGCAGGTGCTGAACTCGATCACCGGCCGCAAGGAGCGGATCGGCAAGGTGTATCAGATGCACGCCAACAAGCGTGAGGAGATCGCCTCGGTCGGCGCCGGCCAGATCGTCGCGGTGATGGGCCTGAAGCAGACCACCACCGGTGAGACCCTGTGCGACCCGAACAACCCGATCGTGCTCGAGTCGATGACCTTCCCGGACCCGGTGATCGAACAGGCCATCGAGCCGAAGACCAAGTCCGACCAGGAGAAGCTCTCGGTCGCGATCCAGCGGCTCGCCGAGGAGGACCCGACCTTCCGGGTGCACACCGACGAGGAGACCGGCCAGACCATCATCGGTGGCATGGGCGAACTCCAGCTCGAGGTGATGATCGACCGGATGAAGCGCGAGTTCAAGGTCGAGGCCAACATCGGCAAGCCGCAGGTGGCCTACCGCGAGACCCTGCGTCGCAAGGTCGACAAGGTCGAGTACATCCACAAGAAGCAGTCCGGTGGCTCCGGTCAGTACGCGAAGGTCATCATCGCGATGGAGCCGCAGGAGACCGGTGCCGGCTACGAGTTCGTGAACGCCGTGACCGGTGGCCGCATCCCCAAGGAATACATCCCCTCGGTGGACCAGGGCATCCAGGAGGCCATGACCACCGGTGTGCTCGCCGGCTACCCGGTCGAGGACATCAAGGTCACCCTGCTGGACGGCGCCTACCACGACGTCGACTCCTCCGAGCTGGCGTTCAAGATCGCCGGTCTGAACGTCTTCAAGGAGGCCGCTCGGCGGGCCGACCCGGCGCTGCTGGAGCCGATGATGAAGGTCGAGGTGACCACGCCCAACGACTACCTGGGCACCGTCATCGGCGACATCAACTCCCGGCGCGGCCAGATGCAGGGCACCCGCGAGGAGCACGGCAACCAGGTCGTTGATGCGCTGGTGCCGCTGTCGGAGATGTTCGGCTACGTCGGCGACCTGCGGTCGAAGACCTCGGGCCAGGCGTCCTACTCGATGGAGTTCGACTCCTACGCCGAGACCCCGCGCAACGTCTCCGAGGAGATCATCCAGAAGGCCCGCGGCGAGTGATCGCCGGGTGCACCCTGGCGGCGGACCAACTGGTTTGACTCCGCCGCCAAGGTGCACAAGACTGGGCCGGGTGGCCACGCGCCTGGCGCGCGCGTACGCCCTCCCGGTCTGGTAGCAAGACAGACGTAAAGCAGTAAAGATCAATCGTGTAAACCATCGATGCCACGCAACCGGCGCGGCATCAACATAGAAGGAGCCCATCAAGTGGCAAAGGCCAAGTTCGAGCGGACCAAGCCGCACGTCAACATCGGCACCATCGGGCACATTGACCACGGCAAGACCACTTTGACCGCGGCGATCTCGAAGGTGCTCCACGACAAGTACCCCGACCTCAACGAGGCGTCGCCGTTCGACTCGATCGACAAGGCCCCCGAGGAGCGTCAGCGCGGTATCACCATCTCCATCGCGCACATCGAGTACCAGACCGAGAAGCGCCACTACGCCCACGTGGACTGCCCGGGCCACGCCGACTACGTGAAGAACATGATCACGGGTGCGGCGCAGATGGACGGCGCGATCCTGGTCGTGGCCGCCACCGACGGCCCGATGCCGCAGACCCGCGAGCACGTGCTGCTGGCTCGCCAGGTGGGTGTGCCCGCCATGGTCGTCGCGCTGAACAAGTGCGACATGGTCGACGACGAGGAGCTCATCGAGCTCGTCGAGATGGAAGTCCGCGAGCTGCTCGGTTCGCAGGAGTTCGACGAGGACGCCCCGGTCGTTCGCGTTGCCGCCTTCCCGGCGCTGCAGGGCGATGAGAAGTGGGCCGACTCCATCCTCGAGCTGATGAACGCTGTGGACGACTACATCCCGCAGCCGGAGCGCGAGACCGACAAGCCGTTCCTGATGCCGGTGGAGGACGTCTTCACCATCACCGGTCGTGGCACCGTGATCACCGGCCGGATCGAGCGCGGCATCGTCAAGACCGGCGAGACCGTCGACATCATCGGCATCCGCGAGACCAAGCAGACCACCACCATCACCGGTGTGGAGATGTTCCGCAAGATCCTCGATGAGGGCCAGGCGGGTGAGAACGTCGGCCTGCTGCTCCGCGGCACCAAGAAGGAGGACGTGGAGCGCGGCATGTGTGTCATCAAGCCGGGTTCGACCACTCCGCACACCGACTTCGAGGCGCGCGTCTACATCCTGAACAAGGACGAGGGTGGCCGTCACAAGCCGTTCTTCTCGAACTACTCGCCGCAGTTCTACTTCCGCACCACCGATGTCACCGGCACCATCCAGCTGCCCGAGGGCACCGAGATGGTCATGCCGGGCGACAACACCGACATGACGGTGCACCTGATCCAGCCGATCGCGATGGAGGAAGAGCTCAAGTTCGCCATCCGTGAGGGCGGCCGCACCGTTGGTGCCGGTCGTGTCACCAAGATCCTCAAGTGAGTCTTCGACTCAACGATCCTCAAGTGATCTGATCTGAACCGAACGAGGCCCCCGGACCGCCAGGTCCGGGGGCCTCGTCGTTCTCCGGTCGGCCTCGCGATCCATCGAATCCTGGTTGTAACCATCGAGTGCTGTGGGGCTCGATGGATCGCCTCAGGATTCGATGGATCGCCCAGGTCGGCCGGTATCGTTGAGGTATGAGCACCCGTGGTCCCGTTGCCTTCTACGACGCCGACTGCGGATTCTGTACGCGCAGCGTCGGCGTCGTCTCCCGGTTGCGGTTGGGGACCCGCTTCGAGGAACTGCAGACCGCCGATCTGGCGGCGTACGGGATCACCATGGATGAGGCGCTCGAGTCGATGGCCTTCGTCGACGCGGCTGGCCGGGTCAGCTTCGGCCACCACGCCTGGGCCGGCATCCTGAAGACCGGCAATCCGCTGCTGCGCACCCTCGGCGTCGTGCTCGACTCCCAGGCGCTGGAACGCCCGGCGGGGTTCATCTACCGCTGGATCGCCGACAATCGCGAACGAATGCCCGGTGGCACCCCCGCCTGCTCCCTCGCCGACCGCATCCCGCACCCCCGCTGACCTCTCCCCGGGTCCCCCCAGATCAATAGGGGTTTGATCCCTGTCGGGCATCAAGGTTTTTCTTGATGCCTACCGAGCATCAAGGTTTTTCTTGATCCCTACAGAGCATCAAGGATTTTCTTGATCCCTCTCGGGCATCAAAGATTTCTTTGATGCTTCGTGGGCATCAGAGCCGCATCAATTTTCGGGCGGCAGGGGAGGGGTGAGCAGATAGGCGCCGCTGGCCACCCCCTCGCGTACCGCGGCAAGCGTCTCGTCCGGGGTCTGGGTGGTGGTGTCGAGCGCGTGGGGCTCCAGCACTCCCAGGTCGGCGAACTGATCCCACAGGGACAGCACGGGGCCCTCGTCGACCAGCGCATCGGGTGCGGTACGCGCCTGGGCCCGCCGCAGGGTCTCGGCTCGGGAGGGGCGCAGCACCAGATAGTGCAACCGCAGACCACCCGGCCCGCCGAGCGGGCGGAAGTGGTCGAGCATCCAGGGGCCGATGATGCCGTCCACCACGGTCGTGAAACCACCACCGGCATAGCCAGCTGCAGCACCCGCGAGCACCGCCAACACGGTCTGGTTCTGCGCATCCGACTCGGGCAGATACGGCGGGATCGCTCCGGCGACGATCCAGTGCCAGAAGTCATCGGTGTGCAGGTGCACGGCCCGCGGGAAACCGGCGGCGAGGGCCCGCGCGGTCGTCGACTTGCCCGACCCGGGCGGCCCGGTCAGCAGGACGACGTCAGCCACCGAAGAAGCCGCGCAGGTAGGCCGCCGCACCGAGGTGCTGGATCACGTCATCGATGAGCGAGACCAGGCGTACGCCGGCGGTCACCGGCGGATCCCAGTTCTCATCGATCACCTTCGCCAACTCGGCGTCGGTCACGCGGGAGCAGTAGTCGACCAGGTCATCGGTCACCACGCGCAGGTACGCCGCCAACTCACCGACCGGTGCGGCCACCTTGGCGGCGTCGGCGGGGGACTGTCCATAACCCATCTCGCCCGACCCGAGCTGGTCGTCGGCCAGCGGGATCCCCAACCGCGGCTTCCATTCGCCCCACCGCTGATCGTCACCGGTCAGCCCGCGCAACTGCAGGTCGATGCCGCGCGCGCTGTGCCACAGCAGCCAGCAGATGGTGTTGCTGCCCTCTGCCGGCACCCGTTCGGCGGTGTCCTGGTCCAGCCCGTCGACGACACCGTCGAGGGTGTCGGTGATCCGGCCGGCCAGGTCGGTGAGCACGGAGTTCAACTCGGTCATGGCCTCATCCTCGCAAGCAGACCCCGCGACCATGAATGGGCCCCCCGGTCGGGTGGGAAACAACCCCAGAGGATCCACGATCCGTTCGACTCCGAGAGGGATGAACCGTGAAAGCAGTCACCTGGCAGGGCAAACACAACGTCGAGGTCACCGAAGTGCCCGACCCGGTCCTCCTCGAGCCCACCGACGCGATCGTGCGGGTCACCTCGACCGCGATCTGCGGCTCCGACCTCCACCTCTACGGGCCGCTGGCGCCCTTCCTGGACCGCGGCGACATCCTCGGCCACGAGGCCCTCGGCATCGTCGAGGAGGTCGGCCCGCAGGCCGGCAACCTGCAGGTCGGCGACCGCGTGGTGGTGCCCTTCACCATCTCCTGCGGCCACTGCTGGATGTGCCAGCGCGGGCTGCAGTCGCAGTGCGAGACCACCCAGGTCACCCAGCAGGACAGCGGCGCCGCCCTGTTCGGCTACACCCGACTCTACGGCTCCGTACCGGGCGGGCAGGCCGAGTACGTCCGCGTCCCGCAGGCCCAGTACGGCCCGGTGGTGCTGCCCACCGACGGCCCGGACGAGCGCTACCTCTACCTCTCCGACATCCTGCCGACCGCCTGGCAGGGAGTGCGGTACGCCGGCGTGGGCGAGGGTGACACGCTGGTCGTCGTCGGGCTCGGCCCGGTCGGCCAGCTCGCCACCCGCTGTGCCCAGGTGCTCGGGGTGGACCGGGTGATCGGGCTGGACCTGGTGCCCGAGCGGTTGGAGACGGCCCGTGCGCACGGCGTCGAGGCGGTCGACATCCGGACCCTGTCCGACCCGGCCGCGGCGATCAAGGACCTCACCCAGGGCCGCGGTGCCGACGGGGTGGTCGACGCCGTCGGGATGGAGGCGCACGGCAGCCCGGTCGCCGAGGGCGTGGTCAAGGCGGTCAGCAGCCTGCCCGGCCCGATCGCCCGCGCAGCCACCGAAAAGGCAGGCATCGACCGGCTCGCCGCCCTGCACCTGGCCCTCGGCGCGGCCCGCCGCGGCGGCACGGTGTCGTTGTCCGGCGTCTACGGCGGCGCGGCCGACCCGATGCCGATGATGCAGATGTTCGACCGGCAGCTGACCATCCGGATGGGACAGGCCAACGTCCGCCGCTGGACCGATGAGCTGATGGAACTGGTCCGGGACGGCAACGCCACCCTCGACGTCGAGACGCTGGCGACCCACCGGCTGCCGCTGGACCAGGCCGCCGAGGCGTACCGGATGTTCCAGACCAAGTCCGACGGCTGCCTCAAGGTCGTGCTGCAACCCTGACCGGCCCGACCGGTCGGCCCGGGTCAACGTTGTCGCCGGGCGTTCATGTCGATGTCACCACCGTTGCATCTGGCCGTGGCAGAACACTGGCGTGGAGCGGCGGCGCACGATCTGGACACTCGGCTGGCTGGGCAGCGCGGCCGGGTTGCTGCTGGTCGGGCATCTCGGCAGCCGGGAACTGCTGCGCCGGCAGGCGGCGATCGCCCGACGGATCATCGGCGACCCCTTCGGCGAGATCGCGCCGGATGCCGACAAGGTCTACAAGAGGAAGCTGCCCGGCGAGCCGATCGAGCTGCTGCTGGTCGGCGACTCGATGGCCGCTGGGCTGGGCGCCGAACGGCCCAAGGACACCCTCGGCGCCCGGCTCGCCAAGGGGCTCGCCAAGCGGGCCCAGCGACCGGTCCGGTTGCGTACCATCGCCCGGATCGGTGCCGAGTCAGGGATGTTGGCCACTCAGCTGGACCGGCTCACCCCCGCCGACCGACCGGACCTGGCGGTGATCGTCGTCGGCGGCAACGACGTCACCCACCGGATCCCGATCGGCGAATCGGTGGCGCACCTGGCGGAGGCGATCGAACGGTTGCAGGCCCGCGGCGCTCAGGTGGTCGTCGGCACCTGCCCCGATCTGGGGACGCTGCGCCCGGTGCCGCAGCCGCTGCGCAGCCTCGGTTCCCGCAAGAGCCGCCAACTCGCCGCCGCCCAGCGCCGGGTCGCGCTGGCCCACGGTGCCCGGGCGGTGTCCCTGGCCCGCGCCGTCGGGCCGTTCTTCATCACCAACCCCGACGAGATGTTCAGCCTGGACCGCTTCCACCCCTCCTCGGCCGGCTACCGGCGTACCGCCAAGGCGATGCTGCCCTCCCTGCTCGCCGCCCTCGGCCTCACCGAACGCGTCCCGCTCGGGCATCACGGCCCGGGGCCGGGTTAGCGGTCA
Organism: Enemella evansiae; assembly: GCF_002250705.1. Taxonomy (GTDB): domain Bacteria; phylum Actinomycetota; class Actinomycetes; order Propionibacteriales; family Propionibacteriaceae; genus Enemella; species Enemella evansiae. The sequence goes on from NZ_NMVP01000006.1 coordinate 34,598, forward strand.
GCCGGCTTCGCGTGCCGAGGTACGCCCCCGCTCGGCCTGCTCGACCCGGGCGGCGTGATCGGGTACCTCGTGCTGGAGATCGCGCTCCAACCGCTGGTACCCGGTCGAGGGCGGCCGCTTCGGCAGCGTCAGCTCGGGCTGTTCGAACGTGGTCCACGGGATCGAATCGAGCAGGTGGGCGATCATGTTGATCCGGGCCCGGCGCTTGTCCTCGGACTCGACCACGTTCCACGGCGCCTCGGCGATGTCGGTGTGCACCAGCATCTCGTCCTTGGCCCGCGAATAGTCCTCCCACCGGGTCAGCGACTCCAGGTCGGTGGGGGAGAGCTTCCAGCGGCGCATCGGATCCTCCAGCCGGGAGCGGAATCGCTTCTCCTGCTCCGAATCCGAGACCGAGAACCAGTACTTGCGCAGCAGGATCCCGTCCTCGACCAGCAGCCGCTCGAAGATCGGGCACTGGTGCAGGAACCGCCGGTACTCCTCGGGTGTGCAGTAACCCATCACCCGCTCCACCCCGGCGCGGTTGTACCAGGAGCGGTCGAACAGCACGATCTCGCCGGCGGCCGGCAGATTCTCCACATAGCGCTGGAAATACCACTGACTGCGCTGCCGCTCCGTCGGCGCCGGCAGGGCGACGATCGAGGCGACCCGTGGGTTGAGATATTCGGTGACCCGTTTGATCGCGCCACCCTTGCCGGCGGCATCACGGCCCTCGAAGACGATCACCACCCGTTGCCCGGTGGCCTTCACCCACTCCTGGAGTTTGACCAGCTCACCCTGCAGCCGGAACAGCTCGGCCTCGTAGAGCGACTTGTCCATCCGCTTGCGACGCCCGGACTTCGACTTACCTGCCATGGGCCGACCCTAGCGACGAATCCGATGGTGGATGAGCCGATCGGCCACTGGGTAACACCCCGGGACGAACTCAACACATGGCGATGGCCGAGAACGAGGAGGGTCGGTGACCGGGATCGACGCGATGGTCGTGGTCGTGCCCGCACACAACGAGGCCGATTGGCTCGCCACCTGTCTGGCCTCGGTGCAGCGGGCCGTCCGCCGGGTCCGGATCCCGGTGCGGGTCCGGGTGGTGCTGGACGCCTGCCAGGACGCGACCGCCGCCCAGGTGCCGCGCTGGGTGCACTCTCTGGAGGTGCAGTACCGCAACGTCGGCGCCGCGCGGGCCGTCGGTTTCGCCGACCTGCTCGAGGCCCCCGAGGTCGAGTCGCCGGGGCGGCGTACTTGGTTGTCCTGCACCGACGCCGACTCGGAGGTACCGGCCGACTGGCTGGTCGCGCAGCTGGACAGCGCCGCCGCCGGGCACGATCTGTTCGTCGGCACGGTCCGGGTGGACGACTGGTCGGGCCGCGCGCCCGGACTGCTCGCCCAGCACGATCTCGGTTACGACCTGCAACCCGGGCACCGGCACGTCCACGGTGCGAACCTCGGGGTACGCCTCGGCGCCTACCGCAGCCTGGGCGGGTTCAAGCCGTTGCGGGTGCATGAGGATGTCGAGCTGGTCCGGGCCGCCGTCGACGCCCAGCTGCCCGTCGACTGGTCCGATGCCGCGCCGGTCCTCACCTCCGCTCGCCGCTCCACCCGCGCGCCGGGCGGGTTCGCCGCCGCCCTGGATGCGCTGGAGGAGCAGCTGCGTTTCGAGGAACGCCACCCGCTCTCCACCGAGGGGGGTGGCCGGTGAGCCTCGCCGACCAGGTGCGGAGCGCGCTGGCCGGTCCGCAGTGGCCGCTGCCCGGCCACGGGCACACCGCCGAGCGGTGGCAGCGGCTGGCCGATCTCGCCCGCACCGACATCGTCGTCGGCCGGCTGGTCGAGGCGCACGCCGACGCGACCGCCATCCTCACCGAGCTCGGCCGCACCGACCTGCTCGCACCGGGGCAGTGGTGGGGGGTCTGGGCGGCCGAACCACCCCGGCCGGTGGTGCGCGCCCAGCCCGACCCGGAGGATCCCGACCGGTTGCTGCTCGACGGCGCCAAGCCCTGGTGCTCCGGTGCCGGCCTCTGCGACCACGCGCTGATCACCGTCCGCGACGCCGCCGATCCCGACCGGCGACTGCTGGCCGCGGTCGAACTCACCGGACCGGGCGTCCGCGTCGAGGAGGCCTGGGCCAACCCCGGAATGACCCGCTCGGCCACCCACACCGTGCACCTGGATCAGGTTCCGGCGACCAGGGTCGGCAGCGGTGCCGACTATCTCGACCGGGCCGGGTTCTGGCACGGCGGGGCCGGCGTCGCCGCCTGCTGGGCCGGCGGGGCCGAGGCCGTCGCCGACACCCTGCGCGGCTCCCGCCGCGACGACCCGATCACCCTGGCCCATCTCGGCGCGGTGGACGCGGCGCTGGCCGGGGCCCGCTGGACCCTGGCCGCGGCCGGCGCCGAGGTGGATGCCGCGCCGGAGGATGCGCCGGCGGCCCGGATCCGGGCGTTGCGGGTGCGGGCGATCGTCGAGGCGGCCGCCGCGCTGACCATCGACCGGGTCGGGCGGGCGCTCGGTGCCGGTCCGCTCTGCCAGGACGCCGAGCACGCTCGTGCTGTCGCGGACCTGAGCATCTATCTGCGGCAGAGCCACGCCGAACGTGACCTGGCCGGCCTCGGCGAACTGGTCCGCCGATGACCGCCGAGCAACCGCACTCGCTGGCCGACGTGCCGCCGGTGACCGAAGCCCACCCGGGCACCCCGGCCGAGTGCTGGCGTGGCTGGCGGGAGAGTCTGCCGGAGTTGTCGTACGCCGACTGGCGGCGGGTGGTGGTGGTCGCGCCGCACCCCGATGACGAGATCCTGGGCGTCGGCGGTCTGCTGCACCTGCTGGCCCGCAGCGGCGTACCGGTCACCGTGCTGGCCGTCACCGACGGCACCGCCGCGCCGGCGCCCGCCGGTTGGTCGGCCCAGGAGCTGGGGGTGCGCCGCAGCGCCGAGTCCGAACGGGCCTGCGCCCTGCTCGGCCTGCCGGCCCCGCTGCGGCTCGGTCTGCAGGACGGCGCCGTCACCGCCGACGAGGCGGTGCTCGTCGAACTGATCGCCGGCCACCTCGATGAGCAGACGATCTGCCTGAGCACCTGGCCGCAGGACGGGCATCCCGATCACGACGCCTGCGGCCGAGCCGCCACCAGGGCCGCGACCGGGGTCGGCGCGCGCCTGCTGTCCTACCCGGTCTGGTGGTGGCACTGGGGCCGGCCCGACGATCCGACCGGTCCACGACCGGCCGCCCGTCGGGTAGCGCTGCCCGCCGACCTGCAGCAGCTCAAGGCCGAGGCGGTGGCCGCGTTCACCAGCCAGCTCGAACCACCCGGACCGGGCCGGGATCCGGTGCTGCCGCGACCGGTGCTGGACCGGCTGGTCACCGCCGAGGAGGTGCTCATCGAATGACTGCCGGCTACTTCGAGACCCAGTACGCCCGGGCCGCCGACCCGTGGGGGTTCACCTCCAAGTGGTACGAGCAGCGCAAGCGCGCGCTCACCGTGGCCGCCCTGCCCAGGCGTCGGTACCGCTCCGGTTACGAACCCGGCTGCTCGATCGGTGTCCTCAGCGAGGCGCTCGCCGAACGCTGCGACCGGTTGCTGTCCACCGATCTGATGCCCGCCGCGGTGGAGCGGGCCCGGGACCGGGTGGCCTCGGACCGCGTCCGGTTCGAGCTGGCCGACGTGCGCGAGCACCGGTTGCCCGACGGGCACGACCTGGTGGTGCTCAGCGAGGTGCTCTACTACCTCACCGAGCCCGAGGTGATCGAGATCGTCGAACGCGTCGGCCGCCGACTGCCCGCCGACGGGCACGTGATCGCGGCGCACTGGCGGCACCCGGTCGCCGAGCACACCCTGGCCGGTGACCGAGCCGATCAGCTGCTGCGTGAGCACAGCGGGCTGCACGTGCTCGGCGGTTACTGCGACGCCGATCTCCGGCTGACCGTGCTCGGCCACGACCCGACCTCCGTGGCCGAAGCCGAAGGTCTCGCCTGACGGTCATCGAGTAGCGGCCCATGCGGAGCCTGCGGAGCAATGGGCTGCGTGTCGAGATGACCTCCCCAGCTCGCGCAGCGAGCGTTCCCTTTCACGGTCCTCGAGTAGCTCGCGCAGCGACCGTTCCCTTTCACGGTCCTCGAGTAGCTCGCGCAGCGAGCGTGTCGAGAGGCCGGCTCGGTTGATCCTGCCGCCGACTCGCCGGGGTGTCGACCACGCACCGCAGCCCGCCAGCATCAGCCCCGCCTTCCCTGGCGATCGTTCCCCACTCTGCGGCTCAACTCTCACTCCGCGGACCGCATGCAGGCCGCAGAGTGAGAGTTGAGCCGCGAAGTGGAGCGAGCCACGAATCAGCCCGATCGAGCCTGGTCGCCGAGCGCCCTGCCCACGCACCTCTCGACACGGTCGCTGCGCGACCTACTCGAGGAGCGTGGGGGACGGTCGCTGCGCGACCTACTCGAGGAGCGTGGGGGACGGTCGCTGCGCGACCTACTCGATGAGCGTCAGCAGGGCCACGGGATAGTGGTGGAAGATGTCGCTGACCGGGGTCCGGCCCTCGTACCGGGAGCCGGTCAGCACATCGACGACGGCGCCCGGAAGTTCAACGGTGGTGTCATTCCAGCCGTGGTCGCTGGCGCTCAGCGCGTACGGGAACCGGGTCGCCAGGCTGATCGCGCCACCCCGGTCGAAGCCCAGCAGGTGGCGCGCCGCCGGGCCCTCGGCGGTGATCGGTCCGTAACCGGTGAACAGATCCGGGCGGGAGCGACGCAACCGCAGCGCATGCCGCACCAACCAGAACTTCGCCCGGCCGGTGTCGTCGACCACCGGTGGCTCGGACAGCTCCAGCAACCCCCGCCGTTCGTCGAAATCGACGCGCCGCCGGTTGTCCGGATCGACCAGGGAGTCATCCCACAATTCCGTGCCCTGATAGACATCCGGGACACCGGCCATCGTCAGCTGCACCAGCTTCTGGCCGAGCGCATTGGACCAGCCGGGCTGTTCGATCTGGCTCAGCAACCGGCGCAGCGCATCGTTCAGATCGGGATCGTCATAGACCCGGTCGACGGCCGTGTGCACGGCCGCCTCGAAGTCGGCGTCCTGGTCGGTCCAACTGGTAGCGGTGGATGCCTCCCGCATCGCCTTCTCCGCGTAGGCATGCATCCGGTCCCGCTCGATCGGCCCCACCCCGGCGAAGGTCTGGCCGAGCAGCGAGGCGAACGACCGATCGGGGAGGTCGGCCGCGTCGATGAAGGTGCGCAACCAGTCCCGGGCCAGCTCACCGACCTCGCTGAGCACCGCCAACCGGGCCCGGACATCCTCACCGCGCTTGGTGTCGTGGGTGGACAGCGCCGTCATCGACTCCGGGGCCGACCGTTGCCGCTCTTCCTGTGCTGCATGGAAATCGTCGAGCCGCAGGCCGAAGCGCCCCGGATCGCCACCCACCTCGTTCAACGCGATGAAACGGCTGTACCGGTAGTAGGCGGTGTCCTCGACGCCCTTGGCCATCACGGCACCGGTGAACTGCTGGAATCTCCTGCACAGTTCGGATTCCGGGTCGGACAGGGTCGGCAGCAGGGCATCCAACACCGGTGCCAGGTCCGGGTCGGCGGTGCGGGCCGCGGTGACCGCTGCATCGAGATGGTCCTGCCCGATGGGCAGATAGGACCGGTAGACGGGGAAGTGTGCGGTGAGTGCGACCAGGGCCCGGCGTACCTGATCGCGGCCCACGTCCGATCCGGGGACCAGCGAGACGAGTCGATCCAGCTCGGCGGTGAGCAGCTGGGTCGCCGCTCTTTCCTTGCCCTGCAGGACATGCGCGGCGAAGTCGCGGGCATCACCGACCACCTCGCGATAGAAGTCGGTGAACCCCGCCTCGGCATCGGGATCGACGAAGACCTGGTTCACCTCGGTCATCGCGTCATAACCGGTGGTGCCGGCGATCGGCCACTCGCGCGGCAACCGTTCCCCGGGTTCCAGGATCTTCTCGGCCACGATCCAGGTGTCCGCTCCGGTGGCCGCGCGCAACCGGGTGAGATAACCACCCGGATCGGTGAGTCCGTCCGGGTGGTCGATGCGCAACCCGGCCACCCCGTCCTCGCTGACCCAGCGCAGCACCCGTTCGTGGGTGGCGTCGAAGACCGCCGGATCCTCCTGGCGTACTCCGGCCAGCGTGGTCACGGTGAAGAACCGGCGATAGTTGAGCCGGTCGTCACCGGTGCGCCAGTGCGCCAGCCGGTAGTGCTGGCGGCCCAGCACCTCGGCCACCTCGTCACCCTCCTGCCAGCTGCCGGGCGCGAGCGGGAACCGGTGCTCGTGGTAGCGCACCTCACCGTCGCGGATCTCGACCGCATCGAGTCCGTCGTCACCGAGGATCGGGACCAGGATCGGCGCCCGCTCCCAGTCGATGTCGAACCAGTTTGCGTACGCCGAATCGCGGCCACGTCGCAGCACGTCCCACCAGGCCGGATTCTCTGCCGGGGCAGAGATTCCCAGATGGTTCGGCACGATGTCGACGACCACCTGCAACCGGTTGGCCCGGCAGGCGCGGAGCAGTTCCCGCCAGCCCTCCTCACCGCCCCGGGCCGGGTCGATGGTCGTCGGGTCGGTGGTGTCGTATCCGTGATCGGACCCCTGCGTGGCGGTCAGGATCGGGGAGAGATAGACCGCATCCACACCGAGCTCAGTGAGATAGTCGGCGAGCCCGGCGGCATCGGCGAGAGTCAACGACGGCCGGACCTGCAGGCGATAGGTCGAGGTCGGGGTGCTCATTCCCCCAACCTACCCAGCCGACGACCGGTTCATGACCCGAGGACCTCGTCGACGAAGCACCAGCGCCAGGACTCACCCGGTTCCACCGAGCGCATCACCGGATGGCCGGTGTCGTGGTGGTGCCGGCTCGCGTGTCGACCCTCGGAGGAATCACAGCAACCGATCTCACCGCAGGCCAGGCACATCCGCAGGTGCACCGGCACCGTTCCCTCCCGCAGACACATCCGGCATTCGATGCCGTGCTCGGCATGCGCGGGCGCGTGGGTGGTCGGCGCCTCCGCGAGATGCCGGCACGGGGCCTCGGGCAGCGCGGGGGACAGCGGGGCGGAGGTGATCGCCTCATCGCGTTCGTCGATCAGCACCAGCATCGACTCCTCCATGTCGAAACCGGCGAGCACCCGGGCCAGCACCTCCTGATCCATCGCGCCGTCGGCCCGCATCGTGAGCACCGCCTCCCGTTCGGCGTGCAGGGCCGTCATCCGCAACCGCCGGTACGCCTCGGAGGGGGTGTCCACCTCCTCGGTGGAACGACCGAGCTGTTCCCAGGCGGCGTTCACCCGGTGCTGGTAGCTCTCCTCGAGTCGGGCGAGGGTGGCGTCGTCACCGGCCCCGGCAGCTGCCCGCGCGGCCGTCATCCCCGCGCCCATCGCGGTCTGCAGGATCGTCGCCTCCTGCAGGGCGTCCTCCCGCGGATCGGGTCCGTGCACACCGAGCCGGCGCGCCAGCCGGGGCAGGGTGAGGCCCTGCAGCAGCAGGGTGCCGATCGTGGTGGTCAGCGCGACCAGCACCAGGGTGGCGCGGACCGGTGCGTCCAGCGGCAGGGTGAGTGCCGCGGCCAGGGTGACCACCCCGCGCATCCCGGCCCAGGAGACCACCGCCGACTCCTGCCAACTGAGCCGCGGCTCCTTGCCGCGCTTGATGGCCGGCCGCAGCCATAGCCGGCTGCCGAAGACCCAGAGCACCCGCAGCAGCATCACCGTGCCGAGCACCGCCGCGCAGATCCCGGCCAACCGCCAACCCGAGGTCTCGGCCGCCCCTTCGGTGACGATCCGGCGGACCTGCAGGCCGACCAGCAGGAAGACCGAGTTCTCCAGCAGGAACTGCACGGTGGCCCAGTTCAACCGCTGCACCAGCCGGCCCTGTGCGGTCATCGTGCGCTGGCTGTGGTGGCCGATGAACAAGCCGGCGACCACCACCGCGAGTACGCCGGAGGCCTTCAGCTCCTCCGCCGGGGCGTACGCCGCGAAGGGGATCACGAAGCTGAGCACCGTGGTCACCACGGGGCTGGTGATCCGGGAGAACACCATCGAACCGAGCTTGGCCACCACCATCCCGACCAGGATCGCCACCCCGACGGCGAGGGTGAAGTCCAGACCGACCTCGGCCACCGTGATCGGCGCGGCCAGGGCCGCCACCGCGGTCCGCAGCGAGACCAGCGCGGTCGCGTCGTTGACCAGCGATTCGCCCTCGAGGATCGTCACCACCCGCCTGGGCAGACCGATCTGGCGGGCCACCGCGGTCGCCGCCACCGCATCCGGCGGGGCCACCACCGCACCGATCGCGAACGCCGCGGCGAACGGGATGTCCAGGATCTGCCAGACCAGCAGGCCGACCCCGGCGGCGGTGAACAGCACCAGCCCCACCGAGAGCCACCCGATCGCCGAGAGGTTCTCGCGGAAGTCGGCCAGCGAGGTGGTGACCGCTGCGGCGTACAGCAGTGGGGGCAGGATGCCGATCAGCACCAGCTCGGGGGAGAGCGTCGGCACGTGCACGAACGGCAGATAGGAGCCGACGATGCCGATCACCAGCAGCATCAGCGGCGGTTGCAGCCGGACCCGGTTGGCGAGCACGGTGCCGGCGAGCACCGTCACCGCGAACAGGGTGAGCTGGATCAGGACCTCCACAGCCGAAGTGTTGCACCACACCGGAAGGTTCCACTGGCCGGTGAACCCCGGATCCGCTGCACTGGTGGGGGACCGGTCGAATCGCTCGACCGGACAGGGAGGCGGGGATGCGCGCGAAGATCGGTGTGCTCACGGCACTGGTGACGGTGGCCGGCGCCTCGCTGGTCGGCGGTTTCGGGCTGGTCGGCGGTGCGGTCGCCGCCGACAAGCAGGGGGCGTGCGTACCGGCGGAGGATCAGATCCGCGCGGTCACCCTCAACGTGCAGGCGCTCCCGCTGATGCCGCGCGACAAGGTGGTCGCCGATGTCGACAAGGCTGCCGGACTGGGCGCCGATGTGCTGATGTGGCAGGAGATCCAGCCCGACTACTACAAGGACGCGGTCCGCGCCGAGAAGCTCAACGACCCCAAGCGGGGGGAGTGGCGGACCTTCCAGCTCGACCTGGCGGTGCCGATCTCGGTACGCCTGGGCGGCGATTCACCCTGGGAGTACGTCTCCGACGGGCGCAAGCTGATGCACGGCGGCCGGGAGAAGGTCAGCCCGAACCGCTACATCTCGTGGGTGGTGCTGAAGGACCGCAGCAGCGGGCGGAAGACGGTCTTCATGAACACCCACATGGTCTCCGGGGCATGGAACGGCAAGGAGAACACCGCCGATCCGTGGCGCAAGGAGATGTGGCTGAAGCACCGGGCCGAGCAGACCCGGGTCATCGACGACTTCAATGCCAAGGGGATGTCCGTCGTCTACGGCGGCGACTTCAACCGGCAGAACGTCGCGCCGTTCTCCGCGCGGGACAAGCAGGTGGTGGACACCGGCATCGACCACCTCGGGGTGGTGCTGGCCCCGGGCGACTCGCTGCCGGCGGTGCAGACGAAGCAGAGTGTCGGCGGGTTCAACTCCGATCATCCGGCCAAGCTGATGAAGGCCACGGTCAGCGGCTGCCGGTCGGGCGCTGGTACGCCGAAGCCGACGACCAGCAGGCCGACGACCGGCAAGCCGACCACGAAGGCACCCACCACGAAGGCCCCGACCGGGCAGCCCACCACGAAGGCACCCACCAAGGCACCCACGACCAAGACACCCACCAAGATGCCGACGACGCAGGCCCCGCCGACCAAGGCGCCGACCACCCAGGCGCCGACCACCCAGGCGCCGCCGACCAAGGCGCCCACGACTCAGGTCCCCACCACGCAGGCTCCGCCCACCACGAAGGCGACGAGCACGCAGGCGCCGACCACGCAGGCCCCACCGGCCGCGGCTCCGACCACCCGGGCCCCGCAGCCGGCACCCGCCGGGGGACCGGACGCCGAGCCCGCGCCGGGCGTACCCGATGTCCCGGCCGACGGTGCCGGCGTACCTGACGCGAAGACCCCGGAACACACCGGCGGGCTGGCCAGCACCGGCCGCTGAGCCGGGTGATTCCGACCCGCTCGCTCAGCGTGGGTGCTTGACTCGGGTCCCGGATTTGGACTCTGCGCCGACATCTGCCAAGATTGTCGGGTTGCTCCGACGGGGTCGCCGGGGTGTGCCATGGCCCAGAAGGGTCCACGGATCATCGTGAATCCCTTCGCGTGAGCCGGGTGCACCGCACCAGGAGGCCTCCCGTCAGGCCGGGCGTACAGCGCCGGGCACTCCACACAGCAGGAAAACTACCTGCGGTGGTGCGCCCGAAGAGCGCGACACACCCGACCGCGGGGGTCGGAGCAGAGGAACGAGACGGAACGCTCAGCAGAGCACCGGACCAGTTGGTACGAGGAGAAGGACGAACTGTGGCGGGACAAAAGATCCGCATCAGGCTCAAGGCCTATGACCACGAGGTCATCGACAGCTCGGCGCGCAAGATCGTCGACACGGTGACGCGTACGGGTGCCAAGGTCGCCGGCCCGGTGCCGCTGCCGACCGAGAAGAACGTGTTCTGCGTGATCCGTTCGCCGCACAAGTACAAGGACAGCCGCGAGCACTTCGAGATGCGCACCCACAAGCGGCTGATCGACATCATCGATCCCACCCCGAAGACCGTCGACTCGCTGATGCGGCTCGACCTGCCGGCGGGCGTGGACATCGAGATCAAGCTCTGAGGGACGTGACACCAGTGACTGCAACTGCTGAACGCAACGTCAAGGGCATCCTCGGCACCAAGCTCGGGATGACCCAGCTCTGGGACGAGAACAACAAGGTCGTCCCCGTCACCGTGATCCAGGCCGGCCCGTGCGTGGTCACCCAGGTCCGCACCCCCGAGACCGACGGCTACTCCGCCGTCCAGCTCGGCTTCGGACCGGTCAAGGCCAAGAAGGTCACCAAGCCCGCCGCCGGGCACTTCGACAAGGCCGGGGTGACCCCGCGCAAGCACCTGGTCGAGCTGCGTACCGCTGATGCCAGCGAGTACGAGCTGGGCCAGGAGGTCACCGCCGAGACCTTCGACGCCGGCAACATCGTCGACGCCACCGGCGTGAGCCGCGGCAAGGGCACCGCCGGTGTGATGAAGCGGCACGGCTTCCACGGCCTGCGCGCCTCGCACGGTGTGCACCGCAAGCACCGCTCGCCGGGCTCCATCGGTGGCTGCGCCACCCCGGGTCGCGTCTTCAAGGGCCTGCGGATGGCCGGCCGGATGGGCGTGGACAAGGTGACCGTGCAGAACCTGACCGTGCACTCGGTCGACGCCGAGCGCGGCCTGATCCTGGTCAAGGGTGCGATCCCCGGCCCGAAGAACGGCCTGGTCGTGCTGCGTACCGCCGCCAAGAAGAACCAGAAGGAGGCCTGAACATGAGCAGCCTCACCGTTGACGTGGTCGACCTGAACGGCAAGAAGTCCGGCTCCGCCGAGCTTCCCGAAGCCCTGTTCGGTGTCGAGCCCAACATCCCGCTGATCCATCAGGTCGTGGTGGCCCAGCTGGCCGCCGCCCGCCAGGGCACCCACAAGGCCAAGGGCCGTGGCGAGGTCCGTGGCGGCGGCGCCAAGCCGTGGCGCCAGAAGGGCACCGGCCGCGCCCGCCAGGGTTCGCGCCGCGCCCCGCAGTGGACCGGTGGCGGTGTCGTGCACGGTCCCGTGCCGCGCGACTACTCCCAGCGCACCCCGAAGAAGATGGTCGCCGCCGCGCTCCGCGGTGCGCTGTCCGACCGGGCCGCCGAGGGCCGGGTCTTCGTGATCGACCAGCTGGTCGCCGACGAGACCCCCTCGACCAAGAAGGCGCTGGCCGCGATCGCTGCGGTGACCAGGACCGACAAGGTGCTGGTCGCCCTGGCCCGCGACGAGGACGCCGCCTGGCTGTCGCTGCGCAACTCCGCCACCGTGCACGCGCTGGCCGTCGACCAGCTGAACGCCTACGACGTGCTGGTCGCCGACGAGATCGTCTTCACCGCCGCCGCGCTGGAGGCCTTCGTCTCCGGTCCGACGACCGGCAAGGGCGCCAAGTCCGTCGCCAGCTCCGCCGAGACCACCGAGGCGACCACCGCGGTGGCCGACACCGCCGAGGTGAGCGCCGACGAGCAGCCGTTCGGCAAGGGCTCGTACCGCGGTGAGAACCCGCCGGCCGGCTTCGACATCAAGGGCAATGAGGACTCGATGAAGTTCCACACCCCTGAGTCGCAGTGGTACGGCGCGACCGTCGCCGAGGTCTGGTTCGACAGCGAGAAGGCTGCCGAGGCGGCCGGCTTCGTGAACGCCGTCAAGCCCAAGGCAGAGAAGGACGAGGAATCCAAGTGAGTGACGCACTGAAGATCCGCGACCACCGCGACGTCCTGCTCGCGCCGGTCGTGAGCGAGAAGTCCTACGGGCTGCTCGATGAGAACAAGTACACCTTCCTGGTCGCCCCGGATGCCAACAAGACCGAGATCAAGATCGCGGTCCAGCAGGTCTTCGGTGTCACCGTGACCGGTGTCAACACCGCCAACCGGACCGGCAAGAAGCGGCGTACCCGCTTCGGCACCGGCAAGCGCCCCGACACCAAGCGCGCGATCGTCACCATCGCCGACGGCGAGCGCATCGACATCTTCGGAGGTCCGGCCGCCTGAGGCCGGATGACCGCTGAGAGGAAGAACCAATGGGTATTCGTAAGTACAAGCCGACAACGCCGGGCCGCCGTGGCTCGTCGGTTGCCGACTTCGTCGAGCTGACCCGGTCGACCCCGGAGAAGTCGCTGCTCGTCCCGAACAAGAAGACCGGCGGCCGCAACAACTCCGGCCGGATCACCACCCGCCACATCGGCGGCGGCCACAAGCAGGCGTACCGCCTGGTCGACTTCAAGCGCTACGACAAGGACGGCGTGCCGGCCAAGGTCGCGCACATCGAGTACGACCCGAACCGCACCGCGCGGATCGCGCTGCTGCACTACGCCGACGGCGAGAAGCGCTACATCATCGCCCCGGTGAACCTGAAGCAGGGTGCGACGGTCGAGGCCGGTGAGGGTGCCGACATCAAGCCCGGCAACAACCTGGCGCTGCGCAACATCCCGGTCGGTACCACCGTGCACGCGGTGGAGCTCCGCCCCGGTGGTGGCGCGAAGCTCGGCCGTTCGGCCGGTGCCTCGATCCAGCTGGTCGCCCGCGAGGGCAAGATGGCCACCCTGCGCATGCCTTCGGGCGAGATGCGGATGGTGGACGTCCGCTGCCGCGCCACCGTTGGTGAGGTCGGCAACGCCGAGCAGTCCAACATCAACTGGGGCAAGGCCGGCCGCAACCGCTGGAAGGGCAAGCGCCCGACCGTCCGCGGTGTCGTGATGAACCCGGTCGACCACCCGCACGGTGGTGGCGAGGGCAAGACCTCCGGTGGCCGTCACCCGGTCAGCCCGTGGGGCAAGCCCGAGGGCCGTACCCGCGACAAGAACAAGGCGAGCAACCGCCTGATCGTCCGCCGCCGCAAGACCGGCAAGAAGCGCTGAACGGGAGTCTGAAGAAATGCCACGCAGCCTGAAGAAGGGCCCCTTCGTCGACGACCACCTCCTGAAGAAGGTGGAGGCCCAGGCCGACAAGGGCGCCAAGAGCGCTGTCATCAAGACCTGGTCGCGCCGTTCGATGATCATCCCCGACATGATCGGGATGACCATCGCGGTGCACGACGGTCGCAAGCACGTGCCGGTCTTCGTCACCGACTCCATGGTCGGCCACAAGCTCGGCGAGTTCGCCCCGACACGGACCTTCAAGGGTCACGTGAAGGACGACCGCAAGTCCAAGCGCGGGCGCTGAGGGATAGGAACGCAATCTGATGAGCACTGATACCAAGGCACGGCCGAGCCGTCGCGCCGCCCTGCTCGGCGATCGTCCCGGCTCGTACGCCATCGCGCGCCACGTCCGGATGTCGCCCACCAAGGTGCGCCGCGTCGTCGATGTCGTCCGCGGCATGGACGTCACCGAGGCCCTGACCACCCTGCGGTTCGCCCCGCAGGCCGCCGCCGAGCCGGTGGCCAAGGTCGTCGCCTCCGCCGCCTCGAACGCCGAGACCAACGACGACCTGCGCGTCGAGGACCTCTTCATCTCCCAGGTCTTCGTCGACGAGGGCGTCACCATGCGCCGCATCCGGCCGCGGGCCAAGGGCTCCGCGTCGCGGATCCTGAAGCGCGGCAGCCACATCACCGTGGTCGTCGAGCCGAAGTCGGCGCTGGCGCAGACCAAGTCGAAGTCCAAGAAGTCCACCAAGAGCGAGAAGGAGGCCTGAGCATGGGGCAGAAGATCAATCCCAACGGCTTCCGCCTGGGCGTGACCACCGACCACACCACGCGTTGGTTCTCGGACAAGAACTACGCCGAGCTGGTCGGCGAGGACGTCAAGATCCGCGAGTTCCTGACCAAGAACCTGGAGCGCGCCGGCATCTCCTCGGTGGAGATCGAGCGTCGTTCCGAGCGGGTCACGATCTACCTGTACGCCGCCCGCCCGGGCATCGTCATCGGCCGTAACGGCGCCGAGGCGGAGCGCGTCCGCGGCGAGCTGGAGAAGCTCACCGGCAAGCAGATCCAGCTGAACATCCTCGAGGTGAAGAACCCCGAGACCGATGCCCAGCTGGTCGCCCAGGGCGTTGCCGAGCAGCTCGGTCAGCGCGTCGCCTTCCGGCGCGCGATGCGCAAGGCGCAGCAGACCGCGATGCGGTCCGGCGCCAAGGGCATCCGGATCAAGTGCTCGGGTCGTCTCGGCGGCGCCGAGATGAGCCGGTCGGAGTTCTACCGCGAGGGCCAGGTGCCGCTGCACACCCTGCGCGCCGACATCGACTACGGCTTCTACGAGGCCCGCACCACCTTCGGCCGGATCGGTGTGAAGGTGTGGATCTACAAGGGCGACGTGTCCGGCACCCGCGCCGAGCGCGCCGCTCAGAAGGCCGCCCGCAACAGCGCCACCGGCCGGCAGCGTCCGGGCCGTGGCGGCCGCCCGAACCGTGGCGACCGTCCCGAGCGCGGTGGCCGCCGTCGTGACGGCGGTCAGCAGCAGGGTGGTTCGCAGGGAGACAACGCCCCGGCGCAGGCCGAGGCCACCGCTACCGAGACCGCAGGAGCCTGATCATGCTGGTACCTCGTCGAGTGAAGTTCCGCAAGCAGCACCACCCGAAGCGGACCGGGATGGCCAAGGGGGGCACCTCGCTGGCCTTCGGTGACTACGGCATCCAGGCCCTCGAGGCCTCGTACGTGACCAACCGGCAGATCGAGTCGGCGCGTATCGCGATGACCCGTCACATCAAGCGTGGCGGCAAGGTGTGGATCAACATCTACCCCGACCGCCCGCTGACCAAGAAGCCGGCCGAGACCCGGATGGGTTCCGGCAAGGGTTCCCCCGAGTGGTGGGTCGCCAACGTCAAGCCCGGACGCGTGATGTTCGAGCTGTCCGGCGTCCCCGAGGACGTGGCCCGCGAGGCCATGCGCCTGGCCATTCACAAGTTGCCGATGAAGGCGCGCTTCATCAAGCGCGAGGGTGGTGAGAACTGATGGCGAAGACACTTGTTGCCGCCGATCTGCGTGGCCTGAGCCGGGATCAGCTCAACACCAAGGTGACCGAGCTGAAGGAAGAGCTGTTCACGCTGCGTTTCCAGGCGGCCACCGGCCAGCTGGAGTCGCACGGGCGGCTGCGGAGCGTCCGCAAGGACATCGCGCGGATCTACACCGTGCTGCAGGAGCGCAACCTGGGCATCGTCGCCGAGCCGCAGGTCGCGGCCGATGATGCCGAGGCCGAGTCGAGCAAGAAGAAGGCGTGATCATGGCTGAAGAGAACACCACCACGCAGGCGCAGGGCGCCGAGGAGCGGACCGCTCGCAAGGTCCGGACCGGCTACGTCGTCAGCGACAAGATGGACAAGACCATCGTCGTCGCCGTCGAGGACCGGGTGAAGCACCGCCTCTACGGCAAGGTGATGAGCAAGACCACCCGCCTCAAGGCGCACGATGAGAACAACGAGGCCGGCATCGGCGACCGCGTCCGGATCATGGAGACCCGGCCGCTGTCCGCCACCAAGCGCTGGCGTCTGGTCGACATCCGCGAAAAGGCGAAGTGATCGAGCGTTCCTCGTACGCCGGCCGAGCGAGCGAGGAGCGAGTTCCTTCCCACGCTGGCTGAGCGAGCGAGGAACGAGCGAGTCCTTCCCACGCTGGCTGAGCGAGCGAGGAACGAGCGAGTCGAAGCCAAAGGGCCGCATCCCACTCAGGGGTGCGGCCCTTTCGCGCGCCCTGTTGTGCGAGTCGTCACAGGTTGGATTGGCGAAACCGTTGACGACGGGTGCGACGGGCGGATATACCGTCGCGAGATGGAAATGATGACTTTGGGAAACGCCATATCGAGGCGGACATCTCGTTGGCACATGGGAATCGTTCACGGTCCAAACAGCGGATTTTCTGTCACCTACACCGAGCGGGTGGATCCTGCGTCCCTCGATGGACGGCCGGTCGGGGTGATCACCGCATATGAAGTGCACCCTGGGTGCAGGCTGCAGACTGTCCGAGGCGCCTGCCCGTGACCGACACGGATCGCGTAGCTGATGCGTTGAGCACCTATGGCGAAATCGTGACGCGTTTCAGTCGACTGCGGATCGATTCCGCGCGGGCGGTGTCACCAGGCGTTGTGGAGATTGCTGTCACTGTGCCTGACCAACCAGCACTGAGGGTGAAATGGATTCAACATCTCACCACCTCGGCAGACACCGCGATTCCCATCACCACTGCACTGATGAGCGAGGCGCGCGAGACTGGCAGATTTCCCGACAGTGGTCACTGGTCCTACGATAGTTCGACGAATCGCTGGACACCGGTCGACGCTGACCCATTTGGGAGCTGACAGGGTTTCGTCCGATTTGAACTCTGTGTACGCCCGGTGAATTGGACGGGTTCCGCGGGCGCGCTCCGGAGGGTTGTCCGATTCACCGGTTGTGTACGCCGGCCGATCCGGACCGGCCCTCAGTGGGACTCGGGCAGCAGCGCGACATTGCCGCCGGCGTGGCCCTCGCCGACCAGGCGCAGCGCGGCCACCGCGTCGGTCAGCGGATAGCTGCCCGCCATCGGTACCACCAGCTCACCACGGCCGGCCAGCTCGATCAGCTCGGCGCGTACCCCGTCGCGGAACCGGGCACTGTCGGGGTTGTTGCCGGCCAGCGCGTGGAAACCGCCCTGCCTGGCACGCGCCGGGGCGGCGACGGTGACGATCCGGTCCCGCTCGGCGACCAGTGCGAGGGAGGCGTCGACGGCCTCGTCGGTACCGGCGCAGTCGAGTGCCGCGACCACCGGCCCGGGCGCCGTCTCGCGGATCCGCTCCAGCAGGCCGTCGCCGTAGCGCACCGGGATGCCACCGAACCCGCGGACCAGCTCGTCGCTGCGCTCGCCGCAGGTGCCGAGCACGGTGATCCCGCGCAACCGCGCGAGCTGCAGCACGATCGCCCCGACCGCCCCGGAGGCCGCGTGCACCACGATCACCTCACCGGCGCTCGCGTGCACCCGATCCAGCATCTCCGCCGCGGTCGTCCCGGCGAGCAGCAGATTCGCCGCCTGCTCGACCGGCAGCGACGCCGGCCGGGCGAAGACATCCACAGCCGGTGCGGTGATCGCGGTGGCGTACCCGCCGTAGATCCGGAAGGCGAGCACCGGATCGCCGACCGCGCCACCGCCCGAGGCGATCGTCGTGTCCGGCCCGAGCGCCGCGATCCGCCCCGCGACCTCGTAGCCGATCGGGATCGGCAGCTTCGCGGGATCCCCGCCGCGGGTCACGTGTTTGAGATCGGCGGGATTCACCCCGGCCGCCTCGATCGCGATCGTCACCTCACCGGGGCCCGGCTCGCCGAGCTCGGCATCGACGAACGCGAAGTCATCCAGCCCGGAGAATCCCTGCGCCACCCACCGCTTGATCTGCATACCAGCCACGCTAATCCCGATCCGTGGCCGAACCGTCCCTGTCCACCGCGGTGCGCATTCCACGCAGCCCCATCTCCGGTGTTCTTCCGCTACATTGCCCTCGGTAGACGTACGACGGGTCGTGCTCCACGCGGGTGCGGCCCTTTGCATGCCCAGCGCGCGCTGGTGGAACGAGGTTGGACGTGGTCACGCCGGTTGCGGTGGCCGGGGGAGTGCTGGCGACGACGGTGGTACTGGGCGCGGTCATCGCGCAGAGCGGTGAGCGGGGGACCGCGTCGGATGCGCCGGCGCCGAGCCCGTCGGCGACCCGGCCGACGACGACGGTCACGCGGGTGATCGACGGCGACACCATCCAGGTGGACGATGCCGGGACCCCGCGGCGGATCCGGTTGTTGAACGTGGATACCCCGGAGACGGTCGACCCGAACCAAACCGTGCAGTGCGGCGGTCCGGAGGCGACCGAGTGGCTGAAGCGGCGGCTGCCGGCCGGTGCCGAGGTGTCGCTGCAGTACGACGTCGAGCGCACCGATGGCTACGGGCGCACCCTCGCCAAGGTCATCAGTCGGGGCCAGAACGTGAGCGCCGAGATCGCCCGCGAGGGCCTCGGTCTGGCGATGGTGATTGCACCGAATCGGGCCTTCTATCCCGAGGTGCAGGCGGCCGAGCGGCAGGCCCGGGATGGCCGGCGCGGGCTCTTCGCCGCCGACTCCCGCTGCACCGTCGAGGCGCTGGTCGACCAGCAGACCCAGGCGCTCGACTCGGCGACCCAGCCGCCGGCATCGAATGCGGACGTGGCGGACTACGACCGGCAGCTGTTGCTGCTCGCTGCCGAGCTCGATCGCGGCCGGGCGCTGTTGCGGGATCTGGACTTCCCGCCGGACCGTTTTCCCTGGCGGGGCAGGGAATCCTCCGAACTGCGCGGTTTTCGATCGACACTGCAGAGGTCGCAGGATCGCGCGGAGTCGGTGCACCGGACCTGGCAGGCCGAGCGGGCCAGGCTCGCCGAGCGGCCGACCCCGAGCGCGACCCCGGTGCCGAGCTCGACACCGGCGAGTACGCCGAGTCGCGACTCGGGGCGGGAGACGACCAGGCAACCCACGCGTACCACGAGCACCGCCCCGCGGACGACCAAGCCGCCGGAGGTCAGGCCGCCGACGACGAAGGCGCCGGCCACCAGAGCGCCAGCGACCAAGGCACCGACCAGCCGGGCCCCGGAGCCGGTGAAGCCCGCCCCACAGCCCACCTCCAAGTACACCGGGCCTCGCTGTTACGAGCCCGGCGGCAAAGCGTGGCGCCCCTGCTGAGCGCAGGCGCCTCTCCCGAGTGGGCCGCGCCTTCGAAACTTGCGGCTCGATTGCGGGATCGGGCCGGAAGAGCGCTTTCCTGCGATCGAGCCGCGAATTCCGAAGGCGCCTAAGGGCCCGTGGCTTCGACTCGCTCGTACCTCGCTCGCTCAGCCGACGGGGCAGACTGGCTTCGACTCGCTCGTACCTCGCTCGCTCAGCCGACGGGGCAGACTGGCTTCGACTCGCTCGTACCTCGCTCGCTCAACCAGCGTGCGACTCGCTCGCGCGGGCGGCGTACACCACCCAACTTCGCGCCGATTTCGTTCGCTGGGGCCGTTGGGGTACGCTTGCACGGTTGCCCAGGACTGAGCCCTTGGATCAACACCGCCAGCATAGCTGGGCCGGTGCCGTAGGGGACCTTTCCCGAGCAAACGACACATGTCCGTCCCACCAGGCCCTCATGGGTTTGTCGCGCGTGCGCCACAACCGATGCGGGAACCGGTGCGACATACAGGAGAAATAGATGATCCAGCAGGAGTCGCGACTCAAGGTCGCCGACAACACGGGTGCCAAGGAGATCCTCTGCATCCGCGTTCTCGGTGGCTCTGGTCGACGCTACGCCGGCATTGGCGACACCATCGTCGCCACTGTCAAGGACGCCATCCCCGGCGGCAACGTCAAGAAGGGTGATGTGGTCAAGGCGGTCGTCGTCCGGACCGTGAAGGAGCGTCGGCGTGCCGACGGTTCCTACATCAAGTTCGACGAGAACGCCGCCGTCATCCTTCGTACCGACGGTGAGCCCCGCGGTACCCGCATCTTCGGCCCGGTGGGCCGCGAGCTGCGCGAGAAGAAGTTCATGCGCATCGTGTCGCTCGCCCCGGAGGTGATCTGAATGTCCAACACCCTGCATGTGAAGAAGGGTGACCGCGTCAAGGTCATCTCGGGCAAGGACCGTGGCACCGTCGGTGAGATCCTCGCCGTCGACGTCGAGCGCAACCGCGTGATCGTCCAGGGCGTGAACATCGTCAAGCGTCACGTCCGCGAGACCCCCACCGCCACCGGCAAGACCGAGGGCGGCATCATCAGCCGCGAGGCCCCGATCCACGCCTCCAACGTCCAGCTCGTCGTCAAGGACGGCGGCAAGGAAGTTGTCACCCGGGTCGGTTTCAAGCGCGAGGAAGTCACCAAGCGCCGCCCCGACGGTTCCGAGTACAAGGCCTTCCGCAGCGTCCGCATCGCGCGGCGCACGGGGGAGGAGATCTGAGAATGACCGAGACCGCAACCGCTACCCGCGAGATGCCGCGCCTGCAGCAGCGCTACCGCGAAGAGATCAAGCCGGCCCTGCTGGAAGAGTTCAAGTACGCCAACGTGATGCAGGTCCCCGGCCTGGTCAAGATCGTGGTGAACATGGGTGTCGGCGACGCCGCCCGCGACTCCAAGGTGATCGACGGCGCCATCAAGGACCTGACCGCCATCACCGGCCAGAAGCCGTCGGTGACCAAGGCCCGCAAGTCCATCGCGCAGTTCAAGCTGCGTGAGGGCCAGGCCATCGGCTGCCACGTCACCCTCCGCGGTGACCGGATGTGGGAGTTCGCCGACCGGCTGCTCTCCCTGGCGCTGCCCCGGATCCGCGACTTCCGCGGCCTGAACAGCCACCAGTTCGACGGCCAGGGCAACTACACCTTCGGCCTGACCGAGCAGGTCATGTTCCACGAGATCGACCAGGACAAGATCGATCGGGTGCGCGGCATGGACATCACCTTCGTGACCACCGCGACCAACGACGATGAGGGGCGGGCCCTGCTGAAGCAGCTCGGGTTCCCGTTCAACGACAACCCGAAGCCGGCCAAGGCCAAGGCCAAGGGCCCGGCGTACCAGCGCAGGAAGAAGTGAGTGACCCGTGGCCAAGACAGCACTGAAGGTCAAGCAGTCCCGCAAGCCCAAGTTCGGCGTCCGGGCGTACACCCGCTGCCAGCGGTGTGGCCGACCCAAGGCCGTGTTCCGCAAGTTCGGCCTCTGCCGAGTCTGCCTGCGTGAGCTCGCCCACCGCGGCGAACTGCCCGGCGTGACCAAGTCGTCCTGGTGACGGCCCCGACCTATTCCTGATCCACTCGACCCGCAGCAGGTCCCAGCGCGGAAACCGTTGCGAGAAAGAGGCCGCAAGCCATGACCATGACTGATCCCATCGCAGACATGCTGACGCGTCTGCGCAACGCCAACCAGGCGTTCCACGATTCCACCTCGATGCCGCACTCCAAGATCAAGGTGGGCATCGCCGAGATCCTCAAGTCCGAGGGTTACATCTCCGACTTCGAGGTCGCCGAGGCCGCCGAGGACGAGGTGGGCAAGACCCTCAAGATCACCCTGAAGTACGGCCAGAACCGGGAGCGTTCGATCGCCGGTGTGCGCCGTATCAGCAAGCCCGGCCTGCGCGTGTACGCCAAGTCGAACGCCCTGCCCAAGGTCCTCGGTGGCCTGGGCATCGCGATCATCTCGACCTCGCAGGGCCTGCTCACCGACCGTGATGCCAACTCCAGGAGCGTGGGTGGGGAAGTCCTCGCCTACGTCTGGTGAGCGACGAGAGACGAGAGGAGACGACAGATGTCCCGCATTGGCAAGATGCCGATCGCGATCCCGTCCGGTGTCGATGTCACCCTTGACGGTCAGCAGGTCGAGGTGAAGGGGCCCAAGGGCACCCTGAACCACACCGTACCGAGCCCGATCACGATCATCCGCAACGACGAGGGCCAGCTCGAAGTGAGCCGCCCCAACGATGAGCGCGAATCGCGCTCCCTGCATGGCCTGACCCGGACCCTGGTGGCCAACATGGTCACCGGTGTCACCGACGGCTACGAGAAGAAGCTGGAGATCGTCGGTGTCGGTTACCGCGTGATCTCCAAGGGCCCGCAGCAGCTCGAGTTCAACCTCGGGTTCTCCCACCCGGTCGTGGTGAATGCCCCCGAGGGCATCTCCTTCACCGTGGAGGGCCCCACCAAGTTCACCGTGCTCGGCATCAACAAGCAGACGGTGGGCGAGGTCGCGGCCAACATCCGCAAGATCCGCAAGCCGGAGCCGTATAAGGGCAAGGGTGTCCGCTACGCCGGCGAGCACGTACGCCGCAAGGTCGGAAAGGCTGGTAAGTGACCATGGGCATCTCACTGTCCAACAACAAGGGCATGGCGACCAAGGCCGCCTCGCGCGCCCGTCGCCAGGTGCGCGGTCGCAAGAAGGTCTTCGGTGCCGCCGAGCGTCCGCGGCTGGTCGTGTCGCGTTCGGCCAAGCACGTCTTCGCCCAGGTGATCGACGACGACCTGGGCAAGACCCTGGTCTCGGCGTCCACCATGGAGGCCGACCTGCGCGGCGCCTCGGCCGACAAGTCCGAGAAGGCCAAGACCGTCGGCGGTCTGATCGCCGAGCGCGCCAAGGCCGCCGGTATCGAGCGCGTGGTCTTCGACCGCGCTGGCAACAAGTATCACGGTCGCATCGCGGCGCTGGCTGACGGCGCTCGCGAGGGCGGCCTGGACTTCTGAGAACGACGGAAGACAAGGAGAAAGCGATGAGCCAGACTGCTACCCAGTCCTCCCAGCGCGGGGGACAGCGGGGCGAGCGTCGCGGCCGTGACGACCGTCGTGGTGGCCAGCAGCGCGAAGAGAAGAGCATGTACCTGGAGCGCGTGGTCGAGATCAACCGCGTCGCCAAGGTCGTGAAGGGTGGTCGACGCTTCAGCTTCACCGCCCTGGTCGTCGTCGGTGACGGCGACGGCATGGTCGGTGTCGGCTACGGCAAGGCCAAGGAGGTGCCCGCGGCGATCGCCAAGGGTGTCGAGGAGGCCAAGAAGCACTTCTTCACCGTGCCGCGCATCCAGGGCACCATCCCGCACCCGGTCCAGGGTGAGAAGGCGGCCGGCGTGGTCATGCTGCGCCCGGCCTCCCCGGGTACCGGTGTGATCGCCGGCGGCGCCTGCCGTGCGGTGCTCGAGTGCGCCGGCATCCACGACGTGCTGGCCAAGTCCCTGGGCTCGGCCAACGCGATCAACGTGGTGCACGCCACCGTCGCGGCCCTGCAGATGCTCGAGCAGCCGGAGGAGGTGGCTCGGCGGCGCGGTCTGCCCGTCGAGGACGTCGCCCCCGCCGCCCTGCTGAACGCCGCCAAGGCCAAGAGCGACGACACCGCCGAGGGGGGTGCCAACTGATGGCACGTCTCAAGGTGACCCAGATCCGTTCCGAGATCGGCTGCAAGCAGAACCAGCGCGAGACCCTGCGTACCATCGGTCTCAAGCGCATCGGTGACGTGGCCGTCAAGGAGGATCGTCCCGAGATCCGTGGGATGCTCACCACCGTGACCCACCTGATCAGCGTCGAGGAGGTCGACTGACATGGCACTGAAGGTCCATCACCTTCGCCCGGCCCCGGGCGCCAAGACCGCCAAGACCCGCGTGGGTCGTGGCGAGGCGTCCAAGGGCAAGACCGCCGGCCGTGGCACCAAGGGCACCGGCGCGCGCAAGAACACCCCCGAGAACTTCGAGGGTGGTCAGATGCCGCTGCACATGCGGCTGCCGAAGCTGCGTGGCTTCAAGAACCCGTTCCGCGTCGAGTACCAGACGGTCAACGTCTCGAAGATCGCCGACCTGTTCGCCGACGGCGGCAAGGTCGAGGTCGCTGACCTGGTCGCCAAGGGCGCGGTCCGCGCCGGCCACCCGGTCAAGGTGCTCGGCAACGGTGAGATCGGCGTCGCGGTCCAGGTGACCGCCGACAAGTTCTCGGCCAGCGCCAAGGAGAAGATCGAGAAGGCGGGCGGCTCGGCCACCGAGCTCTGAGCCCGACGTCGCGTTCCCTGAGCGAGCGAGGAACGAGCGAGTCGAAGGGTACGCCACAGGGGCGGCTCCGGTTCCACCGGGGCCGCCCCTGTTCAATTGCGGAGCCTCGCGAGCGGCCCCGGCGATCCATCGATCCCTGGGTGCACCCGTCGATTCCTGCAGCATGCACTGGATGGACCCAGGATTCGATGGATCGCGGGTTTCCAACGGGTCTTCGGGCCGCCGCGCAACGTGGCCCGCGACCGCGTCGTGCTCTCGATCGCCGTCATCGCGATCGACGGGGGCGCCGTGCTCGACCGCCGATCGGGGCGAACTTTTCAGATTCTGCGCCTCGGCTTGGTACGCTGCCACGGTTGCCGTCAGGCGATGTGTGCTTCGGCATGCCCCAGTTGTCCACCACAGGAAGAGGGCTCGGTGCTTTCCGCCTTCGCCAACGCGTTCAAGACGCCGGATCTTCGCCGGAAGATGCTGTTCACGCTGATGATCCTGGTCATCTTCCGGATCGGCTCGACGGTCCCGGTGCCGTATGTGAACGTGCAGCAGGTCGACGTCTGCCGCAAGGCCGCCGAGACCGGCGCGCAGGCCGGCCTGTACTCGCTGATCAATCTGTTCTCCGGCGGCGCCCTGTTGCAGCTGGCGATCTTCGCGCTGGGCATCATGCCCTACATCACCGCGAGCATCATCCTGCAGCTGCTCACCGTCGTCGTACCCCGGCTCGAGGCGCTGAAGAAGGAGGGCGCCGCCGGGCAGAACAAGATCACCCAGTACACCCGCTACCTCACCCTGGTGCTCGCGATCCTCAACTCGACCGCGTTCGTCACCCTGGCCGCCAACGACCAGCTGTTCCCGGGCTGCTCCGGCGTGGTACGCCTCAGCGCCGACTTCCGGATGAGCCCGGTCGGTGAGGACTACCTGATCCTGGCGATGATGGTGCTCACCATGACCGCCGGCACCGGCCTGGTGATGTGGCTCGGCGAGCTGATCACCGAGCGCGGCATCGGCAACGGCATGTCCCTGCTGATCTTCACCCAGATCGCCGCCACCTTCCCGACCGCCATGTGGGGCATCAAGCAGGCCAAGGGCTGGGTGCCGTTCATCCTGGTGCTGATCGTCGGCCTGCTGGTGATGGCCGGGGTGATCTTCATGGAGCTCGGCCAGCGCCGGATCCCGGTCCAGTACGCCAAGCGGATGGTCGGCCGCCGGATGTTCGGCGGCACCACCACCTACATCCCGCTGAAGGTGAACCAGGCCGGTGTGATCCCGGTGATCTTCGCCTCCTCGATGCTCTACATCCCGACGCTGTACTCGCAGTTCCGCCCCGAGGACGAGGTGTCCAAGTGGATCGCCGCGAACTTCGTCACCGGTGACCACCCGATCTACATGGCCACCTTCTTCCTGCTGATCGTCGGGTTCACCTACTTCTACGTCGCGATCACCTTCGACCCGGTCGAGGTCGCGGACAACATGAAGAAGTACGGCGGCTTCATCCCCGGCATCCGGGCCGGCAAGCCCACCGAGAAATACCTCGGCTTCGTGCTCTCCCGGCTGACCCTGCCCGGTTCGCTCTATCTGGGTCTGATCTCGCTGCTGCCCTCGATCGCCTTCATCCTCTTCCAGGCCAACCAGAACTTCCCCTTCGGTGGCACCTCACTGCTCATCATCGTCGGCGTCGGTCTGGACACGGTGAAGCAGATCGAGTCCAAGCTCCAGCAACGCAACTACGAAGGGTTCCTCCGTTGAGACTGTTGATCATGGGTCCCCCCGGGGCCGGCAAGGGCACGCAGGCCAAGGGCATCGCCGAGGCGTACCAGATCCCCGCGGTCTCCACCGGTGACATCTTCCGGGCGATCTCCAAGGCCGACGCCGCCACCGCCTCCGAGCTGGCGCTGCAGGTCAAGGAGATCATGACCTCCGGTGGTTACGTCTCCGACGAGATCACCAACCAGATCGTCGCCGAGCGGCTCGGCCAGGCCGATGCCGCCGAGGGCTTCCTGCTGGACGGCTACCCGCGGACCGCCGGTCAGGTGGAGGCGCTCGACGCGATGCTCGCCGCCAACGGCCAGCGCCTCGACGGCGTCATCTCCCTGGAGGCGGACCAGGACGAGCTCGTCGCCCGGTTGCTGAAGCGCGCCGAGGTGGAGGGCCGCGCCGACGACAACGAGGAGACCATCCGCAAGCGCCAGCAGGTGTACGCCGAGCAGACCGCCGACCTGCTGCGGATCTACTCCGATCGCGGACTGCTGGTGGCCGTCGACGGCCTGGGGGAGATCGACGAGGTCTCCGACCGGATCACCGACGCCCTGGACACGCACCTGAACCGCGAGTGATCTTCTCCCGGCCGGGGGTCGAGCTGAAGACCCCCGAACAGCTCAAGCTGATGCGCCGGGCGGGTCTGGTGGTGGCCCGGGCGCTGTCCGCCACGGTCTCCGAGGTGCGCCCGGGCATCACCACCGGTGAACTGGACGCGATCGCCGCCGAGGTGATCGCCTCCGCCGGTGCCACCCCGTCCTTCCTCGACTATGGCGCGGGCGCCGACGGCTCGGGCGGCTTTCCCGGCGTGGTCTGCCTGTCGGTGAACGAGGAGATCGTGCACGGCATCCCCGGCCAGCGGGTGCTCGCCGAGGGTGATCTCATCTCCATCGACTGCGGTGCGATCGTCGACGGCTGGCACGGCGACTCGGCGCGTACCGTCGCGGTCGGTGAGACCTCCGCCGAGTACGCCCGGTTGAGCGAGGTGACCCGCGGGGCGCTCTGGCACGGGATCGCCGCCGCCCGGCTGGGTGGCCGCGTCTCCGACATCTCCGCGGCCATCGAGGACTTCATCGACGAACAGCCGGAGCAGTACGGCATCGTCGCCGAATACGTCGGCCACGGCATCGGCTCGGCCATGCACCAGCCGCCGGACGTGCCGAACTATCGGCACCACGGCCGCAGCCAGCGGATCGTGCCCGGGTTGGCGCTCGCGGTGGAACCGATGCTCACCCTCGGCAGCCCCGACAACGACACCCTCGCCGACGAGTGGACCGTGGTCACCCGCGACCGCAGCGTCGCCGCGCACTGGGAGCACACCATCACCGTCACCAAGGACGGCCTGTGGGTGCTGACCGCCGAGGACGGCGGCGAGTCGATGCTCGCCGAACTCGGCGTCCCCTTCGGGCCCCTTTTCTGAAGTCGGCTCGCGCGGCGGCGCTGGAGCCCCGGCGTTCGCCGACGTCGGCTGAGCGAGCGCCAGCGAGTCGAAGCCACGTGGCCCTCAGGCGGTGGATGGCTTCGTCTCGCTCGTTCCTCGCTCGCTCAGCCGGCGTGGGGTGGAGCTCCAAGGGCTCTACTGGGTGAGGACTGGGGAGTTCCCCGGGGTGCGGCGTACGCCCGATGTGCCGCATTGCGCTTGCGCGACGGGCGAAGCGAAACCGTTATACAAGTTCCATTGACCCCGGTGACGGTGGACGCTTCGATTCTCAGAAGACCGCTCAACGGTGAGCGGGCCGACCGGGGAGGTCACCATGAAGACATCGATCGGTGCCGTGCTGCGCAGGCTGTGGGTGATTCCGGCGGTCACCGCGGTGCTCGCTGTCAGCGCCTGCGGAGGCGGAAGCCTGGGAGCCAGTACCGGCGGCGGGGGAGGTGCCGCGTCGGGGCCGGTGAAGATCGGGCTGTCGGTGCCGAAGTCGGGGGTGTACGCCTCCCTGGGTCGGGACATGGAGCAGGGTTTCAAGCTCTATCTGAACCAGAAGGGCAACAAGCTCGGTGGCAAGGACATCACCCTGGTCGAGACCGATGAGGGTTCTGGTCCGCAGACCGGCGTACCCGCGACGGAGAAGCTGATCACCCAGGACCAGGTCTCCGCGGTCGCCGGGATCGTGAACTCCGCGACCGCGGCGGGGTTGAAGAAGACCTTCGTCGAATCCAAGGTGCCGCTGGTGGTCACCAACGCCGGCTCGGACGGGCTGACCACGCCGCCCTCGGACTACATCTGGCGCTCCAGCTTCACCAACGCCGACACCGCCCGCGCCTACGGCAAGCGGGCCAAGGAGCAGCTCGGCGACGGGTCGGTCTATCTGCTCGCCGCCGACTATGCGGCCGGCAAGGAGCACCTCGAGGGCTTCAAGAAGGAGTTCACCGCGGTCGGTGGCAAGATCGCCGGCGAGGAGTACACCCCGTTCGGCACCACCACCGACTGGCAGCCCTACCTGAACAAGGTCCGCACCTCCGGTGCCAAGGCGATCTTCGTCTTCTACGCCGGCGCCGAGGCGGTCAATTTCGTCAAGCAGTACAAGCAATTCCTGGCCAATGACGGGATCGCGCTCTACAGCTCCGGTGACCTCACCGAGGGGTCGGTGCTCGATGCCCAGGGTGCCGCCGCCGACGGGCTGGAGACCTCGCTGCACTACTCCGACCAGATCGACAGCCCGCGCAACAAGGAGTTCGTGCAGGCGTACAAGGACGCCTATGGCGGTGCCTCACCGACCTCCTACTCGGTGCAGGCCTACGATGCCGCGGCGGTGTTGGACAAGGCGCTCGCGGTCGCCGACGGCACCTCGGGCGAGGCGATCGGCAAGGCACTCGGTCAGGTCGGCGACATCGACAGCCCCCGCGGCACCTGGAAGTTCAACGCCAACCACGATCCCGACCAGACCTACTACCTGCGCAAGGTCGTGATGAAGGACGGGAAGTACGTCAACTCCGTCACCGGCAGCGTGAAGCTGAGCTGAGTGGGGAGGGATGCTCATCTCGACACGCGAGCCATTGCTCCGCTCCGCTGCGCATGGCTCGCTACTCGATGGGCGTCAGAACCGCGGAACAAGAACCGTTATGCAACGCCCATTGACGCCCGCTGAGTCACGACGATTCACTCAGTGGAGATGTCGCTCAAGGGTGAGCGGCCGGGACCGGGGAGATGTAGCAACATGAGTGCATCCAGGATGGCTTCGCTGCGCCGCAGGGCGTGGGTGATTCCGGTGCTGTCGGCCGTGCTGGCCCTCAGCGCCTGTGGCGGGGGAAGCCTCGGCGGCAGCGGCGGCGGGGGAGGTGCCGCGTCGGGGCCGGTGAAGATCGGGCTGTCGGTGCCGAAGTCGGGGGTGTACGCCTCCCTGGGTCGGGACATGGAGCAGGGTTTCAAGCTCTATCTGAACCAGAAGGGCAACAAGCTCGGTGGCAAGGACATCACCCTGGTCGAGACCGATGAGGGTTCTGGTCCGCAGACCGGCGTACCCGCCACCGAGAAGCTGATCACCCAGGACCAGGTCTCCGCGGTCGCCGGCATCGTCAACTCGGCCACCGCGGCGGGGTTGAAGAAGACCTTCGTCGAATCCAAGGTGCCGCTGGTCGTCGCGAACGCCGGGGCCGATGGGCTGACCACCCCGCCCTCGGACTACATCTGGCGGACCAGCTTCAAGAACAGCGATCCGGGCCGGGCGTACGGGAAGAAGGTGAAGGAGGAACTGGGTGACGGGTCGGTCTATCTGCTCGGCGCCGACTACGCCTCCGGCAAGGAGCACCTGGCCGGATTCAAGGAATCCTTCACCGCGGCGGGCGGGCAGATCGTCGGTGAGGACTACACGCCGTTCGGCACCACCACCGACTGGCAGCCCTATCTGAACAAGGTCCGCACCTCCGGGGCGAAGGCGGTGTTCGTCTTCTACGCCGGTGCCGAGGCGGTCAATTTCGTCAAGCAGTACAAGCAATTCCTGGCTGGTGACGGCATCCAGCTGCTCAGCTTCGGTGACCTCACCGAGGGCACCGCACTGGAGGCCGAGGGGGCGGCCGCGGACGGTCTGAAGACCGTGCTGCACTACTCCGACCAGCTGGACAACCCCGCCAACCAGGCCTTCGTGAAGGCGTACGCCGACGCCTATGGCGGGGCCACCCCGACGGCGTTCTCGGTGCAGGCCTACGATGCCGCCGCCGTGCTGGACAAGGCACTGGCCGCCGCCGACGGCACCTCGGGCGAGGCGATCGGCAAGGCGCTCGGCACCGTCAGCCAGGTCGACAGCCCGCGCGGAACCTGGAAGTTCACCGCCAACCACGACCCGGACCAGACGTTCTACGAGCGGCAGGTGGTCACCAGGAACGGCAAGTTCGTGAACACCGTCCTCGGCACCGTGTCAGCGAGTTGAGCCGATGGAACTCTTCTCCGCCTATGCCGTCACCGCGGTGAACGGCCTCGCCCTCGGGGCGGTGCTGTTCATCGTGGCCATCGGCCTCTCCCTGGTCTTCGGCACGATGGACGTGCTCAACCTGGCGCACGGGTCGGTGTCGTTGATCGGCGCCTATGTCGGGGTCGCCCTGCTCGGCGGCGGCGCCTCCAGTGCGATGTCGCTGGTGGCGGTGCTGGTGGCCGCGGTGATCGGCCTGCTGGCCGGCATCCTGCTCGCCGTGCTCACCCAGTCGGTGACCAACCATCTGCGCCAGGCGATGCTCACCCTGGGTGTCGCGATGATCGTCGCCGACCTGCTGCTGATCGTCTTCGGTGCCGACGTGAAATCGGTACCGCCGCCGCCCTTCCTGAGCGGCGAGGTGCCGGTGTTCGGCGCCCCGTACCCGATCTATCGGTTGGTGATGATCGCGATCGGTCTGGTCGTCGGGATCGGGCTCTGGCTGATCCTGGAGAAGACCCGGATCGGTGCGGTGGTCCGCGCCACCGTGGCCGACCGGGCGATGGTCGAGGCCACCGGGATCCGCACCCGGCTGGTGCTGGCCGGGATCTTCGGCGGCGGCGCCGCGCTGGCCGCCGTCGGCGGTCTGATCGCGGCCCCGTTGCTCGGTGCCCAGCCCGGCAACGACGACCTGGTGCTGCTCTACGCGCTGGTGATCGTCGTCATCGGCGGTCTCGGCTCCTTCAAGGGCGCCGCGGTCGGTGCGCTGCTGGTCGGCCAGGTGCAGACCGTCGGCGTCTCGGTGCTGGCCAGCTACGCGAGCTTCCTGATGTTCGCGGTGATGGCCCTGGTGCTGCTGCTCAAGCCGGCCGGGCTGCTGCCCGCCCGACATGGGGGAGGGCACTGATGTCGACCGTCACCCGCCCCGGTGATTCCGCCCCCGCGTCGTCTCCGACCACCACGGCACCGAAACCCCGGCGGCCGCGCTGGCTGGCGCTCCCGCTGATCGTCGTCGGCATCCTGCTGCTGGTCTCGGTGCCGTTCTGGGTGGCGCCCTATCCGGTGCTGCTGCTGTCGCGGATCCTGTCCTTCGCGCTGCTGGTGATCAGCGTCGACCTGCTCACCGGTTACACCGGGCTGCCGACGCTCGGCCAGGTCGCCTACTTCGGTGCGGGCGCCTACACCGCGGGGCTCGTCGGGATCCACCTGTCCACGAACGCTTTCCTGCAACTGCTGCTCGGCACCCTGGTCGCCGCCGCGCTCGCCCTGGTCACCGGCGCCGTCGCGGTCCGCACCAACGGATTCGTCTTCTTGATGGTCACCCTGGCGATCACCGAGCTGGCCAACCGGCAGGCCGATTCGATGACCGCGGTGACCGGCGGCTCCAACGGCCTGTCCGGGATCCCGGCGGTCACCCTGACCCCCGGCGGCGAACCGCTGCGGCTGGCCGGACTGGTCTACTTCTGGGTGCTGTTCGTCTTCCTGATCGGCCTGGCGCTGGCCATCGTGCTGGTCCGTTCCCCGCTCGGCCGCTCGATGCGCGGGGTCCGCGATGCCGAATCCCGGCTGCACGCGCTCGGCCAGCGCAGCTACCCGGTGAAGCTGATGGCGTACACCTTCGCCGGTGCGATCGCCGGCATGGCCGGTACCGCCTGGACCGCACAGGCCCGCTTCTTCTCCCCCGGGGACATGGCCTTCTCGCTCGCCGCGATCGCGCTGCTCTCGGTGGTGCTCGGCGGCGCCGGCACCCTGTGGGGCCCGATCCTGGCGGCGGCGATCGTGATCTTCATCCGCGACTACGTCGGCGCGATGGTGAACGGGCACGGCGCCACCATCCTCGGCCTGCTGTTCGTGGTCGCGGTGTTCGCACTGCCGCGCGGCATCGCCGGATTGGTACGCCGACGGCGCGGGCCGACGCTCGCCGTGGCCGGTGAGGGAGACGCCGGCGTGGAAGGGGCCAAGTGATGGGCGAGACACTGCTCGAGCTGAACGGGGTGAGCCGGCACTACGGGTCGTTGAAGGCCGTCGATGACGTCAGCTTCACCGTCGAGCGCGGCGCCCGGCACGCCCTGATCGGGCCGAACGGCGCCGGCAAATCGACGCTGTTCTCGGTGATCGGCGGCGCCACCCCGGCCAGTGCCGGCACCATCGGCTTCGCCGGCCGCGACATCACCGGCCTCGACGAACCGGCCCGCGCCAGGGCCGGGCTGGTGCGCACCTTCCAGCACTCCAGCCTGTTCCTTGGCATCAGCGTGCTGGACAACGTGGTGCTCGCGGTCGAGGGCGTCGAGGGCAGCCCGAAGCGGTTCTTCCCGGTACCCGGGCGGGACGGGCGGATCAGGGAGCTGGCGGCCGAGCAATTGGCCGCGGTCGGACTGTCCGGGCGGGAGGAGCTGATCTGCGGCACCCTCTCGCACGGTGAGCGCCGCCAGCTCGAGGTGGCGATGGTGCTGGCCTGCGAGCCGACCATGGTGCTCTTCGACGAACCGGCCGCGGGCATGTCGGCGGCCGAGACGAAACGGTTCATGGAGCTGATCGAGGGGCTGCCGGAGTCCGTCACGGTGCTCATCGTCGAACACGATCTGGAAGTGGTGTTCCGGCTCGCACGGACCGTCAGCGTGCTGGCCGCCGGCCGGTTGATCGCCCACGGCAGCCCCGCCGAGATCCGCGACAACGACGAGGTCAAGGTGGCGTACCTGGGTGAATCCGAGGGTGCCGAACCGCTCTTCTACTGATGCTTTTTCTTTCCTGGAAGGGGACGCGCCGATGCTGCTCGAGGTGAGCGACCTGGTTGCGGGTTACGACGGATCGCGGGTGCTGGACGGGGTCAGCCTGTCCGTCGATGCCGGTGAGTCGGTGGCGGTGCTCGGCCGCAACGGCGTCGGCAAGACCACGCTGATCAACTCCATCATGGGTCTGGTACGCCCCAGCTCCGGCTCGGTGCGGGTCGATGGCACCGAGCTGGCCCGCCGGCTGCCGCATGCGATGGCCCGGGCCGGGGTGTCGATCGTGCCGCAGGGCCGGCGGGTCTTCTCCTCGCTGACCGTCGACGAGCATCTGGCGATCTCGGCGCGGAAGGGGGAGTGGACCCCGGCCTCGGTGCTGGCGTTGATGCCGCGGCTCGGTGAACGCCGTGGCCATCTCGGCTCCCAGCTCTCCGGCGGTGAGCAGGAGATGCTGGCGATCGGGCGTGCCCTGGTCGGCAATCCGCGGCTGCTGCTGCTCGACGAACCCTCCGACGGACTCGCCCCGACCATCGTCGCCCAGGTGGGGGAGGTGCTCACCGAGCTGGCCAGTACCGGGGTGGCGGTGCTGCTGGTGGAACAGGATCTGCGGCTCGCCTTCAAGGTCGCCCAGCGGGTGCTGGTGATGCAGAAGGGCGAGATCGTGCACCGCTCCACGGTCGCCGACTTCCGCGCCGACGGCCAACGGGCCCAGGCCCTGCTGGGTGTCGGTTGACCCGCGCGGTTCGTACGCCGGTTGAGCGACGAGGAACGAGGAGTCGAAGCCTGCGTACGGCAGGCATCGACGTCGACTCGCTGGCGCTCGCTCAGTCGACGTTCATAGACTCCTCCCATGAGCAGCAACCTGCCGATCTCCTCGCGCTACCGGACCCAGCCCGATGCGCCGGTCACCGAGGAGGAGCGCAACCAGCTCTCCACCCAGCTCAACGAGGCCTTCACCGCCGGGCAGCTGGATCAGCAGGGTTACGACGAGTTGCTGGACCGGATCTTCGGCGCCACGAAGCTGGGTGACCTGGCGCCGGTGGTGGAGCGGCTCGGCAAGCCGGCCACCCACAACGAACCGGCGATCGTGCAGCAGACACCCGGTGGGCGACCCGGTGAGTTGAGCGAGGCCCGGACACCGAGCAACCGGGCCAGCCTGGCGCTGGTCGGCGGCGTCGCCGGCGGGCTGATCCTGATCGTGCTGATCGTGCTGCTGGCCGTGCTTCTCTGAGTTGCACATCACCCAGCGGCACACCGCTCTACTGGGTAGTATGGCGCCGTGCCAAGGGACCTGATCACGTCGGCCAAGATCCGCGACCACGTGCAGCGGCTGGCCGACCTCCACCCGCCCATCCGTCTTGGTTCGGTCGATCGCACCATCCGCAACCCCCGCCTGGTGCGCGAACGCTTCGGTCACGTGCTGGAATACCTGGCCCGGGTCGAGCTCGAGGTCGACCGCAATGTGCTCGAGCTGCTCACCCTGCTGCCGCACACCCGGGAGCTGGACCGCTTCTTCTATGAGGACGTCTGGCAGCCGCAGGAGATCCAGCACGGGTTGATCATCGACCAACTCGGTCAGGATCTCGGCATGGAGCCCTCCGAGCCGATGCTGGAGGTGGAGCTGTCGATGAAGATCCTCGGCGCCCTCTCCCACCTGCCCGCCATCGGTGAGGTGACCCGGTTGCTCTACTACCTGACCGGCGCGAGCACCGAACGCCAGGCGGTGCTGGCGTACAACACCCTCAACAAGTCGCTCACCGAGATGGGCGAGGACGCCATCGCGCAGACCGTGATCGGCCCGATCAAGCAGCAGGAACCGGGCCACTTCGCCTTCTACCAGATGAGTTCCACCGAGATGATCCAGAGCGGCCGGTTGAAGCCGTGGCAGCTCTGGCTGGCCCGTCAGCTGCGGTCCATCTCCTACGGCCTGGTCGGCACCAACGGCAAGAAGGCCTACACCGCCGACATGGGCGGGGTGATGGAGAATCTCGGCATCACCCGCGACCTGGAGGCGTACGCCAAGCAGGTCGGCCGGCTGGAGGCCCGGTTGCTCTGGGCCCACCGGCAGGGGATGGAGTTCCCGCCCTACGTGCTCCGCGCGCTGCGGGAGAGCCTGGAACTGCATCGCCAGCGGGAGCAGGCGCTGGCCGCCTGATCCGGGCCCGTCCGCTGTTAGGTTTGGGCGCATGAAGCGCAAGGAGTTGCTGGGTGACGCCAGCGCCGCAGTCTATGTGCCCGCCGACGAGGCCGCCGAACTCTGGGGCAGCGACCCGGAGCGGGCCGCCGAACTCGCCGAGCGTGCCTGGCAGGCGATTCCCGAACCGCGCGACCAGTGGGTGCAGACCGGGGCCGAGGTCGCCCGTCAGTCGGCCGAGGGCGAGTTGGCCGCCGGGCATCATGAGGCTGCCGCGACGTGGCTGGAGCGCTATCGCGAGGTCGCCGACCCGGACGACCGCGGCGAACAGGCAGGGTACTGGGCCCTGGTGGGCCGGCTGTCATTGGCGATGGGCCTGCGGGAGCGGGCAGTCGAGGCGCTGGATCGCGCCGTCGCACTGAGCGGCTACTTCTACGAATTCGCCGAGCATCCGAAGCTGCTGGCGCAGTACCGGGAGTTGAAGGGATTGCCGGTCGTGCGGATGCCGGTGCCCTGGGTGACCACCGACCGCCGCGCCCCCGAGGAACTCAGCGAGAGCGCGCTTGCGCAGTTGCAGACGATCTATGACGAGGCCGCCGGCCTTGATGACCAGGAGCAGCACCGGGAGGCGCTCAAGGTCTGGGAGCGAGCCTGGGACGTGATCCCCGCCCCGACCCAGGAATGGTCCTGGTCGGCGACGATCTATGGCGGGATGGGGGAATCGCTTTACTGGCTGGCGGACTATCCGATGGCCGAGCTGGCATTCCGGTTCGCCATGCGTTGTCCCGGCGGGGATCAGCCGGTCGGTCTCGCCCGGATCGCGCAATCCATCGAGCGGGGCCGTGGGGACGCCGAGATGGCCGAGACCTACTGGTCCCGGGCCGAGGCCGATCAGCCCGGGATCCGCGAACTCGCGGCCCAGGAGGACTGAACTTCCCCGCGGGTCAGAGGTGCGGATTCTGGGAACGTCCACCGGTGTGCCGGACCGCCCCGTGCAGCTGCGTCGGCACCAACTGCATCCGCACCGGCGGGCCACCCTCGACGTGGTGCCAGGTGAAACCGGGTGGCTGCTTGAACCCCGGTTCGACCAGTCGGTTCGCGGCCGCCATGTCACCCCCGGAGGTCTTCGCCAACGGGGTCGGCAACTCCACCTCGTGCAGCGCATAACGGCCGAACTGTGGATAACCCTCGGGGGAGAACCGAACGCCCTCCGGGTACTGCTTCGCCAGTTCCGGATAGTCCTTCTCCAGCGGGAATCGCTGGCCGGCGTACTGCGAGTTGATCGGTGCCTGGCCCCCGTTCATGGAGCGGCCCCGACGCTGGGCGCGGGCCAGTTCCCGCGGGTCGAGATCCTCGGCCCGCTGGGGCTCCCGGAAGTTGGGATTGCGGTGCCCGGCGTTCTTGGGGTCCGGCGGCTTGAAGCGCGTCAGCCGTTGCTCCTTCGCGCTCCTCGACGCGGCGAGCGGGTCGGCGGCACTCTTCTTCGCCGTCTTCTTCGCGCCCTGTTCCGCGGCCTCCTTGCCGCCCTTCTTCGCCCCCTGTTTGGCGGACGCGCCGGCGGCGTCGTCGACGGTGCGCAGCAGCGGATCGACCAGGGGTTTGACGAACCCCTTGAGTGCGGTGCCCTTACCCATCGAGTTCCTCCGTCGCCAGGGTGCGCTGCCAGAACTCGGTCCAGGTGGCGGCGATCGGGGTGAGTACGCCGGGGGCGGCGGGCCCCTGGGCATCGGCGATGGTGTCGTCGCACCACCAGATCGAGCCGGCGTCGGGGCCGGTGAGCAGCAGGCATGCCGAGCCGCCGTTGCCGGAACTGGCGATCCCGAGAAACTCGGGACCGTAGTTGCGGTCGTCGCGGGCCCGGTTCTGCTGGGTGCGGATCGCCTCGATCGCGGTGTAGACGTGGTTGAAGCAGCCGGTGCCGATCGCCGGTGGCATGTCCACCCAGCTGGAGAGGTCGGCGCCGCCGACGGTGCCCAGCCAGTCCAGATAGTCCGGCGGCAGGGCGGCGCCCGCGACCTGTGGCAGCGCGGCCAACTCCTCAGTGGTGGCCGGCCCGAGCGCGACGAACTGCATGCCGACGAGCGTAGAGGCAGTGGCGGTCGTCTCGGTCGTCTCGCAGGGAGGAACCATCCGCGCGCCCGGCCGACGCAAGATTTGGGCGTACGCCAAGGGTGACGTAGTATTGCACGTCGGTCACCCACGCCGGGTGATCGGTCGTGCGATTCGTCGAATTCGTCCATCCGGACTTCCCGACAGATTGAGAGTACATGTCGAAGAAAGAGGGCTTCCTCGAGATGGAGGGCACCGTGGTCGAGGCGCTGCCCAACGCGATGTTCCGCGTTGAGCTGGCCAATGGTCACAAGGTGCTCGCCCAGATCAGTGGCAAGATGCGGCAGCACTACATCCGCATCCTTCCGAGCGACCGAGTGGTCGTGGAGATCTCTGCCTACGACCTGAACCGCGGCCGAATCGTCTACCGGCACAAGTGACCGACAGTCCGGCCGATCCCATGCCCTTCGTGGTCGGGGTCGGTCAATCACCACTCACAGGTGTGTCCGACCTCGGGCATGCCCAGAATCGATAGGAAGCTCAGCAATGAAGGTTCAGCCGAGCGTCAAGAGGATCTGCGACAAGTGCAAGGTGATCCGCCGGCACGGTCGCGTGATGGTGATCTGCGAGAACCCGCGGCACAAGCAGCGCCAGGGCTGAGTCCCTGGCGTGAGCCCGAAAGGCCCGGCGTACGCCGAGTCGACAGGTTTACGCTTTCGCGCTGGGGGCGGACGGCCCGCAGAGCACCCTTGACAACTCAATAGCAACGACAACTCAATAACCACCAACGTGGTGCCAATCCCGGGGGAGCGATCCCCCGGGGCCCACGCCCGGACGGAGGCCGGGCCCGGCGTACGAATCAGAAGGTACGCCGGACGCACCACGCCAGAGACCTCCGCGGCTCGTGGATCAGCGCCCTTGGAACCGGCGCCACGAACCGGACCCGAAGGGACTGCTGAAATGGCACGCCTCATGGGTGTCGACCTCCCGCGCGAGAAGCGCCTCGAGGTCGCACTTACCTACATCTTCGGCGTGGGTCGCACCCGCGCCCTGGAGACCCTGGACGCCACGGGGATCAGTGGCGACACCCGCGTCCGCGACCTGAGCGACGACCAGCTCGTCCAGCTGCGTGACCACATCGACGCGAACTACCAGACCGAGGGTGACCTCCGTCGTGAGGTCGCCGCCGATATCCGCCGCAAGATCGAGATCGGCTCGTACCAGGGCCGTCGGCACCGCGCCGGGCTCCCGGTGCACGGTCAGCGCACCCGGACCAACGCCCGCTCCCGCAAGGGCAAGCGCAAGGCCGTGGCCGGCAAGAAGAAGAAGTAACGGACGCACCAGGGAGATCTGAACAGATATGGCTACCGCAGGACGCGGCGCCGCCAAGAAGGTGCGCCGCAAGGAGAAGAAGAACGTCGTGGCCGGACAGGCCCACATCAAGTCGACGTTCAACAACACGATCATCTCGATCACCGACCCCAACGGGCACGTGATCTCATGGGCCTCCGCCGGCACCGTCGGCTTCAAGGGCTCGCGCAAGTCGACCCCGTTCGCCGCCCAGATGGCCGCCGAGGCCGCCGGGCGTCGTGCCATGGAGCACGGCATGAAGAAGGTCGACGTGTTCGTCAAGGGCCCCGGTTCCGGCCGGGAGACCGCCATCCGCTCGCTCGGCGCCATCGGCCTCGAGGTGGGTGCCATCGCCGATGTCACCCCCGTGCCGCACAACGGCTGCCGTCCGCCCAAGCGCCGTCGCGTCTGATCGCGGAGAACAGGAGAAACTGACATGGCTCGTTACACCGGTCCCATGACCAAGAAGTCGCGTCGCCTGGGCTCCGACCTGGTCGGCAACGACAAGGCCTTCGAGCGCCGCCCCTACCCGCCCGGCATGCACGGCCGGGGTCGCACCAAGGACTCCGAGTACGCCCTGCAGTTGCGCGAGAAGCAGAAGGCTCGCTACACCTACGGCGTGCTGGAGAAGCAGTTCCGCCGCTACTACGAGGAAGCACACCGCGTCACCGGCAAGACCGGTGACATCCTGCTGCAGATCCTCGAGTCGCGACTGGACAACGTCATCTACCGCGCCGGTTTCGCGGCCACCCGCCGCCAGGCCCGCCAGATGGTGGTCCACGGTCACTTCCTGGTCAACGGCCAGAAGGTGAACATCCCCTCGTTCCGCGTCTCCGCCCACGACATCATCGATGTCAAGGACAAGTCGCTGAACCTGCACCCGCTGGTCGTCGCCCGCGAGACCCACGGCGAGCGCGAGGTACCGGCCTGGCTCGAGGCCCGGCCGAACCAGATGCGGATCCTGGTGCACCAGCTGCCCACCCGGCAGCAGATCACCGTCGACGTTCAGGAACAGCTGATCGTCGAGCTCTACTCCAAGTGAGTCGAGGGCGGGGGCCGGTTGGTCCCCGCCACCCGCCGGGGGCTTCTCGCCCCCGGCGGATCCACCTCTTGCCATCAAATAGCGGTTGGCACGAAAGGAAGAACAACACATGCTCATTGCCCAGCGGCCCACGCTGTCCGAAGAGGTCGTCGACGACAACCGGTCCCGGTTCGTCATCGAGCCCCTCGAGCCCGGTTTCGGCTACACCCTCGGCAACTCGCTGCGTCGCACCCTGCTGTCGTCCATCCCGGGCGCCGCGGTGACCAGCATCAAGATCGACGGCAACCTGCACGAGTTCTCGACCATCGAGGGCGTCGTGGAGGATGTCACCGAGATCATCCTCAACCTCAAGGCCCTGGTCGTCTCCTCCGAGGAGGACGAGCCGGTGGTCATGTACCTCCGCAAGGCCGGTGCCGGTGCGGTCACCGCCGCCGACATCGCCCCGCCCGCCGGGGTCGAGGTGCACAACCCCGAGCTGCACATCGCCACCCTCAACGACAACGGCAAGCTCGAGATGGAGCTCGTCGTCGAGCGTGGCCGTGGCTACGTCTCCGCGGTGCAGAACAAGTCCGGCGACCACGAGATCGGCCGGATCCCGGTCGACTCGATCTACTCGCCGGTGCTCAAGGTCACCTACAAGGTCGAGGCCACCCGTGTCGAGCAGCGCACCGACTTCGACAAGCTCGTCGTCGACGTCGAGACCAAGCCCGCGATCCGTCCCCGGGACGCCGTCGCGAGCGCCGGGCGTACCCTCGTCGAGCTCTTCGGCCTGGCCCGTGAGCTCAACCTGGAGGCCGAGGGCATCGAGATCGGCCCGTCCCCGGTGGACGAGCAGCTCGCTGCCGACCTGGCCCTGCCGGTCGAGGACCTGAACCTCACCGTCCGGTCCTACAACTGCCTCAAGCGCGAGGGCATCCACACCGTCTCCGAGCTGGTGTCCCGCTCCGAGCAGGACCTGCTCGACATCCGCAACTTCGGCTCCAAGTCGATCGACGAGGTCAAGCTGAAGCTGCACGAGATGGGTCTGTCGCTCAAGGACTCCGCCCCCGGCTTCGACCCGCTCGGTGCGGTGGGTCGCTACGACGAGGACGACGAGGACGGCGACCAGGACTTCGCCGAGACCGAGCAGTACTGAGCCTCCCGGCCCGAAACAGATTTGGAGATAGAGAATGCCGAAGCCAACCAAGGGTCCGCGGCTGGGCGGTTCGCCCGCGCACGAGCGGATCATCCTGGACAACCTGGCCAGCCAGCTCTTCGAGCACGGCCGGATCACCACCACCGAGGCACGGGCCAAGCGGGTCCGTCCGCTGGCGGAGAAGCTGATCACCAAGGCCAAGCGCGGTGACCTGCACGCCCGCCGGCTGGCCGCCACCCACATCCGGGACAAGGGTGTGCTGCACATCCTGTTCGCCGAGATCGCGCCGGCCGTCGCCGACCGCGAGGGCGGTTACACCCGGATCACCAAGGTCGGTCCCCGCAAGGGCGACAACGCCCCGATGGCGATCATCGAGGTGATCACCGACCCGGTCAGCGCCAAGGCGCCGAAGAAGGCCGCGGCGAAGCCGGCCAAGGTCGCCGACACCAAGGCCGAGGAGAAGGCCGCCGTCGACACCGAGGCCGGTGAGGCCCAGGCCGACGGTTCGTACAAGGGCGACAACCCGCCCGCCGGTTACGACATCAAGGGCAATGAGGACTCGATGAAGTTCCACACCCCCGAGTCGCCGTGGTACGACCGCACCGTCGCCGAGGTCTGGTTCAACTCCGCCGAGGCCGCCGAGAAGGCCGGCTTCGTCAACGCGGTGAAGGACAAGGACGCCGACGAGGACAAGGCCGAGGCCAAGGACTCCGACGAGGCCTGAGTCTCAGCAGACCGACGGCGCCCGTCCCCAGCAGGGGGCGGGCGCCGTTCGTTTTCCCGATCGCCGCGAATGATCATGGAATATCCGGGCCTTCACCTGCAAACATACGTATGCCAGTACGAATATTCCATGATCATTCCTTGGCGCGGATCTCGGTTCGCTGGGGCCGACTACCCTTGGCCGGGTGAGTGAACCTGACCGCCTGCGGATCGCCCAGCTGGCGAACTTCGTGGGTCCGGTCTCCGGTGGCATGCGCCAGGCCATCGAGAGCCTCGGTGCCGGCTATGTGGACGCCGGGCACGAGCGGATCCTGGTGGTCCCCGGTGAGAAGGACCGCACCACCGAGACCGAACGCGGGATCGTGGTCGAGGTCGCCTCCCCCCATCTGCCCAACTCGGCGTACCGGATGATCGCCCAACCGTGGCGCGCGCTGGCGGTGTTGGATCGCTTCGCGCCGACCAGCGTCGAGGTCTCCGACAAGTGGACGCTGTCGCCGGTCGCCGGCTGGGCGCGGCGCCGCGGTGTCGGTTCGATCCTGTTCAGCCACGAACGCCTGGACGCCATGCTCGGGCTCTGGCTGCGCCGTCAGTTCGGCGTCGAGACCGCCGTCGGCGCACTGAACCGCAGGCTGGCGCAATCCTTCGACGCGGTGGTGGTCACCAGCCAGTACGCGGCCGATGAGTTCCACAACACCGGCGCCAACCTGGTCAAGGTCCCGCTCGGTGTCGATCTGCGGACCTTCAACCCCGACAAGGGATCCCCGGCCGACGACGACACTCTCAAGCTCTGCTATGTGGGTCGGTTGAGCCGGGAGAAGAGCCCGCACCTGGCGGTCGCCGGGGCGGTCGAGGTGCATCGTCGCGGTCTGCCGGTACGCCTCGACGTCTACGGTGACGGGCCCCATCTGGACGAGCTGCGCGAGATCGCCGGCGATGCCCCGGTTTCCTTCCACGGTTACCTTTCCGGCCGGGAGGCCGTGGCCGAGGCGTACGCCGACGCCGACGTCTCGCTGTCGGTCTGCCCGGCCGAGACCTTCGGGTTGGCGGTGCTGGAGGCGCTGGCGACCGGTACGCCGGTGGTCACCTCCGACCGTGGTGGCGCGCGGGAACTGGTCGATGAGAGCTGCGGTGAGTGGGGAGCGCCGGACCCGATGGGCATCGCCGACGCGATCGAGCGGATGGCCGGCCGGCCCCGTGCCGCGACCCGGCACAGCGCCCGGCAGCGGGCCGAGAGCTACGACTGGAACACATCGGTGCAGCGGATGCTGCAGCTGCACCAGGAGCTGGCCCGACGGGCGCCGTACCAGTCCCTGTGGCGGGACCGGGTACGCGGCCGACTGGCCAGGCGGGAACGAGGGGATCGATCATGAGTTGGAAGAAGTGGGCGCTGGCCGCGGGTGCGGCCGGGGCGGCGGTGGCGCCACTGGTGCTCCAGGCCCCGCGCGCATTGCGCGCCCAACCCGATGGCGTGCACACCATCCGGGATGCGATCTGGGTCAGCCGGAACAGCGGGTTGTCCGGCTGGGAGCTGGTCGAGTTCGCCCGCTCGCTGGTGCACCGCAAGTTCACCCGCTACTCGATCCTGAACCTCTGGGAGACCCCCGGGCTCGCCTTCCGGAACTCCCGCGGTTATGCCAACCAGTACAACGGCGCGCTCGCTGAAATCCTGGAGGCATTGGGATTCCAGGTCGAACGGGTCTTCGCCACCCGGGTCCGCCAGGACATCAACCCCTGGTGGCGGATGGGGCACAGCTGGCTGCGGGTGACCATCGACGGCCGCACCCTGGACGTCTGTGCCTCCCGGGCCAACGCCGGGCCGGGTGAGGTCGAGTTCATCCCGGTCACCGAGGTGCTGCCGTTCCGGACGATGACCTACTGGAACACCAACAACGGGATGATCCTGTTCACGGTGTTCGCCTGCTGGAAGGCGACCCTCACCCGCAAACCCCTCCCGCGCTGGATGTACCGCGAGTTCGGCAGCAAGGTCGAGGACGACTAGTACGCACCTCGAGTAGGTCGCGTAGCGACCGTGTCGAGAGGTGCTGGTGTCGTGGGTTCATCTCGACACGCTGCCCCGGCTCCGCTTCGCTGCGCCGGGCCAGCTACTCGATGAACGTGGTGGGGGTCGCTGCGCCGGGTCAGCTACTCGATGAGCGTCAGCGCTGGCGGCGGGCCAGG
Source organism: Enemella evansiae (assembly GCF_002250705.1). Taxonomy (GTDB): domain Bacteria; phylum Actinomycetota; class Actinomycetes; order Propionibacteriales; family Propionibacteriaceae; genus Enemella; species Enemella evansiae. Next base: position 78,080 of record NZ_NMVP01000006.1, read on the forward strand.
CGGATGCCGATCAGCAGGGCAGTGACCGCGCCGGCGGCGAGGGCGACCTTCCTGATCGTTCCGCGTTTTCCCTGCACCGGTGCGGATTCCGGCTGCTGTTCGTCCAACAGGGTCACCGTACCGGCCTCACCGTCGAGGGCGAGCCGGTCGCCGGTCTTGATCCGTGCGGTGGCCACCGTGGTACCGAGCACGGCCGGGATGGCGTATTCGCGGGCCACGATCGAGGAGTGACTCAGCGGGCCGCCGATATCGGTGACCACGCCGGCGGCGAGCGCGAAGAGCGGCGTCCAGGCCGGGGTGGTGATCGCCGCGACCAGGATCTCCCCGGGCTGCATTCCGGAGAAGTCCTCCGGCCCGTGCACCACCCGGGCGGTGCCGGTCACCCGGCCGCCGCTCGCCCCGGTGCCGCGCAGCACCGCACCGGACTGGTCACCCATCACCGAGGGCATGAAGTTGTCCCAGACGTGCCACAGCGAGCGATCCGGCACGATCGCCGGTGGCGTCACCCGGCGCCGGCCGCGCCACTCCCGACGACGCTCGGCCACCTCCTGCTGGGCCGGCCGGGGCGTACGCCCGGCGTCCAGCTCGGCGGCGGCCCGCTCCAACTCGGCCAGCCGCAACCAGTGGACGTCCTCGGCCCCCTCCAGCACCCCGGCGGCGACCAACCGCCGCCCGAGCTCGGCGGCGTACGCCCGTGCGGTCGGCCAGCCCAGTCCGATGTCGGCCAGTGAGTCCTCGCGTACCGGGCCCATCTCGTTGGCGTTCTGCAACAGGCGTTGGAAGAGCGTGCGCCGGGTGCCCCGCAGCCGGCCCAGGACCTGGTCGATGGCCGCCTTCCGGTTCGTCGCGAGTCGATTCCGGCGTTGCACCGGTGACGCATCGGTCCCGGACAGATAGAAGCGCAGCGCATCGAGCACCGGTGCGGGATTGTCGGCGGCCACCGGATTCATCAGATCCAGGTTGTAGACGGCGTGCCCGAAGCGATCCAGATGCGCATCGAACAGTCGCCGGAACTCCGCCCAGTCGGCCTCGTCGACGCCGGCGGGCGCCGCGTCCCCCAGCTCCACCTCGGTGCGCCCCAGCGCTGCCGCCAGTGCCGGGCGCCCGGCCGCCCAACGGGCCAGCTCGTAGACCGACTGATCGGCGCGCAACGGCGCGGAATCCAGTCCCAGCAGGAAATCCTCGGCCCGCGGATCACCCGGCCGCTTCACCACCCGGTCATAGAAACCGGTGAACAGCAACTCGCTGGTGACCGCCTCGGGGATGATCGTCTGCACCGAGGTGTAGTAGGCGAAGCCGGCGCCGACCAGCTCCTCGATGCCGGCCAGCAACTCGCTCGCCGACAGCCCACCGGGATCCTGCTCGCGCCGGCGCCGTACCACCGCGGCATAACGCGGCCGGAACAGCTGCTGCCGCTTCTCCCGGCCGAGCTGGCTGAAGATCAGCTTGCTGGCGAACGGCAGCACCGGCAACACCTTCACGAACAGCGAATTCCCGTAACCGTAGTAGGCGAACCCGTTGATCGTGACGAACGAGATGTCCTTGGCGGTGAAGAACTTCTGCGGCCCGAAGAAGCTGTTGATGGTCCCGATCATTCCCGGTACCACGAGCTTCTCGGCGAGATCGGCGAACAGGGTGGACAGCGGATTCGGCAACTGCTCGGTGATGCTGGCCCGCATGAACACGTCGTGCCGCGCGGGCACCGGCCACTCGGTCGGCGCCTCCCCGGTCTCCTCCGGCAGCGCGGTGATCGGCCGCGACTGCACCAGCCACGGCGTGCCGTCGGTGTCGATGGCCCACTCCAGATCCTGCGGGGGGCCGAAGTGATCCGCCGCCCGCCGCCCCAGTTCAGCCAACCCGGCCGCCGCCGCGTCGTCCAGTACGGGCGCATCGCGCCGGTCGGACGGTGTCGCCTCCTCGCGTACGCCGGAATCGGTGCGCACCGTGTGGATCTGCTTGCTGGCGGTGTTGCGTTCGATCACCCGGCCGTCGCGCAGCACCAGGTCGTCGGTGCTGACGCTGCCGGAGACGACCGACTCGCCGAGCCCCCAGGCGGCGGAGATCAACGTCTCATCGGTACGCCCGTTGGTCGGGTTCGCGGTGAACATCACCCCCGCCGAGCGGGCGTCGACGAGCCGCTGCACCACCACGGCCAGGGCGAGGTCGCCGGTCACCCGGTGGGCGGCGCGATAGGCGATCGCGCGCGGGCTCCACAGCGATGCCCAGCAGTCGCGCACCGCCTGCAGCAGCGCGGAATCCCCGCGTACGTTGAGAAAGGTCTCCTGTTGCCCGGCGAAGGACGCCTCGGCGAGATCCTCCGCGGTGGCCGAGGAGCGCACCGCGACGGCGACCTGGTCGCCGAGCCGGGCGTGCGCCCCGCGCAGCGCCGTCTGGATCGCCGGCGGCAGCTCACCGCCGGTGAACAGGGCGGTGATAGCGGCCGAGGCGGCGTCGGGATCACCGGCGGCCAGCAGCTCGTCGATGCGCGGCTGCAGCCCATTGCTGGTGACGAATTCGGTGTAGGCGTCGGTCGTCAGCACGAAGCCGTCCGGGACCGGCAGGTCGGCGGCGAGCAGCTCGCCGAGGTTCGCGCCCTTGCCACCGGCGACCGTCAGGTCGTCGCGTCGCAGGGTGTTCAGGTCGCGTGTGTACAGCATTTCTGCACTCTAGACCCGGACGCGAACGGGGCCGGCCCAGGTGGGCCGGCCCCGTGCGGGCAGTGCGTTCGGCTGGGTCAGCCGGCGGACTCAGTAGTCGATCTGCGCGGCCTTGGCCTGCGACAGCCGGTCGGCGGCGTCGGCCCAGTTGACGACGTTCCACCAGGCGGTCACGTAGTCGGCCTTGACGTTCTTGTACTGCAGGTAGAACGCGTGCTCCCACATGTCGATCTGCACGATCGGCAGCTGGCCGGCCGGCAGGTTGCCCTGCTGGTCGAAGAGCTGCTGGATGTTCAGCCGCTTGCCGAGGGTGTCCCAGACCAGCATCGACCAGCCGGAGCCCTGGATGCCCAGCGCGTTCGCCTGGAACTGGCCCTTGAAGCCCTCGAAGGAGCCGAAGAACTCGTTGATCGCGTCGCCCAGCTCGCCGTCGGGCTCACCGCCGCCGTCGGGGGACATGTTCTTCCAGAAGACGGAGTGGTTGACGTGGCCGCCGAGGTTGAAGGCGAGATCCTTCTCGAACTGGTTGATCGTCGCGAAGTCGCCCTTCGCCCGGGCCTCCTCCAGCTTCTCGACCGCGGTGTTCGCGCCCTTGACGTAGGTGGCGTGGTGCTTGTCGTGGTGCAGCTGCATGATCTCGGCCGAGATGGCCGGCTCCAGCGCGCTGTAGTCGTAGGGGAGATCCGGAAGTGTGTAGGTCATGATGCTCCTTGTCCTTTCGCAGGCCTGACCTGATCCACTCTAGGTGGCGGGGTACGCCGACCCGCCGGGGGGTCTGCCGGGTCGAGACGGGGAATAAAGAAGGGCCCGCCAGTGTTCTGGCGGGCCCTCCGAGTCGTTGGTGTACGACAGATCAGCGGGTGACATCCTTGCCGGCGTCCTTGATGTTCTCGCCGGCCTGCTTGATGCCGCCCTTGGCCTGATCGCCCTTGCCCTCGGCCTCGAGGCGCTCGTTACCGGTGGCCTTGCCGGCGCCTTCCTTGATCTTGCCGCCGGCCTTGTCGGCCGCATTCTGCATCTTGTCGCCCAGTCCCATGCTGTACCTCCTAGATCGGCCAGCGGCGAGGTTCGCCGCGGTATGTGCACATTATGCCCACATGTCGATACGGGTAACCGTTGGGGTGGGCGCGTGTCAGGCGACCCGGGTGACCGCGAAGACGCGGAACCCCTTCGCCGAGGCGAGCCGCTCGCAGCCGTACCCCTGCTCGATCAGCCAGCGCTGCAGGGAGTCCGCGCCGAGGTTGCGGCCCACCACCAGGTACGCCGTCCCCTCCCTGCTCAGCCGGGGCAGCCAGTCGAGCAGCAGTTCGTGCAACGCGTCCTTGCCGATCCGGATCGGGGGATTGGACCAGATCTCGTCATACTCCGCCTCGGGATCGGCCTGCTCGGGCAGCATCGGCCGGACCCGGTCGCCGACCCCGGCCGCGGCGGCGTTCTCGGCGCAGAGCGCGAGCGCGCGCTCGTTTGTGTCGACGGCGTCCACCACGGCGCCGGGGGAGTGGTCGGCCAGCGCCACCGCGATCGGGCCCCAGCCGCAGCCCAGGTCGAGCAGCCGGGTCGCGGCGGTCGGCGGGGCGACGGTACGCAGCAGTACTGCCGTGCCCAGGTCCAGCCCGTCGGCGGAGAACACCCCGTTCGCGGTCTGGAATTCATAGTCGGTGTCGAAGATCCGCGCGCCGACCGTACGCCGCTTCTCCGGCCCGTCCGGGGTGCGGAAGTAGTGCTCGCTCACGACAGCTCCCGTCTCGATCGGGCCTCGGTGGCCCGCGCGGCCAGCAGGTCGTCGGTGGGGTAGCCGACCTCCTCCAGGCACAGTCCGTGCGCCGGCAGCACCGGCACGCTGCTCTCCCGGTGCGGGGTGGCCAGCACCCCGCGCAGCCAGTCCAGATCGCGCCGGCCGCTGCCCACACTGGTCAGCGCGCCCATCAGCGACCGGACCATCGAGTGGCAGAACGCGTCCGCGCGCACCGTGTACGCCACCCGCGGCCCCTCGCGGACCGCCGAGAGTTCCAGCAGGGTACGGATCGTGGTCGCCCCCTCGCGGCGTTTGCAGAAGGCCGCGAAGTCGTGCAGCCCGAGCAACAGCTCCCCGGCCGCATTCATCGCGTCCACGTCGAGCCGATCACGCATCGACAGCACATGGTCGGTGAGCAGCGGATCCGGCGTACCGGAATCGTCGAAGCGGTAGACGTAACGGCGCCAGATCGCGGCGAAGCGGGCATCGAAACCCGGCGGTGCCGGCGAGACCCGGCGTACCACCAGATCCGGTGGCAGCACCCGGGAAAGCCTGTGTTGCAAGGAATCGGTGTCGACCTCGACCGGCAGATCGAGATGGGCGACCTGGCCGCGGGCATGCACCCCGGCATCGGTACGCCCGGCGACGACCAGCTCGACCGGGTCGGTCAGCCGCAGTACCCGCGGGATCCAGTCCTGCAGAACGCCCTGCACGGTGCGCCGGTTCGGCTGGGCTGCCCAACCCGAGAAATCCCTGCCGTGGTAGGAGATGTCGAGCCGCCACCTGTTGGTCGTCACGGTCGGCTCCGATAGGCCAGCTCGGTCACCGCGCGCCCTGCGGCCACCCCCCGCCGTTCGTACTTGGTCTCCGGCCGCGGAACCAGATCGCCGGAATCGGTGCCCTGGTTGACAAGGCGCGGATGCGGATCGAGCACCTCGCGGCAGTGTTCGGCGTAGTCGGCCCAGTCGGTGGCGATCCGCCACAGCCCACCGGGGACCAGCCGGTCGGCCACCAGATCGGCGAACTCGGTCGAGACCAGCCGCCGCTTGTGGTGCCGGGTCTTGTGCCAGGGATCGGGGAAAAAGGTCCACAGCTCGCTCACCGACCCGGTGCCGAACAACCGAGTCAGGCCCTCGACGCCGTTGGCGTCGACCAGGCGGACATTCTCGATCCCGGCCTGCTGCAGCTTGATCATCGTCGAGGCGAGCGCGGGCCGGAACACCTCGAAGGCGACATGGTCGCGCTCCGGGGCGGCGCCGGCCATCGCGACCAGCGAGTCCCCGGTCCCGGAGCCGATCTCCACCACCAGCTCGGCCCTGCGGCCGAAGACCGCAGGCCAGTCCACGGCCGCGGATGCGGCGATCGAGGTGCTGGTCGCCGCCCGCGGGACCTCGACCAGATACCGCTCCCGGTTGGCCCAGGCGCGCTCCTGGCTGGGGTTCATCCGGGTGCTCCGGCGCACGAAGGAGACCACCTCGCGGTGGGTGCGCTGTTCGGGGCCGGTCATGGGGGCAGACTCTAGCGACCCGGCGCCTCGGCAACCCGGCTGCGATCGGCTTGCCGGTGGGCACCACAATGGGAGCATGAAGACACTGCTGAACCTGATCTGGCTGATCACCGGAGGCATCTGGCTGTCGCTGAGCTATTTCCTGTTCGGCCTGATCGCCTGTGTGTTCATCATCACCATTCCGATGGGGATCGCCTCGTTCCGGATGGCGTCCTATGCGCTCTGGCCGTTCGGGCGGACCGTCATCCAGAAGCCCGGCGCCGGCACCGGTTCGGCGATCGCCAACATCATCTGGTTCGTGGTGGCCGGGCTCGGTATCGCCGCCACCCACATCACCACCGCCATCGCTCAGGCGGTGACGATCATCGGCATCCCGCTGGCGATCGCGAATGTGAAGATGATCCCGATCACCTGCTTCCCGTTCGGCAAGGACATCGTCGATTCGCGCAGTGTGCCGCCGGGGAGTGTGCCGCTCATCTCAATTTGACCAGTTGGTCACCCGCTGGGTCGCGGGTCTGGGGGCCGCGCGTGCGATCCATCGCCCGGAACGTGGTCACGAGCAGGTCTCGGGGGACGTTAGGGTAAGCCGCGAAGAGCCATACACCAAGGGAGAAATATGTCGAACGACGACGTTGCGGTGCTCCAGGACGGCGAGTTCCGTGTCGAGTTGCCGGTCACCCCGGCCACCGAGGGCAACAGCGGCTACGGCATCGCCGCACTGATGAAGACCACCGGGAACACCACCCTGGACCCGGGCTTCACGAACACGGCGTCCTGCCGTTCGGCGATCACCTACATCGACGGCGATGCGGGCATCCTGCGTTACCGCGGTTACCCGATCGACCAGTTGGCCGAGCAGTCCAACTTCCTCGAGGTGGCCTGGCTGGTCATCAAAGGTGAGTTGCCGACCGCCGCCGAGCTGAAGGACTTCACCGACCAGATCCTCGCCCAGCGCGAGATCGACCCCGAGGTGAAGAACCTGTTCAAGGCCTTCCCCCGGGACACCCACCCGATGGCGATGCTGTCGGCCGGCATCATGGTCCTCGAGTCCTACAACCAGGACGCCGTCGCGGTGCGCGACGAGAAGCAGGTCGAGGCCGCGACCGTGCGCCTGATGGCGCAGGTACCGACGCTGGCGGCGTACATCTTCCGCTATGTCACCAACCAGGAGTTCATCGAGGTCGACCCGAAGCTCGGCTACGTCGAGAACTTCCTGCGGATGTGCTTCGGCGACTCGGTCGATGAGAAGCAGGTCAAGGCGATGGACACCCTGCTGGTGCTGCACGCCGAGCACGAGCAGAACTGCTCCACCTCCACCGTGCGGCTGGTCGGCTCCGCGGACACCAACATCTTCGCCTCGATCGCCGCCGGCGTGAACGCGCTGTGGGGCCCGCGGCACGGCGGCGCCAACCAGGCGGTGCTGGAGATGCTGAGCGCGATCCACGAGTCGGACAACGACACCGCGACCTTCATGGAGAAGGTGAAGAACAAGGAGGACGGGGTCAAGCTGATGGGCTTCGGCCACCGGGTCTACAAGAACTACGACCCCCGTGCGGCCATCGTGAAGAAGCACACCGACGAGATCCTCGCCGACACCGACAACGAGCTGCTGGACATCGCCAAGGGCCTGGAGGAGGTCGCCCTCAACGACGACTACTTCAAGTCCCGCAAGCTCTACCCGAACGTCGACTTCTACACCGGCCTGATCTATGCCGCGTTCGGCTTCCCGATGAACTACTTCACCGTGCTCTTCGCGCTCGGCCGGCTGCCCGGCTGGATCGCGCAGTGGCGCGAGATGATGGTCGACCCCGACAACAAGATCGGCCGCCCGCGGCAGGTCTACATCGGCGAGACCGAGCGGGACTACGCCAAGAAGGACTGACCTCGGCTGTCCGAGCGAGAAGGGCCGTCTCCCGGCAGGGAGGCGGCCCGTCTGCGTACCCGGCCGATTTGCCCGAAGCGCCCTCGGGGGCGTACATTCATCTGCTGTTGCGCTCGGTCGCAAACGGGAGAGATTCGCCGCGAATCCCTTCGTCTGTCCGAAACTCTGGTTTCGAGATGCGGTGCCGTCTCCGGCGCGATCTCGTGCCGTCGAGGCCAGGGCACCGGGTGCTGAACCGCCAGCCGCTGAGAAATCAGCCCGAACGAAGAAGGTTCTACGTGTCCACGTACAGCCCCAAGCCCGGCGAGGTCGACCGCAACTGGGTCGTCATCGACGCCTCCGACGTGGTGCTGGGTCGCCTCGCCACCACCGCCGCCACCCTGCTGCGCGGCAAGCACAAGCCGACCTTCGCCCCGCATGTCGACGGTGGCGATTTCGTGGTCGTCGTCAACGCCTCCAAGATCTCGCTGTCGGGCCACAAGCGCACCGACAAGATGGCCTACCGGCACTCCGGTCGCCCGGGTGGCCTCAAGCAGACCCCCTACGGCGAACTGCTGGATCACGATCCGCGCAAGGCCGTCGAGCTCGCGGTCTGGGGCATGATGCCCAAGAACAAGCTGAGCCGGAAGCTGATGAAGAAGCTCAAGGTGTACGCCGGTCCGGAGCACCCGCACACCGCCCAGCAGCCGCAGCCGTACCAGATCACCCAGATCGCCCAGTGAACCCGGGAGAACCGCAGATGTCTGAGAACACCACCGAGAACGAGACCCTCGACGGCGTCACCCCGTTCACCGAGGGCGAGCGCGAGATCAGCTACCGCTCCGAGGCCGGCGCCGCATCCGCCGCGCAGGCCACCGAGCGGCCCGCCGTGGTCGCCCCCGGCCAGGCCACCGGCCGCCGCAAGGAGGCCATCGCCCGCGTCCGGATCGTCCCCGGTTCCGGCCAGTGGACCATCAACGGCCGCGCGCTGGATGACTACTTCCCGAACAAGGTGCACCAGCAGATCGTCTCCGAGCCCTTCGCGACCGCCCAGGTCGACGGCTCCTACGACGTGATCGCCCGCATCCACGGCGGCGGCATCACCGGCCAGGCCGGTGCACTGCGGCTCGGCGTGGCCCGCGCCCTGAACGCGGTGGACGCCGAGGCGTCCCGCCCGTCGCTGAAGAAGGCCGGCATGCTGACCCGCGATGCGCGGATCAAGGAACGCAAGAAGGCTGGCCTGAAGAAGGCCCGCAAGGCGCCGCAGTACAGCAAGCGCTGATCGGCGGAGCGCTGCCTTGGGCCGCCTGTTTGGTACCGATGGAGTCCGCGGTCGGGCGAATGTCGACCTGACCGCGGAACTCGCGCTGGACCTGTCCGTCGCCGCTGCCCACGTGCTGGGCGAGGCCGGGGTCTTCCGCGCCGCTCGACCGATCGCACTGGTGGGCCGCGACCCGCGCGCCTCCGGGGAATTCCTGGAGGCCGCGGTGATCGCCGGCCTGGCCAGCGCCGGGGTCGATGTGGTGCGCCTCGGCGTCGTCCCCACGCCGGGGGTGGCGTACCTGGTGAACAGCACCCGCGCCGAGCTCGGCGTGATGCTGTCGGCCAGTCACAACCCGATGCCCGACAACGGGATCAAGTTCTTCTCCCGTGGTGGGGCGAAGCTCGATGATGTCGTCGAGGATGCGATCGAGTCCCGGATGCGGGAGCAGTGGCAGCGTCCGGTGGGGGCCGATGTGGGCCGGGTACGCCCGGACTACGACCTGGTCGAGCGGTATGTCGAGCATCTGGTCGGCAGCCTGGCCGGGGTACGCCTGGACGGCATCCATGTGGTCGTCGACTGCGCCAACGGTGCGGCCTTCCACACCGCCGTGGCGGCGTTCGAGAACGCCGGTGCGCAGGTGACCGCGATCCACGCGGCACCGGACGGTACGAACATCAACAAGGATTCCGGCTCCACCCATCTGGGTGACCTGCAGGCCGCGGTGGTGGAACACGGTGCCGACCTCGGGATCGGCCTGGACGGCGACGCCGATCGCTGCCTGGCGGTGGATGCCGCCGGCAACATCGTCGACGGTGACCAGGTGCTGGCGATCCTCGCGGTGGCGATGAAGCAGGCCGGCAAGCTGGTCAACGACACCGTGGTGGCCACCGTGATGAGCAACCTCGGCTTCGTCCGGGCGATGCGCGAGCACGGCATCACCGTCGACCAGACCAAGGTCGGCGACCGCTACGTGCTCGAGTCGATGAAGGCCAACGGCTTCACCCTCGGCGGTGAGCAGTCCGGGCACGTGGTGATGAGCGAGTTCGCCACCACCGGTGACGGGGTGCTCACCGGGCTGCACCTGATGGCCCAGATGGCGGTCGCCGGGCAGTCGCTGGCCGAGCTGGCGTCGGTGATGACCCGGATGCCGCAGGTGCTGGTGAACGTGTCCGGGGTGGACAAGTCCCGTGCCGGTATCCACCCCGACCTGGTCCAGGCCGTGCAGGCCGCCTCCCGCGATCTGGGGGACTCCGGGCGGGTGCTGCTGCGTCCGTCGGGTACCGAACAGCTGGTCCGGGTGATGGTCGAGGCCGACAGCCACGACCGGGCCCAGCGGGTCGCCGACCATCTCGCCGGGAAGGTACGCGAGTACCTGACGCTCTGAGCGCGAGTTGTGCACAGGCGTTCGCCGGGCTCGGGTTCTCCACAGGGCGGGCCGCGAGCCCGAACGATTCGGCGCCTCGGTCCCCATGGTGCTGCATGGGGCAGCGGGCGCAGGTGCAGCAACTTCTGGCCGACCACGGCGGCGTGATCACGCTTCGGGATGCCCGGGGGGGCTTCGCGAGGCGGTGCGCTGGTTGGTACGCGCCGGCGATCTGGTCCCGCTCCTGCCCGGTTGCTATGCGGCGGCCGGGTTGGCCGATGAGCCGCTGATCCGCGCGGTCGCGATGCGCAGGTACGCACCCGATGCGGTCCTGATCGGTCGCTCGGCGGCGATGTTCACGGGCTGGCCTGAACTGGCGCCGACGATGCTGACCGTCGCGGCGCCCCGACGGCGGGTGCCGTCACGTCATCCTGGTTATGTGTGGACCCGGCGCCCGATCGATCCCGAATGGGTTCAACAGTCCGGTGGGATCAGCTGCACGAACCAGTTCCTCACCGCAGTGGATCTGATTCCGGAGCTGGGTGGGCAACCGGTGGACGATGTGCTGCGCCGACACCGGGAGAACGGGGCCTGGGCGTTGGGGCAGCTGTGGCGGGCCTTCCATGCGCATCCGAACCGGCCGGGCAACACGGTGCGCCGCCAGATCCTTGAGGACTCCCGCGATCGGCCGTGGTCGGAGGCCGAGCGATTGGCACACCGGCTGCTCCGGGAAGCCGGACTTGACGGATTCCGGACCAACTTCCCGGTGAGTGTCGATGGCTCGCTGTTCTATCTGGATGTGGCATTCCCAGAGTTGAAGCTCGCGATCGAGATCAACGGCTTCGAGCGGCACGGTCAGCGCCAGGTGTTCGAGGACGACCATCCGCGGCGGAACTCGGTGACGCTCGACGGCTGGTTGGTCCTCGAGTTCACCTGGCGGATGATCACCGAGCACCCGGATCTCTTCGTGGCCACTGTGTTGCGCGGCATCGAGCAGCGCTGACCAATCGGTAGAACCCCATTTCTCGACCCCAGTCCGTGAGTGGTGACGAGCGGATGCGGGTTTGCGGGCCGCCCCCGGAAACGAGGGGCCAATTATGGGGTTTTACCGATAGGTAAGGCGGATCGCGACCTAGTCGGTCGAGGGGAGCAGCCCGGCCTCGCGCAGGAATACGAGGTACTTCGGATCCTCGTCCTCGAAGATCTCGCGGCCCTCCTGCATGTAGGCCCCGATCAGGGCGTTGGCGGCCGCATCGGTATGACCGAGTTCGAGTTCGGTCTCGCCCAATCGCAGCTGCACATAGGGATTCCCGAGGCCGCCGGGGCACTGGGATGCCTCGTAGAACGCATCGCGCGCCTCGGCATACCGGCCCGCGAAGAAGTGTGCGTCACCGATCGAGGCGTTCAACCAGGTCGAGGCCTCCCACTCCCGCTTGGGCTCGGGGATCAGTGCCAGACCGGCGCGGAAGCGGGCGAGTGCGCCGTCCCAGTCCTCCTCGTCGAGCAGATCGGTACCGGCCTCGGCCACCTCGTCCAGTTCATCGGCGATGTGCTGCGGCAGTTCCACCGGGGTCTCGCTCATTGCGGTCGTCCTCTCCTGGCCACGTCGAGATATTCCTTGCGTCCTTCGAAGACCGTCGGGCCGAACTCGTCGAGTACGTCGGTGAGGATGCGTTGGGCTTCGTCCTTCTTGCCGGTGTTGTAGTCGAGGATGCCGACGAGGATGCGGGTGGAGGGATCGTCGGGGCCGTACTGCTCGGTGTAGCGGGGGATCCACACGCGGAGCGCATCCCACTCACCGATTTCCTCCAGGGAATCGGTGCACCACCCGACCAGTCCCTGGGTCTCCCATTCCAACACCGGCCGAGGCAGGATCTTCCAGGTTTCCTCTGCGGCCTGTGCGAGCGCTGCACCGTCGCCGTCATCGATGGCCTTGTCCATCCGGGCTTCGAGTTCGTCGAGTTTGGGATCGAGCTCTTCAGGAAGAGGCTTGCGCTGATTCACGGTGTTCCTCCTTGTCGTTGCATCGCCACATTAACGCCCGCAATTCGGACCTGCCGAAGCCTGTTCGCACCGTCATGGGATCTCAGCCGTGTCGTGCGAGGGGGCGGCATTGCGATACCGATTGGAGTTGGTGCGGCCCCTTGCCATGTTGTCGGGACCATACTCGAACTCGTAGTTGTCCGGATCGTTCATCCAATCGCGGTTCTGCTGCGGGCTCGTTCGACTGCCACGAGTGGTCCAGTGATCCACGGCATCGACCGGGTTGTGGCCCATGTGAGCCTGCTTGAGCGGGCGAAGTGTGCCGTTCGCGTCCCGGATTCGCAGCTTGTTCAGGTCTCTGGGCGTCAAACCGTTGGGGTAGTTGTCTGGATTGATGGGCCGGCCGCGGGCATCGAAGATCTTGCCCCTCTCCGCCATCCGCTTGAAGACCTTCTGACCGGTATCCGAGAGCTTTCCCGGGGTCTTCCCGAGGAACTTCTCCCGCAGCCGCTTGGTCTTCTTGAAGGTGTTCGGATCCACCCCGCTCTTCGCGATCCGCCGGGCCACCTCATCGGCGCTCTTCGCGCCCTTGGTGAAGGTTCGCGGGATGCGCAGATAGTCATCCGCGTACTTCAGGATGAAGCCACCAGCGGTCTTGGCGACCGTGCCCTTGCCGCTCATCGATGCCCTCTCACGGTGTCACGGTAGGCAGCGCAGGGGTCACCCGCTGGCTTCGACTCGCTGCGCTCGCTCAGCCGGCGTACCAGGGCGGCTGCGCTCGCTCAGCCGGCGTACCGGGGCGGCTGCGCTCGCTCAGCCGGCGTACCCTTCACACCTTGCGGATGCGTACCCACTTCACCTCGTGGTTCTCACCCTTGCGCAGGATCGCGGTGGCGCGGGAGCGGGTGGTGCGGATGTTCAGCGCCAGGTTGGGGCCATTGATGGTGTCCCAGATGTCACCGGCCAGCTGGACCGCCTGCTCGTCGCTGAGCTCGGCGTACTTGCGGAAGTAGGAGCGCGGATCGCGGAAGGCGGTCTCCCGCAGCCGCATGAACCGCTGCAGGTACCAGCGTTTGATGTCGGCATCGGCGGCGTCCACATAGACCGAGAAGTCGAAGAAGTCGCTGACCGCCAATCCGGTCCTGCCGTCGGAGCGCTGCCGTGCCGGTTGCAGCACGTTCAGCCCCTCGACGATCAGGATGTCGGGGGAGCGGACGGTCACCTGCGCACCCGGGACGATGTCGTAGACCAGGTGTGAGTAGACCGGCGCGCTGACCTCCGGACGCCCGGACTTCACCTCCATCACGAAGCGTTGCAGCGCCCGCTGGTCATAGGACTCGGGGAAGCCCTTGCGGTTCATCAGCCCGCGGCGCTGCAGTTCGGCATTCGGGTGCAGGAAGCCGTCGGTGGTGATCAGCTCGACCCGCGGGTGCTCCGGCCAGCGCGACAACAGGGCCTGCAGCAGCCGGGCGGTGGTCGACTTGCCGACCGCGACCGAGCCGGCGACGCCGATCACGAAGGGGGTACGCCGGCTGCTGATCCCCAGGAATTCGTTGGTGGAGGCGTACAACTCACCGGTGTGCTGCTCGTAGAGGGAGAGCAACCGGGTGAGTGGCAGGTAGACCTCCGCGACCTCCTGCAGGCTGATCGGATCGCCCAGGCCGCGGAGCGCGTCGAGCATTCCCTGGTCGACGGTCATCGGCACCCGGGGGGCCATCTCGGTCCAATCGGCCCGGGCTATCTGCACGTAGGGACTTGATACCTCCTCGCGCACCCCGCCGTCGGATCTGCCCTCTTCGTCGGACGCCATGCTCCGCATTCTGCCGTACGTGGACCGGGCAAGTACGCTCGTGCCCATGTGTGGAATTGTGGGTTACGTCGGTCACCGGTCGGCCACCGAGGTGGTCGTCGAGGGGCTGCGCCGACTGGAATACCGGGGCTATGACTCCGCCGGGATCGCGCTGGTCGCCGAGGACAAGATCGTCTCGGCGAAGAAGGCCGGCAAGCTGACCAATCTCGAGACCGCGCTGGCCGCCGAGCCGCTGCCGGAATCCGGTACCGGTATCGGGCACACCCGCTGGGCCACCCACGGCGCCCCCAACGACATCAACGCCCATCCGCACCTGTCCGCCTCCGGCCGGGTCGCGCTGATCCACAACGGGATCATCGAGAACTTCGCCGCGCTGCGTGCCGAACTGCTGGCCGAGGACATCGAACTGGTCTCCGAGACCGATACAGAGGTGGTCGCCCAGCTGCTCGGCCGCGAGGTCGACGGCGGTACCGATCTGCCGACCGCGATGCGCCGCGTCTGCCACCGGCTGGAGGGTGCATTCACCCTGGTCGCGGTCGATGCCAGCGACCCCTCCCGGGTGGTCGCCGCCCGCCGCAACTCCCCGCTGGTGGTCGGCGTCGGCGAGGGTGAGAACTTCGTCGCCTCCGATGTCGCCGCCTTCATCGAGTTCACCCGCGAGGCGATCGAGCTAGGCCAGGACCAGATGGTGGTGATCACCGCCGACGACTGGACCGTCACCGACTTCGACGGCAATCCGGCCGAGGTACGCCCCTTCCACGTCGACTGGGATCTGTCGGCCGCCGAGAAGGACGGCTACGACTGGTTCATGCGCAAGGAGATCCACGAGCAGCCCAAGGCGCTCGCGGACACCCTCCTCGGCCGGTACGCCCCCGATGGTGCGTTGGCGCTCGACGAGCTGCGGATCTCCCAGGCCGACCTGCGCAGCATCCGCCGGATCGTCATCATCGGCTGCGGCACCGCGCACTACGCCGGGATGGTGGCCAAGTACGCCATCGAACACTGGACCCGGGTGCCCTGCGAGGTCGAGCTGGCCAGCGAGTTCCGTTACCGCGACCCGATCGTCGGCCCGGACACCCTGGTCGTGGCGATCTCCCAGTCCGGGGAGACCGCCGACACGCTGATGGCGATCCGGCACGCCCGCGAACAGGGCTCGAAGGTGCTGGCGATCTGCAACACCAACGGTTCCACCATCCCGCGCGAGTCGGATGCGGTGATCTACACCCACGCCGGGCCGGAGATCGGGGTCGCCTCCACCAAGGGCTTCCTCACCCAGGTGCTGGCCTGCTATCTGCTGGGGCTCTACCTCGCCCAGGTGAAGGGCACCAAGTTCGGCGACGAGATCGCCCAGGTGATGGGTGAACTGGAGCAGATGCCGGAGCTGATCCAGCAGGTGCTGGACGAGCAGCAGCCGGTGCTCGACCTGGCCGAGGCACTCACCGGTCAGCCGTCGGTGCTCTTCCTCGGCCGACATGCCGGCTTCCCCGTGGCCCTGGAGGGTGCGCTGAAGCTGAAGGAGCTCGCCTACATCCACGCCGAGGGATTCGCCGCCGGTGAGCTGAAGCACGGCCCGATCGCGGTCATCGACAAGGACCTGCCGGTGTTCGTGGTCGTCCCGCCGCGCGGCCGGGACATGCTGCACGACAAGGTCGTCTCCAACATCCAGGAGATCCGCGCCCGCGGCGCCCGGACCATCGTGCTCGCCGAGGCCGAGGACGACGAGGTGGCCCCGTACGCCGACGTGCTGATCGGGTTGCCCAAGGTGCAGACCCTGCTGCAGCCGCTGGTCGCCACCGTGCCGCTGCAGATCTTCGCCTGCGAGCTCGCCACCCGGCTCGGCCACGACGTCGACCAGCCGCGCAACCTGGCCAAGTCCGTCACGGTGGAGTGAGATTCGCGCCACGCCGGTTGAGCGAGCGAGGCACGAGCGAGTCGAAACCAGGTGACCTATCTGACGCTGGCGGCCGGTACCGCCCCCGCCGCGGAGATCGAGGTGAAGCGATCGCGGTTCCTCGCGGTCGTGCGGCGAGTCGATGACGAGGCCGCGGCCCGTGCGGTGATCGAGGAGCAACGGCGTACCCATCGCGATGCGCGGCATCACTGCACCGCGTTCATCCTCGGACCGGCGCCGGCGATCATGCGCTCCAACGACGACGGCGAACCCAGCGGTACCGCGGGTGCGCCGATGCTGGAAATCCTGCGTGGCAAGGAACTCTCCGATGTGGTGGCGGTGGTGACCCGTTGGTTCGGCGGCACCCTGCTCGGTACCGGTGGGCTGACCCGGGCGTACGGTGACGCCGTCCGGGCGGCGCTCGAGGGTGCGCGGCTGGTACGCCGGGTCGAGTGGGTCCGGTTGGACCTCGACCTGCCGCACGCCGACGCCGGCCGCGTCGAGGCCGAGCTGCGCGATGCCGGGGTGGCCGTCCTCGGCGCCGATTACGGCGCGTCGGTCCGGCTGCGGCTGACCGCCGATGACCCCGATGCGCTGACCGCGCGGATCGCCGAACTCACCGCCGGAGCGAGTGCGCCGATCCCCGCCGGTTCGGTCTGGGTCGACCTGCCCGTCACGGTCATCGAGTAGGCCGCCATGCGCAGCGGAGCGGAGCGATGGCGGCCGACGGTCCTATAGATCGTCAAGTGGTCATGAGGTCGGTTTTGAGGTTTCGGTAGATGGTGCGGGCGAGGTGGCGTTTGAGGCATCGGATGGTTTCGGCGCGGGTCTTGTGTTCGCTGGTGCGTCGGTGGAAGTAGGCCTGGGTGTCGGGGTCGCGGCGCAGCCGGCCGATGATGACCA
>NZ_NMVP01000007.1 GCF_002250705.1 Enemella evansiae
CCGGGTGGTCTTATCGGGCCGGTTGACCTCGATCACCTCGATCCCGGCCGCCAGCAGATGCACCGTCAACCCGGCCCCATACGAACCGGTCGACTCGACCCCGATCGCGGTGATCGGTCCGTGGCCGGCGACCCAGTCCACCAACGCGGCATAACCCGCGCGGGAGACCGGGAACTCCCGATCAGCCAACAACACCCCGGTCTCGGTGAGCACGACCGCGTGATGGGTGCGTTGATGAGTATCGACCCCAGCCACCACCGGGGTCGGGTCTTGAGGCGTGGCATGGTTGGTGGTCATCATGGGTGATGTCTCCCTCTACTACTGGATCGAGGGATGACCTCCCAGGCCGGGCGGACACCACAGTGATGAGACACCGATCAAGGTCCTATCAAGTCACACCCGCCCGGTCTGGCCATCCAAACCGAAAGAGGGGCCCGGCGGGCCGGCCGTCGACAAGTCGCGTTCAAGGCACCCAACCAACAGCGCCAGTGTCGAGATCGGTCAAACGAACAACCCAGACCCCAAAGACATCATCCCCAAGGCCACCGGACCCCCACCACCATCCTCACTGTGTCGAGATGAGCTGCAGAGGGTCCTCTCGACACGGCCGCAAGCGGCCTACTCGAGGACCGTGAAGCACCCCGCCGCAAGCGGCCTACTCGAGGACCGTGAAGCACCCCGCCGCAAGCGGCCTACTCGAGGACCGTGAAGCACCCCGCCGCAAGCGGCCTGTTCGAGGACCGTCAGCTGACGGCGGCGGCGCCGGCGGAGGCGACGTCGGCGTCCTCCTCGGCGGAGCCACCGGAGACTCCGACGGCGCCGACGAGCTGACCGTCGACGGTGATCGGCACCCCACCACCGAAGATCACCAGCCGGTCCCGGTGCGGGAAGCCCTGTTTGAGCGCGGGATCACTGGAGATCGTCTCGTACCAGTCGGCGGTCGGCAGTCCGTTGCCGGCGATCACGGTCCACGCCTTGTCCTGGGCGATCCCGGCGCTGATCGGCATCGCGCCGTCCATCCGTTCGAAGGCGACCAGCCGGCCCGCGGAGTCGGCGATCGCGATGTTCATCGCCAGTCCCAGCTCCTCGGCGCGGGCCAGGGCCGCATCCATCGCGGTGCGGGCTCCGGCGCGGGTGATGTTCGGCTGGTTGCGGGTCGTTTCGGACACGGATGCTCCTTGCTCCACGGAACGGGGTGGTCAGGCGCTGCGCGGGTGCAGCAACGGGTTGGTGACGCGGAGCGCCGATTGGCACAGGCTGATCGTGACGTCGCCCTGCGGGACCGCCCGGCAACCCAGGCAGATCCCCTCGGCCCGCTCCTCGGCGGACAGCGCGCTCTCCGCGACCGGGCGGTTGTGCTCGATCTCGCCGGACTCGACCTGGACCTTGCAGATCCCACAGCCACCGCGCCGGCAACCGAGCAGATAGGTGTAGCCGTTCTTGTTCAGCGCGGCCATGATCGTGTCGTCGGTTCCCACCGGGACCTCGACGCCGTTCGGCTGCACCGTCATCTTCGACATTGCCCCAGCATGCCGCAGCAGCGGAAACGCCTCGACGGTCCGTTCCTCACGATGGAACGCGCGCCGTGCATCTCGACACGCGCCCATTGCTCCGCGAGCTCCGCATGGGCGCTGCTCGATGAGCGTGGGGAGTACCTCAGCCGCCGGAGACGCCGACCTCGGCGGAGGCCAGATCCAGGTCGAGTCCACTGGTGTCGTCCAGCCAGCCCTCGGGCATCACGACCTTGTCCCGCGGCGTACCCTGCCGGCCGCGCGGGCTGCCGAGTTCGGATTCGGGGAACGGCTGGTCGGGGTCGAGCCGGCCGAGCTGTTCGTCGAGATCGGCCAGCGAGGACGCCAGGCCGAGCCCTCGGCGTACCTCACCGCCCACCGGATAGCCCTTGAAATACCAGGCGATGTGCTTTCGCAGATCGGTCACCCCGCGCTGCTCCCCCATCAACTCGGCGAGCAGCTCGCCGTGCCGGCGTACCGTCGCAGCCACCTCGCCAAGGGTGGGCCGGGCGCGCCGCTCCAGGCCGGCGAAGGCGTCGGCCAGGTCGCGGAACAGCCAGGGCCGGCCCAGGCAACCGCGGCCGACGACGACACCGGCGACCCCGGTGTGGGCGACCATCGCCTGGGCGGTCTCGGCCTCCCAGATGTCGCCGTTGCCGAGCACCGGGATGTCCACCGCGGCGACCAGTTCGGCGATCGCGTCCCAGTCGGCCTCACCGGCATAGGCCTGGGCGACGGTCCGTCCGTGCAGTGCGATCGCGGCGATCCCGGTGTCGGCAGCGATCCGGCCGGCATCCAGGTAGGTGAGGTGGTCGGTGTCGATGCCCTTGCGGGTCTTCATCGTGACCGGTACGCCGTAGGGTTCGGCCGCGGTGACCGTGGCGGCGAGGATGGCCCGCAACCGGTCCCGTTTCCAGGGCAGTACGCCACCGCCGCCCTTGCGGGTCACCTTCGGCACCGGGCAGCCGAAGTTGAGGTCGACGTGGCCGACCCCGAACTCGCCGCACAGGATCCGGGTGGCCTCGGCCATCGTCGGCGCGTCCACCCCGTAGAGCTGCACCGAGTGCAGGGTCTCGCCCGGATCGAAGGCGAGCATCTGCAGCGACTTGCGGTCCCGCTCGACCAGGCCGCGGGAGGTGATCATCTCGCAGACGAAGAGCCCCTTGCGCCCGGTCCCGGGCGCACCCCCCGCCTCGGCCTGCTCGCGGCAGAGCTGCCGGTACGCCGCATTGGTCACCCCGGCCATCGGCGCGAGCACCACCGGGGTCTCACTGACCACGGCCCGCTCCCCACCGGGGGTGGCGAAGCGCAGCGGGGCGAGCTGCTGCGCGGCGGGAGCCGAAGCGGTGGACATGGGCGTACTCCTGGGCTGATCACGATTCGGAAAAGCGATGGCGAAACCGACTGACCAGTCTAGATGGAGCACCCACTGGTTGGGGTATACAGAACTTGTGCAACAACCGTTTACCGACCCGACACCGGCCAGAAACCGGAAGTTGGAGGCCGGCCGACACGATCCGGGGGTGACTTCAGCCCCCGCGAGCTCGGATGCGCCGACCACCAACGGCGCCGCCGCGTCGGTGCGGGCGCCCCGCAAGCGCCGCTACGACAGCCGCGAGGTGCTGCTGGCGGCGTTGCTGCTGCTGCCGAACCTGGCCCTGCTGGCGGTGTTCACCTACCGGCCGCTGCTGGACAACATCCGGCTGTCCTTCTTCAACTGGAACATCTCGTCCCCGACCGCGACCTTCCTCGGTGTCGGGAACTATGTGGAGTGGGCCACCCGCGCCGACACCTGGCAGGTGGTGTCGAACACCGCGATCTTCACCGTGGCGACCGTTCTCGGCTCGATGGCGATCGGGCTCGGGTTGGCGCTGCTGCTGGATCAGAAGCTGGTCGGCCGCGGTGTGGTGCGCTCGATGGTGTTCGCACCGTTCGTGATCTCCGGCGCCGCGATCGGGGTGGCTTTCCAGTTCGTCTTCGATCCGTCGTTCGGGCTGATCCAGGATCTGCTGCGCCGGGTCGGCCTGACGCCGCCGGACTTCTATCAGAACGCGCGCTGGGCGCTGTTCATGGTCACCGCGACCTACATCTGGAAGACCGTCGGCTATGTGTTCGTGATCTATCTGGCCGCGCTGCAGGGTCGCCGGGCCGAGCTCGATGAGGCGGCCGAGATCGACGGCACCTCGGCCTGGCGGCGGTTCTGGCGGGTGGTGTTCCCGCAACTGCGGCCGACGACCTTCTTCCTGTCGGTGACCGTGCTGCTGAACTCGATGCAGGTCTTCGACATCATCAACGTGATGACCCGCGGCGGGCCCTTCGGCACCGGCACCACGACGATGGTCTATCAGGTCTATCTGGAGACCTTCGTCAACGGCCGGGCCGGTTACGGCGCAACGATCGCCACCATCATGTTCGTGATCCTGCTGGTGATCACGCTCATCCAGGTACGCCTCCAGGACAGGCAGGACTGACATGGCCAGCCAGACCCAGGCGGTGTCCCACCGCGAAGATCCCACCGCCGCGATGCACCGGGGCCGCCTCGGTCGGGTGCTCGGCTACCTCGGCCTGATCCTCACCGTCGCGATGATCATGGTGCCGATCTACTTCATCCTGATCACCTCGCTCAAGGAGCGACCCGACATCTACACCCAGCCGGTGACCTGGTTCCCCAATCCGGTGACCGGGCAGAACTACGGCACGGTGATGACCGAGGTGCCGTTCCTGCGCTACCTGGCCAACTCGGTGCTGATCACCACGGCCCTGACGATCGCCAAGGTGACCCTCGGGGTGATGTCGGCGTACGCCCTGTCCTTCCTGCGTTTCCCGGGCCGCACGGTGCTGTTCGTGGTGGTGATCTCGGCGCTGATGGTGCCCAACCAGATCACCGTGATCTCCAACTACGCGATGGTCGCCCAGCTCGGCTGGCGCAACACCTTCCAGGGCATCATCGTGCCGCTGGCCGGGGTGGCCTTCGGCACCTTCCTGCTGCGCAACCATTTCCTGTCGCTGCCCGGGGAGATCATCGAGGCCGCCCGGATGGATGGCGCGGGTCCGATGAAGCTGCTGTTCCGGGTGGTGCTGCCGATGTCGTGGCCGACGCTGATCGCGTTCACCCTGATCACCATCGTGAACGAGTGGAACGAATACCTGTGGCCGTTCCTGATGGCCAGCAATGACAAGGTGGCCCCGCTCCCGGTCGGACTCACGCTGTTGCAGAACAACGAGGGGTTGACCAACTGGGGGCCGGTGATGGCGGGCACGGTGCTCACCATGCTGCCGATCCTGATCATCTTCGTGATCCTGCAGAAACAGATGATCAAGGGCCTCACCGCCGGTGCGGTCAAGGGCTGATCCCCGCACCGTCGCCACCGACCAACCCGACGACCGACACCAGATTCCGCAAGGAGAACCATGCAGATCAACCGCCGAAACTTCCTCACTCTGGCCGGCGGCGTCGCCGCGGCCGCCACCCTGACCTCCTGTGCCGGCACCGGTTCCGCACCGGCGCAGCAGGGCGAACAGGGTGTCATCAAGTTCTGGTCCAACCACCCGGGCAAGTCCAAGGAACTCGAGCAGAAGATGATCGACGCCTTCGTTGCCGCGAATCCGGGCACCAAGGTCGAGCTCGTCGACGGTGGCGCCAACTACGAGGAGCTGGCGCAGAAGTTCAACGCCGCACTCACCGGCGGCGACCTGCCCGATGTGATCGTCGCCTCCGACGTGACCTGGTTCAACTTCGCGCTGAACAAGGCGATCACCCCGCTCAACGACCTGTGGACCAAGGTCGGGGTGAAGTCCGACGACTACGTCGACACGCTGCGCGATGACTACCTCTACAACGGCCAGAACTACGCGATGCCGTACGCCCGCTCGACCTGCCTCTTCTACTACAACAAGGACATGTGGGCCAAGGCCGGGCTGCCGGACAAGGGCCCCAGCACCTGGGCCGAGTTCGACCAGTTCGCCACCAAGCTGCAGCAGGCGAACCCGAACGCCGCCCCGCTCTCGGTCGCCAACGGCACCAACTACCTGGACTGGTACTTCCAGGGGATGATCTGGACCTTCGGCGGCAAGTACTCCGACAAGTGGGACATGAAGTTCACCACGCCGGAGTCGGTGGAGGCCGGCAACTACCTGGCCTCGATGGCCAAGGCCAACAAGATCAAGGTGACCAAGGACCCGGTCAACGAGTTCGGTACCGGCCTCAGCGCTGCCCTGCTGGAGTCCACCGGATCCCTTGGTGGGTTGAAGAAGCAGGCCCAGGTCAACTTCAACACCGCCTTCCTGCCTGGCCCGAAGCCGGGCTGCCCGACCGGCGGCGCCGGTCTGGCGGTGCCGATGAACATCTCCGACGAGCGCAAGCAGCTGGCGGTGAAGTTCATCGACTTCATCACCAACGCGCAGAACACCGCCAGCTTCAGCCAGGCCACCGGTTACATGCCGGTGCGCAAGTCGGCGCTGGAGGATCCGTCGGAGAAGAAGTACCTGGAGTCCGAGCCGCGGGCGATGACCGCGATCAAGCAGCTCTCGGAGAACACCGCCCCGCAGGACTACGCGCGGGTGTTCGTGCCCGGCGGTGGCCGGCGGATCGGTGAGGGTCTGGACAAGATCACCACCGGCGGTGCGGATGTTGCCACCGTGTTCAAGCAGCTGGCGGACGATTCGCAGAAGACCTTCGAGCGCGACATCAAGCCGAAGCTCTGAGGCGTACCCCCGCCCCTTGCGCCGCTCCCGGGTGAATCCCGGGAGCGGCGCCCGATCCCCAGCACAGAAGGAAGAAACCCATGGCGACCGTCAGCTACGAACAGGCCTCCCGGATCTTCGACGCCGGCGCCCGCCCGGCCGTCGACGCGCTCGATCTGGAGATCGGCGACGGTGAGTTCCTGGTGCTGGTCGGGCCGTCGGGATGCGGCAAGACCACCAGCCTGCGGATGCTGGCCGGTCTGGAACCGGTCGACGAGGGCCGGATCCGGATCGACGGCAAGGACGTCACCGGCACCCGGCCGCGGGACCGGGATGTCGCGATGGTGTTCCAGTCCTATGCGCTGTACCCGAACATGACGGCCCGGCAGAACATGGCGTTCGCGCTGGAGAACAACAAGATGTCGCGTTCCGAGATCGCCGAGCGGGTCGCCGACGCGGCCCGGATCCTGCAGCTGGAGGATCTGCTGGATCGCAAGCCGGGCAAGATGTCCGGCGGTCAGCGGCAGCGGGTCGCGATGGGCCGGGCGATCGTCCGGCAGCCGGCGGTGTTCTGCATGGACGAGCCGCTGTCCAACCTGGATGCGAAACTTCGGGTCTCCACCCGGTCCGAGATCGCCGCCCTGCAGCGGCGGCTGGGCACCACCACGGTCTATGTCACCCACGACCAGACCGAGGCGATGACGATGGGCGATCGGGTAGCGGTGCTGCTCGACGGGCGGCTGCAGCAGGTCGCCTCCCCCGAGACCCTCTACAACCACCCCCAGAACACCTTCGTGGCCGGGTTCATCGGCTCCCCCGCGATCACCCTGATCGACGGGCTGCCGGTACGCGAGGGCTCGGCCTGGCTGGGCCACCATCGCTTCGCGCTGCCCGGCGCGGCCGAGTCGGGCACGGTGACGGTCGGGGTACGCCCGGAGTCCTGGCGGCGGGTCGGTGCCGAGGATCCGGAAGGGGTCGGGCTGAAGGTCGATCTCGTCGAGGCGCTGGGTTCGGAGTTCTTCGTCTACGCCACCCCGGCGACCCCGCCCGCCGAGGACAGCGCGGTCGACGTCCGGCAGGGTCGGATCACCGTGCGGCTGGACAAGCACCAGCGCCCCGAGGTCGGTGAGGTGCTGCACGTGAAGCCCGTCGATTCCGAACTGCACTTCTTCGACGGCGACTCCGGGCTGAACCTGGCCAACGCCTGAGCAACACACCAGGCGCTCGCGATCCAGCGAATCCTGGGTGCATTTCCCTAGCCCTGGAGGGACAGCGGGATGCACTCAGGATTCGCTGGATCGCACTAGCCGCTGGATTCGATGCCCTCCCGGGCGATGGTGAAGCCCCGGTCGGTACCGTCCAGGCCGCAGCGTACGCCGGTGGGTTGCGACTCGCAGCGGTAGCCCGCCGCGGTGAGCACCTTCCCGTAGGGCAGCACCTTCGGCTTCTCCCCGACGAAGAAGCCCTGGTTCACGCAGTCCTCTACGACCTTGGCATTGGGGTCCGCGGGTACCCAGACGGCCGGGGCGAGCGAGTTCGGGTCGTTGCACTTCGGCATCGAGGCGATCAGGAAGTTCGCCTGGCAGCCGACCGCCATGCTCGGCGAACCCGGGTTGATCGCGCAGTAGATGTTGCCGCTCGGGGACTTGAAGTACCAGGCGTTCCCGGACTTGAAGTCCTCGGGCTTGCTGCCCACGGCGCCGCCACCGGCTCGGGTGGTGGTGGACCGGGCGCCGCTCGGGCCAGCCAGCACCGCGGTCGCACGGACGCTCGGTGCCGGCTGAGGCGTACCAGACCCCGACGGTGCACCGGCCGGGGTCGCGGCGGTCGGCGACCCTCCGAACCCACAACCGGTCACCAGCAGCGCCCCGGTTAGCGCGATCCATGTCCTCATGCGAACATCATCCGCCCACCGGAGGGTCAGCGTGGCCGCTGGCTTCGACTCCTCCTTCGTCGTCGCTCAGCCGGCGCGGCGCTCAGGCGCCGAGCAGGCGCTGCGCCAGATAACCCTCGACCTGGTCGAGCGAGACCCGCTCCTGGGCCATCGTGTCGCGATCGCGGACGGTGACCGCGTTGTCCTCGAGGGTGTCGAAGTCGACGGTCACGCAGAAGGGCGTACCGATCTCGTCCTGGCGGCGGTAGCGGCGGCCGATGGCCTGGGCGTCGTCGAAGTCGACGTTCCAGTACTGCCGCAGCGTGGCCGCCAGCTCCTTGGCCTTCGGCGAGAGCGCCTCGTTACGAGACAGCGGCAGCACCGCGACCTTGACCGGCGCGAGCCGGCGGTCCAGCTTGAGCACGGTGCGGGTATCGGTGCCGCCCTTGGCGTTCGGGGCCTCCTCCTCGGCGTACGCGTCCACCAGGAAGGCCATCATCGAGCGGGTCAGCCCGGCCGCCGGCTCGATCACGAACGGCGTCCAGCGCTCGTTGGCCTGCTGGTCGTAGTACTGCAGCTGCTTCTCCTTGCCCGAGCTCTTGCCGTGCGTGGTCAGATCGAAGTCGGTGCGGTTCGCGATGCCCTCGAGCTCGCCCCATTCCGAACCCTGGAAGCCGAAGCGGTATTCGATGTCGACGGTGCGCTTGGAGTAGTGCGACAGCTTTTCCTGCGGGTGCTCGAAAAGCCGCAGGTTGTCGGCCTCGATGCCCAGCCCGGTGTACCAGTCCATCCGGGCGTCGATCCAGTACTGGTGCCACTCCTCGTCGGTGCCCGGCTTGACGAAGAACTCCATCTCCATCTGCTCGAACTCGCGGGTGCGGAAGATGAAGTTGCCCGGGGTGATCTCGTTGCGGAAGGACTTGCCGACCTGGCCGATGCCGAACGGCGGCTTCATCCGCGCCGAGGTCATCACGTTGGCGAAGTTCACGAAGATGCCCTGCGCGGTCTCCGGGCGCAGGTACGCCAGCCCGGACTCGTCGTCGATCACGCCGAGGTAGGTCTTCAGCAGCCCGGAGAAGGCGCGCGGCTCGGTCCACTTGCCCGGCTTGCCGTTCTCGGGATCGGGGATGTCGGCGAGCCCGTTGGCGGGCGGGTGGCCGTGCTCCTCCTCGTACTGCTCGATCAGGTGGTCGGCGCGGTAGCGCTTGTGGGTGTAGAGGGACTCGACCAGCGGGTCGGTGAACGCCTTGACGTGGCCGGAGGCCTCCCAGACCTTGGTCGGCAGGATCACCGAGGAGTCGAGGCCGACGATGTCGTCACGGGTGGTGACCATCGAACGCCACCACTGCCGCTTGATGTTCTCCTTCAGTTCCACGCCATAGGGGCCGTAATCCCACGCCGACCGCGTCCCTCCGTAGATTTCCCCGCTGGGGAAGACGAATCCGCGGTCCTTGCAGAGGTTGATGACCTTGTCCAACTTGGTCGTGGGCGCCACGTGCACTCCTTGCTCGCTCTGGCCGTCAGCCGGGGCCGACAGCCCACGGGTACCCGGCTGGCACCCGCTTCTGGTCCAACGGACAGGCTATCCGACTTCGCGGGTACGCCCGACCGCGTCACGCGCCGCGCGGGCGATTCTCCCCCACCTGATCGGGTGAGTCGTACGCCGAGGGCTCGTCGATCGCCTCGCTGAGCAGCGGCACGATCACCATCTTCGACTCGATCCCGCCCAGCGCCCGGCGGTAGGAGCCGACGTTCTGCCAGCGGGTGACCAGCACCCACAGCTCCGGTTCGTCCAGGTTCTGGCCCAGCTCGGCGTCCAGGAAGCCGTCCTTGGTCCGCAGCAGCTCGAGCGCCGGGCGTACCCGCTCCTCGAAACCCGCGCCGGCGCGGAACCGGTTCACCACCATCATGCGGCTCACGCTAGCGCGACCCGCCGGGACCCCGCACACCTCCTTAATGATTTTGATTTTCACCTGCACTATGACAGGCTCCCACCCATGCGAACGATTCCCCGCGCACTCGGCGTACTCCTCGCCGCCCTCGCGCTGCTGACCACCGGCTGCGCGAGCACGGCCACCCCGCAGGCCCAGCCCGGGCAGCTCAAGGTGATCGTCGCGTTCTACCCGTTCCAATACGTGGCCGAACGGGTCGGCGGCGCGGACGCGGCGGTGACCAACCTCACTCAGCCCGGCGCCGAGCCGCACGATCTCGAGCTCAGTCCCCGGCAGGTCGCCTCGCTCAGCGACGCCGACGTGGTCGTCTACCAGAAGGGTTTCCAGCCGGCGGTCGACAAGGCCATCGAACAGGCCAAGCCGCGGCGTACCGTCGACGTCGCCCAGGTCGTCCAGCTCCGCACGATCGCGCAGGAGGAGGCCGCCGGCGCCGAGGCCGACCCGGATCACGGCCACGACCACGACCACAGCAGCGGCACCGGTGACGAACTCGACCCCCACGCCTGGCTCGACCCGACCAACCTGGTCACCGTCAGCCAGGCGGTGAGCCGGGCCTTCGCCGACGCCCAGCCCGACAAGGCCGCCACCTTCGAGCAGAACGCGAAGGCCGCCGAGACCGATCTGACCGCGCTCGACCGGGAGTTCCACGACGGCCTCGCCCAGTGCGTACGCCGGGACTTCATCACCTCGCACGCGGCTTTCGGCTATCTGGCCGAGCGGTACCGGCTCACCCAGATCGGCATCCGCGGGCTGAGCGCGGAGGCCGAACCATCCCCCGCCCGGATCGCCGAGGTGCAACAGATCGCCCGCGAGCACGGCATCACCACGATCTTCTACGAGACCCTGGTCTCCCCCGATGTCGCCAACGCCGTCGCCGGCGATCTGAAGCTGAAGACCGACGTGCTCGATCCGCTCGAAGGACTGACCGCCGAGTCGCGCGGCAGCAACTACATTGAGGTGATGAAATCGAATCTCAATTCGCTCAAGGGAGCCAACCAGTGTCGGTGAGCCCCGCCCCGCAGCCCGAGGTGCTCGAGCTGGCCGACGTGCAGGTCAGCTTGGCCGCCACCGAGGTGCTGCGTGGCGTCTCCGCCGGCCTGCTCGCCGGCGAGGCGGTCGCCCTGATGGGCCCGAACGGTTCGGGCAAGTCCACCCTGGTCCGCGCCGTGCTCGGCCTGGTACCCCACCGCGGCCGGATCACCCTGTTCGGTACGCCGCAGCAGCGTTTTCGCGACTGGTCGAAGATCGGCTACGTGCCCCAGCGTTCGGCCCCCTCGCTGCAGAGCGCGACGGTACGCGAGGTCGTCGCCTCCGGCCGACTGGCCCATCGGCGCCCGTTCCTGCCGGCCCGCGCCGAGGACCGCCGGATGGTCGAGCAGAGCATCGACCGGGTCGGGCTCACGACGCTGGCCGGGGTGGAACTCGGCGCGCTCTCCGGTGGTCAGCAGCAGCGGGCGCTGATCGCCCGCGCCCTGGCCGGCGACCCGGCGCTGATGGTGCTGGACGAGCCGATGACCGGGGTCGACCTCGACACCCAGGAGGAACTGACCGAGGTGCTCGCCGGGCTGAAGAACCACGGCATGGCGATGCTGGTCGTGCTGCACGATCTGGGCCCGCTGGACCGCCTGATGGACCGGGCCTGGGTGCTGCGCGACGGGCGACTGGTGCACGACGGGGCGCCGCGGGCGGCGGGACACGATCACCACGACGCGCACTGCGCCGACCAGGACGTGGTGGTGGAGATCTCCCTGGTCGCCGGCACCGTGGAACGGCAGTGGGAACGATGATCCAGCTGTTGCAGTACGAGTTCATGCAGCGGGCGCTGATCGCCGCGCTGCTCACCGGGTTGATGGCCCCGGCGATCGGCACCTACATCGTGCAGCGCCGGCTCAGCCTGCTCGGCGACGGCCTCGGCCATGTCGCGATCGCCGGCGTCGGGCTCGCGGTGATGACCGGTACCGCACCGACCCCGGTGGCGGTCGTGGTCGCGGTGCTGGGCGCCGTGGTCGTCGAGCTGTTGCGCCAACACGGCAAGGCCTCCGGCGATGTTGGCCTGGCGATCCTCTTCTACGGCGGGCTCGCCTCCGGGGTGCTGATGGCCGGGATCGCCGGCCAGGGTGCCGGGGCGCTGTCGCAGTACCTGTTCGGCTCCCTGACCACCGTCACCGCCGGCGATCTCTGGTTCGTCGCGATCCTCGCGGTGCTGGTGCTGATCTTCGGCATCGGCCTGTCGCCGCAGTTGTTCGCCGTCACCGCCGATGAGGATTTCGCGCACACCCAGGGGCTGCGGGTCCGGGCGTACAACCTGCTGGTCGTGGTGCTCGCCGCGGTCACCATCACCTTGTCGATGCGGACCGTCGGGCTGCTGCTGGTCAGCGCGCTGATGGTGGTCCCGGTGGCCGCCGCCGGCAATCTGGTCCGCGGATTCACCCCGGCACTGTTCACCGCGATGGGGATCGGGGTGCTGGTCGCGATCGGCGGGGCGGCCGGTTCCTTCTATGCCGACACCGCGCCGGGCGCGATGATCGTGGTGCTGGCGATCGCGGCCTTCGTGCTGAGCTGGCCGCTGTCCCGGCTCCGCGATCGACGGGTACGCCCCAGTGGCGCGTCCGGCGGTACCGGGTTGAGCACCGGAAAGCCTGTCCAGGAAGGAAGTACGCGATGATCGCCGACCAGGAGCAACCAGCTGCCGCGGCCACCCAACCGGCCCAGCCCGGGCAGCGGAAGACCCGGCAGCGGGCCGCGATCGCCGCCCTGCTGGCCGAGGTCGACGACTTCCGCACCGCTCAGCAGACCTTCGACCTGCTGCGCGCCGCCGGCCAGTCGGTCGGGCTGACCACGGTCTACCGGACCCTGCAGGCGATGGCCGACGCCGGCGAGCTGGACGCCATCCGCGTCAACGGCGAACAGGCGTACCGACGCTGCGGGATGAGCGAGCACCATCACCACCTGGTCTGCCGGGACTGCGGCCGGGCGGTGGAGATCTCGGGCCCGACGGTGGAGAAGTGGGCCACCAAGGTGGCCGCCGAGCACGGTTTCCGCGATGTCGGCCACGAGCTCGAACTCTTCGGCCGCTGCGGCAACTGCGCCGACTGACCAGCGGCTACGGCGGCTGAGCGAGCGCCAGCGAGTCGAAGCCCCGACCTACCGCTGCTCCGAGGGCCGCAGGGTGGCGAAGGGGTCGGTGACCTGCAGCCGGGAGCCGGTGAAGCGGAACAGCCCGGCCGGCCGGCCCCCGCCGCGCAGTGGGCTGCGCTGCTCCCCGGTCGCCTCCAGCTGGCCGCGGCGTACCAGGATCCGCTGCAGGTTGGTCACCGCGACGTCGCGGTCGAGGGCGGCGGCGTACATCGAACGCAGTTCGGACATGGTGAACTCCGCCGGCGCCAGCGCGAAGGCGATGTTGGTGTAGGAGAGCTTGGCGCGCAGCCGGCGTACCCCGTCGGCGATCACCTCGGCGTGGTCGAAGGCGGTCTTCGGCAGGTCGTCCACATCGAACCAGCGGACCCGCTCCGGCAGCAGCGGCTCGCTGGTCCACGGCACCAGCCCGAGATAGGCGGTGGCGATCGTTCGCTGGGCCGGGTCCCGGTCGACCGCGCCACGGGTCTCGAGTTGTTCGAGGTGGGCCAGCTCGCCCAGGTCGACGAGTGATGCCAGGTGCCGGCGGACCGACTCCCCCAGAGACTCCTTGGCCGCGACGGCCCCGCTGGGCAGGCCCCAGGCGCCGGTGAACGGCTTGCGTGCGCGGGCCCGCAGCAGCACCGACAACCGCGGCTCCCCCGCGACGATCCCGCGGACCTGCAACACCACGGCGAGCGCTTCGTGCCGGAACTTGTCCACCTTCGCGTCCACGATGCGACCCTAGCGCTTGCATTTTTTCGCCTGTTGGGCGCAAACTAGTTTTCGACTTCCAATCGAAAAAGGAGTGGCGATGACCACCAGGCAGGTCAGCAGGGATTGGCAGAACTGGGACGGCGAGCAGGTGCGTGACTGGCAGCAGGAGGTACGCCGGCTCGCCGCCGAGCAGGACACGGTGATCCTGGCGCACAACTACCAGCTGCCGATGATCCAGGACGTCGCCCACCACGTCGGCGATTCGCTGGCCCTCTCCCGGTTGGCCACCTCGGCGCCCCAATCGACCATCGTCTTCGCCGGGGTGCACTTCATGGCCGAGACGGCGAAGATCCTCTCCCCCGCCAAGCGCGTGCTGATCCCGGACGCGACCGCCGGCTGCTCGCTGGCCGACACCATCGACGCCGATCAGCTGCGGGCCTGGAAGGCCGAACACCCCGGCGCCGCGGTCGTCTCCTATGTGAACACCACCGCCGCGGTGAAGGCGGAGACCGACATCTGCTGCACCTCCTCCAATGCGGTCGAGGTGGTGCGCTCGATCCCCGCCGACCAGGAGATCCTGTTCTGCCCCGACCAGTTCCTCGGCGCCCACGTCCGCCGAATGACCGGCCGGGAGAACATCCACGTCTGGCTCGGCGAATGCCACGTGCACGCCGACATCTCGCCCACCGACCTGGAGCAGACCGTCCGCGCCAACCCGGACGCCGAACTGTTCGTCCACCCCGAGTGCGGCTGCACCACCAGCGCGCTCTGGCTCACCGGGAACGGTGAGCTGCCCGCGGAGCGCACCCACATCCTGTCCACCGGTGGCATGCTGGACCGGGCCCGCGACACCCGCTCCGGCACCGTCCTGGTCGCCACCGAGATCGGCATGCTGCACCAGCTCCGCAAGGTCAACCAGCACACCGATTTCCGGCCGGTGAACCCGCGCGCGGCCTGCCCCTTCATGCAGCAGATCACCCCGCCCAAGCTGCTCCGCAGCCTGCGCGAGGGCACCGACGAGGTGCAGGTCGAGCCGGCCGTCGCCGACCGCGCCCGGCAGGCCGTCGAGCGGATGGTCGCGATCGGCCAGCCCGCCGGAGGTGAGTGAGATGACCACGATCCCCATCCCTGCTGAACTTCCGGCCGCCCGGCCCGTTTGGCGAAGCCGGACTTCCGTGGTCGTTGTCGGCAGCGGTGCGGCCGGCCTGAGCGCCACGCTCCGGCTGGCCCGCGCCGGGGTGGCGACCGAGCTGATCACGCGGGCGGCGCTGGACGACTCCGCGACGGCCTGGGCGCAGGGCGGCCTGGCCGCGGTCTGGTCCGCCGACGACTCGGCCGAGGCACACGTGGAGGACACCCTGGTCGCCGGTGCCGGCCTGTGCGATCCGGAGGCCGTCGCCGAGCTGGTCGAGCAGGCCCCGGCGGCGATCCGTCGGCTGATCGCCCTCGGCGCCCGTTTCGACACCGACGCCACCGGCCTCGCGGATCTGCACCTGGAGGGCGGACACCATGCCCGCCGGATTCTCCATGCTGGTGGGGATCGCAGCGGTGCCGAGGTGCAGCGGACGCTGACCGTGGCGGTGCGGGCGGCCGCTGATGACCCCGGCAGCGCGCTCACCATCCGCCCGGGTACCCGGCTGGTCGACCTGCTCACCGACGCCGAGGGCGCCTGCTGCGGCGTACGAGTGCTGGATGAGCAGGGCCGGATCGGTGAGATCCTGGCCGGTGCGGTGGTACTGGCAGCCGGCGGCGTCGGTCAGGCCTGGGGGCTGACCACCAATCCCGCCGGCGCGACCGGTGACGGCCTGGCCGCCGCGCTGCGCGCCGGGGCGGCGGTGCGCGATGTGGAGTTCGTGCAGTTCCACCCGACGCTGCTCGCGGTACCGGGTGAGCGCGGCGTGCTGATCTCCGAAGCCGTCCGCGGCGAGGGCGCCCGGCTGCTCGATCTCACCGGAAATCCCGTGATGGCAGGGATCCATCCGCTCGGCGATCTCGCCCCGCGCGACGTGGTGTCGGCCGCGATGCAGCAGCGGATGGCCGAGACCGGCACAGAGCACTGCCT
Source organism: Enemella evansiae (assembly GCF_002250705.1). Classification (GTDB taxonomy): domain Bacteria; phylum Actinomycetota; class Actinomycetes; order Propionibacteriales; family Propionibacteriaceae; genus Enemella; species Enemella evansiae. Next base: position 15,913 of record NZ_NMVP01000007.1, read on the forward strand.
GTTGGATGCGACCGGGTTCGGGGAAACCCGTTGGCGGGAACACTTTCCGGCGATCCTGGCGATGTGCCGGGAACGCGGCGTGGACCCGGTCACCGAGCCGATCCCGGTACGCCCCGGTGCGCACTACCTGTGCGGCGGGATCGCCGCCGACCTGGACGGCCGCACCTCGCTGCCGGGCCTCTACGCGGTCGGTGAGGTGGCCGGGACCGGTGTCCAGGGCGCGAACCGGTTGGCGTCGAACTCGGTCACAGAGGCGCTGGTCGCCGGGGACCGGGTCGGTGCCCTGCTGGTCGGTGATCGGTTCGCGCTCGCGGCCGGTGAATCGGTCCCCCGGCGGGGTGGCGCGGCGGTGGCCGCGGGCGGGTTCACCGAGCTGCGTCCGGTGCTGGACGCCGAGGTGGGGGTACGCCGCAGCGCCCCGGGTCTGCGTCGGGCACTCGATCGCGTGCGGCGCGCGCCGCGGACGGCCGACACGGTGGATCGGGCGATCCTCGATGCCACCAACCTGCACACCATCGCCACCCTGGTCGCCACCGCCGCCCTGCTGCGCACCGAATCCCGCGGCTGCCACCGGCGCGCCGACCATCCCGAAACCCGGGCCGAGTGGCTCGGTCGCACCGAAATCACCCTCGACAGGACCGGTCGACTCGCCACCGCCTTCATTCCCCTGCCCAACCGCACCGAGGAGCACGCCGCATGACCGCCCTGCCGCCCACCCCGATCCTGCCGACCACCGTCACCGACACGCTCACCGCCGCCGGACTGCCGGTCGAACACGTCCTCGAAGTGGCGAGCCGCACCCTGGCCGAGGATCTCGCCTGGGGCCCCGATGTCACCACCGAGGCCACCCTCACCTCCCCCACGTCGGCTGAGCGAGCGAGGAACGAGCGAGTCGAGGCCACGTCCACAACCACTCCCACCGGTACCGCCGATGTGGTGGCCCGCCGCGCCGGCACCCTGGCCGGCGTACCGGTCGCGGCCGCTGTGGCGTACACCCTGGCCGCCCAGCAGGGCGTCGCGATCGAGGTGGACCTGGTCGCCGCTGACGGTGACCGGGTCGGCCCCGGCGATGTCGCGCTGACGGTGTCCGGGCCGTTGCACTGCCTGCTCACCGCCGAGCGCAGCCTGCTCAATCTGCTCGGCCAACTCTCCGGGGTGGCGACCGCGACCGCCGCCTGGTCCGACGCCCTGGCCGGCTCTCCGACGCGGGTCCGGGATACCCGGAAAACCGTGCCAGGATTGCGATTGCTGCAGAAGTACGCGGTCCGCTGCGGTGGCGGGGTGAACCATCGGATGGGGCTCGGCGATGCGGCGCTGATCAAAGACAACCATGTGGCGGCCGCCGGGTCGGTGGCGGCCGCGTACGCCGCGGTCCGCCGCTACGATCCGCATATCCCGGTCGAGGTCGAGTGCGACACGCTCGCCCAGGTCCGCGAGGCGATCGACGCCGGGGCCGATCTGGTACTGCTGGACAACATGTCCTTCGACCAGCTGACCGAGGCCGTCGCACTGTGCCGACCCGCAGGGGTACGGACCGAGGCCAGCGGCGGCCTGGAGCTCGCCGACGCCGCCGCGGTCGGTGCGACCGGGGTGGACTACGTCGCCGTCGGCGCGCTCACCCACTCCGCCCCGGTGCTCGACCTCGGCCTCGACCTACGCTCATCGAGTAGCTGATTCGGCGCAGCGAAGCGGAGCCGAATCAGCGTGTCGAGATGAACACTCCCGAACCCCGGATTCTCAAGCAGGAAAGCCGTTCTGGGGCGTACGCGCCGGTTTGCTGATCGCGGAGAACCAGGCCTCCCAGAACGGCGCCAGGTCGACGCTGGTACGGGCCTGGGCGCGGGCCTGCCACTCCTCCAGGCTGCCGGTACCGGGCCGGGCGACCCAGTCCCGGCCGAGCGCGAAGAACTGTTCGTCACCGAGTACATTGCGCAGCGCCTGCAGCGCCATCGGCCCACGCGCATAGACCGCGGCGAACATCCGATTCGGCCCGGGATCGTCGATCCGCAGGTTCCAGAACCGGTCGTCGGCCCGGTCGTAGAGCGCGAGGAACTGCTCGTTCGCACTGCGTCCACCGGCCCGCTCGGTGAGGATCCACTCGCTGAAGGAGGCGTACCCCTCGTTCATGAAGATGTCGTCCCACTGCCGCAGGGTGACCTGGTTGCCGAACCACATGTGTCCGTATTCGTGGGTGAGCAGACGCTCGGGATTCTGTGCCAGCGCCTCGGAACGGTAGAGCGGGCGCGTCTGGTTCTCCAGTGCCCCGAATCCGACGTCGACCGAGCTGGCCACCCCGCCGATCTGGCTGAACGGATAGGGTCCCCAGACCTCCTCGAGTCGGCGCACCGTCTCCGGGGTACGCCGCAGCGCGGCCTCGGTGGAGGCGGCCAGCTGTGGCGGTAGCTGCTGGCTGACCGCGTACACCTGCGGCCGGGCACCGGAGTTGTCCTCGATGACCTTGTAGGGCCCGATCGCGAGCAGATTGAGGTATGTGGCCATCGGCTCGTCGCTGCGCCAGTGCCAGGTGTCCCAGTCCGGCTCGTTGCCGGCATCGCGGCTGATCAGGGCGCCGACGCTGATCACCTGCAGGTCGCGGGGTACGCGGGCGATCACCTCCATCGTCGCCGGATCGCTGGGATGATCGTTGCTGGGGTACCAGAGCGCGGAGCCGAACGGTTCGCCGGCGAACAGCACCTCCCGGCTGAGCTTCAGCGCCCGGGCCGTGGTCAACCCGGCAGCCGCATCGGGATTACCGCCGTAGACCACCTCGACGCGGAACTCCTCGCCCGGTGCGAGCACCCGGTCCGCGGTGACCGCGAGATCGAGGCCCTGCTGGGTGTACCGCGCGACCTGGCCGTTCAGGCGTACCTCACTGGCCGGCAGCGCGAGATCCAGATGCAACCGCTGCAGGGGCTGGGTGGCGACGGCGGTCATCGTGGTCCGGCCCTCGATGCGGGAGTCGGCCTCCTGCCAGGTGACCTCGATCCGGTAGTTGCGGGCGTCGTAGCCGCCGCCCCCGGCGGTCGGGAAGTACCGATCGCCGACACCGTCGCCGCCGTCGGCGATCCGCACCGGAAAGAGGATCGGCCGCACGACCAGTACCGCCACCACGACCAGGGCCGCCAGCACGGCGAGCCCGCCGATGACCGCGGGGATCAGCCAGTACCAGATCGGCAGCGGCCGGGTGGTCGGCGGCCGGAAGTCGGCGCGCTGCTGCTGGAAGCGGGGCGGCTCCGGTGGCGGGTCAGCGTTCCACATGGGCCAGCGACCGCAATCCGCGTTCCAGATGCCAGGTGGTGAAGGCGGCGATCAGCCCGCTGGCCTCCCGCATCACCTCCGGCGCGATCTCCCGGGTGGCCGGCCAGTCGCCGGTCAGCAGCGCGATCAGGTAGCCGATGGTCTCCGGCCGGGGATGGGCGGATCCGGGTGGCCGGCAGCCGGCGCAGACCGCGCCGCCGGCGGAGGGTGAGAACGCCCGGTGCGGGCCGGCGCGGCCGCAGCGGGCGCAGTCGGTGAAGCTGGGGGCGTACCCGGCGACCGAGAGCGAGCGCAACAGATAGGAATCCAGCACCATCACCGGTGGCCGCTCGCCGTCGCTGGTGCCCTCGCCGAGCACCCGCAGCGCGCCGACCAACAGCTGGTACTGCTGGATCGCCGGTTCCCGCTCCTCGACCACCAGCCGATCGGCGGTCTCCAGCATCACCTGACCAGCGGTGTAGCGGGCGAAGTCGCTCGCCAGCGGCCGCCCGAAGGCGTGCAGGGATTCGACCTGGGTGACGATGTCGAGGCTGCGCCCGATCACGAACTGGATGTCGACATGGCTGAACGGCTCCAGCCGCGCCCCGAACTTCGAGGAGGTCCGCCGCACCCCGCGGGCGGCCGCGCGGACCTTCCCGTTGCCCCGCGAGAGCAGCGTGATGATCCGGTCCGCCTCCCCCAACTTGTGGGTACGCAGGACCACCGCGGTATCCCGGTAAGTCGGCACCCCCCGATTCTGCCCCACTCCCCCGAATCACCCCCGCCTCCCACGCCCAACCAAAGATGTCAGGGGTTATGGCCAGTCCCACGCCGCCGGACTGGCCGATTGACCCCAAGAGATCAACTGTGGATAGCCGGTCCCGGTTCGAGGGCCCTGTGGACAGCGATGCACGATTCGCGCCCGGGCACCCCACCGTGCTGGCATGACCAAGAGAAACGAACTACCCGCCGCTCTCCCCGCCACCTTCACCACCCAAGAGGCCGCCGACCTGGGCGTCGGGCCGAAGCGGCTCCGGGCGAAGGACCTGGCCAGCGGCGGCTACGGCATCCGCTATCGCGGCACCGAGGCACCCGACCTGCGCGCCCGGCTTCGTCCGCTGCTCGCACTGGCGCCGGAGAACTGGATTTCCCATGCGACCGCGGCGGCCCTGTACGGCCTGCATGTCCCGACCCGGATCAGCGAGGACCCGCTGATTCACCTCACCGCGCGCCACACCCGCTGGTCGGTGGAGCGGGCAGGCGTACGCGGTCACTGCCAACGCCTCACCGATGCCGAGACGACCGACATCGACGGGCTCCCGATCCTGACCCCGGCGCGGACCTGGTTCGACCTGCTGCTCTCGCTCGGCCGCGATCAGGCGATCGTCCTCGGTGACCAGCTGGTACGCCTGCCGCGGGCCCGGTTCGAGGAGCGCGACGCACCCTGGGCCACGCTCGACGAGCTTCAGGCAGTGGTCCAGGCGAATGACTCACGTCCCGGCGTACGCCGAGGCCGCGACCTGCTGCCCTGGATCCGGGTCGGCTCGGACTCGCCGCAGGAGACGATGCTCCGGTTGGCGATCATCCGCGCCGGCCTCCCGGAGCCGGAGTTGCAGCTGCCGCTGGACCCGGAGCAGCCCGACGGCTGGACCGCCGACCTCGGATATCGACAATGGCGGGTCGCTATCCAGTACGAAGGGGCGCACCACTTCTGTCCGGAGCGGGCCGGCGTGGACATCCAGCGCGACGAGGCATTTCGCGGCGAAGGCTGGGTAGTGATCCTGGCCTCGGTCGAGGATTCCCGATCCCAGTTTGCGCGCGTGGTCCACCGGCTCACCCCGTTGATCTCTTGGGGCCAATCTGCCAGTCCGGTCGCGTAAGACTGGCCATAACCCCTGACATCTTCGGGTCATTCGTTGTCGCCGGCGGTGTCGGTCGGGCTCTGGGTCGAATCACCCGCGTCGCCCCACATCCACTTCGCCACCTCGGGGATGTCCTCACCGTGTTCGCGGGTGTACGCCCGGGCGTCCAGTCGGGCGTCCTGCATCCGCTGCCGCAGCCCGGCGTACCGAGTCGCCAGGCCTGGCACCCGATCGATCACGTCCAGCACCAGGTGGTACCGATCCAGATCGTTCAACATCACCATGTCGAACGGTGTCGTCGTGGTGCCCTCCTCCTTGTACCCGCGCACGTGCAGATTCGCATGTCCGGTGCGCCGATAGGTCAACCGGTGGATCAGCCACGGATAGCCGTGGTAGGCGAAGATGATCGGCCGGTCGGGGGTGAACAGGGTGTCGAAGTCCCGGTGGCTCAACCCGTGCGGATGTTCCTTCTCATCCTGCAGCCGCATCAGGTCGACCACGTTGACCACCCGCACCTTCAGCTCCGGGATCTGCTCGCGCAGGATCGACGCCGCGGCGAGCACCTCCAGGGTCGGTACATCACCGGCGCAGGCGAGCACCACATCGGGATCGGTGCCCGGCACCTCGGTCCCGGCCCACTCCCAGATCCCCACCCCGCGCACGCAGTGCTTGATCGCCTCATCCATGCTCAACCACGACGGTGTCGGCTGTTTGCCGGCGACCACCACGTTCACGTACTGCTGGGACCGCAGCACGTGGTCCCAGGTGCACAACAAGGTGTTGGTGTCCGGCGGAAGATAGACCCGGATGATGTCGGACTTCTTGTTCACCACGTGGTCGATGAAGCCCGGATCCTGATGGGAGAACCCATTGTGGTCCTGCCTCCACACGTGTGAGGAGAGCAGATAGTTCAGCGACGCGATCGGCCGGCGCCACGGGATGTGATTGGTCACCTTGAGCCATTTGGCATGCTGGTTGAACATCGAATCGACGATGTGCACGAAGGCTTCGTAGGAGTTCAGCAGCCCGTGCCGCCCGGTGAGCAGATAGCCCTCCAGCCAGCCCTGGCACTGGTGCTCCGAGAGCATTTCCATCACCCGACCGCTGCGCGCCAGGTGGCCGTCGTCGGCGTCCTGCGGCAGGTACTCCGCATCCCACTGCTTGGCGGTCACCTGATAGACCCCCTGCAGCCGGTTGGAGGCGGTCTCGTCGGGACCGAAGATGCGGAAGTTGTCCGGATTGAGCCGGATCACCTCGGCCAGGTACTCCCCCAGCCGCCGGGTGCCCTCGGCCATCGGCGCACCGTGATCGCTGATCTCCTGGGCGTACGCCCGGTAGTCCGGCAGCCGCAGATCGCGCAGCAGCAGGCCACCGTTGGTATGTGGGTTCGCCCCCATCCGCAGCGGTCCCTCCGGCACCAGGGCGTCGATCTCCGCCCGCGGTACGCCGTCGGCGTCGAACAATTCGTCAGTACCGTAGGACCGCATCCAGTCCTGCAACTGGGCCAGGTGTTCGGGAGTGTCCCGCGCGCTGGCCAGCGGCACCTGGTGAGAACGCCAGTAACCCTCGGTGACCTTGCCGTCAACCTTCGCCGGCCCGGTCCAACCCTTGGGGGTGCGGAACACGATCATCGGCCAGGTGGGCCGCTCGGTGTCATCGCTGGCCTTGATGTCGGCGATCTCGTCCAGCACCTCATCGAGCAACCGCGCGAACCTGGCGTGCGCGTCGGCGTGGTCGGCGCCGTCGGTGTCGAACACATAGGGGTGATAACCGTAACCGCGCAGCAACTCGACCAACTCGGACTCCGGGATCCGGGCCAGCACGGTCGGGTTGGCGATCTTGTATCCGTTCAGGTGCAGCACCGGCAACACCACCCCGTCGCGCACCCGGTCGAGGAACTTGTTCGAATGCCAGGACGTGGCCAGCGGACCGGTCTCCGCCTCACCGTCGCCGACGACGGTGAAGGCGAGCAGGTCGGGGTTGTCGAAGACCGCGCCGTACGCGTGGGAGAGCGCGTAACCGAGTTCGCCACCCTCGTTGATCGATCCCGGGGTCTCGGGCGCCACATGCGAGGGAATCCCACCAGGGAAGGAGAACTGGCGGAAGAGTCGTTGCATTCCGGCGCCGTCACGGGTGATGTCGGGATAGTTTTCGGTGTAGCTGCCTTCCAGCCAGGTGTTCGCGACCAGCCCGGGTCCACCATGGCCGGGTCCGGTGAGATAGAAGGCGTTCAGCGACCGTTCGATGATCGCCCGGTTCAAGTGCGCATACAAGAAGTTGAGCCCGGGTGTGGTGCCCCAGTGGCCGAGCAGCCGCGGTTTCACGTCCTCGGCCTCCAGCGCACGAGCCAGCAGCGGGTTGTCCAACAGGTAGATCTGGCCGACCGACAGGTAGTTGGCGGCCCGCCACCACCGGTCGATGGCGGTGAGCTGCTGGTCACTCACGGGTTCGTCGGTGACGGCGTCGCGACGGTTCCAATCGTTCTTCCGGGCGAGGTTCATGGAGGTCTCCGGGGTGATCGACGGCGTGCTTCCCAACCTATACCCACTTCTCGCGTGCCGCCTCGGATAGGCTCGATCGGGTGAGCCGCAAGCAAGCCCCGCGCCCGCCGAGGCGTACCCCGACCCCGCACCCCACCGGGGCCCGCCCGCCGCAGCTGCCCGCCGAGCTGGTACCCGAGCACGTGGCGATCGTGATGGACGGCAACGGCCGCTGGGCGAAGGCCCGCAATCTCCCCCGGACCAAGGGCCACGAGGCCGGTGAGGCGGTGCTCTTCGACGTCATCGAGGGCGCCATCGAGATCGGCGTGAAATACCTGTCGGTGTACGCCTTCTCCACCGAGAACTGGCGCCGCTCCCCCGATGAGGTCCGGTTCCTGATGGGCTTCAACCGCGACGTCATCCACCGGCGCCGCGACGAGCTGGACGACCTCGGTGTCCGGGTCCGCTGGGCCGGGCGCCGACCCCGGCTCTGGGGCTCGGTGATCAAGGAGCTCGAGATCGCCGAGGAGCAGTCCAAGGACAACACCACCCTCACCCTGCAGTTCTGCGTGAACTACGGCGGCCGCGCCGAGATCGTCGACGCCACCCGACAGATCGCCGAACTCGCCCGGCAGGGCCGACTCGACCCGTCCCGGATCACCGAGGACCGGTTCCGGCAGTTCCTCGACGAACCCGAGATCCCCGACGTCGACCTGTTCGTCCGCTCCTCCGGTGAGCAGCGCTTCTCCAACTTCCTGCTCTGGCAGTCGGCGTACGCAGAAATGGTCTACTCCGACACGCTCTGGCCGGACTGGGATCGCCGGAATCTGTGGCAGGCAATCGAAACGTACGCCCGCCGCGACCGTCGCTACGGGGGCGCGCTGCCCAATCAGCTCAGCTGAGCAGCGCCTCCTGCCGCGTCCCTTGCTCGCTCAGTCAGCCGAGGCGCGGTTGACCGCGGCACAGACCGCCTCGAGCGAGGCGTTGATGATGTTGGCGTCGATGCCGACACCCCAGACCACCTGGGCGTCCTCGCCCTCGCCGACCTCGCACTCGACGTACGCCGCGGCCTTCGCGTCACCGCCGGCCGAGAGCGCGTGCTCGCTGTAATCCAGCACCCGCAGCGGGAAACCGAGCTCGGCGATCCCGTCCACGAAGGCCGAGAGCGGGCCGTTGCCCTCCCCGCGCACCTGCTTCTCCTCGCCGTTCACCCGCACGGTCGCATCGATCCGGGAGGTGCCGTTGTTCTCCGAGCGGGCCCGCTCCAGCTGCAGCGGCCCGGGCTTGTTCAGGTACTCATCGGAGAAGATCTGCCAGATCACCTCACCCGGCACCTCGCCACCCTCGGTGTCGGTGTGCGACTGCACCACCCGGGCGAACTCGATCTGCAGTCGGCGCGGCAGGTCCATCCGGTACTCGGACTTCATGATGTAGGCCATTCCGCCCTTGCCTGATTGGGAATTCACCCGGATCACGGCCTCATAGGTGCGCCCGACATCATGCGGATCGATCGGCAGGTACGGCGCCTCCCAATCGATCTCGTGCAGATCCTTGCCCTCGTCCTTCGCCTTCTTCTCCAGCGCTTCCAGGCCCTTCTTGATCGCATCCTGGTGCGATCCGGAGAAGGCGGTGTAGACCAGATCACCGGCATAGGGATGCCGCGGGTGCACCGGCAGATTGGTGCAGTACTCGACGGTCCGGCGTACCTCGTCGATGTCGGACAGATCGATCTTCGGATCGATGCCCTGGCTGAACAGGTTCATCGCCAGCGTCACCAGGTCGACGTTCCCGGTCCGCTCGCCGTGCCCGAACAGGCAGCCCTCGACCCGATCGGCGCCGGCCATCAGCGCCAGCTCGGTGGCCGCCACCGCGGTACCCCGGTCGTTGTGCGGATGCAGCGAAACGACCGCGTGTTCGCGATCGCGGATGTTGCGGATGAAGTATTCGATCTGGTCGGCATAGGTGTTGGGTGTGGACATCTCCACCGTCGCCGGCAGGTTGAAGATGATCTCCCGATCAGCATCCGGCTGCCAGACATCGGCGACGGCGTTGCAGACCTCGATCGCGTAGTCGGTGGGGGTCTGGGTGAAGATCTCCGGGGAGTACTGGTAGCCGAACTCCACATCGCCCAGCAGCTCCTCGGCGTACTTCACCACCATCTCGGTGCCGCGCCGGGCCAGCGCGATGCATTCGGCCTCGTCGATGCCGAAGACCACCCGCCGGAACAGCTCGGCGGTGGCGTTGTAGAGGTGGACGTTCGCCCGCTTCGCGCCGACCAGCGACTGCACGGTGCGCTCGATCAGGTCCTCGCGGGCCTGGGTCAGCACCGAGATGTGCACGTCGTCGGGGATGGCGTCCGATTCGATGAGCTGGCGAACGAAGTCGAAGTCGGTCTGGGAGGCCGAGGGGAAACCGATCTCGATCTCCTTGTAACCCATCGCCACCAGCATGTCGAACATCCGGCGCTTGCGGGCCGGGGTCATCGGGTCGATCAGCGCCTGGTTGCCGTCGCGCAGGTCGGTGGACAGCCAGCGCGGGGCGTGGGTGATCTTGTTGTCCGGCCACGTGCGGTCGGGGACCTCGACCGGCTGGAAGGCGTGATAGCGCCCGAACGGCATCGGGCTGGGCTGCTGAACGGGCTTGGGCTGGCTACGGGTTCCGTGGGTGCTCATGGGTTCTGTCCTCGCTGAAGTGTGTCGGAGTCGGCGGGGAGGCGCGCAGAGACTCCGCAGCGAGGAGGCCGCCCCTCAGCTGGCCTCGCTGCGGCACCGGAGGAGGAGAACCCGCCATGCCACGGCAGCACTCTAACCGATCTGGCCGCGAAGGGCGATCAGCGGGCCCGCACCGCGGACCACAGCCCCTGACACAGCAGTACGCCTCCGCCGGCCATTCCGGCGACCAGTCCGGTCCAGCCGCGCAACGGGGTGAACGCCAGCAGCAGGCCAGCCAGTCCGCAGCCGAGCACCAATATCCCAGCGTTTGCCGCTGCCGTTGAGATCCAGCGCTCACCCAGCCGCCACACGAGAAGCCCCAACAGCACGACGGCGATCGCCACCTGCGCCTGGGGCGGGGCGCCCAACTGCCCGGTGCCGGTGATGGCGAGCACCAGCAGCACCGCAGCCGACGCCATCAGCACCCAGTCGATCGGGCGCGCCCGGCGCGGGTCGGGCGTACGCTGCCCCAGCAGTAGGGCCCCGAGAACCGCGCCGAACCAGACGAGAAAACCGATCACCCGAATCAGGTTGCTCGTCTGACTGGTCAGCGGCCAACCGAGGGTCGCCTGCAGCAGCGCCAGCCCCAGCGAGGCCGGCAGCACGGCTCTCAGCAGCACGATCCGGGTCATCGGATCCACTGTAGGCGGCTCCCCAGAACCCCCTCAGCCCAGCAGCACCGAGTAGGCCATCCGGATGTGATCCTCCACCAGATCGGCGGCCCGCTCGCCGTCACGGGCGGCGATGGCGTTGAAGATCTGCTGATGGTGCCGCTCCAGGTCGGCTCGCAGCGCCCCCCAGTCGGGCAACCGCCGTGACGAATCGAGGATGGGGAGGCGTACCGACTCCCGCACGGCGACGCACAGGTCCGAGATCAGCCCCATCCCCCCGGCTCGGGCGATCGTCACGTGGAAGTCGTTGTCCAGGGTGTTGAACTCCTCCAGCTCGATGTCGGGGCGCCGCATCTGTGCCAGCAGGTCCTCGAGCTGGGCCAACTCCTCCGCTGCGGCCTGCCGGGCGGCCAGCGCGACCGCGGAGCGTTCCAGCCCGACGCGCAGTTCGATCACCTCGTCGATCGGAAACTGGGCCAGCGCGACCTGCAGCCGCAGCAGCCGGGTCAGGGCGCGGGAGCGTTCGTTGGTCACCCGGGTGCCACTGGCGGGACCGACGCCGACCCCGGACGTCAGCACCCCCTGGGCCTCCAGCGCCCGGATCGCCTCACGGGCCGCCGGGCGGCTCACCGACAATTCGGCGGCCAACTCGCGCTCCGGGGGCAGTTGCGCCCCGACCTGGAGCCTGCCGGAGAGGATCTCATCCTCGATGTGGCGCAGCACCACTTCGTACGCCTTGCGCCCACCTCGGGCGTCGGGCAGGGGCGACGGGTCGCTCACCGCGGCCGACACGGGCACCTCCTTGATCCACCCACCCTTGATGTGGCCCACTCTTGACGCGGGAATGGGAGGCAGTCTAGCATCCTTCCATCCGCATTGGTCCGACCATTCTCGCCCGGTGCCGACAACCCGCCACAGAGCCCGCCGAACGACGGAGTTCCCATGACCTATCAGCCCCAACTCGGGCCGCTCGGCAGCCTGTGGCTGTCGTCGCTGATCGCGCTGCTGCCGCTGCTCGCCATCTTCATCACCCTCGGTGGGTTGCGCTGGAAGGCGCACTGGGCGGGCCTGACCGCCCTGGCCACCGCGATCGTGGTCGCCGTGGCGGCCTACAAGATGCCCTTCGGCCTGGCCCTGCTGTCGGCCAGCGAGGGCGCGGTGTTCGGCCTGTTCCCGATCGCCTGGATCGTGTTCACCGCCATCGTGCTCTATCAGGTCACCGTCGCCAGTGGCCGCTTCGAGGACCTGCGTCAGGTGTTCGCGCTGATCAGCGACGACCCGCGGGTGCAGGCGATGGTGATCGCCTTCTGCTTCGGCGGGCTGATGGAGGCGCTGGCCGGCTTCGGCGCCCCGGTGGCGATCACCGGCGTGATGGTGATGGCCACCGGCTTCTCCGCCCTGCGCGCGGCCGTCATCGTGCTGGTCGCCAACACCGCTCCGGTCGCCTTCGGCGCCATCGCCACCCCGATCATCACCGCCGGCACGCTCACCAAGATCCCCTACGCCGAGATCGGCGCCTACGTGGGGCATCAGACCCCGGTGCTGGCCGTCTTCGTGCCGCTGATCCTGGTGTTCATCGCCGACGGGGTCCGCGGCATGAAGGAGATCTGGCCGGTCGCCCTGGGCACCGGACTCGTCTTCGCCGTCGCCCAGTGGGCCGCGGCCACCTATCTGTCGGTCGAGCTGACCGACATCATCGCCTCCCTGCTCGGCCTGCTCGCCGCCGTCGTCATCCTGCGCCTGTGGCGCCCCAAGGGTGGTTCCGCGGCCACCGAGCGGATGCGCCAAGTGCGCGAGGCGGAGCTGGCCAGCATGACCGAGGAGCAGCGGGCCGCCGTGACCGAGACCCCGGCACTGCAGAAGCGGTCCCTGACCGGCGGGCAGATCTTCATGGCGCTTTTCCCCTACCTGCTGGTGATCGCGGCGTTCGCCGTGACCAAGCTGATCAAGCCGGTGAGCAAATGGCTGGCCAGCACCGACATCAAGATCAAGTGGCCCGGGCTCGACGGCCACGTCCTCACCCTGGCCGGGACGCCCAACTCCTCCACCGTCTACAACTTCCAGTGGCTGTCCAGCCCCGGCACCACGCTGCTGATCTGCATGATCATCGTCGCGCTGGTCTATCGGGTCAGCGCAAAGGACACCTGGAAGGAGTTCAGCGGCACCCTGGTCAAACTGCGCTGGACCTTCCTGACCATCGCCTCGGTGCTGGGCCTGGCCTATGTGATGAACCTGTCCGGACAGACCATCACCATCGGCACCTGGATCGCCGGCACCGGCGCGGCGTTCGCCTTCTTCTCTCCCATCCTCGGCTGGCTGGGGACCGCGGTGACCGGCTCGGACACCTCCGCCAACGCCCTGTTCGCCACCCTGCAGCAGACCGCGGCCACCAAGGCGGGCATCGATCCGCATCTGCTGGTCGCCGCCAACACCTCCGGTGGCGTGGTCGGCAAGATGATCAGCCCGCAGAACCTGGCCATCGCCGCCACCGCGGTGGGCCTGCACGGCAGGGAGTCGGACATCCTGCGCAAGTGCCTGCCCTGGAGCGTGGGCCTGCTGATCGTGCTCTGCCTGCTGATCGGTCTGCAGTCCACCCCGGTGCTCGCCTGGATGCTGCCATGACCGAGCTCACCCGACAGACCGACCGTCCCGGCGAGGGGGTGCGGGTCGCCCTGTTCGCCACCTGCATCAATGACACGATGTATCCCGGCACGGCCAGGGCGGTGGTCACCCTGCTGGAGCGGCTGGGCTGCACCGTCGAGTTTCCGCTCACCCAGACCTGCTGCGGTCAGCCGTTCACCAACACCGGCTATTTCGACGAGGCGATGGGCAGCGTACGCACCTTCGTCGACTCGTTCGCCGACCAGGACCACGTGGTGGTGCCCTCGGGATCTTGCGCCGGTTCGATCCGGGAGCAGCATCCGATGCTGGCCCGCCGGCACGGCGACCAGGGCCTGACCGCCGAGGTGCAGCAGCTGGTGCCGCGCACCCGCGAGCTGTCGGAGTTCCTGGTGGACGTGCTCAAGGTGACCGACGTGGGCGCCTATTTCCCACACCGGGTCACCTATCACCCGACCTGTCACTCGCTGCGGGTCTGCCACGTCGGGGATCGCCCGCTGCAACTGCTGCAGCAGGTGCGCGGACTGACCCTGGCCCCGCTGGCAGAGGCCGACCAGTGCTGCGGGTTCGGCGGCACCTTCGCGGTGAAGAACGCCGACGTGTCGGTGTCCATGGGTGGCGACAAGGTACGCCGGGTGCTCGACACCGGCGCGGAATACCTCGTCGCCGGCGACAACTCCTGCCTGACCCATCTCGGTGGGTTGCTCTCCCGGCAGCGCACCGGCGTACGCCCGATCCACCTGGCCGAGATCCTGGCCAGCACCGAGGAGGACGGATGAACAGCGAGCTGAACCGCACCACACCCGCCGCAGCGCCGGTCAGGCGTACGCCGGCACCGCCGGCAGAGACCTTCCTCGGGATGCCGAAATTCCCTGTGGGGGCAAAGAAGGCGCTCGGCAACAGCCAGCTGCGGGTCAACCTGCGCCACGCCACCGGCACCATCCGCACCAAGCGGGCCAACGTGGTCGCCGAGGTGGACGAGTGGGAGCAGCTGCGGGTGGCCGGGGCTGCGATCAAGGACCGCACCCTGCGCCACCTGGACGATTATCTGATCCAGCTCGAGGAGTCGTTGACCCGGGCCGGGGCGCACGTGCACTGGGCCCGCGACGCCGACGAGGCGAACCGGATCGTGATCGAGCTGACCCGCGCCACCGGCTCGGACGAGGTGGTCAAGGTCAAGTCGATGGCCACCCAGGAGATCGGGCTCAACGAGGCCCTCGAAGAGGCCGGAATCGCCGCCTGGGAGACTGACCTGGCCGAGCTGATCGTCCAGCTCGGACACGACCACCCCTCGCACATCCTGGTGCCGGCGATCCACCGCAACCGCGCCGAGGTGCGGGAGATCTTCCTGCAGGAGATGGGCGAATGGGGCGTACCGGCGCCGGCGGGGCTGAGCGATCGGCCCGTCGATCTGGCCGCCGCGGCGCGGGCACACCTGCGGGAGAAGTTCCTTCGGGCCAAGGTCGCCATCTCGGGCGCCAACTTCGCCGTCGCGGAGACCGGCACCCTGGTCGTGGTCGAGTCCGAGGGCAACGGGCGGATGTGTCTGACCCTGCCCGAGACGCTGATTTCGGTTGTGGGCATCGAAAAGCTGGTGCCCACCTTTGCAGACCTGGAGGTGTTCCTGCGGTTGCTCCCCCGCTCCTCGACCGGGGAGCGGATGAACCCCTACACCTCGATGTGGTCCGGCAACAGCTCTGGTGACGGGCCGCAGAACGTGCACGTGGTGCTGGTCGACAACGGGCGCACCAACGCCCTCGCCGACGAGTTGGGTCGCCAGGCGCTGCGCTGCATCCGCTGTTCGGCCTGCCTGAACATCTGCCCGGTCTATGAGCGGGTCGGCGGTCACGCCTACGGGTCGGTCTATCCAGGTCCGATCGGCGCGGTGCTCACCCCGCAGTTGCGCGGGGTCGACACCGACCTGGACGCGTCGCTGCCCTATGCCAGCTCGCTGTGCGGGGCCTGCTTCGAGGTGTGCCCGGTCCGGATCGAGATCCCGGAGATGCTGGTGGAGTTGCGCAATCGGGTGACCCGGGACCATCCCGATCTGGCCGAACGGGCGGCGATGAAGGCGGCCGCCTGGCTGATGGCCGATCACCGCAACCTTGAGCGTGGTCAGGCCGCCGCGAGCCTGGGCGGGCGCCTGTTCGGGCGCACGCAGAAGCTGGGGGCGATCCCGCTGCCGATCGCGTCCGCATGGAGCGGTGCCCGCGACATCCCGCTGCCCCCGCGGGAAACCTTCCGCACCTGGTGGCGCAAGAACCGTGAGGAGCACCGATGAACGCCCGTGAGGAGATTCTGGGCCGGGTACGCCGAGCCATCGCCGATGTCGGCGGCGGCGATCCGACCCAGGACGTCGAGGTGCCGTGGCAGTTTGGCCGCAACACACCCATGCCCGACATCTGGGACCGGTTCACCGAACGGGTCGAGGACTATCGCGCCCGGGTCGTCCGCTGCTCCGCCGACGAGGTGGCGGGGCAGGTTACGGCCGCGCTGAGTGCCACCGGGGCACGCCGTGTTGTCGCACCTGAGGGACTGGATGTCGTGTGGCAGCAGCAGCTGCGGGAATCCGGGTTCGACCTGGTGTTGGACCCTTCCGGGGCCGTGACACTCGACGCGAGTGAGCTGGACCGGATCGACGCGGTGGTTTCGGCGGCGGCCGTCGGGATCGCCGAGACCGGCACCGTGGTCCTCGACCATCGCCCCGATCAGGGACGGCGGGCGCTGACCCTGGTGCCGGACGTGCACGTGTGTGTGGTGGGCGCCGATCAGGTGGTGTCCGACGTGCCGGAGGCCGTGGCGCGGTTGGCCGAATCGGTGGCCGCCGGCCTGCCGCTCACCTGGATCAGCGGTCCGAGCGCCACCTCCGACATCGAGCTGGACCGGGTCGAGGGCGTCCATGGCCCGCGGACCCTGGTGGTCATCCTCGCCGACCATGCGGACGTCGGCTGAGCGAGCGAGGAACGAGCGAGTCGAAGCCACCCACGTTCTTCGAGTAGGTCGCGCAGCGACCGTGTCGAGAAGAACCGTTGCCAGCAGGCTCCTCAGTCGGTACCGGCCTCCATCGCGGCGCGGTCGAGCAGCTCCTGATCGTCGTCGGGGCCCTGGCCACCGGCGATCGCCTTGGCACCACCGGCATCCAGCTCGCCGACCAGTTGGGCGGTGGCGCCGCCGACGATTCCCAGCTGGGCATAGGATTCCAGCCGCGCCCGGGAGTCGGCGATGTCCAGGTTGCGCATCGTCAGCTGCCCGATCCGGTCCTCCGGACCGAAGGCGGCGTCGCCGACCCGCTCCATCGAGAGCTTGTCCGGGTGGTAGCTCAGCCCCGGCCCGGAGGTGGCCAGGAACTGGTAGTCATCGCCGCGCCGCAGGCGTACCGTCACCTCACCGGTGACGGCCGAGCCGACCCAGCGCACCAGCGATTCGCGCAGCATCAGCGACTGCGGATCCATCCAGCGGCCCTCGTACATCAGCCGGCCGAGACGCCGGCCCTCGGTGTGGTAGTTGGCGATCGTGTCCTCGTTGTGGATGGCGTTCAGCAGCCGCTCGTAGCCGATGTGCAGCAGTGCCATGCCCGGCGCCTCGTAGATGCCGCGGGATTTGGCCTCGATGATCCGGTTCTCGATCTGGTCGGAGACGCCCAGCCCGTGCCGGCCGCCGATCTCGTTGGCCTTCATCACCAGGCCGACGGGATCGTTGCGGAAATCCTGGCCGTTGATCGCGACCGGGCGGCCCTGCTCGAAGGTCAGGGTGACCTCCTCGGGCGCGATCTGCACGTCCTCCCGCCAGGAGGCGACGCCCATGATCGGCTCGACGATGTCGAGGCCGGAGTCGAGCTTCTCCAGGTGCTTGGCCTCGTGGGTGGCGCCCCAGATGTTGGCGTCGGTGGAGTACGCCTTCTCCTTCGAGTCGCGGTAGGGCAGCTTGCGCTCGCTCAGCCACTGGCTCATCTCGTCGCGGCCGCCGAGCTCGTTGACGAAGTCGGTGTCCAGCCACGGCTTGTAGATCCGCAGGTTCGGGTTGGCCATCAGGCCGTAGCGGTAGAACCGCTCGATGTCGTTGCCCTTGTAGGTCGACCCGTCGCCCCAGATGTCGACGCCGTCCTCCTTCATCGCCCGGACCAGCAGCATCCCGGTCACCGCGCGGCCCAGCGGGGTGGTGTTGAAGTAGGTCTTGCCGGCGGTGCGGATGTGGAAGGCGCCGCACATCAGCGCGACCAGGCCCTCCTCAACCAGCGCCTCCCGGCAGTCGACCAGCCGGGAGATCTCGGCGCCGTACTCCTTGGCGCGGTCCGGGACCGAAGCGATGTCCGACTCGTCGTACTGGCCGATGTCGGCGGTGTAGGTGCAGGGCACGGCGCCCTTCTCACGCATCCAGGCAACGGCTACGGAGGTGTCGAGGCCACCGGAGAAGGCGATCCCGACGCGCTCACCAACAGGCAACGAGGTCAGTACTTTGGACATGCCCCCATGCTAACGCATAGTTATGCCAATGGTCGAATGATCATTCCTCGGATGGGTTGGCGGCGTGCTGGTCAACCGGCCCGTAAACGAGTTCAAGGTTTACCCGCAAGGCGGCGAACCAGCGCTCCCGATCCTCCTTCGGGAAGGATCCCTCCGCGGGTAACTTGCGCCAAAGCCCCTGAAGTATGGGGTCATCGGCGAGACTCGCAGTCGAATCAGGCGAACTGCCTGTAGCCGA
Organism: Enemella evansiae; assembly: GCF_002250705.1. Lineage (GTDB taxonomy): Bacteria > Actinomycetota > Actinomycetes > Propionibacteriales > Propionibacteriaceae > Enemella > Enemella evansiae. The sequence goes on from NZ_NMVP01000007.1 coordinate 34,134, forward strand.
CCCAGCCACAGCCGCGCCGCTGGCGCCGCCTGCCGCACCTGATGACGGCGGCATTACGAGCCGCTCGCGCCCCGACCAGAAGAGATTCGCTTTCTCGGCAGACCTTGTGAAAGCCTGACGCGCCTTATCGGTCTGCTTTGCAGCCACACCGAGGGAGAGCATCTCAGACTCAAGTCCGGCATCGCTTGGCAGGCTAGTTCCCTGATATCTCTCGTATATGGCCGCATACAGTGGAACATTCATGAATGCGGCGACTAGCGCACCCTCACGGTCATCTGCCACATCCTGACCTAGGGGTGTAAGAGCGACGTCTCCCCGATTGTGAGTGATTACACCGAATGTCGCGGCCGTAGCCAACTTCACCCGGAACGCTCCGCTGGTGGACTTCTGCTGCAACGCCGCCGCCAGTTGGTCAACGCTGCAGCTCGAACCAAATCGTCCCTTCACGGTCTTGGCGACTTGTTGGGCATCTTTGATATCGGTGTAGGGGAATTTGATAGTTGAGCGCGCCCGCGCACGCGCAGAACTCGCGGGGACGTCTGACAAGGACTCGTCAACACGATCGGATATCACGGCTCCATCCTTCAGGCCCACTGCTAGTATGGACGTGGACCGGACGGGAGTTGAATCCGCTCGGGAGGTCTCAAATCTGCCCTCGGCAACCCTGCCCCGGCCCCCTGTCGATTGACAGGAAGTGGCGAGTCCTCAGTGAGGGCTCGCCACTTATATGACGCGCTGTCCCCCATTGCAAGGAACGTCGCATACAGCGCGCATAAATTCTCAGAAGCCGAGCCGGTTCAGATACTTCGGGTCACGCTGCCACTCCTTGAGCACCTTGACCCGCAGGTCGAGATGCACCGGGGTGCCGAGCAGCCGGGCGATCTGTTGCCGGGCCTGGCTGCCGACCTCCTTGAGCCGGGAGCCCTTGTGGCCGATCATGATCCCCTTCTGGGAATCCCGCTCGACGATCAGGTTGGCGTAGATGTCGAGCAGCGGCTTGTCCTCCGGGCGGCCCTCGCGCAGACCCATCTCCTCGACGGTGACCACGATCGAGTGCGGCAGTTCATCGCGTACGCCCTCCAGCGCGCATTCGCGGATCAGCTCGGCCACCAGCGTCTCGGTCGGCTCGTCGGTGACCTCGCCGTCGGGATAGTACGCCGGGCCCTCGGGCAGTAGTGAGATCAGCACGTCCGCGACCTCGTCGACCTGTTCCCCGGACACCGCCGACACCGGCACCACGTGCTCCCATCGGATGCCGAGTTTCTCTTCCAGGGCAGCGATCGCGAGCAGGTGCTGGCGCATCCGGTCGCCGGAGACGAGGTCGGACTTGGTGGCCAGCGCGACCAGTTTCGGCCGCTTCGGCAGCGCCGCGATCTCCGAGACCAGGTGGGTGTCACCGGGGCCGACGCGCTGGTCGGCGGGCAGGCAGACGCCGATCACGTCGACCTCGGACCAGGTGTCGTGCACCAGCGTGTTGAGCCGCTCGCCGAGCAGGGTCCGCGGCTTGTGCAGCCCGGGAGTATCGATCAGCACCAACTGCGCGTCGGGGCGGGTGACGATGCCGCGGATCACGTGCCGGGTGGTCTGCGGTTTACTCGAGGTGATCGCGATCTTCGAGCCGACCAGCGCATTGGTCAGCGTGGACTTGCCCGCGTTCGGGCGGCCCACGAAGCAGGCGAAACCGGAGCGGAAGCCCTCGGGGGTCGGTTCGATCGTCGTCACGCGGTCAGTGTAGGGGTTGGCCGGCGCCCGGATCCGGGAAGCGCAGCCCGGGTGGTGGCGTACCCGTCCGACGTGCGGCCAGATCGCGGGCGAGTTTCGAGCTGCGCAGGCCGCTGCGGAACAGCCGCGCCAGATCGGAGGGGTTGTCGTGGCTGAGCTGCACATGGAAGTAGTTGATCTGCTCCAGCACGGCCAGCACCGCGGTGCCGAGACCGGGCAGCCAGGCGATCCCGTTGGGCCCGCGCAGTACCACGACCAGCAGCAGTGCGCCGAGGCTGAGCACCCAGCCGATCGGCCGGAGCACGGCGAAGGCGCCCAGACCGCGCGGCAGCATGGTGCGCTCATCGAGCTGGCGCACCTTGGTGGCCCAGTACGCCGCCCCGGCCAGCAGGAGCACCCCGCAGGCCACGGCGCCGCTCAGATTCGCCACAGTCAGCGGCCAGCCGAAGAACCAGAACATCCCCGGCAGCAGGATCACCGCATTGAACGTCTCGATCAGAGCCAACGACCGGTAACGACCGCGCAGTCGGCGCACCGGGTAGCTCACCTTCCGCAACCTACCCCCCGGCCTACCCCTCCGCCGACCCTCACGCCCGGAAGTTGCCCGGCCTTGGTTGCAGGTGCGGGGCCGCGTACCCCGGCTCCCAGGGAAATCTCCCATCGCGGTCGTCATAGCTGAGTTGGAGGACCGGCACCGAGAACTCCGCCGGACGTTGGTAGTGCCGGTTCGCGCCGAACACGATCTCACCGGGATTGGGCACCACCTCGGGCACCATCCGATGCGGCCAGTTCGGGAAGGTGATCAGCTGGCCCGGCAGCAACTGCTCGCCGTCCTTGACGCGCTGCCCCAGCTCATTCAGCATCGGATGCGCGGAGTCGACGGGCATCCCGAGCACCAGCAGCTCCGGATGGCCGTAACCGAACATCCCGATGGTGTAGGCGAACGGGATCGCGGCATCGGGGCAGGTGCAGCCCGGCACCTCGCAATCACCGGCGTAGATGTACTCGACCGTCCACCCGAACTTCCGGATCATCCCCGACACCCGGGCATCATCCTGATCGAGCTAGGCCTGCAACTGGATCTGGTCCATGACCGCTCCTTTCATTCGATTCTCAGTTCGAATCATAGGCTGGCCCTCCGACACCGGCGCCGGTTCGGCATACTCGGTGCATGGTCTTCGCCGCCCGGCATCTGTCCGTTTCGATCTCGCGCCCGCCGGCCGCGGTGATCGCCTTCGCGGGTGACCCCGAGAACCTCCCGCAGTGGGCGGCCGGGCTGAGCGCCGGCATCCGGAAGGTGGATGGCACCTGGGTCACGGAGTCACCGATGGGCACGGTGGAGGTGGCGTTCACCGGCCCGATCGAGGCCGGGATCCTCGATCACGACGTGCGGTTGCCCGATGGCGCCGTCGTGCACAATCCGCTGCGGGTACTGGCCAACGACAACGGCAGCGAGGTGGTCTTCACGCTGTATCGGCTGCCCGGCGTACCCGACGCCGATTTCGAGCACGACGCGGAGCTGGTACGCGCGGATCTGGAGCGGCTGCGGGCGATCCTCGAGCCCTAGGTCGGTAGGACCTCATCGCGACACGTACGCCCGGCTCCGCTTCGCTGCGCCGGGCGTACTACTCGATGAGCGGGATGAGCGTCAGGTGGCCCGCTCGGCGGATTCGGCGGCGAGCGCGGCGGCGGCCTCCGCGCCGGCGTCGTCGGCCTCGGGGTCGGGCAGTCGGGTCACCAGCAGGGTGTCGATGCGATTGCGGCGGCCGGCGCCCCGTTCGGCGACCAGTTCCAGCCCGTGCACCCGGACCACCGAGCCGGGGATCGGTACCTTGTTCAACTCCTTGGCCATCAACCCGCCCGCGGAGTCGACATCCTCGTCGTCCAGTTCGAGACCGAACAGGTCCCCCAACTCGTCGATCGGCAGGCGTGCCGAGACCCGATAGCGGTCCTCACCCAGCCGGACGAACGGCGGCAGCTCGGAGTCGTCGTACTCGTCGACGATCTCGCCGACGATCTCCTCCAGGATGTCCTCGATCGTCGCCATCCCGGCGGTCCCACCGAACTCGTCGACGACGATCACCAGGTGGCTGCGGCTCGCCTGCATCTCCTGCAGCAGTTCGTCCACCGGCTTGGAGTCCGGGCACCAGACCGGGCGGCGCATCATCGATCCGACCCGCTCGCTGGTCTGCGCGTCGGCGTTGTCGTAGACCCGTTTCATCAGGTCCTTCAGATACAGCACGCCGACCACGTCGTCGAGGCCGCCCTCACCGACCACGGGGATCCGGGAGAAGCCGGAGCGCAGCGCCAGCGACATCGCCTGCCGCAGGGTCTTGTTCTCCTCGATGAAGACCATGTCGGTCCGCGGCACCATCACCTCCTTGACGATGGTGTCGCCGAGATCGAAGACCGAGTTGATCATCTTGTGCTCGCCGGCCTCGATCAGGTCGCTGGCCACGGCCCGGTCGACCAGCTCGCGCAGCTCGGCCTCGGTGGAGAACGGCCCGTCGGCGAACCCGCGCCCGGGGGTCAGCGCATTGCCCAGCAGGATCAGCAATTGCGGCAGCGGCCCGAGCACGGTGGTGAGCAGCGACAGCGGCCCCGCGGCGGCGCAGGCGACCCGGTCGGCGTGCTGGCGGCCGAGCGTACGCGGGGCCACCCCCCACAGAATGAAGGAGACCAGCACCATCGAACCGATCACGGTCAGCAACCGCACCCAGTCCCGCTGCACATTGCCGAAGACCACCAGCGAAACCAGCGTGATCGCCGCGATCTCCAGCAGGACACGGAAGAACAGCGCGGTGTTCAGATAGGGCGGCGGGTCCTCGGTGATCAGCAGCAGCTTCTTCGCCCCCGCCCGGCCCTCCTCCACCAGGTGCTCCGCACGGGCCCGGGAAAAGGAATAGAGCGAGGCCTCGGCGGCCGCCATCAGCCCGGCCAGGATCGTCAGCAGCAGCGCGATCCCCAGCCGCAGCCAGTCACTGGAGGTCACGTTCGGTCCCGCGCCCCGGCCCAGTCGGCGAGGATCCGATCCTTCAGCGAGAACATCTCCTGCTTCTCCTCCGCCGTCCCATGGTCATAACCCAGCAGATGCAGCAATCCGTGCACCAGCAGGTATTCCGCCTCCTCATCCGCCGACCGCCCGTGCTCGGCGGCCTGCCGCGAGGTGACCGCCGGGCAGAGCACGATGTCACCGAGCAGGCCCAGCGGCGGTTCCTCGTCCTCGGCCGGCGGGCGGAGTTCGTCCATCGGGAAGGACAGCACGTCGGTCGGGCCCGGCTCGTCCATGTACTTCTCGTGATAGGCCGACATCGTCTCCTCGTCCACCAGCAGCACCGACAGCTCGGCCTGCGGATGGATGCCGAGCTCGTCGAGGGCGAAGCGGGCCAGCGCCACCAGCCCCTGTTCGTCGGCCTCCAGACCGGACTCGTTGTTCAGGTCGATGCTCACCGCCGGCCTCCCGCCCGCGGGCCGCTGTGCCGCGCCCCGCCACCACCGGCGGCGTCGGCCACCGACTCGTACCGGTCGTAGGCGGCCACGATCCGGCCGACCAGCTTGTGCCGGACCACGTCGTGATTGGTCAGCTGGCAGAAAGCGATGTCGTCGACCCCGTCGAGGATCGAACGGACCTCGCGCAGGCCGCTCTTCTGGCCCCCGGGCAGGTCGACCTGGGTGACGTCACCGGTGACCACCATCCGGGAGTTGAAACCCAACCGGGTGAGGAACATCTTCATCTGCTCCATCGAGGTGTTCTGCGCCTCGTCGAGGATGATGAACGCGTCGTTCAGCGTCCGGCCGCGCATGTACGCCAGCGGTGCGACCTCGATGGTGCCCGAGGTGAGCAGGCGCGGGATCGAGTCGGGGTCGACCATGTCGTGCAGGGCGTCATAGAGCGGGCGCAGATAGGGGTCGATCTTGTCGCTCAGGGTGCCGGGCAGGAAGCCGAGCCGCTCCCCCGCCTCGACGGCCGGCCGGGTCAGGATGATCCGGTTGACCTCCTTGTTCTGCAGCGCCTGGACCGCCTTGGCCATCGCCAGGTAGGTCTTGCCGGTGCCGGCCGGGCCGATGCCGAAGACGACGGTGTGCGCGTCGATGGCGTCCACATACCGCTTCTGGTTCAGCGTCTTGGGCCGGATGGTGCGCCCGCGGCTGGACAGGATGTTCGCCGTCAGCACCTCGGCCGGCCGCTCATCGGTGTGGTCGGTCATCATGGCGACGATCCGCTCGACGGCGTCGGCGCTGAGGCCCTGACCGGTGCGGATCACGGTGACCATCTCGGTCAGGATGTCGGCCCCCAGGGCCAGTTGGTCCGGATCGCCGGTGAGGGTGATCTCGTTGCCGCGGACGTGGATGTCGGCGTCCAGTTCCCGCTCCAGGATGCGCAGGAAGGAATCCGCCGGTCCGAGGATGTGGACCATGTCGATGCTGGCCGGGATGGTGATCTTGCGCGAGCCCTGCTCGCCGGCCACGCCCGGGCGATCAACTTGTTGCGGTCTGATGGTGTCCTCCAGTTTCGGGTGTCTGCACCCAGTCTAGTGATCCCGGTCTCCTCCGGCACCGGCATTCGCGTACGGCAGACTGGCGGCCCAGGAGGCACTGATGGCGATCTTCCAGACCTTTCAGCAACTGGTGGCCGCGGACCCGTACCGGCTGGCCGCCGACGCGCTGCTGTCCACCTTCGCGTACCAGCCGCTGGTCTCCCGTCATCACCTGGACCAGGTGCTGCGCGGGTTCTGCGCGGAGAAGGGGCCGACCTTCCTGGGCCTGACCACCCGCGAGGTGATGCCGGTGGAGATCTGCGAGGCCCGCAGCATCCTGATCTGGCAGCGGGCGATGGCGGCCAGCACCCGCGTCCGGACCGGTGACTACTCGGTCGAGGAGCTGATCCTGCTGGACTATCGGCTGATGTCGATGGACCCGCTCTCGCTCGCCCAGCACTTCAAGCTGGCCTGAGCCTCAGCCCCGGTCGGGGCGGTGGGGATGATCGAAGGAGTCCTCGGCCGCTCCGTCGTCCATGATGTGCATGGCGGCCTCCTCGGCGCTCGCGGCCGCTCCGGAGATGCCGACATCCTCACCGACCAGCTCGGATTCGGCGTCCTCACCCGGGTAGCCACCGCCCGCGCTCACCAGCCGGCCGGCCCGCCGATCGCCGACCTCGGGATCGGAGTCGTCTTCGGTGGGATCGTCGTCGAAGCCGTCCTCCCCCGACACCCGGTCCGGGTCGTAACCCTGTTCGGGCTCCTCCTGCCGGCACCGCTGCTCCAGGGTCTCCCCCTGCCGCATCTCGGCCGCGGTGTTGCCGAAGCCCTCGGCGACCGACCAGTCATCGGGCGCGATGTAGCCCTCATCCAGCGGATCGACGCCGTTGCGGTCGACCAGATTGTCCTCGGCATCCAGCTGATCCAGCTGCACCGATTCGTCGGGGACCTGTTCGTCGATGAACTCCGAATCCGTCTCACTCATGGCCTCATGCTGCCACTTTCGGAGCCGGATCGGGGCACCCCTAGACTGGCCCGACGTGACCGCCTCGACCGACCCCGCACGTTCCCCGGCGTACGCCGACACCGGTTCGCCGAACTATGCGGTGCTACTGGCGCTGATGAGCGTCGTGGTGATCCTCTCCGGCATCGGCGCCTCCAAGGGCGTCGTCTTCGGGCCGATCATCACCGACGGCGGCTTCTTCCTGTTCCCGCTCGCCTACATCGTCGGCGACGTGATCAGTGAGGTCTATGGCGGGCGGGCCGCGCGGCGGGCGATCTGGGTCAGCTTCGGCGCCAACGTGCTCTCGGTGCTCTGCTACGCGATCATCATCGCGCTGCCGGGTTTCACCGATGACTACGGGACGGCCAAGCAATCGGCACTGGAGACCGCGCTCGGACCGGTCTGGCAGGTGGTGCTGGCCGGCATCCTCGGTTTCCTGGCCGGGCAGAACCTGAACACCCTGGTGATGGTGGCGATGAAGAAGCGCAACCGGGAGAAGGGCCTGATCGCCCGGATGGCGTCCTCCACCGGCGTCGGCGAGTTCGTCGACACCCTGGTGTTCTGCACCGTCGCGGCGACCGCGATCGGGATCACCTCGATCGGTCAGTGGGCCAACTACACCTTCTTCGGGTTCCTCTACAAGGTGCTGGTGCAGTACGCGGCGATGCCGGTGACCTCGATGGTGATCGGCTGGCTCAAGCGCCGCGAGCCGAGTTACCAGGCGGCGCTGGCCGAGTGACCAGGCGGGTCAGGTCGTCCCGGAAGAGTTCCCACACCCGGTCCGGGTCGGTATCGGCGACCACCCGTGCATTCGGCGTACGCCGCCAGAGGTTGCGGGCATCCCGCACGGTCGTGCCGCGGGTCAGCTCCGAGGTCGTCTCCACCCCCACCCAGGTGGTCATCGCGGGCCAGGGCACCGCGTCGAGGGCCACCATCGCGGCGAACAGGTCGTGCACCTGAGCCAGCCAGCCGTAGCCGTATTCGGCGTGGAAATCGAAATAGAACTCCAGCGCGTCGGCGAGCAACGCGAGCACCTGGGGGCGCTGCGGGTCGGGGCCGGCTCCGGCGATCAAATCGGCAAGCCGCTCCGGGGTGATCACGATCCGTTCGGTGACCCCGAGCGAGCAGACGATCGGCAGCCGGTCGGCCGGTTTTCCTTCCCAGGCGGCGTACGCCTCGGCGGCCGCGTGCGGATCGACCCAGCTGTTCCACTCCGCCGTCGGTGTGGTGTTGCCGGGATGATCGAACGAGCCGCCCATGATCACCACCCGGGCAAGGAGCTCGGGCAGCCCGGGTTCGGCACGCAGTGCGGCCGCCAGGTTGGTCAATGGGCCGGTGACCAGCAGGGTGGTCTCGCCCGGATGGGCCCGCAGCTCGTCCAGCCAGAGGTCCAGGAATCCCCTGCTGGACAGCGATCCCCGGGTCGGCGGCAGGGTGGCATTGCCCAGGCCGTGATCCCCATGGGTCTCCGGCGTCGTGCTCGCCGGCACGACCAGAGGGGCGGGCCTGCCGACGCATACCTCGACCCCGTCGACGCCGCAGATCTCGAGCACGGCAAGGGAATTCTCGGCCGCCTGTCGGGCGGTGGTGTTGCCCGAGGTGGTGGACACCCCGACCAGGTCGACATCCTCGCGGGCCGCCAACCAGCACAGTGCCAATGCATCGTCGATACCGGTGTCCACATCCGCCAGGAGCCGCATCCGGGCAGCCTACGGTCATCGAGCAGACCGCGCAGCGACCCACCCCACGTTCATCGAGTAGGTCGCGAAGCGACCGTGTCGAGATGAACGCGCCGCCGGGGTTCATCTCGACACGCCCTGTCGGCGCCGCTTCGCGCCGCCGACAGGGCTACTCGATGAACGTCAGGGGGGACACCGCTCGGCGCCGCTTCGCGCCGCCGACAGGGCTACTCGATGAACGTGGGGGTCAGGGGGTGGCAACCGGTTGCCGGGCCGGGCGATGCTCCGACGGGCGACGCAGGGCGATCGCGCAGGCGACGGCACCGACCACCAGCGGTCCGGCGAACAGGATGTAGATCGACCCGACCGACCAGCCGGCGCCGAGCAGGGCCCCGGCGAGGATCGGTGAACAGACCGAACCGACCCGACCCGCGCCGATCACCAGGCCGGAGATGGTGGCCCGGGTCCTCGCCGGGAAGGCTGCGGGGGCGGTGGCGAACAACCCGGCGATCACCGCACCGGTGAAGATGCCCATCGCGAACGCCCCGACATAGGCGAGCATGATCGACCCCAGCCCGAGCGCGAAACCGACGAACGCGATCGCGCTCACCACGAAACAGATCGGCAGCAGCAGACCCGCCCGGATCCGGGTCGCGGTCCAACCGAAGCCGAGGGTGCCGAGAATGCCACCGACCGCGAAGACCGTGCCCGCGCGTACCGCCTCGACATCGGTGTAACCCGCCGCCGACACCAACCGCGGTGTCCAGCTGCTGGCGAAGTAGAAGGCCAGCATGACGGTGAAGAACGCCAGCCCGAGCAGCACCGCGATCCCGCCGATCCTCGTCCCGGAACCACGCTCCGGTTCGGCGGCATTGGCGGCCTCCGGTTCCGGGAGGGTGGTGATCGGCGGATGGCCGAGCCGGATCAGGATCGACCGGACCTTCTCCAGCGCACCGATCGGCCGTTTGCTGATCAGATAGGCCAACGACTCCGGCAGTGCGAAGAAGATCACCGGCACCAGAAGAGCGGTGAGCCCGGCCCCGACCCAGAACAGTCCGCGCCAGTGCAGCGGCCCGAGCAGGGCCGCGGCGATCAGGCCGCCGAGCATCGCGCCGATCGGCTGGCCGGCGGCGAACCAGGAGATGGCCACCGCCCGCCACCGCCTGGGGGTGTACTCGGTGACGTAGACCGCGACACAGGTGGTCACCGCGCCGACGGCCAGACCGGTGACGAACCGGGCACCCCAGAGCACCCCGTAACTCGGCGCGAGTGCGGAGACGACCATGCCGAGGGTGACCACGCTCAGACCGAGCAGGATCATCATCCGCCGGCCGATCAGGTCCGCGATGCCCGACAGCGCGGTGGCCCCGACCGCCATCCCGAAGAGCGCGGCACTGAGCAGCACCCCGAGTGCTGCCGGTTGCACCGCCCATTCGCGGCTGACCGCGGGGGCGCTGAACGCCATCACCAGCAGATCGAACCCGTCGATCATGTTCACCAGGGTGGCGACGACGATGATCACGATCTGTGGTGTGCGCATCCGGGACCGTGCGATCACGTCCCGGGGATCTTCTTCGACCGTCATGGTCTGACTCCTGCTCGGATTGGACTTCCTTGTCGACGCCGGCCCCGGATCAACGAAGCCCCGTGATGACAGATACCGACGTGAACCATCGAATAATGTCGAGGTTTCGGGAAACGTAGATCGGTGCTCGCACACCCGACAAGGGAGCTCATCCAATAGTGATGAGCAGTCCCGAAAACGCTTCCCGACAACGTGTTCATGGTCACATCAACCCGTTCTACGGCACCCGTCACTACACATTGTGAAGAAGCGCCTTGCCGCTGCACCGTCTCGATGTTTGATTGGTGAAGACACCAGTTCACCATTGGATATGGCCGGATCCGACAGCAACGTCGGAGCCCGAGGCCGGCTCGCCAAAGGAGGCAGCAATGACGACAACGACCAGGGAAGCGGGAGCGCCCACCCTGTCCACGGTGTCGAACGCCGTCGAGGTGATGGAGGCGCTCGCCGGCGGCCCGGCGACGCTGCGGGAACTGGCCGCGCTGACCGGTCTGCCGCGCCAGACGGCGTACCGGATCGTGCGCACGCTCATCTCCCACGACTGGGTGCGCAAGGAGTCCGACAGCGACCGCTATCGGATGACCTACCGGATCTGGTCGCTGGCGACCCAGGCCTTCGGGCAGATCGATGTCCGCCAGGATCTGCGCGAGCAGGTACGCCGGCTCGCCCGGGTCGGCGGGGAGACGGTGCACCTGGCCGTCTACGAGGACGGAGAGGCCGTCTATATCGACAAGGCCGAGGGCTCCGAGCCGATCTGCACGCGGACCAATCTCGGCAGCCGGGCCGCGGCGCACGCGGTGTCCACCGGCAAGGTGCTGCTCGCCTTCCAGGACCACGCCGAGCAGGAACGGGTGCTCGGCGAGGAGCTGCGGGCCTACACCGAGGACACCGTCACCGACCCGGCCAGGCTGCGTCGGCAGCTGGCCCAGATCACCACCCGCGGTTACGGCACCAACTCCGGTGAGTGGCGCCCGGGTGTCGGCGGCATCGCGGTGCCGATCCTCGGTCCCGACGCGACGGTGCTGGCTGCGCTCGGGTTCACCGGGCCGGCGGATCGGGTCCGCGCCCGCCAGGACCGGTTGCGACAAGCCCTGGAGGAGACCGCCCGGAGCTACCAGAAGAGCCTCGGGGCCAGCTGACCGGAACCGCCACCCAGACACGAAAACCACGACACGAAGACCACGACGCGAGGACCGGACCGTCCTCGTGCTGCTGAACGACGCTCGAAACAAGGAGGCACCATGGCCACGATCCTCGGCCTGGGCATGACCCACTATCCGTTCTTCCTCGGCCCCGACGAGAACATGGCCAGCATGTTCGTCAACCGGCTGCAGGATCCGAATCTGCCGGAGACCCTGCGGACACCGCGCGGTTGGCCGCAGCTGCTGGCCGAGGAGTGGGGTGAGGATCAGGGTCTGGCGGCGGCCAGGGAGCATCGTGCGAAGTCGCTGGAGCACTTCCGCCGGCTGCGCCGCCGGATCGACGAGTTCGCCCCCGATCTGGTGTTCATCTGGGGTGACGACCAGTACGAGAACTACAACGAGACGATCATCCCGCCGTGGTCGATCCTCGCCTACGAGGACAAGATGCTGCGTCCGTGGGCGCACAAGGTCGCCGGGACCCGCGGGCCCGACAACGAGAACGTCTGGGGTGAGACCGGCGATCAGGAGGTCTTCGTACGCGGCAACCGCGAGGTGGCCAAGGCGCTCACCACGCACCTGCTGAAGAACGGTTTCGAGACGGCCTACGCCTACGAATCCAATCACTACGAGGGTTTCAGCCACGCCTTCATGAACACGATCCACTACCTCGACTACGACCGGCGGGGTTTCGACTATCCGGTCATCTCGAACACGATGAACTGTTACGGCACCCGCGTCATCGGCTGGCGGGGGCGCGGCGCACCGATCGGCCACCAGGCACCGGAGGATCCGCCCTCGCCGCCGCCGTGGCGCTGCATGGATCTGGGCCGCGAGATCGCCCGCTTCCTCAGCCGGACCGACCTGCGGGTGGCGTTGATCGCCTCCGGCAGCTGGTCACACGCCTTCATGTGCGACTTCTCCTATGGCATGTGGCCCGATCTGGACGGTGACCGCAAGATGCTCACCGCGATGCGCGACGGCGACGTGGACACCTGGCGCGAGCTGACCACCGAGGAGCTGGAGGCCAGCGGCGAGCACGAGCTGCTCAACTGGTATCCGCTGGTCGGTGCGATGAACGAGCTGGGCGCCGACCTGGTCTGGAGCGACATGGTCGAGACGATGTTGTTCAACTCCCCCAAGGTCTTCGCCGAATACGAAGAGGTGACGGTATGAGTGGCCTGTTGCTGCGCGGTGGCCGGGTGCTGGCACCGGCCAGCGGCCTCGACGAACGCGCCGACGTGCTGATCCGCGACGGCCTGATCGCCGCGATCGGTGCCGACCTGGACGCTGGTGACGCCGAGGTCCGCGATGTCTCCGGTGAGCTGGTGCTGCCGGGTCTGGTGGACATGCACTCACACCTGTTCTCCGACTTCTCACTGCTCGGCGCCCCGGTCGACGAGGCGCATCTGCGCCGCGGCGTGGTGGCCGCCGCCGACGCCGGGACCGCCGGTGCGGCGACCTTCGCGGCCTTCGAGCGCTACATCGCCCGCCCGGCCCGGACCCGCACCCTGGCGTTCCTGAACGTCTCCACCCTCGGGGTCCAGGACATCAAGGTCGGTGAGTGCCACAACCCGGCCGCGCTCGACCTGCCGGCCGCGCTCAAGGCGGCGACCGATTACCCGGATCTGGTGCGTGGGTTCAAACTGCGGGCTTCCGAGGAGGTCGTCGACGGGTCGGCCCACGACGCCCTGGTGAAGTCCCGGGAGATCGCCGGCCAGGCCGGTCTGCCGCTGATGGTGCACATTGGCGACACCGTCGAATCGCTGTCCGAGCTGTTGCCACTGCTCACCACCGGGGACATCGTCACCCACTGCTACACCGGCAAGTCCAACGGCACCCTGGTGGACGGCCGGGTGCTCGACGCGGTGCTCGAGGCCCGGGAACGGGGCGTGCTCTTCGACTCCGCGCACGGGGCCAGCAACTTCTCCTTCGCGGTGGCCAAGGAGGCGGTCGGCCAGGGTTTCCTGCCCGATGTCGTCAGCTCCGACACCAGCGCCCGGAACTGGCGCGGCCCGGTCTATGACCTGGTGACCACCATGTCGAAGCTGCGCGCGGTCGGGATGGCGCTGCCGGACATCGTCGACGCGGTGACCGCACGCCCGGCCCAGGTGCTGCACCTGGACGCCGAGGGCTTCGGCACCCTGCGTGTCGGTGGCCCGGCGAACGTCACCGTGCTCACCGAGGCCGGACCGACCCCGCTGCGGGACAGCGCGAAGAACAGCGAGGAGTGGATGGTGGACCGGCTGGAACCGGTGCTCACCGTGCGTGCCGGTGACCTGGTCGAACCCACCGCCTGGCGCGGCCTCACCAGCACCGACGACAAGCAGCCCGCGCACGCCGGAAGCTGAACCAGCGAAGGGATTCCGCCATGACCACGACACCAGCCCAGCGGGCCGGCCGCTCCCTGCAGGATGTCATCGACGCGGTGCCGAACATCGCCGAGCACCTCTACAACGACACCCCGGGCGTACACGCCTCCACCCGGCCCGACCTGGTGCCCATCCCGCAGGAGTTCACCAACTGGCGCGACGAGCAGCGCGCCTGGGGCGAGACCGCGGTCCTGCTCAACCAGACCCACCACATGCCGGAGCTGATGGTCTCCGGTCCCGACGCGCGCCGACTGCTCAGCGAGCTGGCGGTGAACAGCCTGACCAACCTGCGCCCCGGGATCGCGAAGCAGTTGGTGGCCTGCAACTCCGCGGGTCAGGTGATCGGTGACTGCGTGCTCTATGACCACGGCGATGAACGCTATGAGCTGATCAGCGGCAAGACCCTGCTGAACTGGGTGCAGTTCAAGGCCGAGACCGGTGACCACGATGTCACCGTCGAACGCGACGAGAACACCTCCGACAACAGCACCGGTCGACGCTGGCGGTTCCGCTACGAGCTGGATGGCCCGAACGCCGGCGCGATCTTCGACAGGCTGGTCGAGGGCGGGGCGCCGGAGATCAAGTTCTTCCACACCGCCCAGGTGCTGATCGACGGCATCGAGGTGACCGCGCTGCGGCACTCGATGGCCGGCCATCAGGGGGTCGAGCTGTCCGGCCCGTTCGAGCACGACCAACGGATCCGGGAGGCGATCCTGGCAGCCGGCAGCGACTACGGGCTCAAGCAGGGCGGCACCAAGGCATACTTCACCACCAACCTGGAGAGCGGCTGGATCGGTTATCCGTTGCCGGCGATCTACACCGCCGAGGACCTGCGGGACTTCCGGGAATGGCTGCCCGACGACGGCTGGGAGGCGAAGTTCCAGCTGGGCGGGAGCTTCCGCTCCGCCAACATCGAGGACTACTACGTGACGCCGTTCGACCTCGGCTACGGCAAGATCGTCAAGTTCGATCACGACTTCGTGGGCCGTGCAGCACTCGAGGCGATCGCCGGCCAACCGCCGCGGCGCCGGGTCACCCTCGCCTGGCACGATGCCGACGTCGAGGAGGTCTTCGGCTCCATGTTCGGCGACGACCTCCCCTACCGCTATCTCGAGCTGCCGATGGTCTCCTACGGGATGCCGCACAACGACGAGGTGCGCGACACCGCGGGCAACCTGATCGGCCGCTCCACCTGGGCCGGGTTCAGCACCAACGAGCACAAGCTGCTCTCCCTCGGCTTCGTCGATGCGGTGATGGCCGAACCCGGCACCGAGGTCGTGGTGGTCTGGGGTGAACCGGACGGTGGTTCCCGCAAGCCCCGCATCGAACGGCACCGGCAACGGGAGATCCGCGCCACGGTGGGCACGGTCCCCTACTCGAAGAGTGTCGGGGTGATGAAGCAGGCCAGCGTCGGCGGTGGCAGCTGACCGGTTCAGCTCGACCCGCGACTGACCGGATCATCTCGACACGCGACTGACCGGTTCATCTCGACACGCAACCCCGGTGCCGCTTCGCGGCACCGGGGTTGCTACTCGATGAACGTGGGAACGGGCGCGTACTCAATCAGGCAAGGGATTCCCGCCACGCCTGATGCAGTCGGGCGTACGGGCCGTCGGCGTCCAGCAGCAGCTCCGGTGGCCCGTCCTCGATGATCCGGCCGTGTTCCAGCACCAGCACCCGATCGGCGATCTCCACGGTCGACAGGCGGTGCGCGATGATGATCGCGGTCCGGTCGGCGAGCACGGTCTGCAGGGCCCGCTGCACCAGTCGCTCGGCGGGGATGTCCAGGCTGGAGGTCGCCTCGTCCAGGATGATCACCGCGGGGTCGGCGAGGAACACCCGGGCGAAGGCGACCAGCTGCCGTTGCCCGGCCGACAATCGGGAGCCCTGCTTGCCGGTGTCGGTGTCATACCCCTCGGACAGCCCGCTGATGAACGCATCGGCACCGACCGCCCGCGCGGCCGCGATCACCTCCGCCCGGCTCGCCCCGGGCCGGCCGACCTCGATGTTGTCGGCGATCGACCCGTCGAAGATGAAGTTCTCCTGGGTGAGCAGCACCACCGCCCGGCGCAGGTCGTCGTCGCTGATCTCCCGCAGGTCGATCTCGTCCAGGCGTACCGCGCCCGAATCGGGGTCGTGGAAGCGCGCGATCAGTTTCGCGATGGTGGTCTTGCCGGCCCCGGTGGTGCCGACCAGGGCCACCGTCTGACCGGCGGGGATGTCCAGCTCCAGGCCGGGCAGCACATCCCGCTCGGCGACATAGCCGAAGTGCACCGCGTCGAACCGCACCCGCCCCCGCGGCTCGGTGAGCGGCGTGGGGTGCTCGGATTCGGCCACCTGGGGCCGCTCCTCGAGCACCCCGGAGATCTTCTCCAGCGCCGAGGTGGCCGCCTGGAAGAGGTTGTAGAACTGGCTGATCTCCCCCATCGGCTGGAAGAACATCCGCAGATAGAGCAGGAACGCAGCCAGCACGCCGACGGTCACATCGCCCTGCAGTGCCATCAACCCACCGACCAGCAGCACCAGCCCGATCGCCACATTGCCGATCAACCGGGTCCCGGGCATGAACACCGCCATCAACCGGAACGCCTTCACGTTGGCGTCCTTCAACCGGGTGGCGGCGAGGGTGAAGATCTGCTGGTTCCGGCGTTCCCGACGGTACGCCTGCACGGCCCGGATCCCGGTCATCGACTCGACGAACTGCATGATGGTGACCGCGGTCAGCTCCCGCACCCGCCGGTAGGCGCGGGTGGAGTTGATGGAGAACCAGACAAGCAGTCCGGCCAGCAGCGGCAACGCGAACAGGGCGACCAGCCCCAGCCGGAAATCCAACCAGAGCAGGATCACCGCGATCCCGACCACGGTGAACGCGGCCCGCACCAGGGTGTCGACCCCCTCGGCGAAGAGGTCGGCGATCGCGTCCACATCGTTGGTCAGTCGGGAGATCACCCGCCCGGAGGTGTAGCGGTCGTGGAAGGACACATCGAGACGCTGGAAGTGCTGGAACATCCGCCGCCGGATCTCCAGCAGCACCTGCTGGGCGACCCGCCCGGACAGCCGTTGGAAGACGTACTGGCCGGCGGCCTGGCAGAGCACCGCGGCCACCATCACCGCGAGCACGGTGAGCAGCGGGCCAGCGCTGCCGGCGCTCAGTGCCGGGACGCCGAAGTCGATACCGCGGCGGACCAGCTCGGGGGCGGCGAGCCGGGCCACGTTCTCCACCACCACGGCGGCGACGATCAGCCAGGCCAGGTGCCGGTAGGGGTACAGCAGGCTGCCGAGCAATCGCCGGCTGCGCCGCTTCAGGAAACCGGCACCCTGGGCGGTGAGCTCCTCGGCCTCCTCGGCGCGGACGCCGCGCCAGGCCTCCAGTTCGTCGACCTCGGCGCGGTCGGCATCGGCGGCCGGGCGGCTGATCTCGGCGCTCACGAGGCCGCCTCCTCGTCCTCGATTTCGTCGAACTCCTGCTCACAGTCGAAATCCGCCGACATCAGCTCCCGGTAGCGCGGATCATTGGCGAGCAACTCGGTGTGGGTGCCGACCGCGGTGATCGTGCCGTCCACCAGCATCGCCACCCGATCGGCCAGCAGCACGGTGGAGGCGCGGTGCGCGACGATGATCGCGGTGGAGTTGCCGAGCACCCGGGCCAGGGCGGCTTCGACGAGCGCCTCGGTGTGGATGTCGAGCGCGGACAGGGTGTCATCGAGCACCAGCACACTGGGGCGTACCAGCACCGCACGGGCCAGCGCGAGCCGCTGCCGCTGCCCGCCGGACAGGCTCATCCCCTGCTCCCCGATCCGGGTGTCCAACCCCCAGGGCAGGTCGTGGACGAAGTGCGCCTGGGCGACCTCGATCGCCTCGGCGATCTCCTCATCGGTCGCATCGGCGCGGCCCAGGGTGAGATTCTCGCGGGCCGACATCGAGAACAGCGTCGCATCGGAGAAGGCGGTGGCGACCTGGCCGCGCAGATCGTCCAGGTCCAGCTCCCGCAGGTCGATCCCGTCCAGGGTGATCCGGCCACTGGTGACATCGCGGAGCCGGGCGATCAGCTGGGTGAGGGTGGTCTTGCCGGACCCGGTGCCGCCGACGATGGCGATGGTCTCCCCCGGTGCGATGCGCAGATTCAACCCGTGCAGCACGTCGACATCGCTGTCCGGGAAGCGGAATCCGGCGTTCTCGAAGGACAACGCACCACCCGCGCGGGGCAGGCGTACCTCCCCGGAGACGATGTCGGAGCGGGAATCGAGCACCTCGCAGACCCGGTCGGCGGCGGTCATCGCGTCCTGGGTCATCGAGAGCAGGAAGCCGAGCGCGGTGACCGGCCAGACCAGCGACAGCAGCAGCGTCATGAAGGCGACCAGGGTGCCCAGGGTGATCGTTCCGTTCGCGGCGGCGTACGCCCCGATGCCGAGCACGATGATCGCCACCACCGAGGGGATGACATCCAGCAGGGTGAAGAAGCGCGAGATCAGCCGGACCCGGGAGAGCTGGGTGTCATAGAGGGTGCTGGCGGCGGAGTCGAAGCGCTGGTACGCCCAGCGCTGGCGGCCGAAGGCGCGCAGCGTCCGCAGCCCGTGCACCGACTCCTGGACCACCGAGGCGGCATCCCCGGTCTGGTCCTGGATCCGCCGCGAGAGTTTGGTGTAGTCACGTTCCATCCGCAGGCAGAGCCAGATCACCGGGCCCACGCCGAGCAGCACCACCACCCCGAGCGGCCAGTAGAGCCGGATCAGCAGCACCACGGTGATCGCGATCTGCAGCAGCGAGGCCAGCAGCATCAACAGCCCGAAGCTGGTGAACCGGCGCATCACCGACAGGTCGTTCATCATCCGCGACAGCAGCTGACCGGACTGCCAGCGGTCGTGGAAGGCCATCGGCAGCCGTTGCAACCGGGCATAGAGGTCGAGCCGGACGCTGGTCTCGGTGGCCAGGGTGACCTCGCTGGACAGCCAGCGGCGAATGAACCCGGCTCCGGCGGCCGAGATGCCGATGACCAGGGCGAGCACGCCGTAGCGGATCACCCCGGCCCGGTCCCCGGCGGCCAGTGGTCCGTCGATCGCCGCGCGGGTGAGCAGCGGGATCGCCAGCATGGTGACGATGTCGTAGCCGTCGAGCACGGCCATCGTCCAGAACCGGCCGAGCCGCGGGCGCAGGTACGCCCGGAGTCGCCACAGGCTGGTGGCCCGTCCCCATCCGCGGGTGGCCGGGGCCACCAGGGGTGCGCGGTCGAGTGCGTCGGCGGTGCCCGGCACGAAAATCCTCCTAGGTCTCCCGGTCACGTTATCCGGTCGACCGGTCGGACTCGAATGGATTTCCAGTCTGCTACTTCAAGTGCGCTTGAACTCAAGCCTTCGAGCCGGCGCCGCGGTAGAAGCGGCCGAGGAACTCGTCCTTGAAGGCGTCGAACTCGCCGGTGCCGATGCTGGCGCGGATGTCGTCGACCAGGCGTACGGTGAACCGCTCGTTGTGGATGGTGGCCAGCGTCGAGGCCACCATCTCACGAGCCTTGAACAGGTGGTGCAGGTAGGCGCGGGTGTAGTGCGCGCAGGTGTAGCAGTCGCAGGATTCGTCGATGGGGTTGAAGTTGCGGCGATTGGCGGCGGTGTTCACGTTGAACCGACCATCGGCGGTGTAGAGGGCGGCATTGCGCGCGACCCGGGAGGGTTGGACGCAGTCGAAGGTGTCCGCACCGGCGGCGATCGCGGCGAAGAAATCGTCGGGTTCGGAGATGCCGAGCAGATGCCGGGGGCGGTCTTCGGGCAGTTCGGAGCTGACCCAGTCGACGATGGTGCCGAGATTCTCCTTCTCCAGCGCGCCGCCGATCCCGAAACCGTCGAACCGCTGCCCGGCGACCTCCATCGCGCCGAGGTCCCGGGCTGCCTTGCGGCGCAGATCCTCGTACTGGGCGCCCTGCAGCACCCCGAACAGCGCCTGGTAGGGCTTGTCGGCCCGTTCGGCGGTGAGCTCGCGGTGCGCGGCCAGGCAGCGCTCGGCCCAGAGCCGGGTCCGCTCCAGCGACTCCTCCTGGTAGGCGCGGGTGTTCATCAGCGTGGTCAGCTCGTCGAAGGCGAAGATGATGTCCGCACCGAGCTGGTGCTGGACCCGCATCGAGATCTCGGGGGTGAACCGGTGCCGGTCCCCGTTCAGGTGGGACTTGAAGGTGACGCCGTCGTCATCGACGTGCGCGAGCCGTTCCTTGCCCTCGGCGATCACGTCGTCGTCGCTGACCCGGCTGGAGTCCATCGACAGCACCTTCTTGAAGCCGACGCCCAGGCTCATCACCTGGAAGCCACCGGAGTCGGTGAAGGTCGGCCCGGGCCAGTTCATGAACGCCCCCACCCCGCCGGCCTCGTCGACGATGTCGGCACCGGGCTGCAGATAGAGGTGGTAGGCGTTGGCGAGCACGGCCTGCGCACCGAGGTCACGCATCGCCTCCGGCAGCACCGCCTTCACGGTCGCCTGGGTGCCGACGGCGATGAAGGCGGGGGTCTGGATCTCACCGTGCGGGGTGTGGATGATCCCGGTACGCCCCTGCCGATCGGGCAGGCGGTCACGGACCTCGAAGGAGAACGGCACCCCAGGAGGATAGTCGCCCGCGCTCATCCGGTGGGCCATCCAACGTTCATCGAGTAGCGGCTCCGGCTCCGCGGAGCGGAGCCGGAGCCGCGTGTCGAGATGAACTCACCCCGGCAGTCCCAGGTACCCGGCGGCCACCACACCGGCGGTGGAGGTGCGCAGCACCCCGTCGCTGATCGACACCGGCCGGGCCCCGGCGGCGGTCAGGGCGTCGAGCTCCTCGGGACTGATCCCACCCTCCGGGCCGACCACCAGCAGGATCTCACCGGCAGCCGGGATCTGCTGCTGGGCAAGGGATTCGGTCGCGTTCTCGTGCAGCACCAGGGCCAGGTCGGCGGTCTGCACGCGGGTGGTGAGCTGTCTGGTGCTGAGCGGGCCGGCGACGGCGGGTACGCGGAGCCGGCGGCTCTGCTTGGTGGCCTCGCGCGCGGTGCTGGCCCACTTGCGCAACGACTTGGCACCGCGCTCCCCGGTCCACTTCACGATCGAGCGGGACGCCTGCCAGGCAAGGATTTCGGCGACCCCCACCTCGGTCATCATCTCCACCGCGAGCTCGCCGCGATCCCCCTTGGCCAACGCCTGCGCCACGGTGAGCCGGCGCGCGGGCGGCGGTACGGCCAGCAGCTCGCGCACGGTCACGTCGAGACCCTGCTTGTCCGCGGCGGTCACCTCACCGATCAACCCGCGACCGGACCCGTCGGCGAGCAGGATCTCCTCCCCGGCGGTGATCCGCTTGACCACCGCCGCATGCCGCCCCTCGCCACCACCGAGGCGTACGCCGCTGCCCGGGGTGGGCAGCGGGTCGGCCAGGTCGGTCAGGAAGAGCGGTCGGGTCACCTCAGCGCAGCGCTTCCCAGAAGCGCTCGAAGCGGCCCTTCTCGCGCTTGTGCACCTGGGCCTCGACCTTGGTCTCCTCCCGGAGCTCGGCAAGGTTCCGCAACAGCTCGCGCTGCTGCTCGGTCAGCTTGGTCGGGGTCTGCACCAGCAGGGTGACACCCAGGTCGCCGCGGCCCCGGCCACGCAGCTGCGGGATGCCGCGGCCGTCGATGGTGAGCCGGGTCCCGGACTGGGTACCGGCCGGCACCTTGAGGCGTACCGTCGCCTCCTGCGGATCGGCGTCGGGCTGGTCGGCCTCCAGGGTCTGGATGTCCAGCTCGGTGCCGAGCGCGGCGGCGGTCATCGGGATCTTGGCGACCATCTCCAGGTCGTCGCCGTTGCGCTTGAACAGCGGATGGTCGGCGACGATCAGCTCGACGTAGAGGTCGCCGGCGGGCCCGCCGCCGGGGCCGACCTCACCCTGGGAGGCCAGATGGATCCGGTTGCCGGAATCGACGCCGGCCGGGATCTTCACGGTGATCTCGCGGGGTGCGCGGATCCGCCCCTCGCCGTCGCATTCGCCGCAGGGGTTGGGAATCACGGTGCCGTAGCCACGGCAGGTCGGGCAGGGCTGACTGGTCCGGATGTCGCCGAGGAAGGATCGCTGGATCTGGGTGACATCGCCGCGGCCGTGGCAGGTGCGGCACTGTTCGGGCTTGGAGCCCTCGGCCGCGCCGGCGCCCTGGCAGACCGGGCAGAGCACGGCGGTCTCCATCGAGATCGCCCGCGAGACGCCGAAGGCCGCCTCGTGCAGTTCCAGCTCGAGCTGGATCAGCGCGTCCTGGCCGCGGCGTACCCGCGACCGCGGGCCGCGGGAGGCCTGCTGGCCGAACATCGCATCGACCAGATTGGTGAAGTCGAAGCCGGCACCACCGAAATCGCCGAACCCACCGGCGCCGCCGAAGCCCGCACTCGCCCGCCCCGACGGATCGCCACCGCGGTCGTAGATGCTGCGCTTGCGCTCGTCGGCGAGCACGTCGTAGGCCTCCTGCACCTGCCGGAACTTCTCCGCCGCGCCGTCCTCGCTGGTGACGTCGGGGTGATAGCGCATCGCCATCCGGCGATAGGCCTTCTTGATCTGGTCGGTGGAGGCGTCGCGGGCGACGCCGAGGACCTCGTAGTAGTCAGTCATCGTTGGAATTTCTTGTCATCCTTCGCTGAGGAATCGACCGACGTAGCGCGCCACGGCACGCACCGTCGCCATCGTTGAGGGGTAGTCCATCCGGGTCGGACCGACGATGCCCATGGAGGCCCAGACATCGTCATGGCTGCCGTATGCCGAGGCCACCAGTGAGGTGGTCTGCAGCGGGGCGTAGTCGTTCTCACGGCCGATGCGTACGGTCACATCATCGGCGCTGACACTCTCATCCAGCAGTTTCAACAGCACCACCTGTTCCTCGAGCGCCTCCAGCACCGGCTGCACGGTGCTGTTGAAGTCGCCCAGCCGGGTCAGGTTGGGCACCCCACCGACCATTACCCGGGTCGCGGTGCCCGAGCCGAGGATCTCCAGCACCGCGGCGATGGCGACCTGGGTGGTCGCCTGGTCCTCGGGTCCGACCGCGCTGCTCAACCGGCTCAGTTCGTTGGCGGCCTCGGCCTGGGCACGACCGAGCACGGCCTCGTTGAGCCGGGTCTTGAGCACCGACAGCTGCTCCTCGGTGTGTCCGGGCAGCTCGACGGTGCGCTGCTCCACCCGACCGGCGGAGTTGATCACGATCAGCAGCACCCGATCGGGGGTCAGCGAGACCACCTCGACATGCCGCAGCGTGGTCGCCGACAGCACCGGGTACTGCACGATGGCGACCTGCTGGGTGATCTGGGCGAGCAGGCGTACCGTGCGGGCGACGATCTCGTCCACATCGGCCGCCCCGGAGAGGAAGGTCTGGATGGCGCGCCGCTCGGCCGCCGACAGCGGCTTGAGCCCGGCCAGTCGGTCGACGAAGAGCCGGTAGCCCTTGTCGGTCGGGATCCGGCCCGCACTGGTGTGCGGCTGCGCGATGTAGCCCTCGTCCTCCAGCGCCGCCATGTCGTTGCGCACCGTCGCCGGCGACACCCCGAGGTCGTAGCGGTCCACCAGCGCCTTGGAACCCACCGGTTCACGGCTGGACACGTAGTCGGTGACGATGGCCCGCAACACCTGCAGCTTGCGTTCGTCGAGCATCATCCACCTCCTGCGTCCCTGTTGGCCCGATCGCCGAACACCGGAGTTTGGCACTCATCCGGCGCGAGTGCCAGTCTAGCTCGTATGAACCACAGTGAGGGCGAGTGGCAGCCGGTGGCGAATGGCGTCTGGCGACTGGTCGCCGAGCCCGATGCGGTGACGATCGGCCTGATCGCCGGGGAGACCGGCGCGGTGCTGGTGGACACCGGTTCGACCCCAGCCCAGGGCCGGGCGCTGGCCGCGAAGGTCGCCGAGGTGACCGACAAGCCGCTGGTCGGGGTGGTGATCACCCATGCCGATCGGGATCACTGGTTCGGACTGGCCGGCATCGAGGGTGTGACCGCCTATGGGCACGAGTCGCTGGCCGAGCGGGTCTCCGATGCCGAGACCCTGGTCGAGGCCGAGTCGCTCGGAGTGGCGGTCGATGAGCTGCGGGTGCCGGAGCGGTTGTTCTCGGTGGCCGCGGCGATCGACCTCGGCGGGGTGGTCGTCGAGCTGCTGCATCTCGGCGCGGCGCACACCGAAGGCGATGTGCTGGTGAACGTGCCGTCGGCCGGGGTGCTGTTCACCGGCGATCTGGTCGAGGAACCGGCACCCTGGTTCGGTCCGCGGTCCTCCCCGCGCGGTTGGCCGGAGGTGCTGAACATGGTGCTCGGCATGGTTCGTCCGGACACGGTGATCGTGCCCGGTCACGGCGCGGTGGTCGATCTGGACTTCCTGGTGCGCCAGCTGGCCGCGCTGGCGTCCCTGCCACCCGAGGCGGAGCGGTTGGTGCGGTCGGGCGTACGCCTGGAGCGGGCCGAGGCGGAGGGCGAGTGGCCCTTCGACTGGGCCCGCGTCGAGGCCGGGGTGCGCACCGCGTACGCCGAACTGGCCGCCGACGGCGTACGCACCCGCCTCCCGCTGGCCGGCGATCACTGACCTAGCCCCCACCCCCGCGCACGATCGTCGTCGTCACCCGGGTCAGACACGGCTCGACCGGAGTGGAGCTGAAACCGAACCGCGGCGCCGGATCGACCGGTGCCAACTCCCCCAGTGGCCGGCCCCGCCAACTACCGGCCAACTCGATCACCCGATGCTGGTCATGCGCGCCGTAGTACTCGCGCCGCCCGCCGCCGGCGCTGCCCCTGGTGCGTACACCGGGAAAGATCCGCCGGGCGATCGGGTCGGCGATCGTGGCAAATCCACGGCTCCGCTCGATCGCGTCGGGCACGGCGTGCAACAGCCTGCCCGCCGCGGTGCGACCGCCGAGCCGCAACCGGCAGGCCAGGTCGCCGGCCGTCAGCCGCCACCGATCGGCGGCCACCGACAACTCCACCGGTACGACGACCACCTCGTCGAACCGATAGGTATCCGACACGTAGTCGGCCACCTCGTTGGTCGGTGCGAGCAGCAGCCGCCGGTCCTCGGGCGTCGCCACCATCACATCGGTGAAGGAGCCCAGCGGGGACGATGCCCAGTCACCGATCACCAGACGCAGCCCGCTGGTACTGCCGGCGCCGAGGATCCGGCCGGTGAAGCGGTCGATCACCGGGCGCCGGCGACCCATTCGGCGCCGACCTGCCAGGCGGGCTCGTCGACGCCGACCACCAGTGGACCGCCCTCGGTCTGTCCCTGGTAGTCCTGGCCGTTGATCAGCCGGGCGACGCCGCCGAGTTCGCGGACGAGAAGGGCGCCGGGGATGTGGTCCCAGGGCTTGATCGCGCGGTAGACGAGGACGTCGTTACCGCCGGCGCAGAGCTTCGGGTAGTCGATCCCGCAACTGAACGCGGTCCAGGCGAGCTCGGCGATCTGCGGCGGGGTGGCGCTGCGGCGCAGGCTGCGCATCGAGGTCTCGGCGTGCAGCAACTCCGGATCGGGCGCGCGCCGGGTCACCCGCTCGCCGTTGCGGTAGGTACCGGCGCCGCGCTCGGCCACCCACGCCGCGTCATGCTCGGGCTGCCAGATCCAGCCGCGGACGATCTCACCCGCGCGTACCTCACCGATCATCACCGCATAGTCGGCGGTGCCCTCGACGAAGTTGCGGGTGCCGTCGACCGGATCGACGACGAACGCGTGCTCGGCCTCGCGGAGCCCGTTGACCAGTGCCGGGTCGGCGGCGGTGGCCTCCTCGCCGACGACCAGGGCCTCCGGGTACGCCTTCAGCAGGGCCTCGGTGAGCAGCACCTCGGCCTCCTGGTCGGCGACGGTGACGAAGTCGCCCGGGTTCTTCTCGGCGATGTCGCCGGAGGAGAGCGCGCGCCAGCGGGGCCGGATCACCTGCTCAGCGGTCTCCTTGATCAGGTCCAGCATCGCGTCGGTCGTCATCGCCATGCCCCCAGCCTGCCGCATCCGGGTCGAGAGGAATGTGGCTGTTCGGGTTGCGGCCCTCCCGGATCATCTGTATCGTTTTACTAGATCGATTTAGAGCAGTCTTCAGGGAGGGAGTGGTCGTCATGCCGAAGGCGACGTTGAAGTCGGTGGCCGCCGAGGTCGGGGTCTCCCCCGCCACGGTCTCCAACGCCTACAACCGGCCCGACCAGCTCTCCGTCGAGTTGCGGGAGCGGGTCTTCGAGACCGCGAAGCGGCTCGGCTATCCCGGCCCGAACCCGACCGCGCGGAACCTGCGCAGCGGGCGTACCGGCTCGTTCGGAGTGCTCTACAACCACAGCCTTTCCCACGCCTTCTCCGATCCGTTCGCAAGCATGTTCCTGGCCGGACTCGGCGGTGCCGTCGAGGACGTCGGGTCCGGGCTGCTGCTGATTCCGCTCAAGGCCGGTGACCGTGAGGTCGACGTCGACGTGCTGCGGCGTACGCCGGTGGACGGGTTGGCCGATGTCTGCCTGACCCGGAGCCAGGCCCAGCAGGTGCAGGAGATCGCCACTCAGCGCGAGATTCCCTTCGTCTCTTCGGTTTGCGACGATCCGGCAATCGATCACATCGGCCTCGATGACTTCGCCGGCGGACGGATGATGGGTGAGCAGCTGGCTCGACTGGGGCACCGCAGGGTCGCGATCGTGCTGGACTTCCACGACCACGCCGGCCCGGTGGAGGTGATCGCGGTGGACCGGCTTTCCGAGCACTTCTGGGCCCGGATCCACGGCCTGATCGCCGGCCTGGACGGCGCCGAGGTGACCTTGGTGGACGCCGGTTGGAACGCCCACGACACCGGTTACCGCGCGGGCGGCTGGGTGCTGGACCAGCGGAACCGGCCGACCGCGATCGTCGGGGTCAGCGACGTAATGGCACTCGGCGTCCTCGATGCCGCCCGCGAGCGTGGGGTCGACGTGCCACGAGAGCTGTCGATCGTCGGCTTCGACGACATCCCCGCGGCCGGCCCCGCCGGCCTGACCACCCTGGCCCAGCCGATCACCGAGCGCGGCGAGCTCGTCGGCAAGCTGCTGCTCGACCCGAAACGTCAACCACGGCAGGTGATCCTGCCCACCGAAGTGAAGGTCCGGCGTACCACCGGCCCCGCGAACGAGAGGAACTCATGATGATGTGGACGACCCCCGGTACGCAGCAGGCGCTGCGTCAGAACACCTCGGCCCTGCCCACCGCACCGGTGGTACCCGAGCCGGAACCGAACCGCTGGCGGATCATGCTCGCCGCCGCGCTGCGTCGCGCCGGCCAGGCCAGCATCACCCTGGCGGTACGGGTGGAGCCGCGTCCCGCCCCGCGCTGCATCCCCAGCCCCAACTGACCTCCCCCCGCTCATCGAGTAGCGACCCATGCGGAGCTTGCGGAGCAATGGGTCGCGTGTCGAGATGAAGCCGAGTCATCTCGACACGGAGCCCGGCTCCGCAAGCTCCGCCGGGTCTCCTACTCGATGAGCGTTCAGCCGCCCTGGTGATCAAGCGTCACGAAGTCGATCAGCTTCTCCACCTCGGTGAGCAGTTTGGGATCGAGGTCGGACCACGAGTTCACCTTGCCCAGCAGCAGCTGCCAGGCCTTCGCGATGTCGGTCTGGTTGCGGTGCGGCAGGCCGAGGTGGTCGAGGATGCCGGACTTCCAGTCGGTACCGCGGGGGATGTCGGGCCAGGCTTTCAGCCCGACGCGTTCGGGTTTGATGGCCGCCCAGATGTCGATGAACCGGTGGCCGGTGACGAAGACCCACTCGGCGTACCTGCCGCGGGCGACCTCGTCGGCGATCCGCTGCTCCTTGCTGCCGGGCACCAGGTGATCGGCGAGTACGCCGAGCCGGCGGCCCTGTTCGGGGGCGAACTTCGCCACGATCTCGGGCAGGTCGTCGATGCCACCGAGGTATTCGACGACGACGCCGACGTGGCGCAGGTCATCGCCCCAGATCTTCTCCACCAGTTCGGCGTCGTGGCGGCCCTCGACGTAGATCCGGCTGGGCAGCGCGACCTTCGCCTGCCTGGTCGGCGTACCGCGGCGGGAGCCGGAGGCGGTGTGGGTGAGCGCCTTCGGCGGGGCCTGCTTCTTCCCGACGACCAGGTTGACCGGCTCGCCCTCCAGCCACAGGCCGGGGCCGAGCGGGAAGCTGCGCTTCTTGCCCCGCCGGTCCTCGAGGACCACGACGCCGTTCTCCCAGCGCACCACGGCGCCGCAGAATCCGGTTGTCGGGTCCTCCAGCACCAGGTCCCGCTCGACGGCGAGCTCGCGGGACTGCTTCTTCCCGGCCTTCTGCCAGCCGGGTTTCAGGACATCAGCCGAGTAGCGATCGTGGGAAGGCACCCGGCGACCATACGCGGGGGACGGCCCCGCGGCTCGGATCCACGCCGCAGAGCCGATCTCTTGGGACCGATCCGCCCGTGTTTCGCGCTGGGAGCGGCGATAACTGCTGACAAAGTCCTATTTCGTCAGTCGAGGAGGTCGCGGACGACGCCGTCGGCGAGCAGGCGGCCGTCGAGGGTGAGGACCAGGCGCTCACCGCGCACCTCGGCCAGGCCGCGGGTGACCACCGAGTCGACGCGGGCGCGTTCGCTGTCGCTGAGCACCGCCAGCGGCAGGCCCTCGGCGAGCCGCAGTTCGAGCAGCACCCGCTCGATCCGGCGGCTGTCGGCGTCGAGGCTCTCCCGGGCGTACGCCGGGCTCTCCCCCGCCGCCAGCCGGCCGGCATAGGCGACCGGATGCTTGACGTTCCAGAACCGTACGCCGCCGACGTGACTGTGCGCCCCGGGCCCGATCCCCCACCAGGTGTCACCGCGCCAGTACCCGAGATTGTGCCGGCAGCGGTGCTGCTCGCCGCGCGCCCAGTTGCTCACCTCATAGGCACTGAATCCCTGTGTGGACAGCATTTCGGAGGCCAAGAGGTATTTGTCGGCCAGGTCGTCCTCGTCCGGCATCGCGAGTTCGCCGCGGCGTACCCGACCGGCCAGCCGGGTGCCGTCCTCGACGATCAGCGAGTATGCGCTCAGGTGGTCCACCTCGGCGGCCAGCGCCGCCGTCAGCGACCGGCGCCAGTCGTCGACGCTCTCCCCCGGGGTGCCATAGATCAGGTCCAGGCTGATCGACTCGAACCCGGCCGCCCGCGCCTCGGCGACGGCCTGCTGGGCGCGACCCGGGGTGTGTTCGCGGTCCAGCACCCGCAGCACGTGCTCGGCGGCCGACTGCATGCCGAAGGAGATCCGGGTGAAGCCCGCCTCCCGCAGCGCCACCAGATCCGCGGCACTCACCGAGTCGGGGTTGGACTCGGTGGTCACCTCGGCGTCCTCGGCCAGGCCCCACCGCTCCCGTACGCCGGTCAGCAACCGGGCCAGCTCGGCGGGTGGCAGCAGGGTCGGCGTACCCCCGCCGACGAAGACGGTGTCGACCCGCGGTGCCCGGTCGCCGAGCACCCGGGCCGCGAGTTCCACCTCGGCCAGCGCGGAGTCAACGTAGTCGCTGCGGGAGGCCCCCGGGCCGAGTTCGGCCGCGGTGTAGGTGTTGAAGTCGCAGTAACCGCAGCGGGTCCGGCAGAACGGCACGTGCAGGTATATCCCGAATGCGCGGTCGGCCACCTCGGCCAGCGCAGCGGCGGGCAGTGACCCGTCGACCGGCGCCGGATCGCCCTCGGGCAGGGTCGACGGCATGGCGCTCCTCGGATCGGTCTGACTCCGGCGGATGTCCGGAACCGGTCCAGCGTAGCCACCCCGTCCTCGGCTGCTGGAAACTTCAACTACGCTGGCCTGCGGCCGTGTGCCGTTTCCTGCACACTCCCAGAGGAGGAAAGACAACGTGGGCAATCCGATTCGTGTCGCCATCGTCGGCGTCGGCAACTGTGCCTCGTCACTGGTCCAGGGCGTGCAGTTCTATGCCGACGCCCCGGACACCGAGACCGTGCCGGGTCTGATGCACGTGCGCTTCGGTGACTACCACGTCGGCGATGTGCAGTTCGTCGCCGCCTTCGACGTGGATGCCGAGAAGGTCGGCACCGATCTGGCCGAGGCCATCAACGCCTCGCAGAACAACACGATCAAGATCTGCGATGTGCCGACCACCGGGGTGACGGTGCAGCGCGGTCCGACCCTCGACGGCCTGGGTCGCTACTACCTCGAGACGATCACCGAATCCGATGCCGAACCGGTCGATGTGGTCCAGGTGCTCAAGGACGCCGAGGTGGATGTGCTGGTCAGCTATCTGCCGGTCGGTTCGCAGAAGGCGGACGAGTTCTATGCCCAGTGTGCACTGGACGCCGGTTGCGCCTTCGTCAACGCGCTCCCGGTCTTCGTCGCCGGCACCGCCGAGTGGGCCGAGAAGTTCACCCAGGCAGGGATTCCG
Source organism: Enemella evansiae (assembly GCF_002250705.1). GTDB lineage: Bacteria > Actinomycetota > Actinomycetes > Propionibacteriales > Propionibacteriaceae > Enemella > Enemella evansiae. The sequence continues at coordinate 64,427 of NZ_NMVP01000007.1, forward strand.
ATCGTCGGCGACGACATCAAGTCCCAGGTCGGGGCGACGATCACCCACCGCGTGATGGCCCGGCTGATGGAGGAACGCGGTTACACCGTGGACCGCACCTACCAGCTCAACGTCGGCGGCAACATGGACTTCAAGAACATGCTGGAGCGCGACCGGCTGGAGTCCAAGAAGATCTCGAAGACCCAGGCCGTCACCTCGAACATCCCGCACGAGCTCGAGGAACGCGACGTGCACATCGGCCCCTCCGATTACGTCGGTTGGTTGGAGGATCGCAAGTTCGCGTTCGTACGCCTGGAGGGTCACGGTTTCGGCAATGCGCCGATGTCCATCGAGTACAAGCTCGAGGTCTGGGATTCCCCCAACTCCGCCGGCGTGATCATCGACGCCATCCGGGCCGCCAAGATCGGCCTGGACCGCGGCATCGGTGGCCCCCTGCTGTCCGCCTCGGCGTACCTGATGAAGTCCCCGCCGGAGCAGCGCCCGGACAACGAGGCCCGCGAACAACTCGAGGCCTTCATCCGCGGCGATCTGGAGCGCTGAGGCAGCGAACACCCGCGGCGGTGGCTGTGGACAACCGGGTACCGCCGGCCCTCGAATGGTGCTGGGCTGGTTGTCATGACCACTACCCCGCCCCGCCCGATCGCCCTGCCCGCTGAACCCGCCGACTACGCCGGCCTGACCCGCGGCCCGCTGCACGCCTGGTGGCGGCCGTTCTGGTCGCTGCTGCTGCTGGCAGTGGTCGCCGGGATCCTCACCGTTGTGCTCATTCTGCTGGCGGTGGGCATCACCATCGCACGTGGCCTGCCACCGACCGCCACGCTGACCCAGTTCGACGTCTTCACCAACGGCGCACTCGGGTTGCTGCTGAACAATCTCTCGCTGAGCATCTCGATCCCGGCGGTGATCGTCGCGACCGCGCTGGCCCAACGCCTCCCCCGCGGTTATGTGTCCTCGGTGACGGGGCGATTCCGCTGGCGATGGTTCCTCCGGATCACGCTCTGCCTGCTGCCGGTGTTCCTGCTCACCATCGGCACTGTCCGCGCGATCAACTACACCGGTGTCCGTCCCGAACCCCAGTGGGGTTGGCTGATCCTGGTGGTCCTGCTCACCACGCCGCTGCAGACTGCCGGGGAGGAATACCTCTTCCGGGGCTGGCTGCCACAGAACGTGGGCGGCTGGTTCCGAGCCCGGTGGCTGGCCTGGGGCGTACCGGTGCTGCTGTCGACCGCGATCTTCGCGCTGCTGCACCTGTCACTCGATCCGTGGGTGCTCGCCGACTTGGCGATCTTCGCCGTGGCGGCCTCGGTGATGACCTGGCGGACCGGCGGAATCGAAGCTGCCATCGCGATGCATGTGCTGAGCAATGCGCTGATACTGGGTTCGGGGGCGGTGCTCGGCGGGTTGCGCAACAGCTTCGTCACCCAGCAGACCACCGGCAGCTGGGATCTGGTGGTGGTCACGCTGATCACCCAGGGCCTCAGCGTGGCCGTGGTGTTCTGGGCCGCACGCCGTTTCGGGATCCAGCGGCTCAGCGCGCCACCACCGGCCGGTTCAGTCGGCGATCCGGGCGTACGCCTCGGCGAGCGCGCGGGCTGACCGGTCGACCAGGTCCTTCCATGCCAGCGCCTGCTGATCGGCGGAATCCGAGACGTGCTTGATCATCCGCAGGGGTACGCCGAGCGCGCGGCAGGCGTACGCGATCGCGAAACCCTCCATGTCGACCAGGTCGCAGCGTCCGAGCAGCGCCTCCCGCGCCGCCCCACCGGCGACGAAGGAATCACCGGTACCGAGGACCGGCCCGTCGCCGGTCAGCTCGATCCGGTTCTCCACCCGGACACCGGCGGCGGCCAGCACCTCTTCGTCGATGTCCCGGTTGAGCACCGCGGACGGTTCGAAGATCCCGCTCAGCCCTTCGGTCAGGGCACCGCAGCTGCCCAGGTTGATCGCCCGCAATTCGTGTCGGGATTGGGGATCCGGGCAGCGCTGCAGGATCTCCCGGGTCGCGGCGACGGCGGCCGGGGTCATCCCGACCCCGGTGATAACCAGGTCGACATCGGCCGGCAGGTGGGCCGCTTCCCAGCGGTGGGCGACGAGAACGAGTGGACGCACCCGAGCAGGCTATCGGTCCCCCGCCACCGATCGCCGGTCAGCGGTGCCGGCCGGTGTTGGCCAACCCGCCCACCGACTCCTTCACCGCCGGTGCCGGTGGCACAGCGGTGCCGGTGGGCGCCGCCGTGGGTGTCGGCGTGCCCGGGCCCGCGGTGGTCGGGCCGGGGCTGGGGCTGGGTGTCGCGCTGGGGCTGGGGGTCGGGGTGCAGCGAGCGGCCGGCACGTCGTGGCGGCCGTCGGGGGTGAAGGGGCTGGTGATGCTGGGGGCACCGTTCTCCAGGTGGCCGGTGATCCAGAACCGGTTCTCCCCGGCACGGACGATCAGGTCGTACCAGCCATGCATGGCACAGGTGTCGATGGTCCGGGTGATGCTGGCGCGGGCGCCGAGCTGGATCCGGGTCACCGCACCGGTGCCGGTCGCGGGGCCGGTCGCGGCATCGGTCAGTTCGACCGTCAGCGGTGTATCCCCGGTGTTGCCGATCTCCACCCGGAGCAGGCCGGCGCCATGGTCGGAGGAGGCGGTCACCAGCAGGGTCCCGTCGGTGCGGAAGTCGCGGCGGAAGCGGTTCGGGCCCAGCACCACGATCTCGCGGACAGCGCCCGCGCGGGCCGTCGTCCCGCCCGTCCGGGTCTGACCGAGCGGCAGGGTGAGCTGCCCGGAAACCACGCGGTGCAAGGGATCGCCGCCACCGCTGAGGTCCAGCACCGCGACGTTGGCCGCAGCCTTTCCGGTATTGGTCAGCTGCAGCCGGTCGGAGCCGGGATCGTAGCTGGCGTCGAGGCGGTAGGGCAGGGCATCCGCCGGGCGCACCCCGGCCTCCTGCCGAGGCAGTTGCTGCTGCTGCGGCGGGGTCGGCTTCCAGCGGCTGGTGAACGGCGGCACCGGGCCGGGCCGGGTCAGCGCCGGCAGGCTCGGCGTCGGCGTCCCACCGAGGTCGAGCACCCCGGCCAGGTCCCCGGTGACGCTGCGCCGCCAGTCCGAGATCTGGGTGCAGGCGACCCCGGTCCAGGTCTCCAGCAACCGGATCACCGAGGTGTGGTCGAAGACCTGGGAGTTGACCCGACCCCCGACGGTCCAGGGCGAGACGACCAGCATCGGCACCCGCGGGCCCAGCCCGGTCGGCAAGCCGTCCCACCACTCCTCGCTCACCGAGCGAGGCGGGACCGGATGCAGCAGGTGGTCGAAGTAGCCGTCGAACTCGTCGAAGGTGAGGATGAACACCGTCTTGCGCCAGACCGCGGGATTGTCGCCGAAGGCCTGCAGCAGATCGTGCACCAGTTGGGAACCCTCGATCGGTGAGGAGCCGGCCGGATGCTCACAGTCCTCGGAGTTGGCGACCAGGTGGGTGACCCGCGGCAGTGCGTCCCGGGCCACCTGATCGGCGAAGGCGGCCGCCAGCGTACCCGCCGGTCGACGGCGCAGCGCCCGGTCGAACAGCTCCCGGTCGGCCGGGGACACCTGGGCCAGTGCGGCCTCGAGCTGGTCCAGCAGCGTCCGCCGCCGGTTCTCATCGGCCCGCAGCACCGCACCGTAGAACGACTCCATGTTCGTCCACACCCCCGGGACCCGGCTGAGCACCCGCCGCGTCAATTCCTTGTAGGGCTGGAAATACTCCTCGTTGGAGTCGGTGAAGTTGTCCCACTCCTGCAGGATCTGCCAGGACACCCCGGCCCGCTGGAGCTCCTGCTGATAGGTGGGCCAGTCGTAGCCGGCATGGGTCTCCGCGTAGGCGGCGTTGTCGACGGCGCGGCGTACGCCACCCGGTTCGTAACCGGTCTTCCCGCTGATCAGGTGGTTCCGGTTGGGGCTGGTCCCGGCGGTGATCGAGCAGAAGTAGTGGTCGCAGATGGTGAAGTTGTCGGCGAGCTCGAACTGGAAGGGCAGGTCGCGCCGGTCGTAGGCCGCCATCGTCGCCGCCCCCTTGGCCGCGATCCAGTTGTCCTCCCAGCCGTTGTTCCAGGCGCGGCCACCGTCGGCCCAGCTGTGCGGCAGCGAGGCGATGTATTCGATGTCGTTGGCGCCGGCGTCGCGGGCCTCGCGGACCAGGAAGGGCAGCTGGTGACCACCACCGGAGGTCGGCTGGGCGAAGACGGTGCCGCCGTCGCGGGTGGGTGCGACGGTCTTGTCGGCGAAGCCGCAGACCCCTTGGAGGGTGCCGTAGTAGTGGTCGAAGGAACGGTTCTCCTGCATCAGGATGACCACGTGCTCGACGCCCTTGAGCCCACCCGGTGCCGGTGGCAGCGCCATCGCCGTGCGGAAGGAGGCGGGCAGCAGCGAGGCGGCACCGACGGCGGCGCCGAGACCGAGCAGGTGCCGGCGGGAGAGGGTGGTCATGGCAGGGATGGGGCGACTCATGCCGGGAAACCTGTCAGAGCCAGGTGATCACCGATCGATGGAAACCCAACAGCAGATGAACATTCGGCGACCGGTGCGGGTTGCCGCCGCTGGGCGACCTACTTCTTCTCGGACTTGTCCTTGCCACCCTCGCCGGTGGAGAGCGCGGCGACGAAGGCCTCCTGCGGGACCTCGACGCGGCCCACCACCTTCATCCGCTTCTTGCCCTCCTTCTGCTTCTCCAGCAGCTTGCGCTTGCGGGAGATGTCACCGCCGTAGCACTTGGCGAGCACGTCCTTGCGGATCGCGCGGATGGTCTCGCGGGCGATCACCCGGGAGCCGATCGCGGCCTGGATCGGCACCTCGAACTGCTGCCTGGGAATGAGTTCCTTGAGCTTGGCGGCCATCGCGACGCCGTAGGCGTACGCCTTGTCCTTGTGCACGATCGCGGAGAACGCATCCACCGGCTCACCGTGCAGCAGGATGTCGACCTTGACCAGATCGCTGGCCTGCTCGCCGGCCTCGTCGTAGTCGAGGGAGGCGTACCCCTTGGTCCGCGACTTCAGCGCGTCGAAGAAGTCGAAGACGATCTCGGCCAGCGGCAGCTGGTAGCGGATCTCGACCCGGTCCTCGGACAGATAGTCCAACCCCAGTTGGACTCCTCGCTTCTGCTGGCACAGTTCGAGGATGGTGCCGATGTATTCGGCCGGGGCCAGGATCGTCGCCTTGGTGACCGGCTCGTGCACCTCGGCGATCTTGCCGTCGGTCGGGTATTCGCTCGGGTTGGTCACCACATGCTCGGTGCCGTCCTCCATCACGATCCGGTAGACCACATTGGGCGCGGTGGAGATCAGATCGAGGTTGAACTCGCGCTCCAGCCGCTCCCGGACGATCTCCATGTGCAGCAGGCCGAGGAAGCCGACCCGGAAACCGAAGCCGAGCGCGGTCGAGGTCTCCGGCTCGTAGGTGAGCGCGGCGTCGTTCAGCTGCAGCTTGTCCAGCGCCTCGCGAAGCTCGGTGAAGTCGTTGGCGTCGATCGGGAACAGCCCCGAGTAGACCATCGGGTTCGGGTGCTTGTAACCCGAGAGCATCTCGGTGGCCGGATTGGTCGCCGAGGTCACGGTGTCGCCGACGCGGGACTGCCGGACCTCCTTCACCCCGGTGATCAGGTAACCGGTCTCGCCGACGCCGAGCCGGTCCACCTTCGTCGGCTCCGGCGAGATCACCCCGACCTCGAGCACCTCGTGGGTGGCCCGGGTGGACATCATCAGGATCTTCTCGCGGTGGCTGAGTTCGCCGTCGACGACCCGGACGTAGGTGACCACGCCGCGGTAGGTGTCGTAGACGGAGTCGAAGATCAGCGCCCGCGCCGGCGCGTCGGCGTCGCCGACCGGCGGCGGGACCTGCTCGACCAGATGGTCCATGAGTTCGCGTACGCCCTCGCCGGTCTTGGCGCTCACCTTGAGCACATCGCTCGGCTCACAGCCGATGATGCCGGCCAGCTCGGCGGCGTACTTCTCCGGATTGGCGCTGGGCAGGTCGATCTTGTTCAGCACCGGGATGATCTCGAGATCGGCGTCCAGGGCCAGATAGAGGTTGGCCAGCGTCTGCGCCTCGATGCCCTGGGCGGCGTCGACGAGCAGGATCGCCCCCTCGCAGGCCTCCAGGGACCGGGACACCTCATAGGTGAAGTCGACGTGGCCGGGGGTGTCGATCATGTTCAGCACGTAGGTCTGGTCGCCGATCTCATAGGGCATCCGGACGGCCTGCGACTTGATCGTGATGCCGCGCTCGCGCTCGATGTCCATCCGGTCCAGGTACTGCGCCCGCATCGTCCGGTCATCCACCAGCCCGGTCAGCTGCAGCATCCGGTCGGCCAGGGTCGACTTGCCGTGATCGATGTGGGCAATGATGCAGAAGTTCCGGATGATCGCCGGATCGGTGCGGCCGGCGGCGGGTGTGGTCGGGGCCATGTGCTTCCTGGTTCGGGATCGGTCGGACTGGTCCACCTCGGTGGACACACCATCTTCTCACGGGGTACGCCGAAGTGCCGATTCGGCGACTGGCAAGCTATCGCTCCGAGCAGCACACCGAACGCACGAGAGGAGCAGATGTGGACATCACCCAGATCATCGCCGAGCAGCACGACCAGCAGCGCACCATGTTCGCCCAGCTGGAGCAGTTCCCCGCCGACGACCACACCGGGCTGGGCGCGCTGTGGCAGCGGCTGGCGATCTTCCTGGAGACCCATGCCGAGGCCGAGGAGCGCTACTTCTATCCGCATCTGCTGAAGCAGGGTGAGGGCGCGGCCGACGCCGACTCGGTCGATGAGGAGGTCGAGGATGCGATCGGCGACCACAACAACATCCGCGACGCGGTCCGCCGGGCGGAGGCCGAGCAGGTCGGCTCCGAGGCGTGGTGGCAGGCGGTCAGCGACGCCAATGTCGCCAACTCCACCCACATGGCCGAGGAGGAGCGTCAGGATCTGACCGACTTCCGCCGCAATGCCAGCCTGCAGCAGCGCCACGACATCGCAGTGCAGTTCCTGCGTTACGAGGCCCTGCGGGCGGCCGACGGGATCGAGGCCAGCGACAAGGATCCCGAGGACTACGTCGAGGCACCGGAGAAGACCATGCGGGAGGCGGAGGCGAAGGACAACTGACCTCACGGGCCCGGCGCCGCGGGCGTCGGGCCCTTTCACAGCCGTTCACAGGTTGCGGCCCTTGGGAGTGGACCACCGGGCAGGGAGAATAGGACGCATGACCTACCAGAATCCCGCCGCGCCCCGGCGCCAGGTGGAGACCCCCAAGGGCGCCGCGATCTTCATGATCGGGGCGGTCGTGCTGCTGTGGGCACTGGAGGCCATCGACACCGTTCTCCTCGGCCTGCTGGACACCCTCGGCATCCACGCCCAGGAGCCGACCGGCTGGGTCGGGATCCTCTTCGCCCCGTTCCTGCACTTCGGCTTCGGGCACCTGATCGCGAACACGATCCCGCTGCTGGTGCTCGGCTTCCTGATCCTCGTCGGCCGTGGCGGCGCCGCGCGGATGGTCGGGTCCACCATCATCTCGGCGATCAGCTCCGGCCTGTCGGCCTGGGTGCTCTCCCCCGCGCACACGGTGATCCTGGGTGCCTCCGGTGTCATCTTCGGCTGGCTCACCTATCTGCTGACCCGCGGCATCTTCGCCCGTGACGTGAAGAACATCGTCATCGGCGTGGTGGTCTTCATGGTCTACGGCGGTGTGTTGTGGGGTGTCTTCCCGACCCAGGCCGGCGTCTCCTGGCAGGCCCACCTCGGCGGCGCCATCGGTGGCGTACTGGCCGCCTGGCTGATGCACCGGCGAGCCGCCCGCAAGGTGACCGTCTGATCCGCTCCGGCGGATTTGCCGCTCCGGCGGGCCGCAGGTAGAGTTGCCCGCTGTGCTGCGTGCTCGACACGCACGACCGACCAACCGACACGAACCCGAGTAGAGGCCTGCCCCGTGGCGAACATCAAGTCCCAGATGAAGCGGATCAAGACGAACGAGAAGGCTCGTCAGCGCAACAAGGCTGTCAAGTCCGAGCTGCGCACCGCCGCCCGCCGCTTCAGCAAGGCCCTTGAGGACGGCGACGCCGCCAAGGCCAAGGAGGCCGCGAAGCGCGCCACCCGGCTGCTGGACAAGGCCGTCTCCAAGGGCGTGATCCACAAGAACCAGGCCGCCAACAAGAAGTCGGCCATCGCGACCAAGGCCGCCAAGGCCTGATTCCGCGCACCGCAGCGCCCCGGGACCGTCGGACCCGGGGCGTTTCTGCGTCCCCTGGTGACTCGGTCGGCAGCTTGCGAGCTGCCCAGCGAGTGGTGACTCAGCCGCGCCGAGCGCGGGTGACGGCGAGCACGCAGCGCTCCAGGGCGTACGCCGGTTCGTCGGCGGCGCCCTTGATGTCGGCATCCGCGCGGGACACCGCGAGAATCGCGGTGGCCAGCCCGGCCTGGTCCCAGCTGCGGAGCTGCTGACGCATGGTGCGCAGCTTCCACGGCGGTACGCCGATGTCGCGGGCCAGGTCGTTGTCGCCCATCCCGGTGCGGTTGCCCTGCAGCTTGCCGAGCCCGCGCAGCCCGGAGGCCAGGGCGCTGGTGACCAGCACCGGCGCCACCCCGGTGGACAGCGCCCAGCGCAGCTGTTCCATCGCCCGGGTCGCGCGACCGGCGAGTGCCTCATCGGCGACCGCGAAGCTGGTCACCTCGGCCCGGCCGCCGAAGTAGCGGCGGACCAGCTGGGCGCCGATCTCCCCGCCGTCACCGTCGGCGACCAGCTGCCCGGCCGCCGCGGCGAGGGAGCGCAGGTCGTGGCCGACGGAGTCGACGAGCAGCTGGGCGGCCTCGGTCTCGATCCGGCCGCCGCTGCGGCGTACCTCATTGGTGACGAAGGGCACGAGCTCGCGCGGCTTGAGCGCGGCGGCGTCGACGACGGGGATCTTGGCCTTCTTCAGCTTGTCGATCAGCCCACGGCCCTTGGCGCCGCCGCCGTGCACCAGCACCAGCGCCACATCGGGCAGCGGATCGGTGGCGAGCCCGAGCACCACCGGGTGCAGGTCGGCGGCGAGGTTGGCCAGATCGCGGAGCACCACGACCGTCGAGGTGGCGAACAGCGACCCGCCGGTCAGCTCGGCCAGCAACCCGGCATCCACCCGGGACGAGTCGACGTCGTGGACCTCGGCGTCGGACCGGTCGGCGCGCGCGGCGGTGACCCGCTCCGCGACGGCCCGATCGGCCAGCAGGGACTCGGGACCGCTGATCAGCAGCACGCTGCCGAACGGGGACTGCTTGGGCATGGGGACCAGCATGCCAGCCCCGGCCGACATCCGGTTGCGCACCGGTGATCGCCTGGGGCCGATATGCCGGTCCCACGAACGAGGACCGGCGATAACTGCTGACGAAGTCGGTCTAGGGTCGGAATCGTGACCTCAGCCGCCCCGCGTACCGGACCTCCGGTGTCCCTGGCGGCGGCCGGGTTCATGAGCAGTTTCGACCGGTTCGCGATCGGCCCGATGCTGGTGGTGATGGCCACCGATCTGGGCGAGCCGTTGGCGGCGGTGGTCGCGCTCGCCGGGGCGTACTTCCTCGCCTATGGGCTGAGCCAACCGCTGTGGGGCGTGCTGTCGGACCGGCTCGGCCGGGTCCGGTTGATCCAGTTCACCCTGATCGTCGGCGGTGCGGCGAGCATCGCGTCGGGGTTCGCACCGAATCTGGCCGTGCTGCTGGTGCTGCGGATCATCGCCGGGGCCTGTTTCGGTGCCGTGGTCCCGACCTCGCTCACCTATGTCGGGGACACCGTCGAGCTGTCCGCCCGGCAGCGGGCGTTGTCGGACCTGATGGCGACGATGGCGGTCGGTACCGCGCTGGCCACGGCCCTGTCGGGACTGCTGGCCCACTCCTTCGGCTGGCGGTCGGTGTTCGTGCTGTCCGGGGTCTGTTCGCTGATCCCCGGCCTGCTGGTCGGCCGGTTGCCCGAACCGCAGCGCGCACCGGTCGCCGGCAACATCGCCGTGCAGTTGCAGACCGCGATCGCGAACCGGTGGGCGCTGCTGCTCTACGCACTGGTGATGGTCGAGGGCGGCGCGCTGCTCGGCATGCTCACCCTGCTGCCGCCGGCCCTGTCCGAGCACGGGGTCAACGTGTCGTTGGCCGGTCTGGCGACGGCCGCCTACGGGGTCGGGGTGATGGCCTTCTCCCGGTTGGTCCGCCCGCTGGCGCGGCGTTGGCCGATGTGGGGTCTGCTGCTGCTCGGCGGGGTGCAGCTGGCGATCGGCTTCGCGCTGGTCAGCTGGCGGGTCAACGTGGTCACGGTGCTGATCACCTCGCTGGCGCTCGGCGGCGGGTGGGCGTTCATGCACTCCTCGCTGCAGACCTGGGCCACCTCGGTGGTGCCGCAGGTCCGCGGCACGGTGGTCGCGCTCTTCGCCGGGTCGCTGTTCGTCGGCAGTTCGCTGGCCACCTGTCTCGCCGCCCCGTGGGCCGACACCGGTCACTACCAGGCGATCTTCGCCGTCGCCGCGGTGGTGATGGTGCCGCTCACCCTGGTCGCGGTGCTGGGCCGGATCAGCTACCTGCGCCACACCGAGTCCTGACCGCCGCCCGGGCGGGTCAGCCGTCGGCGCCCACCCGGGTGCCGAGCAGCTCCTCGAGCGCGCGGCTGTCGGTGGAGACGCCGAAGGCGGGTGAACCGGGGCCGAATCGGACCCCCTCGGTGAGCGGGCCCACCAGCACCGGGTCGAAGCCGATCCGGTCGACGAATCCGGCGACCTGGATGACCGCATGCGGATCGTCACCGGCGATGGCCAGCGCCGACCGGTCGGGGGCGCCGACCGGCCGGGCGTCCTCCTCCAGCTGGTGGTAGCCGAGATGACTGAAGGTCTTGACGACCCGCGCGCGCGGCAGCTCCTGCTGGATCACCGCGCTGCTGGGGCGTACGCCCTCGAACTCGGCCAGGATGCCGTCGGTGGGCGGCCAGTAGTTCATCGCGTCGATGACCACCTTGCCGTCGAGTTCCCGAGCCGGGATCGTCGCGCGCTTGCCGAGCGGCAGGGCCAGGATCACCAGGTCCGCACTCCGGGCGGCCTGCGCCGCGCTGGCGGCGGTCGCACCGGGGCTCATCACATCGAGGATGAACTGCACCGGTCCGGGATCACCGGAGCCGGCGACGAGCGTACGGTAACCCGCCGCGACCGCCAGCCGGGCCAGTACGCTGCCGAGCTTGCCCGCGCCGAGGATGCCGACGGTGGTCACGCCGCCACCCCCGCGGTCTCCCGGCGGATCACCGGTACGACCTCGGTGAGGTAGAGCTCCAGGGATTCGCGGGTCATCTCGCGGGGCAGATTGCCGACATCGAACTGTCCGATGAAGCGGTCGATCCCCAACAGTTCGACCCGGGTCAGGATCGCCTCGATCACCTGTTGCGGGCTGCCCACCGGCAGGCTCGCCTCGATCCAGCTGTCATAGACGCTGCGCGGGAAACCACCGGATCCGAGCCGCCGCCCGGCCTCCTCGAAGTAGCGGGCGTAGTGCGGGAAGAAGTCGTCCCGGGCACCCTGGGAGGTCTTGCCGACGTACATGTGGCCGCTGACCCCGAGCCGCAGCGAGGACGGATCGTGCCCGGCACGCGCGGCGGCGCGGTGATAGAGCTCGACCCGCGGTACGAACTGCTCAGGGCCAGCGAAGAAGCCCATCATCATCGGCAGCCCGAGCAGGCCGGCGCGCACCGCGGAGGCCGGGGTGCCGCCGATCGCGACCCACACCGGCAGCGGGTCCTGCACCGGTCGCGGTGAGATCTCACCGGCGCTGATCGCGGGCCGGCGGTTCCCGCTCCAGGTGATCGTCGGTTCGTCGCGCAGCCGCAGCAGCAACTCGAGCTTCTCCTCGAACAGCTCGTCGTAGTCGTTCAGCTGGTAGCCGAACAGCGGGAACGACTCGGTGAACGCACCGCGGCCCGCCCAGATCTCGGCCCGGCCGTCGGAGACCTGGTCGAGGGTGGCGAACTGCTGGAACACGCGGACCGGGTCCTGGCTGGAGAGCACGGTGACACCGCTGGCGAGCCGGATCCGGGAGGTCGCGGTGGCGATCGCGCCGAGCACGACCTCGGGGGCGGAGACCGCGAAGTCGTGGCGGTGGTGCTCACCGAGGGCGAAGATGTCGAGGCCGCCCTGGTCGGCGATCCGGGCGTGGTCGAGGAGCTGTCCGATGCGTTCGTGGGCATCGCGCGCCTGACCGGCCCGGGGGTTGTCGGTGAGTTCACCGAAGGAGTAGATGCCGAGTTCCATCGGCCGTGCGGTGGTGACGTTCATGCTTCGATCCTGCGTCGGAAACTGGATCGCGACCAACGATTTCTGATGAAGATAGTCATCGCCATCGGCGATGTTGTCGTCAGCGCTCGGGCCGGGCGCGATCGTGCGCGCTGCGGGTGATGGCGTTGGCCAGGGCGACCGCCGCGGCGGTCTCGCGGCGATGGGTCGGTCGCGCGAGCTGCACCTTCCAGGCCAGGTCCTCCCGCAGCGGCACCCCGGCCACCGTGTCGTCGATCGCCTGTTCCGGGACGATCGAGACGCCGAGATCGCTGTGCACCAGGGCCCGGGCCAACTGGAAGTCGGTGACCTCGGTGCGGATGGTACGCCGGACCTCGATCGCGGCGAACGCGGCGTCAATCAGGCTGCGGATGCCCCAGCCCTCGGGGTAGTCGATGAACGGCTCGCGGGCCAGGTCGGCGATCCCGACCGCCGACTGACCGGCCAGCGGATGGTCCGGGCTGCACATCAGCACCAGCGGTTCGCGGTTCAGTTCGGTCAGCGTGAAGTCCGGCAGTTCGGCGGCCGCGGTGAACACCAGGGCGAGATCCAGCGCCCCGGTACGCACCTCCTCCAGGGACGAGGTGGAGCCGGCGATGGTCTGCCGCATCCGCACATCCACCCGCGGATGGGCGGCGACGAAGTCGTGCAGCACCGCGGCCAGATCCCAGGAGCCGGTGTAGATGACCATGCCCAGGCGGACCGTGCCGACGAGTTCGCCGCGGGCACTGGCAACCGCTTCGCGCGCGGCCTCGACGGCGAACAGCGCCTCCCTGGCTCGCGGCAGCAGGGCCTCACCCTCGGCGGTCAGGGACACCCGGTGGTACTGCCGCTCGAACAGGGCGACCCCGAGCTCACGCTCCAGTTGCGAGATCGCCGCCGACACCGCCGACTGGACGACGTTGGCCCGCTGGGCGCCGCGGGTGAAGCTGCCGGTCTCGGCGACCGCGACGAAGTACGCCAGCTGGTGGATCTGCATGGGCGCAGGCTATCGCCGCTGGCGATGGGGCCAGGGTGTCGTCGTCTCGAGACGCGATGACCGATCGTCTCTCGTGTGTCCGTTCAGCCCACGGGCACCGCCTCCACCAGCAGATTGTCGCGGTAGCGGCGGCGCCCGTCGACGGTCTCGACCTCCCCGGCGCAGGTGACCAGGACCAGCCGGGTCGGACCCGGGCGGTCCAGCAGATCGGCCGGCAGTTGGTCGGCCGGCACGGTGCGCAACCGGGTGGCCCGCCAACGGGTCGTCGCACCGGCACCGTCGCTGGTCTCGAGCTCAGACCCCGGGGCCAGCTTGTGCAGCGGCCACAGGGCCCCGCGGGTGGCCCCGGAGGTGACGTGCCCCGACATCAGGATCGTGCCCGGTGAGGGTGCGAGCAGGGCCGGCAGTCCGGTCGCCGGGCCCCGGTTCACCCCGACCACCGCCGGGTCGGCGGGCACCTGGAAGACCCCGTCGCGGATCGCGGCGGGTGCGATCCGGGCGTCCACGGCCAGGCTCGGGATCCGCAGCCGGGCCTCCCCCGAGCCGCTGCCGCCGCGGGCGGGTGTGGGCCGCGCGGTGGACCGACCGGGGGTCCTGGTCGGTGTGGCTTCGGCCGCGGCGGACCAGTTCCGGGCCGGGGTCGGCGCGGCCGTCACCGGGTCGGGTACCACCGGGGTCGGCTCCAGCGTCGGTGGTGCCGTCGGCGTGGTCGGTGCCGGTGAGGGATCCTCGGGTGGGCCCGGGGCGAAGGTTTCCGGCATCACCGGTTGGTCGGACGGACCGGTGGCGGTCTCGGTGCCGGAGCGGGCCCAGACGACCACGCCGATCAGGGAGATCGCCAAGAGCGCAACCACCACACCGGTCAGCAGATGCCGGCGCATCATTCACCCCCGGGTATCCCCGAGGGGATCCGCAGCTTCACCACGCTCGGTGCCGGGGCCGGGGCGGGCGCCGGTGCCGGGGCCGGGGCCGGGGCGACCGTGGACGGCACGACCGTCGGCACCGGTGCGGGTGTCGGCGAAGGGGCCGGTGTGGGAGTCGGGCTCGGCGTGGGCGTGGGGGTCGGGCTCGGCGTCGGCGTGGGAGTCGGCGTCGGTCTCGGTTTCACCTGGGTCGTCTCCTCCGCGATCCCACACCGCGTGACGACCTCGGCGGATCGCTTGGTGGCGGGCAGGATCTCCTGCCAGACATAGAATCCCGGCTGCTTCAGCGTGATCCCCGGGGTCTGGTAGCGGCCATCACCCTCGATCCGGAACCGCACCTCCCCGGCCTTCGGGTCACCGGCCCGGCAGTCCTCCTCGGTGGGCCGCTGGGCGTACGGACCCCACAGCACCGCGCGCACCTCGGTGCGGATGCCCGGCGCCCCGCGTACCTCGACCTGATCGGTCAGCACCGCACCGGGCTCGGCGACCTGCTCCGAGGTGCGGGTGGTGATCGTCGGCCGCAACGGTTGGATCGTGGCCGCGGCCCGTGCGGTCAGTTGGCGCGGCTCCCCCGCGCTGATCATCCGCTGCACCAGTCGATCCGGGCTCTTCGGATCGTCATAGTTCTTTGCGGTGTGGAGAATCGGTCGAAGTGCCGGCAGCGTCGCCGAGGCCTGCACCGACAGCTCCCCCGGTTCGCGGGCGGGCAGCTCCAACCGCGCCCGCCCGGTCGCATCGGTGGTGACCTGCTGGCGCTGATCGCCGACCTGCACCAGCACCCGTACCCCGGCCGGCCCGTCACCCCGCGGTCCGCGCAGCCGCACCGCGACCGCTCCAGCCGCGGTCACCGAAGGTGCGGTGAGGTCCAGCTCCAGCGTGTCGGCACCGGCTCCGCGCAGCCCGCGTTCCAACTCTGCGACCCGGTCGGCGAGCGTCGGATGGGCGGTGACCGCGGCCCGATACCGCGCGTCCATCCGGGCGCGTTGCTGGTCGTCGCCGACGGTGCGCTGCCGGATCAGCTGATCCACCGCCGCGGCGGTGACGTCGTCGCGGACCCCCGTGCGGGCCCAGTCGGCCAGCCAGGCGATCTCGGCCAGTTCGGTGGCGGTGAGCTCGGGGCCGGTGACATCGCCGCGGCCGCCGCGATCGCCGAATCCGGTCTGTTTGCGGACGTTCTCGGCCGGGGCGCTGCGCCACCCGGAGGCGCTGCGCGGGCCGCCGGAGTTCAGGTCGATGCACCACACGACCAGTTCGCCGAGGTGGTACTGCCCCAGCTCGGCCAGGCCACCGTCGGCCTGCACGCGGATTCCGCGGGGGCCGAAGCCATCGATCGGGCGGGCCTGTGCGCGATCGACCAGCAGCAGGCCGGTGCACACGCTGGCCAGCACGCAGATCCAGATCGCGGCGCGTTTCATCATTGGTCTCATCGGGGCTCCTCGGATTGTTGAAGGTGGGCGGTCAGTCGAGATTTCTCTTGGGTCAGAGCGATTGCGCCACCTCGGTCGGTGCGCAGCGGTTGCTGGCCGCAGCGGCCGAGCAGCTGCAGCGTGCGCGGTGCGGGGTGGCCGTAGCCGTTGTCGGCGCCGACGCTGATCAGCGCGACCCGGGCCCGGGAGTCGCAGACGAATCCCTCGTCCTGGCGGGCGGAACCGTGATGGGCGACCTTGAGCACATCCGCGCGCAGGTCGGCGCCACTGCGCAGCAGAGCCGATTGGGCGGCCGGTTCGGCGTCCCCGGTGAGCAGTACGCGGATGCCCGCGATCTCTGCGGTGGCGACGATGCTGGCGTCGTTCTCGGCCGAGGACTCACCGTCACCGGAGGCCGCCGGCCGGCCGACCCGGATCGGGCCGAGGGTGCGCCAATCGACCCGGCCGACCTGCAGGCGTTGTCCGGGTGTCGCGGTGAGCAGGCGTACGCCGGCCGCGTCGGCCTGCCGGGTGATGACTGCGGCGGTGGCCGCCGGCGAGGCCAGCGGCGAGACCAGCATCGTCCCGACCCGGCGGCGGCCGAACACCGCGGCGAGCCCACCGGTGTGATCGGCGTGGTAGTGGGTGAGCACCAGCAGCGGCACCGCGGTGACGCCGAGCCGATCCAGGCAGGCGGTCAGCGGTTCCGGTTCCGGTCCGGTGTCGACGAGGATCACCTGCCCGGCCCCCGCATTCAGCACCAGCGCGTCCCCCTGACCGACGTCGCAGGCCACCAGGAGCCAGTCCCGCGGCGGCCACCCGGGGGTGAACTGCGGGCGGGCCAGCACCACGATCAGCAGCAGGGCCGCGACCAGCACCAGCACCCGCCGCGACAGCAGCCAGCCGATCAGCGGCACCCCGGCCACGCAGGCGGCCAGCACCACCAACACCCCGAGCGGGCCGCTGGGCCACTGCCAGGCGGCCCCGGGCAACGCGGCCCCGGCATCGGAGATCCAGAGGATCGCCTGCGCACACCAGCCGGCCAGCCAACCGGTGAAGGCGGCGACGGTCGGCAGCGGCACCGACAATCCGGCGGTCGCGAAACCGAGCACGGTCGCGGGCCCGACGAATGGGCCGGCGAGCGCGTTGGCCAGCAACCCGACCATGCTGACCTGGCCGGAGATCGCGGTCACCAGCGGTTGGGTGGCGAGCTGGGCGGCCAGTGGCACGGTGATCGCCTCGGCGAGTGGGGCCGGCAGCCAGGCCATCCGTTCCCGCCAGCGGGCAGCGAGCAGGATGATCCCGCCCGAGGCGAGCACCGAGAGCCCGAAGCCGACCGAGCGGCCGAGCCAGGGATCGATCAGCAGCAACCCGACGACGGCCAGACTGAGGTGGCGGATTCCCTTACCGGCATGGGAATTGGAGCCGAGGGCTGCCAGCGCGACCAAACCCATCGCGGCCGCCCGGAGCACGCTGGGTTCGTTGCGGCAGAGCGCCACGAAGATGGCGACGCCGACCAGCCCGATCAGGTGCAGCCAACGCCCGCGGACCCCGAGCCAGCGGGCCACCGTCAGCAGGAAGGCCAGCAGCAGCGTCAGGTTCGCGCCGCTGACCGCGGTCAGGTGCACCAACCCGGTGCTGCGGAAGTCCTCACGCAGTTGGTCGGTCATCGCGCTGGTGTCACCGAGCACCAGCGCCGGGACCAGGGCACGGCGCTCCGCAGGCAGGTCGGCGACCGCGCGCCGCAGCCCTGCCCGGATGGCCTCCACCGCCCGGTCCGCCGCACCCGGTTCGGTGAGCCGTTCCGGCGGGCCGCGCAGTGCCGCGACTGCGGCCACCGGTTGGCCCGGATCGGGCGGTCCGAGCTGAGCGACCGTGCGGATCCTGGTACCGACCGGCAGCGTACGCAGGGATTCGGCGTACGCCCCGGAGGTCACCAACCGCACCTGCTGACGCAGCCCCAACCGTTGCCCGCGTCCGGAGAGCTGCCGCACCTCACCGGTGAGCACCACCGTCTGGCCACCGAACCGGCTCTGGCTGACCTGCGGGTCGCTGCGCACCACCAGTTCGACGACCGCCACCGCCCGCTGATCCGCCAACCGGCGCAGCGGTGAGGTGTCCAGCTGGTACTGCCGGGTCCAGCTCAGCGCCAGCAGCACGATCAGCACCAGCGCGGTCGCCGCCGCGAGCGGCCGCCGCCGCCCCGCCCATCCGGCACCGGCCAGGCCCGCCGAGACGGCGGCCAGCACCAGCGGCCAGCCACCGAGCCCGGTACCGACCAGGGTGGCGGCCCAGCCGGCGAGCGCCAACGGAACCAGCCGGAAGTCGGTGACGGTGGGTGCCCGCATCTCACACCGTCACCAGCGGCGCGATGTCGGCGAACGATTTCGGCCCGATGCCGGGCACCTCCTGCAGCTCCTCGATCCGGCTGAACCGGCCGTTCTGGGTCCGCCAGGCGAGGATCTTCTGCGCGGTCACCGGGCCGACCCCGGGCAGTGCGTCCAGCTGGGCCTCGGTTGCGGTGTTCAGATTGACCTTGCCGCCGGCGCCCGCAGCACCGGCCCCCGCACCACCGGCGCCGCCACCGGGTGCCGGGGAGCCACCGGGTGCGGCGGGTGCCGCACCCCCGCGCACCTCGCCGCCGGGTCGGCTGCCACCGCCGATGAGCACCTGCTGACCGTCGGTGAGCTGCTGGGCCAGATTGAGCTCACCCGGCCGGGCCGCCGGGGTGAGCCCGCCGGCGGCCTCGATGGCGTCCACGACCCGCGAACCGAGCGGCAAGGTGTGCACCCCGGGACGGCGGACCTCACCGGTGACGTGCACCCGCACCACCGCCGGGCTCGGAGTTGCCTCCGGGGTGGGGCTGGCCGGTGGGGCCGGCACGGGCGCCGGGGCCGAGCCGCCGGCCTGCTGCACCGGGAGCGGTTCGCCGACCGGCACCGCACGGGAGCGGGTCAACGCATAGCCGCCGGCCAGCGCACCCAGGAGCAGCACCACGGCGACCACGAGCAGGTGCCGCCGGGTGAACTCGAGCTTCGGCGTACGCCGGATCGGTGCCGGTCTCGGTGGTGCTGCGAACGGTTCGGGTTCGGGCGGTTCCGGATCGGGTGGGCGGCGCAACCGCGTGCCCCGATCGGCCTCCGGTGTCGCTCCGCGACCCGACGGCCGCAGCTCCGCGACGACCCGATCGAGCCGCTCGCGGACATAGTCCGACATCACCGAATCGGTCTGTCTGCCTCCCATACCCTGCACATGCCGTGCCGGGGCAGGAAATGTTCACCCCGAAAGAGGATCTGTGGACAACTCCACGCGCGGGTCAGGCTGTGGACAACCCCGCTGCGAAGCCTCAGGCGGGGACGATCGAGACCAGCTTCGGTGCGCGGACGATCACCTTGCGGACCTCGCGGCCGTTCAGCGCGCGCTGCACCCCGGGATCGGCCAGCGCGGCCTGCTCCAGCTGCTCGTCGGTGCTGTCCGGAGCGACCTCCAGCTTGGCGCGTACCTTGCCCTGGACCTGCACCACGCAGGTCACCGATTCCTGTACCAGCAGGGATTCGTCCACGCTCGGCCAACCGGCGTCGGCGACCGACGGCTGGTGGCCGAGGATCTCCCACATCTCCTCGGTGACATAGGGCGCGAACAGGCTGAGCCCGATGGTGATCGCCTCGGCGGCCTCCCGGACGGCCGGGTCGGCTCCGCCGACCTCACCGTCGATCGCCTTGCGGGTGGCGTTCACCAGCTCCATCAACCGGGCGACCACGACGTTGAACCGCTGCGCGTCCAGCAGGTTGCCGATGTCGGCCAGCGTCTGATGGGTGGTACGCCGCAGCGCGGCGTCGCCGCCGGCCGGGTCGGTGCCGACCTCGCTGGTCACATCCTGGGCGACCCGATAGGCCCGCTGCAGGAACCGCACGGTGGCGCTCGGCGACACATCGGCCCAGTCGATGTCGTCCTCCGGCGGGCCGGCGAACACCACGGTGGTACGGATCGCGTCGACACCGTACTCGTCGATCTGGGCGCCCAGGTCGACCCCGTTGCCGAGCGACTTGCTCATCGCCTTGCCCTCGTTGATCACCTGGCCCTGGTTCAGCAGCCGCTCCATCGGCTCGACGAAGTCGACCATCCCCATGTCGTGCAGCACCTTGGTGAAGAAGCGCATGTAGAGCAGGTGCAGGATCGCGTGCTCGACGCCGCCGACGTACTGGAAGACCGGCATCCAGCGACGCACATCGGCCACCTCGAAGGGCCCCTCGGTGTCCTGCGGCGAGCAGTAGCGGAAGAAGTACCAGGACGAGTCGACGAAGGTGTCCATGGTGTCGGTGTCCCGGATCGCCGGGCCACCGCACGTCGGGCATTCCACCTCGCGCCACTCGGTGGCCTCCGGGCCGGCCAGCGGCGAGGTGCCCTTCGGCCGCAGGTCCGCACCGCGCAGATCGGGCAACCGCACCGGCAGCTGGTCGTCGGGCACCGGGACCTCGCCGTCGACCGGGCAGTGGATGATCGGGATCGGGCAGCCCCAGAACCGCTGCCGGGACAGCAGCCAGTCCCGCAGCCGGTAGGTGATCGCCTCCCGGCCGGTGCCGCGCGCGGCCAGCAGGTCGACGATCTTCGCGACACCGTCGGTCTTGTTGGCCAGCCCTTCGAGCGCCTCGGAGTTCACGTAGCGGCCGTCGCCGGCGGTCGCGACGAACGTCTCGGCCGGGTCCGCCTCACCGGTGTCGACGACCCGGCGTACCGGCAGGTCGAAGGCCTTGGCGAAGTCCAGGTCGCGCTGGTCGTGTGCGGGCACCGCCATCACCGCGCCGGTGCCGTAGTCGGCCAGCACGTAGTCGGCGGCGTAGACCGGCAGCTGCTCGCCGTTGACCGGGTTGGTGGCGTACACACCGAGGAAGACACCGGTCTTCTCCCGCTCGGTGGACTGCCGCTCGATCTCGTTGGTCTGCTTGGTCTTTTCCAAATATGCTTCGAATTCCGGCCGCTGCTCGGCCGTGACGATCTCCTCGGCCAGATCCGCGTCCGGGGCCACCACGAAGAAGGTCGCGCCATAGAGGGTGTCCGGCCGGGTGGTGAAGACCGTCACCGGTTCGCTGCGCCCGGTGATGGTGAAATCGACGTAGGCCCCCTGCGAGCGGCCGATCCAGTTGCGCTGCATCGCCAGCACCCGGTCGGGCCACCGGCCCTCCAGACCCTGCATGTCATCCAGCAGCCGGTCGGCGTACTCGGTGATCTTGAAGTACCACTGGTTCAGCTTGCGCTTGGTGACGACCGCGCCGCAGCGTTCGCAGCGCCCGTTGACGACCTGCTCGTTGGCCAGCACGGTCTGGTCGTTGGGGCACCAGTTGACCGCCGAATCCTTGCGGTAGGCCAGCCCGCGCTCACGGAAGCGCAGGAACAGCCACTGGGTCCAGTGGTAGTACTCCGGGTCGGAGGTGTGCAGCCGCCGGTTCCAGTCCAGGCTCAGGCCGTAGCGCTTGAACGAGTTCGCCTGGGTCTCGATGTTGGCGTAGGTCCACTCGGCGGGGCTCTTGCCGTGCTTGATCGCGGCATTCTCCGCGGGCAGACCGAAGGAGTCCCAGCCGATCGGATGCAGCACGTCGTAACCGCGCTGGCGCAGGTTGCGGGCGACGACATCGCCCATCACGAACGCCTCCGCGTGGCCCATGTGCAGGTCACCCGAGGGGTAGGGGAACATGTCGAGCACGTAGCGGCGCTCCTTGGAGCCGTCGTCGAGCGGCGCGAAGGTCTGGTTCTGCTCCCAGAACTTCTGCCACTTCTGCTGGGCGGCGGCCGGATCGTACGCCTGCCGCTGCGCTACCTGCTCGGTCACTAGCACTCCCTCAACGCTGGGCCGTGGACACTGATTTGGCCCCGCGCAGTCTAGCCGAGGACGCGGGTGCCGGCCGGGGCGTTTCGGCCGGTGAGGGCTGGCAAACCTTGCTTGCGAGGGATCTCCGGGCGGGTGACAGTGTTGGTATGGACCATCAGCTGACCTCGGCCCCGAGCCAGGAACACGTCCGGGGCGATCATCTGGCCGGCGCGCTGGCGAGTCGGCTGAACTGGCTGCGGGCCGGCGCGCTCGGCGCGAACGACGGCATCATCTCCACCGCCGGTCTGGTGGTGGGCGTGGCCGGCGCGCAGGCGTCGAAGAGCGCGGTGCTGATCGCCGGGCTCGCGGGTCTGGTCGCCGGTGCGCTGTCGATGGGCGGCGGGGAGTACATGTCGGTCTCCACCCAGAAGGACACCGAGCTGGCGGTGCTGGAGAAGGAGCGCTGGGAGCTCGAGCACATGCCGAGTGAGGAACTCGGCGAGTTGACCGATCTCTATCGGGCCAAGGGCCTCTCCCCCGACCTGGCGCATCAGGTCGCGGTCGAGTTGACCCGCCACGACGCGCTCGCCGCGCACGCCGAGGCCGAACTCGGCATCAGCGTCGATCAGCGCAGCAATCCGTGGCAGGCCGCCTGGGCGTCGATGCTGTCCTTCTCGTTGGGCGCGTTGCTGCCGTTGCTGGCGATGCTGCTCGCGCCGATCGGCTGGCGGATGGGTGTCACCTGGGCCGCGGTGCTGGTCGCGCTGGCGGTGACCGGGGTGATCACCTCCCGGATCGGCGGCGCTTCCCCGGTACGCCCGGTGCTCCGCAATCTGGTCGTCGGCGCGCTCACGATGAGTCTGACCTGGGCCATCGGCCACCTCGTCGGCGTCGAACTCGGCTGACCCCGCTCAGTAGGCCACCAGGCACAGCTCACCTCCGCTCATCGAGTAGGCGGCCATGCGGAGCGCAGCGGAGCAATGGCCGCCGTGTCGAGATGAGCCGCACCCGCGCGCTCAGCCGCCGACCCGGGTCAACTCGTCCAGATCCTCGTCGTCGATGCGCAACGAGGCAGCGGCCACGTTCGGCCGGATGTGCGCCGCCCGCGTCGTTCCCGGCAGCACCGTGACCGACTGGCCCAGCTGACGAGCACGGTTGTGCACCCAGGCAACCGCCAGCGACGCCGCTGACACGGCGTACTTCTCCGCCAGTCTCGCGATCGTCGCCGCGTGGGCGCCGTCGGAGCCGAGCAGTTCGCCGTGACCCAGCGGTGAGTGCGCGACCAGGGTGATCTGCAGTTCCGCGAGCACCGGCAGCATGTCCTCGACCTCGCGGTGGGTGATCGACCACTGTTCCTGCACCGCCTGGATCGGGTGTACGCGATGCGCCCGCCGGATGTCCTCGACCGTCACATTCGACAGGCCGAGCGAGCGGATCTTGCCGGCCCGCTGCAGTTCCGCCATCGCCCCCACGGTTTCCTCGATGGGCGTCTCATCGCTGCGATGGTGCAGATAGTAGAGATCGAGCCGATCGGTGCCAAGGCGCTTCAGACTGCCGTCGATCGCTTTCCGAACGGTCGCCGCATCGGCGCGTACGCTCCAGTCGTCGAACCGGCCGGAGTCGCCCCAGTAGACGCCGAATTTGCTGCACAGGATGACGTCATCGCGCAGGGTGCCGATGGCCCGGCCCACCACTGCTTCGTTGCCGTACATCTCGGCGGTGTCCAGCACCCGCACGCCGGCATCCACCGCCGCCCGAACCAGCCCACCCGGATCGCGCTCGGGATCTCCCCAGTGCTCCTCGCGGACACGCATCAGGCCGAGGCCCTGCGGTGGCGGTGATGAGTCGGCCCAAGGCATCGCGGTCGTCATGATCAACGACCCTAGAAGTTCAGGCGCGCTTGAAGTCAATTGCCCAACCCTTGCGGCCGACCGCACAGTCCTCGTGCCCGGGGACTGCGCATAGTCCCTGACAAGTTCGGAACTACGCGGCGGCCCCCTCGCCCCAGTGGCTCGGTGGGATCGCCCGGTCGTGGATGTGGTTGAGCAGCGAGAGCATCGAGAAACCCGCGTTGATCCGCTCGGCCCGCTCCATGCAGATCACCTGCAGGGCGCCGTTTCCGGAGAGCCAGGCGGCCAGCCCGAGCAGACACAGCGGTGCGACCTCGAACGGTGGCAGGCTGCGGTCCACCACCCGGTTCCACAGCGCCACCTGCCGGGGCGCGTCGACGCGGCGCAACCGGCCGAGCACCTCGTCACGGGCGACCGGATCGTGGCTCAGCACGGCCAGTTCGGCACATTCGGTGTCGCTCAACCCGCGGCTGGTGTTGTAGCGGGCGATCAGTCGCCGGATCCGCCCGCACCGCTCCTCCGCGGACCAGCCGGCCAGGTCGGGCAACACCTCCTCGAAGGCGGCGCGCACCTCCTGCCGGTCGACCTCCCCGATCGGTCCGGTGACCCGCTGGACGAGTTCGGCACGGCTCGGCAGCGCGGGCAGACCCGCCGCGACCGCCGCAGCGGCGAAGCGGGTGGTGCTGATGTCATAGGGCGTGCCCTCGTCCGGGCAGCAGTCCGCGTCGTCGCAGAGCAGCGACCACCAACGCTCCCCGTCGCTGAGCAGCAGGTCGTGGATGCGGAAGTCGCCGAACAGCTCGGCCAGGTCCGCGAGCAGGTCCCGTGACTCGGCGGTCGGTTCGCAGAAACCGAGCAGGATCAGCGCATCCGCGTTGTTGGTGTCCACCACCCGGGCCAGCCGATCGGCCTCCCAGAGGGCGTGGTCCAGATCGGCACGGGCGGTGAACACCACCCGCCGGCCGCGCAGCGCGACCACGACGAAGGACTGCTGCGGATGAAAACCGAGCAGATAGGGCACGGCGGCGAGCACCTCTTCGGGTGACTGCGCGATCAACGAATCGGGTGTCTTCATGCGCCACACGATGGGCGGCATCGCCGAAATCGTGCGGCCGAGGAACCCCGACTGTGGACAGATCCAGCCCTGTGGACAAGTCGTGGTCATCGACCGAGAGCCCCCGATGCACGGCATCGGGTGGATCCGGGCTCAGGCGACCCGGCGCAGCGGCACCACGTGCCCGCCGGCGATCTCGGAGTAGATCTCCTCGAACTGGCCGAGGGTCGCACCCAGCGCGTGCTCGTGCACGATCTCCCGACTCTCCGCACCCATCCGCTTCCGCAGCGCGGGATCGCCGAGCAACCGGGCCAGATACCCGGACAGCTCGTCCACGTCTCCGGGGGCGTAGAGGAAGCCGTTCTTGTCGTGATGGACCAGGTGCGGCAGCGCCATCGCGTTCGCCGCGACGACCGGTTTGCCGGCGGCCATCGACTCCAGCGTGACCAGCGACTGCAGCTCGGCGACACCCGGCATGCAGAACACATCGCACCGCCCGTACGCCGCCAGCAGATCCTCCTCGCTGACGAAACCGAGGAAGGTGGTGCGATCGGCGACGCCCTCGGACTGCGCGAGCGCCTGCCACTGGTCGCGGAAGGACCCGTCGCCGACGATCTCCAACCGGGCGTCGAGCCGCTGCGGCAGTCGGGCGAAGGCCTGGATCAGCTCGTTGACCCGCTTCTCCTGATCCAGCCGGCCGACGAACAGCACCGTCGGATGCGAACCGTGCCGAGCGTTGCGGCTGGCCTCGAGGTAGGGCTCGGGGTCGATCCCGCAGGAGATCGCCAGACCACCGGGCAGCCCGGCGGAACTGGCCAGCAGTTCGACCGCACGCGGGGTCGGCGCGGTCACCACCTGGGCCCGGCCGAGCACCTTGGCGCAGTCCTTCCAGGCCATCCGGGACACCGCGTCGCGGGTCCGGTTCGGGATCTTGACCAGTTCGACCAGGTTCTCCGGCATGAAGTGGTTGGTCGCGACCAGTGGCAGATTCAGCTGATTCGCCTGCCCGGACAGCAATCGCCCGATCAGGAAGTGGCCCTGGATGTGCGCCACATCGGGCTGCACCTGGTCGATGATCCTCCGGATCCGCGGCCCGGCCTGCCAGGGCATGCAGATCATGAACTGGTCGACCAGCGGGTAGCGGTGGGACGGCAGCCGGTGCACCACCACCTCGTCGCGGTCCTCGATGTATTCGCGCCCGGTCGGTGAGGGGGCGATGACATGCACCTCGTGGCCGCGGCCGACCAGGCCGGTGGCCAGTCGTTCGGTGAAGCGGGCGGCACCGTTGACGTCGGGGGGATAGGTGTCGTGGCCGATGAGGATCTTCACCGGGGATTTCCTTCCTGCGGGGACTTCTCGGGAGGGTCGACAGCGGTGCTGCCGGGGGTCTGGTTGCGGAGCCGGTTCGCCTCGGCCTCCTCGTACGCCCGGGCCGCGTCGGGGTGGTACTTGGACAGCAGCACCACACCGAGGGAGGCGAGCCCGCCGGCGAGGACCATGCCGACACCGTCACCGAGGCCGATGTTCGCGCCCTCACCGAGCACGATCAGCCCGAAGGCGACCGCGGTGAGCGGGTCGATCACGGTCATCGAACCGACCACGATCTCGGCCGGCCCGGAGGCGTACGCCTGCTGGATCGCCCAGGCGCCGATCGCGTAACAGGCCAGACAGCCGGCCAGGTTGGCCCAGAAGTGGGCGAGCCCCAGCTCCGCGCTGCGCTCCCAGGTGACCAGCGTGGTCTTCATCAGCGCGGTGGCCAGGCCATAGATCAGCGCACCGCTGGTCGCCCAGGCGAGGCAGCGCGCCGCCACCGGGCCCTTGGCGCCGACGATGCCGGCGATGATCGCCAGGGCGAAGACGACCAGCGAGGCGTAGAGGATCAGCCGGCCGTCGATGACGGTGTCCTCGGCCGCCGAGGACGCGGAGAACCAGGTGAAACCGACGATGCCGGCGACGGCCATCAGGATCGCGACGATCATCATCCGGGTGGGCCGGGTGTGGTTCTTCCGGGCGGCCAGCAGCACGGCGAACGGGACGGCCAGGATGCCGACCGGCTGGATCACCGTGACCGGCGCCAGTTTCACCCCGACCAGGTGCAGCAGCGCGCCGATCAGGATCATCCCGGTGCCGAGGATCCAGTGCCGGTCCCGGACCATCGACAGCACCCGCCGCAGCGTCAACGTCCGCGACTCGGCATCGGCACCGAACTGTTTGCCGATGCCGTCGTGCTGGAAGGTGGCCCCGGTCGCGAAACAGAGGGAGGCCACCACGCCGAGCACCAGGGCGAGCGGGATGTTCTGCGTCATGCGGGCCGCTCCGGGGTGTGCGTCATGGTGTTCAGCCTTCCACCTTCCGTGCCGCCGGCCACTCGGGGATCGCCCGGGGCTTCACCCCAACGCGGACCCTCGTCCATCCCACCGCCGATGGAGGGGCAGCGGTTGCGCAAGCGTAACCGATCCACGGGCCTGCACCGCGGCAGCACGCCACACTCCGCGCACCGGATGGATCACCGGTAGACGATGACCTTGTCGCCTTCCTTGACGATGTCGAAGAGCTTCGCGATGGTCGCCCGGTCGCGCACGTTCACGCACCCGTGGGAGCCGCCGTTGTAGCCGTTGGCGGCGAAGTCGGCCGAGTAGTGCACGGCCTGCCCGCCGGAGAAGAACATCGCGTACGGCATCGGGGTGTTGTAGATCGTCGAGACGTGGTTGCGCGACTTCCACTGGACGCTGAAGGTGCCCTCGCGGGTCGGCAGCTCCTCGGTGCCGAAGCGGACATCGACGGTGTTCTGCACCTTGCCGTCGATCATCCAGCGCAGCTTGTTCTGGGTCTTCGAGATGCACAGCACCCGGCCGGTCATGCAGCGCGGGTCGATCCCGGCCGGTACGCCACCCGGTTCGGCCTTCTCGGTGGGCCTGCTGCTCGGTGTCGGGGTCGGCGTCGGCTTCGGCGCGTCGGCCTTCTCCGCATCGGTCGGGGTGCGGGTCATCTGCTGCAGCGCGGTCAGGGTGGCGCGATCGACCGCACCGGTGGACGGCAGGCCACGCTTGGCCTGGAACCCCTCGACACCGGCGGCAGTGGTCGGGCCGAAGAAGCCGGTGACGTTCTCGTCGAACCAACCGATCTGCTTCAACCGGGCCTGCAGGTCGCGGACCTGGTCGCCGGAGGCACCGCGGGCCAGCAGCGCCGGCCCGGCGGCCGGCTTCGGCGTCGGAGTGGCGGTCCGGGTGGGCCGCGGGGTGGCGGTGCGGCTGGCGGACCGCGTCGGGGTGGCCGTGGGGGTCGACAGCACCGCCGGGGTCGGCGTGGGGGTGGCGGTGTCGACCGGGGTGGGCGCGGGCAGCGGCGTCACGGTGTCCACCGGTGCGATGGTCGGCGCGGGGGCCGGGGTGGCCACCTCCGTGGTCGGCTTGGCGCAGCCGGCCAACGGCACGGCCACCAGGACGGACAGGGCCAGGGCAGGCCTCACCAGTGCGGACCGAACGGGCGTACGCCGGGCCGTTCGCAGCGCCATCTCTCACCTCGCGGTATCGGGGAAGTTGATATCGACCCGATGAGGTTAGCCGCGGTCCCGGGTCGGGGCCGGGGGACGCACGCCGGAAAGTTTCACAATCAGGTCACGATGGCTCCGCCACCCGGGATCAGGCCACCTGGTCGGGGGTGGCGGCCCAGGTGTTGCAGCGGGCATAGCTGCTCCGGTCGGTGCCCAGGCCGCGGTCGAACCAGGCCTTCATGGTGCGGGCGCTGCCGTGGGTGCCCTCCCGGGTGACCTCATCGCTCTGCCGGTCGAAGTAGTCCGCCATCTCCTCCCGGTCAGCGGTGTCGGCGTCGATACTGCTCCACAGCGCCCCGTAGGCGACACCGGAGAAGCAGCCGGCCTGCAGTTCGGAGCGGCGGGACAGTTCCAGGCGCTGCTCGTTGTCGGCGGTCGCCAGCCGGTCGGCGTACCCCTGGGTGATGCCGCCCGCCAGCTGGAGGTGGTGTCCGAACTCGTGGCTGATCACCGCGAAGTAGCCGAGCCGCATCCCGCCGTAGAAGCGGCGGGTGTCATCGGAGCGGGTGTCGACATAGATGGTGCGGTCCTCCGGGCAGTAGAACGCGTACCGGGTCAGCGTCCCGCAGGCGGTGTTCACGCTGATGTTGAATCCGCTCACCCGGGGTGCGCTGAGCGCGATCCCCTGCTCCTCCAGTGGTGCGGCGTTCACCTCGGTGAGACAGTCCGCGATCTGTTGCAGGTACGCCACCAGCCGGGCGTCGGGCAGCGGTGGGCGTTGCTCGCCCAGCCCGGCACAGCGGGCGCTCGAGCGGGCGAACGACACGTTGTAGAGCCGCGAGTCCTCCGCGGTCATCCGGGTGTACGCCGACGGCGGACGGGCCGCCTGCTCGGTGGCACCGGGGGCCGGTTGGGGCGGGGCGCTGCTGGTGGGGGTGCCGGCCGGCCGCTGCGGCGTACCGGGCCCGGCGGCCGGGCCC
>NZ_NMVP01000008.1 GCF_002250705.1 Enemella evansiae
CCGCGGCCCGGATCGGTGCCGAGGTGCCGCAGGTCTGGCAGCGGCAGGCGGCCGAGCCGGGATACGCCGACCTGGCCGCGCTGGCCCGCGCCTGGCAGGTCGCCGGCCGGACGGGCGCCCCGCTCGGCCCGAGCCTGCTGCGGGTCGCCGACGGGTTGCGGGTGGAGGAGGAGCTGCGCCGGACCGTCGCCGGGGAGCTGGCCGCACCGCGGATGACCGGGGTGGTGCTGGCGCTGCTGCCGGTCGCGGGGGTGGCGCTCGGTTATCTGATCGGCGGGGATCCGCTGTCCTTCCTGACCGGTACGCCGTGGGGGCAGGTGTGCCTGTTGGGTGGCACGCTGCTGGCCGCGGCCGGACTGTTGTGGACCGAGCGCCTGGGTGCCCTCGGCGCCGGCTGAGTTCGAAGGAGTGGGACCGGTCATGGTCACGGTTGCCCTGCTGCTCGCCGCGCTGGCCGCGGCGCTGTTCGTCGATGCACCGGCGCCCCGCCGGTTGCTGCCGAACCGGGCCGGGCCGCGCGGACCGCGCTGGCTCTCACCCCGGCCCGGCGCCCTGCCGGCCCGGACCAGGTGGCTGCTCGGCGCCGCCGCCGGGATCGCGGTCACCGGATTCCTCCCCGGACTGTGGCCGGTGCTGGTGCTGCCCCTGGTGGCCGCGATGGTGGCCGTCGGGCTGGGCCGGTTCGAATCACCCGCGGTGGTCCGGGCCCGGCAGCAGCGGGTCCGGGAACTGCCGCAACTGCTCGAACTGCTCGCCGGCTGCCTCGCCGCCGGGTTGCCCCTGCGGGCGGCGACCCGGATCGTCGCGCAGGAGCAACCCGGCCCGCTGGGTGCGGACCTGCACCGGGTGCTGGCCTGCCTCGATGTGGGCGGTTCCGAGCGAGAGGCCTGGGCGCTGCTCGCCGAGGATCCGTGCTGGCGGTCGGTGGCCCGCGATGTCGGCCGGGCGGCCGAGTCCGGCAGCGAGCTGGGCGCGCTGCTCGCGCGGCACAGCGAACGGGCCAGGCAGGAGCGTGCCGCCCAGGCCCAGCAACGCGCCCGGACCCTCGGTGTCCGCGGGGCCTTCCCGATGGCGGTCTGCTTCCTGCCGGCCTTCGTGCTGATCGGCATGGTGCCGATCGTCGGCTCGATCGTGGCCCGGGTGTTCGGGCCCTGAGCCGAGTTGTCCACAACCGGCAACGACCCGGAGCACTGTCCACAGGCGGCCACCTCGGCGCGACCGATTCGGCGTTCGGTGGCCATGGTGCCGATGTCCCACCGATACGGGGCATCGGCCACCCGGAGATCGGGAAGGCCGCCGGGAAATCCCAACGAGCGAAGGAAAAATCATGTCCCAGACCACTTGCACCAACGAGCTCGCGGTCGTCGAGCGGGCCTCGCGGCAGCTGCCGGCGGCCGGTCGTCGGCGCCGGCGCGATGAGCGCGGCGCGGCCGCCGTCGAGTACGCGGTCGTCACCGTGGCCGCCGCCAGCCTGGGCGGCGTGCTGATCAAGATCCTCACCGATCCGCAGGTCCAGCAGAAGTTGCTGCAGCTGATCCTCGCGCTGATCGACGCGTTCATGAAGGTCGGCGGCTGAGCCGATGTGTGCGACCGGGGGTGTGCGGCGGGTGAACCCCGTGCACCCCCGGGCCCATCGCACCTCCCAACAGGAAGGGCGAATGATGTCTACGAGCGTGGGCGGCCAGCAGGACGAGCGAGGCGCGGTCGCGGTGGAACATGCGGTTGTCACGGTGGCCGCGGCATCCCTCGGTGGGGCGCTGCTGGCCATGTTCGGCGGCGGTTACCCGCAGGCCCACCCGATCGTGCCGCCGGAATGGTTCCTGAAGTGGATGCTGCAGCTGATCGAATGGATCACCAGCCTGTTCCGGGGGGCCTGAGCCGTGCTGAGCCACCGACCCGATGAACGGGGCAGCACCACCGTCGAGGTGGCGCTGGGACTGGTGTCACTACTGCTGGCCACCGTCGCCGGGGTGTGGCTGGTGCTGGTCGTGGTCCTGCAGCCCCGCATCGTCGACACCGCCAGCGAGATCGCCCGGCAGGAGGCGCGCGGTGACCGGGTGGCGGTCGCCCGCGCCGAGGCCGAGGCGCCCGCGGGAGCGACGGTCGAGCGGAGCCGGGACCGCGGCCTGGCCGTGGTGACGGTGCGGCTGGACGCCCGCCCCCTCGGCGCGGGGCCGGCCGTGCCGCTGCAGGCCCGAGCCCGGGTGCTGCTGGAACCGGGGGAGCGATGAACCGGGAACGGGGCGCGGCCACCCTGGCGGTGGCCGGTGCGCTGTTGCTGTTGCTGGTGCTCACCGCTGCCGGTTCGGTGATCGCCGGTTATCTGGTGGCGGCGCAGCGCGCCCGGGGCGCGGCCGACCTGGCCGCCGTCAGTGCCGCCGCTCGGCATGCCGCGGGAGCACCGGGGTGTCCCACCGCCCAGCGGCTGGCGGCCGCGCAGGGGGCCAGTGTGCTGCGCTGCACCGAGACCGGTGACACCATCGATTTCGTGGTCAGCGTGGAGGTCGCGATCCCGGTGGACGCGCCGGTGCCGGGCCTGCCGACCCGGGCCACCGGCCGCGCCCATGCGGGGCGCCTCGGCTAGCCGGCGGTCACGAGGCGATGGCGCCCGGCTGCTCCTGGGCCGGGTCGAGCAGGCGCACCAGCTGGAGGGCACCGGCCCGATCCAGATCCCGGTTGGCGTCGGGGCAGCCGGGGGTGAACACGCACCGCGGGCAACCGACCAGGCAGTCGCAGCGGGTCAGCCGGTCGGCCACCGCCGCCAGCCAGGCATCGGCACGCTCGGCGACGGCCGCGGCGAAGCCGGCACCCCCCGGCACCAGTTCGTGCAGTCCGACCCGCCAGCCACCGTCGGGAATCGGTTCGCTCCACCCGACGAAGGTGCGCGGATCGAGCGGCAGCACCGCCTGCACCATCGCGCGCAGGGCGTGCTCCAGACCGTGGCAGGCCGCCCGCGCCCGGGCCGGTGACCAGACCGGCAGCACCCGGCCGGGCAGCTCGAACCAGAGCGCCTGGGTGTCCAGGGTGCGTTCGGGCAGATCCAGGGCGGTCTCGTCCCAGATGTCCCCGGTGACCTCATCGAGCCGCAGGAACCCCGTCACCTGGCTGACCACCCGCGCCGAACCGTGCGCCAGCAGGCCGCCGCCCCGGTCGCGGGGTTCGCCGGTGAGCTGCTCGACCCGGCTGGTGCTGCGGGCCACGGTCAGATAACCCGTGCGCCGCGGCCGGGCGTACACCAGGCCGGCGGCCGGACTCTCCTCATCACCCACCAGCCAGGTCTCACCCTGGTGGCGATAGACCGCGCCCGGGTGCAGTTCCCGGTCGGCCCGGTGTGCGTCCAGGCTGCCGATCACCCGCCCGGTGTCGGGTTCGCACACCTCCACCCGGGCGCCGCAGCCACGCAGGTCGATCGCGTCCACGGCGCGGTCGGCGCGGGTCCAGAACCAACCGGTCGGTCGTCGACGCAGCACACCACCACCGGCGAGAGCGTCGGCCAGCTCCGCGGTCCGCGGGCCGAACCAGTGCTCATCCTCGGCGGTCAGTGGACGCTCCTGGGCCGCCGCCGCCAGCTGCGGGGCCAGCACCCGGTCGGTCGGTGCCCCCGGCGGCGGGGTATCGGCGTCCCCGCCCAGCAGTGCGTCGGGGTGGTCGCACCACCAGGCATCCGCCGGGTCGTCGCGGGCCACCAGCACCGCCAGCGCCGGCCGATCCCGGCGACCGGCGCGGCCGATCCGCTGCCAGAGCGCCGCCTGACTGCCCGGATGGCCGGCCAGCACGACCGCATCCAACCCACCGATGTCCACCCCCAGCTCCAGCGCGCTGGTGCTCGCCACCCCGAGCAGCCGCCGGCTCGCCAGCGCGGCCTCGAGCTCGCGGCGCTCGTGCGGCAGCAGTCCGGCGCGATAGGCCCGGAACTCCGCCCCGGTGCGCCGCACATCGGCGGCCAGCTGCTCGGCCCGCGCCCGGGTGTCGACGAACGCGCAGGTCTGCCGGCCCTCGGCCAGCAGTCGGGTGACCACCTCGGTGACCGCCAGCTCCGGGTCGGCCGGTTGGCAGACCAGCAGGGTCGTCTCCGGCCGGGGCGCGGTCGATGCCGTCACCGCGGTGACCCGGTCGGCCGGGGTCCCGGTCAGTGCCGCCAGGGTGGCCGCCGGGTCGGCGACGGTCGCCGACGCCCCGATCACCACCGGTTCGGCACCCAGCTCCCGGCAGAGCCGCAGCAACCGCCGCAGCACCAGGCCGACCTGCATCCCGAACGCACCCTGGTAGTGGTGCGCCTCATCGACCACCAGGTAACGCAGCGACTTCAGGAATCCCTGCCAGCGTTGGTGCCCGGGCAGGATCGAGCGGTGCAGCAGATCGGGGTTGGTGAGCAGGAAGGTCGCGTGGTCGCGGGCCCAGGTGCGCTCCTCGGGCCCGGAGTCGCCGTCCAGCACCGCGAACCGCCAGCTGCCGATCCCGAGCGCACCGCAGGCCCGGCCCTGGTCGTGGGCGAGCGCCTTGGTGGGGGCCAGATAGAGGGCGGTGTGCGGGCGGCGCAGCAACGTCCGGGGCGTACGCCGACCCGCCGACTCGGGCGGTGGGGGAGCCGAGGTCGGCGAACCTCCCCAGGTCGCCGCCAGCACCGGCATCAGATAGGCCAGCGACTTGCCCGAGGCGGTCGGGGTGGCCAGCATCGTCGCCCGCCCGTCATGGGCCGACTCGGCGGCCTCCCGCTGGTGCGCCCAGGGTCGCTCGATGCCGCGCGCGCCGAGCGACTCGACCACCCCGGCCGGCAGCCAACCGGGCCAGTCCGCCGTGACCCCGACCGCTCCCGGGCGCGACAGGCTGGCCCGCAGATCGGGATGCTCGCTCAGCCAGTCGGGGATCACCCCACCAATCTAGGCTCCGGTGCCGACATCGCGGCAGACCCGCCGCGGCCCGTCGGTCGTGCCGCCGAGGTCGCATGGCATACTCCGGGCTACCTGACGTGACCCGTGAACCACGTCACACACTGGAGGATCGATGAAGCCCCTGCAGGTTGACCTTTCCGGCGGAAGCCTGACCATCGTCGTCGTCATCGCCGCGATCGCCGCGATAGCGGTGGCGATGTCCATCGTGTTCCGCACCGAGGTGCTCAAAGCGAACGACGGCACCGAGAACATGCGCCGGATCGGGGTCGCCGTGCAGGAAGGCGCGGCGGCCTATCTGGGCCGGCAGTTCCGCACCCTCGGCGTCTTCGCGGTGGTCGCCTTCATCCTGCTCTTCCTGCTGCCGGCACACTCCGACACCGGTGCGAACGAATGGCTGCTCAAGGGCGCCCGCTCGGTGGCGTTCATCGTCGGTGCCGGGTTCTCCGGGTTGATCGGTTATCTGGGCATGCGGCTGGCGGTCCGCGCGAACGTGCGGGTCGCCTCCGCCGCCCGCGACCAGGGCCACGACCCGGCGATGAAGATCGCCTTCCGGACCGGCGCCTCGGTCGGCATGGCGACCATCGGGCTGGGCCTGTTCGGGGCCGCGATCGTCGTGCTGGTCTTCCGCAGCGACGCCCCGACGGTGCTCGAGGGCTTCGGCTTCGGCGCGGCGATGCTGGCGATGTTCATGCGGGTCGGCGGCGGCATCTTCACCAAGGCCGCCGACGTCGGCGCCGACCTGGTCGGCAAGGTCGAGCAGAACATCCCCGAGGACGACCCGCGCAACGCCGCCACCATCGCCGACAACGTCGGTGACAACGTGGGCGACTGCGCCGGCATGGCCGCCGACCTGTTCGAGTCCTATGCGGTGACCCTGGTCGCCTCGCTGATCCTCGGCAAGGCCGCCTTCGGCAGCGCCGGGCTGACCTTCCCGCTGCTGGTGCCCGCGATCGGTGTGATCACCGCGCTGATCGGGGTCTACATCACCCGGCCCCGCGCCGGGGAGAACGGGCTGCGTACCATCAACCGCTCGTTCTATTCCTCGGCGATCATCTCCGCGGTGCTCTGCAGCATCGCCGCCTTCGTCTTCCTGCCCGGCAGCTTCGCCGAGCTCGGCACCGGGACCGCCTTCAACGGCCCGATCGACAACCCGCGGATCGTGGCCCTCGGTTCGGTGCTGATCGGCATCGTGCTGGCCGCGATCATCCTGTCGCTGACCGGCCACTACACCGGCACCGAGGACCGGCCGGTCCAGGACGTCGGCCGGACCTCGCTGACCGGGGCCGCGACCGTCGTGCTCTCCGGCATCTCCCTCGGCCTCTCGTCGGCGGTCTGGACCGCGTTGGTGATCGCGGCCGCGGTGTTCGGGGCCTTCCTGCTCGGCGGCGTCGGGGTGGTCGGGCTGTTCGCGATCGCGCTCGCCGGCTGCGGTCTGCTGACCACCGTCGGTGTGATCGTCGCGATGGACACCTTCGGCCCGGTCTCGGACAACGCGCAGGGCATCGCCGAGATGTCCGGTGACGTGGACGGTGAGGGCGCCCAGATCCTGACCGAGCTGGATGCGGTCGGCAACACCACCAAGGCGATCACCAAGGGCATCGCGATCGCCACCGCGGTGCTCGCCGCGACCGCACTGTTCGGCTCCTACACCGACTCGATCGCGGCGGTGCTGCAGCAGAACTACCAGCGCTTCGTCGAGCAGGCCGTGGTCTTCGACCCGGGTGTGCTGGTCGGGCTGATCATCGGCGCCTCGGTGGTCTTCCTGTTCTCGGGGCTGGCGATCTCCGCGGTCGGCCGGGCCGCCGGTGCGGTGGTCTATGAGGTACGCCGCCAGTTCCGGGAGATCCCCGGGATCATGGAGGGCACCGGTCGGCCGGAGTACGGCCGGGTGGTCGACATCTGCACCCGCGACTCGCTGCGCGAGCTCGCCACCCCCGGCATCCTGGCGATCTTCGCCCCGATCGCGGTCGGTTTCGGACTGGGGGCGCCGGCGCTGGCCGGGTACCTGGCCGGCGCGATCGCCTGCGGCACCCTGATGGCGGTCTTCCTGGCGAATGCCGGTGGGGCCTGGGACAACGCCAAGAAGCTCGTCGAGGACGGCCACCACGGTGGCAAGGGTTCGCCGGCGCACGAGGCCACCGTGATCGGTGACACCGTCGGCGACCCGTTCAAGGACACCGCCGGCCCGGCCATCAACCCGCTGATCAAGGTGATGAACCTGGTCGCGCTGCTGATCGCCCCGGCCGCGGTCGGGATGAGCTCGCTGAACAACTCCAACTCCCCGATCCGCTACGTGATCGCGCTGGTCGCGCTGGCCGTCGTCGCGGTCGCCGTGGTGATCTCCTCCCGCCGCCAGGTCGGCATCAGCGAGGACAACGATGCCGGCACCGCGGAGCTTGCCGGCGACCATGGCGGCGAGGAGACCGTGACCGTCGAAGAGGTCGTCGTCGAGGAGGAGTACGAGCCGCGCGGTCCGCAGTCGCGGCGGGACACCGATTCCTGACAGG
Organism: Enemella evansiae; assembly: GCF_002250705.1. Taxonomy (GTDB): domain Bacteria; phylum Actinomycetota; class Actinomycetes; order Propionibacteriales; family Propionibacteriaceae; genus Enemella; species Enemella evansiae. The sequence goes on from NZ_NMVP01000008.1 coordinate 7,400, forward strand.
CGACGTGCGAAGGACTGACCCCCGGGGGGTCAGTCCGGCTCGGCGAAGCGGTGCCGGTGCTGGGTCTCCGGGCCGAGGTCGCCCTCGGTGTGTTCGACGTGGGAGAGGGCCTCGGCCAGCACCGCACGCACGTGCGGGTCGGCCGCCCGGTAGTAGATGTAGGTGCCCTCGCGGCGGCCGCGTACCACCCCGGCGAGCCGGAGCTTCGCCAGGTGCTGGCTGACCGAGGTCGGGCTCACGCCGGCGAGTTCGGCCAGGCAGGACACCGAGGATTCTCCCTGGAGCAGCGCCCAGACGAGTTTGATCCGGGTCGGATCGGCCAGCAGCCTGAAGGTCTCGGCCGCCAGGGCAGCCTGATCGTCGTCGGGCATCGTCAGGTCGGGCAGCGAATCGTGCACGCGCCTCACCTTACTGACTAGATACCTGCATAGGAATGCAGATAGCGTGGGATCATGTCCGACCGCGCCCACAGCCATGGTCCCGCCACGCCCGCCGACCGGGCACATGGGCATGACCATGCGCACCCCCACGACCACCCGCAGACCGGGTTCGGCCGGTTCCGGCACCTGCTCAGTGAGCTCTTCGGCATGCACTCCCATGACGTCGCCGACCAGATCGATGACGAACTCCAGGCCTCGGCCGCCGGGCGCCGGGCGCTCTGGATCAGCCTGGCCGGGCTGGTGTGACGGCCGCTCTGCAGGCGGTGGTCTTCTGGTACTCGGGCTCGGTGGCCCTGCTCGGCGACACCCTGCACAACCTCACCGACGCCCTCACCGCGATCCCGCTGCTGGCCGCGTTCGCGCTGGGCCGGCGGGCCGCGACCAGCCGGTTCACCTACGGGTTCGGTCGGGCGGAGGATCTGGCGGGATTGTTCGTGGTGGCGATGATCGCGCTCTCGGCCGTACTGGCCGGCTGGGAGGCGGTACGCCGGCTGCTGCAGCCCCAGCCGGTGACCCATCTCGCCGCGGTGGCGATCGCCGGGCTGATCGGCTTCATCGGCAACGAGGTGGTGGCGCGCTACCGGATCGGGGTCGGTCGCCGGATCGGATCCGCCGCGCTGGTCGCCGATGGTCTGCATGCCCGGACCGACGGGTTCACCAGCCTCGCGGTGCTGTTCGGCGCCGGCGGGGTCGCGCTCGGTTGGGACTGGGCGGATCCGGTGGTGGGGCTGCTGATCACCGTGGCCATCGTCGGGGTGCTCCGCGGTGCGGTGCGGCAGGTCGGCGGGCGACTGCTCGATGCCGTCGACCCGGCCCTGATCGATCGGCTCACCGCGATGGCCGGTGCCGTTCCCGGCGTACGCACGGTCGAGGAGGTCCGGGCGCGTTGGCTGGGGCACCAGTTGTACGCCGAGTTGCTGATCCGAGCGGACCCGGGGCTCCGGCTGACCGAGGCGGACCGGTTGCGTGCCCGGGTCCAGGAGTCGCTGTCCCGCGGGGTCCCGCGATCGGGTGAGGTGATCGTCCGAGTGGAGCCGGATCGGCTGAACTAGCCCCCGGAACCCCTACCGTGGAAGGACACCGGGGCGCTTCAGGCCCCGGTCCGAACCACCAGGAGTTCCCTGTGCGTACCGCTATCGCTCTGTCAGCCGCAACCCTGTTCACCATCGGTCTGACCGCCTGCGGTGCAGGCGGAGGCGGAGGTGCCGCCTCGTCGACCGTGACCGACCAGACCACCCCCGAGGGTGCCGCCCAGATGTTCCTGCAGGGCATGGGCAACAAGGACGCCAAGGCCATCTGTGATGTGATGGCCATCTCCGGCAAACCGGTCAGCGCGATGGGTGCCGGAGACACCTGTGCCACCCAGATGAAGGGCAGCATCGACTCGATGGGCAGCCAGCTCGACAGCCTGAAGAATGCCAAGGTGAGCGGGGCGACCGTGAATGGTGACACCGCCGATCTCAGCACCGCCACCGTCTCCCCGGCCCAGGCCAAGGGGGCGCTGAGCGTCTACAAGACAGCCAAGAAGATCGACGGCAAGTGGTACCTCTCCTTCGGCTGACCCCATCGAACGACCGACCCGACCAATTCGACCAGGAGTTCTCGTGCGTACTTCCCTCTGCCTCTCCGTCGCCGCCCTGCTGACCATCGGCCTGAGCGCCTGTGGTGGCTCGGGTGACACGTCGTCCCCGGCTCCGGCACCCGCTCCCGCGAGCCAGGCACCGGCCTCGCAGGCCCCGGCCTCCTCGGCCCCCGCCTCCTCCGCGCCTTCATCCGGCGCCCCCTCATCGGCAGCCTCCAGCGGGGAGAGCAGCGGGGCCGGAGGCCAAGGAACTCCGGAGGCCGCTGCCGAGGCGTTCCTGAAGGCCCTCGGCAACAAGGACGCCCAGGGTGTGTGTGATGCGCTCGCGGTCCAGGGAAAGCCGATGAACTCGATCGGTGCCGGGGACATGTGCACCAGGTCGATGGAGAACACCACACGTGCGATGCCCGGTGGCATGCTGAACAATCTGAAGAACGCCAAGGTCAGCAATGTGCAGGTGAACGGTGATACCGCTGACCTGTCCACCGCCACCATCACGCCACCCGAGGCACAAGGTGTCCTGAACGTCTACCAGACCGCGCAGAAGATCGACGGCAAGTGGTACGTGAGTGCCCCGATGGCCTGACCCGCCCGTGCGCCAACCGGCCCGCTGGTTAGGCTGATTCGACAGCTAATCAGCGGGCAGGAGCGCAACGATGGGCAACTACGCAGATCAGTACCGACGGTCGATGACCGACCCGGCCGGCTACTGGGGTGAGCAGGCGAGGCGGGTCGATTGGATCCGCCCGCCGCGCGAGGTGCTCGACCGCGACGCGACCCCGATCCCGCGCTGGTATCCCGATGCCACCTTGAACACCTGCTTCAACGCCCTTGACCGGCACGTGATCGCCGGTCGGGCCGACGAGCCGGCGCTGATCTTCCATTCCGCGATCACCGGGGATCGGCGCAGCTACAGCTACGCCGAGCTGCTCGATCGGGTGGCCCGGCTCGGTGGTGCCCTGCAGGGCATGGGTGTCGAGCCCGGCGATCGGGTCGTCATCTACATGCCGATGATCGCCGAGGCCGCGATGGCGATGCTGGCCTGTGCCCGGATCGGTGCGGTGCACTCGGTGGTCTTCGGTGGTTTCGCCGCGGCGGAACTGGCCGCCCGCATCGACGACGCCCGGCCCAAGGTGGTGATCTCCGCCTCCTGCGGTCTGGAGGGGTCGCGGGTGCTCGCGTACAAACCCCTGCTGGACAAGGCGATCGAGAGCTCGGCGCACAAACCGGACTCCTGCATCATCGTGCAGCGCGAGCAGCTGACCGCCGAGCTGACACCCGGCCGCGACGTCGACTTCGCCTCGGTGATGAAACCCGGTTCCTTCGAACCGGCGATGGCGGTCGAGGTCGCCGCCACCGACCCGCTCTACATCCTCTACACCTCAGGCACCACAGGAAAACCGAAGGGCATCGTCCGCGACAACGGCGGTCACGCCGTCGCGCTCTGCTTCGCCATGCAGGAGATCTTCGACGTCGGCCCGGGTGAGGTGATGTTCACCGCCTCCGATGTCGGCTGGGTGGTCGGGCACTCGTTCATCGTCTACGGCCCGCTGCTCGCCGGGGCCACCTCGGTGCTGTTCGAGGGAAAGCCGGTCGGTACGCCCGATGCGGGCGCCTTCTGGCGGGTCGTCGCCGAACACCGGGTGAAGGCCATGTTCACCGCCCCCACGGCGATGCGGGCGATCCGCAAGGTCGACCCGGACGGTGAGTTCCTGTCCGAGGCCGACACCACCGGGCTGCAGACGCTCTTCCTCGCCGGTGAGCGATTGGATCCGGAGACCTATGCCTGGGCCAGTGAGAAACTCGTCGTCCCCGTCATCGACAACTGGTGGCAGACCGAGACCGGGTGGCCGATCGCGGCGAACCTGCGCGGCATGGAGCCGATGCCGGTGAAGCCCGGATCGCCGACCGTTCCGGTGCCGGGATACGACGTGCGGATCCTCGACGGCGAGGGCCGGCAGCTGCCGGCCGGGACCGAGGGGGCCATCGTGATCGGACTGCCGCTGCCACCCGGCACCCTCACCGGTGTGTGGGGTGATGAGCAGCGGTTCGTGAACTCCTATCTGTCCGCCTATCCGGGCAACTATCTGAGCGGCGACGGCGGCTATCTCGACGAGGACGGCTACGTCTTCGTGATGGGCCGCACCGACGACGTCATCAACGTCGCCGGGCACCGACTCTCCACCGGATCGATGGAGGCGGTGCTCGCCGCCCATCCGGCGGTCGCCGAGGTCGCGGTGATCGGGGTCGCCGACCAGCTCAAGGGCCAGCAGCCGCGCGGGCTGGTGGTGCTCAAGGAGGGTGCCGAGACCGATCCCGACCAGGTGATCGCCGAGCTGGTGCAGGCGGTCCGCGACGAGATCGGTGCGGTGGCCTCGCTGCGCCGGATCGACGTGGTCGCCGCGCTGCCGAAGACCAGGTCCGGCAAGATCCTGCGCAAGACGATGCGCGAGATCGCCGACGGCAAACCGGGTGCCGTGCCCTCCACCATCGAGGATCCGCAGGTGGTCGAGGATCTGCGGGCGATACTGATCCGCCCGGCCGACTGAGCAGGCCGGATTCTCCACAGCAGAAGAGAATCCGGCCCACCCACAGGATCAGATGCCGGCTGTTCCGATCAGTTCTCCCCGCGTCGCGGGACCACCGCGCACATCACCGCACCGAACAGTGCGACCGCGGCGAACACCCAGAAGGCGATCCGCCCGGCCTCGGTCGGATTGGTCGCCGAGGCGAAGGCGCCGACGATCGCGCCACCGATCACCGGGCCGAAGATGCCACCCAGTCGGCCGAATCCGGCACACCAGGCCACGCCGGCGGCGCGGACATGGGTGGCGTAGTAGTTCGACACCTTGCCGTAGATGAGCACCTGGGTGCCCAACGTCCCGGTACCGGCGATGAAGATGAAGGCGAACAGCACCGGATCGGGGAAGCGGAAGGTCATCCCGAACAGGGTCAGCGCGGCCAGCACGAAGGTGGCCACGATCGTCTTCTGCGGCCCGAGCCACCGATCCGCCAGCCAGGCGGCGATCAGCCCACCGACCACCGCACCGGTGTTCAGCAACAGCAGGAAGAGCAACGAATACTGGGCTCCCTTGCCATAACCCTGCATGATCTTCGGCAGCCAGGTGTTCAGGCCGTAGGTGAGCAGCAGCCCGGAGAACGACATCATGCCGAGCAGCACCGTCGGCAGGGCGTACCGGCTGCCGAACAGCCCGGCGAAGCCGACCTTCTCAGCCGGGCGACCGTCGACCACCGCAGCGGGTGCGCCCTCGAGCACCACCCCGGTGCGTTCGGCGACCAGTTCCGCCTCGGCCTGCCGACCGCGGGATTCCAACCATTTCGGGGATTCCGGGATCAACCAGAAGGCCAGCGGCAGCAGGGTGACCAGCGGGATCGCGCCGATCCAGAACAGGCCGCGCCAACCGATCGACCCCAGCAGGGCCAGTGCGATGAGGGAGGCGAGCACACCACCGGCGGGGATGCCGGAATAGACGATGGCGTTGAAGCGGTTCCTCCGATCGGTGGGAGCGAACTCGGCGACCAACGCGCCGAGCACCGCGAGCAGCGAACCGAGGCCGATCCCGGTGATCAACCGGAAGGCGGAGAAGAACGCGAGGCTCGGGCTGAGCGCGGTGATCGCCATGCCGATGGAGAACCAGGCGATGCTGCCCAGCACCAGCCGGCGCCGGCCGAGATGGTCACCGATCGCGCCGGCCGCCAGGGCACCGATCATCACGCCGACCAGGGCGTACGAACCGACCGCACCCGCCTGCGCCGCGGAGATGGACGCCTCACCGATCTGGCTCGGGTCGCGCAGCCAGCCGGCGACGATGGTGCCGAAGACGACGATGTCGTAGCCGTCGAAGATCAGGGCGCCGCAGGCGATCGCGAGGATCGCGTACACCGCACGCAGCTGTCGTGGTGTCCGGGAGGCGGCGGTGCCGGGCGCGGGGCCCGAGGGGGAGGTGCCCGGATTCCGGGGGCCCGCGGCCGCCCCGGCTCCGCGCTGAACCGAGTTGTCGATGGTCATGGTGTCCCTCGTCGTCGAGGTGCCTGCCGTGGCACGTTGCGCTCAACGGTGACAAGGGACTCGGATCAGCGACCCGGGGTAATGCCCAGGTCCCACCCAGGGCCCCTCCGGGACCCGGGTGAATGTGCCGCTGGGCGGCACGGAACGGGGCGTGGCGGTTGGTTCAGCTCGGGATCGCCTTGCCCGGGTTGAGGATTCCGTGTGGGTCGAGGGCCCGTTTCACGGCCCGGTAGAGATCCAGCACCTCCGGTGCCTGTTCGGTGGCCAACCCGTCCAGTTTCAGTACGCCGACACCGTGTTCCCCGGTGACCGTGCCGCCCAGCTCGATGGCGGCGGCGATGATCTCGTCGAAGGCGGCCAACGATCGGCGCTTCTGCTCGTCGTCACCGGGCGGGGTGAGCATCATCGGATGCAGGTTGCCGTCCCCGGCATGCGCCAGGGTGGCGATCAGCACGTCGTTGCGGCGGCCGATCTCCTCGATCCGGCCGAGCATCTCGGGAACCTGCGCCTTCGGTACGCAGACGTCCTCGGTGAGCAGCGGGCCGAGTCGTTCCAGGGCCGGATAGGCGAGCCGGCGGGCGGCGAAGAGCGCGTCTCCCTCGTCGGAGTCCTCCGAGCGGACGGCGAAGCCGGCGCCGGCCTCGGTGAAGCACTGGACCAATCGGTCGGCCTCGGCACGGCCGGCCTCCCCGGGGACATCGGTACGCCCCAGCAGCACCACCTCGGCGTCGGTGGACAGGCCCATGTTCCGCCAGTCGTCGACCGCCTTGAGGCAGTTGCGGTCGACCAGTTCCAGTGCCGACGGGGTGAGGCCGGCGGCGGCGACGGCCTCCACCGCGCGGCCGGCGGCCACCAGGGAATCGAAGAAGCCGGCCACGGTGATCTCCTCGGCGCGCAGTGGCCGCAGCCGGACGGTGATCTCGGTGGCGATACCCAGGGTCCCCTCGGAGCCGACCAGCAGACCGGTGAGGTCGTAACCGGCGACGCCCTTGGCCGTCCGCCGCCCGATCCGGACCAGCTCACCGGTGCCGGTGACCAGCTGCATGCCGAGCACGTATTCGCGGGTGACACCGTATTTCACGCAGCACATCCCGCCGGCGTTGGTGGCCAGATTGCCGCCGATCGTCGACCACGGGGAGGAGGCCGGGTCCGGCGGGTACCAGAGCCCGTGCTCGGCGACGTGGGCGCGCAGATGGTCGTTGACCACGCCCGGTTGCACCACCGCGAGCCGCTCCAGCGGGTCGACCTCCAGCACCTTGTCCATCCGCTCCAGGGAGAGGATCACGCACCCGTCGACGGCGTTCGCCGCACCCGAGAGCCCGGTCCCGGCACCGCGGGCGATGACCGGGGTCTGGTGCTCGATGCAGAGCCGGACCACCGTCTGCACGTCCTCGGCGGTCCGGGCGCGGACCACCGCCACCGGCTTGCCGTAGGGCGCCCATTCCGCCTCGTCGTGGGCGAAACTCTCCATCACGTCGAGGTCGGTGACGAGCTGGTCCTCACCGAGCTGGGTGCGCAGATCATCGAGCAGCATGAGATCCTCCCTGATCGTCTGGGGGCGAGCATAATCCCGCGGGGTGGGGCGGGATATCGTGCCGGGATGCGCGAGACGGCGAGACGCCTGAGGGATCGGTTCGGCGAGTTGGGTTACACCGTGGATGAGGTGCTGGCCCGGATCGGGGCAGCCGGGCAGGCCGGCCTGGGCCGGAACTCCACGGTGGCGGCCGACCGCACCCTGGCCGAGGCGGATGACGAGCTGGCGACCTTGATCAGGATCTGGTTGCTGCAGCAACCGGTCGCTGCCGATGCGGTCTGCCGAGCGCTGCCGCAGAGCTGGGAATCGCTGTGCGAGCAGGAGATCCTGGGGATGAGCGGTGACCGGGTGCGGGCCCTGGTGGACATCCGACCGTACGCCAGCGACGACGACGGGGCCACCGGTTACGTGGTCTCCGATCTGGTCAACGGGCTCGACTCGATCGCCGGGCCGCAGGCCGGGGAGTACGTGCTCGGGGTGTCCTCGGCGTCCACCTCGCTGGCGCAGCTGACGATGCGGGACCCGGTGCGCTCCGCGCTCGATCTGGGTGCCGGCGGGGGCGTACAGAGTCTGCATCTGGCCCGGCATGCCGAACGGGTGGTGGCCACCGATCTGAACCCACGCGCGAACCGACTGGCCGAGTGGACCTTCGCGCTGAGCGGGGTCGAGGTGGAGCAGCGGCTGGGGTCCCTGTTCGAGCCGGTCGCGGGGGAGCGGTTCGATCTGATCGTCAGCAATCCGCCCTATGTGATGAGCCCGCCCGATGGTGAGCGGCTGGTCTATCGGGAGGGGTCGATGGTCGCCGATGGTCTGGTGGAGGCGATCGTGCGCGGTTCGGTGGACCACCTCGAGGTCGGTGGATCCCTGCAGGTGTTGGGAAACTGGGCGATCATCGATCCCGATCGGTGGGCCGACCGGGTCGCCGGCTGGATCCCGGGCGGGTGCGATGCGCTGGTGATCGAACGGGAACGGTTGGATCCCTACGAATACGTGGAGATCTGGCTCGCCGATGCGGGGCTGCTGGGTCGCCCGGAATATCTGCCCCGGTACCGGGAGTGGCTGGACTACTTCGATCGGCTCGGCATCGAATCGGTCGGGATGGGGTGGCTGCAGCTGACCCGCAGCGAGACCACCGACCCGCAGCTGCGGATCGAGTCCTGGCCGCATGCGGTGCAGCAACCCGTCGGTGCCGCGCTGGGGCAGTTCCGGGAGGCCGCGGTGAACGCCCGGCTCACCGACGCCGAGGTGCTGGCCACCAACTGGCGGCTCGCCGACGGCGTCGACCAGGAGACGATCGGTACGCCCGGTGCCGCCGATCCGCGGCATGTGGTGCTGCGCTCGGCACTGGGACTGCGTCGCGCCGTCGAGGTGGACACCGCACTCGGTGGCGTACTCGGTGCCAGCGACGGCGAGCTGTCGCTCGGGGTGATCATCAATGCGGTCGCCGGGCTGCTCGAGGTGGATGCCGATGAGTTGCGGGATGAGGTGCTGCCGCGGATCCGGGAGCTGCTGATCACCGGGATGCTGGTGCGCTGACTCAACGCGCCCGGTCCCGCGGCACCGAGTGGTGCAGCAGTCCGAACCCCTCCCAGCCCTCCTCGGCGCGGGCCAGTGCCTGCAGGGTTCGCTCGGGGTCGAGGCTCGCCACCGTGGCGACCAGGGCCTGGGCGATCGCCATCGCCCCGGTCAGGGAGGGAAAGAACGAACTGCTCTCGCTGGAGACCAGCACCACCTCATCGGTCGACCCGGCCAGCGAGGGTGCCAGGTGATCGGCGATCACGATCACCTGCGCACCCGCACGGTGCGCCCGCTGGGCGGCGATCACCGAGTCGTTGTAGAGCCGCCAGTAGCTGCACACCACCAGCAGATCTCCGGCGCCCATCCGGGAGACCGCGTTGGCCAGCATCGATGACTCGCTGAGCAGCTCGCCGACCGGGTAGCCGGCCAGGCCGAGATTGTGTTTCAGGGCATGACCGACCGCCGCGAAGCTGCCCTGCGCGGTCACATGCACCCGATCCGCGGCGGCGATCAGCGCGGCGCTCCGCTGCACCGCCTCGGGATCCCAGCTGCGCAGCGTGTCATCGAGCAGGGCGAGATCGTGGCGCAGCGAATTCCACGGCGGTGACTCGTCGCTGTGGTGGGTGGCGGTGATCTCGGCCAGCGACAAGCCGGCCAGATATCGGGAGCGCAGTTCGCGCTGCAGCTCGGGCCAGCCGCGGAAGCCGAGCCGCTGCGCGACCCGGGTGACCGTGGACAGGCTGGTGCCCGTGGCCGCGGCGACCTCGCTCGCCGGGACGTGGGCGGCCTCACCAGGGTGCAGTGCCAGATGGTGGTAGACGCGCGCGGCCCGCTCCGAGAGCCCCTCGGCCGGCAGCAGGGAACGGAGCCAGTCCTGCACGCTGTCACCGGCGGGGAGGGTCATGGGCGCAGTCTAATCCCGTGGTGAAAGATTTCTTGCGTGATCCATTGACCTCGCAAATCTGCTTCCTTAGCGTGTGGGCACCTGACCGAACGGAGTTGGCATGTCTCTGTCCGCCCGCCTCGACCGGCTGCCCCTGAGCAGGCCGCACTACCTGCTGCTGCTGATCGGCGGCTTCGGTTACACCTTCGACGGCATGGACGCCGCGGTCGTGGCGTTCCTGCTGCCCGATGTGAAGCGGGTCTTCGAACTGGACAACGCGACCCTCGGGCTGGTCGCCTCGGCGGCCCCGTTCGGCTTCCTGTTCGGTGCCATCCTGGCCGGCTATCTCGGCGATCGGATCGGGCGCAAGAAGGTGATGATGTATTCCCTGGTGGTGTACGCGGTCGCCTCGCTGATCGCGGCCGCCGCCCCCAACTTCCCGATCTTTCTGGTCATGCGGGTCATCGCCGGTGCGGGCGCGGGTGCGGAGAGCGCGATCATCGCGCCCTTCCTGTCCGAGTTCGTTCCGAAGGCTCGCCGCGGTTGGTTCGTCGGTGCGCTGTCGGGCTTCTTCTCCTTCGGGTTCGTCCTCGCCGCCCTGATCGGCCGCTTCGTGGTACCGACCGTGCCACACGGCTGGCGCTGGGCCCAGGTGATCACCTTCCTGCCGATCGTGATGCTGCTGTGGTGGCGACGGAAGCTGCCCGAATCGCCGCGTTACCTGCAGAACAACGGGCGTACCGAGGAGGCCGAGGCGGTCGTCGCCGGACTGGAGGACGGCGTCCGACGGGCGACCGGGGCGGAACTGCCACCCATCGACCCCAACCATCCCGAGGAGCCCGCGCCGCGGAAGTTCACCCTGGGGTCGGCGCTGCGGCATCTGTGGGGGCCGCAGCTGTGGCGGGTCACCTCGGTGACCTGGCTCATCTGGTTCGTGATCACCTTCTCCTACTACGGCTTCTTCTCCTGGATCCCGACTCTGCTGGTGGAGAAGGGGATCGGCGTCACCCGGTCCTTCAACTTCTCGATCCTGATCTACCTGGCGCAGATCCCGGGTTACTTCAGCGCCGCCTGGGTCAACGAACGTCTCGATCGCAAGTACACGATCGCGATCTATCTGGCCGGTTCGGCCGTCAGCGCCTACTGGTTGAGCCAGATGACCGATCCGGTGTGGATCACCGCCGCCGGCATCGCGCTCTCGTTCTTCCTGAATGGCACCTACGCCGGCGTGTACGCCTACACCCCCGAGGTCTTCCCGACCTGGCTGCGGGCCACCGGAGTGGGCTTCAGCTCGTCGTTCGGCCGGATCGGTTCGATCACCGCGCCGCTGATCATCGGAGTTTTCGCCACCCAGTGGGGATTCGCTGGCGTCTTCGGGATGACCACCGCCGTGCTCGCGGTCGGTATCATCTGCACGCTGCTGTTCGCCGTCCCGACCAAGGGCCGTTCCCTGGAAGGGATTTCCGCCCAGGTGGAGCAGGGTGAGGCGGGGCGGCTGCGATGAACGGGGTGGAGTCGTTCGCCGACCTCGCCGCGGTGCAGGAGGAGGTCCGCCGGGAGCTCGGTTTCCGGTTGTTCACCGTGCTCGCCCTCGAGGATGAGGGCAGGATACTCACCCGGGTGTGGTCATCGGAACCGGAGGCGTACCCGGTCGGTGGCCGCAAACAGGTGGCCACCGAGATCTCGCCCGGCTGGGTCCAGCGCTGCCTGGTCGAGCAGCGCAGCTTCTTCGGTGCCACTCCCGAGCAGGTGCGCCAGGTGTTCGCCGATCACGAGCTGATCGCCGCACTCGGTTGCGGCAGCATCATCAACGTGCCCGTCGTCGTCGGCGGGGAAACCGTTGGAGCATTGAACATTCTCGATGCCGAGGGGCACTATGCCGCCGACTCGGTGCGACTGGCCGAACGCATTGCCGAGCGTTCGGCGTACGCGATCGAAAGGAGCGTTGGATGAGCGAGCTGGTGCTGAGCGGTGGGCGGGTGTTCGATCCCGGGACCGGTGACTGGCACACCCACGATCTGCGGATCCGCGACGGCCGGGTCGTCGAGGTCGGGGAGTCGCTCGGCGGGGACGAACGGCTGGATGTCAGCGATCGCTTCGTGCTGCCCGGTCTGATCGATTGCCATGTGCACATCATGGCCAGTTCGGCCGATCTGGCATCGCTGCCGGACACGCCGCCGAGTTACGTGGCGCTCGGTGCCGCGGAGATCATGGGCGGCATGCTGGATCGGGGCTTCACCACGGTGCGCGATGTGGGCGGTGCCGACTTCGGCTACCACCGTGCGCAGCGGGAGGGGCTGGTACGCGGGCCGCGGATCTTCTTCGGAGGCAGGGCTCTCTCGCAGACCGGTGGGCATGGCGACGTGCGGCCGGCGGGCCGCAACGGTTACGACCCGAGCCAGTGCTGCGCCGGGCTCGGGCGGGTCGCCGACGGCGTCGACGAGGTGCGCCGGGCGGCGCGGGACGAGCTGCGCAAGGGTGCCGACCATCTCAAGATCATGGCCTCCGGCGGGGTGGCCTCACCGACCGACCGGATCGATTCGGTGCAGTACTCGTTGGCGGAGATGCGTGCCGCGGTCGAGGAGGCCGAGGCTGCCAACCGCTATGTCGCCGCCCATGCGTACACCTCGCGGGCGATCCGACGGGCGCTGGAGGCCGGGGTCCGCAGCATCGAGCATGCGAACCTGATCGATGAGGAGACGGTGGCGATGCTGCGGGAGAAGGACGCGTTCGTCACGATGAACCTGGTCACCTACTGGGCGCTCGCCGACGAGGGCCAACGCTTCGGGCTGCCCGCCGATCAGCTCGCGAAGGTGGCCGCGGTGCTCGACGGGGGTGTCCGCGCGCTGAAGCTCGCCCATGCCGGGGGTGTGAACCCCGCCTTCGGCACCGATCTGCTCGGCGGGATGCATCGCCACCAGGCACGGGAGTTCGCGATCCGCGCCGAACACATCCCGGCGGTCGACGTGATCCGCGGCGCCACCTCGGTCGCCGCGCGGTTGCTGCGCCGCGAGGACGAGTTGGGCACCCTGGCCGAGGGGGCGTACGCCGATGTGGTGGTGGTGGACGGTGATCCGGTGGCCGACATCTCGGTGCTGGCCGAGAGCCGGCTGCGGCACGTGCTGCAGGGTGGCCGGGTGGTCGCCGGTGAACAAGCCGGACGGTCCTGACCCGGCACTCGAACTCCTGGGGCCGATCGCACCGTGTGGACTGGCACGCCACCCCTGGAGGATCGATGTCCAAGGAGACAAGGGGTTCGCGACAGCCCTGCGGGGCGGCAAGGTGTACGCCTACCGCGCGTGAGGGCCGGGGGATCCGGGCCGGTTGTTCACGTGGCCCTGCGAAATCTGCGGCTCGATCGCGGAATCGGCCGATCTGGGCACGGATCTGCAATCGAGCCGCAGATTTCGGCGGGCTGCTATCGAGGTGCGCTCATCTCGACACGCTCGGCATTGCTCCGCTTCGCTACGCATGCCGAGCTACTCGATGAGCGTACGTTCCGCTTCGCTGCGCATGCCGAGCTACTCGATGAGCGTACGTTCCGCTGCGCTGCGCATGCCGAGCTCCTCGATGAGCGTGGGGGTGGCTACTTGGTGAGCGAATCGGAGCGGAGGCCGGCCTCGACGCGGCGTACCGCCTCGGTGGTGGCCTCCTTGATCAGCCGACCGCAGGCCGGGTTGTAACGCGTGGTCGGCAGGGCGACGGTGACGGCGGCGACACCGACCCCGTCGGTGGTGCGGACCAGCCGGCCGAAGGCGGTCACCCCGCGCTCGGAGCGGCCGCGGTTCATCGCGATCCCGGCCCGGCGCACCTTCGCCAGCTCGGTCCGCAACCAGTCGGGATCCACCGGGTCGCCGGTCTCCAGACAGCGCTCCAACGCCTCCTCATCGGACAGCTCGGAGAGCAGCATCATCCCGCCGGCGGTCCGGTGCGCGGTGAAGAGCATCCCCTCGCGGGTGCCGACATGCAGCTGGTGCGGGGACTCCGCACTCGCCAGGAACCGCACATTGCCACCGACCAGGATCATCAGATGGCTGGTCTCCTGCACCACCTCGGTGAGCAGCGCCAACGGCCGCAACGAGGCCTCCCGCAACCGGGCGGTCAGGGACGGGGTGTCGCCGCCACCGGCCAGCACCCGGCCGGGACCGTAACGCCGATCCGCACCCTGCACCGCGAAGTCGCGATAGACCAGCATCCGCGCCAACCGGTGCGCCGTCGAGGGCGCCACCTCCAGTCGCTGGGCGATCTCGGCGACGCTCAACTCTCCCTCCAGTTGCAGCATCGCCGCCAGTCGCAACGCATTGTCCACCGAGGCCAACGCATAGGAGGGCCGGTCCTTGCGGGTCGTGGCGCGTACCGTCATGGCTCCATTCTGCTATAGAGAATTACCTGTTCCTATCCGTGGAACGGATTCACCATGGAAGGCATGCCTCTCAATGAAATGAGTGCCGGACGTCGTCGTCCGGACGATTCGAGTGCCGGCCATCGCCGTCCGGCCTGGCTGGTCGTCCTGCTCTGTTGGATCCTGGTGGTCTTCGACGGCTACGACCTGATCGTGTACGGCACCACGTTGCCGCATCTCCAGGCTGAATGGGGATTGTCGGCCGGTGCCGCTGGGTTCGTCGGCTCCCTCGCCTTCGCCGGAATGATGGTCGGGGCCCTGGTCGCCGGCTACCTGGCCGACCACCTCGGTCGGCGCAACACCATCCTGGTCTGCACGGCACTGTTCTCGGTCTTCACCGCGGCCTGCGCCTTCGCCACCGATCAGACGATGTTCGGCGCCTTCCGCTTCATCGCCGGGATCGGGCTCGGCGGTCTGGTGCCGTCGGCCAATGCGCTCACCGCGGAGTTCGTACGCCCGCGCTTCCGTTCGGCGGTGTCCACCATCATGATGTCCGGGGTGCCGATCGGCGGTTCGATCGCCGCCGTGATCGGCATCTTCCTGCTGCCCAAGCAGCCCACCGCAGGCACCTGGCACGAGATGTATCTGATCGGTTTCGCCGCGGTCGCGGTGATCATCATCTGCCTCTTCGCATTGCCGGAATCCCCGTCCTGGTTGCGTTCCAAGGGACGGGTGGCAGCAGCCGAACGGGTGGAGGCGATCTACGGGATCCGATTCACCGACGAAGCCAGCGTGGTCGCCGAGCAGTCCGAGGTGAACAAGCAGGGTGGCCCGTTCCACCAGCCGTGGCTGCTGCCGACCATCCTGTTCTCCGCCGCGACGCTGACCACCCTGTTCGCCTGGTACGGGCTGGGCACCTGGCTGCCCAAGCTGATGGCCTCCGATGCCCGCTTCGACATGGGCAACCCGCTGGGATTCCTGCTGGCATTGAACCTCGGCGCCGTCGTCGGGTCCGCGCTGACCGCCTGGGCCGGCGTCCGGTTCGGGCCCGTGCGCAGTGCCGTCGTCGCCGCGCTGGCGGCCGGGCTCGGCCTCGCCTTCCTGCTCACCTACCCGGGCTCGCTGGCGCCGATCTATGCCGCGCTGATCTTCGCCGGCATCGGCACCCACGGTACCCAGTGCCTGATCATCGCCGCGATCACCACCCACTATCCGGCCCGGTTGCGCGGCGCCGCGCTCGGCCTCGCGCTGGGGATCGGCCGGATCGGTGCGGTCGCCGCACCGCAGGTCGGTGGCTGGTTGCTCGACTGGACCACCTCACCCACCAGTCCCAGGGGCAACGTGGGCAGCAACTTCGCCGCATTCGCCATCGCAGCAGGGATCTCGGCGATTCTGCTGGCGATCATCGCGGTGACCGTCAAGCACCGCCAGGTGACCCAGTCGCCCGCTCCGGTAATCTCAGAAACCTCCTCCTGAAAGGGGATCCATCGTGTCTGTCGATCACGCTTCCGAACCGATGCAGCAGTCCTCCCCGGTGAAATTGCCGCCCATCGAGGGGCCCACGCAGCCGCCGATCACCGCTGAGCTCACCGAGCTCTACCGCTCCTTCGAGAAGGAGCTGCTGATCCCGCTGTGGTACGAGATCGGTGACCTGATGCCGGCCAACCCGCAGTCCAAGGCGGCCGCCCACCTGTGGCGATGGGCGGATCTGCTGCCGCTGGCCGAGCAGGCCGGTCGGATCGTCGCGGTCGGCCGGGGCGGGGAACGCCGGGCGATCGCGCTGGCCAACCCGAGCCTGGGCGGCCGGCCCTACATCGCACCGAACCTGTGGTGCGCCATCCAATACCTGGGCCCGGGGGAGACCGCGCCCTATCACCGGCACACCCAGAACGCATTCCGATTCGTCGTCGAGGGCCAGGGCGTGTGGACACTGGTGAACGGCGACTCGGTCGCCATGCAGCGCGGTGACTTCCTGCCGCAGGGGTCGTGGAACTGGCACGCCCACCACAACCCCAGTGGCAACCCGATGGCCTGGATCGACGGGCTCGACATCCCCTTCCAGTACGCCGCGGAGAGCACCTTCTTCGAGTTCGGCCCCGAGGAGCTGGACAACACCGGCACCCCGGAACTGTCCGACTCCGAGAAGTTGTGGCGCCACGGCGGGCTCACCCCGCTCACCGCGGCCGGGCGTACCAGCCCCTCCTCACCGCTGCTCGCCTATCGCTGGAGCGCCACCGATGCGGCGCTCACCGGGCAGCTCGAAGTGGCCCGCAACCGCCCCGAGGTGCTGCCCGAACCCGGGCACGCCGCGGTCCGCTACACCAACCCGCAGACCGCCCGGGACGTGCTGCCCACCATCCGCACCGAGATCCACCGGATCACCCCCGGCACCGAGACCACCCCGATCCGTCGGGTCGGCAGCAGCGTCTATCAGGTCTTCGACGGTTCCGGCCGGGTCCGGGTGGGGGAGCAGAGCTGGAGCGTCACCCGCGGCGACCTCTTCGTGGTGCCGTCCTGGCAGCAGTTCAGCGTCACCTCGACCGCGACCGGTTCGGATTCCGACTCGGGTGCGCTGGATCTGTTCAGCTTCTCCGACGCCCCCATCTTCGAAGCCCTCAATCTCTACCGCGAACAGGAGAACGCATGAAACTCGCCACCATCCACACCGCCGACGGCACCCAGGCAGCCCGCCTCGAGGGCGATGAGCTCGTCGCGCTGCCGGCCCCCGATGTCCGGGCTCTGCTGGCCCACCCGGACATGGCGGCGATCGCGGCCGTCGACGGTCCGCGGATCGCGGTGGCCGAGGCCAACTTCGCCCCGGTGGTGGTCAACCCGCAGCGGATCGTCTGCGTCGGGTTGAACTACGCGAATCACATCAAGGAAATGGGCCGCGACCTGCCCGAATATCCGACGATCTTCTCCAAGTACCCCGATGCGCTCACCGGTGCCTTCGACGACATCCCGCTGCCGCCGGAGACCGAGGCCTTCGACTGGGAGGTCGAGCTGGCGGTGATCGTCGGCGCCAGCGGCCGCCGGCTCACCGGTGCCGACGGCGAGGCCGCGATCGCCGGCTTCGCCACCCTCAACGACGTCACCGTCCGCGACTGGCAGTACCGCACCAAGGAGTGGACCCAGGGCAAGGCGTGGGAGAAGCAGACCCCGCTCGGCCCCTATCTGGTCACCCCCGACGAGGTCGGCGGCACCCGCCCCGCGCTGCGGGTGACCACCAGGGTGGACGGCGAGATCATGCAGGACAACAACACCGCCGAGCTGGTCTTCGACCCGGTGCGCCTGGTCGAATACATCTCCACCTTCACCCGGCTGCAGCCCGGAGACGTGATCGCGACGGGTACGCCCGGCGGCGTCGGCCATGCCCGCAAGCCACCGGTCTATCTGCACCCCGGTTCGGTCCTGGAGACCGAGGTCGAGGGGGTCGGCGCCCAGCGCAACCGGATCGTCGAGGAGCAGCTGTGAGGCTGGACTGGACCCGCGACGGCACCGCCGCGGTCACCGAGGCCCTGGAATCCCTGTCAGAACAGGATTTCCAGGCGCCCTCGGGGCTGCCGGGGTGGACCCGCAAGCACCTGGTGGCCCACCTGGCGGCGAACGCGGACGCGCTCACCAACCTGGTCGCCTGGGCGCGTACCGGGGTGGAGACGCCGATGTATTCCTCCACCGGCCAGCGCAATGCCGACATCGAGGCCGGGGGCCAGCGCCCCGGCAGCGAACTGCGGGACTGGTTCACCGACTCCGCCGCGCGGCTCGACACCGACTGGGCCGCCCTGACCGAGGACCAGTGGCAGCACGCGGTCCGCACCGCCCAGGGGCGTACCGTCCCGGCCGGTGAAACCGTCTGGATGCGCAACCGGGAACTGTGGGTGCACCTGGTCGATCTCGATCTCGATCTCGGCAACGGCTTCAACCAGGCGCCGATCGAGTTCTGCTCCCGGCTGGTCACCGAGATCGCCGCCAAGCGGGCCGACCAGGGTCCGGCGCTGGAGCTGCACAGCAGCGACACCGGGGAGACCTGGCAGGTCAGCGGGTCCGGGGAACCGGTTCGGCTCACCGGAACACTCGCCGAGATGACGGCATATCTCAGCGGTCGCGGAAACCCGGTGGGTGGTCCGGAGCTGCCTGCCTGGCTCTGAGACGGCGGTCACTCCGCGGCGGGGGCGTGATTTCGTGCCGACTGGTACGGATGGGATGAACATGTACGCTTCCGCCGTACCGACCCCGTTCAGGCAGAAAGGCAATCGTGACGACCCAGACAGTCCCGCGCCGCCTCGTCATCGTCGAGTCGCCCACCAAGGCGTCCAAGATCGCGAGCTACCTCGGCGACGGCTATGTCGTGGAGTCGAGCCGGGGCCACATCTGCGACCTGCCGCAGGGGTCGGCCGACATCCCCGCCAAGTACAAGGGCCAGCCGTGGGCGCGGCTCGGGGTGAACATCCCCGACGATTTCGACCCGCTCTACGTGGTGCCCGCCGAGAAGAAGGGCACCGTCCGCGAGTTGAAGGCGGCGCTCGCCGACGCCGACGAACTGCTGCTGGCCACCGACGGTGACCGCGAGGGCGAGGCGATCGCCTGGCACCTGATGCAGCAGCTCAAGCCGAAGGTGCCGGCGCTGCGGATGGTCTTCCACGAGATCACCGAGCAGGCGATCCAGGAAGCGGTGGCCAACCCGCGCGAACTGGACATCGATCTGGTGGATGCGCAGGAGGCCCGCCGGATCCTGGACCGGCTCTACGGCTACGAGGTCTCCCCGGTGCTCTGGCGCAAGGTCAAGCCGCGGCTGTCGGCGGGCCGGGTGCAGTCGGTGGCGACCCGGCTGGTCGTCGACCGGGAACGGGAGCGGATGGCGTTCCGCTCCGCCAGCTACTGGGATCTCGACGCGCTGCTGAACGCCGGCAGCGAGGCCGAGCCGCCCACCTTCACCTCCCGGCTCACCCAGGTGGGGGAGCGCCGGGTCGCCCAGGGCCGCGACTTCGACTCCCGCGGCAACCTCACCGGCAGCAATCTGGTGCACCTGGACGAGCAGGCCGCCCGCTCGCTCGCCGACGCGCTGCCGCAGGCCGACTGGCAGGTGGCCAGCGTCGATTCGCGGCCCTACACCCGCAAGCCGTACGCCCCCTTCCGGACCACCACGATGCAGCAGGAGGCCGGCCGCAAGCTCGGCTTCTCCGCGCAGCGGGCGATGTCGGTGGCCCAGGACCTCTACGAGCGCGGCTTCATCACCTACATGCGTACCGATTCGGTGGCGCTGTCGGCGCAGGCGATCAGTGCCGCCCGCAACCAGGTCCAGCAGCTCTTCGGCGGGAACTATCTGCCCGCCCAGCCCCGGGCGTACGCCTCCAAGGTGAAGAACGCCCAGGAGGCGCACGAGGCGATCCGGCCCGCCGGTGAGACCTTCCAGACCCCGGCCCAGACCGGGCTGTCGGGTGACCACTTCCGGCTCTACGAGCTGATCTGGATGCGGACCATCGCCTCCCAGATGAAGGACGCCGAGGGCCAGACCGTCACGGTGAGGATCACCGCCAGCGGCGCGACCCCCGAGGTCTGCACGTTCACCGCCTCGGGGCGGACCATCACCTTCCACGGCTTCCTGAAGGCGTACGTGGAGGCGGTCGACGAGTCCCGCGAGGGCAGCCAGTCCGACGACGCCCAGTCCCGGCTGCCGCAGCTGGTCCAGGGCCAGTCGCTGAGCGCGGAGAAGGTGACCGCCAGCGGCCACGAGACCAAGCCGCCGGCCCGCTACACCGAGCCCTCGCTGGTGGCGAAGCTGGAGGAGCTGGAGATCGGCCGGCCCTCGACCTATGCCTCGATCATCCGCACCATCACCAGCCGCGACTACGTCTTCAAGCGCGGCTCCGCGCTGGTACCGACCTGGCTCGCGTTCGGTGTCACCCGGTTGCTGGAGGAACATTTCCCGAAGCTGATCGACTACCAGTTCACCGCCACCATGGAGGCCGACCTCGATGAGGTCGCCCGCGGTGACATGGCCCGGCTCGAGGTGCTCAAGGACTTCTGGTTCGGCGCCGGGGACGCGGCCGGGCTGCACTCCCTGGTCAACGAGCTCGGCGAGATCGACGCCCGTCGGCTGTCGACCTTCCCGCTCGGTGACCTGGACTCCGGGATCGTGGTCCGGGTCGGTCGCTACGGCACCTATGTCGAGGGGCCGGAGGAGAAGCGGGCCAATGTGCCCGAGGATCTGCCGCCCGATGAGCTCACCGTCGAGTACGCCAAGGAGCTGCTGGCCAAGCCGATGGGTGAGGAGCGCGAGCTCGGCACCGATCCGCAGACCGGCAACCCGGTGGTCGCCCGCAACGGTCGCTTCGGGCCCTATGTCACCGAGGTGCTCGGTGAGGATGCGCCGAAGTCGGCCAAGCCGCGGACCGGGTCGCTGTTCCGCACCATGGACATCGACACCGTCACCCTCGAGCAGGCCCTGGAACTGATGAACCTGCCGCGGGTGGTCGGCAAGGACGCCGAGGGCGTCGAGATCACCGCGCAGAACGGCCGTTACGGGCCGTATCTGAAGAAGGGCACCGACTCCCGTTCGCTGGAGACCGAGGACCAGATCTTCAGCATCACCCTGGAGCAGGCCGAGGCGATCTATGCCCAGCCCAAGCGCCGCGGCCGGGCTGCCGCCAAGCCGCCGCTGAAGGAACTCGGCGACGATCCGGCCTCCGGCAAGCCGATGGTGGTCAAGGACGGCCGGTTCGGTCCCTATGTGACCGACGGGGAGACCAACGCGACCCTGCGCCGCGACGACTCGGTGGAGGCGATCACCGCCGAGCGTGGTGCCGAGTTGCTCGCCGAGAAGCGCGCCAAGGGCCCGGCCAAGAAGGCCACCCGCAAGAAGGCGACGGCGAAGAAGGCCACCAAGAAGGCCCCCGCCAAGAAGACCGCAGCGAAGAAGTCGACCGCCAAGAAGGCCCCGGCCAAGAAGACCGCGGCGAAGAAGGCCGCCAAGAAGAGCTGACCGACGTACGCTCAGTCGGCTTTCCGGGCCGGTACGCCCAACAGGGCGGCCAGGACGCCGGCAGCGACGGCCATCAGCAGCGGCTGGTCGAGCCGGCCGCCGACCGCCGCACCCAGGGAGACCCCGAGCACCGTGGCGGTGGCCATCGCCGTCATCGCGGTGGTCAGCGAGGCGCGGGGGGCGAACCGCTCGACCAGGGTGAAGGCGCTGACCAGGATCGGGCCGATCCCGAGCCCGGCGAGCAGGGCGCCGAGCACCAGCAGCGGCAACGAATCGAGGGTGCCGGCCATCAGCAGCGCACCGGCGACCAGCATCACCCCGCCGATCGGCAGCCGCGGCCAGACCGGCCCCGGCAGTCGGCCGGTGAGCAGCGAGGCGACACCGCTGCCGACGCCGACCACGGCGTACACCGGCCCGGTCAGGCCCGCCTGCCCGACGGCCTCGAAGTGCGCGGCCAGACCGGTCTGCAGGCTGCCGAAACCGACGCCGACGGCTCCCGCCGCGAGCAGCGGCGCCAGCATCACCCGCCACGGGATCGGCCCGCGGCCGCTCTGCCCGGCCAGGGCCGATGTCGGTTCGCGGAGCAGGAACAGCGCGAACGCGCCCTGACCGAACAGGGTCAGTGCGGCGATCACCAGCAACCCGGGGCGAGCGCCGAGGGCGCCGATCAGCACCCCGCCGACGGCCGGGCCGAGGACGAAGCTGACCTCATCGATCGCGGACTCGTAACCCAGCGCGCGGCGTACCAACTGGTCCCCGCCGGCGACATCCGGGCGGTCGTCGGCGTACCGCGCCAACCGCGTCCAGCGGCTGCGGGCGATCGCCGCCACCTGCGGATTGGCGGCGCCGAGCAGGGCGGCCAGCGCGAGCAGGGCGGGCAGCACCGACACCCCGACCCACATCAGGCCGAACAGCGAACCGAGCTGGATCGCGGTGGCGCCGAGCAGCACCGGCAGGGCGCCGTGCCGATCGACCAGCCGGCCGACGACGGGGGCACCCACCGCGGTACCGATGCCGAGGGCGGCGACCGCGAGACCGGCGGTCGCCAGGCCACCGCCGGCGCGGGTGACATAGAGCAGCACCCCGAGCTGGATCATCGCGGCGGGCAACCGGCCGAAGGCCGCGGTCAACAGGAAGGGCAGCCCGCCGGTACGCAGCAGACTGGGCTGCTGGCGGCGTACCGGTCGGGAACTGGAAGTCTGGTCGGACAACTCGATCACGCATCCTCCGGGGACGACTCATCGGCACGCTCCCGACCACGCCGCGTGCTCACCAGACCCACAGAGTGCCCCAAGTCTAACCCGGAACCGCGGTCCCCGCCGAACGGCTAGGATCACGCCGATGGGCAAGAATCGTCGGGTCGAGGTGCGCCGTTTCGAGCTGCCCTGGCACGCCCCCGTCGGCCGGCTCGTCAACCCCGAACTCGGGCTCGCCAGCGTCTCGCAGCGCGGCGGCGAGTACGCCCCCTACACGATCGACGTGACCGTGTTGGACGCCCCCGACCACCGGCTGGTGCGCGCCGGGATCTGGCTGGCGCACCGGGTGCTGGAGGGGCGCGGTGAGTGGTATCTGGCCGCCGACGGCTGGGAACCCTGGCTGCCCACCGAGCGGATCGAACAGCTCGGCGAGGGCGATCTGCCCGACGAGCTCGCCGACCTGGTCCGCCCGTTCCGACGCGGCGCGGCGCTCGGCCCGACCGCGGCACTGACCTGCCGCCGGGAGGAGTACGCGCTGCGCGACGCCGAGAAGCGGCTGGTCGCGGTGCTCCGCAACGAGGCCGTCCAGGTCCGCTCCGGTGGGGTCACCACCGCCCGGTACCGTCAGCTCACCCTGACCGGGGTCGGCAATCGGCTGACCAGCGGCCAGGCCGCCTGGCTCACCGGATCGCTGAACGCCGCCGGCGGCACCCAGGTCGCCGGGTTCCCGCCGCTGGCGCAGCGTCTCGGTGCCCCCGCGACCGGTCTCAGCGACCTGCCCGAGGGCCGCGACCCCGATCCCGAGGACACCCTGGAGCGGTTCGTCGGCGGATTGCTCGCGGCCCGGTTGCGGCGGATCACCCGCGCCGACCTCGCGGTCCGCGGCGGCCATCGCCGCGGGGCCCGCGAGCTCGCCGGTGAACTGCTGCGGATGCGGACCGAGCTGCAGGGGATGGTCCCGCTGCTGGATCCGCAGTGGAGCGGTGACCTCGCCGCCGAACTCGACTGGGCCGCGCAGGCGGTCCGCGGCACCACCGCCGACACCGTGCCGGCCGAGCTGTCCGGGGAGCGCTATCTGCGGCTGCTGGACCGGTTGGTGTCGGCGAGCCGGGCCCCGGCGCTCGGTGACGCGGGTGCGGAACCGGCCGGTACCGCGCTGAGCGGGCTGTTGCGGCAACGGGTCCGGGACCTGCGCCGGGCGATGGCCGGGCTGTCCGCCGAGGAGGGGGCCGACGGCGACTGGTTGGCCGCGCTGCGGGCCGCGGAGGGGGTACGCGACTGCTGCGGCGTACAGGCCGAGGAGACGAAACCGGTCCGCGCCCTGCGCCGCCGGGCGACCCGGTTGGTGGCCGCGCTGGATGAGTGTCTGGAAGCCCACGACGAGCGGCAGCAGCTGCGGTTGGACGATCTGACCTCGGAGCAGGCGTTCGCCGCCGGCCGGGCCTATGAGCGGGTCGCGGTGGCCGAACAGGACGCCCGCGCGGACCTGCTCGACGACTGGCCCCGGATCGAGCGTCGGCTGCGCCGCGCCGCGAAGGAGCTGTGAGGTGTTCGTCGTCTTCGAGGGTGGTGACGGCGCCGGCAAGTCCACCCAGGTGCGCCGGCTCGCCGACTGGCTGGCCGCCCGCGGGCAGCGGGTGCTGCTCACCCACGAACCGGGTGACACCGAGCTGGGCCAGCAGATCCGCCGGATCGTGCTGGACCCGGGCACCGGCGAGGTCGACCTGCGCGCCGAGGCGCTGCTGATCGCCGCGGACAAGGCGCAGCATCTGGCGCAGGTGGTACGCCCGGCGCTCGCCGACGGCTCGGTGGTGGTCTGCGACCGCTACATCGACTCGATGATCGCCTACCAGGGCGCGGGGCGGGGCCTGGGTGCCGACCAGGTGGCCGGGCTGGTCGACTGGGCCACCGACGGGCTGCGACCCGACCTGACCGTGTTGCTCGATGTCGATCCCGACGAGGCCGTGCACCGCAAGGAGAGCAAGGACCGGCTGGAGGGGCTCGGGGTGGAGTTCCATGCCCGGGTCCGAGCGGCGTTCCTCGAACTCGCCGCCGCCGACCCGGACCGCTATCTGGTGCTGCCGGCCCGCCGCAGCCGCGACGAGATCGCCGCCGCGGTGGCCGAGCGGGTGGCTGGGTCGTTGTCGGTGCCGCGCGGCACACTGGGGCCATGACCAGTTCCCCGCAGACCGCGCCCGCACCGGGGGTGTGGGCCGACCTGGTCGGCCAGCAGCCCGCGATCGACGTGCTGTCCCGCGCGGTCCGCGGCGAGCAGCATGCGATGAGCCACGCCTGGTTGATCACCGGGCCGCCCGGGTCGGGGCGCTCCAACGCCGCGCGCGCGTTCGCCGCGGCGTTGCAGTGCGAGCGCGGCGGTTGCGGTGAGTGCACCGCCTGCCGGACCGCGCTGTCCGGGGCCCATCCCGATGTCACCCTGGTCCGCACCGAGATGCTGTCGATCGGTGTCGAGGAGGTCCGCGACCTGGTCCGCCGGGCGTCGATGAGTCCGACCCTCGGCCGCAAGCAGGTGCTCGTCGTCGAGGACGCCGACCGGGTCACCGAGCGGGGTGCCGACGCGCTGCTCAAGGCGATCGAGGAGCCGGCCCAGCGGACGGTCTGGATCCTCTGCGCGCCCACCCCCGATGACGTGGTCGCCACCATCCGCTCCCGGTGCCGGCTGCTCACCCTGACCACCCCGAACCCGGCCGCGGTCGCCGAGCTGCTGATCCGCCGCGACGGCATCGACCCGGCGATGGCGGCGTACGCGGCCCGTGCCGCGAGTGGTCACGTCGGCCGCGCCCGGGCACTGGCCCGCGACGAGGGCGCCCGCAACCGGCGCCGCGAGGTGCTCGCCATTCCCGGCCGGTTGACCGGGCTGGGGCCCTGCCTGGACGCGGCCGCCGACCTGGTCGCGGCGACCAGCGAGGAGGCCTCGGTGGCCACCGCCGAGCTCGATGCCCGGGAGCGCAAGGAGCTGGAGGAGGCGCTCGGCTTCGGCACCAAGGGCGCCCGGCCGCGGCAGGCCGCCGCCGCACTGAAGGATCTCGAGGAGCAGCAGAAGGCCCGCGCCAAGCGGCTGCAGCGCGACGCCCTGGATCGGGCACTGACCGAGCTGACCGGTTACTACCGCGATGTCCTCGCCACCCAGACCGGGGCGGATGCCGAGCTGGTCAATCCCGAACTGGGCAAGCAGATCGGCGTCCTGGCCCGGCGGACCACCCCGGAGGCGACGCTGCGGCGGATCGACGCCCTGCTCGCCTGCCGGACCGCCCTGGAGGGCAATGTGGCGCCGCTGCTCGCGGTCGAATCGATGCTGATCTCACTGGTGGAAGCCGATCGCTGACCCGTGTCGCTCCCGGGCGTACGCCGGCCGCGGAGTTAGCCTGATAGCGGTCAGCCGACAGACCTCTTGACTTCCCCACCGTCGAAGGACTTCCCACATGAGCGTACGCGAGACTCTTCCCCGTTCCGGCTCCTCGGCAGTCGAGGAGACCCAGCCGCTCGACCTCGAGGGCGTCGATTCGCAGGATGAGCGGACCGCGCGTCTCGATACCGGTGACGAGCGCACCCAGGTGCAGCCGGTCCCCGCCCCGCCCGCCGACGCCGCCGAGCGCGAGCGTCGCCGCCGCGAGCGGGAGAAGGCCCTGGGCACCCGCCGCAAGAACACCGAGCCCGAGCCGGTCGCGGTCGCCCCGAAGCCGAAGCGCACCACCGACAAGTTCCTCGGTTCGCTCGGCCTGCTGCTGCTCCGCCTGGTCGCCGCCGGCATCATCGGCATCCACGGTTACGCCAAGGCGATGGACATCGGCTCGGTGCAGCAGATGCTGAACAACACGATCATCCCCGAGCCGGTGATCATGAGCTATGTGCTCGCCGCCAGCGAGGTCGCGATCGCGCTCGCCCTGGTGCTCGGCCTGCTGACCCGGCTCGCCGGTCTCGGCCTGGCCGCCATCGGCATCGGTGCGCTGGTGTTCGTGAAGTGGGTGCAGAACCCGTTCACCGGCAACACCCTGTCCGGTGAGCTGGAGCTGCTGCTCGGTGCCGTCGGTCTGCTGTTCCTCTGCGTCGGCGCCGGTGGTGCCAGCGTGGACGCCGCCTTCCGGCGCCGTCGCGCGGCCGCCAAGGCCTGATACCGACCCTGCTCGACCCACGGCGGATCGGGGTGACCATCGCGGTTA
The DNA here is from genome assembly GCF_002250705.1 of Enemella evansiae. Classification (GTDB taxonomy): domain Bacteria; phylum Actinomycetota; class Actinomycetes; order Propionibacteriales; family Propionibacteriaceae; genus Enemella; species Enemella evansiae. The sequence continues at coordinate 34,085 of NZ_NMVP01000008.1, forward strand.
CCCCGATCCGCCTACATTTGCACCCATGAGGGCGCGGCTGGGAATCGGTTGGCTGCTCGCCCTCGCGATGACCGTCACCGGGTGCAGCGCCGCCGCACCAGCACCGGCCCCCGCGCCCGACCCCGCCCTGTTCGGTACGCCGCAGCCGGCCGCCACCCGTCCGGCCGGCGAGGCCACCGCACCGGACCGGCCGCAGCTGCCGATCCCCGAGGTCACCCCGACCGGGCTCGTCGACCCGCCCCCGGGTGCAGGTCCCACCCGTTATCAGCAGCAGCGCCTCGACTGGAACCGCTGCACGATCGGCAACCGGGCGTACGAGTGCGCGAATGCCCTCGCCCCGCTGGATGCCGAGCGCCCCGACGAGCGTGCGGTCACCCTGGCGCTGCTCAAGGTCCCGGCCAGCAGGCAGCCGCGGCTGGGCACCCTGTTCGTCAACCCCGGTGGGCCGGGGGAGGGTGGTCGCTGGTTGGCGGCCGGTCTGCAGCGTACCGGTCTGGAGCAGTACGACATCGTCGGCTGGGATCCGCGTGGCACCGGTGCCTCCACCCCGGTGCGCTGCACCGACCCGGCCCAGACCGACACCCTGCTGGCCGCGGACAGTTCACCCGACGACGAGGCCGAGCGGGCGGCGTACCGGCAGCTGAACGCCGATTTCGGCCGCGCCTGCCTGGCCAACTCGGGCGAACTGCTGGAGCACATCTCGACCGTCGACACGGTGCGCGACCTGGATCTGTTGCGCGGGCTCGTCGGCGATCCGAAGCTGCAGTTCCTCGGCTACTCCTATGGCACCGCGATCGGCTCCCGCTATGCCCAGATGTATCCCGACCGGGTCGGGGCGATGGTGCTGGACAGTGCGGTGAACGTGATCCCCGACGACCAGTCGGTGGTGCAGGCGATGGGCTTCGACCGGGCGCTGACCGAATTCGCGGACTGGTGCGCCGGCCGGAACTGCAGTCTGGGCAGCGATCGCGCGGCTGTCCTCGCCCGGATCACCGGTCTCTTCGACGGTGCCGACGGGGCCCCGATCCCGGCCGGCGGGAACCGGCCGCTGACCCAGTCACTGGCGGTGACCGGGGTGATCTCTTCCTTGTACGGAACCGAATCCGGCTGGCCGAAGCTGCTCGAGGCGATCGAGCAGGCACGCGCCGGGGACGGCAGGGCGCTGCTCGAGATGGCCGACAGCTACGAGGGCCGCAGCGCCGATGGCCGGTACGCGAACCGGGCGTACGCCTTCGACGCGATCCGCTGCCTGGACCGCCCGGACAAGGGCCTGGCCGCCGCCGACGCGAAGGCCGAGCAGGAGACCCGGCAGGCACCGATCTTCGGGCGCTACTTCGGACCCGACTACGTCTGCCCGAGCTGGCCGGTGCCGCCGAAACCGATGCCCGGTCCGGTCACCGCCCCCGGGGTGCCCCAGATCCTGGTGATCGGCACGACCGGGGACTCGGCCACACCCTACGAATACGCCCCCCGGATGGCTCGCGAACTCGGCGCGGCCCGGTTGCTGACCTATCAGGGGGAGGGGCACGCGGCCTATGGCGGCAAATCGAAGTGTGTCGACGATGCGGTCGTGCAGACCTTCACCACCGGCGTACCGGCGACCGACCTCACCTGCTCCTGAGACCGCTCAGTCGCCGGCGCCGAAGCCGGCGTCGGCGAGCACCTGCTGGCCGCGGGGGCCACGGATGAAATCGGTGAAGCTCTTGGCCGGGCCGGGCCCGGTGGAGGAGGCCAGCACCACGATCGGGTAGCGGTTCAGCACCTGATCGGCCTGCGGGAAGTCGACGGCGGTGACCTTGTCACCGGCCGCCCGGGTGTCGGTCCGATAGACGATCCCGGCGTCGGCCTGGCCGCCGGTCACCTTGCCGAGCACATCGGTCACGCTGTTCTCCTCGCTGACCGGCTTCAGCGTCACCCCGGCCGCGCGGGCGACCTGCCCGGTGGCATTGCCGCAGGGCACCTGGGGTGCACAGGTGACCAGACTGACCTTGTCCAGATCGGCGAGGGAGGCGATCTGCCTGGGATTGCCGGGTGCGGTGGCGATGGTGAGCCGGTTGGTGGCGAAGATCTCCGGTTCGCCGCCGTTCAGTTTCGCGTTCACCGCCTTGGTCATGGTCGCCTCGTCGGCGGTGGCGAGCACATCGCCGGGGGCGCCGTTCTGCAACTGGGTCAGCAGATCCGCCGACCCGCCGAAGGTGAGCCGGACTGTGCTGCCGGGGTGCTGCTCCTGGTAGTCCTTGCCCAGCTGGGTGAAGGCCTTGGTCAGCGAAGCGGCGGCATAGACGGTGATCGTCTGCTTCGTGGTAGCGGCCGGTTCCCCGGCGGCGGGGGACTGCGAACAGGCGGTGAGGGCGAGTACGCCGATGGCCGCGATCGCTGCGGTGGTTGCGTTCCGGACGCTCACTCGGCCGCCCCCTCGGACTCGATGATCACCGTGGTCGCCTTGATCACCGCGACCGCCAGGGCACCCGGTTCCAGGCCGAGGTCGCGGACCGAGTCGGCGCTGATCAACGAGGTGATCCGGTGCGGGCCGCAGCGCAGCTGCACCTGGCCCATCACCCCATCGGTGCGGACCTCGGTGACGATGCCGGTCAGCCGGTTGCGGGCCGACAGTGCGCCGCCGAAGGGGTCCTCGGCGGCCTGCGGGCGGGATTCGGCGTACGCCGCCAGGTCCGGTCCGGGAATGGTCAGCCGGCCCGCCGAGTCGGTCTCGGCCGGCACCTGTCCGGAGTCGACCAACCGACGGAACGTGTCGTCGCTGACACCCAGGAGTGCCGCGGCTTCGCTCACCCGATAGTTGCGCATGGGACAGTTCTACACGCATTTGCGTCCCGTTCACCATCCTGATGCCGCAGTTGCGGTGAACTTGTCTTTGATTGAAAGTGGCAGTAGATTGATTGAACATTCAACTCTGAAGGAGAAACGTGAGCAACCTGAGCGAACTGACCGGGACCTACGCCATCGACGCCGCGCACAGCTCGTTGAGCTTCGTCGCGCGTCACGCCATGGTGGCCAAGGTCCGAGGTTCCTTCGAGAAGTTCGAGGGCACCGCCAACCTGGACGGCCAGAATCCCGACAACTCCTCGGTGCGCGTCACCATCGACCCCGCCTCGGTCGACACCCGCAGCTCCGATCGCGATGCGCACCTGGCTTCGCCCGACTTCTTCGACGTCGCCCAGCACCCGAGCTGGCACTTCGAGTCCACCGGTGTGAAGGTGACCGGCGACGACACCTTCGACGTGGCCGGCAACCTGACCATCAAGGGTGTCACCCAGCCGGTGACCATTCCCTTCGAGTACACCGGTTCGGCGACCGACCCCTTCGGCAACCAGCGCGCCGGCTTCGAGGGTGAGATCACCGTCAACCGCAAGGACTTCGGCCTGACCTGGAACGCCGCCCTGGAGACCGGTGGCGTGCTGGTCTCGGAGAAGGTCAAGCTCGAGCTCGAGATCTCGGCGATCAAGCAGGCCTGATCTCCCGCAACAACTTTCGGGGACGGGGTGGCGACCGGCAGGTCGTCACCCCGTTTTTCTTTGTCTATTGGGACTTCGAGGGGTCACACAGCGGGACCGGTGGCTCTGTGGCGTACGCCCGGTGCAGCAGTCCGATGAGGTCGGTGTGGTCGCCGAGGGGCTGATCGGCGATCCGGGACACCGGGATGCCCGGGCTCCAGGAGTTCATCAGCGCGGCGGCGAACCGGTCATCGAGGTCCATCACCCGGACCGGTCGAGTGGTCTGCGGGATTCCCTGCGCGGACAGCCGGCGACGCAGGATCTGCTGGGTGATGCCGTCGAGCAGCTCGGCCTGCGGCCAGATCACCGATGTCCCATCCCAGAAGGCGATGTTCCAGATCGTCGCCTCGCTGATCCGCCCGGAGTGGTCGACGAAGACCGCGTCATCGAAGCCGGCCTCGTTCGCCCGCCGCAGCAACTCGGTCTTGGCCACCTCGCCGACGTGCTTGAGCTGGGGGAGATGCCGTTGGTGGGGCAGCGCGGCCAGGGTGACGGGGTCGGGTGCCGGGGTGACCGGATCGGTGATCCGGACCAGCAGGTCGAGCTCGGTGTCGGTGCTGGCGCGATTGAACTCGCCCGGGCGGGCACTCACATGGCAGGTCAGCGACAGATCGGCCGGTGCGTCCGCGGTCGCGGAGCACAACAGGTCGCGGATCCGGTCATCGGGGACGGCTCGGCCGAACAGCTGCTCGCTGGCCGCGCGCAACCGGGCCAGATGCAGGTCGAGCCCGCGGACCGCGCGGTCGCGCACCTGCATGGCGGTGAAGTGGGCGTACCCGGCGAATGCCAGCGGAGCAAGGTCTTCCGCGCTGGCCCGGTTACCGTTGAACTGGGTTTCGGAGATCGGCATGGGGACAAGCTAGGAGTTGACACCAGTGTCAGAGGCAAGCCCGCAGCGGTTGCTGCGGATCGGTGAGCTGGCGGACCGTGCCCGAGTCAGCCCGCGGATGCTGCGCCACTATGAGAACGAGGGGGTCCTGCGGGCGTCGCGATCCTCAGCGGGGCAGCGACTGTTCGACCAGGACGCGGTCGAGCAGGTGCGCTTCATCCGCGAACTGCTCGATGCCGGGCTGCCGATCCGGGTGATCCGGGAACTGGTCGACTGCATCCACGAACCGGGGTGGCTGGAGCCGTGCGCGGTGCCGCTGCTGGTCGCGCACCTGCGCGAGCACGATGCGCGGATCGCGGAGCTGACCAGTACGCGGGATTCCCTGCAGGGATTGATCGACGCCTCGACCGGGTGAGCTGTTCCGGGTGGCCCCGGGGTGGTGACGGGTCCGGGGTGGTGACATCGTTGCTGCAGCGGCGGAATGTCGCTTTGTCGAGGTGGACGGAGGCGGGGGGATGACTGAGTCAGGTGCGCCGATCGCGGTGGTGGCCGGCGCGTCGCGGGGACTGGGATTGCTGGTGGCCCGCGAGCTGGGTCGCCGTGGGTATCGCGTGGCGCTCTGCGCCCGGAATGCCGAGGCCCTGCAGCAGGCGGTGCGTTCGCTGGCCGAGGAAGGGGTCGACGCGACGGCGTACCCCTGCGACGTCTCGGAGGTGGAAGCCGTCCGGGCGATGGTGCGACAGATCGAGACCGAGTTGGGTCCGATCGAGACCTCGATCCAGGTGGCCGGCAACATCCAGGTCGGCCCGCCGGAGGCGGTCACCCACGAGCATTTCGTCGAGGCGATCGACGTGATGCTGTGGGGGCCGATCAACGTCGCGATGACCGTGCTGCCGGGGATGCGGGAGCGGCGCAGTGGCCACATCGGGACCGTCTCGTCGGTGGGCGGGATGATCAGCGTTCCGCATCTTCTCCCTTACAGCACAGCGAAATTCGGTGCCTACGGATTCAGTCAGGGTCTGCGAGCGGCGACCTCGGGCACCGGTGTCACGGTCACCACGATCACCCCCTGGCTGATGCGTACCGGTTCGCACCTGCGGGCGCAGTTCTTCGGCGATGCGGCCAAGGAGTACGCCTGGTTCGCACCGGGGGCGTCGTTGCCGCTGGTGTCGGTCGATGGTGAGGTCGCCGCGCGTCGGATCGTCGACGGCACCCTGGCCGGCAAGGCGCTGGTGCCGATCTCGCCGCTCACCCGGGTGGCCGCCGCGGTGCAGGGGTTGCTGCCCGGTACCACCGCGACGCTGCTCGGGCTGGCGGGTCGACTGCTGCCGCACGGTACGAACAGCGAGACCGTGGATGGGGAGCAGGCCCGCACCGGGTTGCGGCGCGGTGGCCTGGTGGACCGGCTGACCACGCTGGGCGACCGGATGGCCCGGCGTACCAACGAGGTGTGAGTCTCACCGACCCGCGGTCGCGAGCCAGGCATCGGCGCGGCGCCGGGAGGCGCGGGACAGCCAGGCCTCCTGGACCAGTTCGGTGATCAGTTGTCGGCCGGTCTCACCGAGCCGGCTGGCGCGAACCAGGATCGAGGGGTGCCCGTCGAAGTGCGGGGTGGTGAAGAACGGGGAGTTCTGGTCCTGGATCAGTGCCTGCTTGTCGGCCTCGTCGGCGACCCAGATCACGATCACGTCGTCGTAGCGTTCACCGGTCTCGGGATCGAAGGCGTCGGGTCGCGGGTTGCGGAAGAAGACGAAAGATCTCCCGCCCACCTGGTAGACGTGGTTGCCGCTGTTGCCGACCTCGACGGTCACGTGCGGCATCGCGCGCGCCGCGTCGTGCACATCCTTGACCCGTGCCGGCCGGTCCTTGGCCATCGATGCCTCCCTGAGAGCCGCCTGGGGGAGTCGAACCCCCGACCTACGCATTACGAGTGCGTTGCTCTACCTACTGAGCTAAGGCGGCATCGGCCGGCGTGCCGACCGAGGAGTGAGTGTACCGGAGCGCCGGAGCAGTCGACAATCGAGATGAACCCGTACGCCCCGTTCATCGAGTAGGTCGCGCAGCGACCGTGTCGAGATGAACCCAGAAATATTCCCCAAACCCTCTTGAATGATTCGAACACAGTAGCTAATGTTGGACGTAGCAGACGAGAGGAGGTGATCACCAATGACCACCAAGGAACGAGCCGAAGTGTTCGCCGCGATCCGCGCCGAAAGCGACACCATCGCCCAGGCTTCGGCCCGCCAGCTCGTCGCGATCGCCGCCGCCTGCGACACCTACTCCGGCCTCAACACCCACACCGACGAACTCACCGCGAGAGTTCTGCACGGTGAACAGCTCGTCTTCCCCGGCGCGGACGGGACGCCCGGCATCACCGAGTTCTTCCACCTCGAGTTGGCGATGTCATTGGGCTGCTCGCCCGAGACCGCGCAGGTCTGGACCGCCGACGTGCTCAACCTCCGCCACCGGCATCCGATCCTGTGGCAGGCCACCCTCGACTGCGACATTCCCGTGTGGGTCGCCCGCGACATCTCCCGCGCCGCCCTGCAGCTGAACTTCACCCAGGCCCGCGAGTTCGACTCCCTGTGGGCGTTGCGTCTGGTGCCCCTGACCTCGAAGCGAGCGGTCGCGACGACCGAGGCACAGGTCGCGTTGATTCTCAACGATGACAAGGAAGCCGAACGCCAGGCCGCCAAGAAGCACCGCCGCGTGGAGTTCACCCCGAACAGGACCATCGCTGGCATCACCGACCTCTACGCGAACCTCGACGCCGGTGACGCCGCCCAGTTGAACGGGACGCTCGATCGCCTCGCCGACGTGTTGAAGGCCGGTGGCTCCACCGCGTCACGGGACGAACTCCGCGCCGAAGCCCTCGGCCACCTCGCGCATCCCGACCGGGCCCGACAGTTGCTCCAGCCGTCGTTGCTCGACGGTGCGATCGTCACCCCGCAAGGGGATGTGGTGAACCGTGACGGGGAACTCGTCTCCCCCACCAGTGAGCGCTGCCGGCACGGCGCCGAGCTGATCCTGCACATGAACTCCCGCGACCTGGCCAACGGCCGTGGTGGTGAAGGCGAAGCACTCGGACCGGTCACCCTCCAGCATCTGAAAGAACTGCTGGAGCACTGCTCCGGGACCGTGAAAGTGCGGCCGGTCATCGACCTGGCCGCCCCGGTGATGGTGAACACCTACCGACCCAGCGACGAGTTGGCGCAGCGGGTGAAGCTGCGCGACCGGTATGTGATGTTCCCCCGATCGAATCGCAGTGCGTTCGGACGCGGGATCGACCTCGATCACACGGTTCCCGCACCGGAGGGGCCGACCAGCTCCAGCAACCTGGGGCCGTTGAACCGGGCCTCGCATCGGGCACGAACCCACGCCGGATTCCGGGTCGAGCAACCCTCCCCCGGGGTGTTCCACTGGAAAACACCCGCCGGGCAGGAGGCCTGGGTCAGCGCACATGGCACCTGGGACCATCCACCACCCGATCACCTGATCAACGACCCGGCGGCTTCGCTCTCCCGGACCGAAAAGCTTCTCTGGGAGACCCTGTGCAACGGCCAGGCCCAGTTGGAGAAGGAACAGGCCGAAGCCGAACAAGCAGCCGACGAAGCCCGCGAACGCGAGCGGCTCCGCCGCGCCCGCAAGAACCAACGGCTTCGCGACCTACGCCAGGCTGCCCGCGACCAGGCCAACGCGGCCAAGCAGAAGACGGCGAAGCAGAAGGCGAAGAAGTCGGCTCCGCCGGATACTCAGCCTGCCCTGCTATCCAACCAGGGAAGCGAATCCGTCGAACCCGCACCCTTCTGATTCGGTCGGGGCATCGTCCTTCGGTCCGAGCATGGTGTGCCATGCCCCAACCGAACTCCCATGCCCCGACCACAGGAGCGCGCAGTCAACAGCCAACGTGGGAAGGCATCCGTCGCTCGCTCAGCTCAGCCAACGTGGGTTCATCTCGACACGGTCGCTGCGCGACCTACTCGATGAACGTCACTCCGCTGGGCGCAGTTCGCGTTTCAGGATCTTCCCGGATGCGTTGCGGGGCAAGGAATCGGAGAACTCGATGGACTTGGGCACCTTGAACGGCGCAAGGCGCTCGCGGGCGTACGCGGTCAGCTCCTCGACGGTGACCGCGTCCTTCGCCACCACCACCGCATGCACGGCCTCGATCCACTTCGCATCGGGTACGCCGATCACGGCGACCTCCGCAACGGCGGGGTGCGAGTACAACGCATCCTCGACCTCGCGGGAGGCGACCACCACACCACCGGTGTTGATCACATCCTTGATCCGGTCCACAACGAAGATGAACCCCTCCTCGTCGATCCGGACCAGGTCCCCGGAATGGAACCAGTCACCGTCGAACGCCGCCTCGGTCTCCTCCGGCTTGTTCCAATAACCGGTACACAGCTGCGGTGAGCGGTAGACCACCTCACCGGTCCCACCGGGCGCCACCTCCGTACCCTCCGGATCGACCACCCGCAACTCCACGAACAGCACCGGACGCCCCGCCGAATCCGGCCGCTCCACATGCTCCTCCGGCCGCAACACGGTCGCCAACGGCGCGATCTCGGACTGCCCGAAACAGTTGTAGAACCCCGAGTTCGGCATCTTCTCCTGCAGTCGCTGCAGAACCGGCCCCGGCATGATCGACGCCCCGTAATAGCACTTCTCGACCCCGGCCAGGTCCAACCCGGCCAGCGACTCGTGATTCGCCATCGCCACCCACAGCGTCGGCGCGGCGAAGAACGACCGATGCCCGTCCTCGGCCAGCCGACGCAGCACCTCGCCCGGATCCGGTACCTCCAGGATCGTGTTGCACCCACCGATCGCCAGTGCCGGCATGATGAACACGTGCAGCTGCGCCGAATGGTAGAGCGGCATCACATGCAGCGGATCGTCATCGGGCGCGAAGTCCAGCGCGGTCAGGCAGGACAGATACTCATGCACCAACGCCCGATGGGTCATCATCGCCCCCTTCGGCCGCGACGTGGTCCCCGAGGTGTAGAGCAACTGCACCAGATCGCCATCGGCCACCGCCGGCAACTCCGCCGGCAGCTCACCGGTGCGTACCACCGCCCCGAAACTCTCCGGATCATCACGCAGCAGCACCAAACCACCCGACCACACCGACTCCAGATTCCCCGCCAACGCCGGATCCGCCAGCACCAACGAGGCACCGGAATCCTCAATCAGATAAGCCAATTCGCCACCGGTCAACGCATAGTTCAACGGCACATGCACCAACCCGGCCCGCGCACACGCCAGGAAGGCGATCAGATAGGCATCGGAGTTCTTCCCGTACGCCGCCACCCGATCACCGGGGGACAGCCCACGACCGAGCAGGTACGCCGCCCCGCGGCTGGTCGCCTCGTCCAGCTCGCGATAGGTCCACTCCCGGTCGGCGAAGCGGACCGCCACCGCCTCGGGTGTACGCCGCGCGCTGCGGCGGATCAGGCCATCGACGGTGCTGACGCGCGGATCGGTCACGATGTCTCCCCTTCGAGCAGGTACCTGGCCGCAAATATAGGGCGATAGCCTCACCGGGTGGAGGAAATGCGATGACCGGAATCATTCTCGCTGCCGTCATCGGTCTGCTGGTCGGGGTCGCCGGGTGCTTCCTGGCGCTGCGCCCGCGGCTGCTGCGCGACCAGGCCGAACTGGCCAACCGGGAGCAGCGGCAGCTCGAACTGACCGCCGACCTGTCCGACCGTGGCGAACGCCTCGCCGACACCGACCGTCGCCACGACGCATTCATCGGCCAGGCCGCCGACCAGCTCACCGCGCCCCTGCAGGTGCTGGACACCGAGCTCGCCGCCCTGCCCGAGCCGGAGACCGCGCAGCGTGAGGTGCGCCGGATCCGCCGGCTGGCGACCGATCTGTCCACCCTGGCCAGGGTGCAGCGCGGTGAGGTCGACCTCGAGGTCACCGAGGTCGAACTGCGGGCCCTCGCCACCGAAATCGCCGACCGGCTGCGGCCCCAGTTCGAGGCCGCCGGCGGGGAACTCACCCTGCTCCCCGGCGGTACCGCCACCGTGCGGGCCGACCGCCGCCAGCTCGCCCAGGTGCTGATCAACCTGCTCGGCAACGCGCTGCAGGCCAGCGCCGACCAGGCCCGACCGCAGGTGCTGATCGGCGTCTCCCGGACCAGCGTCGACGGTGCCCCGGTCGGTCGGATCACCATCACCGACAACGGTTCAGGGCTGCCGGCCGAGGAGACCGAGGCGGTCTTCGAGCGCTTCCACCGCGCCCCCGGATCGCGACCCGGCCCCGGTACCGGGCTCGGGCTGACGATCTCTCGCGCCGTCATCGACGCCCAGCAGGGCCGGCTCGGGCTCACCTCGCCCGGTCCCGGACGCGGCGCGACCGCGACGATCACCCTGCCGCGCCCGGAGCAGCCCGTCAGCGAATGAGCCAGGGCCGGCGGCGTACGCCGTCGCCGTCGACGAGGACCTCGAGCGGGCCGATCCGACCCAGCAGCACGGTGGTCTCACCCCGGCCGAGATCCGCGACATCCTCGATCAGCTGATCCAGCTGGTCGGGGTCGCTCAACCGCTCATCCACTCGCACCCCGAGCCCCAGCGCCTCCGCCAACTCGGCCGCCTCCGCCTCGGTCGCCGCCCACAGACCGGCCACCCGCTCCGCCCCCAGCGCGGCGAGCAGTGCCCGCCGGTCGAACCCATCCACTGCGACGAACAACAACCGGGCCGGGCACTGCAGGTCGCTCATCAGCCGTGCCAGACCTCGACCAGGCGTACGCCCGCCGGTTCGGCCCAGTCGCCGGTCACCTCGAGCACCGCCAGCGTCGCCGGCGGGTAGCCGCGGGCGATGGACTCCAGCGCCTTCGGCTCCGAGGTCTGCTCATCGGCGAGCGCGTGCGCCAGGGTGGGGATGCCGGGCGCGTGCCCGACCACCAGCACCACCCGCTGGCCCGGGTCGCTCTCCGCGACATGCCGCTCGATCGTCTCCGAACCGGCGTTGTAGAGGTCCTCCAGCAGTTCGAGATCGACCCCCGGATTGAGCCGCTCGGCGGTCTCCCGGGTGCGCAGCGCCGCCGAGCAGAGCACCCGGTCGACGCGCATTCCCTGCTCGGCAAGGATTTCGGCGAGGTGGTCCGCCTGCGAACGGCCGGCATCGGTGAGCGGACGGTCGATGTCACCGCGGCCGGGGGAGAAGTCCACCGCCTGCGCGTGCCGCAGCAACAACAGCGTTCGGTGCTCGTCCATCACATCGACCTCTCAGTCAGGTTTGTGGGCCACCAGCAGATCACGGTTGATCGAGGAATCCACCCGGTGCGCGAACTCCAACCACGGCCCGCCGTCGCGCACCTCCAGCCCGGCGCGCTGCAACACCGCGGCGAGATCCTCGCGGGACAGGCCCAGGGTGTTCCAGCTCAGCCCGAGCGCGCCGCCGGGCACCAGCTGCTCCGCCCAGCCACCCACGGCCTCACCGAGCAACCCGGCTGGGGAGCGATCGCGCGTACCCTTTGGCTCTGCAAGCAACCGCGATTTCCCGGCCACCCCGACCACATCGGTGCGGGATCCGTGCACCACGCCGTAGGGGGCGTCGGCGACGATCGCCTCGAACCGCCGCTTTCCGAACAGGGCCTTGGAATTGCGGGTATCGCCGGTGAACACCGTCAGGCTCGCCCGGCGGCCGCTCGGCAGGGTCGCGGTGACATCGAACCGCTTGCCGATCGACTTGCCCTCCCGGCGTACCGGTGACATCTCGGCGTTGTGCTTGAGCCGCTTGCGCCGCAACCAGGTCTTCCAGAACCCGGCCATCGCCTCGACCGACTTCTGATCGGCCTCCACCCCGGCCGCATCCAACCCGGACAGCCAGGCCACCGCCGCCGTGGTACCGCGGCCGGCCAGCGGATCCAGCACCGTCCACTGCCGATCCCGCGGCGCGGTCACCTGGGACAGCGTCACGTTCAGCAGCAGGCGGGTGAACTGCTCGTTGGTCTTGCCCTGGTACTTCGGGATGGTGACGAAGTCGTCGTCCAACTCATCGACCACGGGTAGCTCCCGGGGCCGGAGAAGGTGGGCGTCGACCTCCTCGAACAGCGCCAACCGGGCCGACTGGCCGGCGACCGTGCGCAGCAGATCCTCACCGGGCGAGGCGTCGAAGGCCAGATAGTCGATGCCCGCGATCCGTTGCGGGGCAACCGAATCCAGCCCGGCGCAGATCTGCAGCTCGGCCGCCGCCAAGCGGTCGGCCGAGCCGGCGTACACCCGATTCGCGGCCGGAGACAACAACAGCAGCAGCCGGGAACTCACGCGGGGGTCGACCTCAGATCAGCTTGTGGTGCGCCTCGAACGAGGTGCCCTTGGCGCGCTCGAAGGAGGCATGGATCTCGGCTTCGGCATCCACCCGGCCGGCCCAGGTGGCACCCTCGACGGACTTGCCGGGCTCGAGGTCCTTGTAGACGGTGAAGAAGTGCTCGATCTCCAGGACCGAATAGGTCGGCAGATCCTCGAGATCCTGCAGATGGTCGCGGCGATGGTCGTCGGTCGGGACGCAGATCACCTTGTCGTCACCACCGGCCTCATCGGTCATCCGGAACATGCCGATCGCCCGGCACTCGATCAGGCAACCGGGGAAGGTCGGCTCCGGGACGAGCACCAGCGCGTCCAGCGGATCGCCGTCCTCGCCGAGGGTGCCCTCGATGAAGCCGTAGTCGGAGGGGTACTGGGTGGAGGTGAAGAGGGTGCGGTCGAGGCGGATCCGACCGGTCTCGTGGTCGACCTCGTACTTGTTCTTCTGTCCCTTGGGGATTTCGACGGTCACATCGAAACGGATGCCCTTCGGCGGTTCGGGGGCGTCCTGGCCGGCCGGGGCGGAGTACTCTTCAGTCACCAATGACCCTCTCTGTGATGTGTACGCCACAGACCATACCGTTACCCCCGGGAGCCAGATGCCAAACAGCCGCCGCGGGAGTGTGATGCTGCGCGCAGGGCTGCTGATGGCAGTCGTCGTGCTGGTCGTGGTGGGCCTGGTCACCGGTGTGGCCCAGTCGCTCGGCCGCAAGGGCCTCTACGCCACCGGGCTCTGGGTCGACGGGGGCGCCTCCACCATCGATCCGAGCATCTTCGACCACGACGAGCAGCCCGCCGGCCTGCCGCCGCAACCCGCGGCGCCGGTGCTGGAACCGGCCACCCCGCAGCCCGGTACCAGGGCGGCCCGGGTCGCCGAGCGGATCGCCGCGGTCGGACCGATCGGCGGCCGGATGATGGGCCAGGTGGTCGACGAGGCCACCGGCGAGCAGGTCTATGCCAACAACACCGGCCAGGTCGGCACCCCGGCCTCCACGCTGAAGACCCTCACCACCGTGGCCGCACTGGACGCCTACGGCCCCGATCAGCGGTTCAGCACCACCGTGCGCCGCGATCCGGCCGATCCGGGCAAGGTCTATCTGGTCGGCGGTGGTGACCCCTATCTGCTCGGCGGCGAACCCGCCGACGGCCGGGCCTCGATCCTCACCCTGGCCCGCAGCACCGCCGAGGCGCTGCAGGCCCAGGGGCAGAGCGGGCCGGTCGAAGTGGTCACCGACAACACCCTGTTCAGCGGGCCCACCTGGAACCCCGACTGGCTGCCCGGTTACCGGGACTACGCCGCCGACACCTCGGCGCTGTGGATCGACGGGGCCCGGATCAACAATCAGGCGATCGGTCCCCGGGACCGCGATCCGGCCCGCGGTGCCGGCAACGCCTTCGCCGCCGAACTCGGTCGTCGGGGTGTGCAGGTGACCGCGGTGAACGCCGGTAGTGCGCCGCAGCAGGCCGCCCAGCTCGCCCAGGTCAAGGGCCTGCCGTTGGAACGGATCGTCGAGCAGATCCTGATCTACTCCGACAACGACGCCGCCGAGGTGCTGTTCCGCCACGTCGGGCGTACCGGTGGCCGCAGCGGTTCGATCGCCGACGCCCAGGCCGCGATGCAGCAGACCCTGACCAGGCTCGGCGCCTGGACCGACGGGATGCGGATCGTTGACGGCTCCGGGTTGGCCCGCAGCAATCTCGCCTCGGTGACCTCGCTGACCCGGGTCGTGCAGCTCGCCGTCTCCGCCGACCACCCTCAGCTGCGGGCGCTGGCCACCGGGATGTCGGTCGCCGGGGTGGAGGGCACCCTGGCCGGCCGCTATCTGGAGGACGGTACCCAGGCCGGCCGCGGGCTGGTCCGGGCCAAGACCGGCACCCTGACCCGGGTGCATTCGATGGCCGGCTACGTCCGCGCCGGCGACGGCGCGCTGCTGGTCTATTCGTTCATCATCAACGACGACCAGAACGAGTACGCCGACCGGGTCTGGCTGGACCGGGTGACCGCGGCGCTGGCGAGCTGCGGCTGCAGTTGACTCCCGGTGGAAGACCTCTGACCACCGTCGCTGTGTGGAACTTTCCACCCCCTTCGCTCTGGTGGAAGTGACTTCCCGACTGATTCGGTAAGGGGCATCCACCACCCCCCACTGGGGCCACCAGGGAGTCAGACATGAAGCTGCGCAAGAAGATCCTCGTCACCGCCGCCGCGACGCTCGCGGTCACCGCACCAACCCTCGCCGTCGTCAACACCGTCGCACCGGCAGCCACCGCCGACGCCGCCGGTATCCCGACCTCCGGGTTGCCGGTGCTCAAGCAGGGCGCCACCGGCAACGCCGTGAAGGCCATCCAGGCCGCCGTCGGCACCGGCGTCGACGGCAGCTACGGCCCGAAGACGGTCGCCGCGGTGAAGGCATTCCAGAAGTCCAAGGGCCTGAGCGCCGACGGCGTGACCGGGCCGAAGACCTGGGACAAGGCACTCGGCGTGGTCCGCTACGGATCCAAGGGCACCGCGGTGAAGGCGCTGCAGGGCCGCCTCGGACTGCAGGTCGACGGCAACTTCGGCCCGAAGACCAAGGCCTCGGTCATCAACTTCCAGCGCACCAACGGCCTGAGCGCGGACGGGGTCGTCGGCCCCGCCACCTGGTCGAAGCTGCTCCGCGGTTCCTCCGGCGGCAGCGGTGGCAGCGGTGGCGGCAGCGGCAGCTGCCCCAACCCGCGCAACTTCGCCAACGGCAAGCTGCCGAGCTCGGCGCTGGTCGCCGTACCCGGCAACAGCAAGGAGCAGATGAGCTGCACCCTGCTGAAGGACTACACCGCGATGAACAACGCCTTCAAGGCCGCCCACGGCGGCCGGGACATCACCGTCAACGACGGCTACCGCAGCCTCGCCCGCCAGCAGTACTTCTGGGACTGCTACAAGACCAAGAAGTGCAACAACGGCAACCTGGCTGCCCGGCCCGGCACCTCCAACCACGGCTGGGGCCGCGCCTTCGACGTCGGCCGGGACGGCCGGGACTGGCTGCACCGCAACGCCGGCAAGTACGGCTTCGTGTTCGACGTCTCCTCCGAGAGCTGGCACATGACCTACAAGCGCTGAGCCAGCAGCGTTCGAGTACGCCCCGGCGGGCCGCGGATTCTGATCCCGGCCCGCCGCGCGTACGCTCGCAGCCATGACAGCCCCGCGAGGAGTGACAGGGATGCTGCCCCCGATCGACTGGGAGCTGGCCATCGGTACCGGTTCCCGACTGATCCCGGCGGGCCCGCAGGTCACCCCTGCCGAAGCGGCCGAGGCGGTGGCCGAGCTCCGCGCCGGCGCCACCCGCGCCCAGCCACTGGTCGCCGAGACCGCCCAGTTGACCGCTCCGCCGGACTCCGCACCGGTGCTCATCGTCGACCGGCGCAGCTGGCTGCGCGCCAACGTCGAATCGATGCGCGGGGTCCTCGGCGGTGACCTGCCCGGCGAGCCGAACCGGCGACCCGGCCGCGGTGGCCGCGCCGCGGCGGTCGAACTGGGCAGCGTGCTGGCCTGGCTCGGTACCAAGGTGCTCGGCCAGTTCGACCCCTTCCACGCACCGGCCGGCCGGCTGCTGCTGGTCGCGCCGAACGTGCTGCACGCCGAACGCCAGCTGGGCGCCGACCCGCACGACTTCCGGCTCTGGGTCTGCCTGCACGAGGAGACCCACCGGGTGCAGTTCACCGCCCGGGCCTGGCTGCGGGACCACCTCCGGGCCGAGATGGACGGCCTGCTGGCCGGGCTGGATCTGAACACCCCGGCCTTCGGTGAGCTGCTGAACCGGCTGCGCAACGACGCCGCCGGCGCCACCCTGCTCGACCTGATCGGCGCCGACGCCACCGACACCCGGAACCGGGTGGAGCGGGTGACCGCGCTGATGTCGCTGCTCGAGGGCCATGCCGATGTGGTGATGGACCGCGTCGGGCCGGAGGTGATCGGCTCGGTCACCCAGATCCGGCAGCGCTTCGAGCGGCGGCGCAGCGGTCGCGGGCTGGACAAGGTGGTACGCCGGTTGCTCGGCATGGACCTCAAGCTCGCCCAGTACCGCGACGGCGCCCGCTTCTGCCGCGCCGTGGTCGACCGGGTCGGTTTCACCGGCTTCAACCAGGCTCTGGCCTCGCCCGCCGAACTGCCGAGCCTGGCCGAGATCCACGACCCGGACGCCTGGCTGCGTCGGATGGGGGTATGAGGGTGGCCAAGAAGGAACTCGGACCCGCCCTGCTGGAACTCGTCGGCGCCGTCGAACACGCCATCGGGGACCGGGAGGCGCCCCTGCTGGTCGGCTGCTCCGGCGGCGCGGACTCGCTCTCCCTGGTCGCCGCCACCGCCATCGTCGCCCGCCGCCGGGGTCTGCCCGCCCGGGCCGTGGTGATCGACCACGGGCTGCAACCCGACTCGGCCGAGGTGGCCGCCAAGGCCGCCTCCCGGGCCGGCAAGCTCGGGCTGGAGGCCGACGTGGTCGCGGTGCACGTCGGCACCGACGGGGGACCGGAGGCCGCCGCCCGGACCGCCCGGCACGAGGCGCTGGCCGCCGTCGCCGAGGAGACCGGTGCCCTGGTGCTGCTCGGCCACACCCTCGACGACCAGGCCGAGACGGTGCTGCTCGGTCTGGCCCGCGGCTCCGGCGCCCGCTCGCTGCGCGGGATGGCGCCCGAACGGGACTGCTTCGTCCGGCCCTTCCTCGGCGTCCGCCGCAAGCTCACCGAGGCCGCCTGCGCCGAGGCCGGCACCAAGTACTGGGACGACCCGCACAACTCCGACGACGCGTACGCCCGGGTCCGGATCCGGCGCAAGGTGCTGCCGCTGATGGAGGACAAGCTGGGCCCCGGCATCGCCGAATCGCTCGCCCGCACCGCCACCATGCTGCGCGACGACTCCGAGCTGCTGGAGCGGCTGTCGCAGCAGGCGGTGCCCGATGACCAGCTGACCGCCGAGCTGCCGCTGGCCGCGCTGCCCGACGAACCCGCACTGCGCCGCCGGGTGCTGCGCCGCTGGCTGGTGGAGCGCGGAGCCGAGCAGCCGGCGTACCGCCAGGTGCTCGCGGTGGACTCGCTGATCTCCGACTGGCACGGCCAGAAGTGGGTCGAGGTGCCCGGGTTGCGGGTGGCCCGACGTGAAAACCGGCTGCTGGTTCTGCCAGACTGACCCTCGTGGATGAGGGACACATCGCAGCCGACCTGACGAACGTTCTCTACACCCGGGAGCAGGTCGCCGAACGGCTGGCCGAACTCGCCAAGGAGATCGACGAGACCTACCGCGACAAGGACCTGTTGCTGGTCGGGGTGCTCAACGGGGCGGTGATGGTGATGGCCGACCTGTCGCGGGCGATGAGCATCCACATGTCGATGGACTGGATGGCGATCTCGTCCTACGGCTCGGGGACCCAGTCCTCGGGGGTGGTCCGGATCCTGAAGGATCTGAACACCGACATCTCCGGCCGGCACGTGCTGGTCGTCGAGGACATCATCGACACCGGTCTGACGCTGAGCTACCTGATCTCCAACCTGCGCTCCCGGGAGCCGGCGAGCCTGGAGATCATGACCATGTTCCGCAAGCCGGAGGCGGCGCAGAACGCGGTCGACGTGAAGTGGGTCGGTTTCGACATCCCCAACGAGTTCGTCGTCGGCTACGGTCTCGACTACGCGGGCAAGTACCGCAACCTGACGTCGGTGGGCACCCTCGCCCCGCACGTCTACAGCTGAACGGCGTCGACCTGGAGGTGCGCGATGGCCTGGGTGGTACTGGTCCTCTCCGGGGTGCTCGAGGCCGTCTGGGCCACCGCGCTGGGCCGCTCGGAGGGCCTGTCCCGATTGGCCCCCTCGCTGGTCTTCCTGGTCGCGGTGGCGCTGTCGATGCTCGGGCTGGGCTATGCGATGCGCACCCTGCCGGTCGGCACGGCGTACGCCATCTGGACCGGGATCGGTGCCTCGCTGACGGTGGCGTACGCGATGGCCACCGGAACCGAGACGGTCTCGCTGATCAAGATTCTGCTGATCATGGGCATCGTCGGCTGCGTGATCGGGCTGAAGCTGCTGCACTGAGGCCGTGGTTGGGTCATATTGGGCACCCCCGGGTAGGGTCTGAGTGCTCATACCCGGGCAATTTTGGTGTACCCAACCGCACTAGGTAGGTCATGAACTTCTCACGCATCTTCCGCGGGCCGGTGGTCTGGATCATCCTGGCCCTGCTCGCGCTGCTGCTCATCCTGGACTTCGCCAAGTCCGTGGACGGGTACACCGAGAAGCCCACCTCCGAGGTGGTTGCCGTGATCAACGGCAACGACCCGCTCAAGGAGGTCACGCTGATCGAGGGCGAGCAGCAGATCCAGGTCAACGTCGATGACAAGACCAAGCTGAAGGCCTACTGGGTCGGCCCGCAGGTCGGCCCGATCGCGGACCGGTTGCAGCAGCGGTCCGCCGCCGGAACCCTGGAGAACTACTCGGTGAAGGTGCCCCAGCCGGGCTTCTTGAACTACGTGCTGCCCAGCCTGCTGCCGTTCCTGCTGATCGGTGTGGTCTTCTTCTTCCTGCTCAACTCGATGCAGGGCGGCGGCTCCCGGGTGATGCAGTTCGGCAAGTCCAAGGCCAAGGTCGCCAACAAGGACACCCCGAAGACCACGTTCTCCGATGTGGCCGGTGCCGAGGAGGCGATCGAGGAGCTGGAGGAGATCAAGGAATTCCTCTCCGACCCGCCCAAGTTCCAGGCCGTCGGCGCCAAGATCCCCAAGGGCGTGCTGCTCTACGGCCCGCCCGGTACCGGTAAGACCCTGCTCGCCCGTGCGGTCGCCGGCGAGGCCGGTGTACCGTTCTATTCGATCTCCGGTTCCGACTTCGTCGAGATGTTCGTCGGCGTCGGCGCCTCCCGGGTCCGCGACCTGTTCGAGCAGGCCAAGGACAACGCCCCGGCGATCGTCTTCATCGACGAGATCGACGCCGTCGGCCGGCACCGCGGCGCCGGTATGGGCGGCGGCCACGACGAGCGCGAGCAGACGCTGAACCAGCTGCTGGTCGAGATGGACGGCTTCGACGTCCGCGGCGGGGTCATCCTGATCGCCGCCACCAACCGGCCCGACGTGCTGGACCCCGCGCTGCTCCGCCCGGGCCGCTTCGACCGGCAGATCCAGGTCGACGCCCCCGACATGAACGGCCGCGCGCAGATCCTCAAGGTGCACGCCCAGGGCAAGCCGATCGCCGCCGACGTCGACCTCCGGTCGGTGGCGCAGCGGACCCCCGGCTTCACCGGTGCCGACCTGGCCAATGTGCTCAACGAGGCCGCCCTGCTGACCGCCCGCAGCGGCCGCAAGCTGATCTCCAAGGGCGACGTCGACGAGGCCATCGACCGGGTGATCGCCGGCCCGCAGAAGCGGACCCGGCTGATGAACGAGCGTGAGCGGCTGATCACCGCCTACCACGAGGGCGGGCACGCCCTGGTCGCGGCGGCGATGCCGGGCACCGACCCGGTGCAGAAGGTGACGATCCTGCCGCGCGGCCGGGCGCTGGGTTACACCATGGTGATGCCCGACGACGACAAGTACTCCAGCACCCGCGGCGAGCTGCTGGACCAGCTGGCGTACATGCTGGGCGGCCGGGCAGCGGAGGAACTCGTCTTCCACGACCCGACCACCGGCGCCTCCAACGACATCGACAAGGCCACCAACGTCGCCCGCGCGATGGTCACCCAGTACGGCATGAGTGACCGGGTCGGCGCGATCCGCCTCGGCAAGGGCGACTCCGAGCCCTTCCTCGGCATGGAGATGGGCGGCGGCGGCAACCGCGACTACTCCGAGGAGGTCGCGGGGGTCGTCGACGAGGAGGTCAAGACGCTGATCGCGAATGCCCACCAGGAGGCGTTCGACGTGCTGCAGACCAACCGTGAGGTCCTCGACGAGCTGGTCCGCCAGCTGTTCGAGCACGAGACCCTGGACAAGCACGCGGTGGCCAAGATCTTCGAGCCGCTGCAGCGCTGGCCGAAGCGACCGGCCTGGACCGGCTCGCCGACCCGGCAGCCCTCGCAGATCCCGCCGGTCACCCCGCCGGAGATGAAGGGCGACCCGCTCGCCGAACCGCCCCAGCCCGCCGGCGGCGTCCAGCTGCCGCCCGGGCAGACCGGTGGCAGCGAACTCCCCGGCCACACGCCGGGGCAGGGCATCCCGGGTGACGAGGGGCCGCGGGGGCCGCAGATCAGCTGACCCACGGGTTTTAACTCGGTCGTGCTAATTTACTGGCATGGCCGGACCCGCTGGACGCCGCCCGCACACCCTCGACCTCATCGGGGCGGTGTGCGTGGCCCTGCTGGGCGCGGGCGTGCTCTGGGTCAGCCTCCGCCATCCGGCCGGGCTGCCCGGTTCCTCCGATCCGGGTGCCGGGCGCACCCCGGCCTGGCTGACCGCGCTGGTGGTGCTGGTCGTCGTCGCGCTGACCCGGTTGGCGCCGCCCCGGCTGCCTCCGGTCCGGGTGCGCTTCACCGGCCCGCCGGTCCGCATCGTCGCGGTGGTGTGGGGACTGCTGGGGTTCGAGGCGATGTTCGTGGCCAGTTCGTGGTTCCCGCCGCTGTTCGGCGACGCCGACTACGTGTTCTGGAAGGTGGTCTGGTACGCCGGGGCCGGCGGTCTGCTGGTGCTCTGGGCCCGGCACCGGGGCCAGCGCCGACACCTCGAACGACCGGCCGCCGGCTGGTGGCCGCTGCTGCCGGTGCTGGTCTTCTGCGCGAGCCTGGTCGGCGGCCCGGCCGCCCAACGGTTCACCAATCCCACCGGCATCGACCCGGTGACGGTGGCGATCATCGCCGCGATCACCGCACTCACCGCCGGGGTGCTCGAGGAGTTCTTCTTCCGGGGCTGGCTGCAGACCAGGCTGCAGGCCCTCGGCAGCGGCTGGGCCGCGGTGGCGATCAGCTCGGTCGCCTTCGCCGGGATGCACCTCGGCTCACACGGCGGCGGGCTCCCGGCGCTCGACAGCGTCGCCTCGGTGCTCGCCAACCAGGGCCTGTCCGGCGTACTGCTCGGCCACCTCGCGCTGCGCTACGGCCGGCTCTGGCCGAGCATCGTGGCGCACATCGGTCTCAACGGCCTGCCGGTGCTCGCCTACCTGGTCGCCCTGCCGTGACGCCAGAGGTTGAACACCGCGGCGGCCAGGCCGCCCCACAGCACGACGATGGCCAGCACCATCATGGCGATCGCGATCGGGGTCATCGGGCCTCCTGAGGGGCGGTTTCGTCATCGGGTTGCGGGGTGCCGTCGGGTTCGGTGGGTGGCTCGTTCACCGCATCGGTACGCCAGGGCAGCAGGGCCAGCAGGAAGCCGAGCACCAGCACCCCGGCGGCCACCCCCCAGCCGAGCGTGCCGAGCAGCCAACCCGGGTATCCCTCATAGGGCTCGGCCACATCGCCGAGGAAGGCCTGGACCAGGTTGACCACCAGCACCAGCGGTGTCACCACACCGAGCAGCACCAGCCACCAGCGCCCGATCGGCACCGAGCCGTTGGCGTTCAGGTGTGCCCGCAGCATCGGGATCGCCCGGATCCCCCAGGTGATCACCAGCATGCTGACGATGGCCACCAGCAGGATGCCGAAGTTGTTGATGAAGTGGTCCAGCACGTCCAGCGCGTACACCGCGGTGCTGGTGCCGAGCAGCAGCATGCTGATCACCGCCAGCGGCACCCCCACCCAGAGGGTGGCCGCCACCCGGGGAAGGTCGAACTTGTCGCGGACCGCGGAGATCGCCACCTCCAGCACGCTGACCAGGGAGGTGATCCCGGCCAGCACCAGGGAGGCGAAGAACAGCACACCGAGCAGCGAACCGGCCGGGGCGGCGTTGATGATCGTCGGGAAGGCGACGAAGGCCATCCCCAGCCCGCTGGCCACCACCTCGGCGACCGGCTTGCCGCTGGCCTGCGCCATGAACCCGAGCGCGGAGAACACCCCGATCCCGGCGAGCAGTTCGAACCCGGAGTTGGCGAACCCGACGACCAGCCCCGAACCGGTCAGGTCGGTCTTCTTCGACATGTAGGAGGCGTAGGTGATCATGATCCCGAAGCCGACCGACAGCGAGAAGAAGATCTGCCCGAAGGCGGCGACCCAGACGCTCGGGTCGAGCAGCGCCGACCACTTCGGGGTGAACAGGGCGTTCAGCCCGTCGACGGCGCCGGGCAGCAGCAGCGCCTGCACGACCAGGGCCAGGAAGACCAGCATCAGCACCGGGATGAACACCACCGAGGTCGCCCCGATACCGCGCTGCACGCCGAGCAGCAGGATCCCCAGCAGCACGATCCAGACCACCGCCAGCGGCCAGGCGGCCTGCGGCACGAAGGTCAGGCTCAGCCCCGGATCGCCGGCCTGCAGGAAGGACTTGAAGAAATAGGACTCGGTGTCCTCACCCCAGGTCCGCCCGATCGAGAACACCGCGTACATGCCGGCCCAGGCGATGATCGCGGCATAGTAGACCGCGATCACCGCGCAGATCAGCACCTGCCACCAGCCCAACCCCTCGCTGCGCCGGGACAGCCGGGCGAAGGACAGCGGGGTCGAGCCGCGGAACCGGTGGCCCAGCGCGTAGTCGAGGAACAGGAACGGCAGCCCGGCGAACAGCAGCGCACACAGGTAGGGGATCAGGAACGAGCCGCCGCCGTTCTCGTAGGCGACATAGGGAAAGCGCCAGATGTTGCCGAGTCCGACGGCCGATCCGATGGCGGCGAGGATGAACACCCGCTGGGAGCTGAAGCCACCTCGGGTGTGCTTGGTGCTCTGGGTCGTGGTCACGGGTGTTCCTCTCTGCTGATCCACCTGCGGGTCGTCCGAGCCTAACGAACCGTCATTTGTCGCGTCGGCGGGTACCGCCCGGGGCCGCTATGCTCCGCTCCATGCGCCCCTTTGATCATGAGCGAGTCAGTGCTGCCGTCCGGGAGCTGCTGCTCGGCATCGGCGAGGATCCCGATCGGAACGGGTTGCGCGACACCCCCGATCGCGTCGCCCGGGCGTACGCCGAGATGTTCGCCGGGATGCGGCAGGACCCGGCCGACGTGCTCGGCACCACCTTCGACATCGCCCACGACGAGATGGTGCTGGTCCGCGACATCGAGGTGTGGAGCTGCTGCGAGCACCACCTGGTGCCGTTCACCGGTGTCGCCCACGTCGGCTACATCCCCGCCGCCGAGGGGCGGATCACCGGGCTGAGCAAGCTGGCCCGGCTGGTCGACGTCTACGCCAAGCGGCCCCAGGTGCAGGAACGGCTGACCACCCAGATCGCCGACGCCCTGGTCGAGCACCTCTCCCCGCGCGGGGTGATCGTGGTGATCGAGTGCGAGCACCTGTGCATGACGATGCGCGGGGTGCGCAAACCCGGGGCCAAGACCGTCACCAGCGCGGTCCGCGGCCAGCTCCGCGACCAGACCACCCGCTCCGAGGCGATGAGCTTGATCATCGACGGGCGCTGATGAGCGGCGAACTGTTCACCCCGGCACCGACCCGGGTGATGGGCATCCTCAACGTCACCCCGGACTCCTTCTCCGACGGCGGCGACTTCTTCGACCACCAGCGGGCCATCGACCACGGCCTGGCGCTGGCCGCCGAGGGTGCCCAACTGATCGACGTCGGCGGCGAATCCACCCGGCCGGGGGTGCGGCGTACCGAACCGGCCGAGGAACTGCGCCGGGTGCTGCCGGTCGTCGAGGCACTGGCCGCCAGCGGCGTACCGGTCTCGGTCGACACCATGCGGGCCGAGGTCGCGCGGGAGACCGTACGCCTGGGTGCGGCGATGATCAACGACGTCTCCGGCGGGCTGGCCGATGAGGCGATGCTGCCCACCGTCGCCGACCTCGGCGTCCCCTATGTCGCCATGCACTGGCGTGCCCACTCCGCCGAGATGGCGAACGCCGCCCACTACACCGACGTGGTCGCCGAGGTCCGCGGTGAACTGACCGCCCGGGCCCGCGCCGCGCTGGCCGCCGGGATCGCCGCCGAGCGCCTGGTGCTGGACCCCGGCATCGGATTCGCCAAGACCGGCGAGCACAACTGGCAGCTGCTCCGGCGCATCGACGCGCTGGCCGAACTCGGCCATCCGCTGCTGGTCGGGGTCTCCCGGAAACGGTTCCTCGGCCAGCTGCTCGCCGACGAGGACGGGCCGCGCCCGCCCAAGGGCCGAGACGACGCCTCGGTGGCGATCAGCACCCTGCTCGCCGCCCACGGGATCTGGGCCGTGCGCACCCATTCGGTGCGCGCGCACCGCGACGCAATTCTTGTTGCCGATCGTTTCCGCTGAGTTTCGGTGAGCGGACTATGTTGGGGCCCTTGCGGGTTCGAGAAAGTCAACCGGAGCAGAGATGTCAGGAGCAGCGATGGACCGGATCACCCTCACCGGGATCACCGGGTTCGGCC
The DNA here is from genome assembly GCF_002250705.1 of Enemella evansiae. Taxonomy (GTDB): domain Bacteria; phylum Actinomycetota; class Actinomycetes; order Propionibacteriales; family Propionibacteriaceae; genus Enemella; species Enemella evansiae. Next base: position 59,123 of record NZ_NMVP01000008.1, read on the forward strand.
ACCACGGCGTCTTTGAGCACGAGCGCCGCGACGGTCAGCAGTTCGTCGTCGATGTCTCCCTGGCCCTCGATCTCGCCCCGGTGGCGGCCAGCGATGCGCTCGCCGACACCGTCGACTACGGCGTACTCGCGAACGCCGTGCACGCGGACATCAGCAACGACCCCCTCGATACCATCGAAGCACTGGCGGGCCGTATCGCGACCACCTGCCTGCGGGACCCCCGGGTCACCGAGGTGGCGGTCACGGTGCACAAACCCCAGGCCCCAGTAGAGGTTCCGGTGACCGATGTCGCCGTGACCGTGATCAGGAGCAGATGATGACCCACCCCTTTGCCGTTGACGTCGACACCCTGAGCGGGATGCGCCCGCTGTCCACCGCCGTGTTCGCGCTGGGCTCCAATCTCGGCGACCGCCTGGAGAATCTGCAGGGCGCCCTGGAGGGGCTGCGCAACACCCCCGATGTGATGGTGGTCGACGTGTCCGCGGTCTATGAGACCGCGGCCGTCGGCGGACCCGAGGACAACCCCGACTTCCTGAACGCGGTGGTGGTCACCGAGACCACCCTGCAGCCGCGCACCCTGCTGGAACGCGCGCTGGCGATCGAGGACGCCTACGGCCGGATCCGGGAAGAGGTCGACGGCCCGCGCACCCTCGATGTGGACCTGTTGATCGTCGGCAAGCGCGAGATCGACGAGAAGGCGCTGCGGCTGCCGCATCCGCGCGCCCACGAGCGGGCGTTCGTGCTGGTGCCCTGGCACGAGGTGGATCCGCGGGCCAGCATCCCCGGGCACGGCGCGGTCGCCGACCTGCTCGCCGACCTGGACACCTCCGGCGTACGCCGCCGCGACGACCTGGTACTGGAGGACTGAGCTTGGCCGATCAGCCGGGCATGGGACTGACCCGCCCGCGGGACCTCGCCATCGCCGCCCTGGTGGGCGGGGTGGCCGGCTGGTTGCTGGTCCGCAGCATCGAAGCGGCTGCCGGGCAGCCGCCGCAGCTGCCGTGGGTCGGCCCGTTGGTGCTCTGGTTCGTGGCCGCCCTGGTGGCCGGGCTGGCCTGGACCACCTGGCGGCGGATCCAGGTGCGCCGCGAGCGGATCGAGCCGGAACGGGCGGTCACCTTCCTCGCCTTCGGCAAGGCCTCCGGGATCGGGGGAGCGGCGATCGCCGGCGGGTACCTGGTCTTCGCGCTGCTCGCGATCGGCCATCTGGACGCGGAGGGGCCGCAGCAGCGGCTGGTACGCGGGTTGGTCGCCGCGGTGGCCGGGGTCGCCATCGGGGCCGCCGGATTGTGGCTGGAACGCGCCTGCCGGGTACCGGATCCGCCCGAGGGTGAGGACGAGGCGGCCCGCGAGGCCTGAACGATCAGGCCCGCACAAAAGGCCCGGTCAAACAGTGGGTGAAGACTCACCGACGGGCGCGTTGCGGCTGTCCGGGAGCGGTTCTGGGCAATAGAATCCGGGCTGTGAGCACCAAGCAGCAGCCGGGCCGTCGCGGCCGAGAAGTGTCCTCCCTGCACCGGGTCACCCAGGTCGTGCTCGGCGTGGGCACCCTGCTGGCGCTGGCCGCGGCCTTCGGCCCCGTCTGGGTCGCCCGCGTCGGCGTCGTGATCGCCGTGCTGGCCGCCCTGTTCGCGGTCCGCTTCGCCTGGGCCGAGCTGAAGCAGGCCCGCGCCGACCACGCCAGGGAACAGGTCGCCCAGCTGCGCGCGCACCGCGAGCAGCTGTCCGCCGAACGCCGCCAGAGCAGTGAGGTGGTCGCCGCGCTCAGCGCCCACAACGAGCAGGCCGATCAGCGGATCGTCACCCTGCAGTCGACCATCGGTTCGCTGCGCGGCGAGCTGTCGACCCTGCGCGGCGACCATGCCGCGCTGACCGCCGGCCTGGCCGAGCGGGACCAGCGGATCGCCCAGCTGGGCCGGGACCTGGCCACCCGGGAGGCCGAGCTGCAGGCCCTCCGCGAGACCGAGGACGCCGCCGAGGTGCTGCCGATGCCGCGGCACGCCGCCGTCGCCGACTGGGATGCGTTGCCCAGCGCCGAGGATCTGTGGTCCGACGGCAACCATCCGACGGTCGTCGATCTGCAGCAGCTCGCCTTCCCCGAGGCCCCGAGCACCGAGGCCAAGAAGCAGGCCTGAGCCCCCCTGCTGCGATCCATCGAACCGTGCGTGCACCAGTCGCATGCTGGGGGATGCGCGGGGTGTACGCAGGGATCGATGGATCGCGGATCGGGCGGCGGGTGGCTACTTCGCCACGTCGCCGATGACGTAGCCGATCGAGGCCAGCGCGGCCTCCACCTCCTCGCTCGGGCAGCCGAGCAGGATCTCCTCCAGTGCGGCGACGTGATGGAACGAGGGGCTGCGCAGCTTCATCCGCCACGGCGTCTTGCCGCCGCGGGAGACCAGATGGAAGCCGGCGCGGCCCAGCGGCGCCTCGATCGGGGTGTACGCCGAACCCTCCGGGAGCTTCACGATCTTCGGCAGCTTCACCGCGACCGGCCCGGTCGGCAACGCATCGCAACAGGCGGCGACCAGCGCCGCGGAGCGCTCCAGTTCGGCGGCCAGCAGGGCGAAGCGGGCCGCCGCGTCACCGCCGCCGGGGATCGCGGCCGGGGTGAGCAGCTCGCGCAGCTCGGCGTACGCCAGATAGGGCGCGTCCACCCGCAGATCGAGGGGTACGCCGCCGGCGCGGGCCAGCGGCCCCGACAGTCCGAACGAATCCACCTGGGCCGCGCTCACCGGAGCCACCCCCGCCCCGGGCCGGGTCGCGGCGAACCGGTCGCCCAGCGCATGGGCCAGCGCGGTCAGCTCCTCGGTCAGTGCCACCTCGGCCCGCAGCCAGTCCGCGTCCGGGTCGCAGGCCAGGCCGCCGAGCCGGGCCGCCATCGGATGGATCCGATTCCCGGTCAACCGCCGGGTCTGCTCGCGCAGCGCCTCGCGCGCCCGGCGGAGGCGATCCAGCAGGGCGGGGTCGTCGCGGACCGGCCAGCCGAGGAAGCCGAGGTGGCTCAGGGCGCGGGTGTGCTCGGCGAGCAGGGTGCGCAGCCAGGTCGCCCGGGGGGCGGGTTCCAACCGCAGCAGCTCCTCGAAGCAGAGCACCGCGGCCAGCTCCCCGAAGAAGGGGGCCTGCCAGTCGTGCCGGTCGGCGAGCATCAGGATCTGACGCGGATCGCGGACCTCGAACAGCTTCTCCACCCCGCGATGCATCGCCCCCGGTGCGATCCGGGCCCGGGTGATCACGCCGTCGGCGGTCTCCAGCCGCAGCTCCAGCAGCCCCGCGCGGGTGGGGTGGTCGACCCCCAGATCGAGCAGCACGGTGTGCGCATCCACCGGTACCCCGGCGGCCAGGGCTCCGATCAGGACGCGCTGCTGGGGATGGCTCACCCGCTCATTCTGGCAGGTGGTGGGCGACCAACCAGAAGTCGCCGAAGCGGGCCGGGTCGGCGAGCACCGCGTACTGGCTGCGCAGTGCCAACCCGGCCAACCCGGTCGATGGTTCGGTGGGCCGGGCCAGCTCGCGCAGCCGGGTCAGCTCCAGCCGGCGGGCCCCGGTCGCCTCGACCGCGGCGGCCAGCGAATCGACCGCCACCGCGGCGGTCCAGTTGGTGTCGGCGGTGTGCCCGGGTTCGGGGCGTACCGACCGCCCGTCCCGGAAACCGGTGAAGCTGCCGGTGTCGGGTCGGGTGCTGCGGGTGTGTCCGTAGTCGAGGCAGATCATCGTGCTGCCCGCGGGCAGTCGCTCGGCCCACCAGGCCCAGGCGCGATCGCGGGTCCGCCCGATCTCGCGGGCCGCACCGTGCGGCCACCAGCGCGCCAGCCAGTCCCGGTCGGCGGGGGCCAGCGTCGCGGGGTCGGTCAGCTCGTCCAGCACCGGGCAGGGCAGATCGTCCAGCCATTCGACCGCCAGGAGCAGGCCGGGACCGACCAGTTCGGCGAGCAGGTCCGCCAGGCCCGGGTCCCAGTCCTCGGCACCGGTGTCCCAGAACGACTGCCAACCGCGGACCCCGGGCAGTTCCAGCGGCCGGGTCTCGACGGCGTGCCGCGCGGCACCCGGAAGGCGCCGGCCGAGTGCGGACAGCAGCACACCGTCACCGGCGCCGACCTCGACGACCCACCGGGGCGGGTCCACGGTGCGGGTCAGCAGATCGGCCAGGGCATCGGGGCACAGGCTGCTGGGGGTGTCGAAGTGGGTTTTCGGTCGGTTTCGCAGCCAGAAATCGGATTGCCGCCATTCTGCGTACCAATTCCCGAACAATGTTCTCATTTCGTCGTGGTCAGGTTGCGACGATGACACCACCGCAATAGGCTTCTGTATACATCATCTTCCTCTTCCCTAATCAAAGAATCAGTGAGGGCCACAATGGCGCAGCGAGTCCAGGTCGTGTTCGAGGACGACGTCGACGGTTCGGTTGCCGATGAGACCATCCGTTTCGCGGTCGACGGCGTGGAGTACGAGATCGACCTTTCCGAGAAGAATGCCACCAAGCTGCGCAATGCGTTCGCGCCCTGGGTCGGCAACGCCCGCCGGGTCGCGGGTCGTCGGCGCACCGGTGCCAGGCCGCAGCGCGGGTCGGCCAGCGAGATCCGTGCCTGGGCTGCCGAGAACGGCTTCGACGTGTCCGCCCGCGGCCGGGTGCCGGCGGAGGTCCGCGAGGCCTACGAGCGCGCCCACAAGTGATCGGCCGGGCCCGGTGAACTGAGCCGGCAATGGCCGAACCCACATTGCCGGAGCCCTATTCGGACGCGGTCCGCGCACTCTATTCGGGAAATCTCGACGACTTCGTCGCGACGCGAACCGCCCTTGCCCGGACCGCGACCCAATCCGATGACCGGGCCGTGGCCGCGCAGATCAAGAAGCTGCGTAAACCCACCCGGGGCGGTTGGTTGCTGAATCTGCTGGCCGCCGACGATGGTGAACTCGTGCAGCAGGTGCGGCAGTTGGGTGCGGAATTGGCTGCGGCGCATCGCGATTCCGATGCGGCGGCACTGCGCCGGCTGACCGCGGAGCGGGGCCGGTTGCTGCGCACTGCCGGGGCCCGGTTGGCCGAGCTCGGCGCCGCGCATGGCTGGCAACCGACCCAGAGCGCCCTCGCCGAGGCGACCGAGACCCTGCAGGCGGCGCTCGCCGACCCGGAGCTGGGGGAGCGGATCGCCGCCGGTGCGATGGCGGCCACCGTCCGGGCGGCCGGTTTCGGGCCGGTCGACCTGTTCGCCCCGCTCGCCTGTGGGTTTTGGCGGTGCTTGGCGGCTTTTTGTTGTCGCTATGTGTCGTGACTGTCTACCAGCTGACCGCTGACAGCAGTCCGTTCGGGAAGAGTCATTCGGGGGTGACATGTCGGGCCACGGCCCAGTTTTTACCCGGTTATGTGGTCGTTGCCGCGCATGCGCACGGCGACGACTAGGCCGGAAGCGGCGGTGAGTGCAGCGACGGTCGAAATGGCATCGGGAATCCCGTACAGGTCTGCGAGGAGGCCCGACAGGAGTGCCCCTACGGCGAAGCCGCCGTCACGCCAGAGCCGGTAGATCCCGACGGAGCGGGCCCGCCAAGCGGGGTGGGCGACGTCGCCGATTGCGGCCAGGAGGGCGGGGTAGACCATGGCCGTTCCGAGCCCGAGGAGGACTGCGGCGATGAGCCAGGGCCCGAAACTGTGGGAGGCGGCGACTATGGCGAGTCCCGCGGCTTGGACGATCATGCCGGTCACGATGAACCATTTGCGTCCCCATCGGTCTGAAGCGGCACCGGTGAAGAGCTGCCCGGCGCCCCAGACCGCGGGGTAGGCGGCGGCCAGGATCCCTACCTGGTTCAGGTTTAGTCCGGAGCTGACGAAGAGGACCGGGAAGAGTCCCCAGGCGAGGCCGTCGTTGAGGTTGTTCACCAGTCCTGCCTGGCTGGCTGCGGAGAGTGAGCTGTCTTTGAAGCTGGTGAGGGTGAAAATCTGGCCCGTGGTGAGGCCGGCGTCGGCACTGTTGTGTGTACTGACGTGCTGGGAGGCTTCGGCCTTGGCATGGTGGTGGGTCTCGCGAACGGTCAAAACTGACAGGCCTAACCCGAGGGCGATGTAGGCGGCTCCGAGGAGGAACGGGCCGGGCCGGAGCCCGTATGCGGAGGCGATATACCCGGTCGCCAGGGCAGTGACGGCTACGCCGAGGTACCCTGCTGCTTCGTTCAGACCCATGGCGAGACCGCGCTGTTTCGGACCGGTCAGGTCCATCTTCATGATCACGGCCGTGGACCAGGTTAGACCTTGGCTAATGCCGAGGAATACGTTCGCCGCGACGATCCATCCCCACGACGGGCCGAAGATGAGCATGAGCGGAACAGGGATCGCTACCAGCCAGCCCGCGACGATGACGGGTTTGCGGCCGTACCGGTCTGAGAGGGTTCCGGCGAAGTAGTTGGTGGCGGCTTTGGACAGTCCGAAGGCGAGGATGTACGTCAGCGCGCTTGTGTACAGGTCCAAGTGGAAGACCTGCTCTGCCAGCAGCGGAAGCACGGTGCGCTCCTGGCCCAGCGTCCCGCCCACCAGGGCGTTCACTGTCACCAGCAGCATGAACTGCGCCAGGTTCTGTCGCAGGCCCAGAGCGAGACCGGCGGAGTCGAGGGTCCTTCCCGCCTTTGTTCTGGCCATTCCGGTGTGCTCGCTTTCTTGCCGGACATAAAGGTGCCCGGACGCGTGGGGGAACGCGTCCGGGCGGTCTTAGGGGTTTACGTTGCTGAGACGGCGTTCTGTCGGGTCTGCTGGAAGGCGTCCCAGGCGGCGTAGCTGCCGTCGAGTTCGACGACGTCGTACCCGGCCCGCCGCAGGGCGCTGGCCGCTACGGAGTTCCGCACGCCGGACTGGCAATAGGTCACGATGGTGCCCTCGGCGGGAAGCTTGTCCAGGTGCCACATGACACGGCCACCGCTGAGCTGGTACGAGCCGGGGATGTTCCCGGCGATGTGTTCGCTGCGGTTGCGAACGTCCACGACCATAGCGGCGTCAAAACCCTGCAGCTCTTCTGGCTGGATCAGCTTCGGCGTAGTCATGGGGAGCCCTTCGATGCTGGTGACGTAACCAGCGACGTTATCGATGCCGACCCGTACCAGGTGGTCCCACATGTCCATGGCCTGTTCCTGGTCTGCCGCGAGCAGTACCAGCGGGTTCTTGTCGGTCTCGGGGTTCACTACCCAGGCGCCGTAGCTGGCCACGGACTTCCCGGCCGGCACGTTCAGGGAACGGGCTACCGTGCCTTCATGGACCTCGCTGTTGGGGCGGGTATCGATGAACGTGGCTTTGTCCGCCGCCAGGTCCTTTGCGACGTCAGCGGTGTCCAGTTCCTCGAGGGGAGCGCGTTCTCCCATGACGGCGGGGCCTTCACGGTTCTCGCGCTTCATCCGGCCGAAGTAGGCGTGCGCGTCGGGCTGGCCGTCGAGGAGTTCGTCGATGAAGCCCTGCTCGTCGTTGGCGGCGAGGTAGGGGCCCCACCAGGAGTAGAGCCGCTCGTAACCCACGGTGGAGGACGGGATGGCACCGAGGGCCTTGCCGCAGGCGCTGCCGGCGCCGTGAGCCGGGTGGACCTGGACGTAGTCCGGCAGGGTCAGGAACTTGTCCCGCAGGCTGGCGAAGAGCTGCTTGGCGCCTTCGAAGCGGGTATCGATTCCGCCAGCTGCCTCGTCCAGAAGATCCGGGCGGCCGAGGTCGCCGGAGAAGACGAAGTCACCCGAGAGCAGGTAGCCGGGCTGGTCGCTGAACGCACCGTCGGTGACCAGGAAAGACAGGTGCTCGGGGGTGTGGCCCGGGGTGTGCACGGCTTGGATGGTGATGTTGCCGATGGTGATCTTGTCGCCGTCGTAGAGGCGTTCGCCGTCGAATTCGTACTGCCAGTCCGGTCCGCCCTCACCGGAGACGTAGATCTTCGCGCCGGTGGCGGCGGCCAGCTCGCGGGTGCCGGAGAGGTAGTCGGCGTGGATGTGGGTTTCGGTGACGGCGACGATCTTCATGCCGTTCTTCTCAGCCAGGTCCTGGTAGACGGCGATGTCGCGGCGGCCGTCAACGACAATGGCTGTGCCGTTGGCCTGGCAGCCGATCAGGTAGCTGGCCTGGGCGAGGTCTTCATCGTAAATGCGCTCGATAAGCATCTGGTGTTCTCCTTCATGGAGTGGGTGTCTTGGGGGATTGATTAAAGTGTAATACCCCGGGGGGGATGTCGCAATGAGGGATGTGCGCCGGGCAAACGGTACGCGTGCTAGGCCTGCTGGTGGTTTTCGGAAGGCTGGAGTTTGTTCATGTCCAGGTTTTTGACGGCCTGGATGACCTCCTCCAGGCCGGTGGCGTTGAGCGCTCCGGGCTGGGAGAAAACCAGCCTTTTGTCCTTGAAGGCCATGAGGGTGGGGATGGAGGTGATGTTCGCTGCGGCGGAAAGGGCCTGTTCGGCTTCGGTGTCCACCTTGGCGAAGGTGATGTCCGGGTGGCGCTCGGCGGCGGCACCGTAAGTGGGGGCGAACATGCGGCAGGGGCCGCACCAGGCTGCCCAGAAGTCGACGAAGACGATGTCGTTGTCCTCCAGGGTCTGGGCGAATGATTGGTCGGTGATGTCGATGGTTGCCATGATCTGTTGTGTCCTTTCGGGCGGGTGGGGTGGGTGCCCTGCAGTGGGTGCCTAGGTGGTGGGGAGTCCGGCGCGGGTCCAGGCAGCCATGCCGCCGGCCATGGTGTCCGCGGTGTAGCCGGCGCCGTTGAGGGCGTCGGCGACGGCGGCGCTGCGGTTGCCGCTGCGGCAGACCGCGATGACGGGCACGGCCGGGTCCAGTTCGCCCAGGCGGGCCTGCAGCTGGCCCATGGGGATGTGCAGGGCGCCGGGGATCATGCCTTCGGCGACTTCGAAGTCCTCGCGGACGTCGAGGATCCGGGCGGTGGAGCGGCGCTGTTCGGCTTCGGTGATGGTGATTTCAGCCATGGTGTTTCTCCTTCGAACTGGTGTCGGGCTGTTGCGGATGCGGAGCGGTTGTTCAGCGGACGGGTTCGCCGGCCTGGCGCCAGGCGGCCATGCCGCCGCGCACCGAGTAGGCGTCGTACCCCATGGCGGCGAGGAGCCGGGCTGCCGAGGCGGACCGGACGCCGGAGGCGCAGACGGTTATCACGGGACGGGTTTTTTGGATGCCGGCGGTGCTGGACTGCAGCCGGTCCAAGGGGACATGCTTGGCCTGAGGCGCCCGGCCGGTCCGCCATTCCTGGGCTGACCTGACGTCGATGAGCGTGGCCCCGGAGCCCAGGAGGTCCTTGGCCTGGGCTACGGAGATGGTCTTGTAGGGCTTGCTGAAGGCCTTCTTGAGGGCGTCGATCAGTCCCATGGTGTTCTCCTCTATGGATGGGTCAGGCGGTGATGGTGCCGGCGGTGACCCACGCCGCGACGGCGAAGATGAGTACCGCGAATGAGATGCGGATGTGTTTGTCCTTCAGGTGGCGGGCAAACCGTGCGGCGAGGACGGATCCCAGGATGGCCGGGATGGCGAATGCCAGGGTGGTGGCCCAGTCGATGGTGTATCCGGCAGCGTGGGCGCCGAACCCTGCGGCGGAATTGACCACGATGATCGCCAAAGAGGTTCCAACGGCCTGCTTCATGCGCAGGCCCAGGAAGATGGTCAGTGCGGGGGTGATGAGGAAGCCGCCGCCTACTCCGAGGAGCCCGGTGAGGAACCCGACGAGCAGGCCCACCCCCACGGCCTTCGGGGCGCAGGACCGGAATGCACGGTTCGGTCCGGTGCTGCAGGAACCTTCGGTTTCGCGGGGCTTGCTGAGCATCCGGATGCCCGCGGCCACCATGATCACGGCGAAAGCCAGCATCAGGATGTTCGGGTCCAGCAGTTTGCCCACGGCCGCGCCGGCCCAGGCTGCCGGAATCCCGGCAGCCCCGACCAGTGCGATTACGGGCCAGTTCAGGCCATCGCGGACCCTGGGCAGCAGGGCGGCAAGCGAGGATACGCCCACTACCAGCAGCGACGTGGGAATCGCTTGCGCCGGGGTCATGCCCACCCCGTACACCAGGGCCGGAACGGCGATGATGGACCCGCCGCCGCCCACAACACCCAGGACAATGCCGACGACGAGCCCCAGAACCAGGGCCGGAATCATGCCGCGGCGTCCTCAGCCGTCTGCAGGGGAAGCTGCAGGATGGCGCTTTCGCGGGTGGGCTCCTTGGCGGCCTTGTTCCACGGCATGGCCGAGAGGGCCTGGCCCATGGCGCAGGTGTTGGTCGCGGCTGAGAACGTCAGGCCGGTCCCGCTGACCCCGGCAATCGTCCGGATCTTTGGAGAAACGAACTTGCCGCCGGCCAGGCCCAGGACCACGAGGGACCCGGCCACAAGACGGACCTGCCGCTCAAGGTCCCAGCGGTCCTTACCCTTTACGACGTCCCCGCCGGCGGCGGCGAAGCCGGGTGCGCCGCCGGTCAGTACGTAGGCGGTGTCGATTCCGGCCTTGGCAAGGCGCTGGCGGGCTTGCTCGGCGCGCACGCCGGACTGGCAGACCAGGACCACGCGGGAGCCCAGGCGGGCGGCGAGCTCGTCGGTGTGCTCGGACAAAAGCGGCAGGGGCACATTGTAGGAGCCGCGGATGTGCATGGACTCGAATTCTGCGGCTGAGCGGACGTCGATGACCACGAGGTCCTGGTGCTCTTTGAACCAGGACTGCAGGGTTTCAGGGGCGAGTGCGGTCACGGCCGGGGCTGTGGAAGGGGAAGTCATGTTGGCCTCTCGGAAGGGGTCGGGTGGATACCCCACCGAGTATTGCAGATACCCCTGGGGGTAGTTAAAACACCCTGGGGGGTATAGAATTGATGCAAGCCCCCGATATTGGAGAAACCGTGGAACTCAATCCCTCAGAACTGACCCCTGTCATCAACCGGCTGAAGCGCGCCCAAGGCCAGCTGTCCGCAGTCACCCGCATGCTTGAAGAAGGCAGGGACTGCAAGGATGTCGTCACCCAGCTCGCCGCCGTATCGAAGGCGCTGGACCGGGCCGGGTTCGCCATCATCGCCACCGGCCTTGAGCAGTGCATCGTCCAGAAGGACGCAACGATGGACAAGAAAGACCTGGAAAAGCTCTTCCTCTCCCTCGCCTAATAAGACCAGCTATCGAGCAGCCCAAGGAGACCCATGACGTACACACTCGCTACCACCGTCGCCCTTCCGTGGGCTGAAGCCCTGGACCGCACCCGGGAAGCCCTGTCAGCCCAGGGTTTCGGGATCCTCACGGAAATCGACGTCCGCTCCACCTTCGAGACCAAGCTTGGTGCTGAAGCGGCGGACGCTGTCGGTGACTACGTCATCCTCGGCGCCTGCAACCCGGCCTTGGCCAGCCGCGCCCTCGCCGCCGAACCGGAAATCGGTGCTCTGCTGCCGTGCAATGTCGTGGTGCGCCGGAACAAGGATGCAGAGATGACCACGGTGGAAGCCATCGACCCCCAGACCATGGTCCAGCTCAGCGCCGCACCGGCCGTCAAGGAGATCGCCGACGACGCCGGTACCCGTCTCGGGAGGGCCCTCGCCGACCTGGGCGAAGCGGCGACGTAGAGTGTCCGCGCAAACAACGGTTCCAGAGACTGAGCAGGCCGCACCCGGCCTGCTTATCCACTCAGCCGGCCCGCTCGAAAAGGATGCCCTGACCGGCATCCTGCGCAGCGCCGCCAACGCCCGCGCCGCGCTGGGTCAGGCATCTGGCATTGAAGTGGTCGTCCAAGGGCCCGGCGTCACACTCCTCGCCACAAACTCACCCGCCACCGAAGCCATCGCAAACGCCGGGCAACTCCACGTGGATATCCTCGCCTGCGGCAACAGCATGCGCTCAGCCGGCATGGAAGACAAAGACCTCGCGCCCGGCGTTGGCACGGTGCCGGCAGCCATCGCCCACCTGGCCCGGCGTCAATGGGACGGCTGGGCCTACGCCAGGCTGTAGAGCCGCCCCTGATGATGTGGACCCACCCTGGTGCAGGTGCTCCCATAGGTGTCTCGGAAATCAAAAGCTTTTCAAGACACTGTTCCGGACCTGAGGAGGGGTTGGCGGCCGGCTGAGAAAGCCGGGCACCTCCTTGTCTTGCAAACACGTCTCACAGTAAATCGTCTCAGTGGGGGCCCGTAAGGGACTTTTTGAGCCAGAATGGCCTAATGAGGCAATTGGGCTACACGCGGGTGAGTACTTCGAACCAGGATGCCCAGCTGCAGCTCGACGCACTCGTCTCCGCCGGCGTGCAAAAGCGCGACGTCTTCGCCGACGTAACCTCGGGAAGCAAGACGGCGATCGAACGGCCCGGGATGAAGAGGCTCCTCGAGTACGCCGAGGAGGGCGACACCGTCGTTGTGTGGCGGGTCGATCGGCTGGGCCGGTCACTGATCGACGTGTTGAACACCGTGAACCTGCTGCGCGAACGCGGCGTCCAGGTCCGATCCATCTCAGACGGTATCGACCCGGCGACCTCGACGGGCCGGTTGATGCTGAACATGCTTGCCACGTTGGCCGAGTATGAGCGCGAGCTGATCGTCGAGCGGGTTAATGCCGGCATCGCCGCTGCCAGGCAGAACGGAACGCGATTTGGCCGGCCACTGACGGATCCAATTGTCATTGCGGACAAGCTCGCGATCGCGCAGGACGCCCGGGCGAAGGGACGCACCGCGGAAGACGCCGCCCGTCTCGTTGGATGGAGCCGTGCGACTCTTTACCGCCACCAGCAAGCCCTCGCCGCCCGCGAGAGCACCAGAACGTAGGTAATCCTGAACGGCGATGAGCGCTGGAAAGTCCTTCGACTTCACGTCGAGGACCAGATCCCGCTTGCCGCCCTCGCCCGTGAAACCGGGATCAGCACCCGCACTCTTCAACGTTGGCTTCGGTTCTACCGGGCTGGTGGTGCGAGTGCTCTCGACTTGGGACCGCGCGCCGATGCCGGCACGCGGCGCATAGACCCCGGATTGGTTAGGTTTATCGAGGGACTTGCACTGACGAAGCCCCGCCCGAGCATGGCAACGCTGCACCGACTTGCGGCGGCCGAAGCGGGCGGACGAGGCGCCCAGGCGCCGAGTTACTCCGTTGTCCGCGGAATCGTCCAGGCACTGGACCCCGCCCTGGTGACTCTGGCTCTCGAAGGTCCCGCATCGTATAGGGACCGACATGAACTTGTCCTTCGCCGCCGCGCCGAGCGCCCAAACCAGATCTGGCAAGCGGACCACACCCAACTGGATATCCTCATCAACGGCGCCAACGGGAAACCTGATCGGCCCTGGCTGACGACAGTGATGGACGATTACTCCCGGGCGCTCTGTGGCTACACCGTCTTCACAGGTGCACCATCAGCGCTCAACACAGCCCTTGCCCTCCGGCAGGCCATTTGGCGCAAGAGTGATCCCAGCTGGGCAATGTGCGGACTGCCCGACATCCTGCACGTGGACCACGGCTCCGACTTCACGAGCCACCACCTTGAACACACTGCCATCGAGCTGCACATCCGCATCATCCACTCGACCATCGCCCGGCCGCAGGGCCGGGGAAAAATCGAGCGGTTCTTCGGGACCATTAACACCGAAGTTCTTCCCACCCTCCCCGGACATCTGGGGCCGGGGAGCAGAAAACCACAGCCCGCACTCGATCTCCCCGGACTCGATCGCGCCATCGGAGGCTTCGTCGCCGTCTACAACGACCGGCCCCACAGTGAGATCGGTACCTCACCACGGGATGCTTGGGTCGGCGACGGCTGGCTGCCCAGGATGCCGGAAAGTCTGGAAAACCTCGACGGACTCCTCCTGACAGTTCCGAAGAGCCGGACCGTGCAACGCGACGGCATCCACTTTCAAGGCCAGCGCTACCTCTCACCCACGCTGGCGCCCTTCGTAGGGCAAACCGTCACCATCCGCTACGACCCTCGGGACATCTCCGAAATCCGCGTCTACGACCACAACACCTTCGTTTGCGTCGCAGTCGATGAAGACCACCCCAACCTTCGTCTAAGTCTGCGGGACATCGAGGCTGCACGCAGAGCGCGCCGCAGAGAACTGCGCCGCACCATCAACGACCGCATTCCAACAATCACCAGCCGTGAAGAACCGCACATCACTGAACCAGTACGGCGGCGGCGCCGACTTCGCACCTACGAAGAGGACTAATGATGAACCCCACCTTCATCGTCACCAAGGAACACCGACGCTTCAACGAGTTCGCCAACGCAGTCCGAAAAGAACGAACAATAGGGATCTGCCACGGGGACGCCGGAGTGGGTAAAACACTCTCCGCGCGCCGCTACGCAAACTGGGATGACCTTGAGCCCTACATCACCGAGTGGGGACCACGCGGCGACCAGGACGAGAAGCACTACGCATTCGCTAACCGCTCCCGGGCCGTCTTCTACACCCCGGACGTTCTCTGCCGTCCCAAGACCCTCATGGAGGACATACACCGGTACCAGGTGAGAATCGGCTCGTGCATTGACGAACACCTGCACAAACTCGATGCCGCACCACGCTCAATGAACAGAGTCACCACACTCGTGGAGCTGCTCATCATCGATGAAGCCGAACGGCTCAACGCGACAGCCCTTGAACTCCTCCGTGATAACCACGACCGAACCCACCTGCCCATGATCCTCATCGGCATGCCCGGCATAGACCAACGATTCCGGCACTACCCCCCGCTATACAGCAGGCTCGGCTTCTCCCACCGATACCGCGCCCTTGGCAGAGACGAGCTCCTCTTTGTTCTGGACCGACATTGGAAACGGCTCGGCCGGACCCTCGACCCGGATGACTTCACCGATGCCCAGGCAATTGCCGCAGTAGAGCGCATCACCCGAGGCAACTTCCGTCTCCTCGAACGGCTATTCCCCCAGATCACCCGCGTCCTCAAGATCAACCAGCTCGAAACCATCACCGACGACGTCGTGGAAGCAGCAGCAAGCATCCTCGTTATCGGGAACTAGCGACATAGAGCGAAAACAGAACGCCGCCACCTAACGGACAAGTCCACACCGCTCGCCCCGGTGATCCCGCTGCGGCCGCACGCCGAGCGGGCCGCGAACCGGAAGACCGAGCAGCCGGCCACCGGGCCGGACACCGAGACGGTCCGCCGGCTGGAGCGGGAGCTGGGTGGTGCCGAGGTACGCCTCAGCGATGCCCGGCAGGCGGCCGAGCGGGCCGAACAGGCCCGGGATGAGGCGTACGCCGAAGCGGAGCAGGCCGAGAACCGGGCGCGCGAACTGGCCGCGGCGATCGACGCGCTGCGCACGCAGCTCAGCGCGGCCGAGGCCGAGGCCGCCGCGCTCGCACAGCAGCGGAAACGGCTCGCCGCCTCGGCCGCGGAGACGACCGAGGCGGCGAACCGTGCCGCCGACGAGATCACCGAGCGGCAGCGTGCGGTGGACGAGCTGCAGGCGCTGCTCGACGAGCTCTAGACCAGCACCGCCCAGAGCGCGATCGGGGCGAAGATCACCACCAGGGCGGCGTATCCCAGCAGCTGGCGGTAGAGCTTCTGCCGCAGCGCGGTGTCGGCGGAGGCGATGATCAGGGCGCCGTTGGTGGAGAACGGGCTGACATCGACCACGGTCGCCGATACCGACAGCGCGGAGATCATCCCCATGCTGCTCACCCCGCCGGTGGCCAGCAGCGGTGCGGCCAGCGGGACCAGGGCGGTGAGCAGTGCGGTCGAGGAGGCGAACGCGGAGGTGATGGCCATCACCGCGCACAGCAGCAGCGCGACCAGCGCCGGGCTGCCCACGCTCAGCGCCGCATTCGACAGCTGACCGATGATCCCCTCGGACTCCAGCAGCGCGATGTAGGTCATCATCCCGGCCACCAGCAGCACCGTCGACCAGCTGATGTCGGCGATGCAGGCGCGCTGGTTGGAGAGGTCGAAGCCACCCAGCAGGGCGCCGGCGGCCAGCGCGACGAAACCGATCGGGGCGTTCAGCGCCACCACCGAGACGACCATCACCGCCAGCACCAGCAGCGTGAACTTCTGGATCCGGTTGGCCCGCGGCGCGACCGCGGGGGCGTCGTCGGTGTGGGCGTTGCCGGAGTCGGCCGGGCCCTCCAGGGTGGCCACCGAACCGGCGCGGGACGACCCGCCCGTGGTGGCGGTCGCCGGGGTGCGGGTGGAGACCTGCTCGACCACCCGCCGGCGGCGTACCAGCAGATCGACCAGCACGACGATCATCGAGATCACCAGGTTCGCGACGAACGAGGCGGCGAACAGGAAGAGCGCGCTGAACTGCAGGCCCTGTTTGACGGCCAGGTTGCCGACCAGCACCCCCGACACCGACAGCGGTGAGAAGCCGCCGGCGTGTGCACCGTTGATGATCAGTACGCCCATCACCAGCGGGTTGATCCCGGCCCGGCGGGCCGCCGGCATCGCGGCCGGAGCCAGCAGGGCGACCGCGGCGGGGGAGAAGGTGCCGATCGAGGTGAGCCCGGCGGCGGTGAGGAAGAACGCCCAGGGCAGCAGCGCCGTCCGGTGCCCGAACCAGCTCAGCAGCCGGGCGACGATCACCTCGACCGTGCCGTTGCGTCTGGCCACCGCGAAGAAGTAGGTGACCCCGACGATGGTCAGCACGATGCTTGCCGGGAAGTGTTCCAGGATCTGTTTCTCGGACTGTTGCAGCACCAGGGTGCCGACGCCGAAGGCGCCGATGAAGCCGAGGATGCCGATGTTGATCTCGAAGATCGTCGCGATCACGAAGATCGCCACCAGCACCGCGAGCGCGATGATCACAGCAGACGTCATTGTCTTCTCCTAAAGCTCTGCTTCGAAATCTACGTGAGTCGGTCAGGCCGCGAGTACGCCGTCACGGAGCGGGATCTTCGCTTCGGCGAGCACCCGGGCGGCCCGGTCGAGGGTCACCTCGAGGTGCCCGTCCAGCCGGCTGAGCCGGCAGCTCAGCACCCCGGAGAGGGTGCCGATCCGCAGCGGGGCGTCGGTCTCCGGGTCGAGCCAGGTGTCGAGGATCGAGCCGGGGGTGCGGGCCAGGAAGGCGAGTGCGACCGCGGAGGTGAGGCCGATCGAGGGGTGCGGTGCGGTCATCGACAGCATCCGCACCGAGAGGTCGTAGTCACCCGGGCCGAGTTCCTCGCCGAGCAGCGTGCGGTAGGCCACCGGCGGCCCGGCCAGCCCGATCTTGGGCACCGAATCGCGGATCGGGTCCCCCTCGCGGGCCAGCCCCATCGCCAGCGCGGCCCGGCGGCGCAGCTGCCGCAGGGTCGGTACCGCGGCGGTGAGCTCGGCGACCCCGGCGGCGGCCGGCAGTCCGAGTGCCGCGGCGGGGACCAGGGCGACCGGGGCGCCCGCGTCGATCAGGCTGGCCGGGACGCCGGCCAGTTCGGTGCGCGCCGACCCGGTGGGCAGCAGCGCCCCGGTGGTGCCGCCCTGCGGGTCGACGAAGCTCAGCCGCACGTCGATGCCGGTGCCGCGCACGCCGGGCACGATCGCCCGCCCGGTGGTGAAGTCGGCGTCGGCCTGGCCGACCTCGGCGTGGAACATGGTGCCGGTGTTGACGTTGCGGATCGTCATCGTGCTAGCCCCACCGGTCGTGGTGACCAGTCCGTGGGCCAGCGCCCAGAGCGCGACGCCGCTGGCGCAGTTGCCGCAGTTGCTCTGCCACTCGACGGTGCCGGTACCGACGCCGACCTGGGCGAAGAGGTAGTCCAGCTGACCCTCGACGGTCGCGCTCGGCCCGACGATCGCCGCCTTGGAGGTCACCGGCGTACCACCGCCGACACCGTCCAGCTGGGCCGGGTCGCGGCCGCCGAACATCTCCACCAGCAGGCGTCCCAGCACGTCCCGGTCGGACGGCAGTTCCCGGGCGTCCAGCACCCAGCACTTGCTGGTGCCACCGCGCATCAGGGTCGCGTTCACGAACATCTCTGGTCTCCTCGGTTCTCCGGTCAGGCGGGGTACGCCGTGGCCTCATCAAGAACGGTAGGAAGATCCCGGGTTGAGCACAATTTAAGTTTGCTTCGATTGGCTTTAGGATGAGTGAAGGCGTGGCTTCGACTCGCTGCGCTCGCTCAGCCGACGTGGAAGGGGAGCATCGGATGGACGTGGTCTCGCTGTTGCTGTTGCTGGACATCGCCGAGACCGGTTCGATCACCGCGGGTGCGGAGCGGTCGGCGATCACCGTCTCGGCGGCCTCCCAGCGGGTCTCCCGGCTGGAGCGCCAGGCGGGGCAGCCATTGCTGGTCCGGTTGCCGCGTGGGGTGAAGCTGACCGAAGCCGGTGAGCTGCTGGTGGCCCGGGCCGCGGCGGTACGCCGGGAGCTGCGGGAGGCGGATGCCGAGCTGGCCGCGCTGCGCTCGCTGGAGACCGGCACGGTCCGGCTCGGTTCCTTCCCGACCGCCAGCGCCTCGCTGCTGTCCGATGCGCTGGTCACGCTGCGCCGGGAGCGCCCGGGGATCACCGTGCAGGTGCGCTCCGCGCTGCGTACCGAACTGCTCAGCATGCTGCGCTCGGGTGAGCTCGATCTGGCCCTGATGTGGAGCTACGAATGGACCGACGCGGCCGACTGGGTGGTGCCGGTGCGTCGGCTGATGACCGACAACACGGTGCTGCTGGTCCCGGACAGCTGGCACCGCAGCCGGTTCCGGCTGGCCGAACTGGCCGATCAGCACTGGATCGTCCGCGGTGATGACCACCCGTCGGTGGAGGCCCTGCTGCGCAGCTGCCAGCGGGCCGGGTTCACCCCCGAGATCGCCTATCGGGCGCACGACTACCAGGAGGTGGCGGCGATGGTGGCCGCCGGGATCGGGATCGCGATGACGCCCAGTCTGGCGGTGGAGCGGGTCGCCCATGACCTGCGTACCCTGCCGCTGCCGGCCGCCGATCAGGTCCCGGCCCGCAGCATCGAGCTGCTGGCG
Source organism: Enemella evansiae (assembly GCF_002250705.1). Lineage (GTDB taxonomy): Bacteria > Actinomycetota > Actinomycetes > Propionibacteriales > Propionibacteriaceae > Enemella > Enemella evansiae. The sequence goes on from NZ_NMVP01000008.1 coordinate 77,980, forward strand.
CCGAGCCGGCGGGAACTGGCACCGGCCGCGGCCCTGCTGGCCGAGCATCTGGCGCGCGCCGCCGATGCACGCCACCAGCGCTGACGGTGAGTCGGTTCAGCAGCGATAACTGGTGACGATCTTCGCCGCCGCTGGTGCCTCGGCCTGCGGGGCGGGCACCCGTTCGAAGGCGCTCGGTGTCCGGAATTGCTGCCAGCGTTCAAAAGGAGCGACGATCAGCCCGACCGGGCCGACGATGTTCTCCTCCGGCACGAAGGCATCCTCACCGGGCGGCCCGCCGGAGGCCGCCGGGTCCTGGAGATGGCAGCGGGAGTCGGCGGAGGCGTTGCGGTGGTCACCGAGCACGAACACCCGCCCGCGCGGCACGACCACCTCGAAGGGCTGCTCGGAGGGCAGCACCCGACCGTTGTTGTCGCTGTAGAGGTAGTCCTCCTCGAGCGGCTGGTCGTTGACACTCACCCGGCCCTGGGCGTCGCAGCACTTCACCTTGTCCCCGGGCGTACCGATCACCCGCTTGGTCAGGAAGTCGTCGCTGGAGTTGGGCAGTACGCCGATGAACTCCAGTCCGCGACCGAGCAGGTCGGTGCGCTGGGACCGCTGACCGGGCACCCATTCGCCGGGGTCGCGGAAGACGATCACATCACCGCGCTTGAAACCGGTGAGCTTCTGGGCGACCACCTTGTCGTTCACCTGCATGGTGTTCTCCATCGACCCCGAGGGGATGGTGAACGGTTCGAACACGAATGCCCGCAGCAGTGCCGAGACCAGCATCGCGCCGATCAGCACGATGGCGATCTCCTTGATCACCGTCAGCAGCCGGCGCGCCGGCGACCGGTATTGCTCCTCCGTCACCGATGTGACCGATCAGCCCTCGTGGTGATGGGTCGACTCGTTCAGCGCACCCTCCGGGCTGGCGGCGTAGGGCTTGCGGTAGGCGAGCGTGGCCAGCGCGACCGCGGCGACCAGGAACGCCACGCCGATGGCGATGTGCACGGTCCGCATGCCCATCTCGCCGAGGCCGAACTGCAGCACCGCGAGCACCGCGACGGTCAGCGCGTGCATCATCATCCCGGTGTTGCCACCGCGGCGGGACCAGAGCCCGGCCGCGACACCGGCGACCACCGCGGCGGCCATCGTCAGGTAGGCGATCCCGGAGTGGGCCGAGAGGATCCCGCGGGTGCCCATCACCATCGCCAGGCCCAGGCCGGCCTGGGCCAGCGCGCCGAGCGCGGTCACGGCCGCGGAGATCCGCAGCACGGTCAGGGAGGCGGGATTCGGTCGGTCGTCTGCAGCGCTCACGTGGGCCAGCGTACCGGCCCCGGCTGTGCGGCCCGCGGAGGCCGGATCGGCGCGGTTTCGCTGCGGGCGAACGGGGCGAAAAGACCGGAATACCGCGGCCCGCGCACCGGTTGTTGAGTCTGTTGGGCTCAACCCTCGGTCATCAGGTTCGTGAAACACCTTGGTGCGAAGCGGGTAATGACTAGAGTTGAGGAACAGGTGCGGGGCACAGCCTCCCCTGACACACAAGCCGAGGAGTACTAAATGTTCGAGCGGTTCACCGACCGGGCGCGACGGGTGGTCGTTCTGGCCCAGGACGAGGCCCGGATGCTCAACCACAACTACATCGGCACCGAGCACATCCTGCTGGGCCTGATCCACGAGGGCGAGGGTGTTGCCGCCAAGGCCCTGGAGTCGCTGGGGATCTCGCTGGAGGCCGTGCGCGAGAAGGTCGAGGAGATCATCGGCCACGGTCAGCAGTCGCCGACCGGCCACATCCCGTTCACCCCGCGGGCCAAGAAGGTGCTGGAGCTCTCGCTGCGCGAGGCGCTGCAGCTCAACCATTCCTACATCGGCACCGAGCACATCCTGCTCGGCCTGATCCGCGAGGGCGAGGGCGTCGCCGCGCAGGTGCTGGTCAAGCTCGGCGCCGACCTGAACCGGGTCCGCAACCAGGTGCTGCAGCTGCTGTCCGGCTTCCAGGGCAACAAGGGCGGCGGCGAGCCGGCGGGTGTCGGTGCCACCGCCGAGACCGGTCAGGGCGGCCCGGCCAGTTCCACCGTGCTGGACCAGTTCGGTCGCAACCTGACCCAGGCCGCGCGGGAGAACAAGCTCGACCCGGTGATCGGCCGGGAGCCGGAGATCGAGCGCGTGATGACCGTGCTGTCCCGGCGTACCAAGAACAACCCGGTGCTGATCGGCGAACCGGGCGTCGGCAAGACCGCCGTCGTCGAGGGGCTGTCCCAGGCCGTCGTCCGTGGCGATGTCCCCGAAACCCTGCGGGACAAGCAGATCTACACCCTGGACCTGGGTGCGCTGGTCGCCGGTTCGCGGTACCGCGGTGACTTCGAGGAGCGCCTGAAGAAGGTGCTCAAGGAGATCAAGACCCGCGGCGACATCATCTTGTTCATCGACGAGATCCACACCCTGGTGGGTGCGGGTGCCGCCGAGGGCGCGATCGATGCCGCCAGCATCCTGAAGCCGATGCTGGCCCGCGGCGAGCTGCAGACCATCGGCGCCACCACCCTCGATGAGTACCGCAAGCACATCGAGAAGGACGCCGCGCTGGAGCGCCGCTTCCAGCCGATCCAGGTCAGCGAGCCGTCGATCGCGCACACCATCGACATCCTGCGCGGGCTCCGCGACCGCTACGAGGCGCACCACCGGATCACCATCATCGACGACGCGCTGACCGCGGCGGCCCAGCTGGCCGACCGCTACATCCAGGACCGCTTCCTGCCGGACAAGGCGATCGACCTGATCGACGAGGCCGGTGCCCGGTTGCGGATCCGCCGGATGACCGCTCCGCCGGACCTGCGCGAGTTCGACGAGAAGATTGCCGCCGTCCGGCTGGAGAAGGAAGCCGCGATCGACGCCCAGGACTTCGAGCGGGCCGCCGGTCTGCGCGATGACGAGAAGAAGCTGCTCGGCCAGCGCGCGGAGAAGGAGGAGCAGTGGAAGAAGGGCGACGACTCCACCGTCGCCGAGGTCGATGAGGAGACCATTGCCGAGGTGCTCAGCTCGGCCACCGGCATCCCGGTGTTCAAGCTGACCGAGGAAGAGTCCAGCCGGCTGCTCAAGATGGAGGAGGAGATCGGCAAGCGCTACATCGGCCAGGACGACGCCGTGCGGGCGCTGTCCCGCTCGATCCGGCGCACCCGGGCCGGGCTGAAGGACCCGAAGCGGCCCAGCGGCTCGTTCATCTTCGCCGGCCCCTCCGGTGTCGGCAAGACCGAGCTGACCAAGGCGCTCACCGAGTTCCTGTTCGGCGACGAGGATGCGCTGATCACCCTCGACATGTCGGAGTACAGCGAGAAGCACACCGCCTCGCGGATGTTCGGCTCGCCCCCCGGCTACGTCGGTTACGAGGAGGGCGGCCAGCTGACCGAGAAGGTGCGGCGCAAGCCGTTCTCGGTGATCCTCTTCGACGAGATCGAGAAGGCGCACCCGGACATCTTCAACTCGCTGCTGCAGATCCTCGACGAGGGTCGACTGACCGACGCGCAGGGCCGCGTGGTGGACTTCAAGAACACCGTCATCGTGATGACCACCAACCTCGGCACCCGCGACATCAACAAGTCGGTGAACCTCGGCTTCTCCCAGGCCGGTGACACCGAGGGCAGCTACGAGAAGATGAAGGCCAAGGTCGCCGATGAGCTGAAGACCCACTTCCGTCCCGAGTTCTTGAACCGGGTCGACGAGATCGTGGTCTTCCACCAGCTCACCCAGGCCGACATCGAGCGCATCGTCGACCTGATGGTGGCCCAGATCGAGGAGCGGCTGACCGATCGGGACATGGGCATCGAGCTCACCCAGGAGGCCAAGCAGCTGGTCGCCAAGCGGGGTTACGATCCGGTGCTCGGCGCCCGTCCGCTGCGGCGTGCGCTGCAGCGCGACATCGAGGACGTGCTCGCCGAGAAGATCCTCTTCGGCGAGGTGAACTCGGGCGAGATCGTGCTGGTGGACGTCAACTCCGGTGACGACTCGGAGGAGAACCCGTTCACCTTCACCGGCTCGAAGAAGGGCTCCGCACCGAACAAGGTGCCGGCCGAGTTCGCCACCGGTGACGGTGGCGGCGAGGGCGAGTCCTCGGCCAGCTGATCGGTGACCGATCCGGTACGCCGAGCGCCCCCGTCTCCTGCGTGGAGACGGGGGCGTTCTGCGTTGCCCGCCCGGCTAGGGTGATTCGGTGAGTGTGACCGCCCCGCAGACCTTCCAGTCGCCCGCCCGGCGGCTGCTCGGTCGGCTGCTCGCGCTGGTCGCGATCGGCCTTGGCGTGGTCGCCCTGGTGCTGTCGGCGCAGAACCTCTACTTCCACTCCACCACCCAGGCCGTGGCCGGTGAGGTGGTCGCGGTGCAGCCGGTGATCGGCGCCGACGGGCGCCCGCAGCCGGGGAACTGGCAGATCACCGTCGAGTTCGCCGACAGCAACGGCCAGTACCGCCGCTTCGACCAGACCTGGAGCGGCACCGAGGCACCCCAGAAGGGTGATCAGGAGCGGGTCTGGTTCTCCACCGCCCGCCCGGCCGATGCCCGGGTCGCCGACTGGATGCAGCTGTGGTGGCAGGCGGTGCTGTTCGCCGCCGGTGCGCTGATCGCCGGCATCGCAGCCGAGGAGCTGGGCCGGCGCCGGCCGCGCCGCGGCAGGGGGCTCGGGTGATGAACCCGGTCGCCTCCGGATCGCGGCCCGCGATCCCGCCCTGGTTGCTGGTGCTCGGCTCGATCGCCTCGGTCCAGGTCGGAGCCGCGATCGCCAAGGGCCTCTTCGGCACGGTCAGCCCGAGCACCATGGTGTGGTTGCGGCTGGCCACCTCGACGCTGGTGCTGCTGATCATCGCCCGGCCGCGGCTGCGGGGGCGTACCGGTCGGGAATGGCTGGTGGTGATCGGCTTCGGCACCGTGCTCGGGTTGATGAACTGGGCGATCTACCAGAGTTTCGCGCGGATCCCGCTCGGGCTGGCGGTGACCATCGAGTTCCTGGGGCCGCTGTCGGTGGCGCTGTTCGGATCGCGGCGGGTCAAGGATCTGATCTGGGTCGGGTTGGCCGCGGTCGGGGTGGTGCTGCTCGGCCTCGGCCCGGCCGAACTGGACTGGATCGGGGTCGGCCTGGCGGCACTCGCCGGCGCCGCCTGGGCCGGTTACATCCTGCTCGCCGCGCGGACCGGGCAGAGCTGGCAGGGGGTGAGCGGGCTGGCGGTGGCCAGCACGGTCGCGGTCACCCTGGCCACCATCCCGATGCTGATCGACGGCGGCGTCGCCGATCTCGGCAATGCCCATGTGTGGCTGCTCGGCGCCGCTGTCGGGCTGCTCAGTTCGGTGGTGCCGTACAGCCTCGAGCTGCACGCGCTGCGCACCATGCCGGCGCGTACCTTCGGGATCCTGATGAGCCTGGAACCGGCCGCCGCCGCACTGGCAGCGCTGGTGCTGCTCTCGGAAAGGCTTGGCTGGTTGGAATGGCTGGCGATCGGGTGTGTGGTGATCGCCTCGGTCGGCGCCACCCGATCCCGCGGTCCACGCACCGTGGACTGATCGGGGTCGGTCGGATCGCCGGGCCTAGATTGGCCGCCGTGAGCGAGCTGACGATCCGGGACGCGGTTGCCGCCGATGCCGAGGCGGTCGCCGAGATCTATGCGCCCTACACGCTGGAGACCGCGATCACCTTCGAGGACCAGCCCTGCCCGCCGGTGGAGATGGCGCAGCGGATCGCCGCCGCCCAGCAGCGGCACGCCTTCCTGGTCGCCGAACGGGACGGTGCGATCCTCGGCTACGCCTACGCCGGGGTCTACCGCGGTCGGTACGCCTGGCAGTGGTGCACCGAGGTGAGCGTCTATCTGCGCCAGGGGGTACGCCGCACCGGCGCGGGCCGCGCGCTGTACCAGGCATTGCTGGAGCGGCTGACCGAACGCGGTTACGTCGTGGCGATCGCCTCGATCACCCTGCCCAACGACGCCAGCCTCGGCCTGCACCGCGCCTTCGGTTTCACCGACATCGGCGTCACCGAGATGGCCGGCTGGAAGTTCGGCCGCTGGCACGACGTGCTCTTCTGCCAGCTGCGGCTCGTCGAGGGGTACGCCGAACCCGCAGCCCTGCGCTGAGTCAGGGCAGGGTGTACGCCCGGCCACGGCGGACCACCAGACCGTCGGCGAGCAGCGATTCGAGCGCCCGGGTGCGTTGCACCGGGTCGTCCCAGACCAGATCGAGGCGGGCCGCGGGGACCGGGTCCTCGGCATCGCGGAGCACCTCGAGCAGCCGGCCGCGGACCTGCCGATCGGTGCCGGCATAGGTCTGCCCGCGCCGCGGCGGGCCGTCGTGGGTGGGGCGACCCGCGGCGTACCAGGCACAGCGGTCCCGGATCGGGCAGTCGCCGCATTTCGGCCGGGCCGCGGTGCAGATCAGCGCACCGAGTTCCATCACCGCCGCCGACCAGCGCGCCGCATCCTCGGCCGGCCAGAGCTCGGCCGCGAGCCGCCGCTCGGCCGCGGTCGGGGTGTTCGCCGGGAACTCGACACCGCTGATCGCCCGTGCCAGCACGCGGCGCACATTGGTGTCCAGCACCACCTCGCCGCCGCCGAAGGCGAATGCCGAGACCGCCGCGGCGGTGTAGGAACCGACCCCGGGCAGGGCGAGCAGCTCGTCGTGATCGCTCGGTACCTCGCCGTCGTGGCGTTCGACTATCGCGACGGCCGCGGCATGCAGCCGCAGCGCCCGCCGCGGATAACCGAGCCGGCCCCACATCCGGACCGCCTCACCGGGCGGATCGGCGGCCAGCGCGGCGGGGGTGGGCCAGCGCGCCAGCCAGGCCCGCCACGGTTCGAGCACCCGGGAGACCGGGGTCTGCTGAAGCATGAACTCACTGACCAGCACCGGCCAGCCCGCCGCGCCGCGCCAGGGCAGATCCCGAGCGGCCTCGGCGAACCACGCCACCACTGCCTGCACCAGTTCCGCGCGCTCCTCGTCCACATCGGCGAGGATATGTCGCCAAAATGTAATTCTTGGGCGTGGCTTGCCGCGCACTGGCGGGCTGGTTACCTACTCTGCGTCCATGGGCGGACTCTTTCACCCCATCGGCCCCGAGGCCGAGGAGACCTACTGGCTGCGACGCGGCGCCGTGCTCATCGTCCTGGTTGCGGTCCTGGTGGGGGCGGGCTTCATGATCAGCAGCATCAGCCAGGCGATCTCCGGGCCGGCCCAGCCGGCCGCGGCACCGCCCGCCGATCCGGCGGCCCCGGCCCCGGCCCCGGCCGACGAGACCCCCGCGCCGACCCCGGCCCCTACA
>NZ_NMVP01000009.1 GCF_002250705.1 Enemella evansiae
TGGTCATCATCGGCCGGCTGCGCCGCGACCCCGACACCCAGGCCTACTTCCACCGACGCACCAGCGAACACAAGACCCGCGCCGAAACCATCCGATGCCTCAAACGCCACCTCGCCCGCACCATCTACCGAAACCTCAAAACCGACCTCATGACCACTTGACGATCTATAGGACCGTCGCTCGGCACTGCTCCGCTTCGCTGCGCATGCCGAGCTACTCGATGAGCGTGCAGAAACCTAGCCCGGGTTGGGAATCAGGGCAGGCTGGGACTCCGGCGGAGCCGGCTTCTTCGTCTCCTTCTTCGCCCTCTTCTGTGTCGCCGCGTCGGCCTGGTCGCGGGCAGCTTGGCGTAGGTCTCGGAGGCGTTGGTTCTTGCGGGCACGGCGGAGTCGCTCGCGTTCGCGAGCTTCGTCGGCGGCTTGTTCGGCTTCGGCCTGTTCCTTCTCCAACTGGGATTGACCGTTGCACAGAGTGTCGCGAAGCAGCTGTTCGGTCCGGGACAGGGAGGCGGCCGGGTCGTTGATCAGGTGATCGGGCGGTGGATGGTCCCAGGTCCCGTGGCGGCTGACCCAGGCTTCCTGCCCTGCCGGTGTTTTCCAGTGGAACACCCCCGGGGAGGGTTGCTCGACCCGGAATCCGGCGTGGGTTCGTGCCCGATGCGAGGCCCGGCTCAACGGCCCCAGGTTGTCCGAACTGGTCGGCCCCTCGGGGGCGGGAATGGTGTGGTCCAGGTCGATCCCGCGGCCGAACGCACTGCGATTCGAGCGGGGGAACATCACATACCGGTCGCGGAGCTTCACCCGCTGCGCCAATTCGTCGCTGGGTCGGTAGGTGTTCACCATGACCGGGGCGGCCAGGTCGATCACCGGCCGCACCCGCACGGTGCCAGAACAGTGTTCCAGCAGTTCCTTCAAGTGCTGGAGGGTGACCGGTCCGAGGGTGTCGCCTTCACCACCACGGCCATTCGCGAGGTCGCGGGAGGTCATGTGAAGGATCAGCTCGGCACCGTGCCGGCACCTCTCGCTTGTCGTTGTGACGACTTCGCCGTTGTTGTTGACCACATCCCCTTGCGGGGTGACGATCGCGCCGTCGAACAGGGAGGGCTGCAGCAGTTGCCGCGCCCGGTCGGGATGCGCCAGATGCCCCAGGGCTTCGGCGCGGAGTTCGTCACGGCCGGCGGTGGAGCCGCCGGCTTTCAAGACATCGGCCAGGCGGTCGAGGGTGCCGTTGAGCTGGTGCGCATCACAAGCGTCCATCGATGCGAACAGGTTCGTGATCCCTGCTATCGAGGACGACTGGAACTCGACGCGGCGTTGCTTCTTGGCGGCCTGGCGTTCGGCTTCTATGTCGTCGTTGAGAATCAACGCGACCTGGGCCTCGGTCGTCGCCACCGCTCGTTTCGGCGTGAGGTTGACCAGCCGGAGTGACCACAGGGAGTCGAACTCGCGGGCCTGGGTGAAGTTCAGGTGCAAGGCGGCGCGGGTGATGTCGCGGGCGACCCAGACGGGGATGTCGCAGTCCAAGGTGGCCTGCCACAGGATCGGATGCCGATGCCGCAGATTCAGCACGTCGGCGGTCCAGACCTGCGCGGTCTCGGGCGAACACCCCAATGACATCGCCAACTCGAGGTGGAAGAACTCGGTGATGCCGGGCGTACCGTCCGCACCGGGGAACACGAGCTGCTCCCCGTGGAGCACGCGGGCGGTCAACTCGTCGGTGTGGGTGTTCAACCCGGAGTAGGTGTCGCAGGCGGCGGCGATCGCAACCAGCCGGTGTGCTTCGGCCTGGGCGATGGTGTCGCTTTCGGCGCGGATCGCTGCGAACACTTCGGCTCGTGGGTTGGTGGTCATCTTTGGTCACCTCCTCAACTGCTACGCCCAACATTAGTCATAGTGTTCGAATAACTCAAGAGGTTTGGGGAGATTTTTTCGGGTTCATCTCGACACGGTCGCTGCGCGACCTACTCGATGAACGTGAGGGCGCAGGGGCGTACGGGGTTCATCTCGACACGGTCGCCGCGCGACCTACTCGATGAACGTGAGGGCGCAGGGGCGTACGGGGTTCATCTCGACACGGTCGCTGCGCGACCTACTCGATGAACGGGTGGAGGCCTCGCTGCGCGGCCTGCTCGATGGACGTGGGGGGGGGTGCCGCGCATGGCCGATTGCTCGATGAGCGTGGGGTATCTCCTAGGGTGGCGGGCATGGACGACGACGTCTCGGCGTACGCCGACACCCTCGGTACGCCCGACAGGGTCCGCGAGACCCTCGCCGGTACCGGTTATCTGGCCGGTGATGCGCTGGCCACCACGGTCTTCCTCGCCGCCGGGATGCAGCGGCCACTGCTGCTGGAGGGTGAACCGGGCACCGGAAAGACTGCGCTCGCGCAAGCGCTCGCCGACAGCGTCGGGCTCCCATTGGTCCGGTTGCAGTGCTACGAGGGCATCGATGCCGCGCAGGCGCTCTTCGACTGGGACTTCCCGCGGCAGATCCTGCACCTGCGCGCCCTCGAAGCCGCCGGCGCGGTCGACGCCGACGCCGCCGAGGACTCCCTCTATGCCGACCGATTCCTGCTGGAACGCCCGATCCTGGCCGCCCTCCGCCGCCCGTCGGTGCTGCTGATCGACGAGATCGACCGCGCCGACGACGAGTTCGAGGCCTTCCTGCTGGAGGTGCTCTCCGAGTGGCGGGTCAGCATCCCCGAGGTCGGCACCATCGGCACCGAGACGCCACCGCTGACCGTGCTCACCTCCAACCGCACCCGCGAGCTGCACGACGCCCTCAAACGACGCTGCCTCTATCACTGGGTCGATCACCCGGATTTCCAGGCAGAGCTGGAAATCCTGCGTACCAGGCTCCCCGACGTCCCACCCCTGCTCGCCGAACAGGTGGTCACCGTGGTGCAGCAACTGCGCGCCACCGAGGGCCTGGTCAAACCGCCAGGGGTCGCCGAATCGCTGGACTGGGCGCGCGCCCTGCACCGCCTCGGCGCGACCGAACTCGACCTGCCCCGCGCCGCCGCCAGCCTCGGCGCGATCGTCAAGTATCGCGAGGATTCCCAGCGGGTCCGCCAGGCCCTGGACCGGCTGCTGACGCCATGACCGCCCACCCACCCGAGGAGATCCTGCTCGGCTTCGTCACCGCGATCCGCGCCGCCGGCGTACCCGCCGGACCGGACCGGACCGAGAACTTCCTGCGCGCCACCAGCCTGGTCGACCTGGCCGAACCGGAACGGGTCCGCGCGGCCGGCCGCGCCACCCTGTGCGGCCATCCCGACGACCTGCACCGCCACGATCAGGTCTTCGACGCCTGGTTCGGCGCTGGCCACGACCAGCAACCCGGCCCGGGCGCCCCGCCCCAGCCGGCCACCCTGCGTACCCTGCCACCCACCGACGACCGCGCCGACGGCCAGGGCATTGAGCAGGACACCGACGACGTGGTCCGCGCCGCCGCCAGCGAACTCGAACTGCTCCGCCAGCGCGATGTCGGCGAACTCACCCCCGCCGAGCGCCAGATCCTGGAACGCCTGCTCGCCGCGCTGCCGCTCCGCCTACCGACCCGCCGCGCCAGCCGCGCCACCCCGGCCCATCGCGGCCGGGTCGATGCCCGGCGTACCCTCCGGGCCTCGTTGCGGCACTGGGGTGAACCCGCTCGGATCGCGCACCGCCGCCGCGGTCACCGGCCCCGCCCGGTGGTGCTGCTGCTCGACATCTCCGGGTCGATGGAGCCCTACGCCGAGGTGCTGCTCCGGCTCGCGCACCGCTATCTGCAGGTCGCCGACAGCACCCACGGCCGCCACCCGGTCGAGGTGTTCACCCTCGGCACCCGGCTCACCCGGCTGACCCGCGCACTGGGGCATCGTGACGCCGACGAGGCGCTGCGCGCGGCCGCCCGCACCGTCCCCGACTTCTCCGGCGGCACCCGGCTCGGGGAGACGCTGCGCGCGTTCACCGAGCGCTGGGGTCGCCGCGGCCTGGCTCGCGGGGCGGTCGTGGTGATCGTCTCCGATGGCTGGGAACGCGGCGATCCGGCACTGCTCGGCGAACAGGTCGAGCAGCTGCACCGGCTCGCGCATCGGTTGATCTGGGCCAATCCGCATCGTGGCCGGGTTGGGTACCAGCCCGTACAGTCGGGGATCGTGGCGGTGCTGCCACACCTGGATGCGTTCGTCGCCGGGCACTCGCTGGCGGCGTACACCGAACTGGCGGAGGTGATCGCCGATGCGTGAGGTGCTCCCAGAATTGCTGCAGTGGTGGGAATCCGGCGAGACCGTCGCCCTCGGCACCGTGGTCGCGACCTTCCGCTCCGCGCCCCGCCCGCCCGGCGCCTCGATGATCGTCGGCCCCGCCGGGGAGGCCGTCGGCTCGGTCTCCGGCGGCTGTGTCGAGGGGGCCGTGCACACCCTCGGCGAGGAGATCCGCGGCACCGGTACGCCCCAGCTGGAGCGTTACGGCGTCTCCGACGATGTCGCGATGGGCGTCGGGCTGACCTGCGGCGGCATCCTCGACGTGTGGGTCGAGCAGGTGAACACCGAGACCTTCCCCGAGCTCGGTGAGGTCGCGGCGGCGATCGAGGAGGGTACGCCGATCGCGGTGGCCACGGTGGTGGCGCACCCGGACCCGCAGTGGCTGGGGCGGCGGATGGTGATCCGGCCGGATCGTCCCGCGCCGACGGAGGTGCTGGTCAGTCAGCGGGCCACCGACGCGATCCGCGACGACGCGGCCGGGCTGCTCGCCGCCGGGCACCACGCCACCCTCGAATACGGGCCCGACGGGGAGCGCCGCGGCGAGGGGATGCGGGTCTTCGTCTGGGCCTTCGCGCCGCCGCCGCGGATGCTGGTCTTCGGCGCCATCGACTTCGCCGCCGCGGTCGCCCGGGTCGGTTCCTTCCTGGGCTACAAGGTCACCGTCTGCGACGCCCGGCCGATCTTCGCCACCGCCAGCCGCTTCCCGCACGCCGACGAGGTGGTGGTGAAGTGGCCGCACCGCTACCTGCGCGGCGAACTGGAGGCCGGCAGGATCGACGCCCGCACGGTGATCTGCGTGCTCACCCACGACCCCAAGTTCGACGTACCGCTGCTCGAGGTCGCGCTGCGGCTGCCCCAGGTCGCCTACGTCGGCGCGATGGGCTCGCGGCGTACCCACGACGACCGGCTGGCCCGGCTCCGCGAGGCCGGGCTCACCGATGCCGAACTCGAGCGGCTCTCCTCACCGATCGGACTGGACCTCGGGGCGCGTACGCCGGAGGAGACCGCCGTCTCCATCGCCGCCGAGATCATCGCCCGGCAGTGGGGCGGGAGCGGCGACCCGCTCAGTGAGCTCGCCGGCCGCATCCATCACTAGACCCACCCCGTACCGCAGGGGCCGCCCATCGCGGACTCGCCGATCCGCACCGCCGAGCCGTCCGGGGCGAGCAGGGGTTGATAGAACGACGCCACCTGCACCGAGGCCTGCGGCACGAAGTGGAAGATCAGCGCGCGCCGGAACCGGTCGGCGGTGCGGTTGGGCAGCGACCCGTGCACCAGGCTGCCGTGGAAGACCAGCGCGTCACCGGCCGCCATCGAGGTGGTCCGGATCGGCACGCCGGCGGGCACCGGCACCTGGTCGTTGGTGAACGACGCCTCGGTGTCGGCGGGCTCGGGGCAGAGCAGCGGCTGGCGATGGGACCCGGGCACCACCCGCAGCGAACCGTTCTCGGCCGCGCAGTCATCGATCGCGATCCAGACGGCCAGGCAGGTCTCCGGATGGGCGCGCAGGAAGTGGTTGTCCTGGTGCAGCGCCTGCCCGCGCGCACCCGGCGGCTTGAAGTAGAACATCGACTGCGCACCCCAGGCCGGCCCGATCAGTCCGGTGACCACCGACTGCACCCGCTCGTCGAGCATCAGGTCCCGGACCCGGGCGCCGTCGGACGAATCCTCGCGATGCGGATGGACGATCCGCGGATATCGGTGCAGCACATCGTCGGCGGACACGTGGTCGTCGTGCCCCAGCGCGGTGTCGGCCTCGATCCGATCGGTGAACCGCGTACCGATCTCCACCGCCTCGGCCGGGGTCAGCAGGCCCGCGACCTGGACCACCCCCTCCCGGTCGAACTCCGACACCAGTTGCTCCCGCAGTGCATGTGACATGCTCCAAGCCTGGTTCGCAGAATCCATGCTCACCATTGATTCAAGAGCTGTCTGCATGGAAGATCCTGCTGTGAGCGCCCTCGTCACCGAATTCGAACCGGCCGCCGGGACCCTCGTCGGCTGGATGTCCCAGGCCACCGGCTACCGGGTCCGCCGGCTCGCCGGACGCGACGACCACCTGCTGCTGCTCACCCGCGACGGCGCCGGCCTGATCCGTACCGCCGCCGGCGCCGTACCCGTGCCACCCGGCGCGATCGTCCACCTCGACCGGGCCCACCCGCAGGACTACGGCACCGATCCCGCGGCCGGCCGCTGGGGATTCTGGTACGCCCACCTGCCCGCCGGCGACACCCTCGACGCGCTGCTCGACTGGCCCGCCGAACAGTCCGGGGTGAGCCGATTGGTGCTGGACCGGCGGATCGCCGACCGGGTCGCCGCCGCGCTGGAGGAGGCGAGCATGCTGCTGCCCTCCCCGGGCCGGCACTCCGGAGCCCTGGCTCGGAACGCGCTGGAGCGAGCGCTGCTGTGGTGTGACACCCGCAACCCGCGGGCCGAGCAGGTCGACCCCCGGCTCTGGCAGGTGCTGGAACACCTGCACACCCACCTGGCCGAGCCACTCGGCGTACCCGAACTCGCCGCGGTCGCCGGGCTCTCACCCTCGCGCCTGCAGCATCTGTTCGCCGACCAGCTCGGCGGCACGGTGATGGCGCACGTCGAGTCCCGCCGGATGGAACGGGCCCGATTGCTGCTGCAGAGCACCGAGCTGCCGGTCGGCGTGATCGCGGCACAGGTGGGGTACGCCGATCCGCTGTATTTCAGCACCCGGTTCCGGCTCCGGCACGGGGTCTCGCCCACGGGCTGGCGACAGCGCTTGCCCCGGCCTCCCCGCGCTGACTAGGGTCGGTGCATACGTGACCGGGATCACGTGCCCGGCAAAGGTGCCCAGGAGGTTGCATGACCAGGATCACCCTCACCGTCGATGGGGCGAAGGTCTCCGACGATGTCGAACCACGCATGCTGCTGGTGCAGTATCTGCGCGAGAAGCTCGGTCGCACCGGGACGGTGATCGGCTGCGACACCTCCAACTGCGGCGCCTGCACCGTGCACCTGAACGGCCGCTCGGTGAAGTCCTGCAACGTCCTCGCGGTGCAGGCCGACGGCGGCGAGGTGACCACCATCGAGGGCCTGGCGGCCACCGCGGACGGCGAGCTGCATCCGGTCCAGGAGGCGTTCCGTGAATGCCACGGCCTGCAGTGCGGATTCTGTACGCCGGGGATGATCATGCAGGCGGTCGACCTGCTGAACGAGAACCCCAGCCCCAGCGAGGAAGAGATCCGCCTGGGCATGGAGGGCAACCTCTGCCGGTGCACCGGCTACCACAACATCGTCCGTTCGGTGCAGTACGCCAGCGGGCAGCGGGAGGGAGCACGATGAGCGTCGACACCGACCCCCAGGCCCCCGAGGGCGCACAGGAGAACACCGAGCAGAAGCCGGAGATCGGCCGGGAGCGGCGCCGCAAGGAGGACGCGCGGCTGATCACCGGGCGGACCCGCTGGACCGACAACCTGTCGGTACCGGGGATGCTGCATCTGGCGATGGTGCGCAGCCCGTTCGCGCACGCGAAGATCACCAACATCAACACCGAGGAAGCGAAAGCGGCGCCCAATGTGGTCACCGTGATCACCGGCTCCGACGTCGCCGAGGAGCAGGGTGCGCTGCCCAACGCCTGGCCGATCACCCCCGACCAGGTGACGCCGGATCACCCGCCGGTGGCCGTCGACCGGGTCGCCTTCGCCGGCGAGATCGTGGCCGTCGTCGTGGCGCGTACGCCCGCCGACGCGCGGGATGCGGCCGAGCTCGTCGATGTCGACTACGAGGAACTGCCGGCCGCCCTCGACCTCAAGGAATCCGCCGAGGACACGGTGTTGGCGCACCCGGACCTGGGCACCAACAAGAGCGCGTTCTGGAAGTTCGACTCGGCCGAGGCCGGTACCGGCGGGAACGTCGACGAGGCCATCGAGAAGGCCCGGGCCGACGGCATCGTGCTGGAGCGCGAGTTCCGCCAGCAGCGGCTGATCCCGGCGTTCATGGAGCCCCGGTCGGTGCTCGTCGACCCGACCGGTGAGCAGATCACCATGTGGTCGGCCACCCAGATCCCGCACATCCTGCGCTTCCTGCTCGCCGCGGTGCTCGGCGTACCGGAATCGAAGGTGCGGGTGATCGCGCCCGACGTCGGCGGCGGCTTCGGCGGCAAGCTGCAGACCACGCCGGAGGAGTTCATCGCGATGGTGCTGGCTCGGCGGCTGAACAAGCCGATCAAGTACACCGAGACCCGCTCCGAATCGCTGATGGCCGCCCACCACGGCCGCGACCAGTGGCAGAAGCTGACCCTGGCGGCCACCAAGGAGGGAAAGGTCACCGGCCTCAAGGTCGAACTGCTCGCCGACCTCGGCGCCTATGTCTCGCTGGTCGGTGGCGGCGTACCGGTGCTGGGTGCGTTCATGTTCAACGCCATCTACAAATTCCCGGCCTACCAGTTCAACTGCCAGACCGTGCTCACCAACAAGACCTGGACCGACGCCTACCGGGGTGCCGGCCGGCCCGAGGCCACCTTCGGCATCGAACGGATGATGGACGAGCTGGCCGCCGAACTCGGTGAGGATCCGCTGGCGGTCCGGGAACGCAACTGGATCACCCACTCCGAATTCCCGTTCACCACCGTCGCCGGACTGGAATACGACTCCGGCAACTACGAGGCCGCCACCGCCAAGGCGAAGGAGTCCTTCGACTACGACGCACTGCGCGCCGAACAGAAGCAGCGCAGGGATTCCGGCGATCCGGTGCAGCTCGGCATCGGGGTGTCCACCTTCACCGAGATGTGCGGACTGGCGCCCTCGCGGGTGCTCGGTTCGCTCGACTACGGCGCGGGTGGTTGGGAGTACGCCTCGGTGCGGATGCTGCCGACCGGCAAGGTCGAGGTCACCACCGGTGCGAGCGCGCACGGCCAGGGGCATGAGACGGCGTTCTCCCAGATCGTCGCCGACCGGCTCGGCGTACCCTTCGAAGACGTCGAGATCCTGCACGGTGACACCGCGATCGCCCACAAGGGCCTGGACACCTACGGTTCCCGGTCGCTGGTGGTCGGCGGTGAGGCGCTGGTCCGGGCCTCGGACAAGGTGATCGAGAAGGCCCGCCCGATCGCGGCGCACCTGCTCGAGGCGAACGCCGACGACCTGGAGTTCAGCGGCGGGAAGTTCACCGTCAAGGGCACCGACAAGGGGATGTCGATGCCGGAGGTGGCGCTGGCCACCTTCGCCGCGCACAACCTGCCCGACGGGGTGGAGCCGAGCATCGACTCGGATGCCACCTTCGACCCGGTGAACTTCAACTACCCGCACGGTACGCACCTGTGCGCGGTCGAGGTGGACACCGAGACCGGGCAGGTGAGAATGCGGGATTACGTGTGCTGCGACGACATCGGGGTGATCATCAACCCGATGATCGCCGAGGGTCAGGTGCACGGCGGGCTGGTGCAGGGGATCGCGCAGGCGCTCTGGGAGGAAGCGGTGCACGACGAATCCGGCACCCTGGTCTCGGCGTCCTTCGTCGACTACCTGCTGCCCACCGCGGCCGACACGATCTCCTTCACCGTCGAGCACACCACCACCCCGGCGACCACCAACTCGATGGGTGCCAAGGGCGTCGGTGAGGCCGGCACGATCGCGTCCACCCCGGCGGTGGTGAACGCGGTGCTGGATGCGGTACGCCACCTCGGTGTGAAGGACATCCAGATGCCGTGTACGCCGGAACGGGTCTGGAAGGCGATCAACGACGTCGACGCCGGCGGGGCCGATCAGACCGAGGGGGCGGCCGCACCGCACTTCGACGAGGCGACCGGCGACCAGGGCACGGCGGACCGGACCGCCGGGGCCAATGATGACGGAGCAGGCGATCAGGATGGAGCACAGGCATGATTCCAGCGAGTTTCGACTACCTGGCCCCGACCTCGGTCGCCGAGGCGCTGGCCGCGCTCGCCGAACACGGTGACGACGCCAAGGTGCTGGCCGGCGGGCAGAGCCTGCTGCCGGTGCTGCGGATGCGGCTGAACGCCCCGGAGGTGGTCGTCGACATCGGCCACATCGACGAGCTGCGCGGGATCCGCGACGACGGCGACGCGATCTTCATCGGGGCGCTCACCACCCACCACGAGGTGATCGCCGATCCGCTGGTCAAGGAGCATGCGCTGGTGCTGCACAAGGCCGCCGTGGAGGTCGCCGATGCGCAGATCCGGCATCGCGGCACCCTCGGCGGGGCGCTCGCGCACGCCGACCCGGCCGGTGACCTGGGCGCGCCGATCCTGGCCCTCGATGCCGAGCTGGTGATCACCGGCACCGGTGGCGAACGGCGGGTGCCGGCGGCGGAGTTCTTCACCGACCTGTTCGAGACCGCGGTCGGCGATGACGAGTTGCTCACCGCGATCCGGATCCCGAAGCACACCGGCTGGGGAGCGGCATACCTCAAGTTCGTCCGGATCGCGCACCAGTGGCCGATCGTCGCGGTCGCGGCGACCGTGTCACCGGACAAGTCGCAGGCCGCGGTCGGGCTGACCAATATGGGTTCGACGCCGCTGCGGGCCAGCGCGGTCGAGGAGGCGCTCGGTGGTGAGCTGACCGCCGAGAGCGTACGCCGGGCCGCCGATCAGGCAGCCGACGGCACCAACCCGCCCTCGGATCTCAACGGGGATTCGGATTATCGCCGGCACCTGGCCAAGGTGCTGACCCGGCGGGCACTCCTCGAGGCCGCCGGCCTCGATGATGGCACGAAGCAGGAGAAGGGAGCCGCCTGATGGAGTTGACCCACGAGTTCAGTGTCCCGACCGGTATCGATGAGACCTGGCAGCATTTCAACGACCCGCAGGCGCTGTCGGAGTGCTTCCCGGGGGCGCAGGTGACCGGCGTCGACGGCGATTCCTTCACCGGCACGGCGAAGATCAAGCTCGGCCCGATCGCGCTCGTCTACACCGGGACGGGGGAGTACGCCGACCGCGACGAATCCGCGCACACCATGACCGTCAATGCCAAGGGCAAGGACAAGCGCGGCAACGGTACGGCGGGTGCGACCGTCAAGGTCGCGCTGACCGCGGCCGGCGAGGAGCAGACCAGGGTCCAGGTGAAGACCGACCTGAACGTCACCGGCAAACCGGCCCAGTTCGGCCGCGGGGTGATGCAGGACGTCTCGGACAAGCTGCTAGGCCAGTTCGTCGCCTGCCTGGAGAAGAAGCTCTCCGGGGCGGAGGAGGAGCAGCCAGAGCCCGCACCGTCCACACCGTCCCCTGCGCCTTCACCACCCCCGTCACCCACCGATTCCGGTTCCCTGAGCGAGGGAGGAACGACCGAGTCTCCCTCCCGTTCCCTGAGCGAGGGAGGTATGACCGAGTCGAAGGGGCAGGAGACTCCCAAGCAGGAGACCCCCAAGCAGCAGGAATCCAGCCAGGACAAGGATTCCGAGGCTCTCGATCTCGGTGCGACGGTGCTGCCGGTACTGATCAAGAATTACTGGCGGGAGGGGTTGATCGCGCTCCTCGGGTTCCTGGTGCTGCGGGGCCTGTTCCGGCGGTGATCGCCGGGTTGCTGCTCGCCGCGGGGGCCGGACGCCGGATGGGGCAACCCAAGGCGCTGGTCCGCGGCGAGGACGGCGTGCCCTGGGTGCGCCGGTCCGCGCAGGTGCTGCTCGACGGCGGGTGCCAGCCGGTGCTGGCGGTGCTCGGTGCCGCGGCCGAGGAGGCCCAGGCCGAGCTGCCGGACCGGGTGGCAGCCGTCATCGCGCCCGACTGGGCCGAGGGGATGGGTGCCTCGCTGCGGGCCGGATTGTCCGCGCTCGCAGGGATTCCCGCGACCGCGGTACTGATCTCGCTGGTGGACACCCCCGGGGTGAACCCGGCGATCGTGCACCGGCTGCGGGAGGTGGCCGGGGAGGACGAGACGGTGCTGCTGCGCGCCGATTACGGCACCGGCCCGGCGCATCCGGTGCTGCTCGGCCGCGCCCACTGGGCCGCAGCAGCCCGGGTCGCGACCGGTGACCAAGGTGCCCGCGAACTGCTCACCGGCGACGGCGTACGCCTCATTCCCTGCGCCGATCTCGGCGACGGGGCCGACATCGACCACCCGCAGGCCGGCATCGACACCCGCAACGAATGATCATGGAATATTCGGCCATCAAACTGAAGTATTCAAATATAAGTGCGAATATTCCATGATCATTCGCGGCGGGGTTCTTCAGGGGCGGCGGGTGTTCTCCGCGATCCCGACGAGCGTGCGCAGCACCTGTTCGAACCAGCCGAACAGCACCCAGGTCAGGCCGGTCATGATGATCCCGCCCAGTGCACTCAAGGCGAACGGGACCCAGCCGTCGTCGTCAGGGTCGTCGAGCTGGGTGAGCACCCCGATGA
Source organism: Enemella evansiae (assembly GCF_002250705.1). Taxonomy (GTDB): domain Bacteria; phylum Actinomycetota; class Actinomycetes; order Propionibacteriales; family Propionibacteriaceae; genus Enemella; species Enemella evansiae. The sequence goes on from NZ_NMVP01000009.1 coordinate 12,575, forward strand.
CCACCGCCAGGAGCACGGCGATGACCTCCAGGCCGATCAGGATCCACTTGATCACCGCGATGGCGTTCGCCACCCGGAGCGCCGGCTTGTGGTTCGCCTGCGGGGGCGCTGGGCGGTACGGCGGCTGCGGTGGCATGGCCTGCTGCTGCGGGCCGGGGTTGCTCATGAGGCGAACTATAGGACCGCGACAGCGCGCCGTGGGCCCGTTCGCTCGAATCAGCTCCAGCTGGCGCTGACCGGGCGGCCCTCCTCGTAACCCGACACCGACTGGATGCCGATGGTGGCGAGCTCGTTGAACTCCGGCAGCGAGCGTGCGCCGGCGTAGGTGCAGGAGGACCGCACCCCGGAGACGATGAAGTCGACCAGGTCCTCCACCCCGGGTCGATCCGGGTCGAGATACATCCGGGAGGAGGAGATGCCCTCCTCGAAGAGCCCGGCCCGCGCCCGGTCGAAACCGGACTGGTCGCGGGTGCGCATCTTCACCGCGCGCGCCGAGGCCATCCCGAAGGACTCCTTGTAGCGCCGGCCCTGGGCGTCGGTGCGCAGGTCGCCGGTGGACTCATGGGTACCGGCGAACCAGGACCCGATCATCACCGACCCGGCGCCGGCGGCCAGCGCGAGCGCCACATCGCGGGGGTGGCGGACACCGCCGTCGGCCCAGATCGAACGGCCCAGCCCGGCCGCCGTCTCGGCGCACTCCAGCACCGCGGAGAACTGCGGCCGTCCGACGCCGGTCTGCATCCGGGTGGTGCACATCGCGCCCGGGCCGACACCGACCTTCAGCACATCGGCGCCGGCCTCGGCCAGATCGCGTACCCCGTCGGCGGTCACCACGTTGCCGGCGACGATCCGCACGTCCGGCGCGACCCGGTCGCGTACCTTCTTCACGATCGCCAACGCCTCGATCATCTTCTCCTGGTGACCGTGCGCGGTGTCCACCACCAGCACATCGGCGCCGTGACCGAGCAGTGCCTCGGTCTTGCCGGCCACGTCGCCGTTGATCCCGACCGCGGCACCGATCTTCAGCCGGCCCTCGGCATCGACCGCGGGCTGGTAGAGCGCCGAACGCAGCGCACCCTTGCGGGTCATCACGCCGACCAGTCGATCACCGTCGACCGCCACCGCGACCTCCTGGTGGTTCGCGGTCAGCAGGTCGAAGATCTCCCGCGGGGTGGCGTCGGGGGACACCTTGAGGAAGTCGGTCATCACCTCGTGCACCTGGGCGAAGCGGTCCTCATCCACCGCATCGGCGGGGGAGACGATGCCGCGCGGGCAGGCCGTCCCGGCGTGCCGGTCACCCTCGGCGACCAGGGCCACCCCGTGCGCCCGCTTCGGCATCAGGCTCATCGCCTCACCGAGGGTGGTGGACGGGGTGACGGTGATCGGGGTGTCGAAGACCGTGTGCGAGCGCTTCACCTTGCCGATCGCCTCACCGACGATGTCGGTCGGGATGTCCTGGGGGATGATCGCGATGCCGCCGCGGCGGGCGATGGTCTCGGCCATCCGACGCCCGGAGATCGCGGTCATGTTCGCCACCACCAGCGGCAGGGGAGTGCCCAGCCCGTCGGTGGAGCTGAGATCCACATCGAGGCGGGAGGCCACCGACGAACGCGACGGGACCATGAACACGTCGCTGTAGGTCAGGTCGTGGGTCGGAGTGTTGTTGTTCAGGAAGCGCACCGGACCATTCTAGGTACACCGGGCCAGCATCGCCGCTTCGCCCATCGGTAAACTGGGCCGCATGCTGATTCTGTTCGGTACCAAGGGTTTCGCGGAGATCGTCGCCACGCTGATGTATTCCTGCCGGCGCTGCGGGAACCAACCGCTCACCCTGGTCAAGCACGGGTCGAAGTTCACGCTGTTCTTCATCCCGCTGTTCACCGTCTCCACGCGCTGGTCGCTGGTCTGCAACTTCTGCCGCGAGGAATACCAGATCTCCGCCGAGGAGGCGCAGCACCACCGGCAGGTCGCCGCCTCCTGACCCCGGAGCAGCGCCCCCACGGCAATGAACAGGGCCCCGGACCAATCGGTCCGGGGCCCTGTCGCGTTACTGCTGGCTGATCGGCCTCACTGCTGGCCGCTGCGGTCCAGCTCCTTGGGGTCGCTGGACTCCACCTCGTGCGAGCCGTCACCGTTCGACTCGTGCAGGGTGTGCTCCACGGCCTCCTGGTACTCCTCGCGGCTGGGCTTGCGGATGTTGTCGCGGAAGAACCAGCGGTGCATCCGGGCCCGCGCCTTGCTCGCCCCACCCTTGACGCGGACACCCGCGTCGTCGGTGGTCTCACCCGGCTCGATCGGCAGCACATCGCTGCGATAGGTGAGGGTGTACGCCTCATCGGTCGAGATCGGCACGTGGCCCTCGGAGTAGCCACCGTCGACCGAGCGCTCCATCTGGCCGGACTCGGAGCCGTGCAGGATCCGCTCCTTCTTCTGCCGCTGGATGCCCAGGCAGATCCGCTTGGTGATGATGAAGGCGATCACCGGGGCGAGGAAGACCGCGACCCGCAGGAAGTAGGTCACCGCGTTCAGCGACAGGTTGAACTTCACCGCGAGGATGTCGTTGCCGCCACCGAACAGGAACATCAGGTAGCAGGTGATCGCGGCGACGCCGAAGGCGGTCCGGTTCGGGTTCTGCCACGGGTACTCGAGCACGTGGTGCTCGCGCTCGTCCTTGGTGATCCACCGCTCGATGAACGGGTAGAGCGCCATCGAGGTGAACAGCAGGCCGAGCATGCCGACACCGGGGATGAAGACGTTCCACGACCAGGTGGAGAACACCGAGGCGTTCGGGAAGTGCCACTCCCAGTTCGGCATGATCCGGACCGCACCCTCGGCCGGGCCCATGTACCAGTCGGGCTGCGAACCGGCGGTCACCTCGGCCGGGTTGTAGGGGCCGTAGGACCAGACCGGGTTGATCTGGAAGAACGCGCCCATCAGCACCAGCACGCCGGAGACGATGAAGAAGAAGCCACCGGCCTTGGCCATGTAGACCGGGAACAGCGGGTAGCCGACGACGTTCGTCTCCTTGCGGCCCGGGCCCGGGTACTGGGTGTGCTTGTGGTAGACGACCAGCGCCAGGTGCGCGGCGATCAGTCCGAGGATCAGCCCGGGCAGCAGCAGGATGTGCACCATGTAGAGCCGGGGCACGATCAGGCTGCCGGGGTATTCGCCGCCGAAGACGAAGAACTCGGCCCAGCTGCCGATGATCGGCACCGAGCGGATCATGCCGTCGGCGAACCGCAGGCCGGTACCGGACAGCAGGTCGTCCGGCAGCGAGTAGCCGGCGAAGCCCTCGACCATGCCCATCGACAGCAGGCCGACGCCGATCAGCCAGTTCAGCTCGCGCGGCTTGCGGAAGGCGCCGGTGAAGAACACCCGCAGCGAGTGCACGAACATCGCACCGATGAACAGCATCGCCGCCCAGTGGTGGATCTGGCGGATCAGCAGACCGCCGCGGATGTCGAAGGAGAGGGCGAGGGTGGAGGCGAAGGCCTCCGACATCTCGACACCCTTGAGCAGCTGGTAGGAGCCCTCGTATTCGATCTCGGCCATCGACGGCTTGAACCAGATCGTCAGGAAGACACCGGTGAGCAGCAGGATGACGAAGGAGTAGAGCGCGATCTCACCGAGCAGGAACGACCAGTGGTCGGGGAAGACCTTGCGCAGATTCTTCTTGCCGAGCGCGGCCAGACCGAGCCGGTCATCGGCCCACTTGGCCGGGCCGGCGAGCGGCTGCAGCGGGTGCTTCGTGTCGGGGGACTGCGCCGTGGTGGCGTCAGTGGGGGTCTCGGAGACCTGTGCGGGCTTGGCCATCAGCGATCACTCACCCTTGTCTTCAGCGGTCATCTGCCGTTCGGGGTAGCTCGGTCCGACAGGCACGGTGAAGTCACCGGGGGCGACCAGATAACCCTGGTCGTCGACGGTGATCCGGAGCTGGGGGAGCGCCCGGGCCGCCGGCCCGAACACCACCTTGCCGCCGTCACCAAGGTCGAAGGTCGACTGGTGACAGGGGCAGAGCAGGTGGTGGGTCTGCTGCTCCCACAGCGAGATCGGGCACCCGACGTGGGTGCAGATCTTGGAGTACGCCATGATTCCGCCGACGTGCCAATCGGTCCGGCTCGCCGGGATCTTGATCGAGTTCGGGTCCATCCGGACGATGATGATGGCGGCCTTGGCCTTGGCCACGATCTTCTCGGTGCCGTGGGCCTCCTGCAGATTCTCCGGCTGGGCGTTGACCAGCTGGCCGATCTCCATGTCGGCGGCCTTGATCGGGGTGTAGGTGATGTCGTTCACCAGCCGGATCGGCCGCGCCGGCGTGCCGTCGGCCCACAGGGTGCGCTCGTTGGTCACCTTCAGCCGGGACGGCGTCGGCCACGGGCCCAGATCGGCCAGCGTGACCAGCGGAGCCAGGGCGGTGAGGCCGATGGCACCCAGCAGCGAGCGTCCGATCACCGCGCGGCGGGAGAGCCCCGTCTCGGCGATGCCCTTGTCGACCTCGGCCATGGTGGCCTTGATGTCGTCGGGGGAGGAGTGCGCGACGTGCCGCTCCTCGGAGATCTCGTGGTCGCCCATGATCTCGCGGGCCCACTGCACCGCGCCGATGCCGATCAACAGCACCGCCAGGCCCAGGCTCAGGCCGAGCAGGACGTGCTGGGCGTTGGCGTTGAGCAGACCGAACTCGATGGTGTAGCGGTCCAGGCCGGGCCAGAAGTAGAAGACGATGAACGCCAGCGCGAGCACCGGGGCGGCGGCGAAGCAGGCCACGATCTGCCGGGTGGCCCGGGCGGCGGCCTTGTCGTCGACGTCGCTGTAGCGCTCGACGTGCGGTTCGATGCCCGGATCGTCGACCATCGACTCGGCGACGATGCCGTTCTCGTCCGGCTCCGGACGGGTGGCGACGACGCCGTCGTGCTCCCCGGCACCCGGCTCGGGACGCCTGGCGCCGTCGGGGAGGTTGTTGGTGTTGTCGCTCACTTGGCGCGCGCTCCCTTCGAAGCGATCCAGACGGCGAAGCCGATCAGCCCGCCGATACCGACGACCCAGGCCCAGAAGCCCTCGGCCACCGGGCCGATGCCGCCGAAGTTCAGGCCACCGCGGTTCGGCTGCTCCTCGAGCTCCTTGAGGTAGCCGATGATGGCGCGGACGTCGTCATCGGACAGCGTCTGGGAGGAGAACACCGGCATCTGCTGGGGGCCGGTACGCAGCGCCTCGTAGATCTGCTTCTCCGGTACGCCCTGCAGCTCCGGGGCGTAGCGGCCGTCGGGCAGCGCACCGCCCAGACCGGCGAAGTTGTGGCAGGCGGAGCAGTTGGTGCGGAAGAGCTCACCGCCCTTGGCGATCTGCTCCTCGGTCAGCCCGGAGGGGTTGTACTGCGCATCGGTGGGGATGGCCGGGCCGGGGCCCAGGCTGGCGACATAGGCGGCCAGCTTCTCGGTGTCCTCGGGGGTGTAGCTGTTGGGCTTGCGCGGTGCCTGCTCACCCGGGTGCGCCATCGGCATCCGGCCGGTGCTGACCTGGAAGTCGACCGCGGCGGCACCGACGCCGACCAGCGACGGACCCTGCGAACCGCCCTCGCCCTGCAGACCGTGGCAGGAGGAACAGCCGACGGCGAACAGCGCCTGGCCCTCCTTGACCTGCTGGGTCATGGTCGTGTCGGCGTTGGACTTGCCGGCGGGCGCGAACCCGGCGTACACGACACCCATGAGGAACAGCGCCAGAACGAGCAGCAGCGGCCGTGCTGCCTTGTGCCGTCGCTTGGCTGACAGGAATCTCACTGGGGGACGTCCCTTCGTTGGAGGTTGACGATGGCGGTCGGCGTGGTCATCGAGCGGTCATCATCTCAGGAAGTAGATGACGGAGAACAGGATGATCCACACCACGTCGACGAAGTGCCAGTAGTAGGAGACCGCGACCGCCGAGACTGCCTGCTCGTGGGTGAAGCGGCGGGCCAGATAGGTACGCCCCAGCACGTAGATGAATGCGATCAGGCCACCGGTCACGTGCAGGCCGTGGAAGCCGGTCGCCAGGAAGAACAGCGAGCCGTAGACGTTGGACTGCATGGTCAGGCCCTCGTGCCACAGCTGGGCGTACTCGTAGACCTGACCGCCGATGAAGATCGAGCCCATGATGAAGGTGAGGATGTACCAGAAGCGCAGCTTCTTCACGTTGCCGTGCTCGGCGGCGAAGACACCCATCTGGCAGGTGACCGAGGACAGCACCAGGATGATCGTGTTGATCAGCGCGAAGGTCACGTTGAGCATGCTCGAGCCCTGCTGCCACAGGGTGCCGTTCGGATCACCGGCGGTGGTGTTGTTGGTCACCGAGCGGACGGTGAAGTACGCCGCGAACAGCGCGGCGAAGAACATCAGCTCCGAGGCGAGCCAGACCATGGTGCCGACGGCGACCATGTCCGGGCGCCCCTTGACCCCGGTCAGCCGCGAACGGGCGATCGGTTGCAACGCACCGGTGGGCAGGTCTGTGGAACCGGCGTGGGGGGTCGTCTCGGAAGAAGTAGCCACGGGGTCATTATTGCCAGAGTTTGCGGCCTCGTCATCCCGGCATCACCGCCATGGTGGCGTTGGAATCGGATCGTTGCCCGGAACGGGGCCTCCTGGGGCCCGAATCGGGGCCCCGATGTGTTGCGGATCACGCGCCCGCGGGCGCGGGTCAGGCGCGGTTTGGGCGGTGCTGGCGGTGCGCGATAGGACGGATACACTCCCTGCGAGGTCTTAGGGTCACCAGAACGTCCGGCCGGTAGCGGCCCAGTGAGGAACAGATGAGCGCAGAATCGTCCACCCAGCGTCAGGCAACCGTGCTGGTCTACTCCGACGACCGCACGGTCCGGGACGCGATCCGGTTGGCTCTCGGCACCGAGGTGGCCCCCGACCTGCCCGCGGTGCGGGTGGTGGAGTGCGCCACCCCGCGCGCGGTCATCCAGACCATGGACAACTCGGTGGGGCAGGCCGGCCTCCGCCCGGAGGGCAGCATCGACGTGGTGGTCCTCGACGGCGAGGCGGTGCCCGCCGGCGGGATGGGGATCTGCCGCCAGCTCAAGGACGAGATCGCGCACTGCCCACCGGTGCTGGTCGTCGTCGGCCGGCAGGACGACGCGTGGCTCGCCACCTGGTCGCGGGCGGACGCCGTGGTGGCGCATCCGATCGACCCGGTGCGGTTGCCGCACGAGGTCGCCGGGCTGCTCCGCCAGCGGATCGCCGGCATCCCCGCGCAGGCCTGAAGCGGGCCCGATGGTGTCGCAACAGCGCTGGCCGGACCTGCTCACCACGCTGGTCGCCGGCAGCGATCTGAGTGCCGAGCAGACCGCCTGGGCGATGCAGGAGGTGCTCAGCGGGTCGGCGAGTGACGTCCAGCTGGCGGCCTTCGCGGTGGCGTTGCGTGCCAAGGGGGAGACGGTCGAGGAGCTGCGCGGACTGGCCGAGGCGATGCTCGACAAGGCCCGGCCGCTCGATCTCGATCCCGACGCGGTCGACGTCGTCGGGACCGGCGGGGACCGGGCCAACACCGTGAACATCTCCACGATGGCCGCGATCACCGCCGCGGCCGCCGGGGCCCGGGTGGCCAAGCACGGCAACCGGGCGGCCTCCTCGGCCTGCGGCACCGCCGACGTGCTCGAGGAGCTCGGGGTGGTGCTGGAGCTGCCCGCGGACAAGCAGCAGCAGGTGATGGACGCCGCCGGCATCGTCTTCCTGTTCGCCTCCTACTACCACTCCTCGCTGCGCCACGCGGCCGGCGTGCGCGCCGGCCTGGGCATCCAGACCACCTTCAACCTGCTCGGCCCGCTGGCCAATCCGGCCCGTCCCCGGGCCCAGGCGATCGGCATCGCCGACGCCCGCGCCGCGGCCCTGATCGCCGGGGTGCTGGCCGCCCGCGGGGTGCGCGGGATGGTCTTCCACGGTGACGACGGGCTCGATGAGCTGACCACCACCACGAGCTCGCGGATCTGGCTGATCAACGACGGGCGGGTCGTCGAGACCACCCTCGATCCGCGCGAACTCGGCATCCCTGCCGCCCGCGTCGAGGACCTGGTCGGTGGCGACCGGGTGCGCAACGCCGAGGTGGCGCGCGCGGTGTTCGCCGGTGAGCCGGGACCGGTCCGCGACATCGTCACCCTTAACGCCGCCGCCGCGCTGCTGGCCTTCGCCGGACCGGACCTGGACCGCCCGGTGGCCGAGCAGTTCGCCGAGCAGCTGGAGCGGGCCCGGACGGTGCTCGACGACGGCAGTGCCCGCGCCAAGCTGGACCTCTGGGTGCGTACCACCCGGGACGCGGCCGCCGCGCAGGACGACTGACCCTCTGGCTCAGCCGAGGCCGGGCCAGATCAGGGCAGCGAACTGGCCGATCAGCAGCGCCGGCCCGTAGGCGAACGCCCCGCGGCGGCCGCGGAGTGTCCGGTAGAGGCCGAAGGCCGCACCGGCGAAGGTGCCGAGCAGCATCGCCCAGACCAGCACCCCCCAGCCACCGGCCGCCGCGGTGGCGCCGAGCACCGGTGCCAGGCGGACGTCGCCGAAGCCGAGACCGCCGACGAACCGCCAGATCAGCCACCAGAACGCGAAGCAGAGCAGCGCCCCGAGCAGGGCGCGGACCCCGACCCGCCACCCGGCCGCCAGCACCGTGCCTGCGGCCCCGACCGCGGTCAGCACCCACAACGGCCTGGTCAGCCGCAGCGGCAGCCAGGTGGTCGCCGCATCGATGCAGCCGAGCAACACCCCCAGCGTCGCCAGCGGCAGCCACAGCGGCCAGAGCGCCGGCGGCGCCCGGCTGGTCAGCACCAGCAGCGCGGCCGCCGAACAGCCACCGACGGCGACCGCGAACCGCGGGGTGGCCAGCGCGGTATAGGGCAGTTTGCCCTGTTCGGCGCCGTCGTCGGGTTCGCCGAGTCGGGCCAGCAGCACCCGACCGGTCAGCGCCGTGCCGATCGCCAGCAGCGCCAGCACGCAGCCACCCAGGGCGGCCAGCAGCGGCGCGTCCCCCAGCTGCCGGCCGATCACGGCGCTCACTCTAGGCCGCCAGCGGCTCGGCCCCGGCGGCCCCGAGCTCCTCGGGTTCGTCGCACCAGACGGTCACCGCGCCGTGTGCCACGGCCAGCGCGGAGAGCGCCAACTCCTGCCGCAGCAGCACCGTGCCCTCGGCACCGTCACCGAGCGCGCGGACGGTGAGCTCGTCACCACCCAGGGCAGCCAGCAACTGCTCGTGCGGCACGGCGGCGGCGGTGAGCCGACGGACCAGCAGCACCGCGGGCTCGGCCCGGACCGGGGTGGCCAGCGCCTCCCGCAAGCGGTGCAGTTCGATCCGCATCAGCCGGTGCGCGGACACCGGGAACAGCTTGCGCAGCGGCCGGCCGCCGACACCGACCAATCGGTGCAGCACCCTGGGCGGCACCCCCGCGTACACCGCCAGCTCGGTCACACCCAACCCGGTCTCGGCCAGCAGCCGGCGGCAGTGCATCCGGAACGGCCGGGCATCGACCCAGTCGTGCCGCGCATCGGTGATCATCGGCATCGTCTTCCCCCCTTGAGGTGATCTCTCACCCCTTACAGGCCCGCGGGGGAGCGCCGATGTCAGTGCTGCGGGAAGGAAATCTTGCTCGCGGCGGAGTCAGTCGTCGGGGGGGGGCCGACACGTCACTCGGACCAACCGCTCCTCTCCCGGTTCGCTCGCGTTCGCGAGGTCGGCCGTGGGAGACCCGTGTCACCGGGCAATGAGAACGGGGCGGGCATCCCGGTGGGATGCCCGCCCCGCGGCGGTGTCAACGCTCGGCGCCGTGGCTCAGCGCTGGGCCTTCGAGAAACCGGCCTTCTCGGCGGCGTCCTCGGTGGTGAACCAGACGTCGGCGATGGTGCGCTCGTAGCCACCGCTGCCGGCGGTGTGGTACTTCATCGAGCGCTCGTTGCCCTTGATGGTGAAGCCCGCCGGCGGCTCGGCGCCGACGTAGGCGTCGGAGCCGTACTTGGAGCGGTCCACATCGGGAGCGGCGGTCTCGTTGGCCGGGCCGGTCCCGGTGGCGGTCCCGGCAGCGGCGCGGCCCGGGGCGTCCACCGGCTCGCCGAAGGACTGGGTGCTCGAGGTCGGCTTGCTCGGCTGGTACGCCGAGGCGCTGTGCGCCTGCCAGTCGGAGTCGGAGGGCGCCATGAACTTCTTCCACAGGAAGTAGCCAACGGCACCCAGCCCACCGAGGAGCAGCAGCACCACGAAGCCGCCACCCTTCTTCTTGGTCTTGGCCGGCTTGGCGCTCTTGCGCAGCGCCTTGATCTGCTGGGCCTGGGCCTTCTGCAGCTTCTTGCGGTCGCCGCGGGACAGCGTCAGGTCGCCGCGGAGGGCCTGCAGGGCGGCCAGACCGCGGTACTGCGCCTCCTGGGCGTTCGGGTTGTTCGCCAGATTCTCCAGTGCATCGGAGATCTTCGGCACCACGTCCTCATAGCTGCCGCGGGCCTTGATCTTGGCGGCAGAGACGGCCGGGGCCACTGCCACAGCGGCCTGCTGGGCGTACGCATTGCCCTTCTCCTTGGCGCTCGCAGCCAGCGGGGCGATCCGCTTGCGGGCGTCGGCGAGATAGGCGGCACCGGTCTCCGCGGCCGTGTGAGTGATCTCTGCGGCGGCGTTCTTCTTTGCCTTCACTTTTCCTCCGAGTTCGTATGGGGCCTCCCGGATGGGAGTTCTGCCACGGTATCCGTCCCGGGCAACCCGGTTGCGGGCGGGGGCTGTCCGGTCCCCCTCATTGGGAGGAGCGTGCCAAGATGGAGCCACCCGCCGAGGTGGCGGGACAACGGCATACCCCCGCAGAGAAAGGTGCCCACGGTGGCGAAGACCGCGACCCTGCACACCAACCACGGCGACGTGGTGATCAACCTGTTCGAGAACCACGCGCCGAAGACCGTCGACAACTTCGTCGGCCTGGCCACCGGCACCAAGGAGTACGCCGACCCGGAGACGGGGGAGAAGAAGACCGGCAAGTTCTACGACGGCCTGGGCTTCCACCGGATCATCGACGGCTTCATGATCCAGGGCGGCGATCCGGTCGGCAACGGCACCGGCGGTCCCGGGTACAAGTTCGGCGACGAGTTCCACCCCGAGCTGCAGTTCGATCGTCCCTACCTGCTCGCGATGGCGAACGCCGGGCCCGGTACGAACGGTTCGCAGTTCTTCATCACCGTCACCCAGACCCCGCACCTGAACCGTCGGCACACCATCTTCGGTGAGGTCGCCGATCAGGCCAGTCGCGATGTCGTGGACGCCATCGCCAAGGTGCGTACCGGTTCGTCGGACCGCCCGGTGGAGCCGGTCGTGATCGAGTCGGTCGAGGTCTCCGAGAGCTGATTCCATGACCGAGGGGCGCGACGACAGGCCGGACTTCACCTGGGAGGAGTTCGCGGCCTCACCAGGGCCCGGTGGCGGGCCGCCGCCCAGTGACGACGAGCGCTTCAAGCCCTGCTTCCGGCACCCGGACCGCTCCACCGGAATCACCTGCCAGCGGTGCGACCGCGCTATCTGCGGGGAATGCATGCGACCCGCCTCGGTGGGTTTCCAGTGCCCGGTCTGCGTCGCGGAGCAGCAGCTCGCCGACCATCCCTCCGGCGGCGGTCGCGGTGGCCGCGGCCGTGGCCGGCGGGGTGGCTCCGGCCGGGGTGGCGGCAGCAACTGGCGCGGCGGCGGTTCCGGTGGCCGCCGGCCGTTCAGCGGCCCCTCGCTGGCCGGGTTCCGGCTCGGCGGTGGCCCGGTCACCGTCACCGCGGCGCTGATGGTGCTGATGGCCTCGGTCGGGCTGATCGACCTGGTCACCCCCGGCCGACTCGCCAGCCAGGTGCTCGGCTATTCCAGCACCGGCCTGGCGCAGGGTCAGCTCTGGCGGCTGGTCACCGGCATCCTGGTGCCCAGCGGCACGATTCTCAGCCTGCTGCTGAACCTGCTCTTCCTGTGGCTGATCGGCCGCGATGTGGAGGCCGCGCTGGGTCGCGGCCGGATGGTCGGGATCGCGATCATCTCCGGGCTCGGCTCGGCGGCCGCCCTCTCGCTGCTCTATCCGACGATTCCGCTGTGGGGGCTGGCGTACAGCGTGATCATCGGGCTGATCGCCGCTCGCGCCGCGCTCGGCTACCGGGCCGGTGAGGACGTCCGCAGCTATCTGATCCTGTTCGCGATCCTGCTGGTGTTCAATCTGGTCGTCGGGTCGATGGCCGGGGCGGTGAGCCTGCTCGGTGCGGTGATCGCCGGGATCGCGAGTGGTGCGCTGCTCGGGACGGCGAGCGCGAACCGGACCCGGTTCGACACGATCGCGTTGATCACCCTCGGTGTCGTGCTGGCCGGCGTCTGCCTGGGCCGCGCGGTCGTCTGACGGCCGCGGTCAGTAGCCCGGGCTGGCGGTCGGGATCGGGATCGGGGTCCACGCCTCCTGCCGGGCCAGTGCCCAGGCGAGTACGCCGACGGTCACCGCCAGCAGGGTGGTCAGGATCGCCAGCGTCACCCAGAACCGCCGCGAGCGCGAGCGATGCTCCAGCAGCGGATCCTCGGTGGGCCCAGGGGCCTTGTCAGTCACCGAGGGAGAAGGCCGCATCGAGGTCATGGCTGGAGTAGGCCCGGAACGCGATATGGGTCTCGGTGTCACTCACTCCGGGGATCTTGTTCAGCCGGTCGGCCACCACCGCGGCGACGGCGTCGTGGTCGCGGACCCGGACCATCGTGATCAGGTCCACCCGGCCGGTCACCGAGTAGACCTCGGTCACCCCATCGAGAGCGGCGATCTGTTCAGCCACCTCGGGAATCCGGGCGACATCGGCCTTGACGAAGACGATGGCAGTGACCATGGTTCGCACCCTATCCAATCTCTGTTCGGCTCGCGCGGCGCTCACCGACGCTCGCCGAGGGTGTGCGCGGCCAAGCCGCCCTCGCCGAGCCCGACGTGCAGCGGCCAGGACCAGTCGCCGGTCACCTCGATCAGGCGTACGCCCGGAGATTCCAGCCAGGCGGCGATCCGCTCGGCCTCCTCGACCGTCCCGGCGGGCAGTGGCGGCGGCGGAGCGACCACGGTCTCGGCCAGGGTCACCGCCTCCCGGGCCACCGCCTGCGGCACCTCACCGGGCCGGGCCAGCGCCGCACCGGCCAACCGGCCGTGGCGGATCACATGGATCTCCCAGCCCTGGTCGGTGTGCCGGGCGGCGACCAGTTCCGGGCAGCGGGACAGGCTCGCGACCCGGTGGTGGCGCAGGGCGGTGCTGGACCAGGCGGTCAGCCGGTCCCGCAGCACCTCGGCCTCCTCGAACCGCTGCTGTTCGATCAACCGGTGCATCCGGGACCGGGCCGCGGCCAGCACCGGACGGACATCGCCCGCCAGGCACTCCCGCAACTGCTCGACCACCGCGGCGTACTCCTCGAGGCCAACGGAGTGGTCGCAGGGGGACAGACAGCGGCCCATCCCGGCCAGCGCGCATGGCGATCCCATGCCGCGCAGCGTCAACCGGTCGGTGCACTGCCGGATCGGGAAGGCGTCGTGCAGGGCGGCCAGCACCTGCTCGGCGGACTGCCGGTTGCGGAACGGGCCCAGATAGCTGGCGTCGTCGGCGCGCACCTGGCGGACCAGGGAGAGCCGGGGATAGGGCTCGTCGGTGACCTTCAGCCAGTGCAGCTTCCGGGGGAACCTGGAGCGCCGGTTGTAGCGCGGGGAGTGTTGCTCGATCAGCCGCAGCTCGGTCACCTCGGCCTGCAACGGGGTCACGCAGACCACCGCCTGCACGCCGTGCGCGACCCGGACCATCTCATCCATCCGGCGCCGGGTCTCGGCCGCGGTGAAGTAGCTGCGCACCCGGCGGCGGATGTTCGTGGACTTGCCGACATAGAGCACCCGGCGCTGCGGGCCGTCGGGCCCCGGCACCTCGTCGTGGAAGAGATAGACCCCGGGTTTGGCGGGCAGGTCATCGGCCCAGGTGCGCTTGGCGCGGCGCTGCGGGGAGACGCGGCGGGTGAACTCGAGCAGATCCTCCAGGGTGTGTACGCCGAGGTTGCCGATCCGCTCGATCAGGCCGTGCAGCACATCGACGGTGGCCCGCGCGTCGGAGAGCGCCCGGTGGTTCGGGGTGGTGGCGGCGTGGAAGTGGTTGGCCAGGGTGGCGAGCTTGTGGTTCGGCACCTCGTCGCGGAGCAGCACCTGCCGGGCGAGGGCGACGGTGTCCAGGGTGCGCGGGGCCGGCCAGGGCTGTTCGTGGGTGGCGCAGGCCCGTTTCAGGAAACCGATGTCGAAGCCGGCATTGTGCGCGACCCAGACCGCGCCGCGGCCGAACTCCAGGAACGCAGGCAGCACCTCGGCGAGCCTCGGCGCGCCGGCGACCAGCTGGTTGGTGATGCCGGTGAGCACCTGGATCAGCGCCGGGATGTGGGTGTTCGGGTCGACCAGCGTCTGGAACTCACCGATCACCTCACCGCCGCGCACCTTGACCGCGCCGATCTCGGTGATCGCATCGCTCTCGGACCCGCCGGTGGTCTCCAGGTCGACGACCACGAAGGTGGTCTCCGGCAGCGGCGTACCCAGATCGGTCAGGCTGGGTTGCAGGGGTGGTGCGATGCGGTGGGCCGTCGACATGCCCCGCACGCTAAGCAACACCTCTGACAATCTTTCGTCGGCTCGCGCGCGGCGCGCCATCACCCCGCTCTTCGGCCCAGTCGTCGAAATCCCTCGCGATCGGTCTGTTGCTGGTCGCGTCGTGGGACGCGGGGATTTCTCCTTGGTGGGCCTGCATCGCGGGGGCGCGCCGCTGGACGCTCGCCTCCCGTGATGGCGCGCCGCGCGCGAGCCGACAACAGACTGTCAGACCTCTTCTCCACACTTCTGGGCATGGAGACGATTGAGATTGATTGCGGGACCTGCATCGCGCGGCCGAAGGCCTGCTCCGACTGCGTCATCTCGGTGCTGATGGGGGTGCCCGAGGATCGCCACGACCGGGTCGAGCTGGCGACCGAGGAGCAGGAGGCGCTGGCGGTGCTCGCGGACCAGGGACTGGTTCCGCCGCTCCGGCTGGTACGCCCGGTGCCGCCTGAGGAACCTGAGAGCCTGCCCGTGCGGTTCGCGGGAAACCTGTAAAGACCCCGCGCCAACTCTGACCGGACTCTCAGGTTGCGGTGATCCTTTCGTGACCTTAGGGTGACTGCGGGCGGGGTGGCTCTGCCCACCCACCCGGTCTGGTGATTGAAGGGGACTCGCATGCACAAGGCGCTGCGCGCCGGCGTACTGGCCGTGACGATCGGTGCCCTCGGCGCCACCCTCGCACCGCAGTGGGCACAGGCCGATCCGGGCGCGGTGGCACGGGCCAAGGAGAAGGTCGAGCAGCTGTCGATGGACGCCGCCGCCCTGGATCAGGAGGCGCTCGGCGCCCAGGAGAACCTCGACGCCGCGACCAAGCGACTGGCGACCCGGGAGGGTGACGTCGCCCAGCAGGCCAACAAGGTCGACCGGATGCGCACCCAGGTCGGGCAGGTCGCGCTCGCCCAGTTCCAGAACCGGACGCTCAGCCCCAGCACCCAGATCATCCTGCGCTCGGACCAGGATTCCTTCCTCAGCGAATATTCGACGGTCCAGCAGGTCACCGCGAACCAGAACAGCACGCTGCAGTCGTTCCAGACCGAGCAGGCCAACCTGGCCGACATGAAGCGCGGCGCCGCCGCCGATGTGGACACCATCGACAAGTCCACCAAGGCGATCAAGAAGTCCCGCGAGGATTCCGCCAAGAAGCTCGCCGAGGCACAGCAGGTCCTCGATCGGCTGAGCGCGGAGGAGCGCGCCCGGCTCGCCGAGGAACAGGCCCGGGAGGCCCGCGAGGCCGAGCAGCGTGCCCAGGCCGCGGCGCAGCAGGAGGAGAGCACCGCCGAGACCGCCGGCCGGCGCAGCACCGCCACCCCGAGCGCCTCGCGCACCCCCAGCGCGTCCGCCAGCCCGAAGCCGAGCCGTTCGGCCAGCCCCGCGGCCGAGCGTTCCAGCGATGCCAAGGCCGCCGTCGAGACCCCGCCGGTGCCGGCCGGTTCCTCGCGCGCCGGGGCTGCGATCGCCTTCGCCAAGGCCCAGGTCGGCAAGCCCTACCGCTGGGGCGGCACCGGGCCCGACGCCTACGACTGCTCCGGCCTGACCGGCGCCGCCTGGAAGGCCGCCGGGGTGTCCCTGCAGCGGACCTCCCAGCAGCAGTACGCCAGCGGCAACAAGATCCCGATCAGCCAGATCCAGCCCGGTGACCTGGTGTTCTACGGCAGCCTCACCCATGTCGCGCTCTACATCGGCAACGGCACCGTCATCCATGCGCCGAACTCCTCGGTCCCCGTCCAGTACGCCTCCCTCACCAGCCGTTACACCCTGGCGGTGCGCGTCGGCTGATCGCCGAGGGTGGGCCCGGGGCGCCGCCTCGGTCCTGCTCGCGCTGAGCCTGGCGGGTTGCGGTACGCCGTCGGCGCCGCCCGCTCCCGCGCCACCACCGTCACCGCCGCCCGCCACCACGTCGGCGACCGACTGGCCCGGTTTCGTCGCCGCACTGCAGCGGGCCCTGGGCGATCCGGCGGCCTTCGCCGGCCTGCTCGACCCCCAGGCGGTTGCCGCTGATCCCGGCCTGGCCCAGGCCGCCGAACAACTGCGCAGCAACCTGGGGCGCTTCGAGGTCACCCTCACCGCCACCAGCCGGACCGCGACCCCGGCCCCGGCCACCGTGGCCCGCCTCGGAACCGGTCTGGAGGTCCGCGAACTCGCCGTGGCCTGGCGGGTGGCCGGCGAACCCGTCGCCGCCGAGCACCGGATCTTCCTCACCGCGGCCCGCCGCGACGGTGCCCTGCGGCTCGCCGGACTCGGCGATGCGCCCGCCGACAGCACCCGGCAGGAACCGATCTGGTGGCGGCAGCCGGTCCGCGTCGCCAACCGGCCCGGGGCGGCGGTGATCACCGCCGCCGGTACCGACCCGGACCCCTGGCTCGCCGAACTGGACCGGGCCCGCGGACCGCTCGCCGCCCGTGGGTTGAACCCGCCGCTGCTGGTCGCCGAACTGCCCGACGGCCCGGACACCTTCGAGCGGCTGCTCGGCGTACCCCCGAACAGCCGCCGCGACATCGCCGCCGCGGCCTGGACCGAGGGGCCCGCCGTGCGGATCGTGATCAACCCCGCCGCGGCAGCGGCCACCACCGGCGCCGCCCGGAGCATCCTGATCACCCACGAGGCCACCCACCTGGCCACCGGCAGCGTGCGGCTGCCGGCCCCGCTCTGGTTCAACGAGGGGTACGCCGACCTGGTCGCGCTCGGCGACCAGCCCGAGGCCGCCGGGCAGCTGACGGCCCAGCTCGCCGCCGACCAGCGACGGTACGGGCCCGCCGCGGGGCCGCCCACCGATGCCGAACTCGCCGCCGGTGCGCCCCGGCTGGCCGAGGCGTACACCCGCGCCTGGACCGCCGTCCGGGTGCTCGACCGCGGCGACCGCAGCGCCGACCGGGTGCTGCAGGGGCTGCGGGCCGGCCGGAGCTGGCCGGAGGCACTGGCCGCGGCCGGCTGGGACGAACGCGCCCTCGATGCCGCGGTCGCGGCCGAGCTGAGCCGGCTGGCGGCCCGATGAGCCGCACCACGCTGGTGATCAGCAATGACTTCCCGCCCCGGATCGGCGGCATCGAGAACTTCGTCGCCACCGTCTGCGACCTGCTCGACGGTGACGTGGTGGTGCTGACCAGCGACCACCCCGACGCCGCCGCCCACGATCGCGAACTGTCCTTCCCGGTGCACCGGCTGCCCGGGCCGCTGCTGCCCACCGGAGCACTGGCCGAGCGGGGGTTGGACCTGCTGCACCGGTACCGGGCCAGCCGAATCGTCTACGGTGCCGCCGCCCCGCTCGGTCTGCTCGGCGACCGGCTGCGGCCGACCGCGACCCGCCAGTTCGCGCTCAGCCACGGCCACGAGGTCTGGTGGGCGAGCCTGCCGGGCAGCCGCCGGCTGCTGCGCCGGATCGGGGACCGGGTCGATGCGATCTCCACCATCTCCGGATACGCCGCCGCGCGGATCGCGCCCGCCCTGTCGGCGCCCGCCCGGGCCCGGTTGGTCCGGCTGCCGCCGCCGATCGACCCGGCCTTCACCGCCACCGCGGGGGAGCGCGCCCCGGGGCCACCGGTGGTGCTCGCCGCGGCGAGAATGATCCGGCAGAAGGGCCTGGACACCCTGATCGAGGCCTGGCGGCTGCTGCGCCGCGACCATCCCGACCTGCCCGGGCGGTTGCGGCTGCTCGGTGACGGGCCGCAGCGCCCGGCGCTGCTCCGGCGGGCCGCGGGTCTGGCCGATGTCGAGTTCGGCGGCGGCGTACCGCACCCGGCGATGCCCGCCGAACTGGCCCGGGCCGCGCTCTTCGCCGCCCCGGTCCGTACCCGGCTCGGCGGGCTCAACCCCGAGGGCCTCGGGCTGGCGATGCTGGAGGCGGCGGCCGTCGGCCTGCCGGTGCTGGTCGGGGATTCCGGCGGCGCGCCCGAGACCGTCACCCGATCATCGGGCCTGGTGCTCCCCGACGATCCGTACGCCTGGTCGGCGGCGCTGGCGGCGCTGCTGGCCGATCCGGCCCGCCGCGCCGCGATGGGCGCCGCCGGCAGCGACCACGTCCGCGACCACTTCGGCACCGCCGCGGCCCGGCGTACCCTCCGAACCGCACTCGACCTGCCGCTAGAGTGAGCGGCCCCAGACCACCAGGAGGGACGAGATGGCCGACCAGACCACCGCCAGCATCGAGATCGACGCAACCCCGGATGATGTGATGGCGGTGATCGCGGACATCCCGGCCTACCCGCAGTGGGTGGACAACCTGGTCTCCGCGACCGTGCTCTCCGAAGCCGATGGCCGCCCGGACCGGGTGCGGATGGTGCTCAAGCACCCGATGATCTCCGACGACTACACCCTGGCCTACACCTGGAGCGATATGCAGGTGTCCTGGAAGCTCGTCGAGGCCAAGGTGCTGAAGGCGATGGACGGTTCCTACACCCTCGAAGAGATCGCGAACGGCACCCGGGTCACCTACGCGCTCAAGGTCGACATCAAACTGCCGATGCTGGGCGCGCTGAAGCGCAAGGCCGAGAAGACGATCATCGACGGAGCCCTGCAGGGGTTGAAGAAGCGGGTGGAGAGCCTGGGCTAGGCGCCCAGCGCCTCCTTCTCCGCACCGATCGTGGTGGAATCACCGTGGCCGGTGTGCACGACGGTCTCGGTGGGGAGCACGAACAGCTTCTCGCGGATCGAGGCCTTGATCGTGTCTTCATTGGAAAAGCTGCGTCCGGTCGCGCCCGGGCCGCCCTGGAACAGGGTGTCACCGGAGAACAGCACGCCGTCGGCGGGCAGATAGACGCAGACCGCGCCCGGCGCGTGGCCCGGGGTGTGGATCACCCGGACCTCCTCACCGGCCACCATCAGCTTCTCGCCGTCGCGCAGATCGCGGTCCCACTCGGTACCGGGGTGGGTGAGGTCCCACAGCGGCTTGTCATCGGGGTGCAGCAGGATCGGCGCATCGACCTTGTCGGCCAGTTCGTGCACCACCCGCACATGGTCGTCGTGGGCGTGGGTGCACAGCACCGCGAGCACCCGCCGGTCGCCGACCACCTCCAGGATCTGGGCCACCGAGTGCGGGGCATCGATGATCACGCACTCGGTGTCGTCGCCGATCACCCAGACGTTGTTGTCGACGTCGAAGGTCTCCCCGTCGAGGGTGAAGGTGCCCGAGGTGACGGTGTGGTCGATCCTCATCGCTGCCCCTCCCCGATCATCACGACCGAACGCAGCACGTCGCCGCCATGCATCTTGTCGAAGGCGGACTCGATGTCGGTGATCCCGATCTTCTCGGTGACGAAGGCGTCCAGCGGCAACCGGCCCTGCAGATAGAGGTCGATCAGCATCGGGAAATCCCTGCTGGGCAGGCAATCGCCGTACCAGGACGACTTCGTCGCGCCACCGTGGCCGAAGACCTCCAGCAGCGGGGTCTCCCATGTCATGTCCGGGGTGGGTACGCCGACCAGCACCGCGGTGCCGGCCAGGTCGCGGGCCTTGAACGCCTGGTCGAAGGTCTCCGGCCGGCCCACCGCGTCGATCACCACATCGGCGCCGAAGGTGTCGGTGAGCTCGCGGATCTTCTCCACCACATCCGATTCGGCCTTGGCGTCGATGGTGTGGGTGGCGCCCAGTTCGGTCGCCTTGTCCAGTTTGCGCTGATCGGTGTCGACCGCGATCACCGTCGTCGCCCCGGCCAGTACCGCGCCGACGACCGCCGCCATCCCGACACCGCCGCAGCCGATCACCGCGACCGAGTCGCCGCGGCCCACCTGGCCGGTGTTGATCGCCGAGCCGATACCGGCCATCACGCCGCAACCGAGCAGCCCGGCGACCTCCGGCTTCGCCTCGGGGTCGACCTTGGTGCACTGACCGGCGGCGACCAGCGTCTTCTCGATGAAGGCGCCGATGCCGAGCGCGGGGGAGAGCTCGGCGCCCGCGTCCGGGTCACCCTCGGCCAGGGTCATCTTCTGGGTCGCGTTGTGGGTGGCGAAGCAGTACCACGGCTTGCCCTTCTTGCAGGCGCGGCATTCGCCGCAGACCGCGCGCCAGTTGAGCACCACGTAGTCACCGGGGGCGACCTCGGTGACCCCCTCGCCGACGGCCTCGACCACCCCGGCGGCCTCGTGGCCGAGCAGGAACGGGAACTCGTCGTTGATACCGCCCTCGCGGTAGTGCAGATCGGTGTGGCAGACCCCGCAGGCCTGGACCTGGACCAGTGCCTCACCCGGTCCGGGATCGGGGACATTGATGTCGACGACCTCGACCTCGGCACCCTTCGTGCGGGCGATGACACCCTTGACGGTCTGCGGCATTGCTTCCTCCTGCGGTGTGCTGGTTTTCACCAGTCTGTTGGAGATGCGGGACTCGGGCAAACCGGGCGCTAACATCGGCCATGTCCGCTCGATGAGTGAGAAATGGATAGCCAGAAGGGGAAAACATGTGCCGACCGGTGCAGTGTGAGAAGTGTGGCAAGACGACCTGGGCCGGCTGCGGTGACCACGTCGAGGACGTGAAGCGCCAGGTGCCGGCCGATCAGTGGTGCACCTGCCCGCGCTGAACACGACTGTTCCCGGACCTCGATTCCGGCTGGGTAGGGTGCCGACGTGAGGCCGAACGTCCTGTTCATCGTGTCCGACGATCACGGGTACGCCGACCGGTCCGCGGCGGGCATCCACCCCGATGTGCACACCCCGGCGCTCGACCGGTTGGCGGCCGAAGGGGTGACCTGCACCGACGCGTACGTGACCGCCCCGATCTGCAGCCCGTCCCGTGCCGCGATGATCTCCGGCCGCTACCAGCAGCGCTGGGGTGCGTTGTGGTTCGACTCCAGCCGGTTCGCCCCCGACGACCTGCCGACGATCGCGGAGTCCCTTGCCGGACAGGGATATCGCACCGGCTACTTCGGGAAGGTGCACTACGGCCACGAGGATGTCGGTGATCGCGCCTGCCCACCGCACCACGGCTTCCAGACCACCCTCTACGGCCTGGCCGGGCAGTCGACCGGTCGGCTCAACTATCTGCGCCACTCCGTCGCGGCCACCGAGGAGTACGGTCCCGCGGCCACCCGATACATGGCGGTGCAGCCGCTGCTCAGTGGTGACGAACCGGTCGAACACGAAGGGTTCCTGACCAGCTTCCTCGGCGAGCAGGCCCGTGACTTCATCGGTGCCGAGGGCGCTGCCGACCAGCCGTTCTTCTGCATGCTGGCGTTCAACGCCGTCCACAATTTCTGCTGGCAGCTCCCCGCCGACGAACTCGCCAGGCGCGGCCTGCCCCCGTACGAGGACTGGCAGCCCGGTGAGGTCGCGTACGGCGAATGGTACGACGACGCGATCCAGCCCAACCTGGCGCACGGCCGGGACTACTACCTCGCCCAACTCGAACTGATGGACGCCGAGATCGGCAAGGTGCTCGATCTGCTGGACGAGACCGGGCAGGCCGACGACACGATCGTGATCTATCTGACCGACAACGGCGGTTCCACCTGCAACTACGGCGACAACACGCCCCTGCGGGGCACGAAGTATTCGCTGTGGGAGGGCGGGATCCGGGTTCCGATGCTGGTCCGCTGGCCCCGCGAGCTGCCGGCCGGCGCTGCCACCGGTGTGCTGGTCAGCAGCATGGACGTCTATCCGACCGTGCTCGCCGCGGCCGGGGCCGAGCCAGCGACCTGGCAGCACGCCGACGGCCGCCCCCAACTCGACGCGCTCCGCGGTGGGCGCGGCGGGCATGACACGCTGCACTGGGAGTGCGGTTTCCAGTGGGCGGTTCGCGACGCCGAGTGGAAGCTCAGCTTCACCGACGGCGCGTCGCAGGAGGTGCAGCACCTCGTCTCCTATGAACACGCGCCGATGGGTTCGGGGCTGCGGTTGACCAGGCTGACCGACGACATCGGCGAGACCACCAACCTCGCCGACGACCACCCCGATCAGGTCGCCCGGCTGACCGAACTCCACGACGCCTGGCGCGCGGACATCGGACTGGGCGCGCGGTAGCGCCCCGCAAGCCGGCGACCGATCGTGTCCCGGGGGCCGACCTCGGTGGGCGTGGCTTCGACTCGCTCGTTCCTCGCTCGCTCAGCCGACGGGGGAAGGTGGTTCCTCGCTCGCTCAGCCGACGCGGGATCAGACGACCGCGCCGTCACCGTCACCGGGGTCGCGGTCGCGGGGGAGGGCCCGCCAGCCGATCAGCATGGCGCCGACGAAGGCGGCCACCGCGGTCCAGGCGACCCACATCGGCAACCGGATCCCGGCGATGACGAGCACCAGGATGACCACGCAGTAGCCGAGCAGGCCCAGCGAGACCAGTGCCGGTGTCTTCGGGCGCGGCATCGGCTGCGCCTCCGGCTTCCACTCCGAGGGATCCGGCTCGTCGGGTTCGGCGCGCTCCAGGGAATCCCCGAGGTTGAACCAGCCCGGGTCCGGCTCGGGTGCCCGCGGGGGCGTACGCCGTCCCGACAGGTCCGGCGGTTCGCTCGGGGAGGGTGAGCTGTCCGGGCCGCCGCCCAGCTCCAGCCCGGAGACCAGCTCGGCGAAGTCCCGGTCGTAGTCCTCGGGTCGGCGCTCAGGCATCCTCGGCCTCCGCCGCGCGGACGCTGTGGCGACCGAAGAACTCCGCCGACTCGGCGAAGATGTCCTCGGCCTCGTAGTCCATGGTGGCGACGTGGTAGCTGCGGGTCAGCACCCGCTCGGTCACCTCCGCCGAGGACACACCCTCCTGGATCAGCCGCGCCGAGGTCGGATCGACCACATGGTCCTGCTCGGAGCGGAACATCAGGATCGGCTGATCGACCCGGTCCAGGTTGGAGCGGATGTCCAGCCACATCCGGGTCTGCTGCAGCAGCGCCTTCAACGGAGTCCGCCGATAGCCGTATTCGTCGGCACCGGGTTTGGCGATGTCACCGGAGATCGCGGCCAGCGAGGGCACGAACCGGCTGAGCACCGGAAGCACCAGCAATCGCTTGTCCGACAGGGCGATCGCCGGGTTCACCAGGACCAGCCCGCGGATGTCGGAGCCCTGTCGTTCGGCGAGCCGCAGTGCCATCCCGCCACCCATCGACAGGCCACCGACGAAGACGGTGTCGCACTGCTGGCGCAGCTCCCGCAGCGCGGTCTCCGCGGCGGCGTACCACTCCTGCCAGGTGGTGTCGTTCAGCTGCTGCCAGGTGGTGCCGTGACCCGGCCACAGCGGCACCGACACCCGGTAACCGGCCTCGATCAGATACTCGGCCCACTCGCGCATCGACCAGGGCGTACCGGTGAAACCGTGGCAGAGCAGCACGCCCACCTCGCCCGAACCGCCGTGGATCGGCGCCGCATGCTCGGCAATCAGCGCGTCTGCGGCCTGCTCGTCGGTCACCACGGACCAACTGTATTACGCACCGGCAGCCGGTAACCTTCTGCCCGTGCCGTACTGGTTGTTCAAATGGTTCCTCTTCGCGCCCGTGATCAAGCTGGTCTGTCGACCCTGGCTGGAGGGCCGGGAGAACGTCCCACCGACCGGCCCGGCGATCCTGGTCAGCAACCACCTCTCCTACGGTGACACCGTGGTGCTGCCGGCGATGATCGAGCGCAAGGTGACCTTCCCGGCCAAGGCCGAACTGTTCACCGGCCGCTCCTTCGGCGGCAAGGTCGTCGCCTGGTTCCTGAAGTCGGTCGGGATGCTGCCGATGGACCGCTCCGGCGGGCGGGCCAGCAACGATTCGGTGGATGCGGTCGGTGCGATCCTGGAGGCCGGGGAGATCGTCGGCATCTATCCCGAGGGCACCCGCTCCCCGGACGGCCGGCTCTACAAGGGCAAGACCGGTGTCGCCCGGCTGGTGCTCGGGCACCGGGTCCGGGTGCTGCCGGTCGCCACCGTCGGCACCGAGTTCGTCAAGGGCTGGTTCGGCATCCCCTACATGCGCCGCCCGGGCATCCGGATCGGCCCGCCGCTGGACTTCTCCGCCTACTACGACCAGGCCGCCGACCGCGGCGTACTGCGCTGGGTCACCGACGAGATCATGGCCGCGGTGCAGCAGCTGTCCGGACAGACCTATGTGGATGTGTACGCCACCAGCATCAAGTCCGGCGCGCTGGCCGGGCGTAACATCGAGGAGAAGGTACGCCCCCGCCCGGGAACCGGCGGCAGCGCGCCGGAGCCGCGCCCGGGCGTACCGAAGGAGACAACCGATGGCTGACCAGGATCTCGGCGGGGAACTGATCCGGGTCGACCCGGTCTCCGAGAACATCGAGGGCGCCGGCGGTGGCCGCAGCCTCTACTGGCTGTTCAAGAACGTGCTGCTCGGGCCCGGGTTGAAGCGGGTCTTCCGGCCGATCGTCGAGGGTGCGGAGAACGTGCCCAGCCACGGCCCGGCGATCATCGCCAGCAACCACCTCTCGATCGCCGACTGGCTGTTCACCCCGCTCGCCATCCGTCGCCGGATCACCTATGTCGCCAAGTCCGACTACTTCACCGGGACCGGCCTCCGCGGCATGCTGCAGCGCCGGTTCTTCGCCGGTACCGGGCAGGTGCCGATCGACCGCTCCGGTGGCAAGGCATCCGAGGGTGCGCTGAAGGCCGGGCTGCGGGTGCTGCGCCGCGGCGAGCTGTTCGGGATCTTCCCCGAGGGCACCCGTTCGCACGACGGCAAGCTCTACAAGGGACGCACCGGGGTGGCGCGGCTCGCGCTGGAGGCGCAGGTCCCGGTGATCCCGACCGCGGTCATCAACACCGACATCATCGCCCCGGTGAACAAGCATTTCGGCAAGGTCGTCACCCCGATCGTGAAGTTCGGCGAACCGCTGGATTTCTCGCGGTACCAGGGAATGCAGGACGATCGCTTCATCCTGCGCTCGATCACCGACGAGGTGATGTACGCGATCATGGAGCTCTCCGGGCAGGAGTATGTCGACCTGTACGCGACCGTGGCGAAGGAACGCGGCAGGTCCGAGGCCGCGGGTACCGCGTGAGCGCCGCGGGCCCGGGCAGCCCGGGTCCGGGTGCGGCGGGCCCGGGGACCGTGGATCCGGGCGGTCCGGGGGACCGGGTCCTGCAGCCGCTGTTCCGGTTGCTGGCGATCACCCGGTACGCCCTGCTCGCGCTGACCCTGGTGGTGAACCTGACCCGGCTGGGGGACAGCCGCAGCCCGGTGCTGGTGCTGCTGATCAGCGGGGTGATGATCATCGGTTCGGTCGTGATGCAGCTGTTGTACGCCGAACCGGAGCGCCGGCGGACCTGGCTGTTCTTCAGCGATTTCCTGCTCACCCTGATCCTCACCGCGCTGTCGGGTACCGCCCTGGGCGTGGGCGGCCACTGGTTGCCGGTCACCGGTTTCTGGGCCGCCGCGGCACCGATCACGCTGGCCGTCGGGTACGGCTGGTTGACCGGTACCTGTTCGGCGCTGGTGCTGTTCGCGCTGATCCAGTTGCAGCATCCCGATCTGCGCCCGGAGGTGCTCGGGTTGATGGCCTCGCTGGTCGTCGGTTGCGGCGGGCTGGGCTACATGGTGGACCGGATGCGGGTGGTGGCCGCCGAACAGCAACGGCTCTCCGGCAATGCCGCGGTGATCGGGGAGCGGCAGCGGCTGGCGCGGATCGTGCACGACGGCGTACTCCAGGTGCTGGCCATGGTGGAACGCGAGGGGCCGCACCTGGGCCAGCGCGGGATGATGCTGGCCCGGCACGCCCGCGATCAGGAGGTGCAGCTGCGCGCGCTGCTGCAGGAGCGCGATATCGACCCCGACTCCCGCAACCCGCGGGACCGCACCCACCGCAATTTCGCGGTCGCCCTGGACCGGCACGCCTCGGCGACCGTCACCGTCTCCACCCCGGCCGAACCGCTGCTGCTGGAATCGGCGCGGGCGCTGGAGCTGGACGCGGTGATCAGCGAAGTGCTGAACAACGTCGCCAAGCACGCCGGGCCGAACGCCCGCGCCTGGCTCTTCCTCGAGGTCGAGGGCAACACGGCGATGGTTTCGGTCCGCGATAACGGCGTCGGCGGGGACCCGAATCAGTTCGCCGCAGCCATGCGAAGTGGCCGGATGGGCATGAAAGACTCCATCTACGGCAGGATCCATGAGCTCGGCGGTCAGGCCACGCTTCGGACCGCGCCGGGGCGCGGGGTGGAGTGGGAGTTCCGGATCCCGATCGAGCCGTGAGCAGCACGAGAAGCGAGGATTCGGCGTTGAACAACCGCAGCGAGAGCCAGATCGCCGGCACCCGAGTGATGCTGGTCGACGACCACCCGATGTGGCTGGAGGCGATGGGTGCCGACCTCACCGAGGACGGCTTCGAGATCGTCGCCACCGCCCGCAACGGCGAGGAATGTCTGTCCCGGGCCCGCGCCACCCGGCCCGAGGTCGTGGTGATGGATCTGCAGATCCCCGAGCCCGATGGCGCCACCTGCACCGAGATCCTGATGGGGGAGTTCCCGCAGGTGAAGGTGCTGGTGGTCTCCGCCTCCGGTGAACGCGCCGACGTGCTGCGCGCGGTGAAGGCCGGTGCCCGCGGTTATCTGCTCAAGTCCGCCACCCCCGACGAGATGCGCGACGGGGTGCGCCAGACCGCGCTCGGGGAGGCCGTGTTCACCCCCAGCCTGGCCGGCATGGTGCTGGGCGAGTTCCGGCGGATGGTCTCCAACGCCGAGGAGCACCATGAGACCGGCCCCTCGCTGACCGCCCGCGAGGTCGAGGTGCTGCGCTACGTGGCCAAGGGCATGGCCTACCGCGAGATCGCCGACGAACTGTTCGTCTCCCACCGCACCGTGCAGAACCATGTGCAGAACGTGCTCCGCAAACTGCAGCTGCACAACCGCGTCGAGCTGGCCCTGTACGCGGTGGAGCAGGGCTATCACGAGGCCTGAGTCGGCAGGCGCGGTGAGCGCGGCCATCGTCAGTTACCTGGGGATGGCCGACCACGCCTCACCCAGGCAGTCGCCGGACGGGGTCCGCGAGCAGTACGGCGATCAGGTGCTCGGCGAGGTCGAGCGGATCGTGAGCGAGGCCGCCGCCACCCCGATCGACTGGGCCGACGGGACCACCACACTCGCCCAGGCCGGCGATCAGGTCAGGGATTCGATGGCGCGCCGCTACCCGGGACTGTCTGCCGAGGCGCTGAAGGCGCTCCGCTGGTATGTGACGCATCTGTGGCGCTGACCCTGCCGGCGTCCACCCGGCAAACGCCGTCGCGACCGCTGGTGGCGTACGCCTATTCTTGCGGGGTGTCATTCCCGAGTCTTGAGCAGTTGCGCACCCTCAACCCTCAGCAGCAGCCGACCTATCCCGACGCCGCCGCCGTGGACGGGGTCGTCGACCAGCTCCGGTCCCGGCCGCCGCTGGTGTTCGCCGGCGAGTGCGACGAGCTGCGCGGGAAGCTGGCCAACGTCGCCGAGGGGCGCTCCTTCCTGCTGCAGGGCGGCGACTGTGCCGAGACCTTCGCCGGGGTGACCGCGCAGAACGTGAAGAACAAGCTGCAGGTGCTGCTCGCGATGTCGGTGGTGCTCACCTACGCCGGCCAGGTGCCGGTGGTGAAGGTCGGCCGGATCGCCGGGCAGTACGCCAAGCCGCGGTCCAAGGACACCGAGACCCGCGACGGTGTCACCCTGCCCAGCTTCCGCGGCGACGCGGTGAACGGTTTCGACTTCACCGAGGCCGCGCGCGTCCCGGACCCGGCCCGGTTGCTGGACGTCTACAACGCCTCCGCCGCGACGCTCAACCTGACCCGCGCGTTCGTCACCGGCGGTTTCGCCGACCTGCGCTCGATCCACTCCTGGAACGCGACCTTCGTGCGCAGTGCCGGGGTGGTGGAGCGCTACGAGCGGCTGGCCGAGGAGATCGAGCGCGCGATGGCGTTCATGGTCGCCTGCGGGATCGAGGACGAGTCGATGCGCACGGTCGACTTCTACTCCTCCCACGAGGCGCTGCTGCTCGATTACGAGCAGGCGATGACCCGGATCGATTCCCGGTCCCAGTTGCCCTACAACACCTCCGGGCACTTCATCTGGATCGGTGAGCGGACCCGGCAGTTGACCGGTGCGCACGTCGAGCTGCTGCGCAGCGTGCGCAACCCGATCGGGGTCAAGCTCGGCCCGACCGCGACCGGCGAGGACGCGCTGGCGATCGCCGACCGGCTGGATCCGGACCGGGAGCCGGGCCGGATCACCTTCATCACCCGGATGGGTGCGGGCAGGGTGCGCGAGAACCTGCCGCGGGTGATCGAGGAGGTCGAGGCCAGCGGCCGCAAGCCGGTCTGGGTCTGCGACCCGATGCACGGCAACACCTTCGAGGCCGCCAACGGCTACAAGACCCGGGCGTTCAGCCAGATCGTCGATGAGATCAACGGCTTCTTCGACGTGCACGACCGGCTGGGCAGTTGGCCCGGTGGGGTGCACATCGAGCTCACCGGCGACGACGTCACCGAGTGTGTGGGTGGGGTCAACGAGCTCACCGAGGCCGACCTGGAGAACCGGTACGAGACCGCCTGCGACCCGCGGCTGAACCGCAACCAGTCGCTGGAGCTGGCGTTCACCGTCGCCGAGCGGCTCACCGACGGCCGGATCAACCGGATCAACCCGGTACAGGAGTTCACCCCGGTCGAGTTCTGATCCTGGGTCCGGATTGGCCTGGTCGGTCCGTGCGCACGGCCTTCAGGCGGCGACCAGGAAGGTGAGCGGGACCGGGGCCGGATTCACCAGTTGCACAAGCACGTCGGTGACCCGGTGCTGCTCGCGGATGGTGTCCAGCCACGGCATCCGGAAACAGCGGAACGGCACCAGCTGGAAACCGTTGTAGCGCCGGCAGTCCCTGCGGAACTCATGCTGGCCGCCGTGGTACTCGTACGAGTCGGCTTCGAAGATCAACCGCCGGCCGCGATCGACCAGATCCGGTCGGCCGAGGAACTCCCGCTGGGGGCCGTCCTCGCGGTAGATCGCCACCTGGGGTTCCACGTCGAGACCGGCGTCCAGGCAGAGAGCGCGGAGCACGGACTCGAACGGATTCGCCGCGAGCGCGGTGGCACAGGAGGCCACCCGGCACCCCGGCCGCGGACCGCCCTGGCCAACCGCTGAAGGCTGAACTCGGCGCAGTCCCCGTTGCGCAGGGCCGAATCGGCGATGGCGAGACCCGCGTCGAAGGGCAGGGTGCGCAGGCAGTCGACCAGGGTACGGCTGCGGCTGGTCACGCCGGCACGGTCGACGTCGTCGGGAGCGAGATCGGCCCAGTGCACGGAGACGTCCTTCGGGATCGTCCGCAGTCGGCGGCTCCGCGGGACGGTGACCGTGATCGTTGCCGGTGTGTCCTTCTGCTCCCAGCC
This sequence comes from Enemella evansiae, assembly GCF_002250705.1. Taxonomy (GTDB): domain Bacteria; phylum Actinomycetota; class Actinomycetes; order Propionibacteriales; family Propionibacteriaceae; genus Enemella; species Enemella evansiae. Next base: position 42,401 of record NZ_NMVP01000009.1, read on the forward strand.
CCAGTGGGCAGCTGCACTCTGGTGCGAGAGCACCGCCGACATGGCGTGCGCCCGGCGCAGGGCTTCGCCGGCGGTCGGGAGGGCGTATCGGCCCCGGGAATCACGGACCACGGCACCGGCACTGACCGCCTCCGCGAGTTCCCTCCGCGAGGTTGCCCGCACCAGCGCCGACCAGCGACCGACTCCGCCCCACAACTCCAGACAACCCGTGACATCCATACGGCCAGCTTGGTGCGCCCGTTGCCACCGGGGGAGGGCCACCGGGCTGTTATCCACAGGAAATCTGCGAACGCTGGGACATGCAGTGGTCGCAACCGTTCATGATCAAACCCAGTGGGACTGGTATTACCGATCGGTCGATTCCCACTACTGCATGTCCCAACGCACGCCACTTGAGCCGACGCGCCGGACACCGACGCGGTGCGGTAGAACAGACCGCGTGATCGATCTGCGCTCAGACACCCTGACCGTTCCGGACGAGGCGATGCGGCAGGCGATGGCCGCGGCGCCGGTCGGGGACGACGTGTACGCCGAGGACCCGACGATCGAGGCGCTGGAGCGGCGGACCGCCGAGCTGCTCGGCCACCAGGCCGGTCTGTTCTGCGCCACCGGATCGTTGTCCAATGTGCTCGGCGTCGCCATGCTGGTACGGCCTGGGCAGGAGGTGCTCTGTGACCGGGACGCGCACATCGCCCGCGCCGAGCTCGGTGCGCACGGCGCCTACACCGGGGTGACGATGCGGACCTGGCCGTCGGTGCGCGGCATCACCGACCTGCCCACGATCGAGTCGATGCTGGCCCCCGACGCCGGCCCCTACCTGGTCTCCACCGCCGCGGTCGCACTGGAGAACACCCACAACTTCGGCGGCGGCAGCATCCAGCCGCTGGACCACCTGCAGGCCGTCCACCAACTCTGCCGCGACGCCGGCGTACGCCTGCATCTCGACGGCGCCCGGTTGTGGAACGCCCATATCGCCACCGGAACGCCGCTGGCGGACTACGGGCGGTTGTTCGACACGGTCAGCGTCTGCTTCTCCAAGGGTCTCGGTGCGCCGGTCGGTTCGATGCTGCTCGCCGACACCGACACGATCGCCCGCGCCCGGGTGATGCGGAAACGGTTGGGCGGCGGCTGGCGGCAGGCCGGTCTCCTGGCCGCCGCCGCGGACCATGCGCTGAGCAACAACCTGGCCCGGATGGCCGACGACCACACCGCCGCCCGGGCACTCGCCGAAGCCGTCGCCGAACGCGCCCCACAGGCCGTCGACCTGACGACCGTGCAGACCAACATCGTCGTCCTCGGCACCGGCGCAACACCGGCCACCGAGATCGCCGCCAAGGCCGCCGAGGCCGACATCCGGGTCTCCGCGCTCGGTCCGCGGATGGTCCGCGCGGTCACCTGGAACGGGATCTCGGTCGACCAGGCCCGTAGCGCGGGGGAGCAGTTGGGCACCCTGCTCGCCGACCGAGACCCGGAGTAGCGTGATGCCCATGCAACTGACTCACCTCGGACATTCCGCGGTGCTGGTCGAGGTGGCCGACCAGCGCATCCTGATCGACCCGGGCAACTTCTCCGACGCCTGGCACGACCTGACCGACCTGGATGCGGTGGTGGTCACCCACCTGCACCCCGACCACATCGATCCCGAGCAGCTGCCGAAGCTGCTGGCCGCCAACCCGGACGCCCGGCTGATCGTCGAGCCCTCGGTGCCCGACAAATACGACCTGCCGAACGCCGAACGGCTCCCGGCCGACAGCTCGGTCACCGTGGGTGCCGCGCAGATCGCGACCGTCGGCGGTGAGCACGCGGTGATCCACCGTGACATCCCGATGATCGGCAACGTCGGCGTACTGATCCGCGCCGAGGGCGAACCGACCCTGTTCCACCCGGGTGACTCGCTCGCCGCCGTACCGAGCGGGGTCGACGTGCTGGCGCTGCCGGCGATGGGCCCCTGGGCGGCGCTCAAGGAGCACATCGACTTCGCCCGCCAGGTCGCCGCGCCGCGCGGCTTCCTGATCCATGAGGCGCTGATCAGCGACCGCGGTTGGGGACTGATGTCCAACCGGCTCGGCGAGATGACCCCGACCGAGCTGACCGACCTGCGCGACGGTACGCCGCTGACGCTCTGATTGATGTCGGCTCGCGCGCAGCGCGCAATGACCCCGCTCTTCGGCCCAGTCGTCGAAATCCGCGCGGGGAGTCCGCGGATGGGGCGCCGGCGACGCGAGGATTTCTCCTTGGTGGGCCTGTATCGCGGGGGCGCGCTGCCGGACGCTCGCCTCCCATTGACGCTCAGACGAGCAGCAGCGTGATCGTCGAGCCCTCGGGCGCCTTCGCGCCGGCGCCGGGATCGGTGGAGGCCACGAATCCCAGCCCCAGATAGGTGTCCGAGGGCTTGCTCTGCACGGTGAAACCGGCCTTCTGCATGGCGGCGGTGGCGTCGGTGACGCTCATCGCCTTCACCTCCGGCACGGCCACCATCACCGGGCCGAGCGAGCGGACCAGGGTGATCTTGTCGCCCTTGCGGCCGGTACCGGAGCCGGGGCTCTGGGAGATCACCTGTCCGGCGGGCACGGTCTTCGAGTTCTCGGTGCGCACCTCGACGGTGAACCCGGCCGACTCCAGCTTGTCCTGGGCGTCGCTGGCCGAGCGCCGCGAGTAGTTGGTGATCGGGATCGGCTTCGGCCCCTTGGAGATGACCAGGTCGACCTTGTCGCCGCGCTTCAGCTTCGTCCCGGGCTCGACCGAGGCCGAGGTGACCTGACCGGCGGGTGCCTGTTCGTCCCACTCCTCACCGACCTTGCCGACCGACAGATTGGCCGCGGTCAGCGCGCTCGTCGCCTCCTGCCGGCCCATGCCGGTCACCTTCGGCATGTCGAAGCGCTCCGGCCCGCGCGAGATCACCGCATGGAGCTCACCACCGCGGACCACGTCGGCCCCGGCCACCGGATCGGTGGACATCACCTGACCCGCGGGCACGGTCTCGCTGTACGCCTCCTCGGTGGTCAGCTGCAGACCGGCCGCCGACACCGCCTGGGCCGCCACGGCCTGCGGCTGCCCGGCGATCGTCGGCGCCGCCACGTAACGGCCGTCGAGCAACCACCAGCCACCCCCGCCGACGACGCCGGCCAGCACCAGCAGCACCAGCGCGACGAGCGCACCACGGCGGCGTACCGGCCGCTGTGCGACCCGCTCGCTCCCGGCGTACCCGCCGTCCTCGCCGCTCCCGTCGTCCTCGCCGTCCTCGTCGGTGGGCAGCGGCAGCGCGGCCACCGGCTCCCGGTCGGGCACGTCGAAGGTCTCGTAGGCGTCCAGCATCGAGGGGCTGTCGACGTTCACCCCACCGGCACTGATCGAACTCGCGGTGACCCCCGAACGGCCACTGGTCGCCGGACCCACCGGTACCCGCTCGCTGGCGTGCAGCGCATCCTTCGGCGCCGGCGGCTCGGCCGGCTCGATCACGGTGGGGGAGACCGGCGTACCCCAGTCGAGCGGTTCGGTGTTCTCCAGATCCGCATAGCTGCGGGAGAACTCGGCGGTCAGCAGCTGATCGTTCATCACCCCGGCCGACAACGCCTTCAGCGCCCGGCGCACCATCTGCTGCAGCTGCCGGGCATCGCGCGGGCGGCGGTCCGGCTCCCGCTGGGTGGCCGCGCGGACCAGCGCATCGACATAGGGCGGGATGCCGTCGCGGGAGGTGCGCCAGGAGGTGTGCACCCGCGTCGAGGGGGACGGGATCTCGTTGTGCACGTGGGCGTACGCCACCTGGATCGGCGTCTCGCCGGTGTGCGGCTTGCTGCCGGTGAGCATCTCGAACAGCACCACGCCGGTGGAGTAGACGTCGGAGCGGGTGTCGGCCTTCCCGTGCAGCACCAGCTCCGGCGGCAGATAGGAGACCGTGCCGATCAGCATCCCCTGGGTGGCGGTCGCGGTCTGTGCGGTGATGGCGCGGGCCAGCCCGAAGTCGGCGACCTTCAGCTGGCCGCGGTCGGACAGCAGGATGTTCTCCGGCTTGATGTCGCGGTGCACCAGATTGTTCTCGTGCGCCGCGGACAGTGCTGACAACACGTGATCGATCAGCTCCAGGCAGCGCTGCGGCGGCAGCGGGGCGTCGCGGCTGATCACCCGCCGCATCGTGCAGCCGGCCACGAACTCCATCACGATGTAGGGCCGGTCGTGGTCGTGGCCCTGGTCGAAGACCGACACCACGTTCGGGTGGCAGAGTCGGGCGGCGGCGCGGGCCTCGCGGTCGAACTTGCGGGCGAAATCCCGGTCGTCACCGAGGCCCTCGTGCATCACCTTGACCGCCACGATCCGATCCAGCCGGGTGTCGAGGGCGCGATAGACGGTCGCCATCCCGCCGCGGGCGAGACGTTGCAGCACCTGGTAGCGACCGTCGAGCACACATCCCACCAGGGGATCGCTCATATTGGTCGTCGTCACGATCTGCGCTCCGTACACGGGTTGGGGAAGGTTGACTCGTGTGTAAGCCGTCGGATCGGAGTCTAGGGGGCGAGGGGAACATTTCCCGGTGGCGCGCCGATGATCACCAATCTCCCAGTGGGTGCGATTACGCTGGCCCTCGTGACTGCACTGATGGGACTCGACGTACGCCTGAAGACGGCGCGGCTCTACCTGGTGACCGATATCCGCAGCGACACAAAGGATTTCGGCAACTTCGTCGAGGCGGCGTTCGCCGGCGGGGTCGACGTGCTCCAGGTCCGGCAGAAGGGTCTCGATGAGGAGCAGGAGCTGGAGGCCCTCGAGCTGGCCCGCACGATCGCCTACCACTACCAGGGACTGGTCGTGGTCAACGATTCGCCGACCCTGGCGCGCAAGTTCTCCGCCGATGTGCTGCATCTGGGCCAGGCGGACGAGCAGCCGCGGCTGGCGCGTACCTTCCTGCACCAGTGGGCGCTGATCGGCCAGTCCACCCACTCGGAGAAGCAGGCCCGTGCCGCGCTGGAGAACCCCGAGGTCAACTACTTCTGCGTCGGCCCGGTGTACGCCACCTCCACCAAGCCGGACTACGAACCGGTCGGTACCGAGCTGGTCCGCGCCGCCGCCACCATCGCACCGCCCGGTGACCCGGACAGCAAGCCGTGGTTCGCGATCGGCGGCATCAACGCCGACAACCTCGATGAGGTGCTCGCCGCCGGTGCCCGGCGGGTCGTCGTCGCCCGGGCGATCACCAGGGCCGCCGACGCCGAGGCGGCCGCCGCCGAACTGAGCGGCCGGCTGCGGCAGGCCTGGAACGACGATCCGGCGATGCAGGACTATCTGGGCAGCGTCTTCCAGCTCGGCCAGGGCGGAAATTTCGTGCCGGTGCAGGACAAATCGGGCACCGCCGACCAGCCGGAGACCATCGGCGAGGAGATGGCCGGTGAGCCGGGCGAGCGGCACTGGGGCGAGGACACCGACGAGTGAGCGCAGCCGCGCGCGGCGGTACGCCGAATCGGCGGATCGCCAGCATCGTCCTGCTCGTGCTGGTGATCGCGATGGCGATCGGGTTGTACGCCTGCAAGCAGCAGCCCGGTACCGGGTCGGGCGCCACCCCGGTCGCCGGTGCGACGAAATCCGGCACCGCCCAGCCCGCGAAGTCGCCGGGTGCGAAGGCGACGGGGACGAAGACCGGCGGGGCGAAGACCACCGCTGCCCGAGGCGGCGGGGCGACCGACCCGGCATCGGGACTGCGCTGGATCGACGCCGCCGAGCTGCCCGCCGAGGCGCGTACCACCCTGCAGCTGATCGACCGGGGCGGGCCCTATCCCTATGACAAGGACGGTGCGACCTTCGGCAACTTCGAAGGCATCCTGCCCCAGCAGCCGCGCGGCTACTACAAGGAGTACACGGTGAAGACCCCGGGGGAGGGTGACCGCGGCGCGCGCCGGATCGTCACCGGCAACAACGACAAGGAATTCTTCTGGACCCCCGACCACTACGCCAGCTTCGCCAGGATCCGGCGATGAGCGCGGGCAGCCCGGACCAGGGGAGCCGGTCGCCGCGCGACCGGCCGCGACCCGGCGTGCACCGGGTGCTCGGTGAACCCACCGAGCTGATCAGCACCCTGCGCCGCGACGGCTGGCTGATCGGCCGCCTCGGTCCGGCCACCGGTCGCCGGGAGTTGCTCGCCGAGATCGGCGAGACCCTGCACTTCCCCGATTACTACGGCAGGAATCTGGACGCGCTGGATGAGTGCCTGCGGGATCTGGACCGGCCGACGGCGCTCGTCTGGTCCGGCTGGCAGCAGCTGGTACGCACCGATCCGCGGGCCTGGTCGGCGCTGCTGGAGATCTTCGACGAGCGGGCCCGCGAGCACCCGGATTTCACGGTTTTTCTGGTCTGAGGGGAACTTCGGGAGAACCCCTACCCCCGCGGTCCGACCCGGGTCTCCGAGCTCGGGTCCGCAGACGGATTCGCAGGGCTGGCGCGGTGCATAGCGTTGTCCCCATGAGCCGAACGAGCCAGTCCCTGCAGAACCGCACACACACCGCGATCGCCTGCTCGGCGTTCAATCTGACCCGGCTGGGCCCGCGCGCCGGGCTGCACCGCCGGGTGCTGGTCGACCAGACCAGTGTCAATCTGGAGCACGGTCGCTGGACCGCGGTCGCCGGACGGCGCGGCTCGGGCGCCTCGGAACTGGTTCGCTGCCTGGCCGGGGTGGAGCGGATCGACGGTGGCCGGGTCTTCCTGGCCGGCCGCGAGCTGAGCAGCCTGAACGAGCGGGAGCGTCGCCAGGCCCGGGAACTGGCCCGCAGCGAATATGTCGGCCCGCAGCGCACCCCGGTGGCGCTCGCCGATGCCGTCGCCCGCGCACTGGCCACCGCACCGCGGCTGCTGTTCCTGGACACCGTCGGCGGCGCGGTCTCCGACACCGTGCTCGGCTCGCTGCGCCGGGCCGCCGACGAGCAGGGGGTGACCGTGGTGCTGGCCACCGACGATCTCCAGGTCGCCCTCGGGGCCGACCGGGCGCTGGTGGTCAACGAGGGCCGGGTCGTCGAAGACCTCTGAGGCTCATCGGCCCTGCTTGGCGCCGGGTGCGTGCGCGTCGCGTAACGTGACGCCCACGCACACGGCAACGAGGCCGAGGAGGGCCCATGGTCGACCCCGCCGACACGCAGCCCCGCTTCAAGAAGGCCCTGGGGACCGTCGACTCGTACGCCCTCGGCTTCGGCGCGATGATCGGCTTCGGCTGGGTCGTCCTCACCGGGGGCTGGATCAGCGACGCCGGCACGTTCGGTGCGGTGGTCGCGATGGTGATCGGCGGCCTGATCATGGCGGTCGTGGGTCTGGTGTACGCCGAGCTCACCGCGGCCATCCCGAAGGCGGGCGGTGAGCACAACTTCCTGATGCGCGGCCTCGGACCGCGCTGGGCCTTTCTCGGATCCTGGGGCATCACCGGCGGCTACATCACCATCGTCGCCTTCGAGGCCGTCGCGCTGCCGCGGACGATCGCGTATATCCTCCCGCAGGTCAACTCGGGCCCGTCCTGGACGATGTTCGGCTCCCCGGTGTTCCTGGTCTGGGCGCTGATCGGCTCGCTCGCGGCCGTCGTGATCACCGCGATCAACATCGTCGGCATCAAGGCGGCGGGGGTGACGCAGACGTTCGTGGTGCTGTTCCTGCTCATCGTCGGCGTGCTGCTCGCCGTCGGCGCGGGTACCGGTGGCTCGGCCGCGAACATGGCCCCGTTCTTCACCGGTGCCGGTGGGCTGTTCACCGTGCTCATCGTCGTCCCGTTCCTCTACGTCGGTTTCGACGTCATCCCGCAGGCCTCCGAGGAGCTCAAGCTGGCGCCGAACCGGATCGGCCGGCTGATCGTGATCTCGGTGCTGATCGCCACCGCGTGGTATGTGCTGACGATCCTCACCACCTCGTCGTCGATGCCGGCCGACCGGCTCGCCGCCTCCGACCTGGCCACCGCGGACGCGATGGCGGCACTGTTCGGCAACCCGGTGATGGCGAAGGTGCTGCTCGCCGGCGGCATCGCCGGCATCCTCACCTCCTGGATCGCGCTGCTCATCGGCGCCTCGCGGCTGCTCTACGCGCTCGGCGAGTCGGGCATGCTGCCGCGCTGGTTCGGCCGGTTGCACCCGCGGTTCCAGACACCGGTGAACGCGCTGCTGTTCGTCGGCGCGCTTTCGGCGATCGCCCCGTTCTTCGGCCCCGACATGCTGGGCTGGCTCGTCGACTCCGGCTCCCCGAGCATCGTCATCGCCTATCTGCTGGTGTGCCTGGTGTTCGTGATGCTGCGCCGCCGCGAGCCGCGGATGGGGCGCCCTTTCGTCGCGGGTGGTCCCGGTCGTGGTGGCATCGTGCTCGGCATCGCCGGCGTCGTGCTGTGCGCCGGGCTGCTCAGCCTCTACATCCCCGGAATGCCCGCCTCGATCGCGCCGGCCTCGTACGCGTTGTTCGTCGCCTGGTGGGTGCTGGGCCTGGTCTTCCTGCTGCGGGTACCGACGGGCATCCAACCCGGCCCGGACGCCGAGCCCGCGCTGCACCGGGCGCTCGCCGAGCGCCGGGCTCTGCGGGCAGGCCGCTGAGTCATGCCACCCGGTGCACGGCCAGCTCCGCGAGCCGGGTCAGCGCCTGCCGGCCCTCGGCGGTCATCGGGGCGGTCAGCGCGGCCAGCGCTCGCTCCAGTTCGGCATCGATCATCTGCTCGACCACCTCGGCGGCGCCGGAATCGGCGATCAGCTCCCGGGCCCGGGTCACGCCGCTCTCGTCCAGGTCGGGGTCGCCGAGCAGACGGTCCAGTTCGGCGCGCGCGGCGGGGGAGCTGGCGGCGTACGCCTGGGCGACCAGCACGGTGCGCTTGCCCTCGCGGAGGTCGTCCCCGGCGGGTTTGCCGGTCGTCTCCGCGTCTCCGAAGACGCCCAGCAGGTCGTCGCGGAACTGGAACGCCCGGCCCAGCGGCGACCCGTACGCCGCCAGTGCGTCGAGCAGGGCCGGGTCCCCGGCGCCGAGCGCCGCGCCGAGTTGGACCGGCCGCTGCACCGTGTAGCGCGCGGTCTTGTATTCCACCACCCGCTGCGCCTGGTCCAGCATCCGCTGCGGATCATCGCTCGGCTGGTGCTGCATCAGCACGTCCAGATACTGCCCGCAGGTCACCTCGGTCCGCATCGCCTGGGCCAGCGGCAGTGCCCGGGTCAGCGCGGCGGGCTCCAGGCCGGCCGACTCCAGCAGCTGCACCGACCACATCACCAGCAGATCGCCGAGCAGGATCGCCCCGGCCTGCCCGAACCGGTCGGACGGGCCCTGCCAGCCGGCATCGCGGTGCCGGGCCTCCAGCTGCCGGTGCACCGCAGGCAGCCCGCGGCGGGTGTCGGAGGCGTCCATCACGTCGTCGTGCACCAGGGCCGAGACGTGCAGCAGGTCCAGGCTGGCCGCGGCCCGCAGCAGCGGCGGCAGCTGCTCGGCGGACGGCAGGCCGGCCGCTGCGGCGTACCCCCACAGGCAGAACGCGGGCCGCAACCGCTTGCCGCCACCGGTGAAGACGGCGGCGAGCTCGCTCAGCTCGGACAGTTCCGGGCCGATCGCCGCGAGTGGCTCCCGCTGGCCGGCCAGGAAGTCGGTGATCGCCGATTGCACCCCCTCGCGGAGGGAGGCTGATACCGGATCGCCCGGGTCGAGACGATTGCTGTCGAGGAGAGGGCTGCCCACACGCTGAGCCTATGCGGGTCGGTCACCGGTCCTCGCCTAGGGTTGACGCCATGTCCCGCCGTGATCCCAGCATCGCCGAGCTGCTGGCCGCCAGCGACCGGCCGTTGTTCTCGTTCGAGTTCTTCCCGCCGGCCAGCGAGGAGGCCGCTCGCACGCTGTGGCAGACGGTCCGCCAGCTCGAACCGCTGGCGCCGGACTTCGTCTCGGTCACCTACGGTGCCAACGGCTCCACCCGGGACCGGACGATCAACGTGACCCGGCAGATCGCCCGCGAGACCACGCTGCGCACGATGGGGCACCTGACCTGCGTCAGCCAGAGCCGCGACGACATCCGCCGGGTGGTGGGGGCGTACGCCGACGCGGGCATCCGGCACATCCTGGCGGTGCGTGGCGACCCGCCGGGTGGGCCGACCGCGCCCTGGCAGGCGCATCCCGACGGCCTGCGGAACGCCACCGAACTCGTCGAACTGATCGCCTCGCTCGGTGACTTCTGCGTCGGAGTCGCCGCCTTCCCCGACGTGCACCCGGAGCACCACGATCCCGAGCTGGACGCCAGAATCCTTGTGGACAAGGCGAATGCGGGCGCCGACTTCGCCATCACCCAGCTCTTCTTCACCGCCCGCAGCTATTTCGAACTGGTGGACCGGGTGCGGTCGCTGGGCTGTGACATCCCGATCATCCCGGGCATCATGCCGGTCACCAATCTGCGTCAGATCGAGCGCTTCGCCGAGCTCTCCGGGGCGGCGCTGCCGACCGGGGTCACCGACCGGCTGCTGGCCGCCGACGGACCCGATGCGGTTCGCGCCGAGGGGGTACGGATCGGGACCGAGCTGGCCGACGAACTGCTCGCCGGCGGCGTACCCGGGCTGCACTTCTTCACCCAGAACCGCTCCCGCGCCTCCCGGGAGATCCATTCCCGGCTGCAGCGGGTCCCCGCCTGAGCGGGGCCCGCGCTCAGTCCGCCAGCACCGAACGCCAGGCGCCGGGCTGACCGTCGGCGGTGACGTCCAGGGTGACCAGCCGCTGGGTTGGCCGGGTCAGGGTGACGTAGAGAACCCGTACCCCGCCGGGGGATTCGGCGACGATGTCGTCGGCGCCGACGACCAGCACCGCGTCGTATTCCAACCCCTTGCTGTCCAACGGGGTGACCAGCACGACCCGCTCCTCATCGACACCGGCATCGGCGAGAATCCGTTGCACCGAACCGATCCGCGACGGCGGGCAGATCACACCGACGGTGCCCTCCACCTGGTCGGCGAGCCGGCGTACCCGCTCGGTGAGCACCTCGGCCAACTCCGCGGGGGTGGTGCTGAGCAGTTCCGGTTCGATCTCGGTGCGCCGGATCGCGGTCGGCAGATCGGCCTCCGGGTAGGCGGCGACGACCACCTTGGCGGCCAGCTCGAATACCTCGGCCGGCGAGCGGTAGTTGGTGCTCATCCGGAACCGGCGCGACGGGGCGGTGCCGATCAGGTCCGCCAGCGCCCGATCGGTCTCGGCCTGGTCCGGCCAAGAACTCTGCGCCGGGTCGCCGACCACGGTCCACGACGCCTGCGCCCCGCGGCGGCGCAGCATCCGCCACTGCATCGGGGTGATGTCCTGGGCCTCGTCGACCAGCACGTGCGCGAAGGTGTCGTGCGCGTCGGCGTCCGGATCGATCTCGGTGCGCTGGGCGGCGCGGTCCATCGTGGTGACCACCTCCGACACCTGGCTGCCGTCGGCCAGGAACAGCGTCGGATCGGTCTCCTCCTCATCGGCCGGGACCGGCCCGAGGATCGCGACGAGTTCGTCGAGCAGCGCCATGTCGGCGACCGACCAGTCGGCATTCTCGGCATAGCTGGCGGCTAGGGTGTCGATCTGGGCGTCGGTCAGCGAATCGCCGGCCAGCCGCGCGGTCAGCCGCCGGTCGCCGAGGCGGCGCAGCACCTGGGTGGCGCTCAGCGGCGGCCACCAGGCCTGCAGGAACATCTTGTACGCCGCCTGGTCGGTGACCAGTTCGGTGAAGGCGTCCTGTTCCAGGTCGAACTCCTCGGCCGGGAAGCGCTGCCAGAGCGCCTCCAGCAACCCCTTCTCGGCAGCGTCGCGACCGGAGTTCACGCGGTGGTGACGGAGCACCTCGTTGCGGATCCGGGCCAGCGTCGGCTGGTCGAGGGTGAGCACCTCGCCCTTGACCGAGACCCGCAGTCGGGCCATCTCGGCGGTCTGCTCGAGCAGCGGTTCGTTGACCAGCCGGCGCAGCAGCGGCAGCATCGCCAGCGATCCCTTGATGGCATGGGCGGCGCTGGTGTCGGTGCGCTCGGCGCGGAAGCCGAGCACGTCGGAGGCGACCGAACCGACCGCGCGCAGGGTCACCGAATCCTCGCCCAGGCTGGGCAGCACGCGTTCGATGTAGTTCATGAAGACCCGGGACGGGCCGACCACCAGCACGCCGCCGTTCTCGAAGCGCTTGCGGTGCGAATAGAGCAGGTACGCCGCCCGGTGCAGCGCGACCACGGTCTTGCCGGTGCCGGGGCCGCCGGTGATGATCGTGACGCCCTGGTAGGGGGCGCGGATCGCCTCGTCCTGCTCGGCCTGGATGGTGGCGACGATGTCGCGCATCTGCGGGCCGCGGGCGCGGCTGAGCGCGGCCAGCAGGGCGCCCTCGCCGACCACGACGAGCTCGGTGTCGGCATGCTCGCCGTCCAACAGGTCGTCCTCGATGCCGATCACCCGATCGCCGCGGCAGCGCAGCACGCGGCGGCGTACCACCTCCATCGGCTCGGCCGGGGTGGCGCGGTAGAAGGGTTCGGCGGCGCGGGCGCGCCAGTCGATCACCAGCGGTTCGTAGTCGTCGTCGCGGACGCCGATCCGACCGATGTAGCGCGTCTCGCCGTCGGTGCGGTCCAACCGGCCGAAGACCAGGCCCTCGTGCTCGGCGTCCAGCACTGCGAGCCGCTTGGCGGCCTGGTAGGCGAAGACATCGCGCTCGAAGAGGCCGGTGCCGTCCTCCTCGCGGGCCCAGCTCATCCGGTCGCCCTGATAGAGGGAGCGGCCCTCGGTGGCCACCTGTTGGGCGGACCGGGTCGCCTCGGCCAGTCGGTCGTAGACCGCATCCACGTGCGCCTGCTCGATGGCGAGCTCACGCTCGACCGTCGTGCTCTGCGGATGGTTATCGGAGGGCCCCGAACCCTCGGGCCGCGAATGCGCAGTCAATCCCGTAAATCCTCACCTGTCGGAAACAGACTCAGCATTCTACGCGGGCTCGGGGTAAGTCGGCAGCCAGGCTCGACAATCAGTGGCGGCGATGCACGGTGAGGTCCTTGTTGGTCGGGTGGATGTCCTCACCGGTCAGGTCGGCGTGCACCGCATAGGTCGCGAGCGCGGCGGAGAGCAGTTGCCCGGCGACCGTGCTGCCGGCGGCGGTGTGCGCGCCGCAGGTGTAGTGGTGGCGTCCGGTGCGGGAGCCGGTACGCCGCCACCACGGCTTCGGCCCGCGCAGGCCGCCGGGGATCCGGCCGGTTGCGGTGATCGTCGCGTCGGCGTCGTCGGGGGGTGACTCGGTCTGGCGTACGCCCCGGGCGTCCAGGCGGCGGGCGAGCGCGTCGATCAGCGCCGCCGAACCCGCCGGCGTACCGTCGGCGTGGGTGACCTGCCAGAGTCCGAAGGTCCGTTCGACGCTCAACCAGACGGCGTCACTGGCGGGGGAGTGTCGCGGCACGCCCTCGGCGGCGTCGCGGATCACCTCCGACAGCACCGGATGGTCGAAGTCGGTGGCCAGGTCCTCGACCGTCCGCCCCACCCACAGCTCGCGGCGGGCGGAGCGGAACGCGACCTTGTCGAACTCCCGCTCCAGGCCGAGCGGGCGGCGTACCTGCCAGACCTCGTCCAGGGCATCGAGCAGGTCCCGCCACCGCGCGGCCACCGGTTCGCCGAACTCGGCGACCAGCAGCCGCCACTGCGCGCCGCGCTCGGCCGGCAGGTCCAACCCGGCCACCGGGCGGCTGTCGACCGGGGTGAGTTCCAGGCTTGCCTGGGCGAGTTCGGCGGCGAGGATGCGTCCGGACTTCTTGAACAGGTCACGCCAGGGGGCGGGGAAGGTGAACACCTCGGGCAGGTCGTGCCGCGGGGTCGGGTCCGAGCGGACCAGGGTGACCCGGTGCCCGACCTTCGCCAACCGTGCGCAGGCAGCCATTCCCGCGAGTGTGTCGCCCAGCACGGTGATGTCAGCCACGGTGTGAATTCTAGTCACCGTGTGGTGCGTCGACACTGGTCGAGCTGTGGGGTGGCTCAGGTGCGAGTCACCGGTACGGATCGTCCGGCTCGGCCCAGTCGGCGTACTGCCAGGACCAGCGATCGGGATGACGGATCCGGTCACCGGTCAGGTCGGCGACCCAGGCGTCGGCCACGTCCCGGTCGTTGGCCAGGGAGCCCCGGTCGGTGCGGCGGAGCAGGGACAGGTGCTGCTCCATCAGGGAATGGGTCAGCCCGCGCTCGCGCACCGCGGTTGCCAGCTCCTGCACCAACTCCTCGGTCCCGGGCTCGCGGAGCACGCCGACGGCGTGGGTGATCAGCAGCAACTGGTCGGTGTCGAGGCCCTCGATGCCGGCCCGGATCACCTTCTGCACCGGCGGTGGGGGAGGCGATTCCAGCACCACGACCCGCCAGTCGTAGTCGGCCCGGTCGGCGGCGGCCTGCAGTGCCGGCAGCACCCGGTCGGTCGGGCAGTGTCGCTGGGTGGGTGGCAGGAGTTTACGCATCCGCACCAGCAGTGCAGCGGGCTGACGTTGCAGCTTTCGCGCGATCGCCTCCACCGGGGCGCCCTCCCGGGCCATCGTGACCATCGTCTCGTGGTCGTCGTCGGTGTAGGACTGGCCGTTGCGCGCCGGCGGTGGTTCGGGTGGGCCGATCAGCTCGGACTGATGGCGCTGGAAGGACAGGGTGTCGGACATGGGAATATCTCCTTTTCCCATCCTGACTGGAGAAGCCGACGATCGGGGCGGACCGGTGTTGTCCGATCGGGGGAGGTGTTGTCCGTCCCGCGGTTCAACCGGGCAGGCGGGAGGTCAGCACTGCCAGCGCCTCGCGGGTGGTCAGGTCCCCGATCAGCACGCGCTCGGTCAATCCGTCCGCCAGCGCGATCAGTGCGCGTGCGTCCCGCAGGGCCGAGCGTTTCGGCGTACCCAGCTCGCCCAGCAGGCCGGCCACCAGCGTCTCCTGCCCCCGCTTGCCTTCGGCGAGGATGGCCGCGATCTCGGCATCGGTGGCGGCCGCGGTCAGGTAGGCGTACCAGATCGAGACCCCCGGCCCGGGTTCGGCGGCGCGCCGGATCGGGTGGCCGAGTGCCTCCCGCAACCGGCCGGCGGGGGAGGCCTGCTCGGTGTCCTCGCGGTATCGGTCGGCGCCGGCCTCGATCATCGCCCGGGCGCTCACCCGCAGCAGCTCCTCCTTGCTGGCGAAGTAGTGCTGGATCCGGCCGACCGAGACCCCGGCCGCGGCGGCCACGGTGCGCATCGACACCGCGGCGAGCCCGTCCCGGGCGATCACCAGCCACACCCCCTGCACGATCTCGGTGCGGCGGGCGTCGTGGTCGACCTGGCGTGGCATGCCGGCATCGTAACAGTACGACCGTATCGCTCTGTGTTACGATACGACTGTATTGTCAACTGCAGGGATGAGGAATGTCGTGAAGAAGACCGAAGGTGCGCGCAGGCGCCGCTGGCCGTGGGCGCTGTTGATCGTCGCGTGCGCGCTGCTGCTCACCGACAAGGTGATTGGCCTGGCGAACCCGCAACCGCAGGTCGGCCGGTTCGACGGCATCGAGGGGGCGCGTGCCTACGACTCGGCGTACGCCGCAGCACTCGCCGCGATGCCAACCCCCACGACGATCCGGGACATCCCCACCACCTTCGGCTCGGTCCGGGTGACCCAGTGGACCCGTCCGGAGCTGACCGGGCTGGTGCCGGTGCTGCTCACCCCGGGTTGGGGATCGGGTACGCCCGCCTGGGATGCCAATCTGCGCGACGTGATGGCCGAACGCCCGGTGATCGCGGTCGACGCCGTCGGCGACGCCGGTCAGTCGGTGCAGCGCATTCCGCTGACCAGCACCGCCGATCACGCACGGTGGCTCACCGAGGTGCTGGATGCGCTCGAGGTGCCACGGGTGCACGTGGTCGGCCACTCCTTCGGCGCGGCCACCGCCACCGCCCTGGCCCTCCACCGCCCGGAGCGGGTGGCCAGTCTGACCCAGCTCGAACCGGTGCTCACCTATGGCCAGCTGCCGGCCTCGGTGATCTTCTGGAGCATCCCGGTCAACGTCCCGTTCCTGCCGCAGTCGTGGCGCGACCGTGGGTTGGCCGAGATCGGTGGCGTCGATCCGACCGAGCTGAAGACCGCCGGTCCGGTGGGGGAGATGATCGCCGCCGGCACCCAGCACTATCGGCAGGCGATGCCGATGCCGAGCCCGCTCACCGACGAACAGATCCGGGGGTTGCGGATGCCGATCTATCTCGCGGTCGCCGGTCGGAAATCGTTGGTGGGTGGCGATGCCGCCGTGCAACGCGCCCGGCAGCTGCTGCCGCAGGGTACGATCCGGATCTTCCCGAATGCCACCCATTCCCTGCCGATGCAGGAATCCGCCGCCCTCGACGCGGACCTGCTCGCCTGGTGGCGGACCCAGGACCGGTGATCGAGGGGCCGTTACGCTGAGCGGGTGTTCACCGGAATTGTCGAAGAACTGGGTGAGATCGTCGAACTCGACGATCGGGGCGAATCGGCCGTGCTGCGGATCCGCGGGCCACTGGTGGTGAGCGATGCGAGCCACGGTGCCTCGATCGCGGTGAACGGGGTCTGTCTCACCGTCACCGACCGCGACGCGGAGACGTTCGCGGTCGATGTGATGGCCGAGACGCTCAACCACAGCAGCCTCGGTGACCTGGTGCCCGGCAGCCGGGTGAATCTGGAGCGTGCGATGGCCGCCAACGGCCGATTCGGCGGCCACATCGTCCAGGGCCATGTGGACGGCACCGCGCGGATCGTGTCGCGTACGCCCGGTCAGGACTGGGAGGTGGTTGGCATCGAGCTGCCCGCCGAGCTGGCACGATACGTTGTGCACAAGGGATCGATCACCGTCGACGGGATCTCGTTGACCGTCTCGGCGGTCACCGACGACACCTTCGAGGTCTCGCTGATCCCGACCACGCTGGCGCTCACCACCCTCGGCGGCAAACAACCCGGGGAGACGGTGAATCTCGAGGTCGACGTGCTCGCCAAGTACCTCGAGAAACAGATCGCGGCGCGTGACTTGTGACACCAGCCCATTCCCTGGTTGGGAATCCTCTGCCATAGTGGTCGCACGCGCTCCGGGGTCGGTGCAATTCCGAACCGGTGGTGACAGTCCACGACCCGGCCACAGCCAGTGGCCGGTTGACCTGGTGGAATTCCAGGACCGACGGTGAAAGTCCGGATGGGAGGCAGCGCGTGACGGTCGGCCAGTGCCGACCGCTGCTGGTGCTTTCCTGCACCCGACCCCCGGAGTCATGTTCGACGACCGGGAGGATCCATGACATCCCAGACCGAGATGTGGCTCGACCTGCGCCTGCTCCGGCGCGCCGCCGCGCTCGCCCTGCACGGCCCGCTGCCGGACCCGAATCCGCGGGTGGGTGCGGTGATCTGTGACCCGGCGGGATCGGTGGTGGGCGAGGGCTGGCACCGTGGCGCCGGCACCGAACACGCCGAGATCGCCGCACTGCGGGCGGCCGGGGCCAGCGCACGGGGTGGCACGGCGTACGTCACCCTGGAACCCTGTGCCCATACCGGGCGCACCGGCCCCTGTGTGCGGGCACTGATCGAGGCGGGCATCGCACGGGTGGTGTATGCGCGGTCCGATCCGAATCCGGCCGCCGCCGGCGGTGCGCAACGCCTGACCGACGCCGGCGTGGCGGTGGCCCGGTTGGACATCGACGCCGCGGATCTCAACCCCCATTGGGAATTCGCGGTCCGCAATCAGCGCCCCTTCGTCACCTGGAAGTACGCCGCCACGCTCGACGGGCGATCCGCCGCGGCCGATGGCAGCAGCCGGTGGATCACCGGGCCCGAGGCCCGCGCCGAGGTCGGGCGACAGCGGTCCGAGTGCGACGCGATCCTGGTCGGTACCGGGACCGTGCTGGCCGACGACCCGTGGCTCACCGCCCGGCATCCGGACGGCACCCTGCAGGATGGGCAACCACTGCGCGTCGTGCTCGGCGAGCGGCCGATCCCGGCCACCGCGCGGGTCCTCGATGAGGCCGCGGAAACCCTGCTGCTGCGGCACCGCGATCCGGAGCGCGCGCTCGCCGAACTGCACGCGCGTGGCATCCGCCACCTCTGGCTCGAGGGCGGGCCCCGGGTCGCGGCCGCGTTCTGGCGCGCGGGGTTGGTCGATGAGCTGATCGGCTATCTGGCCCCGGCCCTGCTCGGCGAGGGACGGCCCGCGGTCGACGAGCTGGGAATCCCCACCATGGCGGAGATCCTGCGCTTCGATCAGGTCGACGTCACCCCGGTCGGTGTCGATCTGCGGGTGACCGCGCGCCCACGCGCCCGAGCGCACCGGACCGCGGTGGACCTCGACGTTCCCGCCGCGCTCGACGCCCTGCGCGCCGGCCGGCCGGTACTGGTGACCGACGACGCGGACCGGGAGAACGAGGGCGACATCGTGCTGGCCGCCGACACCCTCAGCGACGGGTGGCTGGCGTGGACGATCCGGCACAGTTCGGGATACGTCTGCGCCCCGCTCAGCGGCGAGCTCGCCGACCGGTTGGAGCTGCCGCTGATGGTGCCCGACAACCGCGACCCGTTGCGGACGGCGTACACGATCACCGTGGATGCGGCCACCGGTGTCGGCACCGGGATCAGCGCCGCCGACCGGGCGCACACGCTGCGCACGCTGGCCGCCGCCGGTCACGGTGAGGCGGGTCCGGCGGATCTGATCCGCCCGGGCCACGTGGTGCCCTTGCGGGCCCGCGACGGTGGCGTGCTGACCCGTCGCGGTCACACCGAGGCCGCGGTGGATCTGTGCCGGCTGGCGGGCCTCGCCCCGGTCGGCGCGATCGCCGAACTCGTCAACGACGACGGCACGATGATGCGCACCGACGCCATCCGGGCGCTGGCCGAGCGGTCGGGCCTGGGGGTGCTCACCATCGCCGACCTGGCGGCCTGGCGCCGCTGCCACGATCGGGTCGAGCTGGTCGCCGAGACACGGATCCCCACCGCACAAGGAGAATTCGCGGCCCGTGGCTATCGGGACCTGCTGACCGGTGCCGAGCATCTGGTGCTGCACACCGACCGGTTCGGTCCGCAGCCGCTGGTCCGGGTGCATTCGGAGTGTCTCACCGGGGACGTGTTCGGATCGCAGCGCTGTGACTGCGGGCCACAACTCGACGCTGCCCTCGCGGAGGTGGCGGCGGCCGGTGGGCTGGTGATCTATCTGGGTGGCCACGAGGGCCGCGGGGTCGGTCTGCTGGACAAGCTGCGGGCGTACGCCGAACAGGACGCGGGTGCCGACACCGTGCAGGCCCAGACCCGGCTCGGGCTGCCGGTCGATGCGCGTGAGTACGGCGCTGCGGCAGCGATCCTGGGCGATCTCGGCATCGACCGGATCTCATTGCTCAGCAACAATCCCGCCAAGGCCGCCGGTCTCACCGAGGCCGGCATCGAGGTCGCCGAGACCAGACCACTGCGGGCCGGCCAGCACCCCGACAACCTGGCCTATCTGCGGACCAAGGCCGCACGGTTGGGGCACCGCACCCTGCTGCACCCGGCCGACGAACTCAAGGAGCGAGCATGAGCGGACACGGCGCACCCACCCTGGAACTCTCGCCGGTGGCCGCGGGCGGACTGCGCGGGGTGATCGTGGCGAGCAGTTGGCATGAGGTCGTGATGAACGGGCTGATCGACGGCGCGCGCCGCGGCTTCGAGCAGGCCGGGTTGAGCGGTGAGGTGATCCGGGTGCCGGGCAGTTTCGAGCTGCCGGTCGCCTGCGCCCGGCTCGCACCCGGCCACGACTTCCTGGTCGCCCTCGGGGTGGTGATCCGCGGTGGCACCCCGCACTTCGACCACGTCTGCCAGGCGGCCACCCTGGGGATCACCCGGGTCAGCGTGGATACCGGTACGCCGATCGGTTTCGGCGTGCTCACCTGTGACACCGAGGAGCAGGCGCTGGCCCGGGCCGGTCTGCCGGATTCGCTCGAGGACAAGGGTTTCGAGGCCGCCCAGGCCGCGATCCTCACCGCGGTGACACTTGCGGGAGCAGGCAGGTGACGTGGCACCTCGAGCAGATCAGGCCCCCGCGCCCCGGTCGGGGCATCGTCCTTCGGTCCGAGCATGGTGTGTCATGCCCCAACCGAACTCCCATGCCCCGACCACCGAGTGCGCGGTCGAACTGGGTTCATCTCGACACGCTCGCTGCGCGAGCTACTCGATGAACGTGAGAACCTGCTGCCCCAACCACCGAGCACTCAACTCCCGTGCGCCTCGAGGAAGGCGTACACCTCGGTCTCGTCGACGCCGGGGAAGGCGCCCGGGGGGAGGGCGGCCATCAGATGTGAGTGGGCGCGTGCCGACGGCCAGGCGTGCCCGGCCCAGGCGCTGGACAGTTCCGCGGGTGGCCGGCGGCAGCAGGTCTCGTCGGGGCAGCGGGATTTCGAGCGTTCCCGGGTGTCCCGGCCACGGAACCATTTGGCCTGCACGTAGGGCACCCCGATGCAGGTCGAATACGCCCCCTCGACCCGCGCGGTGCACCAGAACGTGCCCGCCGAGGTGTCGGTGTACTGGTCGAAGGCGTTGAACTTGTCGGAGGCGTCGAAGACCTGCCGGCTGGTCCAGTAGCGGCAGACCGGCTGACCCTCGATCGCGCCGGTGTGGTCGGCCGGGAAGTTCACCCCGTCGTTCTCGTAGGCCTTGTAGATGATCCCGGACTCGTGCACCTTCTGGAAGTGCACCGGGATGTCGAGATGGTGGGTGATCAGGTTGGTGATCCGGTGACTGGCGGCCTCGTAGGAGACCGCGAACGCGTCCCGCAGGTCCTCCACCGCGAGCTGCTTCTCCTTCTTGGCCTGGGAAAGGAACTCCACCGTCGTCGACTCCGGCATCAGCAGGGCCGCGGCGAAATAGTTCGTCTCGATCCGCTGGCGCAGGAAGTCGCCGTAGTTGTTCGGGGTCTGATGGCCGAGCACGTAGTGACCCAGGGCCTGCAGCAGCACCGATCGCGGATCGTGGTCGCCGCCGGCGGAGCGGGGCAGATAGATCCGCATCTGCTTCAGGTCGGTCACCGAGCGGGTGGAGTGCGGCAGGTCGCCGACGTGCTGCAGGGTGAAGCCGAGGTGGGCGGTGATCGCACCGATCTCGTGCTGGGACAGCGGGCCGCGGCGGTAACCGGCCTTCTTCAGCAACCCGGCCGCCTGCTCCTCCAACTCACCGAAGTAGTTGTTGTGTGCCTTCATCTCCGCACGCAGTTCGGTGTTCGCGCGACGGGCCTCCTCGGGGGTGGCGACCTGTTCCTCGGCGGTGCGGGCCAGCTCGCGATGGAGCCCGACCAGCGCCTCCAGCACCTCCATCGGCATCCGCGGGGAGATCCGCACGCTGGGCAGGCCCTTCTGCTGCGCGAGCGGGGAACGCATCGCCCGCTCCAGCTCGATCTCCAGCATGGTGCGCCGGTTGGGCACCTCGGAGAGGAAGTCGTCGATGGTGACGTCGTACGCCTTGGCGAGCTTCTGCAGGATGGAGACCTTGGCCTCGCGCTTGCCGTTCTCCAGCAGGGAGAGCTGGGAACTGGCGATCCCGGTGAGCTCGGAGACCCGGGAGAGGGTCAGCTCCCGCTCCTTGCGCAGGGCGCGGATCCGGCGGCCCAACGAAAACGGGTCGAAAACAGACTCCGGCTCGGGGTCCTTGGGGCGGCGCTGCCAATCCGATTCCGTCACTCTTTCACTCTAGCTAATTTTTGCATTTCTTTCACCAGAAACCTGCTGGGCAGGTGTTGTTTCTTGGCGCATCGTTGTTTCTGCCGGCCGATACGAGCCGAAGCCACAGACCGTGAACCGAGCGAAGGAGCCGTGATGAGCGAGAGCAGCACCCACATCCCGATGAGCGCCGAGTCGATGGAGCAGGACTGGAAGGACAACCCCCGCTGGACCGGGGTCCGCCGCGACTACACCGCCGCTGACGTGGTGCGGCTGCGCGGTCGGGTGCAGGAGGAGCACACCCTCGCCAAGCGCGGTGCCGAGCGGCTCTGGGACAAGCTGCACAGCGAGGACTTCATCAACGCCCTCGGTGCGCTGACCGGCAACCAGGCGGTGCAGCAGGTGAAGGCCGGCCTGCAGGCCATCTACCTCTCCGGTTGGCAGGTCGCGGCCGACGCCAACCTCTCCGGTCACACCTACCCCGACCAGTCGCTCTACCCGGCGAACTCGGTGCCGCAGGTGGTCCGCCGGATCAACAACGCACTGCTGCGCGCCGACCAGATCGAGTGCGCCGAGGGCATCCAGACCGTCGAGGACTGGCTGGTGCCGATCGTCGCCGACGCCGAGGCCGGCTTCGGTGGACCGCTGAACGCATACGAACTGATGAAGGCGATGATCGCCGCCGGTGCCGCGGGTGTGCACTGGGAGGATCAGCTCGCCAGCGAGAAGAAGTGTGGCCACCTGGGTGGCAAGGTGCTGATCCCCACCAAGCAGCACGAGCGCACCCTGAACGCCGCCCGGCTGGCGGCCGATGTGGCCGGCACCCCGAGCGTGATCGTGGCCCGCACCGACGCCGAGGCGGCCACCCTGATCACCTCCGACGTCGACGAGCGGGACCAGGAGTTCATCACCGGTGAGCGCACCGGCGAGGGCTTCTACAAGGTGCGCAACGGCATCGAGCCGTGCATCGCCCGCGGCCGGGCGTACGCCGACTATGCCGACCTGCTCTGGATGGAGACCGGTACGCCGGATCTCGAGCTGGCGAAGAAGTTCGCCGACGCGATCCACCAGACCCACCCCGACCAGATGCTGGCCTACAACTGCTCGCCGTCGTTCAACTGGAAGAAGCACCTGGACGATGCGACCATCGCCAAGTTCCAGAAGGAACTGGCCGCGATGGGCTACAAGTTCCAGTTCATCACCCTGGCCGGCTTCCACGCGCTGAACTACTCCATGTTCGATCTGGCGCACGGCTACGCCCGCGAGCAGATGAAGGCCTACGTGGAGCTGCAGGAGCGCGAGTTCGCGGCCGAGGAGCGCGGTTACACCGCCACCAAGCACCAGCGCGAGGTCGGCACCGGCTACTTCGACCAGATCGCCCAGGCGGTGAACCCGTCGAGCTCGACCGGTGCGATGGCCGGTTCGACCGAGTCCGCCCAGTTCTGATCGATACGGCTCCGAGCGATACGGCGCTGATCCAAGGCGCCTGATCCCCACCCCCGAACCAGCGTGCGGGTGACCACCTGCCGAGGTCTTGTCCAAACCTCCCGGTCACCCGCACGCAACCTTCCTCTCTCAAGTCCCTTCCCCAGAAAGTCCGTCCAGCAAAGGATTCCGAGATCATGCAGCAGATCGAGATCGTCGCCACCGAAGTCGTCGACCGGGCCGATGAGGTGCTCACCCCCGAGGCGCTGGAGTTCGTGGCCGTCCTGCACCGGCTCGCCGGGGGCCGGCGCAACGAGCTGCTGGCCGAGCGCAGCGTGCGATCCGCGGCGATCCAGGCCGGTCATGATCCGATCCGGCCGGCGGAGACCGCGCACCTGCGCGCCGATCCGCACTGGCAGGTCGCACCGCCCGCACCCGGGCTGGCCGACCGCCGGGTCGAGATCGTCGGCCCCACCGAACCCAAGCAGGCGATCAACGCGCTGAACTCCGGTGCCCGCGTCTGGCTGGCCGACCTGGAGGACGCCACCAGCCCGACCTGGCGCAACGTGATCTCGGGTCAGGTGACGCTGCGCGATGCGGTGCGCGGCGAGCTGGAGCACGACACCGCCGAGCGGCACTACCGGGTCACCGCCGAGGTGACCCCGACGATCGTGCTGCGCCCGCGCGGCTGGCATCTGACCGAGTCGCACCTGCTCGTCGACGGTGAACCGGTCTCCGCCGCACTGGTCGACTTCGGCCTCTATTTCTTCCACAACGCAAGGGAATTGATCGCCCGCGGCCGCGGCCCCTACTTCTATCTGGCGAAGCTGGAGTCGCACCAGGAGGCGCGACTGTGGAACGCGGTCTTCAACACCGCCCAGGACCTGCTCGGCATCCCGCGCGGCACCATCCGGGCCACCGTGCTGATCGAGACGATCACCGCGGCCGTCGAGATGGAGGAGATCCTCTACGAGCTGCGGGAACATGCGGCGGGACTGAGCGCCGGCCGCTGGGACTACCTGTTCTCGCTGGTGAAGCAGTTCCGCAGCCGCGGCCAGGCGTACCTGTTGCCCGATCGCGATCAGATCACCATGGCCGCACCGTTCCTGCGCGAGTACACCAGCGAACTGGTGCGGGTCTGCCATCGCCGGGGGGCGTACGCCATCGGCGGGCCGGCCGCCTTCGTCCCGAACCGGCAGAACCCGGCCGCCGACCGGCGCGCGCTGGACCGGGTCAGGATCGACCACACCCGGGAGGCCAAGGACGGATTCGACGGCTCCTGGGTCGCCCACCCCGACCTGGTGCCGGTCTGCGCGGCGGTCTTCGACGAGACCCTCGGTTCGGGCGAGCACCAGCAGGCCCGCCGGCGCCGCGACCGGCCGGCCGACACCGCCGCGCTGATCGACGTGCGCGTCCCGGACGCCGACATCAGCGAACGCGGGGTGCGGACCAACATCCGGGTCGGCCTGCGCTACCTGGACGCCTGGCTGCGCGGCCGCGGTGCGGTGGCGATCGGTTCGATGATGGAGGATGCCGCGACCGCCGAGATCTGCCGCTCCCAGCTGTGGCAGTGGCGGCACCTGGGTGCGCGCACCGCTGAGGGGCAACCGATCAGCGCCGAATGGCTGACCGAGCTGATCGCGCAGGAGTACGCGCTGATCCCGCGGGAGGCCGAGGACCGGCTCGACGAGGCCCGGGAGCTGTTCGCCGAGGTGGTGCTGGCCGAGCGGTACCCGGAGTTCCTGACCCTGGCGGCATACCCGCACCTGCTCGCGGGGAAGCCGGCCCGGTTGGCACCGGCGGCCTGAACGGCGGTCAGCGCAGCACCGTGTCACCGGCCGACATCGCTCGGTCGCGTCCCGCCAGCGCGGCCGCGCACCCCAGGCAGAGGGCCATGATCAGCATGGTGTGCGCCAGGTTCTGATCGCCCAGGACCTCGACGTTGTCCGGGCGATAGGGGAAGTTCCCGCCGAACCCGGCCAGCATCAGCACCAGGAGCAGGCCGAGGAAGGCGTTGCCGAGCACCAGCAGAACCCGAGCCGGTACAGGGAATCCGGGAGATCCGTGCCGTGCGTAACCGCCATCGGTGAGCAGGCGCCAGACCAGCCCGAGCATCAGGGCGACGCTGATGCCACCGAAGGCGAGGGCGGACACCGGTTCGGCGATCCAGCTGCGGTAGGGCCAGGCCACTGCCAGCAGGAGCACCGTGATCAGGGTGACCAGTCGGCCGACGGTCAGTCGGCCGCGGAGCAGCAGGGCCAGGGCGATCACCAGCACCGCCGGCACCGCCAGCACGGTGCCGGCGTCGGCATCGGCCGGGATGCCGAACAGGGTGTTGATCGTCGACGCGGTCATCACCGCGGTGAAGGCCGCGGCCGCTGCGGCGGCGACCCGGAGCCCGCGGCGTGCGGTGCGCACCGCGAGCACGGCGGCGGCCGCGGCGGTGACCGCACCGAGCCACGAGGACAGGTTGAACCTGTCGAGGAATCCCTGCACGGCGG
The DNA here is from genome assembly GCF_002250705.1 of Enemella evansiae. Lineage (GTDB taxonomy): Bacteria > Actinomycetota > Actinomycetes > Propionibacteriales > Propionibacteriaceae > Enemella > Enemella evansiae. The sequence goes on from NZ_NMVP01000009.1 coordinate 67,893, forward strand.
GGATTCCGAAGGCCGCGAAGAGCTGACCGATGACCTGATCCGCCACCAGTGGTACGCCCAGGATCATCGCCAGCCAGGGCAGAGTCGCTCGCCACGCCTCGGGGACGTCGTCGGGATCGGGGCGCAGGTCGAAGTCGCCGGAGACCCGGTCGGCCCACCAGATGGCCAGCGCCATCGCCACCGCGACCAGCAGCACGACCCACGCACCGCCCAGCAGTCCGACCAGTCGATTGGCCAGCCCGCCGGCGGTGACCTCGGTCGCCAGTTTCAGACCGCGCAGCCCGGCAAGCCCGATCAGCAGCAGGCCCAGGCCGACCCGTACCGCGCCGTCGGATCGCCCCGGTGCCGGCCGATCGGGTGGGGTGTCGATCAGCCGGCGCAGCGCCGTGCCGGTCCACGCGGCGGTGGCCACGGTCAACTCGCCGAAGGCGGCGCCCGCCATCAGCATCGCCGGGGTGGCCAGCAGCGACAGCAGGGCGGCCATCAACACCAGGTTGCCCAGGGTGCGGTCGTAGGTCGGGTTCTCGAAGGGGACGCCGTGGACGGTCGCCCCGGCGTACAGGGCCGTGCCGATGACCACCAGGGTGACGACGAACTCCCACCAGGCGAACCGGGTCCGCCAGCGCAGGACCATCAACGCCCCGAGTGCCACCGGTGCCGCCAGGGTCGTCCACAGGGTCGGGCCCTGCAACTCGGGGGAGGAGGGCACGCGGTGCAGGTTGAGCGGGATCAGCAGGACGGCGGTGACGACCAGCCAACCGAACGGCCGGAGCCAGCGCCGCAGGTGGAGTGCTGCGCAGAAGAGTGCGGTGAGCGCGAAACCGAGAACCACCTGGACCAGTGCCAGCATCGGTGCGGGAATGGTGTTCACCCCACCGACCCGCAACGGCAGCCGGGTCCGCAGCCAGGGGGCCAGCAGCACCGTCACCGTGGCCAGTGCGTACAGCAGATATCCGGCCCAGACGATCGCAGTCAGCCCGGCCGGCCAACGGTGCCCGCGCAGCACGCCGTCGCGGACCGGGTCGAGGAGTACCCGGCGCACCACATAGCCGACGAGCTCGACGAGCCGGCGCAGCGGTCCGGTGCTCATGGGCCCACCCGGTCCATCGTCCACTCCGGGTCGCGACCGAGCACCCAGATCCCCGAATCGCTCGGTTGCAGGATGCGGTTGCCGGCCGGCGTCAGCGGCCAACTGCCCTGCCGCTGTCCGTCCGGCCCCACGGCGGACAGCTCGTCCCCGGTGACCAGAAAGGCGGTGTCATCGACGGTGAGCAGGTCATCGGCGCCGCCGAGCGCCGCGACCCGTCGGCCGTCGGCCGGATCCAACAGCAGCGTCTCGCGTTGTCCGGCGACGACGACCCGGGTGCTGGTCACCGCCAGCGTGACCGTGGTCGGCACCGCCGACTCCCAGACGAACTGCTCGTCGGCGATCCTGGTCATCCGCAGCCAGCCGGCGGCATTGGTGAACAGCTGGCCACGGCTGACCGCCACCCCGCGGATCGGGATGGGGCTGTCGTGTTGCCAGAGCTGGGCACCGGTCGCGGCGTCGAAGACGGTGATGTTCTGTTGTTCGTCGGCCACCGCGACCGAGGTGCCGTCGCTGGCCGGTTTCATGGTCACGCCCGCATCGAGTTGCTGCCGCCACAGTTCCCGTCCGGTGGCCAGGTCCAGGCCGTGCACGCTGCCGCCGAGGGTGGCGACGACGATCCGGTCGGTGCCGACCCGGACCGGGCCGGTGGTGCTGACATCGGGCAGGGTCGCGGTCCAGGCCTGGTAGCCACCGGGGTGGTAGAGTTGGACCCGCCGGTCGGTGGTGCTCACCGCGATCATGTCGCCCACTGCGGTGAGGTTGAGGATCGCGCCGCCGGGATGCAACCGGGTCACCGGTAGCTGGTCGTTCTGCTCGGTGGCCTCCAGGGCGATCACGTCGGGGGTGACCGAGGCGCGCAGCATCGCCACCCCGCCCGCGCTGACCGCTCCCGCACCGGACATCGTCTGGTCGCGGCCACGTTCGAAGCCGAAGCTGGCGTCCCCACGGAATCCGGTCATCGGCCGTCGGGTCCAGTCGGCCAGTCGATCCAGCGGAACCTGTGGCGGGATCAGCCGGTCGGGTTTGAGCGGTTCCACCTCGCCCGGGCGGGTGGACCACTGCAGCGGCGCCGGGCCGAGATCGGTGCTGCCGCGTTCGGCGACCACCCCGCGCCCCGGGCACCAGGTGTTCTCCTCCCGCCAGCGCCGCGGCGTACCGTCCTCGGCGGTGAGCGCGGTATCGGAGACCACCAGCAGGCAGTCACCGACCGCGCTGGCGGACGAGTCGTTGCGGTAGCGGCCGATGCCGAACTCCTCGTTGCCGGCGACCTCACCGGTGGAGTTCCAGCGGACGCCGGGGGCGACATCGGCCGGAAGTTCGAGCAACCCGGGTCCGAACACCAGGCCGCGATCACCCCAGGTCTGCGCGGTCCTGGTGATCGCACCGGCGTTGTCCAAGCCACGCAACCGATTCCGCCACGGGTCGTTCCAGCCGCTGGCGAACAGCGTTTCCCGCCACCACTGGGTCGGCCACCGGTCCCGTCGCAGGATCGTCTCGTAGGCGGTGCTGGAGATGGCCTCCACCGCCTGCTGGGGCGAGAGCCGGGCATGTTCCACCATGGCGGGGTCGCTGGCTCCGGCGCCGGTGCGGCCCGTTCCTTCGATGGTGGCGTACGCCCGGTCGGCGTCCGCGGGGACCCAGCGCCCTGCGGCCCCGGTGAGCGCGACCGGGTTTCGGAACGGGTCGGTCGCGAGTACGCCGGCGGTGGTCAGCAGCGCGAGCAGCAGGATCAGCACCGAGACCTCGCGGGCCCGGTGCCGCGGCGGCTCGTACCGTGTCGACATCGTGGCCTGATGGTAGGGCAGGGACCGGGTCGCGGAGCCGCGCTGGTGCTCGCGTCGGATTCGGGATTCGAACGGCTTGACGGATTGTCGGTGCCGGTGGTTATAGTTGGTCCTGTTCGAACACGTGTTCGAGGACGCACTTGGGGAAGGGCCTCTTGAGCACCCGTTCGGACGCAGGGCTGGTCCCGGCGCGGGTGGAACTCGACCCCCGCTCGCGCCGGGGCTTCCTCATTTCCATGGGGCCGCCCGGGTCGAGACACACGCCAACAGGTGCGACGAACCGGGGAGCGGCCATGCGGATCCATCGAGAAGCCATCGCGGTGCGGGACGGTGTCGTCGACGGCATCGAGGCCCCGGTCGAGTTCTGCTGGCGGGGCCTGGTGTGGCAGGTCACCGAGATCCAGGCTCGCTGGGTGCTGACCTCCCCGTGGTGGGAGTCACCCGCCGCCCGGGCGGTGCGCGACGGCGGCGTCCGGGTCGCCGAGGACGCATCGACCGACCTGATCGCCGAGCGGATCGGCTGGCGGGTGCTGGCCGAGCGGGGTTCGGTGCACACCGGTTCCCGACGCAGCGGGGTGTTCGAGCTGCAGCATGCCACGGCCACCGGGTGGTGGCTGGACGCCGTGATCGATTGAGGGAGGGACGATGACCGACGCGAGCAGTGAGCTCGCCCGGGCCCGGGCCACGCTGGTCCAGGCGGAGCTGACGACCCCGGCCGCCGACCGCTATCTGACCGCCCATCGGGCCGCCGGGCAGGTGGCCGCGGTGGTGCTGGCGATGCGCTGCCGGCCGGGTCGGCAGCCGGCGCGGCGCAATGCCTGGGGGTTGCTGGCCGAGGTGGCCCCGGAGCTGGCCGAGTGGGCCGGATTCTTCCTTGCCCTGCAAGGAAAATGTGAGGTGCTGCGTGCCGGGGCGAGCAACCTGGTGAGCGCCCGCGAGGCCGATGATCTGGTCCGGGAGGCGGCCGCCTTCCACGATCAGGTGACGGGCCGACTCGTCGGTGACCGCCGATCGGGGGTCACCCCCGACAGCAGCGTCCATGCCTGATCCCTTCGTGCATCTGCGCGTGGCATCGGCCTACTCGCTGCGCCACGGGGCCTCCCAACCGGCCGAACTGGTGGCGCGGGCCGCCGAGCACGAGATGGACACCCTCGGGCTGACCGACCGCGACGGGCTCTATGGCGCGATCCGCTTCGCCGGCGCCTGCCGGGACGCCGGCATCGCCCCGGTGCTCGGTATCGATCTGGCCGTGCACCCCGGAAACGTCACGGAGGCGGGGAATCTCCCGGCAGGAACCTGCGAGCGCAGCGAGCGCGGGGGTCTGGGGGTCGCCCCCCAACGACTCTGCGTGCTCGCCAGCTCACGGGCGGGGTGGGCGGCGCTGTGCCGGTTGACCTCGGCGGCGCACCTGTCCGGGCAGCGGGGGAGGCCGGTCGCCGACCGCGCGACGATCATGGAGTACGCCGCCGGCGGTGAGCTGGTCGTGCTGCTCGGTGCGGACTCCGATGTCGGTCGGGCCGTGGTCGAGCGGCCGGAGGTGGCGGAGCGGTTGCTGCGGGACTGGGCGCAGGTGCTGCCACCGCAGGCGTTGGTGGTCGGGGTGAGCGATCATCAGCTGCCCGGGCGGGGGATCGGCTCCAGCGTCCAGGCGGCCCGGTTGCTGGCGTTGACGGACCACTGCCGGGTGCCGGCGGTGCTGACCAATGCGGTCCGGATGGCGCACCGGGACCAGGCACCCACCATCGACGTGCTCGACTGTGCCCGCCGGTTGGTGCCGCTGGATGCCCGCAACGTGGATCGGCGCAATGCCGAGGCCTGGTTGAAATCGGGCAAGGAGATGGCGGTGCTCGCCGAACTGCTGGCCCGCCGTGCCGGCCGCGGTGCCGACGGCGGTTCGCGGCTGATCGCCGAGACCAGGATGCTGGCGATGCGCTGCCGGCTGGATCCGCGCCGCGATCTGGGCCTGGGGGAGATCCATCTGCCCGAGCTGTCGGTGATCGGTGGCGGCACCCGCGTCGGCGACGCCCAGCAGCTGCTCGCGAATCGTTGCGAGGCAGGGATCTCCGCACGCTATGGCACGGCCAACGAGGCGATCCGGCGTCGGCTGGACGAGGAGCTCGCGGTGATCGCCCAGCACGGCTTCGCGTCCTATTTCCTCACCGTCGACGATGTGGTCCGGCTGGTCCGCGGACGCGGTTGCCGGGTGGCTGCGCGCGGTTCCGGTGCGGGGTCGCTGGTCAACCATCTGCTCGGCATCTCCGGGGTCGACCCGATCCGGCACGGCCTGATCATGGAGCGGTTCCTGTCCCCGTTGCGAAAGAGCCTGCCGGACATCGATCTGGACGTGGAATCCCACCGGCGGGAGGAGATCTATCAGCAGATCCTTGCTGCCTACGGCGGTGAGCGGGTGGCCTGTGTGGCGATGTTGGAGACCTACCGGGTGCGGCATGCGGTCCGCGACGTGGGTGCCGCGCTCAGCCTGCCGCCCGGGGAGATCGACGCGATCGCCAAGGCGTTTCCGCACATCCGGGCCCGGGACGCCCGGGCGGCGCTGCGTGATCTGCCGGAGCTTCGGGCGGCCGGGTTGGCGGAGCGGCGGTTGGATCTGCTGTTCGAGCTGGTCGAGTCACTGGACGGGCTGCCGCGGCACGTCGCACTGCACCCCTGCGGCGTACTCCTCTCCGACGCCACCCTGCTGGATCGCACCCCGGTCGAGGCCAGCTTCGCCGGCTATCCGATGAGCCAGTTCGACAAGGACGACGTCGAGGAGATCGGGATGCTCAAACTGGATGTGCTCGGCATCCGGATGCAGTCATCGATGTCCCACGCGGTCGCCGAGGTGGAACGCACGACAGGGGAGCGGATCGATCTGGAATCCCTTGCTGACGACGGATTCAGCGACCCCGACACCTATCGGTTGATCGGCGAGGCCCGCACCCTGGGCTGCTTCCAGATCGAGTCACCCGGGCAGCGCGAACTGATCGGCAAGTTCGGCCCCAGTGACTTCACCGACATCATCATCGACATCTCGCTGTTCCGGCCCGGACCGGTGAAGAGCGACATGGTGCGTCCCTTCCTGGAGGCCCGGCAGGGTTATGCGCGGCCGAGCCATCTGCATCCGGATCTGGAACCGTTCCTGCGCGAGACCTGCGGGGTGGTGGTCTTCCACGAGCAGGTGATCCAGATCATCGCCACGCTCAGCGGGTGCAGCCTGGCGATCGCCGACGAGGTGCGCCGGGCGCTCGGCAGCGTCACCGGACAGGCCGACGCGAAGGCCTGGTTCATCCCGACCGCGATCGGCCGCGGTTATTCCCCGGTGGTGGTGCAGCGAGTGTGGCAGGTGCTGGAATCCTTTGCCTCGTTCGGTTTCTGCAAGGCGCACGCCGCCGCGTTCGCGCTGCCGACCTTCCAGTCGGCCTGGTTGAAGACGCACTGGCCGGCCCACTTCCTGGCCGGGGTGCTCACCCATGACCCCGGGATGTATCCGAAACGGCTGATCCTGGAGGAGGCCCGCCGCTGCGGGGTGGCGCTGCTCGGTCTCGATGTGAACGCCTCCGCCGACGGTTACCTGGTGGAACGCCTCCCGGAGGTGGCGGACACCGGTGCCGCACCGGATTCCCCGCCACGATGGGGGATCCGGCTGTCGCTGGCCGAGGTGAAGGGGATCAACGCCACCGAGGTGGCGCGGATCGTCGCGGGCCGCCCCTATCGGTCGCTGACCGACTTCTGGAACCGGGCCCAGGTGTCGGCGCCGGTGGTGGAGCGGTTGGTGCTGGCCGGCGGCTTCGATGCGGTGCATCGCCTGGGCACGGCGACCTCGGTGCGGCGGGGCCGGCTCACCCGGCGGGATCTGCTGCTCACCGTCGCCGATCTGCAGCGCGACAGCCGGGCCGGCATCAAGCAGGCCCGCCGGGCCCGCGGGCTGGCCGGCGGGGCGGCGCGACGGGTGGGTCCGGCCGATGGGGCGGCCTCCGATCCGCGGGACCGGGCGTTGGCGCAGAGCCGGCGGCCGGCCGAGGTCCGGCCGCCGGAGATCCAACTGCCGTTGGATTTCACCGAGGACGCCGACCCCGTCCCCAGCGGTCTGCCCGAGCTGACCGACAGCGAACGGGTGCAGGCCGAGCTGGCGGTGCTGGGGTTGGATGTGAGCCGGCACGTGGTCGACTTCTATGCGCCACTGCTGGCGGCCCTGCAGGTCACCCGCTCCCGCGACCTGTTGTCGGTGCGTCGGCGGCAGGCGGTGCTGGTCGCCGGGGTGAAGGTGGCGACCCAGACCCCGCCGATCCGCTCCGGGCGTCGGGTGGTGTTCCTCACCCTGGATGACACCACCGGCCCGGTCGATGCCACCTTCTTCGAGGACGCCCAGGGGCCCTATGCGCGCACCATCTTCGGCTCCTGGCTGCTGGTGGTGCGCGGGGAGCTGCGGCGTACCGGACCGCGTGGGGTCTCGGTGCTGGCGGACGGCTGCTGGGATCTGGGTGAACTCTTCGAACGCTGGCAGTCGGTGCTGGAGCTGACCGGTGACCGGGAGCGGGCGCTGACCGCGGTCCGGGATCTGCTGGCGGAGGTGCCCGAGGACTTCGGCGGTGGAGCCCGGCGGATGCTGGTGCACCCCAGCGGATTCCGGCAATCGGCGTACGCCGACATCAAACCGGCCGGTGGCAGCGGGCCGGCGGGGTCCCCGGCGGCCGGGGCGCCGCGGAAGCTGTGGCACTCCAGCCCGGGGAGTTCGGGCCGATGAGCGGGTGGTCCGGGTGGTGTCAGCCC
>NZ_NMVP01000010.1 GCF_002250705.1 Enemella evansiae
TGGTCATCATCGGCCGGCTGCGCCGCGACCCCGACACCCAGGCCTACTTCCACCGACGCACCAGCGAACACAAGACCCGCGCCGAAACCATCCGATGCCTCAAACGCCACCTCGCCCGCACCATCTATCGAAACCTCAAAACCGACCTCATGACCCCTTGACGATCTATAGGACCGTCGCAGCCCCGGCTCCGCTTCGCTGCGCCGGGACTGCTACTCGATGAGCGTCACTGGCCGGCGCGGAGCTGATCGATCGCCACGGCGGCGGCCTGGGCGCCGTCCGGGGCGCCGGTCGCGACGGTGACCAGCAGGCCCAGCGATTCCGGCTGCCCGGCATCGACGACGATGATGCTGACCCGCCCGGGCGTACTGCCGGTGAGCTCGTAGTCGCGACGCTGGGCCGCCCGCGCTCCCGCCACCTGGGTCGGATAGGCCTTGCCGGCCGGGGTGAGCATCCCGCTGGTCAGCGGATTCCGGGCCCGCAGGCAGGTCTCCACCGCCGGTACCGCCTCCTCGGGCGATTCGAAGACGTCGTCGAGGCGCAGTGCGGCCACCACGATGGTGGCCTCGGTGGTCTCGCCGACCACGACATCGCTGGCGAACGGCACCCGCGACACCTCGCCGGGGCGCCACGCACCGGGGGTCCGGGTCGTCAGCCCGCCGCCGTGCAGCCAGCCGTTCTCCGGGTAGGTGGCCCGATGGGTGGGTTCGCCATCGGTGCAGTACGCCGGCGCTTCGATCAACCCGACCGGCTGCGCCTTCGGCGCGCCACCCCCGGCAGCCTCGGTGAACGGGGCCTCGCGGCTCAGCACGATGCCGGACACCCCGGCCACCGTGAACACCACGACCGCTGCGGCGCCGACCAGCAACCGCCCGCGACGCGGCCGCGGCGTACCCACCGGGCGGACCTGGGTGGTCCAGCCCTCACCGTCCCAGAGCCGCTGCAGGCCGGAATTGCCCGCCGGGTCCGGGTACCAGCCGGGTGCCGCCATGGCACGCTCCTCTCCGGGGCTTCGACTCGCTCGTTCCTCGCTCGCTCAGCCGCCGTGGGCCTCGCTCGCTCAGCCGCCGTCATCTGAGATCGTAGGCCGCAGACCCGCGCGGGGGCAGCAATTCGGCCCGGTCGGCATCAGGTCGTGACCTGTAACGCGGTTGAAACACATCAGCAGGCAGACTTGGTCCCATGGACAAGCAGACCGAGTATGTGTTGCGGGCCATCGAGGAGCGGGACATCCGCTTCATCCGGCTCTGGTTCACTGACGTCCTCGGTTTTCTGAAATCGGTGGCGATCGCGCCGGCCGAGCTGGAGGGTGCCTTCGAGGAGGGCATCGGCTTCGACGGATCGGCGATCGAGGGGTTCGCCCGGATCTACGAGTCCGACATGGTCGCCCACCCCGATCCGGCCACCTTCCAGGTGCTGCCCTGGCGCAGCCACGATGCGGGCGGCGGCACGGCCCGGATGTTCTGCGACATCACCCTGCCCGACGGCTCGCCCTCCTACGCCGACCCGCGCTATGTGCTCAAGCGGTCGCTGCAGAAGGCCGCCGACCTCGGGTTCACCGTCTACACCCATCCCGAGATCGAGTTCTTCCTGCTGGAGAAGGGAACCACGCCGAACGGCGAGCCGATCCCGGTGGACAGCTCCGGCTACTTCGACCACGTGGTCTCCAGCACCGGCAGCGATTTCCGCCGGCAGGCGATCACCACGCTGGAGCAGATGGGCATCTCGGTGGAGTTCTCCCACCACGAGACCGCGCCCGGGCAGCAGGAGATCGACCTGCGCTACGCCGACGCGCTGTCGATGGCCGACAACATCATGACCTTCCGGGTGGTGGTCAAGGAGGTCGCCGAGCAGGCCGGCATCCGGGCCTCCTTCATGCCCAAGCCGTTCAGCGACTACGCCGGTTCGGGGATGCACACCCACATGTCGCTGTTCACCGGGGACACCAACGCCTTCTACGACGCCGGTGAGGACTACCGGCTCTCCAAGACCGCCGAGCATTTCATCGCCGGCGTGCTGCGGCACTCCGAGGAGATCACCGCGGTCACCAACCAATGGGTGAACTCCTACAAGCGGCTGGCGTTCATGGGCGGTGAGGCGCCCAGCTACGTCTGCTGGGGCCGCAACAACCGTTCTGCGCTGATCCGGGTGCCGCTCTACAAGCCCAACAAGGGTTCCTCGGCACGCTTCGAGCTGCGCTCCATCGACCCGGCCTGCAATCCCTACCTGGCGTACGCGCTGATCATCAACGCCGGGCTGGCCGGGGTCGAGGGTGAGTACGAACTGCCGGAGGAGGCCGAGGACGACGTCTGGTCGCTGACCGAGCGGGAGCGCCAGGCGCTCGGTATCCGGCCGCTGCCGCGGAACCTGGACGAGGCGATCCGGGCGATGGAGAACTCCGAGCTCGCCATCGACACCCTGGGCGAGCACGTGCACGAGTTCTTCCTGCGCAACAAGCGCGCCGAGTTCAACGAGTACCGCGCCCAGGTCACCCCGATGGAGCTGTCGCGGTACCTGCCGCTGCTCTGACCCGAGGGCACCGCTCAGAACAGCGGCAGCCAATCCGACAGATCGGAGCGGCTGCCCGAGGCCCGCACCTTGCCGGCGCGGACCGCCTCGGCGAACTCGATCCGGCCGACGCAGAGCCGGACCAGGGTGAGCGGATCGCACTCGACGACATTGGGCGGGGTGCCGCGGGTGTGCTTCGGATCGTCCTCCCCGGTGCCGCACTGCACGGCGGCGAACGGCGGGATACGCAGCTCCACCGACTGGCCCGGGTGCCGGGTCGCGATCACATCGGCGAGGGTACGCACTGCCTCGGCGCGGCAGGCCCGCGACCAGCGCAGCGGCCCCCGGTCCGGCAGTGATTCGACCAGGTCGTCGCAGTGGGTGACCAGTTGCACGCAGAGCAGCCGCACCAGATCCAGGGTGCGCATCGGATGCTGGTCGGTCTGTACCGCGGCCGGTGCCAGGTCGTCACCCAGTCGAGCCGCCAGCTCGGTGGCGTCCTGCCGGAAGCGGGTGGCCAGGCTCTCCGCCGTACCGTGCTGGGCCAACTCGACCGCCAGATCCTGCTGCCGGCGCAACCACGGGCGCAACCCGGTGAAATAGTCGTTCAACCCCGCCGGTCGGGCCGTGGTGGGCCGGTCCAGGGCGCTCAGCGCCGCCGCCTGCATCACCACCGGATAGGCCACCAGGACACCGACGTCCCAGCCCGGGCGTACCGTCGGCCGGCCCAGGTCGTCGGGCCGGATCAGGGACAGGAAGTCCGCGAGATATCCGGCCTGTTCGACCATGCCGGCGACAGTCCGGCGCTGGTGCTGCGCTCGTGCGATGACTGCCACCCCCTCAACGTAGTCAGGCCATGTTGCCACTCGGTTGCCAACGGGCGAACTTCGAGCGTCACGGACGCCACCCCGCCGCCGCGTCGGCGCCCAGTAGCATGCCGTGGGTGAGAGTCAGTTCGCTGACCGGAGTGTTGGCCCGCCGCGGTTTCCACGATGCCGCCGCGGCCGCTGAGCGGTTGCCGCAGTGGGGATTGGCGACCGCCGATCAGGATCTGCTGGTCGATCTGGCGGCGGTCTCGGCCGATCCGGATCTGGCCGTGGAGGGTCTGGACAAGCTGCAGCGGGCCCGCCCCGGTGTGCTCGCCGAGCTCGCCGCGGAACGCGCCTGGGCCCAGCAGGTGACCGCGGTGCTGGCGGCCAGCGCCGCGCTGCAACAGCATCTGGTCGCCCACCCCGATCAGCTGGAGGTGCTGCGTCCCCAGGCGGTACGCCGCAGCGCCGCCGACCTGCGCGCGGCGCTGCTGCGCGCCGTCGGCGCCGACCCGGAGGCCGCTGCCCCGGTCGCCGCCGACCCGGATCCCGAGTGCGCCGACCCCGGTGACCCGCTGCGGCTGGCGTACCGGGCCGAACTGCTGCGGATCACCGCCCGCGACCTGCTCGCCGCCGACGGTTACGAGGCGATGGAGGACGTCGCCGCCGAACTCGCGGATCTGGCCGATGCCACCATCGAGGCGGCGCTGGCGCTGGCCCGCCAGCAGGTCGGCCCGGACGCGGAGCGGGTCCGGCTCGGCATCGTCGCGCTCGGCAAGACCGGTGCCCAGGAACTCAACTACGTCTCCGATGTGGACGTGCTCTACGTCGCCGAACCGGCCGCCGTCCCCCCGGCCGGGACCGAGGAGGGGACAGGGGAGGAGCTGTCCGGCGACCGGGCGATCGAGGTGGCCACCCGGCTCGCCTCGGCGCTCACCCGGATCTGCTCGGCGCACACCTCGGCCGGCACCATCTGGCAGGTGGACGCGGCGCTGCGCCCCGAGGGCAAGGCCGGGCCGCTGGTGCGTACCCTCGCCAGCCACACCCAGTACTACGCGAAATGGGCGAAGAACTGGGAGTTCCAGGCGATGCTCAAGGCGCGGCCGATGGCCGGGGATCTGGAGCTGGCCGGCGAGTTCGTGGAGATGGTGCAGCCGAAGGTGTGGCGGGTCGCCGAGGCCGACAATTTCGTCGCCGAGACCCAGGCGATGCGTCGCCGGGTGATCGCCAACATCCCCAAGAGCCAGACCGACCGCGAACTCAAACTCGGCCAGGGCGGGCTGCGCGATGTGGAGTTCACCGTGCAGCTGCTGCAACTGGTGCACGGCCGCACCGACGAACGGCTGCGCACCCGCTCCACCCTGGCCGGGCTGCGGGCGCTGGTGGATCACGGCTACGTCGGCCGCTCCGATGGTGCCGAGATGGCCGAGGCGTACCGCTTCATCCGCTATCTGGAGCACCGCAGCCAGCTCTTCCGGTTGCGCCGGACCCATCTGCTGCCGACCGCCGAGGACGACCTGCGCCGCATCGGCCGACCGATCGGGCTCGCCCCCGACCAGGTCACCGAGGGCTGGCGGCGGCGGTCCCGGCGGGTGCTGACCCTGCATCGGCGGCTGTTCTACTCCCCGCTGCTGGAGGCGGTCGCCAAGATCCCCTCCGGCGAGGTGCGGCTCACCACCGACGCGGCCCGGGACCGGCTCGCCGCGCTCGGGTATGCCGATCCGCGCTCCGCGCTGGGGCACATCCAGGCACTCAGCCGCGGGATGAGCCGGCAGGCCGAGATCCAGCGGCAGCTGCTGCCGGCGATGCTCGGTTGGTTCGCCGAGGGCCCCAACCCCGATCACGGGCTGCTCGCCTTCCGGCAGGTGTCCGAGGCCCTCGGCGCCACCCCCTGGTACCTGCGCGGGCTGCGCGACGAGGGTGCGATGGCCGAACGGCTGGCGCGGATCCTGTCCTCCAGCCGCTACCTGGTCGATCTGCTGACCCGCAACCCGGAGATCCTGCAGATGCTGGCCGACGAGGCCGAGCTGACCCCGCGGCCGCTGCCGGTGCTGGAGCGGGAGATGCGGCTGGTCGCCGGCCGGCGCACCGACCCGAAGGAGGCCATCGACGCCGTCCGGGGCGTACGCCGCCGCGAACTGTTCCGGATCGGGGTCGGCGATGTGCTCGGGGTGACCGAGCTGGCCGAGGTCGGGCAGGGGCTCAGCGATCTGGCCTCGGCCACCATCTCCGCGGCGCTGCGGATCGCCGGCCGGAACCGGCCGGAGCTGACCATGTCGGTGATCGCGATGGGCCGCTGGGGTGGCCACGAGCTGTCCTACTCCTCCGATGCGGATGCGATGTTCGTGGTGTCCGACGATTCGGAGGAGGCCCGGAAGACCGCCGCCGAGATCGTCACCGACCTCCGCGCGCTGCTCGCCCGCCCGGGCCCCGAACCCAAGCTGGAACTGGATGTCGACCTGCGCCCCGAGGGCAAGGGCGGGCCGATGGTGCGTTCGTTGAAGTCGTACGCCGGCTACTACGGGCGCTGGTCCTCGACCTGGGAATCGCAGGCCCTGGTGCGGGCCGACCGGGGTGCCGGCAGCGACGACCTGGCCGACGAGTTGCTCACCCTGGTGGACCCGCTGCGCTGGCCCGAGGGCGGGCTGAGCCGGGAGCAGCTGTCCGAGATCCGCCGGCTGAAGGCCCGGATGGAGGGGGAGCGGCTGCCGCGCGGCGCCGATCCGAAGCGGCACCTGAAGCTCGGCCCCGGCGGCCTGTCCGATGTCGAGTGGACCGTGCAGGTGCTGCAGCTCCAGCACGCCGCCGCCCATCCGGAGCTGCGCACCACCCGGACCCTGACCGCGTTGGGTGCGGCCCGCGAGCTCGGGCTGCTGGCGGCCGAGGACGCCGACACCCTGGCCGAGGCCTGGACGATGGCCAGCCGGATCCGGGACCGGATCATGCTGGTCCGCGCCAAGGCCTCCGACTCGCTGCCCAATGACTCCCGGGAGCTGGCCGCGGTGGCCGAGCTGATGGGTTACGAGGCGGGGGAGGCCTCGCACCTGGTGGCCGACTGGATGCGCGTCGCCCGGCATGCCCGCTCGGTGGTCGACCGGGTGTTCTGGGGCGAGTAGGGCTCCCACTAGGCTCGCGAGCCATGAAGAAGACCCCCGGACCCGGCGCCGCCACCGAGGACAGCGGGGTGGTGATCCCCGCCGACGCCGAGGGGCGACGCTCCTCCAGCCGGCTCGGCCGCGAGGTGACGGCGGCGGCCCTGGACCCGGTCGATCCGGTGGGTGCCGCGGCGGCGCTGCGGGAGGTCGACTGGCGCAACGGCTATCCGGTGCACGCCCGCCGGCTGGTGGAGGCCGGGCTGGGGCGTACCCGGGATGAACTGGCGATCGCCGAGGCGGGCCTGACCGCCGTCCGGGACCGGCTGCGGATCACCACCGACTCCGGCGAGGCGCCGCTGGCCGAGGCGCTGGAGCGGCCCGCGGCCCGGCCGCTGCACACCCGCACCGTGCACGGCACCCAGGCGCCGGCCGAGGAGTTCAGCCTGCCGCACGCCGGCCGCCGGCTGACCGGGGACAAGCTGCTGGAGCGGCTGGCCGCCTGGGAGCGGTCCGGGATCCTCGAACCGTCGGCGGCCGACGCGGTCCGCGAGGTCGCCGCCCACCCGGAGTGGCTGGCGCTGCGCGGCCGGCGGGTGGTGGTCCTGGGTGCCTCGGCCGAGATGGGGCCGCTGCGCGCGCTGCTGTCCTGGGGTGCCGAGGTGGTGGCGGTGGACCTGCCGCGCCCGGAGTTGTGGCAGCGGCTGGAGAAGCTGGCGCGCTCCTCGGCCGGGGTGCTGATGCTGCCCGAGCAGCAGGACGGCCCCGGCGCCGACCTGCTGCAGGATCTGCCCGCGGTCGCCGACTGGCTGGGCGAGCTGGACGGGCCGCTGGTGCTCGGCAATTACGTGTACGCCGACGGGGCGGTGAACCTGCGGCTGTCCGCGGCCACCGACCTGCTCGCCACCCAGTTGACCGGGGCCCGCGACGATGTGGCACTGGCCTGGCTGGCGACCCCGACCGACGTCTTCGCGGTGCCGCCCGAGGTGGTCGAGGCGTCCGCCGAGGCGTACGACCATCGCGGCCTGCGCGCGTTCCGCCCGCTGATCAAGGGGGTCAGTGGTGGCCGATTGCTGAAGCGGAACCATCGCCCGGGTACCAGCCCGGGCATCGCGGACGCGATGATCCCGCAGCAGGGCCCCAACTACATCCTGGCGAAACGGCTGCACCGCTGGCGGGCCGCGGTGGCCCGCCGCGACGGGGTGGAGGTGTCGCTGCGGGTCGCGCCGCCGACCAAGACCCGCTCGGTGACCCGCAACCGGGCGCTCGCCGCGGCGTACGCCGGTGCGCACCATTTCGGAATCGAGGTCTTCGACCCGGCCACCTCGAACACGCTGATGGCCGCGCTCCTGGTGCACGATCTGAACACCGGCGGCTCCGCGCTGCCGGCCACCGCGGCGCCCTGGCAGCACGAGGCCGAAAAGGCGGTGCACGGGGGACTGTGGCGCGGGGCCTACGACCCGCGCAGCGCGCTGGGACTGGCGCTGGTGCTGGGCTGGGGCGCGGTACGCGGCTGAACCCGATGCCCCTGTGACTGGTGAGCTTGTTGGGACATAAGGGGTTCTGGAGGTTCAAGTTCCGGTTGAGGTTCAGGTTACTTAGGGGATGGTCGGGGATTCCCCTGATGGCCCGCAGAGCGCCGCCCGGTGCGGAACGACACCGGTGTAACTCCTAGTCAGGGCCGATTTCTTGGACTTCTTTCAGGTGCATCAGGACTCGCCGCGCGCCTAGCCTCGCAGCGTCCGCTTCCCCCAGCAGAGAGTTCGAGATGAAGTTTCTAGCCGGCCTGAGCAAGAGCGCCGTCGTCACGATGAGCGCCGTTGTGATCGGTTCGACCGCTGCCGTCACCGGAGCGGTGCTGTCCGGGCCCGCCGGGGCCGTGGACAACTCCAGCCGATCCGCCTACATCAAATCCGTCGCCCCCCTGGCCCAGGCGAACCAGAGCAAGTACCGCGTGCCCGCCTCGGTGGCGATCGCCCAGTCGATCCTGGAGAGTGACTGGGGCAAGTCCGGTCTGACCACCAAGGGCAATGCCTACTTCGGCATCAAGTGCTCCTCCAACATGGGGCCGTATGCCACCGGGTGCCTCTACATGAAGACCACCGAGTACGACAACGGCAAGTACACGACCACCTCGGGCTTCCGCACCTACAAGAACGCGCAGGACTCGTTCTACGACCACGGCTGGTTCCTGAGCAACAACAGCCGTTACGGCAACGCGTTCCGCTATCCGACCGATGCGAAGCGGTTCATCGCCGAGGTGGCCAGGGCCGGGTACGCGACCGACCCGAAGTACACCTCGCTGGTCGTCGGGCTGATGGACGACTACAACCTCTACCAGTACGACAACAAGGGTTCGAACCCGACGACGAAGCCGACCACCACGAAGCCGGCGCCGACCACGGCGAAGCCGACCACCACGAAGCCGGTGACGACCCGGCCGGTGGCGACACCGACCCGGTCCGCGACCCCGACGAAGACGGCGACCCCGACCAAGTCGGCGACCCCGACCAAGTCGGCCACCCCGACCCGGACCGCGACGCCGACGAAGACGGCCACGCCGACCGCGACCCCGAGCCGGACGGCGACCCCGACCCCGTCGGTGACCGCGACCCCGGTGAAGTCCGCCTCGCCGCGGGTGACGGCCACTCCGTCGAAGACCGCGACCGCGACCCCGTCGCCGTCCCTCGACCCGGCCAAGGTCCGGGCCCAGGAGCCGCAGGATCCGGCCAAGGCCGGTGCGCTGTCCCAGATGCCGAAGGTGAAGCCGGCCGCGGTGGTTGCCGCCAAGGTCTCACCGACCACGCCGGCCGCCCAGCCGTCGAAGGCGAGCGTCGGCGGTCTCGCCAGCACGGGCGTCTGAGTCCGCGAGTCAACCCCTGATGCCGATGCCGGCCCGGATCACCGGGCCGGCATCGCGCTGTCTCCGGTTGGGCGGGAATCCTTGCTCAGGCAGGGAATTCCTGGTGCAGTTCGTCGAGCAACCGCCGGTTCAGTTCGAAGCCGCGCGCCGCGGCGGCCAAGGTTTCGGCGCGCTGCGCGGCGGTCAGCGGCAGGGTGTCCAGGGTGGTGCGATAGCGGTCCTTGTATGCCTTCGGCTTCTCGATGTCGAAGGCATAGAAGGTGAGGACGGCCGGGTCGGTGCCGTAGTGCCGCTGGGTCAACCGCGCGATGATCTGGCCACCGGACAGGTCACCGAGATAGCGCACGTAGTGATGCGCGAGCAGGCCGGCCGGTCCGAGCGTCGCGAGCTCTGCGGCGTACGCCTCGGCCGCCGGCAGCACCGTGTCGAAGCGGCACCCGGCGGCCGCCTGGGCGGCCAGATCGGCGCGCAGGGCCGGCGTACGCTCCAGTCGCGGATCGAGCAGCGGGGCCAGCACCGGATCGTCGGCGTGGACGCGACAGGCATCCTCCAGTGCGGCATAGATCGGCAGTGACTGGGCGAGCAGGGCGACCAGCGCCTCGGTGCCGAGCTGGCCCGCGAGCAGGTCGGCCATGAATGGCGACTCCTCGGCGCGGGCATGGGCGTCGGCGGTGTGCTCGCGCAGGGCGGTGGACAGCGGCACGGTCTCGAGATCGGTCGGGGACTGGGACATCGGGCTCCTTCGGGCTTACTGTCTTCGAGGCTATGCCGACCGGGGTGCGCGCGGATCAACCTTCTGATTGATCTGTGCCGCCGGAGCGGTAGCGTGCATCTGGGATGCGGGTGGTCCCGTCAGTTCTGAGCGATCGCTAAGGAGCGAGGATGATCGAGGAGGAAGGCTGGGCGTCGGTCCCGCTGGCGCTGGCGACCGACCTGGATCACGGCGGCCGCTGGTGGGCGCTCACCGCCGGTCAGCGCGAGTGGTTGTGGACCAATCCGGATGGGGCGATCGCGGCGGAACGACTCGAGGTGCGGCCCGGTGACGCATTCGTCGACGCGGGTGGTGCGGAGGAGTGTTTTCCCTGTATCCGTGGCAATCCCGACCATGGCGACGCCTGGACCCGGGTCTGGGACGGTGCCCGGGTGACGGCCCGTGCCGAGACCGATTTCGGGGTGCTCAGCCGGACCATCTCCGACCGCGACGGCACCGTGCGACTGGACTACCTGATCGAGCCGAACGAGGCCGCCTGGACCCGCGACGACGGCAGCCCGACGGCGCCGGTGACCGGGGCGGTGCACCTGTTGCTGCAGTTGTCCGAGGCCGCCGAACTGGTGCTGCCCGGTGCCGGGTCGATGCTGGTGCTCGATCAGCCCCGCCCGGGCCAGGCGACCGAAGCGGCCTGGCCGATGCTCGGCGAGACCGATCTGTCCCAGTTCGGCCCCGATGACGGCACCGCGCGCTGTGCCATCCTGCGCGGCCTGGCCGGGCCGGGTACGCCGGCCGAGGCGTACGTCCTCGACGGGGAGGCGATGCTGCACCTGCGCTGGCAGGCCGAGGATCCGGCCGCGGTCGGGCTGATGCTGTGGCGCAACCTCGGCGGCTGGCCGGCGGGGCACCCCTATCGCTCGATCGGGGTCGAGCCGCTGGTCGAGGCACCGGGCGCGTGGTGGCTGGAGATCACCGCGTACACCAGGTCCTGAGTCTCAGCCCGCCGGGGACGGCGCCCATTTCGTCCGCAGGCAGGTGAGCAGTTCCTCGACCAGCCGACTGGGTGGCCGGCCGGCCGGCCAGACGGCGACCAGCGGATTGCTCGGCTCCTCGTGGGCGAGGGGCAGCCACAGCAACGGCGCGTCCGCGGGCCGCGGCAGACCCGGTTCGAGCAGCAGGGAATAGGCGATGCCGCGCTCGACCAGCTCATAGATGCTCGCCACATCGGTCAGCTTCCAGCGCACATCGGGGACCTCACCGTTGCGGGCGAACTCGGCCAGGGCCCGTTCCAGGGCGGGTTCCAGATCGAGCAGCGCGCCGGCATGCTGGGCGAGATCGCGATAGCTGACCCGGGGCAGCGCGGCCAGCGGATGCTCGGTGCTGACCACCACCCGGCGGTAGCGATCGACCAGTGGCTCGAAGTCCAGCCCGGGCATCCGCTGCACATGGGAGACCAGGCAGACGTGCACGTGTCCGGCCAGTGCCGACTGCTGGAGCTGGGTGGCGGTTCCTTCGACGATTTCCAACCGCACTTGGGGATGCCGGCGATGGAACCACTCGATCAGGTCCGGTGCGATGTAGGTGATGTTGGCCCGGAAGATGCCCACCACCAGGCGCCCGGTGAGCTCCTCGCTGGTCCGGCCCAGCGTCGGCAGCTCGGCCACGTCGTCGCAGATCCGGCGGGCCTGCTGCCCGATCGCCCGCCCCTCCTCGGTGAGCGCGATGCCGTGGCCGGGGCGGCGGACCACCAGGGCGGTGTCGAGGGCGCGCTCCAACTGCGCGACGGCCAGGCTGACCGCGGCCTGGCTGACCCCGCACTCCCGGGCCGCCGCGCTCACCGACTCGCTGGCGGCGACCGCCGCGAAGTACTCCAGCTGGCGCAGCGTGGGCTCACCCATAAGTTTCTCCTAAGTGCCGCCTCAGAGGATTTAGTTTGTCAAATGAGTGGGTGGGTCACAACCTGTTGGGACACGACTTTCCCGGCTGGCAAAGGAGCCAACCATGACGTCCCAGCAATCGTCTGTCCTGTCCGACTCGGCCTCCTCGGGTGCGGACGAAACCGTCGCGGTGCCCCGGGTGATCACCCTCGGGACCGCCGGCGGCCCCCGCTGGTGGCGGGATCAGATCGGCCGGCCGCGGTTCGGTATCGCCACCGCGATCGTGCTCGGTGAGGACTGGTACCTGGTCGACTGCGGTACCGGAGCCTTCTTCCAGGCGGCCGCCGCCGGGCTCGATCTGGCACGCCTGCGTGGGGTGTTCCTCACCCACCTGCACTCCGATCATGTGGTCGACCTGGCCTCGCTGCTGCTCTTCGCGCCGATCCATTTCCGCGGCCGGGAGGTGCCGCCGGTGCCGATCATCGGACCGGGGGACCGGGGCAAGCTGCCGCCGGTCGCGAGCAGCGCCGCCAGCACGCCCCAGCCGGTCGCTCCGGACAATCCGACACCGGGCACCCGGGGCCTGGTCGACGGTCTGGTGCGGGCGTACGCGACCGACCTGAACGACCGGATCTTCGACTCCCTGGTGCCGACCCCCGATGCGCTGCTCCAGGTGGCGGAGATCGCCATCCCCGCCGAGGTGGGCTTCGACCCCAACGATGCCGTCGCACCGCCGATGGAGCCGTTGGTGGTCTTCTCCGATGAGCAGGTCGTGGTCAGCGCGACCTTGGTCTCGCACCACCCGACCGCCCCGGCGTACGCCTTCCGCTTCGATCTCGCCGGGGTGTCGGTGACGATCTCCGGTGACACCGCGCCGTGTGACAACCTCGTCCGGCTCGCCCGGGGCACCGATCTGCTGCTGCACGAGGCGATCGCGATCGAGCAGATGGAGCGGACCCACGATTCCTCACCGGCGCAGCGGGCCGCGATGGCGCACCACCGGCGGGCGCACACCACCCCCGCGGAAGCGGGCGAGATCGCCGAGCGGGCCGGCGCCCGTCGGCTCGCGCTGCACCACCTGGTACCCGCCTGGGCACCCGAGGAGGCCTGGCAGCAGGCCCGGTCGACCTACTCCGGGGAGCTGCTGGTGCCCGACGACGGCGAGACCGTCGAGCTCGCCGTCCGTGGCGCCGGGGAGGTCCGGCGATGACTCAGAGCGCTGCGACCACGCCCACCTCGGATCGGCAGATGCGCCGGATCCTGTTCTCCAGCTTCATGGGCACCACGATCGAGTACTACGACTTCATCCTGTACGCCACCGCGGCGGGCCTGGTCTTCAACCACGTCTTCTTCGCCGGGCTCGGGCCGACGGTCGCCCTGCTGGTCTCCTTCGGCACCCTGGCGGTCGGCTATCTCGCCCGCCCCCTGGGCGGGGTGATCTTCGGCCACATCGGGGACCGGGTCGGGCGCAAGAAGGTGCTCATCATCACCGTGTTGATGATGGGCATCTCCTCCACCCTGATCGGACTGCTGCCGACGACGGCGATGATCGGAGTGGCGGCACCGCTGCTGCTGGTCACCCTGCGGATACTGCAGGGGATCGCGGTCGGTGGCGAGTGGGGTGGGGCGACCCTGCTGGCCTTCGAGAGCGCGAAGAAGCAGAGCCGCGGTTTCGCGGCCGCGTTCGCCTACATCGGGGCACCGGCCGGCACCCTGGCGGGCACGTTGATCCTCAGCTGGATGTCGATGATGCCGCGCCAGGACTTCCTGGCCTGGGGCTGGCGGGTGCCGTTCGTGTTCTCGCTGGTGCTGATGGGGATCGGCCTGTTCATCCGCGCCAAGGTCAGCGATGCGCCGGTTTTCCAAGCCCTGTTGGAAAAGGCGGAGGAGCAACCACGCGTCCCGGTCGCCGAACTGTTCACCCGGCACCCGCGGGCCCTGCTCACCGGCATCGCCGCCGCGCTGTCCGGCCAGATGACCCAGGGGATCATGGGGATATGGGCGCTCACCTACGCGATCCAGCAGGCCGCGATCTCGCAGAGCGGGGTGCTGAACGCCAAGGCGCTGGGGACGATCGGCACGCTGACGATGGTGCTGATCGGCGCGCGGCTCTCGGACCGGTTCGGCCGGCGCCGGGTGCTGATCCTGGGCAACCTGCTCGCGATCGCGCTGGTCGTCCCGGTCCTGCTGCTGCTCCAGGCGGGCACGATGCTCGCGTTCATGGCCGCGATCCTGCTCGGCCTGAGCACCATCCAGGGATTCGTCTCCGGGCCGTACGGGGCGTACGCGAGCGAGCTTTTCCCGACCCGGGTCCGCTACACCGGCGCCTCGATCAGCTATCAGACCGCCTCAACGCTGGCCGGCTTCGCACCGCTGATCGCGACCGCACTGGTCGCCGGTGCGGGCGGGTCGCTGTGGTCCCTCGGTGTCGTCTGGGGTGGGGTGATCCTGATCAGCCTGATCGCGCTGGTGCTCGCCCCGGATCGCTCCCGGATCGAGCTGACCGAGTTGGACGCCCGGGCGGAGAGTACGGGGTCGGCGGCGGTGGCCGCGGCGGATTCACGTCCGGATACGCAACGGGCCTGAGCCGGCGATCGTCGTCTGCCGCCTTGCACCACTTTGGTCAACAAAGTGGTGCAAGGTTCGTTCATGCACCATGCTGCGCAGGAGTTCGCCATTGGCGTCGAGCCGCGCGAGTGGGACCGTGACCCGGACCGGACCGGGCCGGTCGCGTCGGCAGCGGCTGGCGGCCCGCGGGCGCTACCAGGCCGCGATACCCGCGACGATCACCCGACTGACCCCTGTGCTCGACGGCCCGGTGCAGGCTGAAGCCGAGGATGCCGTCCGGGAGGTGGCCCGTTTCGACGCCGAGGTGACTGTGCGGGCGGCCGAGCGGGCCCACGGCCAGGGGTCACCAGCGCGGTCGAGGTGGCACCACTGGCCTCGGTCCTGCTGCGGACCGAATCGGCGTCCTCCTCCGAGATCGAAGGAATCACCGCGGGCGCCCGCGCCCTCGCACTCGCCGCGGTCCAGGCGAAGGTCGGCCCGAATGCGCGGCTGGTCACGGCCAACGTGGTCGCCACGCAGCGCGCGATCGAACTCGCCGATGACATCAGCATCGGTTCGATCCTGGCCGCCCACGACGCGTTGTTGGCTGGACACGAGTACGCCGCTCCCGGGCAGTTCCGCGAGGTGCAGGTCTGGGGGGGCATGGCAGACCTGATGGCCTTCGTCCAACGGGCCGACCTTCCGGTCCTGATCCAGGCGGCGATCGCGCATGCACAGTTCGAGACGATCCATCCCTTCAACGATGGAAACGGCCGCGTCGGCCGGATGCTCGTGCAGGCGATGTTGCGCCGCGCCGATGTCACGCGCCGGGTGACGCTCCCGGTATCCGCCGGATTGCTCGCCGATACGGGGGCCTATTTCGCCGCGCTGACCGATTACCGTGCCGGCGAGATCGAGCCGATCGTTCGCCAGTTCACCGAGGTCTCGTTCCGTGCGGTGAACAATGGCCGCCTGCTGGTTGACGAGTTGGAGGGGATTCATGATGCCTGGCTGGATCGGCTGCCGTCGCGTCGCGGCTCGGCGGCACGGCGGTTGCTGCCGCACCTGCTCAACCAACCGGCGGTGACCGTCGGTCACGTGGAAGCCGTGACCGGTGTCGCACTGTCCGCCGCACAGCGGGCCGTGCAGCAACTGGAGGATGCCGGAATCATCGCTGGATCGAACGTGTCCCGCGGCCGGTGAGGTCATCGACGCCCTGGACGCCTTCGCGGAGCGAGCCGGGCGTCGAGGCTGAGTGCTCCTGCAACCTCAAGGGCAACACATCATCGCTCCGGTGTGCTGAACGAACGAGCCGGCCCCCACCAGATGGTGGGAGCCGGCTCCATGCTTCAGGTTCTTGCGGACCTGTCTGCGGACCAGGCGAAGTGCAGGTGACTCCGACCAGCCAGGTCACTCACATGTCGTAGTACATCTCGAACTCGTGCGGGTGCGGGCGCAGCCGGATCGCGTCGATGTCGGCGCGCTTCAGGTCGATCCAGCTCTCGATCAGGTCGCTGGTGAAGACGTCGCCGGCGAGCAGGAACTCGTGGTCGGTCTCCAGCTTGTCCAGCACCGCGTCGAGCGAGGCGGGCACGGTGTTGATGTCGGCGTGCTCGTCCGGGGGCAGCTCGTAGAGGTCCTTGTCGACCGGCTCGGCCGGTTCGATCCGGTTCTCGATGCCGTCCAGGCCGGCGAGCAGCATCGCCGAGAACGCCAGGTAGGGGTTGGACGACGGGTCCGGGCAGCGGAACTCGACGCGCTTGGCCTTCGCGTTGGAACCGGTGATCGGGATCCGGATGCAGGCCGAGCGGTTGCGCTGGCTGTAGACCAGGTTGACCGGCGCCTCGAAACCCGGCACCAGGCGGTGGTAGGAGTTCACGGTCGGGTTGGTGAACGCCAGCAGGCTCGGGGCGTGCTTGAGCAGGCCGCCGATGTACCAGCGCGCCAGATCGGACAGCCCGGCGTACCCGCCCTCGTCATAGAACAGCGGCTCGCCACCGTTCCAGATCGAGGAGTGCACGTGCATGCCGGAGCCGTTGTCGCCGAAGATCGGCTTCGGCATGAAGGTGGCGGTCTTGCCGTTGGCCCAGGCGGTGTTCTTGACGATGTACTTGAACTTCATCACATCGTCGGCGGCCTTGAGCAGGGTGTCGAAGCGCCAGTTGATCTCGGCCTGGCCGGCGGTACCCACCTCGTGGTGCGCCCGCTCCACCTCGAGACCCAGGTTTTCCATGTGCAGAACGATTTCGTCGCGCAGGTCACCGAAGTGGTCGGTCGGCGCGACGGGGAAGTAGCCGCCCTTGTACTTGACCTTGTAACCGCGGTTGCCGCCGTCCTCCTCGCGGCCGGTGTTCCAGGCACCCGCCTCGGAGTCGATGTAGTAGAAACCGGCGTTCTGCTTGGTCTCGAAACGCACGTCGTCGAAGACGTAGAACTCGGCCTCCGGGGCGAAGTAGGCGGTGTCACCGATACCGGTCGACTGCAGGTACGCCTGCGCCTTGCGCGCGATGTTGCGCGGGTCGCGGCTGTAGGGCTCCTTGGTCAGCGGATCGTGCACGAAGAAGTTCACGCACAACGTCTTCGCCTGCCGGAACGGATCGACGTACGCCGTCGTGGGGTCGGGGAGCAGCGACATGTCCGACTCGTGGATCTTCTGGAAACCACGCACCGAGGAACCGTCGAAGTTCAGCCCCTCGGAGAACACGGAGTCGTCGAAGGCCTTGGCTGGGACAGTGAAGTGCTGCATGACGCCGGGCAGGTCGCAGAAGCGGATGTCGACCATCTCGACATCTTCGTCCTTCAGATACTTCTGAAGGTCTTCGGCACCTTGGAACATGGTTTCCTCCATCGGAACGATTGCTGACTGCCCTCAACCTAGGGCGGTGGCGTTTCCGGTGCTTTGCGCAAATGTTTCAGCCGTGTAACAACCAACGGGGGCTCCGCCCGCGCGCTGCAGCGGGGGGGGGGGGGCTCCACCACCGGGGGCGTGCGCCAGGACATGCAGTAGTCGCAGGTTTCCATGATCAAACCCAGTGGGACTGGGTTTGTCGGGGCCTCGAGATCGACTACTGCATGTCCCAGCGTTCGCGGTTGCGGTCAGCCCTCGCGGATCGTCATCTTCTTCAGCTTGTCACCGGCGACCTGGAAGGTGAACCGGCTGCGGCCGTTGGCGTAGTTGCTGCGCCAGTCGCCGATCACCACGAGGTCCTCGCCGTCGGTGGAGACCTCCTCGGGGGAGAGGGTGCCCTCGGAGCCGATGAACTCCTTGTCGCTCCAGCCCTTGATCTGCTGGCGGCCGGTGAAGGTCCGGCCCCAGTCGTCGACGGCGCCGTCGTCGGTGAAGGCGTCCAGGAACGCGCTCTCGTCGTGCCGGTTCACCGCCTCGATGAACGAGGCCACGGGCTCGGGAATGGTCGGTTCGGTCATATCTGTCTCCTGTCGTTCGGATCTGGTGATCAGCGGGTGGTGTAACCGCCGTTGGCGAAGACCGTCTGGCCGGTGATCCACCAGCCCGGACCGGCCAGGAAGAGCACCAGCGGGGCGATGTCCTCGATCTTGGTGAGCTGGCCGCCGAGCGCCTGCGACTTGTGGAACTCGACCCGCTCCGGGGTCTCCTGGCCGTAGAAGAACGGGGTGTCCATCGGGCCCGGGGCGACCGAGTTCACCGAGATGCCGCGCTCGGCGAATTCCTTGGAGGCGGCCCGGGTGAAGTGCTCGACCGGGCTCTTCCCGCCGGCATAGGTGGAGTAGCCGTCGGTGAAGGCGGCCAGCAGGGCGGTGACGATCGTGATGACCTTGCCGTTGTCGGCCAGCTGCTTGCCGGCCTCCTTGATGAAGAAGTACGCCGCCTTGGAGTTGATGTCGAACATCGAGTCGTATTCCTCCTCGGTGGTCTCGACGATCGGCTTGCGCAGCACCTTGCCGACGGTGTTCACCGCGACATCGAGCTGCCCCAGTGCCTCGGTCGCATCGGTGAACAGCTTCTCGACGTTCGCCGGCCTGGTCAGATCGCCGGAGAGCACCACGCCGCGGACGCCGGCCTGCTCGATCTCGGCCAGGGTCTTCTCGGCCTCCGGCCTGCTGGAATCGGAGTTGTAGTGGATCGCGACGTTCGCACCGGCCCGGGCGGCCTCCCGGGCGATCAGTCCGCCGAGGTTCTTCGCGCCACCGGCGATCAGCACGTTCTTGCCCTTGAGAGTGTGTTCGGCCATCTTGGTCTCCCTCGTATAGCTGTGTGATGCAACGCTATATCAGCGCTACAGACGCTAATGTAGCACCATGACAGAGGATGTCCGAAGCGATACACGAAGCCGGTTGTTGAATGCCGCGGCCGACCTGATCGCCGCGTCCCCCGGCGAAGAGGTGTCGCTGCGGGCGGTCTGCGACGCGGCCGGGGTCAAGATGCCGACGCTCTACCACTTCTTCGGCAGCAAACAGGGCCTGATCGACGCCGTCATCGAGCGCGGTTTCGACATGTATCTGGGGGCCAAGGCCGCCGCCGAATCCTCCGGTGACCCGATCCAGGATCTCCGCGCTGGCTGGGACTCCCATGTCGCCTTCGGGCTCGCGAACCCCGGCTTCTACACCCTGATGTACGGCAAGGTGCGGCCCGGATACTCTCCCGCGGCCCAGGCCCGGGCCAGCGACATGCTGCGGGCGATCACCCGGCAGGCGGCGGACCAGGGCCGGCTGGTTGTCTCCGCCGAGCAGGCGGCCGCCCACGTGCTGGTCACCAACATCGGGGTGACGCTGCGCCAGATCGTGCTGGCCCGCGCCGATCGGAAGCTGTCGGTCGGCGTACGCGAGGGAGCGATCGCCGCCATCACCGGCAGCGCCCGGTCCGAGGATCCGCAGGTCGCCACCCGCTCGCTGATCGAACGGGCGGCCGCGAACCCCGAGGTGCTGGGCCCGGTGGAGACCCGCCTGTTCATCGAATGGGCGCAGCGCCTGGACCGCGCCTGATCCGCGCACCGGGGGCGAGTGCGGGCGCCCCGGTAGACTCGCCCCGTGAGCGCACCGACCGAATCCGTGGAAGCCTGGCCCGGAGAAGAACTCGGGCTGCCCGAGGCCGGTCGCGGCTCGTTGGCCAGCTGGCGCGCCCGGATCACCGCGATCGTCCTCGACTGGGCGATCTGCTCGGTGGCCGCCTGGGCGATCTTCGGGCCCTTGGCGATGCGGGGCGGCAGCTGGCGCTCCTTCACCACTCTCGGCCTGTTCTTCGTGATGTCGACCCTGCTCACCACCTTCATCGGTGGCACCGTCGGCCAGCTGATCACCCGGATCGCGGTCGTCCGGCTGGACCACCAGCCGCTGGGCTTCCTGCGGGCGCTCGCGCGGGCGGTGCTGGTCTGCCTGGCGCTGCCGGCGATGGTGATCGGTGCGCACCGCCGCGGGCTGCACGATCTCGCCGTCGGCACCGTCGTGGTCAACCGCCGCTGAGCGAACTCTCACCCACCGATCCGGCGGAACCGCGCCACACCGGGCGTACCGACCCCTCCTTTGACAGACTGGTCAGGTGACCGGACTCCGACTGCCGCTGGCCCTGGCTGGGGTGGCGTTGCTGCTCACCGGCTGCGCCGGTCAACCCGGTCAGGTCTCCCGCTCGGCCTCCGATGCCGGCGGCCGCAGCGTCGTCGGGATGGCCCGGCGCAGCGACGGTTCGCTGGTGATGGTCACCGCCTGGTGCCTGGGGGAGCGCACCGAGGAACCGCGGATCGCCACCTGGGACGGGCGCGTCGGCGAGGAGTTGTACGCCGCCAGCGGACCCAGCAGCGATCCGGTGACCGTGCACGAGGTGGGGCGGCCGGCGCCGGGTTTCACGCTGCGCAGCAACCGGCCGCTGCCGACCGGGCGGACCCTGGTCGCGCACAACGCGGGGGAGCGGCAGGAGCTGTTCCGGCAACGCGCCTATCCCTCGACGGTGGCGGTGTTCGATCTCGGTGACCTGCCCACCAGCGACGACCCGGTACCCGAACGGCTGATCACCGGGGAGCGGCAGCGGACCACCGCGGAGTTGCTGATCGCCGGCAAGTGCGCGAACGGCTGAGCGCCCCGGTCAGTCCCGGCTGGCCAGCTGCAGATGCTGGGCCATCACATAGTGGTGGTGCAGCACCGCGATCCGGCCGGCCTCCTCGTCGCGATTGCGGACCGCGTCCAGGATCGGGGTGTGCAGCGCCACGATGCCGTTGATCGCGGCGGGTTGCAGCCACTTCGGCACCGTCCCGTCGCTGATCCAGGACCGGTATTCGTAGTTGATCAGCGTCTCGTGGATGCTCTCGTAGATCGAGGACAGATAGGGATTGTGCCCGGCTCGCACCAGGGTGGCGTGGAAATGGGTGTCCGCGCTCATCCAGGCGGCGGTGTCCCCGGCATTCGCGATCATCTCCTGCAGCGCGCGCTCACCGGCCGCCACCTCGTCCTCGCTGCCGACCTCGATGGCCCGGGTGATGCCGACCGTCTCCAGCCAGAGCCGCAGATCGGCCAACTGCCCGACCGACTGTTGGTTGAGATTGAGCATCAGGTCCACCGAGGCGGCCAGGCTGAACTCGGGCTTGCGGCGCACGTACGCCCCGGAGCCGCGGCGGGACTCCACCAGCCCCTTGACCACCAGGATCCGGATCGCCTGACTCACCGTGGGTCGGCTGGTCCCGGTCAACTGCACCAGGTCCCGCTCCGAGGGGAGCCTGGTGCCCTCGGTCAGGCAGGCGGTGACGATCAACTGCTCGATGTGAGCGGCGATCTCGTCGGCGGAGACCGGTTCGCCCTCGGGTCGCTCGGTGAGGCGACGCAACGGCTCCCAGATCTCCGCCCCGTCGACGTTCTTCACCCGGACCATCGGCTCAGCCTATCGCCACCAGGGCAACGATTGCGGGCATCGTCACCCGACCAGCTCGATGAACGCGGGGGCGGCATGGGTGATCCGGCCGCCGACCATGGTCAGCTCGCTGCGCAGCTCCCGCAGCTCCTCGATCGAACAGCTGAACGGGTCCATGGTCGGTACGCAGAGGTCGGCGTCGAAACCCGGTGCGAGCCGGCCCCGGGTGTCCTCCTCGCCGCTGAACCAGGCGCTGTCGCGGGTGTACGCCGCGATCGCGTCGAAGCGGGAGAGCCGGTCGTGCTCCGCGCGCCGGGTCCGCCCGTCGATCGACTCACCGGACACCAGCCAGGCGATCGAGGTCCACGGATACCAGGAGTTGGCGCGGGTGCCGTCGGTGCCCGCGCCGATCTGGATCCCGAGCCGCTTCATCGCCCCGATCGGCGGGGCGGCGTCGGCCCCGTCCTGACCCCACAGATCCACATAGTCGGCGCCCTGCAGCACCATCCGGTTCTGCACCTGGATCCCGGCCCCGAGC
The DNA here is from genome assembly GCF_002250705.1 of Enemella evansiae. Classification (GTDB taxonomy): domain Bacteria; phylum Actinomycetota; class Actinomycetes; order Propionibacteriales; family Propionibacteriaceae; genus Enemella; species Enemella evansiae. Next base: position 21,758 of record NZ_NMVP01000010.1, read on the forward strand.
GCGGCGATCCGGCGCAGGTTCGCCTCCGAGGCCTCGTCGGCGTGCACGATCGACCAGCGCAGGTCGCTGACCCGGCCGCCGCTCTCCCGGTCGACGAGCTCCCAGGCATCGAGAATCCGGCTCAGGGAGTTGTTCAGCACCGCATGCACCGACAACCGCCAACCGTGCTCGACCGCCATCCGGCAGATCTCGACCAGTTCGGAGTGGGCGTCGTCGGCGATCGTGAAGTCGGGGTCGAAACCCTCGAAGTCGTGGCAGGCCATGTGAGGCATCTCGCCGAGCCCGGCGAGCTTGAGCATGCCGTCGCCGAAGTCCGGTTGGGAGAGCAGGGTGAGCTGCTCATAGTCGTGCACCTCGTCCCCGCGGCTCCAGGCGCAGATGTAGAGCCGGAAGCGGACCCCCAGCCCGCCGCGGCGCCACAGTTCATAGAGCGCGTCATAGTCGTGCGGGGTGACCTGGAAGCCGCCGGCGTCGACGACCCCGGTCAGGCCGTGCGCGGCGAACTCGCTGATCATCGCCGCCGTCGCCTGCACCGCCGTCTCCAGCGGGAGGTCCAGGGTGAGCGCATTCGGCCGGGCGTACGCCGCCGGGCCGCGTACCTCACCGGTGAGCCGGCCGTCGTCGTCGCGCAGGAACTCGGCCCCCGGTGGGGGCTGGGTTTCATCGTCCCAGCCGACCGCGGCGAGTGCGGCCGAGTTCAGCACCGCCCGGCCATAGAGCTCCTGCAGATAGACCGGATGCACCGGTGCGATCTCGTCAAGTTGTTCCCTGGTTGGCATTCCGGCGTCGCTGAACTGCCGTTCGTGCCAACCGCCGATCACGCTGATCCACTCCCCGGGGGCGCGCGCGGCGACCGCATCCCGCACACTGGCCAGGGCTTCCGCCTGGCTGCGGATGCCCTCCCACTGCAGGCAGGTGCCCCACCCGACCCCGCCGCGCACGGCGTGGATGTGGGAATCGTTCAGCCCCGGCAGGACCGAGCGGCCGCCGAGATCGATCGTCCGGGCCGCGGTCTCGGCGAGCGCCGCGAGCTCCTCGTCGGAACCGATCGCCAGGACCCTGCCGTCCCGGATCGCGATCGACTCGGCTGTGGGCACCTCGCTGTCGAAGGTGGTGATCCGGGCGTTGCGGAGAACCAGGTCCGCGCTGACTTCTTGGTTCATGGTTGGCCCCTTGAACTGCCTTGCCGGGTGTGCCGACTAGTTGTCGAAGTTGTTCTTCCGGCCTTCGCGCACGTAGTCGTTGGAGTTGCTGATGTGGTCGCGGCCGTGGTGGCTGCCGGCGCCGGCGACGTGGCCGAACATCTGGATGCCGAAACCGCCGTCCAGGTCGTTGACGATGCGCTGCTTCCAGGGCCGGCGGACGATCTGGGTGGTCAGCCGGCGCAGGGTGCGCGGCTGGGTCATGATGTGGTCCGCGATCGTGTACCCGCGGGCGATCAGGTCCTCCCGCGGCACCACCTCGTTGACCATCCCGTAGTCGAGTGCCCTGTCGGCGTCGATCGCCTCACCGGTGAGCAGGGCGTACGCCCCGCGCTTGGTGCCGAGCACCTCCAGGAAGGCGCTGTGGATGCCGTCACCGGGAACCGAACCGATGTTGTAGTGCAGGTCGAAGAAGACCGCACCCTCGGCGGCCAGGGTGATGTCGCACATCAGCACGATCTCGCTGTGGAAGCCGGATCCGTTGAACAGGCCGATGGTCGGGATCTCCAGATCGTTGACCAGCGAGCTGACGTTGATCCGACCGTCCTTGTAGGCGTATTCGTAGGCCCAGTAGGGCAGGTCGTCCTGCTCCAGCTGGAAACCCTCCGGATCGGAGTCCATCATGAACTCCTCGCCCGAGCCGGTGAGGATCAGCACCTCGTTCTTCGGATCGGCGCCGACGACCTTGAGCATCTGGCCGAGTGCCCGGTGGTTCTGCACGCTGAGCTGGACCGGGCCGCCCTGGGTGTGCATCTCCACCAGCAGGACGCCGTCGTCCCGGCGGGTCATCTTGAAGAAGTCCTTGAAGAACTCGCTGTACTCCTCGAACTCCGGGGTCGGGAGAAACTCCTGCAGAGACATGAGATTTTCCTTTCAGGACTGGGATTCGTCGGACTCGGCGGTCTGCGGTTCGAGCGTCAGTCCCGAGGAGGCGGCCTCGACCGCGAAGAGGGACAGGAAGTCGTCATCGCGGTAGCCGCGGCCGATCGCGGCCTGCAGCAGCTGGAAGACGCTGCCGGCCAGCGGCATCGTCACCTCGTGCTCGCGCGCGGCGGCCAGGCCGAGATCGAAGTCCTTGCGCAACAGCTCGGTGGTGAAGGTCGGGGTGAGATCCAGCGACAGCATGTCGGGGGTGCGCCGGCGCACCCATTCGGTGCCCAGCACGGTGTTGTTCAGGAACTCCAGGAACGCCGCGCGCGGCACCCCGGCCTTCTCCGCCAGCGTGGTGACCTCGGAGACCGACTGCACGATCAGGCCGAGGTAGAGGTTGTGGCAGAGCTTGACCAACCGGGACTGCTCGTCCTCACCGGCGTGCACCGACGCCTTGCCGATCGCCTCGAGGTAGGGGCGTACCTTCTCGTAGGTCTCCTCGGGTCCGGAGGCGACCATCACCGAGGTGCCCTCGTCGACCATGTGCGGGTTGCCGCTGATCGGGGCGGCGAGGAACTCCGAACCGGCCGCGACCACGGCGTCGCGGATCTTCTTGGAGGTCTCGGTGTTCACCGTGGAGCAGTCCACGATCACCTGGGGCTTGTTGGATCCGCTCAGCAGGCCGTTCTCACCGAGCACGACCTCCTCCAGGTCCTTCGGGGTGGACACCATCACGAAGACGACATCCTGATCGGCCAGTTCGCCGATCGTGTCGGCCACGGTGGCGCCGTCGGCCTGCAGGGCCTCGGCCTTGGACCTGGTGCGGTTCCAGACGGCCACCTTGTGCTCGGCGGCGAGCAACCGCCGCGCCATCGCCGATCCCATCCGGCCGGTGCCGAGCCAGCCAAGCGTGTGTGCAGTCACGGTGTGCCTCTTCCTCAAACATCGTTGTAGTGGACTAGCCACAATGGTAGAGGCCGCACACGGCTAGTCAAGAGCAGCGTAGAACTGACCGTCTGGGAATTGGCTTGTCCCGCAGGATTTTGTGCCCGCGATACCAATGCGGGCGCGGGGTATGTGCTCGGTCTCGGCGTCGAGGGACGTCTAAAATGGATAAGCCACTCAGGACTCGACCAGCTCGGCCACGGCCAGCCAGTCCTCCTCGAGCTGGTCATGCTCGGCCTGCAACCGGTCCGCCTCGGCCTGCAGTTCGGCGAGCCGCTGGTAGTCGCTCGCCGCCTCCGCCATCTGGCCGTGCAGGGCGTCGATCCGCCCCGACAGCCTGGCCAGCTGCTGTTCCAACCGGGCCAGGTCCTTCTTCGCCTGGCGCAGTGCGGCCGCCGACGGCCCGGCCGGCGCCGACGGTTGCGCGGCCGCCGACCGCTCGGTGCGCTGGGGACCCGATTGCGGACGACTGCGGCGATGATCCAGATACTGCTCGACCCCACCGGGCAGCAGCACGCAGCTGCCGTCACCCATCAGCGCATAGGTCACATCGGTGACCCGCTCCAGGAAGTAGCGGTCGTGGGAGACCACGATCAGCGTGCCCGGCCAGGAATCGAGATAGTCCTCGACGACGGTCAGGGTGTCGATGTCCAGGTCGTTGGTCGGCTCGTCGAGCAGCAGCACATTGGGTTCGCTCATCAGCAGCCGGAGCAGCTGCAACCGACGCCGCTCACCGCCGGAGAGGTCACCGATCCTGGTGGTCAGCCGGTTCCCGGTGAAGCCGAACTCCTCCAGCAGTTGGGAGGCGCTGGCCTCCCGCCCGGTGGCCAGCCTGGTCTCGGCCTTCAACCGGTTGACGTTGTCCAGCACCCGGTCGCCGTCGTCCAGTTCGCGGACCGCCTGGGTGAGGTGGCCCAGCCGCAGCGTCTTGCCCTGTTTGACCCGGCCGGAGCCGGGGGAGAGCTCACCGGACAGCAGTTTGAGCAGGGTGGTCTTGCCGGCGCCGTTCACCCCGACCAGCCCGATCCGATCCCCGGGGCCGATCGACCAGTTCAGGTGGTCGAAAAGCACCCGGCCGTCGGACCCGGGCGCATCGGGCAGGGCATAGCTCATCTCGGTCAGGTCGAAGACATCCTTGCCGAGCCGGGTGACCGCGAACCGTTCCAGGGCGAGCTTGTCCCGCGGCGGCGGGACGTCTTCGATCAGCCGGTTCGCCTCCTCGATCCGGAACTTCGGCTTGGAGGTGCGCGCGGGGGCACCGCGCCGCAGCCAGGCCAGTTCCTTGCGGACCAGATTCTGTCGGCGGGCCTCGTTGGCGGCGGCCTGCCGGGAGCGTTCCGCGCGGGCCAGGGTGTACGCCGCATAGCCGCCCTCGTAGGCGTCCACGACGCCGTCGTGCACCTCCCAGATCCGGGTGCAGATCGCGTCCAGGAACCAGCGGTCGTGGCTGACCACCAGCATCGCCACATCGCGCTGCTGCAGGGTACGCAGGTGTTCGGCCAGCCAGGCGACGGCTTCCACGTCCAGGTGGTTGGTCGGCTCGTCGAGGACCAGCAGGTCGTGCTGGCCGAGCATCACCGCGACCAGCGCGGTACGCCGGCGTTCACCGCCGGAGAGCCGGCCGAGCTCGGCGTCCAGGTCGATGTCGGCGAGCAGGTGCTGGACCACACCGCGGCGGTAGCTGTCGGCGGCCCAGACGTGGTCGGGCTGACCGTCCACGATCACCTCGCGGACGGTGGCGCTGGGGGCGTACGAATCGACCTGGTCGAGGCTGCCGATCGACACGCTGCCGGTGCGGGTGACCCGCCCGGAGTCCGGCTCGATCCGGCCGGTCAGCGCACCCAGCAGGGTGGACTTGCCGTCGCCGTTGCGGCCGACGACACCGATCACATCACCGCGGCCCAGCCCGACCGAGACCTCATCGAGGATGGTCCGGGTGCCATAGACCTTGCTGATCTTCTCGGCGTTGACGAGGTTGGCTGCTGGCACGAGGAACCAGTCTAGCCGGGGTCAGCGGCCCCGCATGCCCTTGCGGGCGCCCTTCATGTTGGTCGGCATCGGGCCGCGGGGGACCGGCACCTTCGGGCGGACCGCGTCGATCGCGCGGAGCCGGTTGCGGACGTCGGTGACCTGATGCGCCTGCAGCGTCTTGGGCAGCTTCTTCACCGCGTTGGCCAGCTTGTCGTTCGACACCTGGCCGGGCTTGTCACCCATCTGGAAGGTGGAGATGACCACCCCGGAGATGAACTTCTCGTGCTTGCGCTCCTCGCTGGCCAGCAGCTGCTTGGCCCGGTTCGGGTCGCCCTCGGAGACCAGAACGATCCCGCCCGGGCCGATCGCCCGGTGCACCACATCCTGGTGCTTGGTGGCCGCGATCACCGGATCGTGCACCCACTTGTTGCCGAGCATCTGCAGCGCCACCTCGGCCGAGCCGACCTGGCCGGCGTACCGCTTGAAGGTCGCCTTCTTGGTGCGGTTGGTGAGCAGCAGCAGCGCCAGCAGGATGCCGAGCATGATGCCGGTGAGCACGAACATGATCCAGGAGAAGACCGAGCCTCCGGCGAACAGCAGCGCGATCACCACGGCCAGCACGATCGGCACAGCGAAGGCCCCGAGCAGCAGCCAGGGCAGCGGTTTGTCGTACTCGTGGGTCAGCTGGTACGCCCGGTAGATCTGCCGGAACCGGCCCATCTCGTTGGGGTCGGTGGTCGTGCGGCGGCGTTCCTTCGCCGCCCGGCGCGCGGCCCTGGCGTCGGCCTTCGCCTGTGCCTGGGCCTGCTTCGCGCTCTGCTTGTCGGCCATGGTCTCTCTCTGGTCGTGGTTCCTAGGCGGTACGCCGGGTGTCCCGAGCGGCGTACTCGTCGTCGGATCGGCTCCGCCGATCCAGGGCCTCACGATAGAGCCGACCGGCCCGGTAGGACGAACGCACCAGCGGCCCGCTCATCACGCCCGCATAGCCGATCGCCCGCGCCTCGTCGGCCAGCTCGGTGAACTCGTCGGGGGTGACCCAGCGCTCGATCGGGTGGTGCAGCTGGCTCGGGCGCAGGTACTGGGTGATGGTGATGATCTCGCAGCCGGCGTCGTAGAGGTCCTGCAGCGCCTGGCTGACCTCCTCGCGGGTCTCACCCATGCCGAGGATCAGGTTGGACTTGGTGACCAGCCCGGCGTCGCGGGACTGGGTGAGCACGTCGAGGGAGCGTTCGTAGCGGAAACCGGGACGGATCCGCTTGAAGATGCGCGGCACGGTCTCCACATTGTGCGCGAACACCTCCGGCTGCTGCTCGAACAGCTGCTGCAGCAGCTCGGGGCGGCCGTTGAAGTCCGGCGCCAGCATCTCCACACCGACGCCCGGGTTGAGCTCGTGCACCCGACGGATCGTCTCGGCGTACAACCAGGCCCCCAGATCGGGCTGGTCGTCGCGGCAGACGCCGGTGATGGTGGCGTACTTCAGGCCCATCGTCTGCACGTTCTCGGCCACCCGCAGCGGCTCACCGGTGTCGTAGGCCTCGGGCTTCTTCGACTCGATCTGGCAGAAGTCGCAACGCCGGGTGCAGGAGTCGCCACCGATCAGGAAGGTGGCCTCGCGGTCCTCCCAGCACTCGAAGATGTTCGGGCAACCGGCCTCCTGGCAGACCGTGTGCAGGCTCTCGTCCTTGACGAGTTTCTGCAGTTCGCGGTACTGCGGCCCCATCTTCGCGGTGGTCTTGATCCACTTCGGCTTCTTCTCGATCGGGGTCTGCGCATTGCGCACCTCGAGCCGGAGCAGCTTGCGTCCTTCGGGCGTTACAGTCACCCCGCCATGGTACGCCGAGAGTTCCGGTGGTACGCCGGGCGTTCAGTTGACATCGCGACGGGCGAACACGAGGCCGCCGACCGCGACGACGGCGGCCATGATCAGCAGCCAGCCGAAACCGGCCAGTGCGATCGGGGAATAGTCGAAGTAGAGATCGGCTCGCGGTGCGCTGCCCGGCATGTGCGGCAGACCGTTGACCGGGGCACGGGTGAGAAGGAACTGCCCGAGCACCCGCTCCGGGCCGAACCAGTCATCATGATCGGTGTTCATGGAGTTGATCAACCAGGCCTGCGTCATCATCAGCACGAGGTAACCCAGCAGGATGCCGAGCGCGCTGAGGGTGCTCCGCCCGATGATGGCGGCCACCAGGCCGAGGATCGCGAAGCTCGCCGCCGTGACCGCGATCCGCACCGCGAGTCCGACCAGTTCCTGCAGCGTGCTGCCGGATCCTGGTGTCCGCAGGTGCTGCAGGCCGAGCAGAACCAGGGCGAACAGCAGTGCGAAGCCGAAGGACGGCAGGGCCACCGTCACCACCTTCGCCAGATAGACCGGGACCCGCCGTGGCGTGAACGTCAGCCAGGTGCCGAGCACCCCGCTGGAGAGTTCGGAACCGGCGTAGGAGGCCGCGGTCCAGTAGGCCAGCGCCGAGGCGAACAGGGCGACCACCATGAGCGTGTTCACCCCATCATTCATGTTCATCGCCGGGCGCGGGACCTGGTCGTAGAACCGATTCGGGGTGCCGGTGGCCCACCCGATCAGGACGATCAGGACCGACGCGGTGAGCGCACCGATCCAGGTGACCGGGCGGGTCAGGAAGCGTTCCAACTCCGGGCGCAACAGGGTGCTCATACAGACCTCCAGGGACCGGTGACGAAGGGTTCGGGGGTGCTGGTCAGCTCGAGGAAGCGTTCCTCCAGCGAGGTGCGGATCGGGTGCAGCTCCTCCACCCACAGGTCGTGTTCGGCCAGTTGCCGGCTGATCGCCGCCGGCGGCTGGTCCCCGGTCGCCTCGACGCCCCTGGGGCGTACCGCGACCGCCCAGCCGTGCGTACGCAGCACCGCCGCGGCCCGCTCCGGCTCGGCGACCCGCACCCAGATGCCGCTCAGCCGGTCCCCGAGCACGTCGGCCAGGGTGCCCTCTGCCAGCGCCCGGCCGGCGCGGATCACGGTGACCGAGTCGACGACCTGCTCCAGTTCGCCGATCAGGTGGCTGGAGACCAGGACCGCCCGGCCCTGATCGGCGAGCGCGCGCATCGTCTGCCGCATCTCTCGGATGCCGGAGGGGTCGAGGCCGTTGGTCGGCTCGTCGAAGATCAGCACCTGCGGATCCTTGAGCAGGGTGGCCGCGACCGCGAGTCGCTGCTTCATGCCGAGCGAGTAGTGGGCGTACCGGTCCCGGGCGCGTTCGGTGAGCCCGACGTGCTCGAGCACCGCATCGACGCGATGAGCGGGCTGACCGATCGAGGCGGCCAGCAGTCGCAGGTTCTTGCGGCCGTCGAACTCGTTGAAGAACCGGGGCCGCTCGACGATCGCGCCGACCTGACCGATGATCTGCGGCAGCTGCTGCGGCACCGGGCGACCCAGGATCCGCATCGTGCCGGCGTTCGCGCGGACCAGACCGACCAGGGCGCGGATGGTGGTCGATTTGCCGGCCCCGTTCGGCCCGAGGAACCCGTGCACGCCACGGCGCGGGACGCGCATGGTCAGCCCGTCGAGGGCCAGCCGGTCGCCCTGCCGCCCACCGAAGCTCTTGACCAGCCCATCCACCTCGATGGCCCACTGGCCGGTGCCGCTCTCGCTCATGGTCACACCACGCATTGTGCGCGCCGAAAGGTTCTGTCCGTCGGTCGATTGGTTCCACCCACCGGGTGGCCCGCTAGGCTGGTGCCCCATGTGCGGCCTGGCTGGAGAGATCGCGTTCCACCGAGCAGCCGACGTGTCCGCGGTTGCCGCGATGACACGACGGTTGGCCCCTCGCGGCCCCGATGGACAAGGGGTCTGGTCGCAGAACCAGGTGGCCCTCGGTCATCGCCGGCTGTCGATCATCGACCTCAGTCCCTCCGGCACCCAGCCGATCCACGACGCCCAGCTCGGGTTGACGATCGCGTTCAACGGCTGCATCTACAACTACCGGGAACTGCGTGCCGACCTGGCCGGGCGCGGCCATCGGTTCGCCTCGCACTCCGACACCGAGGTGGTGCTCAAGGGGTACGCCGAGTGGGGCCCGGCGGTGGTCGACCGGTTGCAGGGGATGTTCGCGTTCGCGATCGCCGAACGCGATTCCGGGCGGGTGCTGCTGGTCCGTGACCGGCTCGGCATCAAGCCGCTCTACTGGGCCGAGGTCGATGGCGCGATCCGCTTCGCCTCCACCCTGCCCGCGCTGCTCGAGGGCGGCGGGATCGATGACACGGTGGACCCGGTGGCGCTGCAGCACTATCTGAGTTTCCACTCGGTGGTGCCCTCGCCGCGGACGATCCTGGCCGGGGTGCACCGGTTGCCGCCGGCGACCATCATGACCATCGAACCCGACGGTCGGCGGCAGGAACAGACCTACTGGGAGGCCGATTTCAGCCGCGACGATGCCCGCAGCGACTGGAGCGAACGCGACTGGGAGGACGCGGTGCTCGCATCGCTGCGCACCGCGGTCGAGCGCCGGCTGGTCGCCGATGTCCCGGTCGGCTGCCTGCTCTCCGGCGGGCTGGACTCCTCGCTGATCGTCGGGCTGCTGGCCGAGGCCGGTCAGCACGGCCTGAAGACCTTCTCGATCGGCTTCGAATCCGCGGGTGGCCAGGAGGGCGACGAGTTCCGCTACAGCGACATCATCGCCCGCGAGTACGACACCGATCACCACCAGATAAGGATTTCCGCCGATCGGATGCTGCCGGCGCTGGACGGTGCGATCGAGTCGATGAGCGAGCCGATGGTGAGCCATGACGTGGTCGCCTTCTATCTGCTCAGCCAGGAGGTCAGCAAGCACGTCAAGGTGGTGCAGTCCGGGCAGGGCGCCGATGAGATCTTCGCCGGTTACCACTGGTATCCGCCGATGGCGGCGGCCGCTGACGGGGATGTCGACGACGCCCTGCGCCGCTACCAGAAAGCCTTCTTCGACAGGGATCGCGCCGGTCTGGATGCACTGATCGCACCGGACTGGCAGATCGGGGCGTACGCCGCCGAGGATTTCGTCCGGGACCACTTCGCCGCACCGGGGGCCGCGACCGCGACCGACCGGGCGCTGCGGCTGGACACCCGGGTGATGCTCGTCGACGATCCGGTGAAGCGGGTCGACAACATGACGATGGCCTGGGGCTTGGAGGGCCGGGTGCCGTTCCTGGACCACGAGCTGGTCGAGCTCGCCGCCACCTGCCCGCCGGAGCTGAAGACCGCCCACGACGGCAAGGGGGTGCTCAAGCAGGCGGCCCGCCGGGTGATCCCGGCCGGGGTGATCGACCGGCCGAAGGGCTATTTCCCGGTACCGGCGCTGACCCATCTGTCGGGGCGGCCGCTGGAGCTGGTCCGCGATGCGCTGCACGCGCCGGCGGCCAAGGAGCGTGGGTTGTTCCGACCGGAGGCGATCGACGCGCTGCTCGCCGCACCCAACGAGCGGCTGACACCGCTGCGCGGGAATCCGCTGTGGCAGATCGGTCTGCTGGAGCTGTGGCTGCAGCGGCACGTGGACCGCGCCGGTGAGGGTGCGGCCAATCCGGACGGAATCGGCGCGTGAGCAGCGCTCCCGTGGAGACCGGACGCGATGTGGTGCTGGATCTCGGCTGGGGGCGGCTGGTCTTCGGCAACACCTTCGCCAGTCACGACCAGCTCGGCGATCTGCTCCGCGACGAGGCCACCGGACGCCGCGACTGCTGTGTCTATCTGCCCGATGCGCACGTGTTCATCGCGCAGCATCCGCAGGAGTTCTTCATCGACCCGAGCCTGACCTATCGGCTCAGCTTCGGTGCCGAACAGCAGGACCCGGGGTACGCGGAATTGCCTGCCCTGCTGGAGATCCGGCCGGCCCGGGACCGCGACGACCTGGCCGCGATGAACGCCATCTACGGCCGTTGCCAGATGGTGACCGCCGATATCGACGGGATGGCGCGACAGCTGGACACCGAGCAGGTGCTCTATCTGAACGCGGTGGACAGCACCAGCGGCCAGATCATCGGCACGGTCACCGGGGTCGACCACGCGGCGCTGTGGGGGGACCCGGAGCGCGGTTCCAGCCTGTGGTGCCTGGCGGTCGATCCGCAGGCCACCGTCCCCGGGGTCGGGGCGGCGTTGACCCGGGCCCTGGTCGCGGCCTTCGCCGAGCGGGGGCTGCGGCGGATGGACCTGTCGGTGCTGCACGACAACACCGCCGCGATCGGCCTCTACGAGCGGATGGGCTTCGCCAAGGTGCCCGAGCTGGTGGTGAAACGCAAGAACGCGATCAACGAGCGGCTGTTCGCCGGCGGGCCACCGGAGGATCTGGACGCACTCAACCCCTATGCCCGGATCATCGCCGACGAGGCGCTGCGGCGCGGCATCCGGGTGATCGTGCTGGACGCCGGGACCGGCTATCTGCAACTCGAATACGGCGGGCGGACGGTGATCACCCGCGAGTCGCTGTCGCAGTACACCACCGCAGTGGCGATGAGCCGCTGCGACGACAAACGGGTCTCCCGCCGGGTCGTCGAGGAGGCCGGAATCCGCGTACCGCAAGGAAAAGTGGCGACCTTCGACGAGGCGGACCACGAGTTCCTCGCCGAGGTCGGCACGGTCGTGATCAAGCCGGTACGCGGTGAGCAGGGGGTCGGGATCACCGTCCGGGTGACCACCGACGAGCAGTTGGACACCGCGCTCGGTCGCGCCGGTGGTCCCGGCACCGAGGTGCTGATCGAGGAGCACGTCGAGGGTGAGGATCTGCGTCTGGTGGTCATCGACGGGCAGGTCGCGGCGGCCGCGGTCCGCCGGCCCGCCGAGGTCGTCGGGACGGGGGAGCGGACCGTCCGCGAGCTGATCGAGGTGCACTCGCGCCGCCGCTCCCGTGCCTCCGGTGGAGAATCCCGGATTCCCCTTGATGAGTTGACGATCGCCACCGTCCGCGAGGAGGGCTGGGAACTCGACGACGTGCCCCCGGCCGGGGAGCGGATCCTGGTCCGCCGGACCGCGAACCTGCACACCGGCGGCACCATCCACGATGTCACCGACCAGGTGGCGCCGGAGCTCAAGGAGGCCGCGGTGACCGCGGCCCGGGCCATCGGCATCCCGGTGTCGGGGGTCGATCTGCTGGTCCCCGATGTGCGCGGCGGTGACTACGTCTTCATCGAGGCCAACGAACGCCCCGGCCTGGCGAACCACGAGCCGCAGCCGGTGGTGCAGCGCTTCCTGGACTATCTGTTCCCGGCCAGCGTGGCCCGCTGACATCGTCGTTCGCCCTGCCGGAGTGCCCCGTGAACCCTTGACAGCGTGAACCGGGTGCGCCGAGGATGGGCCCGCAGGGACCAGACGCCAAGACATCCTGCGCGGTCTTGGTGTGCCTGTCAGCAGGTGGCGCTCGGCCGCTCAGCCCGCTGACAGAGAGGTCAGAGCATGTCCTTGGCAGCCACACCGGCGCCCCCGACGACGATCCGGGGCGTGCACGACGTCATCCAGTTCACCAACTCCCGGCCACGGATCAGCGGTCGGGCCGGAGTCATCTGGTGGCTGGCGCTCGCAGGTCTGTTCCTCGACGCCTTCTCCAATTCTGCACTGAGCGCCGGTCTGGCGCCGATGACCAGGGACCTCCAGCTCTCCGCCGCGCAGGTCGCGCTGCTCACCTCGATGGCCTCCTGGATCTCGATCTTCTTCAATCCGATCGGTGGCTGGCTGGCCGACAGGTTCGGCCGGGTGATCCCGATCGTGGCCGCCAAGGTGCTCTACGTGATCGGTGCGGCGCTGGCCACCTTCGCACCCAGCTTCGAACTGGTCGTCGCCGGACGGTTCTTCGTCGGTGCCGCCTACGGCATGGACTTCGCGATCGCGATGGCGCTGCTCGGTGAACTGACACCGAAGAAGTTCAGCTCCCGGATCAACACCTGGCAGGGAATCTGGTACACCGCGGTGACCAGCAACCTGCTGCTCGCGTTGGCCTTCTACAACCTGGACGTCGGTGACGCGATCTGGCGCTATGCGATCGGTGCCACCGGGGTCGTCGCGATCCTCCTCTTCGTGCTGCAGTTGACCTTCCTGGTGGAGAGCCCGGCCTGGCTGGCCCGGCACGGGAACCTGGAGCGAGCCGCCGAGTCGATGACCAAGATGTATGGTCAGCCGTTCGTCGCCGCACCCGAGGGCGAACGACTGCCGATCATCAATCTGGCCAACAAGGGCATCCGCAACGTGCTGCTGATCTTCCGCGGCATCTATCTGCCCCGGACCGTGTTGGCCACCACGGTGCAGCTCGGCCAGTCCATCCAGTACTTCGCGGTCGGCTGGTACCTGCCGGTGATCAGCCTGGCGATGTTCGGCAACGACTTCGTCTCCGCCACCACCGGCACGATCGTGTTCAACCTCTTCGGCATCATCGGCGGTTTCGCATCCCCATGGATCGGGAAGAAGCTCGGGCTGCGGCGGGCCTCGGCGATCGGTTTCACCGTGGTGTTCGTGCTGCTGGTGATCCTCGGCCTCGGATTCCAGAAGATGCCGCTGTGGTTGGCCTTCCTGGTCCCGTCGCTGTTCATCCTGTTCCACTCCGGCGGCCCCGGTGCCAACGGCAAGTCGATCTCGACCCTGTCCTTCCGCAGCGAACTCCGCGCCGGTGCCAACGGGCTGATCGGAGCGATGGGCGGCCTCGGCGCAGCCCTCGGTCTCACCGTCTTCCCGATCTTCCGGGAGAACTACGGACTCGGCAACACATTCCTGATCCTCGCCGTCGTGCCACTGATCGCCGCCATCATCTGCTGGGTGGTGCGCTGGGAACCGACCCGCGCCGAGGTCGACGTCGATGAAGAGGCGGACGCGCCCGGCTTCAGCGACGAGCCGACCAGGACGAAGGTGATGTGAATGCCGGAGGTGATGCTCTCCATCGACGAAGGAACCAGCGGCACCCGAGCGGCGATCGTGGACGCCGACGGCCGGACCCACAACGAGCACTACCAGCGGCTGACCACCGACAGCCCGGCACCCGGTCTCGTCGAACAGGACGCGGCCCGGATCCTGAGCGCCACCCGCGACGTGCTCACCGCCACCTGGTCAGAGCACGACCCGACCCGGCACCAGGTGGTCGGGGTGGCGGTCAGCACGCAGCGGGCCACCGCCGTGCTCTGGGACACCGTCACCGGTGAACCGCTCACCCCCGCGGTGGTCTGGCAGGACACCCGTTACGCCACCGAGCTGGCCGAGGCGTACGCCGACAGCTGGGACGAACGGCTGCGCGCCCGCACCGGTCGACCCACCGGGGTGCGCTCGCCCTACCTGTGGGCCGCGCACCAGCTGCGGGAGAACCCGCGCGTCTGTCAGGCGTACGCCGACGGCCGGCTCGGATTCGGGACCATCGACACCTGGCTGATCTGGAACCTCTCGGCCGAACGGGCGCTGGTCACCTCGGCCACCAACGCGACCGCCGGGGGAGCGCTCGACCTGCGCGAGTTCTGCTATCTCGAGGATTGGCTCACCACACTGGGATTTCCGCCCGAACTCGCCCCCCGCCTGATCGACGACGCCGCGCCCGTCGGCACACTCGATGCCGAGCTCGTCGGCCGGCCGCTGCCGATCCTGGCGGCCGTCGGCGACCAGCACGCGGCGCTGGTCGGGCTGGGTTGCACCCACAGCGGCGATGCGATGGTGGTGCACGGCACCGGCAGCTTCGTCGACCTGTGCACCGGTGATGACTGGCCGGCAGCGGAGTCGGCGCCCGACGGCACGCTGGTGCTGACCGGGTGGCGGGCGGCCGGCCGATCCAGCTACACCCTGGAGACATTCGCGGCCGCCACCGGGTCGGCCCTCAGCTGGGCCTGCGACCGGCTCGGCTGGTTCGACTCGCCCGAACAGATGACCGAGATCGCTGCCAGCGTTGCCGATTCCGGCGGGGTCACCTTCCTGCCCAGCATCACCGGGATGCGCAGCCCGGTGATGGCGCCGCACGCCCGTGGCGCGTTGCGCGGGCTGAGCACCGCCACCACCGCGGCGCACGTCGCCCGGGCGATGGTGGAGGGGGTGGCGCACTTCGTCACCCAGGCCAATGAGGACAACGTCTCCACCGCCGCGGTGCGCCCGACGCGGATCAACGTCGGCGGCGGGCTCGCGGCCAGCGACCTGCTGCTGCAGGTGCAGGCCGACCTGATGGGGATCCCGGTGCATCGAGTGCGCGGCGCGGCCAGCGCCAGCCTCCGCGGGGCGGCGTACCTGGCGGGCAGCCAGCTGCCCGGTTGGCCGGCCCTGGGCGATCTGCCCGACAACACGCTGCGGGTCTTCGAACCCAGCATCTCGACGGCCGCCCGGCAGCGGGCCCGGTCCGCCTGGCGGGCCGTCGTCGACCAGGAAGTCCAACTCGGACGAGAGGAATCATGAAAAGGATCAGTCTTCCCGGGCGCCGGGAGAGCCGGCAGGCGAGAGAACTCGTGCTGGATCGCCCGGTGCCGTTCGACCGCAGCACCAACCTGGACCGGTTGGCCGCCGAGAGCTTCGACGTGGTCGTCGTCGGCGGTGGGATCACCGGTGCCTACACCGCACTGGACTGTGCACTGCGTGGCCTGCGGGTGGCGCTGGTGGAGAAGGACGACTTCGCCAGCGGCACCTCCTCCAAGTCCTCCAAGATGGTGCACGGCGGGCTGCGCTACATCGAACAGGGCAACCTTCCGCTGGTCCGGCATTCGCTGCTGGAGCGGCAGCGGTTGCGCGACAACGCCCCGCATCTGGTGCAGCGGCTGCCGTTCATGTTCCCGGTGCTGGCCCGCGGTGGTGCCCTGGATCCCCGGCTGGCCAGCGGGTTCGAGGCGTTGCTGTGGTCCTATGACGCGGCCGGTGGCTGGCGCGAGGGCCGCCTGCACCAGCGGTTGTCCCGCAATGAGGTGCTGGTCCGCTGCCCGACGCTGCGGGCCGAGGAACTGCGCTACGGATTGCTCTATTTCGACGCCCGCACCGACGACGCCCGGCTCACGCTCACCGTCGCCCGGACCGCCGCCCTGCACGGTGCCTGTGTGGTCAACCATGCCCGCCTCAGCGAGGTCTGCCGCAGCGGGGGACGGATCAGCGGGGTCGAGGTGCAGGCCGAGGATCGCACGATCACCGTGCCCACCCGGTGCGTGGTGATGGCGACCGGGGTGTGGTTGCGGGACTTCTCCGCGGCCGGGCCCGAGGCCGAGGTGCCACCGATCCGGCCCGCCAAGGGCGTCCATGTGGTGCTCCCGTGGCGGTTGATCCGCAATGACTGCACGGTCACCGTGCCGGTACCGGGACGGACCCGGCGGGCCACGATCACCCGCTGGGGGGACTACAGCGTGCTCGGCACCACCGATGAGGACTACCGGGGCGACCTGGACTCGGTGCACTGCACCAGCGAGGAGCGGGATTTCCTTCTGGAGGGGGCGAATTCTGCCCTCCGGGTCGATCTGAAACCCGAGGACATCACCGGTTCGATCGCCGGCTGCCGGCCACTGATCGCCCCACCCGGCGGCAAGACCCTGGAGGTCAGCCGGAACCACGAGATCCGGACCGATCCCGATGGTCTGGTCACCGTCGTCGGTGGCAAGCTGACCACCTCTCGGCACATGGCCGAACAGACCGTCGACGCGGTCAGCGCGGTCCTGGATCGCCGGACCCGCTGCCGCACGCAGAAGGCGCCGCTGGTCGGCGGCGTCGGTTTCGACCCGCAGGCGTCCCAGGCCACCGGTGGGCTCGCCGCCCATCTGGGGGAACGCTATGGCACCGAGAGCCACTTCGTCAGCGAGCTGCTCACCGAACCGGGCGCCGATGACCCGCTGGTGGCCGGATTGCCCTACATCCGGGCCGAGGCGGTCCATGCGGTGCGCCACGAGATGGCTCGCACGATCGATGACGTGCTGTCGCGCCGGACCCGGGCGCGGCTCTACCGCCGGGACGCCTCGGCCGAAGCCGCCGGTGCGGTGGCCGCGATCCTGGGTAGCGAACTCGGGTTGGACCAGGCCGCGCTGGAAGCGCAACTCGCGGCGTACCGGAACTCGACCGAACTCGAACGCAACATCCTGATGGGAGTCCACGAATGATCAGCGCAGAAGCGATTCGCCGCGGATACAACCACGGTCGATACACCGTCGGCGGACCGACCACGCCCGGTTGGGCGGTGCCGGACAGCACGGCGGGAGAGCACTCGCTGCAGACCGATCCGGTGGTCGTCCCCGACGAGGTGCTGGACGAGCTGCGGGCCACCGGGGCCACCGTCGCGACCACCGAGCGTGAACTGATCGACGGCACCCGGGACTGGTGGGCCCGTTCGATGATCGCCGAGACCTCGGGGAATCCAGCGACACCGGTCGGTGCGATCGTGCGGGTCGAGACCGAGCAGCAGGTGGTCGAGGTGCTCCGGATCGCCAGCAGCACGGGGATTCCGGTCACCGCCTCGGCCGGCCGATCCAATGTCACCGGTGCCGCGCTGCCGCTGCGGGGCGGGATCGTGCTGGACCTCTGCGCGCTCAACGAGATCACCGACCTGGACCGCACCAGCCAGATCGTCGAAGTCCAGGCCGGGATGTTCGGGGACGTCTTCGAGGAGCAATTGCAGCACCAGGGATTCACCACCGGCCACTGGCCGTCGTCGTTCGGGTTGAGCACCGTCGGCGGGTGGGTCGCCTGCCGCGGGGCCGGACAGTTGTCGACCCGCTACGGCAAGATCGAGGACATGGTGGTCGGGCTCGACGTCGTGCTGCCCGACGGCACCGAGCTGTCCCTGGGGCACAGCGCCCGCGCGGCCGTGGGGCCGGATCTGCGGGCCCTGTTCATCGGGTCCGAGGGCACCCTGGGGGTGATCACCCGGGTACGCCTCCAGGTGCACCGGCTGCCCAGCTATGCGCGGGCCTTCGCGTACGGCTTCGCCAGCTTCGCCGACGGGCTGGAGGCCTGCCGGGAGATCATGCAGCGCGGTGCGACCCCGGCGGCGCTGCGGCTCTATGACGAGTTGGAGAGTGGCCTGCAGTTCGATCTGCCGGACACCAACGTGCTGCTGGTCGCCGACGAGGGGCCACAACCCCTGGTGGATGCCGGCCTGCAGATCGCCGAGGAGGTCTGTGCCGAGACCGGCACCCGGCTGGACGGGGACGCGATCTTCGAACGCTGGTTGGAAACCCGGATGGTGACCGGCAAGAGTGCCGAGGGGTTCAAGGCCGACCCGGGCTTCGTGTCGGACACCCTGGAGATGACCGGCCGCTGGCGGGATCTGCCGGCGATCTATGACGAGGTGATCGAGGCGCTGACGTCGGTGCCGGGTACGCTCGCCGGCTCGGCGCACCAGTCCCACGCCTACGTCACCGACGGCTGTCTCTATTTCTCGCTGCGCGGCAAGGTCGAACCCGAGCGGCGGGCCGACTGGTACCGGGCGGCGTGGGATGCGGCCAATGAGGTGGTGCTGCGGCACGGGGCCACGCTGAGCCACCACCACGGGGTGGGCCTGCTGCGCGCGCCCTACATGCGGGAGTCGCTGGGTGAATCCTTCGCGCTGCTGGAGACCATCAAGCGGGTCGTCGACCTGGACAACCTGCTCAACCCGGGCAAACTGGGTCTGTGAGCGGACTCGCGCAACTGCAGCAAGCGGTCCGGCAGCATCCGGTGATCGGTGTGCTCTACGGGGTGGACAGCCTGCCCGCACTGCTCGGCTCGGACTGCCGGGCGGCCGTGGTGGCGAACATCGATCTGCTGCTGTTGCCCAAGGCGCTGGAAGTGCTGACCCAGCAGGGAATCCTCAGCATCGTCAACATCGACTCGATCCCGGGGCTGGCCCAGGATCGTGGCGGGGTGGACTATCTGCAGGCGCTCGGTGCCGTCGGTGTGGTGTCGACGCGGGGCTCGCTGATGCAGCGCATCCAGCACGCCAAGCTGTTGGCGATGCAGAAGGTGTTCGTGACCGACCGTTCGAACCTGCCGCGTGCCCTGGACTCGGTCCGCACCTCCCACCCCGATCTGGTCCAGGTGATGCCGGGGCCGGTGGTGCCGCGGATCGATCCGGAGGACCTGCGGGTGTTCGAACCGTTCATCGTCTCCGGTTTCGTCACCGACGAGAACGACGTGCGGGCCGCCCTGACCGCCGGTGCGATCGGAGTGACCAGTCACAGCACGGAATTGTGGGCGGCTACCCGATCGCCGTAGCGGTCTGTGGTGTCCGTTCAGAACGATCCCTTCTGCCTACCGTGTGTATGCAGAAAGGCATCGTTCTGCAGGCCTAACTGGAAGCGGTGGCGAGCCGATCGACGGACAACACCTGCCCGGGATGGACAACACCGAATGCTGGCGCGGGCCGGGCCGGAGGGCGGCACGGGCGGCGTGGTACGCGCAGCGACGAGTCGAAGGGTCAGACGGTGAGACCGTACTGCACCTGGTCGGTGGGGGTGGCGCGGGCGATGTCGGGGGTGCGCTCGAAATCCTGCCAGGACAGCAGTTCGGCGAGGAACGGGGTGATCCCGTCGGCGGCGCGGCGGACGCCTTCGATACCGGACCAGCCGTCGCCGAGTTCGCGGGCCATCGAGGTGACACCGGCATCGGTGATCCCGCAGGGCACGATCCGGTCGAACCAGGTCATGTCCGGGTCCACGTTCAGCGCGAAACCGTGCATCGAGGTCTTGTGCGCCACGCGTACCCCGATCTGACCGATCTTGCGTTCCTCACCGCGCTCGTCGGCGGCCAACCAGACACCGGCCCGCCCGGCGACCCGGCCGGTCTCGATGCCGACCGAGGCCAGGTAGCGGATCAGCGCCTCCTCGACCCGGCGGATGTAGTCGACCACACCGATGTCCTCCGGCAGTTTCACGATCGGGTACCCCACCAGCTGACCGGGCCCGTGCCAGGTGATCAACCCACCGCGGTCCACGTCGACGACCGGGGTGCCGTCGACCGGCCGGTGCTCGGGTTGGGTGCGCCGCCCGGCGGTGTAGACCGGCGGATGTTCCAGCAGCAGCGCCACATCGCCGCGCTCACCCGCGGAGACCTGGGCGTGCAGCGTGCGCTGCAGGTCCCACGCCTCGGTGTAGTCGATGTGTCCCAACCACTGGAAATCGAGCATGTCTGCGAGTGTACGCCCGCAGCGGATGGGGGTTGTGCTGTGCCGGATGGACCGGAATAGTTGCACGTGCATCGACTTGTCGAGAGGAGCCCAGCGATGGCCAAGACCGAGATGGAGCCGGTACGCGATCAGGCCAGCGATCACCTGCTGACGCCCGAGAACTGCGTGCTCACGCTGATCGACTACCAGCCCGAGCAGTACCACACGATCACCTCGACCTCCCGGGAGCGGATCGATCTCAATGTGGTGGCCCTCTGCCGACTGGCGACCTCCTACGGCGTACCGGTGGTGCTCTCCACCGTCGGCGTCGACCTCGGAGTCAACGAGGGCACCGCGCAACTGATCCGCGACGAGCTGCCCGGCGTACCCGAGATCGACCGCACCGGGGTGAACTCCTGGGAGGACGCCGACTTCCGCGCCGCCATCGAGCAGACCGGCCGCAAGAAGGTGGTGATCGCCGGCTTGTGGACCGAGGTCTGCATGACCTTCCCGACCCTCGACATGCTCGCCGAGGGTTACGAGGTCTACCCGGTCATCGACGCGATCGGCGGGATCAGCACCGTCTCCCACAACCGGGCCATCGAGCGCGTGGTCGCCGCCGGCGCCCAGCCGGTGACCGCGATCTCCTTCGGCTCGGAGCTGATGCGCAACTGGGCCCGCGAGGAGTCGGACAACCTGCGCAAGGTGATGAACTGGTACTTCCCGCGCAAACAGCAGCTCGACAAGGCCGAGGGCGTCCAGTTCGACAACAGCTGATGCAGGCCGAACTGACCCGCCGCAGCGCCGCCGTCCCGGTCTGGCGGGCGCTGCTCGAGGTGTACGCCGACCTGCTCGGTGAGCTGGGTCGCCGATTGCAGGCCCGGCACGGGCTCTCGGTCACCGAGTTCGATGTGCTGATCAACCTGGGCCCGAACGAGACCTGCCGGCATCGCGAACTGGCCGGCCGGGTGCTGCTCAGCGGCAGTGCGCTGACCCGGCTCGTGGATCGGCTGAGCGCGCGTGGGTATCTGACCCGCACCCGTGCCCACGACGACGATCGCGGGGTGCTGATCGCGCTCACCGATACCGGCCGGGTGCTGCGTCGCGAGGCGGCCCGCACCAACAATGCAACCATCCGCCGGGCCTTCGCCGGGCTGACCGACGACGACCTGGTCACGCTGACCGCCCTGCTCGGACGGATCGGCGTACCCACCGAGGAGGAGGAACTCCGATGACCGAATCGACGAGCCAGACCACCGTCCAGGTGCTCCGCGGGCGCGAAGTGCCGCTCGGCGGCGTCCGGGCACTGGAGGTCCGGCGTACCCTGCCGCACCGGGACCGCTCGTTCATCGGCGCCTGGTGCTTCGTCGACCACTACGGCCCGACCCGGGTGGTCGATGCCAGCCGCGACGGGATGGACGTGCCACCGCATCCGCACACCGGGCTGCAGACGGTGTCCTGGCTGTTCGCCGGGGAGATCGAGCACCGCGACTCCAACGGAGTGCATGCGATGGTTCGCCCCGGCGAGGTCAACCTGATGACCAGCGGCCGCGGGATCGCGCACTCGGAGGTGTCCACCCCGGCGACCAGCACCCTGCACGGGCTGCAGCTGTGGGTCGCGCTGCCGGAGGTGGACCGCGAGATGGCCCGGGACTTCCAGCACCACGTGCCGACCGAGACCGAACTGGCCGACGGGGCCGGGACCGCGCTGGTGTTCATCGGCGAGCTGCCCGGGGTGGCGGCCTCCCCGGTCCGCACCCAGACCCCGCTGCTCGGCGCGGAACTGCGGCTGGCGCCGGGTGCGGAGTTCGAGCTGACCCTGGACCCGGGTTTCGAGCACGCCTTCCTGGTCGACAGCGGCACGCTCACCGTCGCCGGGCAGCAGCTCGGTCCGGCCGATCTGGGCTGCATCGACCCCGGGCCGGATTCGGTACGCCTGCAGGTCGGCTCCGAGCCGGCGCGGGTCGCGCTGTTGGGCGGTACCCCCTTCACCGAGGAGATCGTGATGTGGTGGAACCTGATCGGCCGCACCCACGAGGAGGTCGTCGCGGCCCGCGAGGAATACGAACTGCACTCGGAACGCTTCGGCGAGGTGCCCGGATACGAGGGCCCGGAATCACGGATCCCCGCACCCCCGCTGCCCACCGTCCGGCTCCGCCCCCGCAACCGCCGCGGCCGCGTCGGTGGCTAGTCCACGTTGGTTGAGCGAGCGAGGCACGAGCGAGACGAAGCCACCCCAGTTCCCCCATATTTTCAACCCACACAGCAGAAGGAGCCCCAGATGGCCGATGTCGAAGTCCGCAACAACCCCGAGAAGAAGCGCTACGAAGCAACCCTGGACGGTGAGCTCGCCGGCTTCGCCGAATACCAGCTGACCGACGAACTGGTGGTGTTCACCCACACCGAGGTGGAGCCGAAGTTCGAGGGCCGGGGTATCGGTTCGGCGCTGGCCCGGTTCGCCCTCGACGACGTGCGCGCCGAGGGCACCCGCAAGGTGCTGCCGATCTGCCCGTTCATCAAGGGCTGGATCGCCCGGCACGAGGCCTACGTCGACCTGATCTACGGCATCAAGAAGAGCACCGCCACCGACTGAGTCCACGGACGCCGGTTGAGCGAGCGCCAGCGAGTCGAAGCCAAGTCCTCAGCGGGTCAGCTCGGCCAGCGACTCCCGCGCCAGGATCGCGAAGATCTCGTTGACCCGCTCGGTGTCGGGGCGCGGTGAGCTGGTCAGCACCGCGAGCTGGTAGGCGTTGCCGGCCGGGTCGAACGCGATGCCGACGTCGTTGGCGGTGGCATCGATCCCGGAACCGGTCTTGTCGGCGAGTGTCCAGCCCGCCGGCAGGCCGGCCCGGAACCGCTGGTCGCTGGTCTGGTTCCCGAGCATCCAGTCGGTGAGGCGACGCCGGGCCGAGGTGCGCAGCGCACGGCCGACGATCATCGCGGCGAACAGCGCACCGATCGCGCGCGGGCTGGTGGTGTTGCGGTCGCCATTGGGTGTGTTCAGTTCCGGTTCCCATTCGGTGAGCTGGGTGATGGTGTCGCCGTTGTCGCGGGCGAACCGGGTGATCGAGGCGGGCCCGCCGGTGAGCGACATCAGCGCGTTCGCGGCGGTCGAATCGCTGAGCTGGATCGCCGCCCGGCAGACCTCGGCCACCGAGGGTGCGCGGCGGGCCGCGATCTGCTCGGCGAACCAGGTCGGGCCCTCGCAGATGGCCTCCGGCGGCAGGAACACCGGCCGGTCGAGGACCTTCGGATCGGGGGTGATCAACCGGCCGTCCAGCACCGCTGCGGCGGCGATCGCCTTGAACACCGACAGCATCAGGAAGCGCTCGTCGGCGCGGTGGTCCAGGCGACGGCCGCGGTACGGGCCGGTCAACGCGGCCGCGGACAGGCCGATCCGGACGTCATGGCGTCGTTCCAGGTCAGCGATCAGCGCGCCGATCCGGCCGGCGTCCCTTGCGGTGCCCGGCGCAGCTGCTGCGGGCCGGATGCCGGCGATACCGGAGGTGGCCGCAGCAGCGCCGAGACCGATGCCGGCGAGGACCCGGCGACGGGTCACCGCAGTCGTGCTGGGGTGCGAATCAGAGCCTGTGTTCTCAACTGAGGAATCCATGGCGCCAGCGTGCGACATCCGCAACGGGCAGCACCAAGACCTTGCCCGGCCCGACCGATAACCGCTGCGCTATCGGAACGGACGAAGGGCCGGTACGCCTCGGCGTACCGGCCCTTCTCTGTCTGGGTTTTTCTTGTCCGGGTTGAAACTCAGAGACCGAACTCGGCCCCGAAGTCACCCTCCTCCAGCCGCTCCTTGACCGTCGACAGGTAACGGGCGGCGTCCGCGCCGTCGACCAGTCGGTGGTCGTAGGTGAGCGAGAGGTACATCATGTCGCGCACCGCGATCGTCTCACCCAGGTTCTTGTCGGTCATCACCATCGGCCGCTTCACCAGCGCACCGGTGCCCAGGATCGCGACCTGCGGCTGGTTGATGATCGGGGTGTCGAACAGGGTGCCCGCCGACCCGTAGTTGGTGATCGTGAAGGTGCCACCGGTCAGGTCGTCGGGGGTCACCTTGCCGGTCCGGGTGCGGTTGGCCAGATCGGCGATCTTCTTGGCCAGCCCGCCGATGTTGAGATCACCCGCATCGGCGATCACCGGCACCATCAGCCCGCGCTCGGTGTCCACCGCGATGCCGATGTTCTCGACATCGGAGTAGGTGACCGTGCCGGCCTCGGTGTCGATGGTCGCGTTCACCTTCGGGTGCTGGCGGAGCGCCTCCACCGCGGCCTTGGTGATGAACGGCAGGTAGGACAGCGAGGCGCCGTTGCGCTTCTTGAAGTCGTCCTTGACCTGGGCCCGGATCCGGGAGATCAGGGTCAGGTCGACCTCCACGGTCGCGGTCAGCTGGGCCGAGACCTGCAGCGACTCCACCATCCGCTTGGCGATGGTCTGCCGCATCCGGGACAGCTTCTCGGTGGTACCGCGCTTGGCGTCGGCCTCGGCGGAGGTCTGCCCGCTCGGTGCGGCGGCGGCCGCGGGAGCCTCGGCCTCGGCCGGAGCGGCGGCGGCCTTCTTGGCCTCCTCGGCGGCGGCCAGCACGTCCTGCTTGCGGATCCGGCCACCGACCCCGGTGCCCTTCAGGCTGGACAGGTCCACATCGTGCTCGGCGGCCAGCTTGCGGACCAGCGGCGTCACGTACGCCGAGTCGTCCCCCTGGCTGCGCGGGGCGGCCTTCGGTGCGGCGGTCTCCTGCTGCTTCGGCTCCGGCTTGGATTCCTGCTTCGGCTCGGGCTTGGACTCCTGCTTGGGCTCGGGCTTCTGCTCCTGCTTGGGCTCGGGCTTGGACTCCTGCTTCGGCTCGTCGTCGGTCTCCGGTGCCGGGATCGGCTCCTGACCACCCTCGTCACCGGCCTCGGTCTGGTCCTCGATGCCGGAGACGCTCTGCGCGTCGTGATCGTCCGCCTGGGTGTCGGTGGCGTCCTCGGCGGCACCCTCGCCGGCCGGCGCGCTGGCCGACGAGGCGGGCTTGCCCGCATCCGACTCGCCCGCATCGGACCCGCCGTCGGCGCCTTCGTCGCCGATGATCGCGAGCACGGCACCGACCTCGACGGTCTCGTCCTCACCGGCCTTGATCGACAGCAGGGTGCCGGCGACCGGGGAGGGGATCTCGGTGTCGACCTTGTCGGTGGAGATCTCCACCAGTGCCTCGTCGACCTCGACCTGGTCACCCTCCTGCTTGAGCCAGCGGGAGATGGTGCCCTCGGTGACCGACTCGCCCAGCGCGGGCAGCGTCACCTCGGTGCCGGAGTCGGACTTGTTGGTACCACCGGTCGGCTTCGGCTGCTCGGCCGCGGTCGCCTGGTCGTCGGACTCGGCCTCCTTGCGGGCCTGCTCTCCGGTCTCCGCGGCCTCGTCGGCGGTCGGGTCATTGTCCTCATCGGCGGCGCGCTGCGGCTCGGACTCCGGCTCCTCATCGGCGGAGTCGTCGTCGGCGGACTGGTCGTCGGAACCGGAATCGGAGCCGGCCGACTCGCCCTCCTCACCGATCACCGCGAGCACGGCACCGACCTCGACGGTCTCGTCCTCGTCCACCTTGATCTCGAGCAGCACACCGCTGGTCGGGCTGGGGATCTCGGTGTCCACCTTGTCGGTGGAGATCTCGAGCAGGG
The DNA here is from genome assembly GCF_002250705.1 of Enemella evansiae. GTDB lineage: Bacteria > Actinomycetota > Actinomycetes > Propionibacteriales > Propionibacteriaceae > Enemella > Enemella evansiae. The sequence continues at coordinate 47,407 of NZ_NMVP01000010.1, forward strand.
CCTCGTCGGTCTCCACCTGATCGCCGACCTGCTTGAGCCAGCGGGAGACGGTGCCTTCGGTGACGCTTTCGCCCAGTGCGGGAAGGGTTACATCGGTCGACATGATGAGTACGAGGCTCCTTGGTCAAAGTTCAGTTGCAGTGGTCAGCCTAGCCCCGACCCCACGCCGGCGTCAGGCGAGCCCACCCGCCAGAAGTCAGGCGTGGGCATGGAGGGGTTTGCCGGCGAGCGCCAGGTGCGCCTCGCCGATGGCTTCGTTCTGGGTCGGGTGGGCGTGGATCAGTTCGGCGACCTCCTCGGGGTACGCCCCCCAGGCGGTGATCAGCTGGGCCTCGCCGACGAGCTCGCCGACCCGGGCGCCGATCATGGTGATTCCCACCACTTCCGCACCGGGACGCCGGATCACCTTCACGAAACCGGCCGTCTTGAGGATCTGCGAGCGGCCGTTGCCGCCCAGGTTGTAGCTGTAGCTCTGCACCTCGCCGAAGGCCTCCCGAGCCGATTCCTCGGTGTGCCCGACCGAGGCGATCTCCGGATCGCAGTAGGTGACCTTCGGGATCTGCAGATCCTGCACCGGGACCGGGGCACGATCCAGCTTGCCCTCGGCGTACCCGATGTCCTCGGCGACGAAGATGCCGTGTGCGAACCCACGGTGCGCCAGCTGGAGACCCGCGACCAGATCACCGACGGCATAGGTGTTCTCCCGGCTGGTCCGCAGCCGCTCGTCGGTGGTCACGAAGTCCCGCTCCAGGCGTACCCCGGACTCCGCATAGCCCAGTCCGGCCGAGTTCGGCCCGCGGCCGACGGCGACCAGCAGCACCTCGGCCTGGTGGGTCTCCCCGTTCTCCAGGGTCAGTCGTACGCCACCGTCGACGACCTCGGCGGAGGCCATCGGGGTTCCGGTGACAGCGGTGATGCCGCGTTTGCGGAACGCCCGGGCCAGGGTCTTGGAGACCTCCGGGTCCTCGGCCGGTACCAGCCGGTCCAGCGCCTCGACGACGGTCACCTCGACCCCGAGGGAGCGCCAGGCGGAGGCGAACTCGACACCGATCACGCCGCCGCCGAGCACGATCGCCGACTTCGGCAGCTCGTCGAGGCGCAGCGCGTGCTCGCTGGTCAGGATCCGTTCCCCGTCCACCGGCAGGCCCAGGGTGCGGGAATAGGAGCCGCTGGCGAGGACGGTGTAGCGGCCGCTCAGCAGCTGCTCACCGACCTGCACGCCGTCCGGGGTGAGCACCCCGTCGCCGACGACGACATCGATCGCGGGCTGGTCGAGCAGGCCGGTGAGGCCCTTGAACAAGCGGTCGACCACACCGTCGGAGTAACGTCGGACACCGGCGGCATCGACCCCGTCCAGGCTGGCCCGGATCCCGAACTGTTCGCTCTCCCGGGTCTGGTCGGCGAGTTCGGCGGCGTGCAGCCAGGCTTTCGTCGGGATGCAACCCCGGTGCAGGCAGGTGCCACCCAGTTTGTCCTTCTCGACCAGGGCGACCGAGAGGCCGAGTTGGGCGGCGCGCAGCGCGGTGGCGTACCCGCCGCTGCCGGCACCCAGCACCACGACGTCATAGTTGGAAGTCATGGGCCGCATCATCGCAGGCCCCGCCGAATGACCGCCGGGTGGTCGCGAACTGAAGCTCGGTAGGACTTCCGGCACAATGGCCCCGGGGTGAATGGAGGTTCAGGTGTCACCAGGCTCGCATGCGCGCGCCGTTCTGCGGTTCCAGAGGGTCTCCCGGCGTTGGCCGGCGGCCCTGAAGACAGCACTCGCGGTGGCCGGCCCGGTTTTCGTGGCCGCCCTGCTGGGGCGTACCGAAATCGGACTGGTGATGAGCCTGGGGGCCTTCGCGGTGCTCTACGGGCCGCAGACACCCGGCCGGTTCCGGTTCCGGCTGATGTCCTTCGCGGCGATCGGGCTGATGCTCTCCGCGCTGCTGGGGGGTGTGACCGCCGGCCATCCGGTGGCCCTGCTGGTGGTGATGGTGCCGTTGGCCGCGTTGGCCGCGGTGGCCTGTGCGCTGCTCAAGGTGCCGCCGCCGGGCTCGTACTTCTTCGTGCTGGTGTGCGGGGTGTCGGGTTATCTGGCCTCCAGTGGGGTTCCGCTCGGTCAGCTCGTCGGGCTGACCGCGGCCGGCGGTGCGGCCGCGGTGCTGATCGGGATGATCGACCTGATCTGGTATCCGCATCGCCCCGAGCGGCAGGCGGTGGCGGCCGCCGAGGAGGCGGTGGCCCGGTTCGAGCAGGCTGAGCCCGAGGAGATCCGCCAGGTCCGCCCGGCCGCCTCCCGGGCGCTGCACCACGCCTGGACCACCTTCCGGGACAGCGTGGGGGAGCGGCCGCTGTCGCCGGCCGCCGAGGAGGTGTTCGAACGGATCGGCATCCTGCAGACCCGCTACACCCGGCGCAGCGCGGCATTGGTCGACCCTGCCCTGGGCGGGAGCGAGGCCCAGCCCTGGGGCAGCGTGGAGGGCGAGGAGTCCTCGGCCGAGGCCGCGGTCTTCGAGCCCGACTTCGAATCCGAGCAGCTGCGCGATTCCTCGCTGGGGCGCCCGGACCCGACCTACCTGGTGCGGACCGGTGGCCGTGGACCCTCCGAGGTCTGGCTGATGGGCGCGCGGGTCGGGTTGGCGACCCTGCTCGCCGGGGTGTTGGCGATGCTCGTCGGTGCTTCCCATCCCTATTGGGCCGTGGCGTTCGCGACCCTGGTGCTGCACCAGGGCGGTACCCGGCATGCCCAGACGGTCCGCGGGCTGCAGCGGCTGCTCGGCACCGTGCTCGGACTGGGCCTGTTCGGGCTGGTGCTGTGGTGGCAGCCGGGCGGGGTGTGGCTGGCACTGCTGCTGTTCTGCCTGCAGGTCGTGGTGGAGCTGCTGATCCTGCGCAACTATGCGGCGGCGGTGGTGTTCATCACCCCGTTGGCGCTGACCATCGCGGCCGCCGGTGGTGGCTGGGCCGGTGGGGTCTCGGCGATGAGCGAACGGGGGCTGGACACCGTGCTCGCGGTGGCGGTCGCGCTGCTGGTGCTCTGGCTGGTCGGCCGCGGGACGGCGCTGCTGTTCGCCCGGGCGCATGCCCGGCGCTGCATCCTGGCCACCGAGTCGGTGATGCGGGATCTGGCGGAGAGCCGGTACGCGAGCGCAGCGGCCCGGATGAACCGGCGGCACCTCTACTACGAGCTGCTCGAGCTGGAGCAGCAGGTGAACCAGTCGCTCGCCGACGAACCGAAGCGGGTGCGGCCCTATCTGGAGATGTTCCAGGCCGTCGCCACCCTCGGTTATCTGGTGCTCGGCGCCTGCTGGCATCCGCAGGTACGCCGGGCGCGCGAGGCCTTCGGCCGGGCCACCGAACCGTTGCAGGCGATCAAGGCCCACCCGGTCACCCAGCCCCGCTCACCCGAGGACATCCACGCCGACGTGCTCGCCGTGCAGAACGTCATCACCGACTGGCGCTAGTCACATCACGTACCTCGAGTAGGCCGCCTGCGGCCGTGTCGAGAGGTGGAGTCGGGTTAGTGGCAGTGACCCCAAGAATCGGTCAGAGCAGCACGATGAGCCCGGCCGCGACGTTGGCCACGGTGTGCACGATCGCACCGGGAACGAAGCTGCCGGTCCTGTTGCGCAGCCAGCCGAGCAGCCAGCCGGTGGCGAACTGGACCGGCAGGATCGGCCAGGTCCGTACGTCGATCAGCAGCAACGGCAGGTGCGGTAGGAGGAAGACGATCGCCTGCACCGTGTTGCCCAGTGTGAAACCGAGCCGCCGGATGAGTACGCCGCCGAGCAGTCCGCGGAAGAAGACCTCCTCGCCGACGGCGCGGAGAATGACCCCGATCACCGCGGTGACCGAGGTCAGTCGGGCGATCGTCACCCCCGGTGTCTGCAGCACCTCGGCGGGGATCAGCACGATCGCCAGCCAGGCGGTGAGCAGGAGCGGCGGCAGTATCGCCAACGCCCATCCGTAACCCGATGCCGGGCCCCAGGTCCCACCGGCACGGTCGAATGCCGAGCGGGCCGTCTCATCCGGTTTCCGCGACACCACCAGCACGTAGATCAGGGCCGGGATGCAGAACAGGACGAACTCGAGCACGGTTCAACCTATCGAGGACTGGTTCAGCTCGACGGTTCTCGGTCGTCGCCACCGGACGGTCTGGTGCGGAGGCGGTGCCGCAGATGGCGGCGGGGCCGGCGGTTTCGGTCCAATGCCCGTGGTGGCAGGAACTCCGGGAGCCGATCACCCGGATCGAGGCGGACCTCCCACCGGTTCTCGTTGTGCAGTCGTTGCCGCGATGGTTCGACCAGAGCGTGATGGTGTGGGCAGAGCAGCACGCCGTTGTCCAGACTCGTCGGCCCGTGCAGCCACCAGGGTCGAATGTGGTGCGCCTCGCAGCGGCGGGCAGGCTGGTCGCAGCCCGGGAAGATGCAGCCACCGTCGCGGGCGATCAGCGCGGCGCGGAGTTCGCCTTCGAAGAACCGGTGCAGTTGGCCGACATCCAAGGGGATGCCGAAGCCGTTGAGGACGATGGGGATGATCTCGGCGTCGCAGGCCAGCAGACGGAGCTGCTGTGCGGACATCGGACCTGCCGTGGTGTCGGTGCAGCCGATGCCCCGGACCAGAGCGTCGAGGTCGACGGTCACATTCACCCGCGCGCGGTCGTTGCCGCGCGACGGTGCGTGCCGAGAATCGGCATACGCCTGCGCGAGTTCGATCAGTGCGTCGGCGCGCCGCATCGCACGCGAGGGTCGACCGCCGCAGAGCCCGCAGGAGGGGCCGGTGCACGATGAGCCACACAATGGTGGCTCGTCATCGCGATGTCGGTCGGCCAGCGAATCCAGCAGGGCGGTGAGGTTCTCGCCGTCAGCGCACGGCAACTGGCCCTTGATCCGGGTGGTGCCGTGGCCGTCGTGATGCAGGTGGAGGCCCCGGTTGCGACGGGCGGCCTGTTCTTCTTGCTCGAGGCGGCGTTCCAGCAGGGCGTCGGCGTGATCGGGGTCGACGACCTCAACGGGACGATTGCCCAGTTCCCGCAGTTCGGTCGGATCCCACCGTTGGGCCTGGTCGATCATCGTCTGCTGCGCTGCGATCTCCTGCTGCGGTGCGAGGTCCGGTGGCAGGTGTTGCAGCGACTCCAGGATCGCCGTGGCCTGCCGGGACGAGATGGTCGCCCTGGCCAGTGCCTGCCACACGATCGGTGCGTTGCTGGTGCGGATGGCTTCTCGCAGCGCCCCGGCGGCCTGATTTGCCGCGTATCCATGGCGTTCCCGCATCCAGGTGGTGGTCCGGACCCCATGCACGTGCCGGGTCGCCTCATGGGCGTCGATGCTGGCCAGGGTACGGGTGGAGTGCGCATGGAGGCGGGCGGCGATCCGCTCGTTGACCTCGGCGACGTGCAGTCGTTGTTCGTCCGTGAGCAGCCGGTCATCACTTTCGTCGAGGAGTCGGCGCAGCAGTTCGTCGACCGTCTCCACGGTCTCGACGAAGGTAGCCGCACTGCCATCCATACCCGCCATTCAACAGATCGGGTCTGACAGTTCTGGGTCGGATTCGCGGTTCAGGAAGGGAATTCCGAAATCTGTGGATAACTTCTTTGCCGGGTGGCTTCGTTCGCTCGCTCAGCCGACGTTCCCGAGCGACGCGAGCTCGGCGCTGAGGTTCCAGCGGGCCGCCGCGCTCCAGAGCTGGGCGCCGGCCTCGGTGCGGTAGAGCGGGTCGAGGGCGAGCAGATGCTCCAGCACCTGTGCCCGGCCCTTCCGGAAGTCGGGGAGCGGGAGGTCGGCGTACTCCCGGCGGACGTCGCGGCGATAGGTCTCGTACCGCCCGGGGTCGGCTCCCAGGATCGCCAGATCCGCATCACACAACAGTTCCCCGCGCTGATCACCGGCCGCGGGGGAGTGGCCGGCGGTGAGGCGTACCAACCGCGCCACCTCCGCCACCTCGGCATCGGGCAGCAGGCCGGCCAGCCGGGTCTCGGCGAGCCGGGCCGAGTCCTCCTCGTCGGCACCGGCGCGGCCGGCGTACACCGCGTCATGGAACCAGATCGCCGACTCGACCACCGGCCCGGCGCCACCCGGACTGGCGACCAGGGCCAGCGAATCCAAGCAGTGTTCGAGATGCCCCAGATCGTGGTAGTACCGTCCACGCGCCGACCAGCGATCCAGCAGCTCGGCCGCCACCTCCGAAGAACCCGCCAGCGGCCACCGGGCCAGCAACTTTTCCTTGCGGGCCTGGGTTTCCGCCTTCACCACCGCCTTGGTACGCCGCAGCCCGCTCGCCCGCAGCGCGGTCACCAGCTCCCGCGCAGACACCGCCACCGCACCCGCCGCGACACAGTCGGCGTACTTCGGTTCGGGCACGTCGTAGTGATCCCGATCGAAGGCCCGCGGCGGCAACCCCGCGGCCTCGGCCACCTCGTGCAACTCCGCCAGCGAGGTGTCCGAGACCAGATGCGAGAACACCGTCTGGTGCGCCGGCCACAGCGGCGGGTCGATCAGGACGGTCATCGACGTTGGGTCAGGACTGCATCGAGCGGGCCAGCTCGACCAGGGTGCGCACGCCCACCCCGGTACCGCCGGCGGGCACCTCGCCGCTCGGCGCGCCCTCGTTGAAGCCGACGCCGGCGATGTCCAGGTGGCCCCAGTCGGTGCCCTCGTCGACGAAGCGGCGCAGGAAGGAGGCCGCCACCGAGGCGCCGCCCATGCGCTGCCCACCCGAGCGCAGATCGGCGACCTTGGACTCCAGCGGTTCGGCCGACCATTCGCCCATCGGCAGCCGCCAGGCGTCCTCACCGGCGGTCTCGGCGGCGCCGAGCAAGCGGTCGGCGACCTCGTCGGAGTCGGAGAAGACGCCGTAGATCTTGCCGCCCAGGGCGACCATCGCGGCCCCGGTCAGGGTGGCCACGTCGACCACCAGATCCGGGTCGTCCTCGTTGCTGCGGGCCAGCCCGTCGGCCATCACCAGCCGGCCTTCGGCGTCGGTGTTGTAGTTCTCGACCGTGGTACCGCCGTAGATGGTGAGCACGTCCGAGGGCCGGTAGGCGGTGTCCGAGGGCAGGTTCTCGGCCAGGCAACCGTACGCGGTGACCTTCACCTTCAGCCCGAGATCGGCGATCGCGCGGACCGCGGCGAACACCGCGGCGGCGCCGCCCATGTCGCACTTCATCGTGTACATCGAGTCGCCGGGCTTCAGGTTCAGGCCGCCGGAGTCGAATGTGATGCCCTTGCCGACCAGCACCAGATGCGCCTTCGCGCCGCGCGGGGCATAGCTCAGCCGGACCAGCCGCGGGGTGTGCGAGGACCCGCCGCCGACCGCGGTCAGCCCGCCGTAACCCTTGGCGGCCAACTGCTGGTCATCGAGCACCTCGACCGAGACCTTGCTGCCGGCGAACAGCTCCTTGGCCTCGGCGGCGAAGGTCTCCGGGTAGAGCAGATTCGCCGGCAGGTTCACCCAGTCCCGGGCGACGAGCTGCGCCCAGGTGATCGCGCCGACCGCGGTCAGCGCGTCCTTGGTGGCCTTGTCGGCGCGCGGGGTGAGCAGGGTGATCCGCGGCGCGGTGCGCTCCTCGGCCTTCGCCGAGATCGGCGCCCAGGCGTACTGGCCGAGCACACTGCCCTCGGCGACCGCCTTCAGCTGCTCCGGCTCCTCGGTGGGCAGCGCCACCGCCAGGCGTACGCCCTCGCCCAGGCCGACCGCCGCGCGGGCCGCCGCACCGGCGGCGCGGCGCAACACGCCCGGGGTGGCCTCGCCGTCCTTGCCCAGGCCGACCGCGACCACGCGCAGCCCGGCGCCCAGCGGTACCACGGTGGTGCTGCCCACCTTCGTGCTTGCCTTCAGCTCGACCAGGGTGGTCGCCAGCTCCGCACCGAACCGCTTCGCATACGCCTTGCCGACCTCGACCGGCAGCCCGACCAGCCGCGGGGCGTCCCCGTCACCGGTCAGCCCGATCACCAGCACCTGGGTGTCGGCGGGCATCGCCTTCGCGGCATTGAGCTGGGGCAGGACAGGGTTGACCACGGTTACTCCTCGAACGAACTCGATCATCGGTTGCCGGGTCACGGTATCGCGGGCACTAGGGTCAGGGTCATGAACGACGCCCTGAAGCACTCCCCGCTGCACCAGCAGCACGTCGACGCCGGTGCCAAGTTCGCCGAGTTCGGCGGCTGGTCGATGCCGTTGCAGTACGCCGGTGGTGGCGTGGTCGCCGAGCACAACGCGGTCCGGCAGGCGGTCGGCGTCTTCGATGTGTCCCACCTGGGCAAGGCGACCGTTCGCGGACCGGGCGCGGCGGCGTACCTGAACACCCAGCTGAGCAACGACCTGGACCGGATCGGCGCCGGCAAGGCCCAGTACACCCTGCTCTGCACCCCCACCGGTGGGGTCGTCGACGACCTGATCGCCTACCGCTTCGGCGACGATCATGTCTTCCTGATCCCGAACGCCGCGAACACCGCCGAGGTGGTCCGGGTGCTCGCCGAGGGCGCGCCCGACGGTGTCGAGATCACCGATCAGCACGACGACCACGCCGTGCTCGCGGTCCAGGGCCCGAAGTCCGACGAGCTGCTCGAACTGCTCGGCCTGCCCACCGGGCACGACTACATGTCCTTCGCCACCGCCGAACTGGATGGTGCGGCACTGACCGTCTGCCGCACCGGTTACACCGGCGAACGCGGTTACGAACTGGTCTGTGCGGCCGCCGACGCGCCCGCGCTCTGGCAGCGGCTGATGCAGGCCGGTGCCGATCTCGGGGTACGCCCCTGCGGGCTCGGCGCGCGGGACACGCTGCGTACCGAGATGGGTTACCCGCTGCACGGTCAGGACATCTCGCCCGAGATCTCGCCGGTGCAGGCCCGGTTGGGTTGGGCGATCGGTTGGCAGAAGCCGTCCTTCCGCGGGCACGAGGTGCTGCGGGCGGAGAAGGAGGCCGGGCCGACACGCCGGCTGTGGGGGATCAGGGCCGTGGGCCGGGCGATCCCGCGGCCGCACATGTCGGTGCTGGACGCCGAGGGCGCCGAGGTCGGTGAGGTCACCTCCGGCACCCACTCGCCGACCCTGGGTACCGGTATCGGACTGGCCCTGATCGATGCGAAACTTTCCGCGGGCGATCCGGTCCGGGTGCAGGTGCGCAATCGCACCGAGGACTTCGAGATCGTGAAGCCGCCGTTCGTCACCCCCGGCGTACGCGGCGACTGACCGAGAGGGCGGATGGGTGGGGGACGCGGTGCAGGAGCCGGGCGATGAGGCCGTCGGATGGGTGCTGGCGGCGCTGCAGCGGCACGGCCGCCGCTATCGGATCGAGCGGGACCAGTATCTGGTGCTCGATTCGGGACTGGCGCAGCGACTGGCCGATCTGGCCTACGCCGCCCGGCAGGCGCTGAGCATCTCCGGTCCGCCGGAGGCCGCGGCCGATCGGGTGCTGGCGGATCTGTTCGCCCGCGAGCAGCGGCTGCTCGCCGGGGAGGTGCCGCCGATCGGGCAGGTGCGGTTGCGGATCACCCATCCCGACCTGCTGCCCCGGGACGGTACGCTGCCGGGCCCCGCCGAGTTGATCGTCTATCCGGTGCACGACACCGCCGACTCGGCGACCCGGCTGACCAGCAGCCAGGTGTCGGTGCTCGGCGACCGGCTGGCGGCCGAGGGGGTGCCCGGCGGCAACGATCTGGAACGGATCGGGGTGGCGGCCCTGCCGGCGACACTGGCCGAACCGGTCTCGGTGCAACCGGAACGCTGGGGCCCGCATCTGGCGGTGCTGGTCTCCGGTGATCTCTACACCGCGTCCCGGCTGCTGGATGTGCCCGGACTGCTGCGCGGCGTCGGGCTGGCGGAGAACGCCGACGTGTTCATCGGCGTACCGAGCTCGCGGGAGCTGTGGCTGCTGCCGATCACCCCGCAGGCGGTCGCCGAGCAGGCGCGCGAACTGGACAGCCGGGTGGCCGAGGCCTACCGTGCCAGCCGCGGCCAGATCGCGTCACGGGCGTACCTGTGGAGCGCCGGCCGGCTCCGGGTCCGCTGACCCGCCGGGGCGTACGCCTCAGGCCGGCTCGAGCGACATCGGCCCGTAGACCTCCCGGTCGCCCTCGCACAGGGTGACGCAGAGGATCCCCTCATCGAGCAGGTCCTCATAGTGCGCGGTCAGCCACTCCTCGGCCGCGGCCTGATCGGCGAAGTCCTGGTTGATCTCGCCACCATCGCTCTTCCAGTGCCACATGGAATCGACTCTAGCTCTCCGGAGCTCTCGACCCATCCGAACGGCCAGTGGGGACGAAGATGGAGTATGGACACGACCATGGAACGGCTCGACACCCGGCGCCAGACCAGGCCGCCGGCCTGGCTGCGGGCACTGGCCGGGATCGCCAGCGCCGCCGCCGGCCTCGGCGTGGGGCACGCGCTCGCCGCCCTCACCGGGTCGGCCTCCTCCCCGCTGGTCGCGGTCGGCGGCGCCGCGATCGATCTGGCGCCCACGCCGGTGAAGGAGTTCGCGGTCGCCACCTTCGGTACCGCGGACAAGGCGGTGCTGATCGGCGGAATGATCGTGGTGATCGCGATCCTCGCCGCGGTGATCGGCCTGATCGCCTGGACCCGGCGCGGGCTGGCCCTGGCCGGGATCGCGCTGCTCGGCATCCTCGGGCTGGCCGCCGCGGCCGGCCGGCCCGGTGGGGTGGAGCGGTTCCTGCCCGGGGTGGCGACCATCGTCGTCGGCATGCTGGCGCTGCACCTGCTGACCCGCCCGCCCGCCGCCGGCGATCCCGAGCCGACCGGCCCGGTCGACCGGGCGGAACCCGAGGCGCTGGTGCGCACCGACCGGCGGACCCTGCTCGGCGTGGCCGGCCTGGGGGCGCTGGCGGTGGCCGGCGGGCTGGTCGGCGGGCGGACGAGTACGCCGCGGACGCCGGTCTCGCTGCCGGCCCCGACCTCGCCCGCCCCGCCGATCCCGGCCGGCGCCCAGGTGCCGGTGCTGCCGCCGTTCGTCACCCCGATCCCGGACTTCTACCGCGTCGACATCGCCCTGGTCACCCCGCGGATCGACCCGGGCGACTGGGAGCTGGTGATCGACGGCATGGTGCGCAACCCGTTGCGGCTCAGCTATCCGCAGTTGCTGGAACTGCCGATGATCGAGCGCACGATCACGCTCGCCTGCGTCTCCAACGAGGTCGGCGGGCCGTACGTCGGCAACGCCCGCTGGCTCGGCGTACCGTTCTCCCACCTGATCGAGCTGGCCGGTGTCGATCCCGCCACCCAGCAGGTGTTCAGCCACAGCCGCGACGGCGGGTACACCTGCTCGACCCCGTACGCCGCTGTCAGCGACGGCCGCGACGCGATGGTCGCGGTCGGGATGAACGGTGAGGTGCTGCCGGAGAAGAACGGTTTCCCGGCGCGGATGGTGGTACCGGGGCTGTTCGGCTACGTCTCGGCGACCAAATGGCTGGCCCGACTGGAGTTCACCACCTGGGGAAAGCCGGCGTACTGGACCGAACGCGGCTGGGACGAGCAGGCCGCGGTGCTCACCCAGTCCCGGATCGACGTGCCGCAGTCGCTGGGCACGATCGGCGGGGACAAGCGGCTGCTCGCCGGGGTGGCCTGGGCGCAGCATCGCGGCATCGCCAAGGTCGAGGTGCAGATCGACGACGGTCCCTGGCAGGAGGCCCGACTGGCCGACGACGCGGGCATCGACCAGTGGCGGCAGTGGTGGTTCCCTTATCACGGGGCCCCGGGCCGGCACAGCGCCAGCGTCCGGGCCACCGACGGCACCGGTGCCACCCAACCCAGCCAGCGCCGCCGGGTCTTCCCCGGTGGGGCCACCGGCTGGCACACCATCCAGTTCACCGCGCAGTAGTTCCTCGGCCGGGCGGGCAGAGATCCGAAAGATTTTCTGCCAGCACGGCAATCCGAACCGGCCACGGCGTCGAACCAGCTGTGACACGACGTCAACGACCCGAGAGGAACGACACCATGTCGAAGCACCTGCGCAGCATCAGCCGCACCGCCCTCATCCGCCGGGCCGCCGTGGCCGGCGGCGCGCTCACCCTGACCGTCGGCCTGGCGGCCTGCAGCGGCGGGATGAGCGGCAGCAGCTCCACCCCCGCGGCCGGCGGTGGCGCCAGCTCCCAGCCGGCGGCGAGCTCGGCGCCCGCCTCCACCGCGTCCTCGGCCAGCTCGTCCGCCGCGTCGTCGGCGAGCGCGAGCGCGTCCGGCGGTGGCGCCGCGACCGCGGCCTTCGGTTCGGCCTGCTCGGCGGTCCCCAAGGACGGCAAGGGCTCCTTCGACGGGATGAGCAAGGATCCGGTGGCCACCGCGGCCAGCAACAACCCGGTGCTGTCCACCCTGGTCTCCGCGGTCGGTCAGGCGGGCCTGGTCGACACCTTGAACAATGCCAAGGACATCACCGTCTTCGCGCCGACCAACGACGCGTTCAAGGCGATGGACCAGGCCACCCTGCAGAAGGCCATGGGCGACAAGAAGTTGCTCACCGATGTGCTCACGATGCACGTGGTGCAAGGAAAACTGGCGCCGAACCAGCTCGCCGGTGAGCACCAGACCCTCAACACGGGTCAGAAGGTCAAGGTGACCGGATCGGGCACCAACTTCAAGGTGAACGACAAGGCCACGGTCGTCTGTGGCAACGTGCAGACCGCGAATGCGACGGTCTACATCATTGACCAGGTGCTGCTGCCCAGCTGATCGGGGACACTGGTGACCATGCAGCATCCGGAACCGGGGCGGGGCGTACTGCGCCCCGTCCCGGGCTCTGTCGACAGACCCGCCGACCTGCTCGGGCGTTGTGCCCGCGGTGACGACGGGGCCTTCGCGGAGTTCTACGACCTGACCTCGGCGCGGGTGTACGGGTTGGTGCTCCGGGTCGTCCGGGCACCGGACCTGGCCGCGGAGGTGACCCAGGAGGTCTACCTCGAGGTCTGGCAGACCTCGGCGCGGTACCGGCCCGAGCGCGGCAGCGTGTGGGCCTGGCTGACCACGCTGGCGCACCGCCGGGCGGTGGACCGGGTCCGCTCGGTGGAGCGGGAGCGGCAACGCGACAGCCGCTGGGCGGCCGAGGAGCTGGAGACCGAGCGCGACCAGACCTGGCAGCAGGCCGAGTCCTCGCTGGAATCCGAGCGGGTCCGCCGGGGGATGGACGAGTTGACCGGATTGCAACGCGAGGCCCTGCAGCTGGCCTACTACGGGGGCTACACGCAACAGCAGGTGGCCAGCCTGCTCGAGGTACCACTGGGCACCGTGAAGTCCCGGATGCGCGATGGGCTGACCCGCCTGCGCGATGTGTTGAGGGGGGACCATGACTGACGAACGCATCCCGGCCGATCTGCACGGCCTGCTCGGGGGGTACCTGCTGGACGCACTGACCGACCTCGAACGCCAGCAGTTCGAGCGGCACCTGGCATCCTGCCCGGACTGCCGGGCCGAGGTCGCCGAGCTGCGCGAGAGCCTGGCAGAGGTGTCCCGGCTGACCGCGACCCCGCCGCCGCCGGCGCTGCGTGACCAGGTGCTCGCCCGGGCCCGGGAGATCCGCCCGCTGCCGCCGAGCGAACCGGTACGCAGCAGCGCGCGCCGTTCCCCCTGGGGCTGGCGAGTGGTCGCCGCGGCAGCCGCGCTGGTGGCGGTGATCGCCGGTGGCTGGGCGATCAACCAGCAGCTCGCTGCCCAGCAGCAGGCGAGCGTACGCGCGGCCCAGGCGCAGCGTGAGGCCGACCTGCTGACCGCACCCGATGCGGTGGTCCGCCCGGTGCAGCTGCCCGACGGCGGCCGGGGCAGCGTGGTGGTCTCCCGCTCCCGCGGTCAGGCCATGTTCCTGGCCGGTTCACTCTCCGCCCCACCGCAGGGTCGGGCGTACCAGCTGTGGCTGATGAAGGACGGTGCGCCGGTCCCGGACGCCACGTTCGGTGCCGACGGCCGGATCTGGATGCAGGGCGATCCCAACGGCGCCGCCGCGGTGGCCATCACGATGGAACCGGCCGGCGGCTCGCGGACCCCGACGATGCCGGTGCTGGCCTCGACGCCGATCTGATCGGCGCAAGCGGGGGCGTACGCCTCAGCGCAGGCTGCCGAACTCCTCGGGGCGTACCGGCCGGCCGGTCGCGACCTCCCACGGCCGGCCGTCGAAGCGCTCGAAGCTGAGCCGGGCGCCGTCGGGGGAGGAGTAGTCGTGGTACTCCACCGTGCCGGCGGGGTTGGTGTCGGTATCGCCCTGCGCGGTGTAGTCGGCGGTACCGGACTCCTCGAGGCGGAACGTGCCGTCGTCGGCGGTAACCGTCCGGGCGCCGGGGGTGAGCGTGCTCGCCAGGTCCGGGCGCTGGGTCCAGCGGGTCACCTCGTCGTCCTCGACGGTGAACCATATCGGTTGCGGGCCCCCGGTGGCCTTGTGCTCGGTCCAGGTGTCGCCGTCCTCGTTCAGCCAGACGGTGCCGGCCACGGTGTAGGGGTTGCCCTGGTAGGAGAACTGGGCGCCGGGATGCAGGTACGGGATCGCCATGGGTCAGAACTTCTCGCCGCGCTCGATGGTCGGCTTCGGCATCCGCAGCCGGCGCATCTGGATGGAACGGTTGAAGCCGTACATCATCAGGCCCTTGCCCTTCGGGCTGACCCCGGGATGCCGTTCGGCGAGGATCTTCTTGTACCGCCGCCAGAGCAGGAAAAGATCGAGCAGCACGATCGCCAGGAAGCCGTACATCGCGACCAGCGCGATCGTCGACATCGACCGGTAGACCTCCTGCATGAAGCTCAGCGCCAGCATCAGCACCATCGCCGGCAGCAGGAACTCGCCGAGATTCCAGCGGGAGTCGACCATGTCGCGCATCAACTGCTTCTCCGGGGTGGAATCGCGGGCCTCCATCGCGGCCATCCGGCGTTCCCGGTTGGCGGCCGCGGCCTTGCGCTTGGCCTCCTTGCGGGACACCTGCGGGTTGACCCGGTTCATCCGGGCGGCCTCGGCCTGCTTGCGGGTCGGGGTGGGGGCGTCCTTCTTCCGCGGGCCGCGCGGGCGGGGCTCGTTGACGACCGGCTCGGGGTCGCTGACCACCGACGCCGACTTTTCGGTCTTCCGGGAAGAGAACAGACCCATGGACAACCTCGCGCACCTCGACCCCCGGCCACCGTGGCTCGGGGTGAACCCCGATTCTCTCATCGGACGCCCCCGGATTTCGAATCGAACGCGTGCCCGGGCTGCCATGGTTACCTGCGAGCGCCTAGGCTGGAGCGCAGTACGCGTTCGGAATCGGAAGGACCGGGCCCCAGATGAGCGGATTTTTCCAGCGGATGTCCACCGTGTTCCGTGCCAAGGCAGACAAGGCACTGGACAAGGTAGAGGACCCCCGCGAGACCCTTGACTACTCCTATCAGCGCCAGTTGGAGCTGTTGCAGAAGGTACGCCGGGGCGTGGCCGATGTGGCGACCAGCCGCAAGCGCGTCGAACTGCAGGCGAACCAGCTGAACACCCAGATCGACAAGCTGAACGGGCAGGCGCAGAAGGCGCTCGGCGTCGGCCGCGAGGATCTGGCGCGGGAGGCGCTGACCCGCAAGTCGGGCCTGCAGACCCAGCTCGGTGACCTGCAGACCCAGCACGCCCAGTTGCAGGGCGAGGAGGAGAAGCTGGTCAAGGCCTCGCAGCGTCTGCAGGCCAAGGTCGACGCCTTCCGGACCCGCAAGGAGACCATCAAGGCGACCTACTCGGCCGCCGAGGCGCAGACCCGGATCAACGAGGCCTTCTCCGGCATCGGCGAGGAGATGGGCGATGTGGGCCTGGCGATCCAGCGGGCCGAGGACAAGACCGCCCAGATGCAGGCGCGCGCGGGCGCGATGGACGAGCTGCTCGCCTCCGGCGTGCTCGACGACGCGGCCGGTTCCACCCAGGACGACCTCACCCGCGAGCTCGAGGCGCTGTCGTCGACCTCGGACGTGGAGAGCGAGTTGGAGCAGATGAAGGCGCAGCTCGGTACCGGCGGCGCCGACCAGCGGCAGGCGATCGGCCAGGGTCCCGGGCAGCAGGCCCAGCAGGGCCAGCCGACCCAGCAGGGGCAGGCGATCCCGCAGGGGCAGGCGATTCCGCAGGGCCAGGGGCAGCAGCCCCAGCAGCAGGAGCCGTTCCAGGCGTACCCGACCCAGGGCCAGCCCGGCGGGGAGGGTCAGCGGTGATCATCCGGGTGCTGAACGAGGGACAGTTCCGGCTCACCGATGACCACCTGGCGGAACTGAACGAGTGCGACGACAAGGTCGAGCAGGCCGTCGACGCCGACGATCAGGAGGCGCTCACGGCCGCCCTGAACTCGCTGATCCAGACCATCCGCAAGCTCGGTCAGGAGCTGCCGGACGACTCGCTGGAGGATTCGGACCTGATCGTCCCGGACGAGGAAGCCACCCTGGACGACGTCAAGGGCTGGCTGGCCGACAGCGGGAGTTCCGAGGGCTTGATCCCGGGCCGCGCCGACGCCTGAGCGGATCTGAGTGGCACCGAAGCTGAAACGGCTGGGCGCCGGTTGGTTGGTGTTGTCGGCGGTGTGCGCCCTGGTCGGGCTCTTCGGCGTCGGCAACACGGTGACCTGGTTCCTGTCGATGATCGGGGCGCCGGACACCGCGCCGCTGGCGATTCCGGCCGCCGGTGCGGTGCTGGCAACCCTGTTGCTGATCGTCGCCGTCCCGCTGTTCAAGAGTTGGATGCCGCCGCGCTGGGCGCGGATAGTGCTGCCCGTGCTCGCCGGGATCTTCGGGATCGTTGCGGGGGTGGCCACCTTCGCGCTGACCAGTCTGGTCATCTGTGACTACCAGTGCCGGCCGGTGGACACCTGGAAGATGCTGCCGGTGCTGCTCGCCTGCGGCGTGATGTGCGCGCTGGGCCCGGGCGTCTGGGCGCTCACCGACCGGCGCGACCGCGGGGAGTTGACCTGGCCGATCACGGTGGCGTTCATCGTGATCGGTTTCGGCGTCGGGCTGTACCAGTTCGTGGAGAACGGGATCTACTGAGGCCGGACCCGGTTCAGATGACGCAGAACTCGTTGCCCTCCGGGTCGGCGAGCACGTAGTGGTCGAGCCCGCGCGGTCCCATCGCCTCGGTCAGGACCGTCGCGCCGAGTGCGAGCAGTTGGTCGGTCTTGGCCCGGATCGCCTGCTCGCGTACGGCCTGGTCGAGGTGCGGGCCGCCGGAGACCTGTAGGTCGATATGGATGCGGTTCTTCGCGGTCTTCGGCTCGGGCACCTTGAGGAACGAGATGGCCGGGCGTACCCCCTCGGGATCGCGGATCGCGGCGCCGTCATTCCATTCGGCCTCGGGGACGTCGTTGTCGCGCAGCCAGTCCTCCCAACTCGTCCAGCCCTGCGGCGGGGGCGACTCCTCGTAATCGAGGGCGGTGGCCCAGAAGCGGGCCTGGGCACGGGCGTCGGTGCAGTCGAAGGTCATCGAGATCCGCATGGTGCGATCATCGCCTGTCGCGCTGACAGTCGCCGGCAATAGACTCCCCGGGTGCGAATTCTCGTGGCCACCGACCGGATCGGAACACTGAGCGCGGCCGAGGCCGGTGTTGCGATCGCGGCGGGCTGGCAGCGTACCCAGCCGGCCGCGGAACTCGCCGTCGCCCCGCTCGGCGAGGCCGGTGGTGAGTTCCTGTCGGCGGCGGCGAGCACGATCGGCCGCGAGGTCGAGTTGAGCGGCGAGGCCGGCGGCGGAGTGGGGTTGCTGGCCCGCGGTGATCGGACCCGGGTGGTCGGACTGGAGCCGCTGGAGCCGGCCGGTGGTGCGCGCGGGATCCCGGTCGACGGATCGTCGGTGGGGATCGGGTACGCCGCAGCGCAGGCCCTGCAGCCCGATCGGCCGGATCGGCTGCTGCTCGATCTGGCGACATTGCGTTGCCACGACGGTGGTGCCGGGCTGTTGGCGGCGCTGGGTGCGACCGCGGACCGGCCGTTGGACCAGGGTGTGGCGGCGATGGCGGGCATCGCCCATCTCGATCTGCATCCGGTGCGGGAGCGGTTGGCGGGGATCGAGCTGATCGCGGTGGTACCGGATGACGAGCTGACCCAGCCGTTGCTCGGGCTGCGCGGGATCACCTCGCTGCGCGGACGGGAGACCAATACCGACGCCGCCGAGATGCTCGCGATCGATGCGACCCTGGAGCGGTTCGCGGCGCTGGCGGATCCGGAGGCGTCCGGGGTTCCGGGTGCCGGTGCCTGCGGCGGAGCGGCCTACGCCGTCGCCGCGCTCGGCGGGCGGATCCTGAGCGGCCCGCAGGCCTGCGCCGAGTTGGTCGGGATGGTCGAGGCCGGTGCGCCGAACGGGTTCACCGAGACCATGCTGCTGGCCGATCTGGTGGTGACCGGGTCCTCGCGGTTCGACTTCGCCTCCCGGGGCGGGGGAGTGATGCGGTACGTCGCCGAGCAGGCCGAGTTGGCCGGAACGCCGTGCATCGCGCTGGCCGGGGAGATGGTGATCGGTTCGCGCGAAATGCGCACCATGGGCATCGAGTCCGCGTACGCCGTCCGCGAGGCACGCGCCACCCTGGTCGACGATCCGAGTGTGGCCGACATCGGCGCCGACGAGCTCACCGAACTGGCCGCCCGGGTCGCGCACACCTGGCAGTGGTGAGGTACGCCGGCTTCATGGTCCTCGAGTAGGTCGCGCAGCGACCGCGTCTCTCACGTTCCTCGAGTAGCCACTGTGCCCCTGGCGGGGCGCCCGTTCCGGGCTGAGAATGGGGTGGGGGTGGTCGGCTGGGTGCTGAAACCGTTCGATCTATGGTCCGTTCGAGGCCGTCGAGTAGCCCGGTGCGGG
>NZ_NMVP01000011.1 GCF_002250705.1 Enemella evansiae
CGCCGCGTCCCGGTTCGACCGGCGGGCTGCCCGGTGGCGCCCGGCCGCGTCCGGGTGCCCCGCGCCCGGGCAACAACCCGTTCTCGTCCTCGCAGGGGATGGGTACCCAGAGCCGGCGTCCGCGTCCGGACGGTGCCCGTCCCGGTAGCGGCGAGAACCGTGGTGGCGCCCGTCCCGGTGCCCCGCGTGGTGGCGACGCCGGGCGTGCCGGGCCACGTCCGGGTGCCCTGTCGGGCATGCCGCGGCCGAACCCGGCGATGATGCCCAAGCAGAGCTCCAACCAGCTCGGTGCCGCCCCCGGTCGTGGTGGCGGCCGTGGCGGCGGTCCGGGTCGGGGACGTCCCGGTGGCGGTGGCCCCGGTCGTGGCGGCCCGATGGGCGGTCCGCCCGGGGGCGGTCGCGGTCGCGGTGGTCGCGGCGGCGCCGGTACCCAGGGTGCGTTCGGTCGTGGCGGGCAGTCCCGCCGGGGCCGCAAGTCGAAGCGGCAGAAGCGCCAAGAGTTCGACCAGATGGAAGCGCCGACGATCGGTGGCGTACGCATCCGGCAGGGCGACGGGCAGACCGTCCGGCTGCGCCGCGGTGCCTCGCTGACCGATCTCGCCGAGAAGATCAACGTCGACGCCGCCCAGCTGGTGCAGGTGCTCTTCGGCATGGGCGAGATGGTGACCGCCACCCAGTCGGTCAACGACGAGACGCTGCAGCTGCTCGGCGCGGAGCTGAACTACAACATCACCGTGGTCTCGCCCGAGGACGAGGACCGCGAGCTGTTGGAGCGCTTCGACCTGGAGTTCGGTGAGGACGAGGGTGATGAGTCCGATCTCGCCGCCCGGCCGCCGGTGGTGACCGTGATGGGTCACGTCGACCACGGTAAGACCAAGCTGTTGGACGCGCTGCGCAAGTCCAACGTGGTGGCCAAGGAGGCCGGTGGCATCACCCAGTCCATCGGCGCCTACCAGGTCGCGACCGAGGTCGACGGCACCGAGCGGGCGATCACCTTCATCGACACCCCGGGTCACGAGGCGTTCACCCAGATGCGTGCCCGTGGCGCCAAGTCCACCGACATCGCGGTGCTCGTGGTGGCCGCCGATGACGGTGTGATGCCGCAGACCATCGAGGCGCTGAACCACGCCACGGCGGCCGAGGTGCCGGTCGTGGTCGCGGTGAACAAGGTCGACAAGGAAACGGCCGATCCGGCCAAGGTCCGCGGCCAGCTCACCGAATACGGTCTGGTGCCCGAGGAGTACGGCGGCGAGACGATGTTCGTCGACGTGTCGGCGACCACCGGCCAGGGCCTGGACGAGCTGCTGGAAGCGGTCGTGCTGACCGCCGACGCCGCCCTCGACCTGCGCGCGAACCCGAGCATGGACGCCCAGGGTGTGGCCATCGAGGCGCACCTGGACAAGGGCCGCGGCCCGGTGGCGACCGTGCTGGTGCAGCGCGGTACGCTGAAGGTCGGCGACTCGATCGTCGCCGGTCCGGCCCACGGCCGCGTCCGGGCGCTGGTCAACGACCTCGGCGACAGCGTCGAGGAGGCGCCGCCGTCGATGCCGGTCCAGGTGCTCGGTCTGACCTCGGTTCCGGGTGCCGGTGACTCCTTCCTGGTGGTCGCCGACGATCGGACCGCGCGGCAGATCGCGGACCAGCGGGAGTCCCGTCGACGGGCCGCCGCGCAGGCCGCGGGCGCCCGCCGCAAGACCCTCGACCAGCTGTTCGAGCAGTTGGAGAAGGGCGAGACCCAGGAGCTGCTGCTCATCCTCAAGGGCGATTCCGCCGGTTCGGTGGAGGCCCTGGAGGAGGCGCTGTCCAAGATCGACGTGGGCGACGAGGTGTCGCTGCGCGTGATCGACCGCGGTGTCGGTGCCATCACCGAGACCAACGTGTCGCTGGCGGCGGCTTCGGGTGCGGTGATCATCGGCTACAACGTCCGGACCCAGGGCAAGGCCACCGAGCAGGCGGATCGCGAGAACGTCGACATCCGCTACTACTCGGTGATCTACGCCGCGATTGACGAGATCGAGGCCGCGCTGAAGGGCATGCTGAAGCCGATCTACGAGGAGGCGGCCCTCGGTACCGCCGAGATCCGCGAGATCTTCCGCTCCTCCAAGATCGGTACGATCGCGGGCTGCATGGTGCAGACCGGGCTCATCCGACGCAATGCCAAGGCGCGTCTGCTCCGCGACGGCGTGGTGGTCACCGAGACCACCATCAACTCGCTGCGCCGGGAGAAGGACGACGTCACCGAGGTCCGCGAGGGCTTCGAGTGCGGTATCACGCTCGCCAACTACTCCGACATCCGGGTCGAGGACATCATCGAGACCTACGAGATGCGGGAGAAGGCGCGCGACTGATCGGCTGAGGCGTACGCCGTAACGCGACGATCCCGCGTACCCGCCCTGTTGCAGGGGTCGGGTACGCGGGATCGCTGCGTTCAGCGGACGTTCATCGCGTCCAGCAGCATCGGCAGGGAGGCACGGAGTTCGCGCTCCCAGTAGGCCCATTTGTGCTGGCCGGGGCCGTAGAAGTTGGTGGTCAGGTTCTTCGCGCCGAGGTCGCGGAGCCGGGCCGCCAGGGCCTCGTTCTGGCGGGCGAAATCGGCCTCCAGCGCGTCGTAGCTGCCCGGCCGGTCGTAAGGTCCCGGTTGGCCGTTGCCGACCGAGAGATAGACCGGGATCGATTTCAGGTGCTGCGGGATGTAGTACGGGTCGTGCGCCTCCCAGATGTCGCGTTGGGCGACGGGGTCGCCCCAGACGTTGGTCGGGTCGTTGCCGTCGTGGGCGAAGAAGCCCATCAGCCGGTCGGTGGATTCCTTGGACAGCAGGGGATGCACCGATCCGGAGTACGCCGCGGCGGCGCGGAACATCCCCGGGTGCCGGGCGGCGTACAGCAATGCGCCCTGGCCGCCCATCGACAGGCCGGCGACGGTGCGATTCGGTGAGCCGCCGAACTGCTTCTCCAGGAGTTGGCGGAGTTCGACGGTGTGGAAGGTCTCCCAGTTGTCGCCGGTGTTGCTGCCCTGGTTCCACCAGTCGGAGTACCAGCCGTTCCAGCCGGCCTCCGGCATCACCACCAGCACCTTGCGGAGTTCGGGGAAGTTCTCCACGTCGGTGGCCTTGGTCCAGCTGGTGTAGTCACCGCAGCAGCCGTGCAGCAGCCACAGGGTCGGCCAGTGCTGCGAGCGGTCGTCGGGATTCCAGCCGTCGGGGGTGAGCAGGCGTACCTTCACCTGCCGGCCGCCGAGCGCGGCGGAGCGGACGGTCAGGTCGACCTGCCGGTCGGCGACCGGGGTGACGGCGATGAGTTCGGCGCCCCGCGGTGCGGGGTTCGCCTGGGCCGGTGTGGCACCGGCGGGGGCCAGCGTGGGCGCGAACAGGGCGACCAGCGTGACCAGCAGGGTGAGGAGGGTGCGCCGAGTGGTCATACCACACTCAACCACTCCGTCGTGGGTTCGGGAAGGGCCGGAACACAGCGATCCCGCGCACCCCGGGGCGGGTACGCGGGATCGCTGCGTTGCGGGAGAGGGGTCAGTCGTTGGGGAGGATGATCCACAGCGCCAGGTAGATCAGGAACTGCGGGCCGGGGAGCAGGCAGCTGAGCACGAAGATCAGCCGGACGGTGTTGGCGCTGATGCCGAACCGGCGGCCCAGTCCGGCGCAGACGCCGGCGATCACCCGGTTGTGGCGAGGACGGGCGAGCGAGCTCATGAGATGCCTTTCGTTGTTGGTGATGAGTCCACGATGCCCGGACGGTGGGGTCGCATGCCAGCCCGTTCGGGCGTGTTCAGGGATGCCCCAGGGGATGCCGCGATCCCTTCTCAGGGACCCCCGGATGCCGCCTCCGGTTCACCCTCAGGGATGCCCCGCCAACCGATACCTGTTTGATGCCCGGGACGGGTCAAGCTTTCGCTTGATCCACCGAAGGCAGCAAGCTTTTCCTTGATTCGCAGAGGGGATCAAGCTTTTCCCTGATCCAGCTGGGGCATCAAGCTTTTTCTTGATGCGTCGGGGGTATCAGCGATTTCCTTGATGCATTCCGAGGGTCAAGGGTGCATCGGGCCGAGGGGATCCGGGGAGGGTCAGCGACGGGCCTGGAGTTGCTCGCGGAGGATGTCGGCGTGGCCGGCGTGGCGGGCGTACTCGCGGATCAGGTGCAGCAGGATCCAGCGCACGCTGACCTCACCGTGCCGGGCCTCGACGACCTGATCCAGCTCCACCTCCGCGATGCGCTGGCGGGAGCGTTCGCAGGCCGCGCGGAAGTCGGCGAGCGCGCCGGCCAGGTTGTCGGTGTCGGACAGCGTGAACGACTCGTCGACGGTCTCCGGCAGGCCGATCTCGGCGCGGGTGCGCCCGGCGATCCGGGTCTCGAACCAGACCTGCTCCACGAACGTCGCGTGCTTGAGCA
Organism: Enemella evansiae; assembly: GCF_002250705.1. GTDB lineage: Bacteria > Actinomycetota > Actinomycetes > Propionibacteriales > Propionibacteriaceae > Enemella > Enemella evansiae. The sequence goes on from NZ_NMVP01000011.1 coordinate 4,399, forward strand.
GGCCGAGCACGGTGGTCAGCGAGGGCACCAGCGAGGCGCGGGCCTCCTCCTCGGTCAGGTCGCCGGCGAGCCGCTCGATCTGCAGCCGCTGGTCCTCCACGAAGCCGAGCAGGCTGGCGCGTTCGTCGGCGGTGCGCACCGCCAGGTCGGGGTCGGTCATGTCGGCAGGGTAGCGGGGTCCGCGGGCTCGGTGGTGGGTTGCAGCCGCCACAGCGCGAGTCCGGTGAGGAATTGCCACGCGAAGAAGGGGTAGACCGCGCCCCGCTCCCAGACCCCGTCGGGCAGCAGTGCATGGGCGACCAGCAGGCCGGCGCTGACCAGACCCAGCGCACCGAGCACCGGCCCCAGCCAGCGCCGCCGCCCGAGCGTACCCAGTGACCACGCGGACACGATCGCGACCAGGTTCCCACCGGCGATCGCCGCCAGCGCGCCGAGGGCGCGGAACATCATCAGCCCGTTGGCGATATTGGCCGAGGATCCCGGCACCAGTCCCACCAGGGTGATCCCGACCGTGTGCCCCGCGGCCAGCACCAGCAGCGCCACCCGGGCCAGCCCCGGGCGCAGCAGCGGTACCAGCAGCAGCGTCCCGACGAAGAACAGCAACCCGGTGCCGACGAAGCCGGCATTCATCACCGCGTGCAGCGGTGAGTTCACCGTGCGGCCCTGCACGGTGCCGATCTCCGGCACCCCGAGGTCGCTGATGTAGAAGCGGGCATAGCTGTAACCCGGGAAGGCGGAGGCGGCGATCGCCTCGCAGAGTACGTACCAGAGTGGGGCGGTGATCCAGAGCAGCCCCGCGGTGCGGGCGGTCGGACTCGTCAGGACAGCGGGGTGGTTCATCGCGGGCGTCATCTCCTGGCATCGGGTGGGCAGGCGACGCTGGCTGTGATTGCGAATCTATCCCGCCCCCGGATCTGGAATGATGGGGGGCTATGAGCAACCCCCGCGTGCAGAAGCTTGCCGATCAGATCAAGGTGATCACCGCGCAGATGTTGGAGCGGCGGATCAAGGACCCGCGCCTGGGCTTCGTCACGGTGACCGATGTCCGGCTCACCGGCGACTCGCGGGAGGCGACGATCTTCTACACCGTGCTCGGCGAGCAGGCCGATCTGGCCTCCTCGCAGGTCGCGCTCGACTCGGCCAAGGGACTGATCCGCTCCACCATCGGCAAGCAGCTCGGGCTGCGGTTCGCGCCCTCGCTCACGTTCGTGGCCGATGCGATGCCGGAGAACGCCCGGCACATCGAGGAGCTGTTGGCCAGCACCCGCGATCATGACGCCGAGCTGGCCCAGCGCGCGGCCGGGGCGCAGTACGCGGGCGAGGCCGATCCCTACCGGCACCCCGACGATGAGACCGACCCGGATGAGGCCGACGACCGGCGGTGAACACCGGTGAATCCGGCCTGGTCGTCGTCGACAAGCCCCAGGGGTGGACCTCCCACCAGATCGTCGGCCGGTGCCGACGCCTGCTCGGTACCCGCAAGGTCGGTCATGCCGGCACCCTCGACCCGATGGCGACCGGGGTCCTGCTGGTCGGGGTCAATCGGGCCACCCGGTTGCTCGGCCACCTGATGCTCACCGAGAAGGAGTACACCGCGACGATCCGGCTCGGTGAATCCACCGTGACCGACGACGCCGAGGGCGACACGATCGAGCGGCGCGGCTGCGGCAAACTCGATGAATCCCTGCTGGACAAGGCGATGCAGCCGTTCCGCGGGGACATCCTGCAGGTGCCGACCAAGGTGTCGGCGATCAAGATCGACGGCAAGCGATCGTACGCCCGGGTGCGGGCGGGCGAGGACGTCGAGCTGACGGCCCGCCCGGTGACGGTCTTCGAATTCTCCTTGCTGGGCAGCGATCCCGCCGAGGTGGAGGGTACGCCGGTACTGGATCTGCGGGTCCGGGTGCGCTGCTCCTCCGGCACCTACATCCGGGCGCTGGCGCGGGATCTGGGGGCCGCGCTGGGGTGCGGCGGCCACCTGACCGTGCTGCGGCGTACCCGGGTCGGGCCGTTCGGCCTGGACCGGGCCCAGCCGGTCGACAACGACACCGAGCGGCTCACCCTGATCGGCATCGACGAGGTGGCCGCCGAATGCTTCCCGACGCTGGCGGTCGACGAGGCGATGGCGCGCGCGATCTCCTATGGACAACGGCTTCCGGGCGTACAGCTCGGCGCGCTCACCGCCATGCTGCACGAGGGCCGATTCCTCGCCCTGTACGCCCCGGACGGCCCCGACGCGAAGGCCGAGGCCGTCTTCTCCTGAACGGCCGCAAACTTCACCTGCGGTCAGTTTTCCGAAAGCCCGGACAGCCCCGGAAGTGCGGCTTAGCGTGAGGAGGGACACCCCCGTCCGTCAGGGGTGTCCCGACCCCAAGGAGCACCCCATGAAGAACCGCACCATCGCCACCCTCGCCGCGGCCGCCCTGCTCGGCTCCGGCCTGCTGATCCCGACCACCGTCGCCCAGGCCGCCCCGCCGAAGAGCTGCAGCGACACCATGCGCCGCGACATCCCCGCCGGAGACCCCGACTACGCCCCCAGGCTCGACCGTGACAAGGACGGCTACGCCTGCGAGACCGCCGACTTCGGCCCCGGTGAGAGCGCGTCCACCCCGACCAAGAGCGCGACGAAGTCGAGCACCGCCAAGCCGACCAGGAGCTCCAGCAGCACCACCAAGTCCAGCTCCGGCGGCCTGGCGAAGACCGGCGTCTGATCCGCCCCGACACGGTCCGGCCCCGGCGTCCGCAAACCGACGCCGGGGCCGAACTGTCTGCGGGGGCATCCCCCGTTCGGTTCAGAACCAGGATCTGGCCCCGTCGCGCAGGTTCCAGGTGATCCGGCCGCGCTGGTAGTACTGCACGCACCCACCCGCATCGCACTGCTCGTTGCTCACCGGGTAGCCGAGCGGCCCGTTCTCCCAGCCACGGGCGGCGTACTCGTCGCGGATCGCGCCCTTGACGACCCACGAACCACTGGCCGGTGACCAGTAGATGCTGCCGTACTGGAAATGCTGCCCACAGCCGCCGTCGCGGAGCCCGCAGAACTCGTTGACCTGCGGGTAGCCGATGCCGTTCTCCCAACCCTGGTTGGCGTACGCCTGCTCGATGGCGCCGAGCACCACCCGGGAGTCGGTCGCCCGCGACCAGTAGATCAGCCCACCCTGGAAGCGTTGCACGCAGCCGCCGTCGCGCAGCCCGCAGAACTCCTCCTGCAGCGGATAGCCGAGCTTGCTGTTCTCCCAGCCGAGGTCGGCGTAGGCGGCGAGGATACGGCCCTGCACCGCGTGCGCGTCGGTGGCCGGGGACCACAGGATCAGGCCGTTCTGGAAGCGTTGCCCGCAGCCACCGTCGCGCAGGCCGCAGAACTCATCGGAGGTCGGATAACCGTAGAAGCCGCCCTCCCAGCCGAGCTGGCCCCACTTGTCCCGGATCCGGCCGCGGACGAACTGGGCGCCGGTGCTCGGTGACCAGTAGATGGATGCCCGCTCGAAGGTCTGGAAGCAGCCGCCACCGACCAGGTAGCAGTTCTCCGGGCTGGTCGGTGCGCCGACGATTCCCTTCACCTGTTGCCATTTCGCGTCGATCGCGCCATGGGTGGCGATCACCGCGGTGTTGTCGACCGGCGCCCACACCCCCAGGTATCCCGACACCTCCGGGGTGTTCGCCGAACCCTTGACCGGCACGGTGAGGAAGCCCTGTCCGTCGGTGATCAGCGTCTGGGTGTTCTTGTCGGTGACGTCGCGGTACGCCTGGTTGGCGTGGTCGCGTCCGCCCATGTCGATCCGGATCGTCTTGTCCACGCTCGGATTGGTGCTGATCACCGTCGCCAACCCGGACTCGCGACCCATGCCGAGCCGCACGCTGGCCGCGGTGTCGGTGCCGAAGTCGTACGCCTTCTGTTCACCCTTGGCGTAGGTCTTGCGCGCCTTCAGCAGCGCGTCGATCTCATCGAAGTAGGGCGTCTTCTCCGCCATGTACGCACCGTCGGTGCGGTACAGGTCGCCGTAGAAGACCGTCGGTGTGGTCGCCTTGTTGGTGAGGATGATCGCGTACTGCGCCGGCACGTTCTTCGGCGAGATCTGCTTCTGGCTGCTCGGCTTGGCCAGGTCGGCGTTCCACTCCGAGATCGCCTGCTGTTCGGCCGCCTTGTTGTAGGAGACGTTCAGCGACTTGCACTTCAGCGGTCCGCCGCTGCAGCCGCCCTCGCGCATCCCCAGGTCCTTGAGCAGCTGGGCGTTGATCCAGTTCTTCTCCTGGTCGTGGTTGGAGACGAAGGACCAGTTCGGCCGATAGTCCCCGCCGGGGGACATCCGGTTGCCGGCCTTGTTGGCGTCGGAGAACTTCCAGACATTGCCCAGCGGCTGGCTCGCCCTGTTCACCGAGTCCTGCATGGTGAAGAAGAGCGTCGCATCGTAGGCGAGCTGGCGATTGCCGCTTCCGTCCAGATAGCCCCGCTGCCCGCCGTCGTAGGTCTCCAGATAGTTCAGGTATTGACTGGTGTCGTTGCCGAACTTCTTCGCGGTCTCCTCGGCGACCATGTCCAGGATCTTGGTGGGGTAGTGCGCGGCGGCGTCGACGCGGAAGCCGTCGAAGTCGTAGTTGTTCAGCAGGAACTGCATCCAGTTGCGCTGCTCGGCCTGCACGTCCGCCCGGGCATTGTCGAAATCGTTGCCGACAAGAAATTCCTGGGATCTGGGTAGACCTTGGTTGATCTGGTCGTGCCCGGCGAAGCGGATCTGGTCGGGCCAGTCGATGCCGGTGACCGAGTTGTCGACCGTCGGTTCCTCGCCCCAGTAGTTGTACTTCGTGCCGGGCAGCGCATCCGGGTTCTTGGCGTAATCCTGGGACTGGTCGATGAACGCGTCCCGGCAGTCCCAGATCGACTTGCTGCCCGACCCGGTACGGACCGCGGCGTCGTCGGGGAAGCCGCAGCTGGACTTCGCGTACTTCACGAAATCCGGGTCGTTGATCAGGTAGGGCCGCCAGTTGTCGCCCTCGATCTGGTAGGCATCGCGCGAGGACAGGTAACCGTCGACGGTGTTGTGACCCTTGCTGAGATCCAGCCAGCCGGGCACGTTGTTGTCGGCGGCATTCGGCTGGTCCACCCGATAGGGCTTGCCGTTGGCATCCTTGAGGGTGTCGCCGTAGCCGATCTGCTGCAGCGAGGTGCCGTTCCAGTGATCGGCGTTGAATTCCTTGATCAGGCCGTACTTCGCCTGACCCGGGCCGCCGCCCTTGGTGTAGGCGAGGTAGATCTGGTTGACGAAGTCGGTCGGCCGGCCGTCGGCGATGTAGCGATTGCCGTTCTGGTCGGTGCGGGTCGCGGTGACCGCCTCCCGGCCGGTCAGGCCCATCATCTGGTTCGGTACCAGGTCCACCTGGCCCTTCAGGTTCGCGCCGTGCAGGCTGGTCATCAGCGACTTCAGCTCACCGGCGGTGCCGTACTTGGTCGGGTCGGGTCTGCCGTCCTTGTCGAGGTCGAACTCGCCGAGGTCGTAGCGGTCGGCGACGGCGTACCCCTCCTGATAGCGCGACATCCCGAAGGAGCGGTACGCCGGGGGCAGCCAGACGTCGGTGATGCCCCACTTGTTGAGTTGGGCGGTCCTGGTGCCGAGCGTGCGGTACATGTCGGCGCTCTCGGGCTGGAACAGCGAGAAGGACTGGAAGATCACCCGGTCGTCGTAGCTGGTGAAGTCGGCGCGGGGGGCGGCGGTCTTGCGGGTGGTGGGTGTCGGGGTCGGGGCGGCCGACGCGGGCGTGGCCAGGCCGGTGAGGACCAGTCCGAGCGCGACACCGGCCGCGGTGAGGGATGAGGTGAGGGATGGGGTGGGCGGGCACAACCGTTTCATGAGATCTCCCTGGGGGCGGGACACGGGGCATGTCCCCGGGGACATCTTCGACCACCGAGGCCCCCGGCCCCCGGCCATCGGAGCAATGGTTGCCATTTCGTGACCGTTCGTCGGGAACTCTCCGGGCCGCGGTCGTGCGCGCTCGGTCGTGCCCCGGGTCGCTAGCATCGATCCGGAGCATTCGGGCGGCAGTGAGGATCGGACGTGGAGGACGAGGCGAGTGTCGTCGTCATCGGCAACTTCGACGGCGTACACCAGGGGCACCGGGCGGTCCTGCAGGCCGCCCGGCGGCTGGAGCCGGGGGCGCGGCTGGTCGCCGTGACCTTCTGGCCGCACCCGATGTCGGTCGTCCGCCCCGGCCAGGAACCGCTGCTGCTCTGCGACCTGGCGCACCGGATGGCGATGCTGCGCGAGGCCGGCGCCGATCAGGTGGAGGTGATCCGGTTCAGCCGCGAACTGATGTCGACCACCCCGGAGGAGTTCGTGAAGCAGCGGCTGCTGCCGCTGCGCCCGGCCCGGGTGGTCGTCGGCCGCAACTTCCGCTTCGGGCACAAGGCCGCCGGCACCGTGGACACCCTGACCGAGATCGGCCGTGACCCGGACCACGGCTTCGAGGTGAGCGTGCTGGAGCTGCTGGACACCGAGCACCACACCACCAGTTCCACCGAGGTACGCCGGCTGCTCGCCGAGGGCGACGTAGCGGCCGCGGCCCAGCACCTGGGCCGCCCGTTCGGGTTCAGCGGGGAGGTCGTGGTGGGCCACCAGCGCGGCCGAGAGCTCGGCTTCCCGACCGCGAATCTCCCGGTGCCCAAGGGGTTCCAGGCCCCGGCCGATGGGGTGTACGCGGGCTGGCTGCGGCGTACCGACGTCCCGGACGCACCCGCCTGGCCGGCCGCCATCTCGGTCGGTACCAATCCCACCTTCGACGACGTCCCGGAGACGGTGGTGGAGGCGTACGTGCTGGATCGCGACGATCTGGAACTCTACGGCGTACCGGTGCGCGTCGACTTCGTGCAGCGGCTGCGTGGCAACGTGAAGTTCGAGGGCATCCCGCAGTTGATCGACCAGATCAGCGCCGACGTCGAGCAGACCCGCGAGGTGCTCAACGTCGGCGAGCGTCGGTAGCGCGCCCCCGCTCTGGAAGAGCACCAAGGAGAAATCCACGCGTTACCGGGTCTCGCCGTCGTCGATCCCGCGAGGATTTCGACGACTGCGATGAAGAGCGGGGATTGGGCGCGCGGGCGCGAGCCGACAGAAGAGAGCGTCAACCCCAGCCCAGAAGCCTGACGCCGGCGGCGGCCGCCGCGCCGAGGATGACCACCAGCAGGTACGGCGCGCGGAGCGCGAAGGCGATGATCGCCACCACCAGCGCCGCGACCCGGGCGTCCAGGCGCAGCTGTTGGCCGTCGGCGAAGGTGTTCATGGTGACCAGCGAGGCCAGCAGCCCGATCGTCATCACCCCGGCGACCCGGGTGATCTTCGGCGACTCCAGCCGCTCGGCCGGGATCAGATAGCCGGAACCCTTGATCGCGAAGGCGATCGCGCAGGCGCCGAGCACCCACCACCACATCGTCATCGTGAGGCACCCCCGACCTCGAAGTCGGGTTCCATGCCCTCATCGGCCGGGCCCCGGCCGAACCAGCCGACCAGGCCGGCGACCGCGGCGGCGACCAGGATCGGTACGCCCGGGGGCAGGAACGGCACGCAGACCGCGGTGACCACCGCGCAGAGCACCGCCACCGCGACCGGCTCGCGGCCCTTCAGCCGCGGCCAGAGCAGGCCGACGAACGCGGCCACCGCGGCGCCGTCCAGCCCCCACTGTTTCGGGTCACCCATCGCATTGCCGGCCAGGGCGCCGATCAGCGTGAAGGCGTTCCAGAGCAGGAAGACACCGATCCCGGCGGTCCAGAAGCCCCGGGCCTGCTCGGTGCGGCCCTGCTGACCGAGGGCGGTCGCGGTGGACTCGTCGATGGTCAGCTGCGCGGCGAGCGGCCGGCGCCAACCGCGCGGGGCCAGGGCGGCATTGATCTGCATCCCGTAGACCCCATTGCGGATGCCGAGCAGGCTGGCCGCGCCGAGCGCCGACAACCCGGTACCGCCGCCGGCCAGCACGCCGATGAACGCGAACTGCGAACCGCCGGTGAACATCAGCAGGCTGAGCGCCTGGGTCTGCCAGACGTTCAGCCCGGCGGCCACCGACAGCGCGCCGAAGGAGGCGCCGTAGAGACCGACGGCGATCGCGATCGAGACACCGGCGCGGAAGCCGGGAGAGCGGCGCAGCGGCTGCGCGGACATGATCACCTGTTCCATCGCTCGTGTTCTCTATGGCGGACGAATGTTCTACAGTCTGAACGTCGAACCTAGTGTTCGTCAAGAAGAACGATCGACTGATGGAGCGAACATGTCGGATGCGGTCCGGGCGGTGGCGGCCAATCTGCAACGCGAGCGCGCCCGGGCGGGCTGGTCGATCAGCGAACTCGGCCGCCGCGCCAATGTCGCCAAGTCCACCCTGTCCCAGCTCGAGGCGGGCAGCGGCAACCCGAGCGTGGAGACGCTCTGGGCGCTGGCGACCGCGCTCGGCATCCCGTTCGCCCGGCTGGTCGAACCGGCGACCAGCCGGGTCACCGTGGTCCGCGCGGGCGAGGGGCAGGCGTACGCCTCAGGGGCCGGCGGCTATCTGGCGACGCTGCTCGCCACCGCCGCCCAGGACAGCCGCTGCGATCTCTACCGGCTCGAGGTCGCCGAGGGTGCCCGGCGCGAATCCGACCCGCATCCGCAGGGCACCGTCGAGCACCTGTTGTTGTGCAGCGGGTCGGCGCTGATCGGCCCGGCCGACGCCCCGGTGCTGCTCGGGCCGGGGGACTTCATCAGCTACCGCGGGGATGCCCCGCACGTCTTCGAGGGGCGGCCCGGGGGCGCGCTCGCCATGCTGGTCAGCGAGCAGCGGTAGGCTTGTGCGCTGTGGCAGTTGACTTCGCATCCTCCCTGGCGACCCTCGATCACTCGCTGAGTTCGATCGAGAAGGTCGTCGACCCCGATTCCAAGGCCGAGGAGATCGCCGACCTGGAGCGGCAGGTCGCCGCCCCCGACCTGTGGGACGACCAGGAGAACGCCCAGCGGGTCACCTCGCGGCTGTCCCACCTGCAGAACGAACTGAACCGGGTCTCCGCGCTGCGCGCCCGACTCGACGACCTCGGCGTACTGGTCGAACTCGGTACCGAGGAGAACGACGCCGATTCGCTGGCCGAGGCCGAACGCGAGCTCGGCAAGCTGACCAAGGACATCGAGGCGCTCGAGGTGCGCACCCTGCTGTCGGGGGAGTACGACGAGCGGGAGGCCGTGGTCACCATCCGCGCCGAGGCCGGCGGGGTGGACGCCTCGGACTTCGCCGAGAAGCTGCTGCGGATGTACCTGCGCTGGGCGGAGCGGCACGGTTACCCGACCGAGGTCTACGACATCTCCTACGCCGAAGAGGCCGGCATCAAGTCGGCCACCTTCACCGTCAAGGCCCCCTTCGCGTACGGCACGCTGTCGGTCGAGCAGGGCACCCACCGGCTGGTGCGGATCTCGCCCTTCGACAACCAGGGCCGCCGGCAGACCTCCTTCGCCGGCGTCGACGTGCTGCCGGTCACCGAGGAGGCCGACCACATCGACATCCCCGAGGCCGACCTGCGGATCGATGTGTTCCGCTCCTCCGGCCCCGGCGGGCAGTCGGTGAACACCACCGACTCCGCGGTCCGGATCACCCACCTGCCGACCGGTGTCGTGGTCTCCTGCCAGAACGAGAAGTCCCAGCTGCAGAACAAGGTCGCCGCGATGCGGGTGCTGCAGTCTCGGCTGCTGGAGAAGGCCCGCGAGGAGCGCGAGGCCGAGCTGAACGCGCTGAAGTCCGAGGGCGCCGGCTCCTGGGGTGCGCAGATGCGCTCCTATGTGCTGCATCCCTATCAGATGGTGAAGGACCTGCGTACCGAACAGGAGACCGGCAACACCGACGCGGTCTTCGACGGCGAGATCGACCCGTTCATCGATGCCGGCATCCGCTGGCGCAAGCGCACCGAGACCGAGGCCGAGGCGAACGCATAGGCCCAGCGGGGAGGCCTGATTCACAGGCGCCACGCGCCTGAAGATCCCAAGAAAATCTTTGTCGGATCCTAAACTCGCTGGCGGCCGTTCCCCTGCGCAGCCCGTTGCGGGGCGTGCCCGAAAGGGCATGTAGTCGACCGCGGCCGGAGCAGATGCCGTGATCCGATTCGAGAACGTCTCCAAGACCTACGAGGGCCAGCGGCGCGCCGCCCTGAAGAATGTCGACGTCGAGATCGACAAGGGCGAGTTCGTCTTTCTCGTCGGCGCCTCCGGGTCCGGCAAGTCGACGTTCATGCGGCTGATCCTGCGCGAGTACCGGCCCAGCACCGGCCGGATCTGGGTGGCCGGCAAGGACCTGTCCCGGCTGCCCGGGTGGAAGATCCCGAAACTGCGCCGCCAGATCGGCACCGTCTTCCAGGACTTCCGGCTGCTGCCCGGCAAGACCGTCAACGAGAACGTCGCCTTCGCCCTGCAGGTGATCGGCAAGCCGAGCGGGGTGATCCGCCGCGCGGTGCCCGAGACCCTGGAACTGGTCGGGCTGGGCAACAAGGGTGACCGGCTGCCGGAGGAGCTCTCCGGCGGCGAGCAGCAGCGGGTGGCGATCGCCCGCGCATTCGTGAACCGGCCCAAGATCCTGATCGCCGACGAGCCGACCGGCAACCTCGACCCCAACACCAGCGTGGGGATCATGAAGCTGCTGGACCGGATCAACCGCTCCGACACCACCGTGGTGATGGCCACCCACGACTCGACGATCGTCGACCAGATGCGCAAGCGGGTGATCGAGCTCGACGACGGCGAGGTCGTCCGGGACCAGAGCAAGGGGGTGTACGGCTACCAGTGAGCACCAGGACCGACACCACCCCGCACGCCGTGAGCCACCAAGAGGAAAGCTGAGATGCGCCACACCTTCGCCGAGACCTGGTCCGGGCTCCGCCGCAACCTGACGATGACGATCGCGGTGATCGTCACCATGTGGGTCTCCCTGTCGCTGTTCGGGGCCGGGCTGCTGGCCAATCAGCAGGTCGACCTGATGAAGGGCCGCTGGTACGACAAGATCGAGATCTCGGTCTTCCTCTGCACCAAGGACACCCGCGGCGACAACTGCGACCCCGGCCAGGAGGTGACCCAGCCCCAGAAGGACCAGATCCAGCAGACGCTGCAGGCCAATCCCGAGGTCGCCGAGGTCTTCTTCGAGTCCAAGCCGATGGCCTTCGAGGAGTTCCGCAAGGCCTATGAGGGCAGCCCGATCCAGGACTCGCTGACCGTCGACCAGATGCAGGAGTCCTTCCGGGTCAAGCTGAAGAACCCCGAGCAGTACCAGGGCGTGGTGTCGGCGGTCGCCGGGCTGCCGGGGGTGCAGGCGGTGCAGGACCTGCACAAGGTGCTCGACCGATTGTTCCAGTGGCTCGGGCTGCTGCAGTGGGGGACGATCATCGCCTCCGGGCTGTTGCTGCTGGCGGCGGCCCTGCAGATCGGCAACACGATCCGGATGGCCGCCTTCGCCCGCAGACGCGAGATAGGGATCATGCGGCTGGTCGGTGCCAGCAACCTCTACATCATGCTCCCGTTCCTGCTCGAATCGCTGATCGCGGGCATCATCGGAGCGGGTCTTGCTTGCGCAACATTGGCCGCAGGCGTTTACTTCATCATCATCAGAAAAGCTGAAGTCTTGATCGAGGCTTCACCCTGGATTGGCTGGCCACAAGCGGGTCTGGCGATGGCAGGGGTTGCCATAGTGGGAATTCTGCTGTCCATAATTCCCACGCTCATCGCCACCCGGCGGTACCTGAGAGTTTGACCTGACCGGGCGGTACGCCCACAACCGATTGGGGACCAGCAGTGACACGGGATCTTCCCCCCGCCTTCGATGGCGGACCCGTCGACCGCGGCACCACCACCGCCCGCCGATCGCGGAGCGCGTGCGCTCGCGGCGTACGCCTCGGCGTCAGCGCCCTGGCGGTCGCGGCCCTCGGGTTCAGCACGCTGCTGCCCACCGCGTACGCCGATGACCCCTTGAACGATCAGCGCGACCGGGTCAACCAGCAGATCACCAGCACCAGCGGCCAGGTCAGCGAATCGAGCCGGGCACTGAGCGACGCCACCGCCCGCCTGGTCCAGTCCCAGCAGCAGCTGACCGATGCCCGCAACCAGCTCGCCGACACCCAGCGCCAGCTCGGTGCGGCGAAGAAGGCCGACGAGGACTCCGCCAAGCGGCTCTCCCAGGCCCAGGACGAGCTGGAGAAGGCCAAGGCCGCGGTGGCCGAGGGGCAGCGCAACGTCGACGCCCAGCAGGTCGAGGTCGGCCAGGTGGCGCGGACCCAGTACCAGCAGCGCACCGGCTTGGTCGGCATCGGGATGCTGGTCTCCGGCGAGGACACCGGTGACGTCTCCAACCGGGTGCAGTGGTCGACAACGGTGTTCGACTCGACCCAGGCCGAGATGGACAAGCTCAAGGAGATCCAGACCCAGCTCACCGCCGCCAAGGACAAGCAGGACGGCATCGAGAAGCAGATGGCGCAGGAGCGGGCCGCTGCCGCGACCAACCTGAGCCAGATCACCCAGCTGGAGTCCACCGCGCGGCAGCAGGAGCAGGCCGTGGCCGCGCTGGTCACCAGCAACGGCGAGGCCGAGACCGCGGCCCGCAACCAGCTCGCCGCCGACCAGCAGCAGCTCGAGGGCCTGAACGCCGAGCGGGCCCAGGTCGAGCAGCGGATCGCCGAGCGGATCGTGCAGCAGAAGGCCGAGGAGGCGCGCAAGGCGGAGGAGGCCCGCAAGGCCCGCGAGGCCGCTGCCGCCAAGGCCCGTGCCGATGCCGCCGCCGCGAAGGCACGCGCCGACGCCGCGGCCGCCCAGGCGAAGTCGGCCCCGAAGGCCGCAGCCGCGCCCAAGGCCGGTGCCGCCGCGGCCCCGGTGCAGAACGCCACCGCGCAGACCGCCGGCAGCGGATTCATCTACCCGACCGACACCACGATCACCTCGGCGTTCGGGATGCGACTGCACCCGATCACCAAGATCTACAAGCTGCACGACGGCACCGACTTCGCCGCCCAGTGCAACGCCCCGCTGCGGGCCCCGGCCGATGGTGTGGTCACCGAGAAGTACTTCAACTCCGCCTACGGCAACCGGTTGATGATCGACCACGGCAAGGTCGGCGGCAAGTTCGTCACCACCGGCTACAACCACGCGAACTCCTACACCGTGAGCGTGGGGCAGCGGGTCACCAAGGGCCAGATCATCGGGTACGCCGGCACCACCGGCCTGTCGACCGGCTGCCACCTGCACCTGATGACCTGGATGGATGGCGAGCTGAGCAACCCCGGGGTCCTCTTCAACTGAGCCGGCGCGCGGGCCCGCTGCGGAAATGCCGCGCGGCTGGGGCGTACCTCTTGGTAGGCTGGGGCGGTTGTCCACGGCGAGTGTGAAGGGGAGTGCGATGGCCAAGAAGCAGACCGGTCGGTCCATGGTCGCCCAGAACAAGAAGGCCCGCCACGACTACAACATCCACGACACCTTCGAGGCCGGGATGGTGCTCACCGGGACCGAGGTGAAGTCGCTGCGTCAGGGCCGGGCGTCGCTGGTCGACGCGTTCGCCACCATCGACGACGGGGAGGTCTGGCTGCGCCAGGCACACATCCCCGAATACAGCCACGGCACCTGGACCAACCACACCGCCCGCCGGACCCGCAAGCTGCTGCTGCACCGCCGCGAGATCGACCGGCTGGAACGCAAGCTGAGCGACGCCGGCAGCACCCTGGTCCCGTTGGCGATCTATTTCAACGACGGGTACGCCAAGGTCGAGATCGCGCTCGCCAGCGGCAAGCGTGAGTATGACAAGCGGCAGACGCTGCGCCGCCGGGACGCCGACCGCGAGGCCGAGCGCGCCCTGGCCGACCGGCAGCGCCGCTGACGCGCGCAGGTCAGTCGAATAACCACCGGCCGGTCTGGCCGATGGTCGCACGGAAGAGCACGAACCGCCCGAGCGGATGCGCGGCGCGCCAGTCCTCGAGCTCGCGGTCCACGTAGGTGACTTCCAAGGAGAGGTGGGTGGCGCCGTGGCTCGGGTTCTCGCGGATCGCTGGCATCGCGCTGGCACCCAGGAGCCGCTCCATCGCCTCCGGTGGTCGCGACGATTCGAGGGCGCGACCCTCAGCCCAACTCATGGACTCGCCCGGATGTGGGGGCGTGCCGACATAGCTGGGTTCTTCCTGGTTCTGGGCGAAGGCAGCGCTCGATACGGTGAACTGGTGACCGTCCCATGATCCGGCGACATCCAGTCGACGCCCCGTGAGCGCCAACTCGTGGGCCTGGTCGGGGACGTTCACCGGGACTTTGACCAGGTAGGAGCACGGGGTCGTCTTCCGCGGAACGAACAGATCCTGGCGCAGGTCGATCCAACCGCGCCCATGCCAGACCTGCTCATCCCCAGCTGCCGACACCGCCACCACCACCTCCTTCCTTCCTCGTGATGTAAAGCACCCAATAGATTGCGTACTCGCGCGCGCAGACGCCATCATAGAAGCGTCCAGAGGATTCGAGATTCAGCCGAGCGTTCTCGCACGAACCGAACGTGCCATACATCGCGTAGTGGATCCTGGTGTCGGCCTGTGCCGGCGTGGCCACGAGGCCGATCGAGCCGATCGCGAGCGAAATCACGAGTGCGATCCGAAGCAACACTTTGGGGAATGAGATGCGCACGGGCCCCTCCTGGGGTGAGTTGGATCTGGAACCTTCATGAGGAAAGTCTCATACAGGCTTCGCAGGCACAAGGGCAATTTGGGAGTGGTCCCTCGAAACCGGTAGGAATGAGTACCACGGACGATGAGGGGGACGCCCAGTGCAAGCGACACGACGGCCACGAATCTCCAGGCTGCCGGCCGCGGCGCTGATGCTCTTGCTCGGCGCCCTGCTCGTCCTCGCCCCGGGTGCGCCCCAGCTGGCACCACTGGCCCATGCCGCGCCCGGGGATTCGATCTCCGAGTTCGACATCAGCTACACCGTCAACACCGACGGCTCGGTGAGCGCGACCGAGACGATCACCTACAACTTCGCCGGCTCCAACCGGCACGGCATCTACCGCCAACTCGTCTCCCGGGAGCCCTACGGCAATGACGAGCAGGACGCCGTCTACGACTATTCCGACATCCGGGTGAGCAGCCCCACCGGTGCGAGCGCGAACTACACGACCTCCACCATGGGTGAGGGCAGCCGGAACGAGAAGCTGCAGCTGCAGATCGGCTCGCAGAACCAGACCGTCGACTCCACCGAGACCTATGTGATCAACTACAAGGTCACCGGGGCGATGCGCACCTCGGGCGACTACGACGAGTTCTACTGGGACGCCACCGGCTTCGACTGGGACGCGACGATCGACAACGCCACTGTCAAAGTCGAGGTGCCCGGCGGCGCCCAGGAGGTCTCCTGCTTCACCGGCCCGCCCGGTCGGAACCAGACCACCGAGTGCACCAGCAAGACCATCACCGATCAGGTCGCCGAGTTCAGCCAGAGCGACATCGCCGACGGGTCCGGGCTGACCGTCGGGGTGAAGATCACCCCGGGTCTGGTCGCGAACCCGAATCCGATCCTGGTGCAGAACGCCGACCAGGCGGCCCAGGACAAGCAGACCCGCAACACCATCATCGGCGCGGGCGCCGCGGGGTTGAGCGCGATCTTCGCCCCGCTGCTCGGCTGGCTCTACTGGCGCCGCCGCGGCCGTGACGAGCGCTTCGTCGGCGTACCCCCGGGGACCATTCCGCCGGCCGGCAGCAACGCGCCGGTCGCCCTGCAGCAGGGCAAGGTCACCATTCCGGTGGCGTTCTCACCGCCCCGCATCCCTGTCGGGGAGGCCGGCATGGTCAAGGACGGCGTCGTCGACATCGCCGACACCACCGCCACCCTGATCGACCTGGCCACCCGCGGTGCGCTCACGCTGTCCCCGGAAGGGGAGTCCAGCAAGGTCTATGTGGCCACCCTGCGCGATCCGTCGGTGGCCACCGCCCCGCACGAGGTGGCGATGCTGAACGAACTCTTCGAGGGGCGCCCGCCCGGTGCGGTGGCCTCCCTCGGTGACCGCGGCACCCTGACCGACGCGCACGACGCGACCACCCGCGAGCTGCGCAAACAGGTGCGTGCCCAGGGCTGGTTCACCCAGATGCCCAAGAACATCGCGGTCGGCAAGAAGAGCCGCGTACCCGGCGGGCTGTTCGGGATCCTGATCATGGCCTGGGTGGTGATGGGCAACGCCGTCGTCTGGAGCGTGATCGGCGGGATCTGGCCGTTGCTGCTTGCGGTGATCCCGATCGTCATCACCATGCTCGTGGTGCGCCGGAAGCTGCGCCGCGGTCAGCGCACCGCCGTCGGCCGGGCGGTGACCGATCAGGTCGAGGGCTTCCGGATCTATCTGGCCACCGCCGAGGCGGACCAGCTGAAGTTCGAGGAGGGCGAGGACATCTTCTCCAAGTACCTCCCGTGGGCGATCATCTTCGGCCTCACCGAACGCTGGGCCAAGCTCTGCGGCGAGCTGATCGCCGCCGGCCGGATCCCGAACGTCGCGCCGGGCTGGTACTACGGCGACTTCACCACCTTCAACATCCTCGCGCTGAACAGCACCCTGTCCACCGCGGCCACCCCGATGCCGGCACCGTCCGCCGGCGGGGGCAGCGGCTGGAGCTCGGGCGCCGGCTTCGGCGGCGGGTCGTCCTTCGGCGGCGGCGGATTCTCCGGCGGTGGCGGGGGCGGAGGCGGCGGCGGCAGCTGGTGACGCCGACCGATCAGCGGGCCGCGGACGCTGCCGACACCGGTACGCCGAGCTGCTCGCGTACCCCGGCCAGCATCGCCTCCAACTCCTCGAGCGTGCTCGCGGTGCCGTAGACGTAGTAGTCCGGTCGCACCAGCACCGCTGTCGCGCCGAGCCGGGCGAACCACTGGCTGTAGGTGGCGTCGATGTCGATCACGGTGCGCGGGGAGTCGATCTGGGCCTGGGTGACGTGGAAGGCATGCGCCCGCAGGTCCTCGAGTACGCCGCGGCTCGCGGCCCCCAACTCATCGAGCAGTTCGGGTCGACGCACGAACAGGGTCCATCCGGTACCGATCAGATCATCGGCCATCCCGGTCCGGCCGTCGCGGATGATCCGGCCCTGCACACCCAGCTGGCCGACCTCGGGCGTACTCGGATCCGGTTGCAGGAAACCGTCCGTCAGCCACGGGAAGGGTTCCGGGGGCGGGGCCTCGCCGCTGAGCAGGAACCGATCCCGTTCCTCGGCCTCCTGCTCGTCGGTGACGCAGATGACCTTGCCGAGCTCCACCGAGATGTCGATGATCTTGCGCACGTGCGGGGAACGTTCGCTGGTGTAACCGTCCAGCAGCTCATCGCCGGCGACGCCCCGCAGGATCAGGTCGAGCCGCCAGGCGAGGGCGGTCGCGTCGCGGATGCCGGAACACATCCCCTGGCCCATGAAGGGCGGCATCAGGTGGGCGGCGTCGCCGATCAGCAGCACCCGATCCTTGCGGAAACTCCGCGCCAGCAGGGATCGGAAGGTGTAGACGGTCCTGCGGATGATGTCGAAGCGGTCCGGGCCGACGTCCCACTTCGCCAGCAGTTCGAAGACCTTCTCCTCGGTCGCCATCTCCTCGGGTTTCTCGTCGTCACGCAGCTTGAACTCCCAGCGCAGATGGTTGCGGCCGAGCCAGCGGAACATCGAGGTCGGCCGGGCCGGGTCGCAGACCTGGGCGCCACCCTGGGGCATGTCGACGAACACGTCGGGGTCGTGCGGCCTGATGTCGGTGACCAGCCAGTCATGTTCGAAGCCGAGGTCGTCCATCTCGATGCCGACCGTGCGGCGGGTGAACGATCCCGCCCCGTCCGCGCCGATCAGATACTTCGCGGTGACCACCCGTTCCGGGCCGGCCGCCTGCCAGCTGCCGTCGATCCGCCGGTTCTCGCGGACGTGCACCTCGACGTGGTCGGGATGCTGCACGATCGCGGTCGCCTCCCAGCCGCGGTGCAGGTCGTAACCGCCGATCCTGCCCATCGCCTCGCAGAGCGCGTCCTCCATGTGTGGTTGGTAGATCAGATAGTCCGATTTCCAGCCCGAGGGTGTCGGCGCGTTCCAGTCCAGATGGATCAGCACCTGGCCGTGCTTGTTGAGCATGTCGTAGTCAGGGATCGGGATGGCGAACTTCTCGAACTCATGGGCTGCTCCGACGCCCTGGAAGATCCGCATGATCTCGTGGTCGATGTGTCCCGCGCGCGGCAGCGGATACTGCTCGGGCGAGCGTTCGAAGATGCCCACCGAGTGGTCGTTCTGGGCGAGCAGGGCGGTGCTGATGTGTCCGACCGGACCGAAGCCGATCTGGATGACGTCGTAATCGGTGGTCATGGTGCTCCGTTCTGACATCACGCCGGTGTGATGTCTTCACTGAAGCAGACGACATTCGCAACTGCAATAGATATTCGAAAGTTCACAGGCGAAGAAGCGCCGGCCCGACCCGCAATGGGCCGAACCGGCGCGTTTCGGGCGTACGCCCAGGTGTGGCGGGCGGTCGGGTCAGTTCACCCCGACCAGATCGCAGATGAAGATCAGCGTCTCGCCGGGCTTGATCACGCCACCGGCGCCGCGGTCGCCGTAGGCCTGGTCCGGCGGGATGACCAGCTGGCGGCGGCCGCCGACCTTCATCCCCTGGATGCCCTGGTCCCAACCGGAGATCACCCGGCCACCGCCGAGCGGGAAGCTGAGCGGGGCACCGCGGTTCCAGGACGAGTCGAACTCCTCACCGGTGGAGTAGGCGACGCCGACGTAGTGCACGTGCACCGTGTCGCCGGCCTTCGCCTCGGCGCCGTCACCCTCGCTGAGGTCGGTGATCTGCAGGTCCGCGGGCGGCGGGCCGTCGGGAAAATCCACTTCGGGCTTCTCATTGGTCATGGCTCGAGCCTAGCGATCCGACCGAGGTCGCGGAGGTGTCAGGGGCGCGCCCGGGGGATGACCCATACCGTGGTGGGTAATTGCGACAGAGACTGGTACCCATGAGCACCGAGTTCCCGCAGTACCGCGACTACACGCCGACCGGCAGCAGCCTCTCCAACAGCGCCCCCAACCCCGGTGTCGGCAGCAGCTATGCCAACCCGACGGTGCCCGGGCTCGGGCTGATGGTCACCCCGGCGGAGCGGGAGCGGGCGCAGGGCTTCCTGGCCGAGGCGTACGCCGACGGCCGGCTCACCGAACCCGAGTTCGACCAGCGGCTGGAGCAGGTGCTCACCGCCACCACCCGCCGCGACCTGAACGCCGCCTTCTACGGCCTGGTCCAGGTGCCCTCGGCCACCTCGGCGCTCGGCCTGCACCCGGCGTACCGGCCGACCCTGGTCAACCAGGGCGCCGACGGCCGCACCGGCCGGGCGGCGGCGGCGATCGCACACTTCTCGGTGTTCTTCGCGTGGATCTTCGGGCCGCTGTTCATGTACGCGATCTCCAGCAAGCGGTCGTACGCCCGGCAGCAGGCCGCGAAGGCGTTCAACTACCAGACCATCGCCTCGATCGGCTTCGTCGGCGCGATCGGTGTCAACAGCTTCCTCGGCGAGCGGCTCGACTGGATGGTCGGGATGCTCTGGGTGGCCTGGCTGGTGATCACCCTGATCGGCGGCGTGAAGGCCGCCCATGGCGAGCAGTGGCAGAACCCGCTCACCCGGGTGATCCCGTGGAAGCCGCTCAAGGAGGAGAAGCCGCGGCCCTGAGCCGGTCCGGCAATGGCCCTTATCGTCGACTCAGGGCTGCCCCGGGGGTCTCACCGATGGCGCCTCGGTCGGCCCGGGCGGAGGGTGGAGGCATGAGTGAACCCACCCCCGACGAGGCCCTCGGACTGGCGCTGTTCGTCACCACCGAACAACGGGAGCGCGCCGAGGGCGTGCTCGCCGAGGCGTACGCCGATGGCCGGCTCACCGAGGCCGAGTTCGACCAGCGGCTGGACCAGGTGCTGTCGGCCCGGACGCGACGCGAGCTGAACACCGCCTTCTACGGGCTGATCGAGGCGCCGACGCCGGGGCCGGTGACCCCCGAGGGGCGAGGTCGGGCCATCGCCGCGCTGACGCACCTCTCGGGCCTGGGCACCCTGGTCCTGGGGCCGGCTGCGGTCTTCGCGCTGTCCAGCAAGGGGTCGTATGTCCGGCAGGAGGCGATGAAGGCGTTCTGGTTCCAGTTGGCGGCCATCATCGCCTATCTCACCGTCGCCTGGGCCGATCTCAACCTGGTCGTTCCCGGGTGGGGTCTGCTCGGCGCGGGCGGTCGGAACATCTGGATCGAAGGCACCTTCGGTGTGCTCTGGGTGGTGCTCACCTGGACCGGAGCCATCAACGCGGCCACCGGCAACCGGTGGCGGGAGAACCTGCAGCGCGCGGTCACCGCGACCCGCCAGGCGGTGGATCCGGAGACCCGGATGCAGCCGAAAACCAGCGGCGGCTGATCGACCCGGTCGTGTAGACTGGGACGTCCGGTCCTCAGGGACCGGGGACAACTCAACAGGGGGTGATCGGTTTCGACTTGGGGCGATAGTTCCAGGAGAAGCGGGCCGAGGATCCACGGTTATCTCGTTAACGCTCCGTGGAAACCAATAAGTGCCGATAACAAGCGCACTGACTTCGCTCTCGCTGCCTGAGCAGTGATCGAAGGGTCAGCCCGGACTAGCCTTCGGTCCGGTTCCTGGCCTCATTGAGAAGGCTTGCTCTGCTGACCTTGTTCTGGGGTCAGTAGGGGACTTTCACAGAACTGGGCTCGGCTGCAACCCGCCGTCAGGAGTGCAGGAGCCGAGTAGACCGCGATGACGGATGCGCCCGGAGAAGACCTGAGTTCATCCTTCGAGGACCGGGGTTCGATTCCCCGCACCTCCACGTTCACCCTGCTTGAGTACGCGAGGGCCCGCCGATCCGGCGGGCCCTTCTGCGTGTGCCGGGAATGTGCCCCGCGGCCCGGACGTTCCACCCCCATGAGCCAACCCGTGCTGTTCCTCTCCCATGGCGCCCCGCCGCTGGCCGACGACCCGAGCTGGCCGGGGGAGTTGGCCGCCTGGTCGGCGGAACTGGCGAAGCCGGAGCAGATCCTGATCGTCTCCGCGCACTGGGAGCAGGCGCCGGTGACGGTGTCGGCGAGCCGCAACCGGGTCGAGCTCACCTACGACTTCTGGGGCTTCCCGCAGCACTACTACGACGTCCGCTACGACTCGCCGCTCGCCCCGGAACTGGCCGACCGGGTCGGTGAGCTGCTGGACGGCGAGGTGCGCCACGACGAATCGCGCGGGTTGGACCACGGGGCGTACGTGCCGCTGGTCGAGATGTATCCCGACGCCGACGTCCCGGTGCTGCAGCTGTCCATGCCGACCCTCGCCCCGCAGCAGCTGTTCGACCTCGGCACCCGGTTGGCGCCGCTGCGCGAGGAGGGCACGCTGATCATCGGCTCGGGCTTCACCACCCACAATCTGGCCTGGTTCGATCCGAGCGCGGACGCCGACGCACCGGCGCCTGCGGTGTCGGTCGAGTTCGACCAGTGGGCTGCCGAGGCGATCGCGAAACAGGATGTCGATGCGCTGCTGGACGCCGCCCACCGCGCACCCGGTTTCGAACACGCCCACCCGCGCAGCGAGCACTGGGCGCCGCTGCTGCTCAGTCTGGGCGCCGCGAGCGCCGGTGGTGCCGGGCTGCGCGGCCGGACCACGGTGGGTGGCTTCTGGTTCGGTCTGTCGAAGCGATCCTGGCAACTCGGCTGAGCGGAGCGAGCGCGGGGGTACGGGGGTCGTCCCCCGAGCGATTGCGAGCGGAGCGAGCGCGGGGGTACGGGGGTCGTCCCCCGAGCGATACAGTGCGAAACGTGCAGACCTGTCCGACCCACCCGGGAGTACGCCGGTGAGTGCGATCCGGCCGGGTGACCTGCTGATCTCCCAGGTGACACTGCGCGACGGCGTCTTCGACAGTGCCGTGGTGCTGGTCCTCGACGCCGACGAATCCGGCACCCTCGGCGTGGTGCTGAACCGCTACTCCGAGGTGGACCTCGACCAGGTGCTGCCGGGCTGGTCCGATCAGGTCAGCCCACCGCAGGTGCTCTTCGACGGCGGCCCGGTCTCGCCGAACGGCGCGATCTGCCTGGCCCGGTTGGCGGGCGATGAGGAGCCGCCCGGGTGGCGGCGGGTGTTCGGCGATGTCGGCCTGCTGCACCTGGACACCCCGCTGGAACTGGTCGCCGGGGCGTACCGGGATCTGCGGATCTTCGCCGGGTACGCCGGCTGGCAGGCCGGGCAGTTGGAGGGTGAGCTGCTGCGCGATGGCTGGTTCGTCGCGAAGGCCGAGATCGATGACGTCTTCGGCCCCGACCAGGAGGACCTGTGGCGTCGGGTGCTGCGCCGCCAATCCCTCGATGTGGCGATCTATTCGACCTTCCCCGAGGACCCCGAATGCAACTGACCGGAAGGATCCTCCGTCTGGGCGGCCCGCTGGGCTGCCGCTGAACCAGCAGCGTGTGAGACTGGGGTGACCGAGCGAGAAGGGCACCCATGACCGACTGGAATCTTGACGACGACGATGGCGCCTGGGACGGCCTCGGCGCGCCCGGTCCGGAGCCCGAGGAGCAGACCGACGACTGGCCCGGCGAGCTGACCAGCGACCCGAGCGGCGCGGTCCGGGTGGGTGTCGACGAGGATCATCGGGTGGTCCGCGTGGTGATCTCCAACAACTGGCGCAACAAGGTGAAGCCGGATCTGGCCGCGGCGGTGCACGGTGCCGCCCGGGTCGCGACCGAGCCGCTCAGCCTGGGCGCCATCGACACCCCGAGCTTCAACCTCCTCGCGGGTCGGCGACCACAGCCGCAGGGCACCGTCCTCGATCACCCGATGAGCCAGTACGAGGTGAACCAGCTGCTCGAGAAAACCCTGCAGGCGTTCGAGAAGCAGGACCGGTTGGCGCAGCGCGATGACGTGCGCCCGCGCGAGTACCGCTACGAACCGGCGGTCGGGCAGAGCGACAACGAGAAGGTCTCGGTGCAACTGGACCTGCAGATGCGGCCGGAGAAGGTGACCATCGACGAGCAGTGGGCGTCCGGGGCCCGGGTGGAACGGATCGTGACCGCCCTGCACCAGGCCTTCGCCCGGGCGTACGAGAACTGGCGCGAGCCGGTGGTGATCAAGGGCGAATACGACGAACTGCAGGACGAGGTGCTCGACCTGCGCAAGCGGACCCTGCGGCCGGTACTGATCGCGGGTGGCTGGATCTCCGAGGGCGAGGAGCTGTGATGAACGACCGGATGACCTATCGCGCGGGAAACACCTCGATCTCCGCCGGTCAGGAGGACACCGACGAGGACCTCGACATCTATGAGGCCCTGATCGACCCCAACGGGGGCGACGGCAAGGGCGGCAAGGGTGGCAAGGGCGGCGCCCCGATGATGATGCCGCCCGGCATGATGGGCGGTGGCGCGGGCTCCGGCGGCGGCGCCGGTGCGGGCGCGGGTGGCCTCGGTGCCGGCAAGGCCGGGCTGGGTGCCTCCGGCATCGGCGGCGGCAGCATCGGCCCCGGTGGCTCGGGGTCCGGCGGGTTGAAGGCGGACGCGATGGGTACGCCCGGTGGCGGCACCAGCGCGGCGGGCCTGGGTGGCGGCAGCGGTTCGGGGGTCCGCGGGGACCTCGACGGCGACGGCATTCCCGACGACCTGAACGGCGATGGGATCCCCGATCGGGATCAGCCCGGGCTGAACGGCCTCGGCACCGACGGGCTCGGCTCGAGTCGGCTCGGTTCCGGCCCGGGCGGGCTCGGATCGGGCGGCTTGGACGGGCTCGGTTCGAACGGGTTGAGCAGCGACCGCTCCGGCCTGCCCGACCTCGGTCGCGACCGCGGCCTGGGGTTGGACGGCACCAGGACCCCCGGCTTCGAAAGCAGTCGCAATCCCAGCCTGGACAGCAATCTGGACCGCAACGGGCTGGACCCGAACGGCATCGATCGCAACGGCCTGGACCGGAACGGGCTCGATCGGAACGGGCTGGACCCGAACGGTCTCGGTCCCAATGGTCTGGACCCCAACAAGCTGGATCCGAACAAGCTGGACCCCAACAAGCTGGATCCGAACAAGCTGGACCCCAACAAGCTGGATCCGAACAAGCTGGATCCGAACAAGCTGGACCCCAACAAGCTGGACCCCAACAAGCTCGGCCCCAACGACCTGGGCCCCAACGGCCCGGGCGCGCCCACGACACCGGAGATGCCCGGCGGGCCCGGATCGCCGTCGCTCGGCAGCCCGAGCGGCCCGGGTGGGCCGGGTGGTCCCGGTCAGGGGGCGGTCGACATGAAGGTGAGCCTGGAGCAGCTTCGGGCAGACGCCAAGCTCTGGCAGGAGTTCGCCGAGTCGTTCAAGCGGATCGGCAGGACCCTTGAGCAGGTCGAGCTCACCGAGGCCGACTTCGGCTACGCCAAGAAGATGGCGGACGGTTACAACGATGTCCAGGACAAGGTCGATGCCTGGGTCGCCGACAGCGAGAAGACGTTCACCGATGTCGCCGACCGGCTCGAGAAGACCGCCAAGAAGTACGAGGGCCAGGAGCAGGACAACTCCGATCAGGCCAAGAAGACCGGCGCCAAGAAGTGACTGAGGAGCAGACATCGTGACCACGGGTGAGCAGGCCTCGTTTCCCATCGAGAACTGGGAGGGCGCCGGGAAGTACATCGCCGATGAGTTGAAGAAGGCGATGGACAAGGCCGGTACGAACGCCGATCAGGACAAGCAGGACCTTCAGGACTCCGAGCTGATGAAGACCTGGAAAGACCAGAACGGTGGCTTCGGAGGATTCATGAGTGAGGTCGGCGACACCCTCTTCGGAGAGAGCGCCGACTACGACGCCCGCAAGTTCGACGCCAGCCTGGACAACCAGAGCTGGACCACCACCGAGAAGTGCACCTTCGACCAGCTGCCGGGCAAGTGGGATCAGTATCTGCTGGACCTGCGCAACTACCAGACAAAGTGCTGGAACGAGCTCGTCGCCTACTGGAACCAGAACTACCTCTACCAGCTCAACTCGCCGAAAACCCTGTGGGACAAGGCCGAGCTGTGGAAGTCGGTGAAGACCACCGAGATGGACAATCTGCTCACCGACATCGGCAAGATGCAGCTGCAGAACAGCTGGACCGGCCCCGGGGCGACGGCGTACGGCAACGCCATCGGTGTGCAGACCGAGGCCTTCGCCAAGATCACCGAGCTGGTGCAGGCCTCCGGCGGTGCCCTCAACGACGGTTCCACCGGGCTGCAGCGGTTCTACCTGAGCGTCGCCCAGTGCGCGATCCAGATGCAGAACGAGCTGGAGATGAACCAGCCGCCCAACAAGGAGGACATGGGCTATCGCACCCGGGTGGCGATCTCGGTGTTCATGAACTGCAAGGACTACTTCCAGAACGAGCTCCAGGAGGGCATCCGCACCTGGTCCACCCAGGTCAACGACGGGGTCAAGAAGCTCAAGGACGGGATCGCCAACGAGCGTCCGTTCACGAGCCAGAAGTGGCCCGAGATCGGCGATCTGAGCGATATGAAGCCCGGTCCGAGCGGGATGCCGGGCATGCCGCCGACCCCGACCGGCCCCGGCCCGAGCACGACCACTCCGGATCTGGAGACCGAGATGCCCGTGACCCCGGACGGGTACGACGCGACCGAGATGGACAATGCCGCCTACGGGGAGTCCAAGCTCTGATCGAACCGCCCCGGCGCGGGTCCCGGGCAGGTTCGTAATCGGTGTCTAGGATTACCGCAACGAACCAGCCCGGAGGTGTGCACAGGTGTCCGAAACGAAGTCCCAGGGACGCATCCTCGTCGTCGACGACGATGCCGCCCTCGCCGAGATGCTGCAGATCGTGCTGCGGCAGGAGGGCTTCGAGACCGTCTGGGTCGCCCAGGGTGATGCGGCGCTGGACGCCTTCCACGAATCCCGGCCGGACCTGGTGCTGCTCGACCTGATGCTGCCCGGTCGGGACGGGGTGGAGATCTGCACCGACATCCGCGCCGAATCCGGCGTACCGATCGTGATGCTGACCGCCCGCTCGGACACCACCGACGTGGTCGCCGGCCTGGAGGCCGGCGCCGACGACTACGTCGCGAAACCGTTCAAGGCCAAGGAGCTGATCGCCCGGATCCGGACCCGGCTGCGTCGGCTGCCCGACGATTCCGACACCGACACGCTGCGGATCGGGGATCTGACGATCTCGGTCGCCGGGCACTCGGTGAAGCGGGACCAGACCTCGATCCCGCTCACCCCGCTGGAGTTCGACCTGCTGCTCGCCCTGGCCCGCCGGCCCAAGCAGGTGTTCAGCCGGGAGACCCTGCTGGAGCAGGTCTGGGGCTATCGGCACGCGGCCGACACCCGGTTGGTGAACGTGCACGTGCAGCGGCTGCGTTCGAAGGTCGAGCTGGACCCCGAGCACCCGAAGATCGTGGTGACCGTCCGTGGCATCGGTTACAAGGCGGGCGAGCTTGGTTGAGGGCCCCCACGCGGCAACGCGTGTGGGGCGATTCCTCTCGATCCCGGTGCGGGTCTGGTGGGGGTCGCTGCCGCTGCGAGTGGTCGGTACCACCCTGCTCGCCTCCGCGATCGTGCTGCTGCTGGGCGGCTGGCTGTTGATGCAGCAGGCCACCGACGGCGTACTCGCCGGCAAACGGCAGACCGCGCTGGCCGAAGCCTCGGTGGCGGTGGAGACCGCCCAGCGCCAGCTCCGGGCCGCCGACCTGTCCACCGGGTCGATCAACGACCTGCTCACCCAGCTGGCCTTCGAGATGGCCAGCCGTGGCAACCTGTCGGGGCAGTACCAGGTGATCGTCCAGGGCCCGGTCTCCGACATCCGCTCCGGCCGGGTGCTGCCCGATTCGGTACCGGCCGAGCTGCGCAGCACCGTCGCGCGCGAGGGCGGCGCCGGGCAGCTGTGGATCACCCCGACCGAGGTGCACTACGCCGATGGCCGCCCGCCCGAGCCGGGGCTGGCCGTCGGCGCCACCGTGGAGACCTCGGTCTCCTCGCGCTACCCGATCTATCTGATCTTCCCGCTGACCCAGGAGCGGCAGACCCTGGACGTGCTGCAGCGGGCCGCGATCACCACCGGCGGGCTGCTGACGATCCTGCTGGCGATCATCGCCGCCCTGGTCTCGCGGCAGGTGGTCGCCCCGATCCGCGGCGCCCGGTTGCAGGCCGAGCAGATCGCCTCGGGCCACCTGGAGGACCGGATGACCGTCCGCGGCACCGACGACCTGGCCTCGTTGGCCACCTCGATGAACAACATGGCCGGTGAGCTGCAGGGCCAGATCACCCAGCTGGAGGAGCTGTCCCGGGTGCAGCAGCGCTTCGTCTCCGACGTCTCGCACGAGTTGCGTACGCCGCTGACGACCGTGCGGATGGCGGCCGAGGTGCTGCACGATGGCAAGGACGACTTCGCCCCGCTGGAGAAACGTTCCGCCGAACTGCTGCAGGACGAGCTGGACCGCTTCGAGGAACTCCTCGGCGACCTGCTGGAGATCTCCCGCTTCGACGCCGGTGCGGCGGAACTGTCCATCCAGACCGAGGACCTGCTCGAGGTGGTCAACGCCGAGGTCGCCGCCCAGCGCGCCTTCGCCGAACGCAACGGGATCGAGCTGCGGGTGCAGGGCAGCGACCCGGGGGCGGTGGAGATGGACGTGCGCCGGGTCCGCCGGATCCTGCGCAACCTGCTCAGCAACGCCATCGAGCACGGTGAGGCCCGGCCGATCGACATCCTCGTCGCCGGGGACGACAAGGCGGTCGCCGTCGCGGTCCGCGACCACGGCGTCGGCTTCGAGGCCAGCCAGGTGAAGCAGGTCTTCCACCGCTTCTGGCGCGCCGACCCGGCCCGCAACCGGACCGTCGGCGGGACCGGACTGGGGCTGTCGATCTCGATGGAGGATGCCCGGTTGCACGGTGGCTGGCTGAACGCCTGGGGCCGGCCCGGGCAGGGCGCCCAGTTCCGGCTGACGCTGCCGCGACGCGCGGGTGAGGTGCTGGAGATCTCCCCGCTGCCGGTGATCCCGCGGGACCTGCTGGAATCCGCGCAGCGACTGGCCGCGGAACGGCTCGCCGCCCTGCCGCCCACCCTGCAACCGCGGCAGGCCGCCTCGACGCCGGCGACCCGTCCCGGGCCGGGCACCCCGGAGGGGGAGTCGTGACCGGGCGTACGCCGGCCGCGCCGCTGGCCATGCTGGTGCTGCTGCTCAGCCTGCTGCTCGGCGGCTGCGTCAGCCTGCCGGTGAAGGGCCCGGTGCAGGCCGGCGCCGGGCCCAGCCAGGCACCGGACGTCTCGGTCGAGGTCGCCCCCGAGGCGCCGCAACCGGGTGCCTCCCCGCGGACCATCGCCGAGGGCTTCCTGCAGGCGATGGCCAGTTACCAGCAGGGCTATCCGGTGGCGCGGCAGTACCTCGCCTCCAGCGTGCGGGACAGTTGGCGGCCCGAGGACGGGGTGACCGTGTACGCCGACGGTTACGGTGTCACCTCCGGTCCCGAATCGGCGCTGCTGCAGGCCCCGCAGGTCGGCCAGGTCGGCCCCGACGGCGCCTTCAGCCACGGCGAGGGCACGCTGCGCCACGACTTCGGCATGGTGCGCGATGTGGACGGCGAATGGCGGATCTCCCATCCGCCGCAGGGTCTGCTGATCTCGCAGTACCTGTTCGGCAAGTTCTATCAGCAGGCCTCGGTCTACTTCTTCGACCCGAGCTGGCGCACCCTGGTCCCCGATCCGGTGTTCCTGCCGCGCGGCAACCAGACCCCGACCGCGCTGCTGCAGGCCCTGCTGCGCGGCCCGACAGACTGGCTGAAACCGGCCGTCGTCACCGCCGTACCGACCCAGGCCAAGCTGAACGTGCAGGCCGCCTACGTGGACTCCCTCGGCGTGGTGGAGATCTCCCTCAACGACGCGGTGCAGGGACTCGCCGAGGACCAGCGCTCGCGGGTCGCCGCCCAGATCGCCTGGACGCTGGGGCAGGTGTCCGGGGTCTCCGGGGTCCGGTTGACCGTCAACGGGGCACCCTGGTCGGTCCGGGAGCAGAACCAGGCCGGGGTGATCCCGATCAGCGCCTACGGCAGTCTCGATCCGGTGCCGCCGGCCAGCCAGTCGACCCTGCTCGGTGCGACCGCCGATGGGGTGGTCACGATCTCCGACGGATCGAGCCCGGCCACCCTGGCCCCGGTCGCGGGACCGCTGGGGCGTACCGGGGGAGTGTCGGGGATGGCCGCCACCCCGACCGGTGACCGGATCGCGGTGATCACCGGCAACGGCACCGACCTGCTCGTCGGGCAGTCCAACGACACCCCGCTGGAGCCGCTGGTCAGCAACGGCCAGGGCCTGCTGCGGCCGCAGTACCTGCCCGGCCGGGAACTCGAGCTGTGGACGATCCTCGACGGACCACTGGGCCAGCAGGCCTGGGTGCGGATCGGGTCGGCGGTGCAGCGGGTCGCGCTGAGCGGTTTCGACGGCACCCGGGTGACGGCCTTCCGGGTGTCACCCGACGGCACCCGGATGGCGGTGATCCGCGTCCGCGACGGGATCTCCGAGCTGGGGCTGGTCCGGGTCAACCGCGCCCAGCCCGAGCTGACCATCGACGGCTGGCGCACGGTCCCGCTCAGCGACGAGGCCAACCCCGGCCCGCGCCGGCTGCTGGACGTCGCCTGGCAGGACGCGTCGACGCTGCTCGTGCTCGGCTCCGAGGACGACAAGAAACCGGTCAAGCCCTATCGGGTCGACCAGTCGGCGGCCGAGCTCACCGAGATCGGGCAGCCCGACAACTGGCAGGCGACCAGCCTGGCCGTGGCGCCGCGACGGGTCGGTACCCGGGCCGTGGTGGTCGGGCGCACCGGTGCCTGGCGTTACGAGGACGACTACCGCTGGCCGCTGCTGACCCGCGACGTGCTGGTGGCCGCCTACACCGGCTGAGAGTTCAGCCCTCGGCGAACAGCGCGCCCGCAGGTGCACGATTCCGGGGGGTGCGCACCATGGTGCGGCATGGATGCCCTGGTGAACGCCGCGGCCGACCTGCTGCTGGGCGCCCGCTGCCCGGGGTGCGGTACGCCCGGATGGCGGGTCTGTGCCGACTGCCGGGCCGCGCTGGCGAGCGCGCCGGTCGGCTTCGCGCGCCGCGATCCCAGCCCGCCCGGTTATCCGCCGACGGTGGCCGGTGCCGACTACGACGACCGCGTGCAGGGCCTGGTCACCGGGTTCAAGGAGCGCGGGGTACGCGCGGCGGCCCCACTGCTCGGGCAACGGCTCGGGCTGGCGGTGGCCCGGTTGCTGGCGGCCCGCGGCGCACCCGGGCAGGCGTACGTGCTGGTGCCGATCCCCTCCACACCCGCGGTGGTCCGCGAACGCGGCCTGGACTGCACCGGTCTGCTGGCCCGGCTGGCGGCCGCCGAGGTGCGCCACCTGGCCGGTCTGCGGGTGCCGGTGCGGCGCGGGTTGCGGCAGACCGCGGTGGTCCGCGATCAGGCCGGCCTGCATGCCCGGGAGCGCTGGGCCAACCTGTCCGGGGCGCTGACCGCGGTACCGGCCCGGCTCACCGCCCGGCCCCAGACCACCGCCCCGGTGGTGGTGATCATCGACGACGTCACCACCACCGGCGCCACCCTGGCCGAGGCGCACCGTGCCCTGCGGGCCGCCGGCGTACCGGTCCTCGGTGCCGCCGTCGCCGCAGCCACCATCCGCAGGACCCCGCCACCGGGTCACCCGGCGGCGGGCTCCCGGTCCGCCCGCTGACGTTCCAGCAGCGCGAGGGTGCGGGCGGTCAGATCGCGCGCCAGGGCGGCCCGGCCGCTGGTCCAGGTGCGTGGCCCGGCGGCCCGCGAGTCGGCCTCGGTGAGCGCGGCGAGCAGCTTCAGCGTCTCCGGATCGTCGTGGACCCGGCGGCCCAGCTCGGCGGCCGTCGCGGGATCGGTGGTGTCCTCACCGGTGGCCAGCGCCATCAGCGTCAGATGTTCGGCGACCAGCAGCGTGAGCTGGTCGGCGTCGGCGTCCGGCAGGCCGAGATCGGCGGTGATCCTGCGGACCAGCGCGGCCCCCACCTCCGCATGGTCACCGGCGCCGGGACGTTTGCCGATGTCGTGCAGCAGCGCCGCCAGCAGCAGCAGGTCCGGGCGCTGCACCCGGCCGACCAGGTGCTGCGCCTCCAGCACGGTGGCCAGGCTGTGCCGGTCGACGGTGTGCCGGTGCAGCGGATTGCGCTGTGGCCGGTCACGGATCCCGGCCCAGTCCGGCAGCCAGCCGTCGACCACCCCGGCCAGATCGAGGGTGTTCCAGGTGTGCAGCAGACCGGGGCCGGCGAGCAGCTCGCCGAACAGCTCCCGGGCCGGTGGCGACCAGGGCGTCGCCGGCGCCGGCAGCGCGGCCAGGTTGCGCGCGGTGACCGGCGCCAGCGGCAGATCCCGGGACGCGGACAGGGCCGCTGCCCGCAGCGGCACGAGTTCGTCGGCATCCGGTGGCCCGCCGCGTACCGGGCCGAGCACCAGCTCACCGTCGTGGGCGTACAAGCCCGGATGCAACGGGGTCAGCTCCGGGCGCCGCGGACCGCGGCGCGCCAACCGGGCCCGCTGTGACTGGCTGGCCCGCCGCAGCGTCGCATCGGCGGCGGCACTGATCCGGCGGGCCGCGTGACCGACCCGGGTGAGCAGCTCGTCGGCGTCCCCGAGCCCGAGCCGCTCCGCCACCTCGTCCTGGTCGTTCAGGGTGAGCAGGTTCCGGGGCCGCCCGGTGACCTGCTGCAGGGCGTCGCGGACGTCGAGCAGGAAGGTGTACGCCGCATCGACCGCGCCGTGTGGTCGGTCGGCCAGCCAGGAGCCGGTCAGCGCCCGCAGGATCGACATGTCCCGCAGACCCCCCTTGGCCTCCTTCAGATCCGGTTCCAGCAACTGGGCCAGCTCACCGGAGAGCTCGTGCCGGGCGGTGATCTGCTGCACCAGTTCCGGAAGCCGCTTGCGGGCATTGGCGCGCCAGTCCTCGGCGAGCTGGCGGACCGCGCGGCGGACCAGATCGGCATCCCCGGCGACCGGGGCCAGCTCGAGCAGGGCACCGGCCACATTGAGATCGGCCGCCGCGACCTGGCGGCACTGCTTGATCGAGCGGACCGCGTGATCCAGGGCGTTCCCCGAATCCCAGATCGGATACCAGATCCCGTCGGCGATGGCCGCGACCCGGCCCGGATCGACACCCGGGGCGTGCAGCACGATCAGGTCCAGGTCGCTCCGCGGCCCCGGTTCGCGCCGGGCCAGCGACCCGGTGCAGGCCAGCGCGACGCCCTCGGCGGGTGCGTCCGCGCCGGCCCACAACCCGGCCAGCCAGTCGGCGGTACGCCGGCTGCGGTCCGCCCGCTCCCGGATGCCGATCTCGGGGTCGGGCAGTGCGTCGCCGGGCATCACAGGGCGGCGGTGCCGCGCTCCGCGGTGCGTACCCGGACCACCTCGTCGACCGGGATCGACCAGACCTTGCCGTCGCCGATCTTGCCGGTCCGGGCCTGCTTGACGATCAGGCTGATCACGCTGTCGGCGTCGGTGTCATCGACGAGCACCTCCAGGCGTACCTTCGGCACGAAGTCGACCTCGTACTCGGCGCCGCGGTAGACCTCGCTGTGCCCGCGCTGGCGGCCGTAACCGGACGCCTCGGAGACGGTCATGCCGGAGATCCCGAACGATTCCAGGGCCTGCTTGACCCCCTCCAGCTGATGCGGCTTGATGATCGCGGTGATGAGCTTCACTTCGCGGCCTCCTTCGGTGTGGGGGTGGATTCGGAGTCGTCGTCAGCGGCGGGCGCGGGCTCCGGCGGGGGAGCCGAGGCCATCGCGTGGGCCAGGGCGCCGCGGCCCAGCCGGCCGCCCAGCGGGTTCAGGTCGTAACCGGTCTCGGCATGTTCGGCCTGGTCGATGCCCTCGGACTCGGCATCGGCGCTGACCCGTAGGCCCATGATCGCCTTGAGCGCCATCGCGATCAGCAGGCTGACCACGAAGGAGTAGATCAGCACCGCGACCGCGCCGACGGCCTGCCGCCACAGCTGGTCCAGCCCGCCGCCGTAGAACAGCCCGTTGACCCGGTCGGCCTCATCGCTGCCGACCTGCACCGAAGCGGTGGCGAAGAAGCCGACCAGCAGGGTGCCGACCAGACCGCCGACCAGGTGCACGCCGACCACGTCGAGGGAGTCGTCCAGGCCGAAGCGGAACTTCAGCCCGACCGCCAGGGCACAGGCCACGCCGGCGATCACACCGATGGCGAGCGCACCGACGATGTCGACGCTGGCGCAGGCCGGGGTGATCGCGACCAGGCCGGCGACCACGCCGGAGGCCGCGCCCAGCGAGGTCGGGTGACCGTCGCGGATCTTCTCGGTGATCAGCCAGCCGAGCATGGCGGCGGCGGTGGCGGCCAGGGTGTTCACCCAGGCGACCGCGGCGGTGCCGTTGGCGCCCAGCGCGGAGCCGGCGTTGAAGCCGAACCAACCGAACCAGAGCACACCGGCACCGAGCATCACCAGGGTCAGGTTGTGCGGGCGCATCGGGTCCTTGCCGAAACCGGCCCGCTTGCCCAGCACCAGGGCCAGGGCCAGCGCCGCGGCACCGGCGTTGATGTGGATGGCGGTCCCGCCGGCGAAGTCGATCGCCTTGATCTGGTTGGCGATCCAGCCGCCCACGACCGCACCGTCGTCGGAACTGAACGCGAACACCCAGTGCGCGGCCGGGAAGTAGACCAGGATCGCCCACACGATCGAGAAGGCCAGCCAGGCGCCGAACTTCATCCGGTCGGCGACGGCACCGGAGATCAGCGCCACCGCGATGATCGCGAAGGCCGACTGGAATCCGACGAACGCCAGGGCCGGGATCAGATGCCCCTCCGACCCGGTGGTCGCCTCCGCGAGCCCCTTCAACCCGAGGAACTCGAACGGGTTGCCGATCAGGCCGAGGCCGCCGACGGAGTTGCCGAAGGCCATCGAGTAGCCGAAGAGGACCCAGGTCACGCCGATGGTGCCCATCGTGACCACGCTCATCATGATCATGTTGAGCACACTCTTGGCGCGGACCATGCCGCCGTAGAAGAACGCGAGACCGGGAGTCATCAACAGCACCAGGGCGGCACTGATCAGGACCCAGGCGGTGTCGCCGGTGTTGATGTCTGTCATGGCGACCACTCTCATCGGTCGCTGTTTCGTCGGAGTTGTCGCAGTGTTACGACCGCGTAAGTGACTGGGCGGCGATGTTTCGGGGGTGTTTCAGCGATCGCCGGGCGGCGCCTCACGTCGTGGGAATCACCAGGTGAACCTCTGGTAAACGGTCGGTGCGAGCGCTACGTTGGGCACATGGCACCGAGGCGCCACATCGACCCGCAACACGGGATCGGGGTGGGCGCTCACGGTGCCATTCCTGTCTGAGGACAGCGTCTACAAGGAGGTTGCAATGGACGTTTCGGTGACCGGCCGACACTGCCACATTTCGGACGATTTCCGCACGCACGTCATCGATCGGATGACCAGCATCGAGAAGCTCTCCGAGAAGGTCATCCGCGTCGAGGTGCAGGTCTCGGCGTACGGCAACAAGCGGCAACCGGAGGAATCCGCCCGGGTCGAGATCACGCTCCGCGGCAAGGGCCCGGTGGTCCGCGCGGAAGCCCAGGCACAGGAGAAGCTGGCTGCCTTCGAGCAGGCCCTCGACCGATTGCGATCCCAGTTGCGCAAGGCGGCCGACCGCAAGAAGGTGCATCGCGGCAACCACGCCCCCAAGTCGCTGCGCGAGGCGACCGCGCTGCTGCCCGAGCAGTTCTCGATGAACGGCAGCAGCCCCGAGGAGGAGTCCGACACCCACACGGTCGCCGGCATCCAGGTGACCGGTGACGGACCCTTGGTGGTCCGGGAGAAGGAGCACCGCACCGAACCGATGACCCTGGAACGGGCCCTCGATGAGATGGAACTGGTCGGCCACGACTTCTTCCTCTTCGTCGACGCCGCCAGCGGCAAACCGAGCGTCGTCTATCGCCGCAAGGCCTACGACTACGGCGTGATCCGCCTCGATCTCAGCGACGCGGTGGTACCGACCGCCTGAGTGCGAGCCGGCCGGGGGCGTACGCCGAGGACCGGCGTACGCCCCCGCAAGCCGGTGCGCGCCGCGGGGCTAGGGTGGCCCGCATGGATCTGCCCCGTGCCGACATCGACCCCGACGGCCTGCTGGAGTATTCGGTCGTCTTCACCGATCGCTCCCTGAACCACATGTCCGCGCGCTTCGTCGCGGCCTTCCAGGATCTGATCCGGATCCTTGCCGACACCTACCACGCGGCGGCGGTCGCGGTGGTCCCCGGCGGCGGGTCCTTCGGGATGGAGGCGATCGCGCGCCAGTTCGCCGGCGGGCGCCGGGTTCTGGTGCTGCGCAACGGATTCTTCTCCTATCGCTGGTCGCAGATCATCGATGCCGGCCGGCTCACCGAGGACCACCGGGTGCTCGCGGCGCGGCCGGTCTCCGATGAACCGCAGGCGGGTTTCGCACCGGCACCGATCGAGGAGGTCGAGCAGGCGATCGCTGCGCAGCGTCCCGAGGTGGTCTTCGCCCCGCATGTGGAGACCGCATCGGGGATCCTGCTCGATGACGACTATCTGCGCCGGGTCGCCGAGGCCACCCACGCGGTCGGCGGCCTGTTCGTGCTGGACTGCGTGGCCTCCGGGCCGCTGTGGGTGGACATGACCGCCATCGGGGTCGACATCCTGCTGTCCGCGCCGCAGAAGGGCTGGTCGGGTACGCCGTGCGCGGGCTATGTGATGTTCTCCGAGCGCGCCCGGGCGGCGATCGAGGACACCACCAGCAGCAGCTTCGCCGGCGACCTGAAGAAATGGCTGGCGATCGCCGAGGGGTATGAGCAGGGCCGGGCCGGCTACCACGCGACGATGCCGACCGATTCCCTGCTGCACAACGTCGAGGTGATGAAGGAGTCGCTGCGGGTCGGGCTCGACGAGCTCACCGCCCGGCAACGCGAGCTGGGGGAGAACGTACGCGGGCTGCTGACCGCGCGCGGCTTCCGCTCGGTCGCCGCCCAGGGATGGCAGTCACCGACCGTGGTCGTGGTGCACACCGATGATCCCGAGCTGGCGTCGGCGGCGAAGTTCAAACAGGCCGGGGTGCAGGCCGCGGCCGGCGTACCGCTGATGATCGACGAACCGGCCGATTACCAGGCCTTCCGGCTGGGGTTGTTCGGCCTGGACAAGTGGGCCGATGTGGACGGCACCGTCGACCGGCTCGCCACCGCGTTGGACCGGCTCGGGATCAAGGCGGGTTGAGCCGCGGTTCAGCGGCGGCGCCCGGGCAGGGGGCCGCGGGACCGACTCATCGGGCGAGCAGCCCGGCGATCTGGTTCATCAGCTGGCGGTTGGCCTCATCGCTGGTGCCGGGGTAGCTGCTCAGCTGCGCCCGGTACTGGCCACCGGTCCACACCCAGCCGGTGGCACTGCCGGGTTCGTAGTAGATCTGCGCCGGCACGCCCGAGGGGACGATCTCCGCGCCCGAGGACTCGCGATAGCTGGCCATGAAGCGGTTCTGGTTGTCCGGATCGTCCCTGGCGATCGAGACCGAGACCGTACCCCGGCCCTCCCACTGGCAGCCGTTGTCGCCGATCGGCCGATGCGTCACCGTCGGCCGCCCGCCACCGGCGCTCTCCAGTGCCGCCGCGACCTGGTCGTCGGTCAGCAGCTCACAGGCCGTCGAGACCGTGGCCACGCGCGCGTCGGTCGCGGGTGCCGGGGTCGGATCACCGCCCGAGCCGGAGGATCCACCGGTGCAACCGGCGAGTGCCGCCGCGGCCGTGCCGGCGAGCAGGAATGCGAACGTCTTCGATGGTGCACCCACGGTCTTTCCCCCGATTTCGCAGTGGGCCGATGGGCGGATGCTAACAGCGCGTCAGCTGAATGCGGCGTACCACTCGTCGATCGCGTCCGCGGGCAGGCCGAGGCGGCGGAAGACCTCCCGGGTGAACTCGAGCGCGTGCGCGCCGGAGGCGGTGATGATGTCGCCGCTGCCGACCGCGCCCACATCGGCCAGGTAGCGGTTGTCACCGCGATAGTCGATTCCCTCGAACTCGGCGGGGTCGTTGCCGGTGTGCGGGACCTCGTCGAGCAGACCCTCCCGGGCCATCGCCGGCACCGCGCCGCAGATCCCGGCAACCGCGTTGCCGCGCTGCAGCACCTGATCGGCCAGCGCGAACACCTCGGCGTGCGGCTGGTCCCAGTCCATCCCACCGGGCAGCACCAGCATCGCCACCTCATCGGGATCCAGTTCGGCCAGGCTGATCTGCGGGGTGACGGTCAGCCCACCCAGGCTGCGGACCGGTGCGGTGTCGGCACCCGCGACCACGACCGGCGGCACGGTGAACCCGTCGGCGGCGAACATCCCCAGGCAGCCGACGACATAGCCGTATTCCCAGTCGGCCATCGTCTGGTGTGCGTAGAGAACCAAGGACTGCTGCGCGGATGCCGAATCGGTCATGCCCGGGAGTCTAGGGGTGGCGACCCGCTGTCGGCAGCGCCATTTAGGCTCGGGCGGGTGACCACGATCAGCCCAGCCGCCGCCCGCCGGATCGCCATCGCGGCCCAGGGGCTGGCGACCCCCCGCCCGCAGCAGGTGACGATGCGGCAGGTGCAGCAGGTGATCAGCCGGCTCGGCCAGTTCCAGATCGACTCGATCAACGTCGTCGCCCGGGCGCATCAGTTCCCGCTCTACTCCCGGCTGGGGGCCTACGACACCGACCTGCTGGCCCGCGCCACCCATCGCCCGCCGCGCCGGCTCTTCGAATACTGGGGGCACGCCGCGAGCCTGGTCGACGTCACCCTGCAACCGGCGCTGCGGTTCCGGATGGAGCGGGCCGCCGAGGAGGCCTGGGGCCGGATCCGGCGGATGCAGGCCGAACAGCCCGGGCTGGTCGAACGGGTGTACGCCGAGGTCGCCGACGCGCGCCGACCGATCACCGCCCGCGAGATCGAACACGTGGAGGAGCGCCGCCGCGACCACTGGGGCTGGAACTGGTCGGAGGTGAAGACCGCGCTGGAGTGGCTGTTCTGGTGCGGTCGGATCACCTCCGCGCACCGCAACAGCCAGTTCGAGCGGGCCTTCGCGCTGCCCGAGCGGGTGCTGCCGGCCGCGGTGGTCGAGGAGCCGACCCCCAGCGTCACCGAATCCCATCTGACCCTGGTGCGCCGGGCCGCGACCGCACTCGGCATCGGCACCATTTCCTGCCTGGCCGACTATTTCCGGCTGTCGGTGGCCGAGACGAAGGCGGCGGTGGCCGAGCTGGTGGCGGCCGGTGAACTGGAACCGGTGCAGGTGCCCGGCTGGGGTCCGGCATACCTGTGGCACCAGGCCCGCCGACCGCGCCGGGTCGAGGCACGGGCACTGCTCAGCCCCTTCGACTCGATGGTCTTCGAGCGACGCCGGCTGGCCGGGCTGTTCGGCTTCGACTACCGGATCGAGATCTATGTGCCGGCCGAGAAGCGGCGATACGGCTACTACGTGTACCCGTTCCTGCTCGGTGAGGAGTTCGTCGCCCGGGTCGATCTGAAGGCGGATCGCTCGGCCGGTGAACTGGTCGTCTAGTCCGCGTGGTCCGAGCCCGGCCAGAACGCACCGGTGGTGGCACGGGAGCTGGCGGCGGAGTTGGCGGAGCTGGCCGGCTGGTTGGGGTTGCCTGCGATCCGGGCGGTGCCGCGCGGCGATCTGGCCCCCGAGCTGCAGAAAGCCCTGCGGTGAAAGGAAATGCATCGATGCGTGAGCTGACCACCGAGCGATTGCGGTTGCGTGCCTTCACCGACGACGACCTCGATTTCGTGCACGAACTGCACACCCATCCCGGGGTCGCGCGGTTCATCCCGAAGCAGGTCGCCACCGATCGGGCCGCCGCGCTGGCGCAGACCCGGCGGTTCCAGACCCTGGCCGAGCATCCGGTGCACGGCTTCTACTGCGCCACCCTGCGCGCGGACGGTACGCCGGTCGCGATGATCATGTGCAAGCCGATCCCGGCCTCGGCCGGCGTACCACTCGATGATGTCGAGATCGGTTGGCGGCAGCATCCCGACCACGGTGGCCGCGGGTACGCCTCGGAGGCCGCGGCGGCGGTGCTGGCGCACGCACTGGCCTCGGGACTGCTGCGGGTGGTGGCGGTCACCGATCCGGAGAACACCTCCTCGATGCGGATCTGCGAACGGATCGGAATGACCCACCGCGGCCGGACCCGCGACTACTACGACGCGGAGTGCGAGCTCTTCGTCGCCGACCAATAGACTCTGCACCGTCCCAGGATCGACCGATCAGGAGGTACCCCATGGCCCGCAGCACCGACGACGAGTTCGACCCGACCGCCGACGACGTCTCCTTCGAGATCGAGGACACCGAGGACCTGGACGACCCGGATCAGGGCGACGAATACGACGGCATCGCGCCGGGCTCCGAGGGCGCATACGGCACCGGTGTCGAGGGTGCCGACCAGATCATGGAGGACGAGCGGGTCCGCGCCTCCGGCGATGAGATCAACGAATGGGCCGACTTCGGCGACGAGTTCGGCGAGGACGACTCCGCGGCCGCCGAGCAGGGCAACCGCGACCAGGACCAGATGATCTCCGAAGGCGACAGCCTGCGCGAGGTCGAACAGCTCAGCGGCGATGACTGGAACGTCGACGCGGTGGGGGACAGCGACGTACCGGCCGATGAGCGGCGGCTCGCCGAGGGCCGCGACGTCTACGGCGACGCGGCCGGTCTGGACGGCAGCGTCGACGGCGAGGACCCCCTGGCCGGTCGCTGATCCCGGTCGGCGCGCGGCCCCTGAACTTGTCAGGGACTATCCACAGTCCTGGTGCCGCGGACTGTGCGGTCGGCCGGAAGAGTTCTGCCGGATCGGATCGGATCCGGCAGCGCTCTATTGAAACATCACAACATCATGATATATCGTTCAAATCATGAACACCGAGACCGACGCCGGGCAGGCCCCGGCCGCAGCACAAGCGCCGCACGAGCACCGTGAGCTCGTCTTCGCGATCCTCGCCGGGGTCGCGTACTTCACCGGATTGATCCTCGAATACCTCGTCAAGGCCGACACCGCGGCCTGGCTCGCCTTCCTGGCGACCTACTTCTTCGGCGGCTTCTACACCATCCAGGAGGTGATCGCCTCGATCCGCAAGCGACGCTTCGAGGTCGACTTCCTGATGATCGTCGCCGCCATCGGTGCCGCCAGCATCGGCCGCTGGGCCGAGGGGGCGGTGCTGCTGTTCCTGTTCAGCCTCGGCCACGCCCTCGAGGAGGTCGCGATGGCCAAGGCACGAGCCTCGATCGAGGCGCTGGCCGCGATGATGCCGCGGGTCGCGCGGGTACGCCGGGACCAGGCGGTCGTCGAGGTCGCCGTCGACGACCTGGTACCGGGTGATGTCTGCGTGGTCCGCGGTGACGACCGGATCCCCGCCGACGGCATCGTGATCGCGGGTTCCACCGCGGTGGACCAGTCCTCGGTCACCGGGGAGAGCATCCCGGTGGACAAGGTCGCCGTCACCGACCGGGCCCGCGCCCAGCAGGCGCCCGACACCGTCGGCCCGGAGAGCACCGTCTTCTCCGGCACGGTCAACGGCTCCGGTGGGATCGACGTGCTCGTCACCCGCCGCGCCGAGGACTCCACCCTGGCCCGGCTGGTCCAGCTCGTCCGCGAGGCCGAATCCTCGAAATCGCCCACCCAGCGCTTCCTGGACCGATTCCAGCGCTGGTACATCCCCGCGGTGCTGCTGCTGGTGATCACCGTCTTCCTGGTCGGCGCCTTCGTGCTCGACCGCGGGTTCTCACCCAGCTTCTATCTGGCCATGGTGGTGCTGGTCGCCGGCAGCCCCTGCGCGCTCGCCATCGCGACCCCCAGTGCGATCCTGGCCGGCGTCGCCCGCGCCGCCCGCGCCGGCGTCCTGGTCAAGGGCGGCGGCCCGCTGGAGAACCTCGGCCGGATCCAGGTCGCCTACTTCGACAAGACCGGCACCCTGACCTGGGGCCGTCCCCGGGTCACCGACATCCGCACCGCACCGGGCGTCAGCGAGGCCGAACTGCGGCGCACGGCGTACGCCGTCGAACGGCTCAGCGGTCACCCGCTGGCCGCCGCGGTGGTCCGCGACCTGCGACCCGAGGACGCCGACTCGCTGCCCGAGGCCACCGATGTCGAGTCGGTGACCGGGCTGGGCGTCCGGGCCCGTTTCGAAGGTCAGGAGGTGCAGGTCGGCAGCCCCCGGATGTGGGCGGAACTGCCGCCCGCGGTCGGCGCGATGGTCGACCAGCTGCAGGCCGACGGGCGCACCATCATGATCGTCGGCACCCCCGAGAAGATCCTCGGCGTGGTCGGCCTGATGGACCCGCCGCGGGCCGAATCGGCGCCGATGGTCAACTCGCTGCGCGACGCCGGGGTCGAGCAGATCGTGATGCTCTCCGGTGACCACCAGCAGGTGGCCTCGGCGGTCGGCCGGGATGTCGGCGCCGACGAGGTCCGCGGCGGTCTGATGCCCGAGGACAAGGTCGGTGCGGTGGCCACCACGACCCGCGCCGGTACCCGGTCGGCGATGATCGGCGACGGGGTGAACGACGCCCCCGCGATGGCCAACTCCACCGTCGGGATCGCGATGGGTGCCGCCGGATCCCCGGTGGCGCTGGAGACCGCCGAGGTGGCGCTGATGTCGGACGACATCG
This sequence comes from Enemella evansiae, assembly GCF_002250705.1. GTDB lineage: Bacteria > Actinomycetota > Actinomycetes > Propionibacteriales > Propionibacteriaceae > Enemella > Enemella evansiae. The sequence continues at coordinate 46,028 of NZ_NMVP01000011.1, forward strand.
GCCGGTTGCCGTTCATCGTCCGGTTGTCCCGGCAGACCAGCCGGATCATCCGGATCAACCTGATCTTCAGCCTGGTGGTGGTGATCGGCCTGGTCACCCTGTCCCTGCTCGGCCTGGGCATCGGGCCGGCGGTGCTGGTCCACGAGGGCTCGACGATCGTGGTCGTGCTGATCGCGCTCACCCTGCTGCGCTTCCAGGTCGGCCGGGAGCACGAGGGCATCGAGCACGAGGCGGAACCCCGATCCTAGGATCCGTCGACCTCCACGTGGCCCATGTGCTCGATCGCCTGATCGAGGAACTGGGCCACGTGGGCGTCCAGCAGCCGGTAGCTGACGGTCCGGCCGTCCCGGTCGCCGGCGACCAGCTTCACGTGCCGCAGCACCCGCAGGTGGTTGGAGACCGTGCTCTGCCCGACGCCGAGCTCGGCGGTCAGCTCACCGACCGTGTGTGGGCCGTGCCGCAGCAGCGCCAGCACCCGGAGCCGGACCGGGGAGGCGATTCCTTGCAGCACCTCGGCCAGCGCGTCGGCCTCGGCCTCGGTCAGGGGCGGGTGCGCCACGGTCGTCTCCGTTCGGCAGGCAAGGTGGGGCGAGCCCGGTAAGGATACCGATCTGCACGGTTGGCCTCGACCCCCTACGATGGGGAAGGCTGCCGCCACTGTGCGGCGTACGAACACCAGCGTTGGACATCAAGGGAGCCAGGAATCTCGTGGCCGTTTTCGACAAGTTGCTGCATCTCGGTGAGGGCAAGGTCCTCCGTCGTCTGAAGGCGGTGGCCGACAAGGTCAACCTCATCGAGGAGGACTTCGAGGCGATGTCCGATGAGGAGTTGCGCGCGCAGACCGATGAGTTCAAGCAGCGCCTCGCCGACGGGGAGACCCTCGACGAACTGATGGCCGAGGCCTTCGCCACCGTCCGCGAGGCCTCCCGCCGGGTGCTCGGCAAGCGGCACTTCGACGTGCAGATCATGGGCGGTGCGGCTCTGCACCTGGGCAACATCGCCGAGATGAAGACCGGTGAGGGCAAGACCCTGGTCGCGACCCTGCCGGCCTATCTGAACGCGCTCTCCGGTGAGGGCGTGCACGTCGTCACCGTCAACGACTACCTGGCCGAGACCCAGTCCGAGCAGATGGGCCGCGTGCACCGCTTCCTCGGTCTCGAGGTCGGTGTGATCCTCTCCCACATGGATCCGTCGCAGCGGCGCAAGGCGTACGCCGCCGACATCACCTATGGCACCAACAACGAGTTCGGCTTCGACTACCTGCGCGACAACATGGCCCGCTCCATCGAGGAGTGCGTGCAGCGCGGCCACCACTACGCGATCGTCGACGAGGTCGACTCGATCCTGGTCGACGAGGCCCGGACCCCGCTGATCATCTCCGGCCCGGCCGAGGACACCCACGAGTGGTACCCGGAGTTCGCCCGGATCGTGAAGCGGATGAAGCGGGACCACGACTACGAGGTCGACGAGAAGAAGAAGACGATCTCGATCCTGGAGCCCGGCATCGAGGTCGTCGAGGACCGGCTCGGCATCGAGAACCTCTACGAGTCGGCGAACACCCCGCTGATCTCGTATCTGAACAACGCCATCAAGGCCAAGGAGCTGTTCAAGCTCGACCGCGACTACGTGGTGATCAACGGCGAGGTGCTGATCGTCGACGAGCACACCGGGCGTACGCTGCACGGCCGCCGCTACAACGAGGGTCTGCACCAGGCGATCGAGGCCAAGGAACAGGTCGAGATCAAGGACGAGTACCAGACGCTGGCCACCGTCACCCTCCAGAACTTCTTCCGGATGTACGACAAGCTCGCCGGCATGACCGGTACGGCCAAGACCGAGGAATCGGAGTTCCAGAAGATCTACGGCCTGTCGGTGATCCCGATCGACACCAACAAGCCGATGATCCGCAAGGACAACAAGGACCTCATCTACCGCACCGAGATCGCCAAGTTCGAAGCGATCATCGAAGACGTCGCCGAGCGGCATGAGAAGGGCCAGCCGATCCTGATCGGTACCGCCTCGGTCGCGAAGTCCGAGGTGCTCAGCAAGATGCTCACCGCCGCCGGGGTGAAGCACGAGGTGCTGAACGCCAAGAACCACGCACGGGAGGCCGCGATCGTGGCCCGCGCCGGCCACCGGGGCGCGGTCACCGTGGCCACCAACATGGCCGGCCGTGGTACCGACATCATCCTCGGTGGCAATGCCGAGTTCCTGGCCGATGAGAAGCTGCGCGCCGAGGGCTACGACCCGGTGGAGACCCCGGAGGAGTACGAGGTCCGCTGGGCCGACACCCTGCAGGCCTTCGAACAGCAGGTCGGCGACGAGCACGAGGAGGTCGTCGAGCTCGGCGGGCTCTACGTGGTCGGCTCCGAGCGGCACGAGTCGCGCCGCATCGACAACCAGCTGCGCGGTCGGTCCGGTCGTCAGGGCGACCCGGGGGAGTCCCGGTTCTACCTGTCGCTGGGCGATGACCTGATGCGGCTGTTCAAGTCCGACATCGTCGAGTGGGTGCTGCAGGCGCTGAAGATCCCCGACGACCAGCCGATCGAGAACAAGCGGGTCTCCGACTCGATCGCCAGCGCGCAGAAGCAGGTCGAGTCGCAGAACTTCGAGATGCGCAAGAACGTGCTCAAATACGACGACGTGATGAACCGGCAGCGGCACGCCATCTACGGCGACCGCCGCCAGGTGCTGGAGGGCGCCGACGTCCAGGAGCAGCTGCGCAGCACCGTGGACCGCGTCGTCGAGCAGTACGTCCGCGGCGGCACCCAGGGCTTCACCGAGGACTGGGACCTCGAGCAGCTCTGGACCGATATGCGCACCCTCTACCCGGTCGGGCTGAAGATCGAGGACTACGAAGAGGTCGAGATCGACCAGGACCAGCTCGTCGAGGACTTCAAGGACGACGCCCAGGACGCCTACGACAAGCGTGAGGCCGAGCTCGGCGAGGAGAACATGCGCGAGCTGGAGCGGCAGGTGCTGCTCACCGTGCTGGACCGCAAGTGGCGCGAGCACCTCTACGAGATGGACTACCTCCGCGAGGGCATCGGCCTGCGCGCGATGGCGCAGCGCGATCCGCTGGTCGAGTACCAGCGCGAGGGCGGCGACATGTTCAACGCCATGATGGAGGCCTTCATGGAGGAGGTCGTCGGCTTCGTCTTCCAGGTCGAGGTCGAGACGCCGCAGGTCTCCCAGGTGACCGACGCCGACGGCAACGAGGTGTCGGTGGCGACCCTGGAGGCGATGCTGGCCGCCGGTTCCGGGGAGAACGCCGCCGATGACACCCCCGAGCCGAGCACCGCCGAACTGAAGGCCGCGGAGGCGGATGAGCGGGAGAAGGAGCCGGCCACCCAGGCGGCGGCCACGCAGGGGGAGAAGCTGCACATCCGCGGTGGCGAGTCGCGTACGCCGCAGCAGCTCAGCCTGTCCGGCCCCGGTGAGGACGGCAACCCGGAGCGGGTCGTCGAGTCCGAGGCAACCGAGGACGAGTACGCCGGCACCGGCCGCAACCAGCCCTGCCCGTGTGGCTCCGGCAAGAAGTACAAGCAGTGCCACGGCCGGAAGGGCAGCTGAGCGATCCGCCGACTGCGGTGATTTCCGCCGCGTTTCGGCCACGAAGGGGCCGGTCGGGCTCTTAGGATGGCGCCCATGCGCCTGCCCGCCTCCCATGCCCTGCGTTTCGGTGCCGCCAGCCTGGCGCTCGCCGCACTGACGAGCTGTGCCTCGGGTACGCAGGAGACTGCCGTACCCGCCCCGCCGGCGGCACCGGCGACCCAACCGCCGGCCAGCACGCCCGCGCCGGCCACCAGCGCGTCCCCCTCGTCGGCAGCGACCACCCCGGCTGCGGCGACCCCGTCGCCCCGGGTGACGGCGACCGCGAAACCCGGCCAGAGCGCGAAACCCGGGCAGAGTGCGAAACCGTCCGCCTCGGCGAAACCGTCGGCGACCGCGCCGGCGGTGCCGGTGGCCCAGCCGGCACCGGGTGCGAAGGTCGACTGCAGCCAGCTGAAGTGCATCGCGCTGACCTTCGACGACGGCCCCGGCAAGGACACCCCGAAACTGCTGCGCACCCTCACCGATGAGCAGGTGGTGGCCACCTTCTTCATGCAGGGGGTGAACATCAAGGCGAACCCAGGCATCGTCAAGCAGGTCGCGGGCACCCCGGGGATGGAGATCGGCAGCCACACCACCTCGCACGCCAACCTGCCGGGCGCCAGCAAGGACAAGCTGAACCGGGAGATCACCCGCAACGACGAGCTGCTGGAGCAGACGATCGGTCGGAAGGTGAACCTCTTCCGACCGCCCTACGGGGCCCGCAACGCGGCCGTGGACTCCGTCGCCGCCGCCAGCGGCGAGGCGGTGGTGATGTGGGATGTGGACACCTTCGACTGGAAGACCAAGAGCGCGGCGGCCACCCGGGACGCGATCCGCAAGCAGGCCAAGCCCGGCTCGATCGTGCTGATGCACGACATCCACTCCAGCACCGTGAACGCGGTGCCCGATGTCGTCCGCGACCTCAAGGCGCAGGGATACACCCTGGTCACGGTGTCCCAGCTGCTGGGTGAGACCACCCCGGGCAAGGTCTACGTCAACCGCCCGTGATCCCGCCCGGCCCCGGGGTCGGGCCGAAGTCGGCCACGGTGCACACCCAGCGGCTGCCGAGCAGGTCGAAACGCAGCGCGAGCGCCTCACCGTGCTCGTCGTCGCCGATCCGCAGCGTGGCCTCCACCCGATCCTCGGTGCGCTGCAACCGCACCGAGCGTACGCCGACGCTGCGGCCGCGCAGCCGGAACAGTCGGGAGCGCAGCGCCAGCTCGGCCAGCACCCGCTCATCCACCCAGCGGATCAACTGCTGCAGGGGACGACGGCCGGCCACCGCGTCCACGATCGCCGTCGCCAGGCCCTGCAGTTGACCACGCAACCGCGGGTCGAGCCCCGGATCCCGGGCAGGGGTGTGCACCGTCGGCACCGGGTCGGCGGCCAGCGGCAGCGGTACCGGGGTGGCCGGTTCGGGTCGCCGGCTGCGGTCCCGGGCGACCGGCCGGTGATCCGGCAACGGGCGTACCAGCGGTGCGGCGGCTTCGATCACGGTCATCACCCCAACCTGCCCCAATCCCGACCCGGATGGGGGCGGATCGGGCGCCACCGGGGAGAATCTGTGGACAAGTCGGGTTCACCGGGCCGAGGATCGTTCCCCGCGCTGGGCTAGGTTGGTGCCAGCGAGACCCAGAGTGGAGGACGCATGCCGCAACGCCTGACGGCCCGCGAGGTGTCGATGTTGGCCGTCGACACCCAGCACACCCCAGCGCACGTGGGCACGGTGGACCTGTTCACCGCCTCGGACGACTTCGACTACGAGGCATTGGTCGCCCTGATCTCCCAACGGCTGGACTTCGTGCCCCGCTACCGGATGCGGGTGCTGCCGGTGCCCGGTGCGCTGGCGGCACCGGTCTGGGTCGACGACCAGGATTTCGACCTCACCTTCCACGTCCGCCGCTCCGCGCTCCCGCGGCCCGGCACCATGCGCCAGTTGCAGGAGTTCGTCGGGCGGGTGATGGGGCGGCGCCTGGATCGCACCCGGCCGCTGTGGGAGGTCTATCTGGTCGAGGGGCTGGCGGACAACCGCTTCGCGCTGGTCACCAAGACCCACCAGTGCCTGGTCGACGGGGTGGACGCGGTCGACATCGGTCAGGTGCTGCTCGACGACACCCCGGACGAGGGCTCCGAGGCGGTGATCGGTGCCTCCACCTGGGAGCCCGCGCCCGAGCCGCGGCCGGTCGATCTGGTGGTGGACGCGGTCCGCGAGGGGCTCGGTGACACCGGTTCGCTGATCGACTCCACCCGACGCGGCATCACCCACCTCCTCGGTACCGCGCTGGCGGTCGGGGAGGCGGTCGGCGGGGTCGGCGGCGCGGTGAGCGACCTGGCCGGCTCGGCCCTGCGCGGCGGGGGCGCCCGGGCCGCCTCGCCGCTGGCCGGTTTCCCCTCCGAACAGCGCCGGATCGCCCAGGCAACGATGTCGCTGGCCGAGTTGAAGAAGCTGCGGATGAACGGCCGCTACACGGTCAACGACGTGGTGCTGGCGATCATCACCGGCGGGCTGCGGGACTGGCTGGCCACCCGTGGGGAGACGGTCCGCCGGGGTGAGCTGCTGGCCATGGTCCCGATGAGCGTGATCGAGGAGGACGGCGAGCCCACCTCATTGGGGTCCTACGTCGCGCCCCACCTGATCCAGCTGCCGATCGGGGAGTCCAACGCGTTGATGCGGCTGGACCAGGTCTCCTTCGGCACCCGCGCCCACACCGACACCGGCCGCGCCGTCGGCGCCCGGACCATCTCCGACATCGCCGGTTTCGCGCCGACCACCCTGCACGCGCTCGGTGTCCGGGTGGGGGAGTCGCTCTCCCGCCGCCCGCACGATCTGCTGATCACCAACGTGCCGGGTCCGCAGCATCCCCTCTACGCCGGGGGTGCGCCGATGGTGGCCAGCTTCCCGGTGCTGCCTCTGGCGCCGGGGCACCTGCTGTCGATCGGGGTGACCTCCTATGACGGGCAGGTGTTCTTCGGGCTCACCGGTGACCGGGACGCGATGAGCGATCTGGACGTGCTCGCGCAGTGCCTCTACGACGCCCGCGACGAACTCGCCGAGACCATCACCCAGGCCGAACAGGCCCGGCAACCGACCCGCGCCGCGAAGAAGCCGGCCCCCAAGAAGACGGCGACGAAGAAGACGGCCCCGAAGAAAACGGTGACGAAGAAGGCGGCCACCAAGAAGGCGGCCAGCGGGCGGCCCGCGGTGAAGAAGGCCCCGGCGAAGAAGACGACCGCGGCACAGCAGGCGCCCGCAGCGAAGAAGACTGCGACGAAGACGGCCACGACCAGGAAGACCGCCGCGAAGAAGACCCCAGCTACGAAGACCCCGGCGACGAAGAAGACCACCGCGAAGAAGAGCACGGGAGGACGTCGCTGATGGGCACCATGGTCTTCTGGGCGACCACCCCGGCGGCGGTCCGCAGGTTCGCCGAGACGGGTTCGCAATCCGTTGCGGACAAGGTGTTCGCCGCCACCGACGAGTTGCGGGCGGCCTTCGGCTACCAGCCCAGCGATGACGAGGACGCCGACTTCGCGGCGCAGTTGTTCGCCTCCCTGCAGTGCCTGGTCGACGGGGGTGACCGACTGGTGGTCGCCGTCGAGCTCGACCGGGCACCAGTGGCCGCGGCGACCGGGCCCGAACTCGGCCGGGTGGGCCAGGTGCAGCTGCCCTGGCGGCGGGTGCGGGCGATCTTCCGCGACGCGCCCGAGGACCTGGCCGAGCTCCGGGCGTACGCCGAATCCCTGCAGGGCAAGGAGATCGAAGCGCTCTGGGAGGATGACCAGGTTCGCGGGGTACTGACCGAGCACGATCTGCTCTGGTACGACGGCTCGGAGTTGGCGCAGGTGTTGGACGGCCTGCGCGATCCCGATCCAGTCGCTGCCGATCCGAGAAAGGACGCGTGAGATGCCACGATCCATCTGGAAGGGCGCCATCTCCTTCGGGCTGGTGACGATCCCGGTCAAGCTGTACAGCGCCACCGAGCAGAAGGACATCTCCTTCCACCAGGTGCATGCTGCCGACGGCGGCCGGATCAAATACAAGCGGGTCTGCGAGAAGGATGGGGAGGAGGTCCCCTACTCCGACATCGCGAAGGGTTACGAGACCCCCGACGGCCGGCTGGCGATCCTGGAGAAGTCCGACTTCGACAATCTGCCGCTGGCCACCACCAAGTCGGTCGAGGTGGTGCAGTTCGTCGAGGATTCCGAGGTCGACCCGACCTATTTCGAGAAGACCTACTTCATGGAGGCCGACGGGCCCGGCGCCAAGCCCTATGTGCTGCTGCGCGATGCGTTGAAGGCATCCGGGCGGTCGGCGCTGGTCAAGGTGGCGCTGCGGAACAGGGAATCGCTGGCGCTGATCCGGGTCAAGGACGACCAGCTGCTGATGCACACGATGATCTGGCCAGACGAGATCCGCAACGGCGAGTTCGCCGCACCGAGCGAGGACATCACGGTCTCCGACGCCGAGGTGAAGATGGCGCAGACCTTCATCGACGCGCTCGCCGGTGACTTCAACCCGGAGGAATACCACGACTCCTACCGGGAGGCCCTGGAGGAGGTCGTGAACGCCAAGCTCGCCGGGACCGAGGTGCCCGCCGAGGAGGAGACCAGCACCTCCGATGCCGACGTGGTGGATCTGGTGGCGGCGCTGCGGGCCTCGGTGGAGGCGGCCAAGAAGCGTCGTGCCGAAGGGGGCAGCGATTCCGGCAAGGAGGAGAAGCCGGCCAAGAAGACGGCGGCGAAGTCCACCCGGAAGTCGAAGGCCAGCTGATGCTGAGCTGCGAGCTGGCGACCCAACTCGCCGACGCCGGCCTGGCCTGGCGGCCGCAGAGCGGGGACCGCTTCATGATCCCCGACCGGGATCTGGATGCCGAGGTCTTCGTGGTCAGCGAGATGACCATCGAGGTGGAGGAGTTCTCCACCGGGGAACTGATCCGCTTCAACGGCACCACCGAGTGGGCGCTGGATTCGATCCCGGCGGCCGAGGTGCGCTGGTTGCCGCGGGAGGACCAGCTGCGGACCGCGCTGGGGGATGACTTCGATCGGTTGGAGAGCCGCGGTGACGGCTTCCGGGTGCTGCTCGCCGACGGCCGTTTCCACGACGGCCGGGACGCCGAGGACGCCTACGCCCGGGCGCTGCTCGAGGTGCTCCACGCCCGCCGCGCGGCCTGAGCCTCAGCTCACCCGGGCGAGCAGCTCACCGTGGGTCTGGGTCATCCAGCCGTCGGGGTGCTCGGCCCAGGCCAGCCAGGCCCGGGAGATCGCCTCGAGCTCCTCGGGGGTGCTGGCACCCTCGGCGTACGCCTGCTCCGCGAACCGGGACTGCAGCACCCGGTCGGCCCACATGCCGCCCCACCAGGAGCGGTCCGCCGGGGTGGCGAAACACCAGCTGCTCGCGGTCGGGGTGAGGTCGTCCAGCCCGGCCTCGTGCGCCCAGGCCAGCAGTCGCCGGCCGGCGTCCGGTTCGGCACCGTTGCTGCGGGCCAGCTGCTCATAGATCTCCAGCCAGCGATCCAGTCGGGGAGCCAGCGGGAACCAGGTGAAGGTCGCGTAGTCGACGTCGCGCACCGCGATCAGGCCACCGGGCCGGGTGACCCGCGCCATCTCACGCAGGGCCGTCACCGGATCGGCGAGATGCTGCAGCACCTGGTGGGCGTGCACCACATCGAAGGTGTCGTCGGCGATCTCGCTGAGGGCGGTGATGTCGCCGATCAGGAAGTCCACGTTGTCCTGGGCCTGCTCGCGAGCCTCCCGGCGGCACAGTTCCAGCTCCTCGGCACCGGTCTCCAGGGCGGTGACCGCAGCGACGTGTCGGGCCAGGTCGACGGTCAGCGTGCCCGGGCCGCTGCCGACGTCGAGCAGATGTTCGCTCCCGGTCAACTGGTCGACCAGGTAACCGGCCGAGTTGGCCACGGTCCGCCACCGATGGGAGCGCAGGACCGATTCGTGATGACCATGGGTGTAGGTGTGCACGGCTCCAGCCTCACTCCCGTACCGACTGCTGTCCACTGAGCAAGACGATCTGTCTTGGATCGTGGACGCACGGGTGGCGCTAGGCTTGGTGGATGGCCATCCGGATCCATTGCGACGACGAGCTGACCGCCGACGAGTACGGGGAACTGCTGCGCACCGCGGGGTACGCCGCGGAGGTCGAGATCGAGCGCTTCGCCGGCGAGGACGACGACACCGAACTCGACCATGTGGTGACCACCGATGCCCCGCTGGAGGCGGTGACCGAGCTGGTCGACGAGGGCGACGCCTTCGTCGAGGTCAGCGATCCGATCTCCGGCACCGCCGCCCGGGTCCCCGACGAGCAGCTCGGCGGGGACTGAGCCGGCCGATCACCGCATGATCAGCCGGCCAACCGCCGGCGCCCGACCTTCTCCTGGACCTTGATGCCCTGCAGCATCGCCGGGGCGGCCATCTGCTCGATCTTGCGGCCCAGCAGGGGAATGTTGGCCTTCAGGTCACCGGTGATCGTGCAGGTCGTCTCGTCACCGGCGGGGCTGAGGCGTACCTCGCCCTGCATGCCGATCGGCTGACCGGGCACCTTGACGGTGAGCGCGCCGGTCCGCGAACCGTCCGAGGCGGCCTCGCCCCAGGCGATCTCCTCGACCACGGTGAGGTTGTTGCCGGTGAAGCGCTGCGCCTCCGGCGGGGCCGGCAGGGTGCGCTTGGAAGTGGTGGTGCCGTTCACCACCTGCACATCCCATTCCGTCGCGCCCTGTTCGCGGGCGACCTCCTCGAGAAAGCCGCGATCGGTGAGCAGGGCGAACACATCGAGGGGCTTGGCCGGAAAGCTGGCGGTGCTGGAGATATCCATGCCGCCATCATGCCCTACTGCCGGGTAGCCAGCAGGCCCTACTACCGAGGGCCCACCCGGTGCAGCAGCGCCCGCATTGCGAGATAGGCTGCCCAGCAGGGGGCACATCGAGGTGCCCCCGGGACACCCAGCAGGCAGACCCGACGAGTGCAGAGGAACGAGAAAGCAACAGTGTCGACAACGGCCCCGGAATTGGAAGCAGAAAAGACCCAGCGCCTCGGCGAGGTGGCGAGACTGGCCGGTGACGAGATGGCCGAGCTGGGCATCACTTCCCAACAGGCACAGGAATTCCTCGGCCACTACTTCCGCCACGTCGACCCCGATGAAGTGATCCGGAACGACGCCCGGACGCTGCTTTCGATGGTCCGCAGCCACTTCCGGCTGGCCGCCCAGCGCCCCGCGGGCCAGACCAACCTGCACGCCTGGTGGCCCACCAAGGCCGAGGACGGCTGGGAGGTCGGCCAGGCCGTGGTGCAGATCGTCAACGACGACCGGCCGTTCCTGGTCGACACGGTGTCGATGGAGGCTCTGCGGCAGGGCTGGCAGCTGCGCGAGGTCTACCACCCGCAGTTCGTGGTCCGCCGCGACCGATCCGGGGCGCTGACCGAGGTGGTGCACACCGATCAGGCGGGGGAGCGGGACGTGGTCCCGGAGTCCTGGATCCAGCTGGAGCTGATCCCGCCGCTGGGCGCGGACAGCGACCAGGCGTACGCCGACCTGGAGACCGGCCTGCGCGAGGTGTTGAACTCGGTGGCCGAGGCGGTCGAGGACTGGCAGCTGATGCGGCGTCGGATGGAGGAGACGGTCCAGCTGCTGCAGGACCGGCCGGTGCCCTATCCGTATGCCCAGGTGCGCAGCGCGATGGAGCTGTTGAACTGGCTCAACGAGGACCACTTCACCTTCCTGGGTTATCGCGAATACACCCTGGTCGAGGCGGACGGCGCGGACCCCCGGCTGGAGGCGGTACCCGACACCGGGCTGGGTGTCCTGCGTGCCGACGGTGAGGCCGAGCACCCCTTCCACGCACTCCCGGCCACCGACAAGGAACCGCAGCTGGTCGTTGTCACCAAGGACAATCAGACCTCCCGGGTGCACCGGCCGGCCCATCTCGACTACGTCGGAGTGCGGGTCTTCGGCGACAACGGCGAGATCGTCGGCGAGCGCCGCTTCCTCGGTCTGTTCTCCGCCTCCGCCTACACCGAGTCGGTGGAGCGGATCCCGGGCCTGAAGGACAAGGCGCGCGCCATCCTCGAGCATTCGGGGTACGCGGCCGATTCGCACGGTGCCAAGGCGATCAAGGCCACCGTCGAGTCCTATCCGCGGGACGAGCTCTTCCAGGCCCGGGCCGAGGTGCTGGCCCCGATGATCGAGCAGATGTCGCGGCTGCGGGAACGCCGGCAGGTGCGGCTGTTCGTGCGCCGTGATCACTACGGGCGATTCGTTTCCTGCATGGTGTTCCTGCCGCGGGACCGCTACACCACCCGGGTCCGCACCGCCATGGAGAAGATCCTGCTGGAGCGGCTCGGTGGCGATTCGGTGGAGTTCGAGGCCCGCGCCAACGAGTCGGTGCTGGCGCGGTTGCATTTCGTGGTCCGGATGCCGGCCGGTGAGCAGGCGGCCGGGGACATCGACGTTCCCGCGCTGGAACGGGAACTCGCCCAGGCGGTGCGCAGCTGGGACGACAACTTCGCCGAGCGTGCCGCGGGCAATCCGTCGGTGGCCCGGTTGGCGCCGCTGGCCGCCGCGCTGCCGGAGGGTTACAAGGAGGATTTCTCACCCCGGCACGCATTGATGGACGTCGCCGCGCTGGCGAAGCTGGACGCCGACGAGGCGATGGCGATGGTGCTCTACCGCCCCGACCAGGCCGGCGACCGGGCCGACCTGCGGCTCAAGGTCTTCCGCCGCGGCAACACGATGACGCTGTCGGAGGTGCTGCCGCATCTCACCCGGATGGGTGTCACCGTCATCGATGAGCGGCCCTACGAGATCGCCCTGCCGGGCAACGCGCACGGGATGATCTACGACTTCGGGATCCGGATCCCCGGCGGTGCCGAGGCCCTCTCCGGCTGGACCCCCGATGCCCGGAACCGGTTCAACGATGCCTTCCAGGCGGCCTATCGCGGTGAGGCCGAGTCCGATCGGTTGAACGGGCTGGTCATCTCCGCCGGGCTCGATCATCGCCAGATCGACTGGCTGCGCACGATTTCCCGCTATCTGCAGCAGGCCGGCACCACCTGGTCGCAGGACTACATCGCCCAGGCCCTGCTCGGTGAGGTCGAGCTGGCCGGTGCGCTGGTCGAGCTCTTCGCGGCCCGCTTCGACCCGGCCGTGCCCGCGGGTGAGCGCGAGCAGCGGGTGACCTCGGCGAACGAGCGGATCACCGAACTGCTCGACGAGGTGGACTCCCTCGACCGGGACCGGATCCTGCGCGCCTTCTGGTCGGTGATCTCGGCGATCGTGCGCACCAACGCGTTCCGCGACGACCGCCAGGCGTTGGCGATCAAACTGCTGCCGCGCGAACTGGACCTACTGCCCGAGCCGCGGCCGGCGTACGAGATCTTCGTCTGCTCCCCGCAACTGGAGGGCGTGCACCTGCGATTCGGCAGCGTCGCCCGCGGTGGCCTGCGCTGGTCCGATCGCCGGGAGGACTTCCGCACCGAGGTGCTCGGCCTGGTCAAGGCGCAGATGGTGAAGAACACCGTGATCGTGCCCGTCGGTGCCAAGGGCGGTTTCTATCCCAAGCAGCTGCCGGATCCGGCGCAGGATCGCCAGGCCTGGTTCGAGGCCGGGCGGGCCAGCTACCGACTGTTCGTGAACTCCCTGCTCGATGTCACCGACAACATCATCGACGGGGAGATCGATCCGCCGACCGATGTGGTCCGCCACGACGGCGACGATCCCTATCTGGTGGTGGCCGCCGACAAGGGCACCGCGACCTTCTCCGACACCGCCAACGAGATCTCGGTACGCCGGGGCTTCTGGCTGGGCGACGCGTTCGCCTCCGGCGGGTCGGTCGGCTATGACCACAAGGTGATGGGCATCACCGCCCGCGGCGCCTGGGTCTCGGTGCAGCGACACTTCCGTGAGATGGGCATCGACACCCAGACCGAGGACTTCAGCTGTGTCGGCATCGGCGACATGTCCGGTGACGTGTTCGGCAACGGAATGCTGCTCAGCAAGCACATCAAGCTGGTCGCGGCGTTCAACCACCAGCACATCTTCCTCGACCCGAACCCGGACCCCGAGCGCACCTGGACCGAGCGCAAGCGGCTCTTCGACGACCAGGGCAACTGGGGGGCGTACGACACCTCGCTGATCTCCGAGGGCGGCGGAATCCATTCCAGGCAGGCGAAATCGATCCCGATCACGCCGCAGGTGCGCGAGGTCCTCGGGCTCGATGAAGGCGTCCGCGCGATGGCGCCGACCGACCTGGTCAACGCGATCCTCAAGGCGCCGGTGGATCTGCTCTGGAACGGTGGCATCGGCACCTATGTGAAGGCCAGCAGCGAGACCAACGCCGAGGTCGGTGACAAGGCCAACGACGGGCTGCGGGTGAACGGTGACGAGCTGCGCGCCAAGGCGGTCGGCGAGGGCGGCAACCTGGGCCTGACCCAGCGCGGCCGGATCGAGTACGCCGCCGCGGGTGGGCGGATCAACACCGACTTCATCGACAACTCCGCCGGGGTGGACACCTCCGATCACGAGGTGAACATCAAGATCCTGCTCTCCAGCGAGATGGCGGCCGGTCGGCTCACCGACGCCGAGCGGGTCGAGCTGCTCGAGTCGATGACCGACGAGGTCGCCGACCTGGTGCTCGCGCACAACTACGACCAGAACCTCACCCTGGCGAATTCTGCTGCCCAGGCAGCGGAAATGGCCGGCATGCACGAGCGCTGGATGCAGCGGATGGAGGAGATCGGGCTGCTGGACCGACGGATCGAGGCGATGCCGGACAGCGCCGAGATGGAGCGCCGGATCCGGGCCGGACGCGGGCTCACCGCACCGGAACTCGCGACCCTGCTGTCCTACTCGAAGATCCTGCTGGAGCAGGAGATCCTGGCCTCCGATCTGCCCGACGACCCGTATCTCGCGGACCGGTTGATCCAGTACTTCCCGAAGCCGTTGCGGGAGCGCTACGCCGATCAGATGCCCGAGCACCGACTGCACCGGGAGATCATCACCACCGTCGCGGTGAACCGCTATGTGAACTCGGCGGGCAGCACGGCCCTCTATCGGCTCGCCGAGGAGACCGGTGCGAAACCGGCCGATGTGATCCGGGCCCAGCTGGCCGCCCGATCCATCTTCCGGGTCGGGTTGCACGAGGTGCAGTCGGCGAACCTGGACAACAAGATCGATGCCGCCGTGCAGACCCGGATGCGGCTGGATCTGCGCCGGTTGGTGGAGCGCGGAACGCGATGGCTGCTGGCGCGGCGCCGGGGCACCGTCGACGTGCAGGCCCGGATCGACGAGTTCGCCGAGGGGGTGCAGCAGGTCAAGGCCGAACTCGACGACCTGCTCGTCGGCCGGCTGGCGGAGCGGCACCAGAAGGCGGCCGAGGAACTGCGGGCCGACGGGGTGCCGGACGAACTGGCGGAGGTGATCGCCGGCACCGCGGTGCTGCACGAGGCGCTGTCGATGGTGCAGACCGCGAAGGCCACCGGCCGGGATGTGCTCACCGTGGCGCGGGTGCACTTCGCGATGGCCGAGGATCTCGCCCTGGACACCCTGCTGGACCGGGTGTCGGCGCTGCCCAGGCAGGATCGCTGGGACGACATGGCCCGCGGCGCGCTGCGGGAGGATCTGCAACAGGTCCGCGCCCAGCTGACCGCCGAGGCACTCTCCGCCGCTCCCGGTGAGGACGATCCCGCCCAGATCATCGAGGCCTGGTCGGCGCGGGTCGGTGATCTGGCGGCGGCCCGGGCGGCGATCGAGGCGGTCTGCGGTGAGGGCCCGGACCTGGCGCGGTTGTCGGTCGGCCTGCGGCAGGTGCGTACCCTGCTCGACACCAGCCCGTCGACCGAGGAGGTCGCGGCGGAGCGGATGGTCGAGAACGCCTGATGCCGGGCTCCGGGATCGACCTGCACACCCACTCCACCATCTCCGACGGCACCGATTCCCCGACCGAGCTGGTGCAGCGGGCGGTTGATGTGGGACTGCGGGTGTTCGCGCTGACCGATCACGACACCTTCGACGGGTTGGCGGAGGCGGTCGCCGCGGGGGAGCGGCTGGGGGTCGAGGTGCTGCGCGGGGTGGAGATCTCCTGTCGTCGTGGGGATTCCTCGGCGCACCTGCTCGGTTACGGGGTCGACGAGTCGGATCCGGAACTGGCTGCCGAACTGGCCCGGATCCGCGATGGCCGGGAGAACCGGTTGCCGCGGCTGCTCGGTCGTCTCGCCGAGCTGGGGTTGCCGCTCACCGAGGCGGAGGTGCGCGGGTTCGCCGGGGATTCGCCGTCGGTCGGGCGGCCGCACGTGGCCGATGCGATGGTTGCGCGCGGTTATGTCGCCGATCGCACGGAAGCCTTCGACCGTTGGCTTTCCGACGACGGCCCGGCGCATGTCGAGCGGTACGCCGCAGCGGTCGAGGACGGGATCCGGCTGGTGCACGGCGCCGGGGGAGTCGCGGTGATCGCGCATCCGTGGGGCCGCGGCAGCAGGTCGGTTCTCGGGCCGGAGGTGCTGGCGGAGTTGGTCAGCGGTGTCGGACTGGATGGTTTCGAGGTCGATCACGTGGACCACGGTCCGCCGGGATCGGCGGTACGCGCCGAGCTGCGCGCGCTGGCCGACTCGCTGGGGGCGTTGGGCACGGGTTCCAGCGACTACCACGGCACCGGCAAACCCGATCTCCCGCTCGGTGCGAACACCACCTCCCCCGAGGTGTACGCCGACCTGCTGCGCCGGCTGCGCTGACGTTCGTCGAGTAGCTCGCGCAGCGAGTCCTCCCACGTTCATCGACTAGCTCGCGCAGCGAGTCCTCCCACGTTCATCGAGTAGCTCGCGCAGCGAGCGTGTCGAGATGAACCCAGCACCCACCGACTGTCAGTCCGTACTCCTAGGCTCCCGACATGGAGACGATGCGACGCGAGAATGTGCAACGAGCCCGGGACTACGTGAGCGAACACGGCCGGCGGTTGGAACAGGCCCGTTTGCGGGTCGTGCTGGACGGTGCCTCGCCGAGCGCGGTCACCGAGGCGCTGACGGCGTACTGGACCGATGCCGGGGGATTCGGGCGAGCGCTGGAGTCGGATTCCCGGGCTCCGGAGGCGAGCGCGTTGGCGACCCTCACCGGGTTGGACATCATGCGGGCGCACCGGGTGCCGGCCGACGACCCGTTGGTGGCAGCGGCCTGCCGCTGGCTGGTGGAGCAGGCCGAGACCGATGCGCGCGGGCGGATCGTCTGGTCATTCCTGCCACCCAGTGCGCAGGCCAGTCCGCACGCTCCGTGGTGGGACCAGTCCGAACCCGGTCAGCTCGCGGAGACGTTCCGCGGGTTCGTCGCCAACCCCGGCGCCGCGATCCTGGCGCACCTGTGGCGGCACGAGGCGGCAGCGCCCGGCGCGATCCCGACCGAGTTGCTGACCCGGGTGGGGGAGCAGGTACGCCAGGTGGTCGCGGCCGGGATCGGGCCGAATGAGGTGAATGCGCACGATGCGCTGGCGCACCTGGTCGGTGAGTCGGCCTCACCGGAACCGCTGCGCGCGGAGGTCGAGGACTGGCTCGTCGCCGCCGTGCCGGAGCGTGTGATGCGCACCGAGGCCGACTACGCCGACTACGGCATCCACCCGCTCTGGGTGGTACCAGCCCCGGACCATCCCCTTGCCGAGCCGCTGGCCGATGAGGTGCAGACCGCACTGGATCGCACGATCGCCTCCCAACAACCAGACGGCTCCTGGAAACCCTTCTGGGACTGGGGATCTGCCCAGGCCGACGAGTGGGCCGCCGTCGAATCCGAATGGCGCGGCACCCTCGTCGTCCGCAACATCCTGGCGCTCAAGGACCACGGCCGCCTCCCCTGACCTGCAGTGAGGAGCCGAAGCAAGCCCCCACGTTCATCGAGTAGGTCGCGCAGCCAGGTACCCCCGTTCATCGAGTAGGTCGCGCAGCGACCGTGTCGAGATGAACCCGGCACACCCCTGCGCCCTCACGTTCATCGAGTAGGTCGCGCAGCGACCGTGTCGAGATGAACCCAAAAAGATCTCCTCAAACCTCTTGAGTTATTCGAACACCATGACTAATGTTGGATGTAGCAGATGAGAGGAGGTGACCAAAGATGACCACCAACGAACGAGCCGAAGTCTTCGCAGCGATCCGCGCCGAAAGCGACACCATCGCCCAGGCCGAAGCCCGCCGCCTGGTCGCGATCGCCGCCGCCTGCGACACCTACTCCGGACTCAACACCCACACCGACGAACTCACCGCCCGCGTCCTCCACGGTGAACAACTCGTCTTCCCCGGCGCCGACGGCACGCCCGGCATCA
>NZ_NMVP01000012.1 GCF_002250705.1 Enemella evansiae
CCGGGTGGTCTTTTCCTGCCCGCTGACCTCGAGCACCTCGATCCCGGCCGACAGCAGATGCACCGTCAACCCGGCCCCATACGAACCGGTCGACTCGACCCCGATCGCGGTGATCGGTCCGTGGCCGACGACCCAGTCCACCAACGCGGCATAACCCGCGCGGGAGACCGGGAACTCCCGATCAGCCAACAACACCCCGGTCTCGGTGAGCACGACCGCGTGATGGGTGCGTTGATGAGTATCGACCCCGGCCACCACCGGGGTCGGGTCTTGAGGCGTGGCATGGTTGGTGGTCATCATGGGTGATGTCTCCCTCTACAACTGGATCGAGGGATGACCTCCCAGGCCGGGCGGACACCACAGTGATGAGACACCGATCAAGGTCCTATCAAGTCACACCCGCCCGGTCTGGCCATCCAAACCGAAAGAGGGGCCCGGCGGGCCGGCCGTCGACAAGTCGCGTTCAAGGCACCCAACCAACAGCGCCAGTGTCGAGATCGGTCAAACGAACAACCCAGACCCCAAAGACATCATCCCCAAGGCCACCGGACCCCCACCACCATCCTCACTGTGTCGAGATGACCGCGTCGGGCTGGGCTCAGTCGGCGCCTGCCTGGTCGAGGAGGGCCTCGGCGATCGCCAGGTCCACGGGTTCGGTGATCTTCATCGCCAGCCGGGAGCCCTCGACGAGTTCGACCGGGACGCCGATCGCCTCGCAGCAGGCGGCGTCGTCGGTGACCACTGCGCCCGCCTCGGCCACGTGCTCGTGGGCCCGGCGCAGGGTGGCCAGGTCGAATCCCTGCGGGGTCTGTACGCCGACCAACGCGCTGCGATCGACGACCGTCGAGGTCCGTCCGGCCGGACCGGGTGACACCCGGCGGATCGAGTCGATCACCGGCAGCACCGGTACCACGGCGGCATGGCCCGCGCGGACCGCGGCGATCACCCGCGCGACCAGCGTGGCCGGGACCAGCGGGCGGGCCGCGTCGTGCACCAGCAGCACGGCGTCCCCGCCGTCCGGCGCGCAGGCGGCCAGGCCGCGGCGTACCGAATCCTGACGCTCCGCCCCGCCGACGACCAGCTCGGTCGCTATCGGCGCGCCGGCCAGGGCCGCGGTGAACTCGTCCGCCAGACCGGCCGGGACGGTGACCACGGCTCGCTGCACCCCGCCGGCGGCGAGCTGCTGCACCGACCGCCGCACCAGGGGTACGCCGCCGAGCTCGCGCAACGCCTTGGGCAGGCCGCCGCCGAGTCGGGAACCAGAACCGGCCGCCGCCACGAGGGCGACGACCGGTTTCAGTGAATCAGTCAACTCTTGCAAATCACACTGTGGTTGAAGATCAGGACGCGAGGACCTCGTCGAGCATGGTCTCGGCCTTGTCCTCCTCGACCTTCTCGGCGAGCGCGAGCTCGGACACCAGGATCTGACGGGCCTTGGCGAGCATCCGCTTCTCGCCGGCCGACAGTCCGCGGTCCTTCTCACGACGCCACAGGTCACGCACCACTTCGGCAACCTTCATCACATTGCCGGAGTGCAGCTTCTCCAGATTCGCCTTGTAACGCCGCGACCAGTTGGTGGGCTCCTCGGTGTGCGGAGCACGCAGGACGGAGAAGACCTTCTCCAGTCCGGCCGCGTCCACCACATCCCGAACCCCGACCAGATCCAGGTTGCACGCCGGCACCCGAACCACCAGGTCGTTCTGGCCGACGATCCTCAGCACCAGGTAGAGCTTGTCCTCACCCTTGATCTTGCGGGTCTCGATGTCCTCGATGACGGCCGCCCCATGATTGGGATAGACCACCGTTTCGCCGACTGTGAAGGTCATATGTTGTAACCCCTTTCCCGCAGACCAGTTTAGCACGGCCCACGACCACACCTCCGGGCGTTTCCCGTAGCCAGAGCGGGATCGGCGCCCCTTCTCGATCTTGACAAGCCGGTCAGCGTGTGCATCGGGACGGGGCCCGGCGGATTCTTGGTACGCTGCCACCGACATTCCCAGGTGAGTCAGGAGCCCAGCAGAAGTGGACCCCGTGAAGATGAAGCGTGCCAGGTTCGCCCGCGGCGTTGCCGCCCTCGCACTGACCGGTGCCCTGGCGGGCGGGCTGGCCGGCTGCGGTGCGCCGCAGACCCTGCAGCCCTACACCCCGGCCGCCGGTGTGAACACCGACATCGGTCCCGAGGGGGCCACCCCGCTCAAGGTGCGCAACCTACTGGTGATCAGCAGGGAGCCGGGTCAGGGCTTCCTGTCCGGGGCGATCGTGTCGCCGACCGACCAGGTCGTGCCCGAGGGGATCGTCACCCGCCGGGTGCCGGTGCCGGCGGACGCGCTGGTCGGGGTGAGCGGTGCCGCACTGGCGCCGAACGATGCCCCCGAGGGCCAGTTCGCCCCGGTCCAGACCAATGTGACGCTGCCGCCCGGACAGCTGGTGGTGCTCACCGATCAGCAGCCCATCCAGCTCACCGCGCCCGGACTGACACCGGGCCTGCTGGCCGACGTCACGCTCACCTTCCGCAGCGGCGCGACCACCACGCTGCGGGTCCCGGTCGTCGACGGCAACCTGCCCGACTACCGCACGGTGACCCCGGGCCCGCCGGCCGGCTCGGCCTCCCCGGCCGCCGGGGCGACACCGGCCGCTGGCGCGACACCGGCCGCCGGGGCGACGCCCTCCCCCGCGGCGACCCCCGGCTGAGATCCCGCGGACAGCACAACGGCCCGGTGGCGTGACCACCGGGCCGTTCGCGTTTCCCGCTCCGATCAGTTGAACAGCGAGGACACCGATTCACCGGAGTTGTGCCGGCGGACCGCCTCGGCGAACAGCGGCGCGACCGAGCGGGTCTCCAGCTTGTCCGGAGTCCGCTCGGCGGTCAGCGGGACGGTGTTGGTGGTGACGATCTCCGACACGTCGTCCTGGTTGTTCAACCGCTCCACCGCCTTGCCGGTGAACAGGCCGTGGGTGCAGGCGATCGAGATCGACTTCACGTTCTCCTCGCGCAGCCGGTCCATCAGCTCCAGCATCGAACCGGCGGTGGCGATCTCGTCGTCGATGATGATGACGTCCTTGCCGGCGACGTCACCGACGATCCGGTCGATGACCACCTTGTCGTCGGCCATCCGCTGCTTGGAACCGGCGGCGACCGGCAGGTTCAGCAGCCGGGCGAACTGGGAGGCGACCTTGGCGTACCCGAAGTCCGGCGACACGACGACGGTGTTGCTGAGATCCTTGCTCTTGTAGTGATCGGCCAGCTCGTGCACCGCGGTCAGGTGGTCCACCGGCACCGAGAAGAAGCCGTGCACCTGCTCCGAGTGCAGCGCCATGGTGATCACTCGGGTGGCACCGGCCGCGGAGAGCATGTCGGCGACCAGCCGGCCGCCGATCGAGATCCGGGAGGCGTCCTTCTTGTCCGAGCGGGCGTAGGCGTAGTGCGGGATGACCGCGGTGATGTGGCTCGCCGACGCGCCCCGGGCGGCGTCCAGCATCAGCAGCAGCTCCACCAGGTTCTCCTGCACCGGCGGCACCAGCGGCTGGACGATGTAGACGTCCTTGCGCCGGCAGTTGGCCTGCAGCTGCACCTGGAGGCAGTCGTTGGAGAAACGGGTGATGTCCGCCGGGGAGAGTTCGACACCGAGGATGTCGCACATCTCCTTGGCGAATTCGGGAGAACCAGAGCCGGAGAAAACGGTGATGTCGTCGGTCACGGGGGCCACCCTAGCCGTTCACCTGCCGTTCAATCGACCTCACCGGTGGTGCCGAGCAGCTCACGGATCTCGCCGGTCAGCTCGGCGAAGACCGGGCTGGCCATCGTCTCGGCGTACCGGCGGTGATCGGGCAGGGGTACGCCGAAGGTCTCGACGATCCGTCCGGGTCGCGGACTCATCACCACCACCCGGTTGGCGAGGTAGACGGCCTCGGGCACCGAGTGGGTGACCATCAGCACCGTCACCCCGGTCTCCTCCCACAACCGCTGCAGTTCGACGTTCATCTTCTCCCGGGTGAGCGCGTCCAGGGCGCCGAACGGTTCGTCCATCAGCAGCACCTCGGGGCGGTGCAGCAGGGCCCGGCACAGGCTGACCCGTTGCTGCATGCCACCGGACAGCTCGTGCGGGTACGCCTGTTCGAAGCCGCGCAGCCCGGTCAGCTCGATCAGTTCGGCGGCGCGTTGCTTCGCCTCCGCCTTCGGCATGCCGCGCATCTCGGCCTGCAGCAGGATGTTCCCCTCGGCGGTCCGCCACTCGGCCAGCGCGGCCCGCTGGAAGACGTAGCCGACATCGGTGCGCGGTTTCGTCACCGCAGTGCCGTTCAGGCTGACCGCGCCCCGGCTGGGTCGGATCAGCCCGGCGACGACCTTGAGCAGTGTCGACTTGCCGCAGCCCGAGGGCCCGACCAGGCTGATGAACTCCCCGCGCTGCACCGTCAGATCGATCTCGGTGAGCGCCAGCGTCTCCTTCTTCTTGCTGCGGAACAGCACGCCGATGTCGTCGATCTCGACGGTCGGGCCCGCGGTCGGTGCCGGGCCGGGGCGTACCGATTCGGTCTGCATCTCCACGCTCTCCACGCTCACGTTCAGCTCCCCGCCGGCTGGGCCGACTTGTCGAAGTAGGTGTCCACCGGCTTGGCGGATTCGATCAGCTTGGCCTCGGACAGCACCTGGATGGTGGCCTGCCAGTCGCTGTCGGCATTGGTACCGGGCGCCTTCCCCCTGGTGGCCGAGGTCTCCAGCAGTTTGGTGGTCTCCTGCCACTGGTCCAGCAGCACCGGCTCCGGCGGCATCTGCGGATCCTTGCCGACCATCGACTTGACCGCATCCTGGGGTTTGGCCTGCGCGGCGGCGAAGGCCTCACTGGTGGCCGCGACCATCTTCTTCGCCAGCTCCGGCTTCTCCTTGGCGAGCGCGTTGTTCACCACCAGGCCGTTGGAATAGAAGCTCAGGCCCGCATCGGAATAGCGGAAGTACTTGACCTCTTTGCCGGACTTGTTGGCGATCGTCGGCCCCTGGTCGTGGGCGAAGCCGATCAGCCCGTCCACCTGGCCCGACATCATGGCCGAGATCTTGCCGGCCGCGTCCAGGTTCTGCTGCTTCACATCGTTGGGCTGCAGGCCGGAGCGCTGCAGGAAGATCGGGAAGGTGGTGGTCGGCGCGTCACCGGCGGAGACCGCGATGGTCTTCCCCTTCAGATCGGCGACCGAGTTGATGTTCTTGTCGGCGAACACCTGGACCGCCGAGGGGGTCGTCTGCAGGAAGACGCCGACGCTCTTGATCGGCATCCCCTTGTCGATGTTCGCCAACACGGCCGGGGTGTCCGCCCAGCCGAAGTCGACCTGCTTGCTGCCGACGGCCTGGGCGGTCTTGGTCGATCCCTGCCCGGCCTTCACGGTCAGGTTGATCCCGTATTTGGCGAAGATGCCCTGGTCGAGCCCGTAGTAGAAGGGTGCGTGTTCGCCGTAGGGGTACCAGTTGAGCATCAAGGTGACGTCCTGCGGGCCGGAGTCGGCCTGGGCGCCGGAGCCGGCGCCGCTGCCGCAGGCGGTGGCGGCGAGGGTGAGCACGGTGGCCGCGAGGGTCGCGGCGATCTTCTTGAACTTCATTGTTCTGCCCTTTCGAGGTCAGGCCTGGACGGTGTTCGCGCCAGCTCCCCGGAAGGAGGAGTGCCAGCCGATGAGGAGTCGCTCCAGCAGCGCGATGGCGCCGAACAGGGCCACGCCGAGCAGCGACATGATGATCAGGGCGACGAAGAGGGTGGCGGTGTCGACGTTGCCGTTGGCCTGCAGGATCACGTATCCCAGCCCGGTGTTGGAGCCGACGAACTCCCCCACCACCGCGCCGGTGACCGCCAGCGTCGCGGCGACCTTGAGGCCGCTGAACAGCTGTGGCAGCGAGGCCGGGAAGCGGATCTTGGCGAAGGTCTTCACCTTGGAGGCGCCCATCGTCGAGGCGAGTTCGAGCATCTCCGGATCCACCGCGCGCAGCCCCGCGAGCCCGGAGATGACGATCGGGAAGAAGGCCATCAGCACCGCGACCACGACCTTGGGTGTCATCCCGAAGCCGAGCCAGACGATGAACAGCGGCGCGATGGCGATCTTCGGGATCACCTGGGCGAACAGCACCACCGGATAGAGGGTGCGCTCGACCGGTCGGGAGTAGACCATCACGATGGCCACCAGCTCACCGATCACGAACGCGAGCAGGAAGCCGAGCACGGTCTCGATCAGGGTGACCAGGGTGTGCTCGCCGAAGTAGGGCACGTTCGCCGCGAACGCCGCCCAGGTGTCGGCGGGTGAGGGCACCAGGTAGCGCGGCAGCAGACCGGCGGCCGTGGTGGCCCACCAGAGCAGCAGCACCGCCACCGCGAAGGCCAGCGGCGGCCAGTGTCGACCCCATTGGATCGCGGCCCGCGCCGGCCGGTGACCGACGGCGGTCTGGACCGAGGCTGTCGTCATTGACATTCCTTCCTGAGGATCCGGGTCGTCGCCGGCCCGGGTTGGAAAGCGCTTCCCAACATAGGTGTCGGGGGTGCGCCGGTCAAGGGTGGTGGCCGAATCGAGACCTGTGGATTCAGGTGCGGGCCGGTTGCCCGGCGCCGGTCAGGTGCGGCAGGACCAGGTCGCGGTAGCGCCCGGTCATCTCGGTAAGCACCTCATCGGCCGGCCGCGCGTAGATCTCGGCATTGAAGATCTCCACCTCCACCGGCCCGGTGTAACCGGCGCCGGCGACCATCGCACTGAGTGCGCCGAAGTCGATCACGCCGTCGCCCATCATGCCGCGGGAGAGCAGCGCGTCGGCCGCGATCGGCAGGTTGAAGTCGCAGACCTGGTACGCCGCCAGCCGGCCCTCTCGACCGGCGCGGGCGATCTGGTGGCCCACCTCCGGATCCCACCAGACGTGGAAGGCGTCGACGACGACCGAGACCACCGAGGGATCGAACCCGTCGGCCAGATCGAGTGCCTGGCCGAGGGTGGACAGCACGGCGCGATCCCCGCAATACATGGGATGCAGCGGTTCGAGCACGAGTTGTACGCCCCGCTCTGCGGCGTACGGGACGAGGTCGACCAACCGGTCCCGGACCCGCCGGCGAGCGGCGACCAGATCCCGGTCACCGGCGGGCAGTCCGCCGACCACCATGATCAGCTGATCGGTGCCGACGGCCACGCACTCGTCGATGGCGGCTCGGTTGTCGGCCAGGGCGGCCCGTTGGTCGGTCGGCCCGGAGGCGGTCAGGAAGCCACCGCGGCACAGGCTGGTGACCCGCAGCCCGGACTCGGCGACGAGTTCGGCGGCCCGCTCGAGGCCGACCTCCTGGATCCGGTTGCGCCACAGCCCGATGTGACCGAGGCCCGCATCCCGGGTCGCCGCCAGGGCCTCGGCCAGGCTCAACCGGGGTGTGGTGCCGGTGTTCAGCGCCAGTTCGAAACTCATCGCACTCCCCCGATCGACGACAGTGCGGCGAATCGCTCGGCGGCCAGGTCGGGGCGGCACAGCAGCCCGGCCTCCCCGGCCAGCCGGAGCGTCTGGCCGAGGTGGACCAGCGACCGCGCCGACTGCATCCCGCCGACCATCTGGAAGCCCGGCTGGTCGCCGTTCAGCCAGGCCAGGAAGGCGATCCCGGTCTTGTAGTGGAAGGTCGGCGCGGCGAAGATGTGCCGGCCCAGCTCGCGGGTCGAGTCGAGGATTTCCCTGCCCTGCTGGGGATCGCTGGCATCGTAGCGCTGGAGCGCGGCCGAGGCGGCGGGTGCGATCGCGGCGAAGATGCCGAGCAGTGCGTCGGAGTGCTGGTCACCGTCGCCGTCGATCAGCTCGGGATAGTTGAAGTCGTCACCGGTGTAGAGGCGCACCCCGGCCGGCAGCGCGGCACGCAGCGCGACCTCGTGCCGCGCATCCAGCAGGGAGACCTTCACCCCGTCGACCTTGTCGGCGTGCTCCTCGATCAGGGACAGGAAATTCCGGGTCGCGGTGGGGATGTCGTCCGACCCCCAGTAGCCGGCCAGCGCCGGGTCGAACATGGTGCCCAGCCAGTGCAGGACCACCGGCTGGTCGGCGCGGCGCAGCAGCTCGGCATAGGTGTCGCGATAGTCGCTCCAGTCCCGGGCGGTGGCCGCCAGGGCGCGGGAGCACATCAGCACCACCTTGGCACCGGCGGCCTCGACGACCTCGAGCTGTTCGGCGTAGGCGCGGCGCACCTGCGCCAGGCCGGCACCCGGGATGAGTTGGTCGGTACCGGCACCGCAGGCGATCAGGTCGCGTACGCCAAGCCCTGCCAGGGCAGGATTCCCGCGCCCCAGCTCGGCCGCGGCGGCCGCACTGGAGCGCTCGATCAGCTCGGCGGTGGCGGCCCAGTCCAGGCCCATCCCGCGCTGCGCGGTGTCCATCGCATCGGCCACCCCCAGACCCAGTCCCCAGATCCGCCGGCGCAGTTCCAGGGTGGTCTCCCAGTCCAGCACCGCGGGAGCACCCGGGGTGTTGTCGGCGGTCATCACCGGTACCACGTGGGCGGCGGCGTACGCCTTGCGGGCGGTCAGCGGCTGCTGCGGGACCGGCCAGTCGGTCGGCTCGGGCAACCGGTACGCCGACAGGGTTCCGTCGGGCTGCGGCAGTCGCACCGTCGACTCCAGCGTCGGCGCGCTCACAGCGAGAGCTCCGCGACGTCCAGGGTGCGGCGCTCGTCGGAGGACTGCAGCCCCAGCTCGGCGAGCTGGACGCCGCGGGCGGCCGAGAGCAGATCGAAGCGGTGCGGCCGTCCGGCGATCACATCGCGCAGGAACTCCTCCCACTGCAGCCGGAACCCGTTGTCCAGGTCGCCGTTGGCGGGGACGTCGAGCCACTGGGCGCGGAAGGGTTCGGTGGCCGGCAGATCGGGATTCCAGACCGGCTTGGGAGTGTGGGATCGCTGCTGAGCAACGCAATTGCGCAGCCCGGCGACCGCCGAGCCATGCGTACCGTCGATCTGGAACTCGACCAGTTCGTCGCGGAAGACCCGGACGGTCCAGGAGGAGTTGATCTGCCCGATGACCGGATCGCCGTCGGGGGTCTCCAGATCGAAGATCGCATACGCCGCGTCGTCGGTGTCCACGGCATAGGGCTCGCCGCGTTCGTCCCAGCGCTGCGGGATGTGGGTGACCGCACGCGCGTTCACCGTGCGCACCTTGCCGATGATCCCTTCCAGGACATAGTTCCAGTGGCAGAACATGTCGGTGGTGATGCCACCACCCTCGGCCTTCTTGTAGTTCCAGGAGGGACGCTGCGCCTCCTGCTGCTCACCGGTGAAGATCCAGTAGCCGAACTCCCCGCGCAGCGAGAGGATCCGGCCGAAGAAGCCCTCGTCGACCAGCCGGCGCAGCTTCACCAGGCCGGGCAGGTAGAGCTTGTCGTGCACCACTCCGGCGGTCACCCCGGTGCGTTCCCGCAACCGCGCCAGCTCGACGGCCTCGGCCAGGGTCTCGGCGGTCGGCTTCTCCGTGTAGATGTGCTTTCCGGCCTCCATCGCCCTGGTCAGGGTCGGCACCCGCAGGTTGGTCATCGAGGCGTCGAAGACGATGTCCACATCGTCCAGCACCGAGTCCAGGTCGGTGGTCCACTCGTCGAGGCCGTGCTTCTGGGCGAGTTCGGACAGCTTCTCCGGGTTGCGGCCGACGAGGATCGGTTCCACCTGCACCCGGCCACCGTCGGGCAGCAGGATGCCGCCCTCGGCCCGGATCGGCAGGATCGAGCGCAGCAGGTGCTGCCGCAGGCCCATCCGGCCGGTCACGCCGTTCATGGCGATGCGCAACTTCTTCGGGGCCTCGTGCTGTGGGTCGGTCATGGCGTCCTCCGTGGGCTGGGACCAGGTCACCGGGACGAGGCGGATCGCCACGCCGGCACCGGCGCCGGACTATGTTGGAAAGCGGTTTCCCGAGTAGGTTATGCTGCAGGTACCGGGTCGTCAAGGCCCACCCCAGCGAGGAGGCGTCATGGCGATGGTCACCCTGTCCGAGGTCGCTCGGCATGCCGGGGTGTCCCTGGCCACCGCCTCCCGGGTGCTCAACGGCTCCGCCCGCACCCCCGCCGCCGACATCGCCGACCGGGTCCGGGCCGCCGCGACCACGCTGGGTTATGTGCCGAACGCGCAGGCGCAGGCGCTGGCCCGCTCCAGCACCTCGCTGATCGGGTTGGTGGTGCACGACATCGCCGACGAATACTTCGCCAGCATCGCCAAGGGGGTGCAGCGGGTCGCCGCCGACCGGGACCGGCAGCTGCTGCTCGCGGTGGCCGGATCGATCCACTCCGCCGCGCCCGAGGTGGACCGCGCGGTGACCGCGTTCGCCGCGCACCGCACCGACGCGATCATCCTGGCCGGCTCCCGGACCGCGGCCACCGACGCCGTCCGATCCCGACTGGAGGCGTACCAGGGACGCGGTGGCCGAGTGGTCACCGTCGGCCAGTCCTGGGTGCCGGGAGCGGCCGCGGTGCGGATCGCGAACCGGGAGGGGATGGCCGAGCTGGTCGCCGCGCTGGCGGCCGACGGGCAGCGGCGCTTCGCCTATCTCACCGGCCCGGACGCGGCACTGGCCACCGTCGACGACCGGTTGGCCGGTTATCTGGACGGCATCGTGGCCACCGGGGCGGAGAGCGTGGCGCTGATCCGGGGCGAGTTCAGCATGGCCGGCGGGCACGAATGCGGCCAGCGGCTGCTGGAACAGCTCACCAGCACCCGGCGCCGCCCGGTGACGGTGCTGGCCGGCAACGACGTGATGGCCCTGGGAGCCGCCTCGGCGTTCGCGGAGGCGGGCCTGCGGATCGGCCTGGACATCAAGGTCGCCGGCTTCGACGACATCGGCGTGCTCACCCATCTCTCCCCGGGCCTGACCACCTATCGGCTCCCGCTCGGCGAGATCGGCGGCCTGGCCGCGGAGCTGGCGATGGACCCCGGGCTGCCCGACCCGGCACCGGTCACCGGTGAGGTGATCCGGCGGGCCAGCGCCTAACCGCCATCCAGCGAATCTTGAGTGCATATCCCTAACCCTGTAGGGCTGGCGAGATGCACCGAGGATTCGCTGGATCGCGCCGAGGGTGGCTATCCCTCGAACTTGTAACCCAGTCCGCGGACGGTGACCAGGTACCGGGGCTGGGCCGGATCGGGTTCGATCTTGGAGCGCAGCCGCTTCACGTGCACGTCCAGGGTCTTGGTGTCCCCGACGTAGTCGGCACCCCAGATCCGGTCGATCAACTGCCCGCGCGTCATCACCCGGCCGGCATTGCGCAGCAGCATCTCGAGCAGCTCGAATTCCTTCAGGGCAAGGCGTACGGGCTCACCGTTCACCGAGACCGTGTGCCGTTCCACATCCATCCGGACACCGCCGCTCTCCACCACATCGGGGACCAGCTCGACATCCTGACCGCGGCGCAGCACCGCCCGGATCCGGGCCACCAGTTCGCGGTGCGAGAAGGGTTTGGTGACATAGTCGTCGGCGCCCAGTTCCAGTCCGACGACCTTGTCCACCTCGGCGTCCCGGGCGGTCACCATGATCACCGGGACGCTGCCGCGCAACCGCAACTGGCGGCACACCTCCGTACCGGGCAGGCCGGGCATCATCAGGTCCAGCAGCACGATGTCGGCGCCATTGCGGTCGTACTCCTCGAGCCCGAGCTGGCCGTTGGGCGCCTCGATGACATCGAACCCCTCCTTGCGCAGCATGTAGGCAAGTGCCTCGCGGTAGGACTCCTCGTCCTCCACCACCAGCACACGGGTCATCGCAGGACCTCCCCATTCTTCTGGCCGACCGGCCCGGTTTCGATCTCATTGGGCGCAACGTTGGAAAGTTCTACCAAATCGGCGTCACCGTCCCCGACCAGCTGCTGGTCGAGGTCGGCATGCGCCGGGATCCGGATGGTGAACGTCGAGCCCTGGCCGAGCTTGGACCAGACGCTCACCGTGCCACCGTGGGCCCCGGCGATGTGCTTGACGATCGACAGGCCCAGCCCGGTACCGCCGTTGTCGCGACTGCGGGCGTAATCGACCCGGTAGAAGCGCTCGAAGATTCGGGGCACGTCCTTGGCGGCGATCCCGATCCCCGAATCGGAGACGGTGAGCTCGACGTAGTCGTCGTCGGCATCGCTGGTACGCCGGGCCGCGACGGCGACGCGATGCCTCGGTTCGGAGTAGATCACCGCGTTCTCCACCAGATTCGACACCGCGGTGGTGAGCTGCTCGGTGTCGCCCATCACCTTGCATCCGCGCTCCCCCGCCACGCTGAGGGTCACCCCGCGGGCACCGGCCCGCTCCTGGCTGCGGCGTACCGCGGTGGCCAGCACCCGGTCGATGTCGACCTCCTCGGCGGTGTGCAGCGGATCGTCGGCCTGCAACCGGGAGAGCTCGATGATCTGGGCGACCAGCTCGGACAGCCGCGCCGATTCACGGCCCATCCGGGAGGCGAACCCGCGGACCGCCTCGGGATCGTCGGCGGCGTCCTCGACCGCTTCGGAGAGCAGCGAGATCGCCCCGATCGGGGTCTTCAGCTCGTGACTGATGTTGGCCACGAAGTCGCGGCGGGTCTCCTCGACCCGACGGGCCGCGGTGCGGTCCTCGGCGAGCACCAGCACCAGATCGGCGATCGGGGCCACCCGGGCGGTGAGGTAGAGCGACGGGGCGCCGCGGCCGCGACGCAGCTCCAGTTCGGCGGTCCGGATCTGGCCGTCCCGGCGCACCTCGCGGATCAGATCGAGCACGATCGGTACCGCGATCCGGGTGCCGCGGACCAGCCCGAAGGTACGCGCCTGGCTGGTCGACTGCAGCACCTGGTCGTGCGGGCCGATGACGACGGCCGAGGAACGCAGCACGCCGATCACCGCGGAGACCCCTTCGGGCACGACCGGCTCCGGCGTCGGCTCGGGCTGCACCGGCGCCTCCTCGGCGGCCCGGTCGCCGCGGCCGACACGCGCGGCGATCAGCCAGCCGATGAGGACACCCAGGGTGAGCCCGAGCAGGGTCCACCAGATCCACGTCACGCCTTGCATGGTAGGCCCGATTCGAAGAGCCCGGCCCCATCCGGCGGGTCGATACCGGTCGGACCCGGTGCGTCTGGCATCTTGTTCTACAAGTGTTCACTCGGCGTTCATGCCCTTGGGGCCACGATGCTGTGGCATCCCGTAGGTTGGACGCCGAATGGGCCGCCGGCCCAGGACGCCCCGTCGGAGAACAGTGAGGTCATCTCGATGCGTGATTCCTACCGCGAACAGCTCGACACCGTGGTCAACGACCTGGTCGAGATGTCCCGGCTTGTGAGTTCGGCGGTGAAGCGGGCCACCCAGGCCCTGTTGACCGCCGACATCCAGCTCGCGGAACAGGTCATCTCCGACGACGCCAAGATCGACAGCGCCCACAACGACATCGAGCAGCGCTGCTTCTCCCTGCTCGCCCGGCAGGCCCCGGTGGCCGGCGAACTGCGCACCGTCGTCGCCGCGCTGCGGATGGTCGCGGAGATGGCCCGGATGGGTGACCTGTCCGCCCATGTGGCCAAGATCGCCCGGCTGCGTTACCCGGAGAAGGCGCTGCCGACCAACCTGGAGGGGAACTTCCGCCGGATGGCCGAGGTCGCCGACGAGATGGTGAACAAGGCCGGCAACACCCTGCACAGCCGCAATGTCGAGGTGGCCCACGAGCTCGCCGAGATCGACGAGGAGATGGACGACCTGCGCCGCAGCCAGTTCCGGATCCTGCTCAGCGACGACTGGACCCACGGTGTCGAGGCGGCCGTCGACGTCGCCCTGCTCGGCCGCTACTACGAGCGGATCGCCGACCACGCCGTCTCGATGGGCCGCCGGGTCGTCTACGTCGTCACCGGTGAGACCGCCGGCGACGACACCTGGACGACCGCCTGAGGCGTACGCCGATCCCCACGCTCATCGAGTAGGCCGCCATGCGCAGCGCAGCGGAGCATGGCGGCCGTGTCGAGATGAGCCCGTTGCCGGAACGAGCGCCCTTTCCCGGTGGTTGAGCGAGCGAGGAACGAGCGCCCTTTGCCGGTGGTTGAGCGAGCGAGGAACGAGCGCCCTTTCCCGGTGGTTGAGCGAGCGAGGAACGAGCGAGTCGAAGCCACCTACGGTGTACGCCGGCTGAGTTCGAATCCAGCAGCATCCGTCGTCGACCTTGCACCGCGCCGATCCCTTCGACTCATCGCTGCGCTCCTCGCTCAGGGAACGTGGGCGAGGCCCGCATGGCGGCCCACTCGATGAACGTGGAAGGTCGGTACTACTTCTTGCCCTGGTTCTTGACGGCCTCGATGGAGGCGGCGGCGGCCTCGGGGTCGAGGTAGCGGCCGCCGGGGGTGACCGGGCGGTACTGGTCGTCCAGCTCGTAGTACAGCGGGATGCCGGTCGGGATGTTCAGCCCGGCGATGTCGTCGTCGGAGATGCCGTCGAGGTGCTTGACCAGGGCACGCAGCGAGTTGCCGTGCGCGGCGACCAGCACCGTCTTGCCCGCCGCCAGATCGGGGATGATGTCGGACTCCCAGTAGGGCAGCATCCGCTCGACGACGTCCTTCAGGCATTCGGTACGCGGCCGCTCGGCCTCGGGGATGTCGGCGTACCGCAGGTCGTTGAACTGGCTGTACTCGTCGTCGATGTCGAGCGGCGGGGGCGGGGTGTCGAAGGAGCGGCGCCAGGTCATGAACTGCTCCTCGCCGAACTCCTCCAGCGTCTGCTTCTTGTTCTTGCCCTGCAGGGCGCCGTAGTGCCGCTCGTTCAGCCGCCAGCTGCGGCGTACCGGGATCCAGTGCCGATCACAGCCGTCCAGGGCGAGGTTCGCGGTGCTGATCGCGCGGCGCAGCAGTGAGGTGTGCACCACATCGGGCAGCAGCCCCTCGGCCTGCAGCAGTTCGGCACCACGCTTCGCCTCCGTGACACCCTTCTCGTTCAGGCCGACATCGACCCAACCGGTGAAGAGATTCTTGGCGTTCCACTCGCTCTCGCCGTGACGGAGCAGGATCAACTTTGCGCTCATGTCCCCCGAGCCTAGTGGGCGCGGTGCGAGCGTGCCGACCCCCGATGGCAGAATCGCGGCATGGACACCACACGTACTGCCGTTGTCACCGGAGCCAGCAGCGGGATCGGAGCGGCCACCGCGCGCACGCTCGCCGAGCTCGGCTTCAAGGTCATCTGCGCGGCCCGTCGGACCGAGAAGGTGGCCGCGCTGGCCGAGGAGATCGGTGGGATCGCGGTCACCTGCGATGTCACCTCCGACGAGTCGGTGGCCGAACTGGCGAAGACGGTCGGCGACCGGGTGGATCTGCTGGTCAACAACGCCGGTGGCGCACTCGGCCTGGAGCCGGTCGCCGAGGCGGATCTCGCTGCCTGGCAGGCGATGTACGACTCCAACGTGCTCGGTTCGGCGCGGGTCACCA
This sequence comes from Enemella evansiae, assembly GCF_002250705.1. Classification (GTDB taxonomy): domain Bacteria; phylum Actinomycetota; class Actinomycetes; order Propionibacteriales; family Propionibacteriaceae; genus Enemella; species Enemella evansiae. The sequence continues at coordinate 15,370 of NZ_NMVP01000012.1, forward strand.
AGGCGCTGCTGCCCGCGGTCGAGGCCGCCGGGGGCCAGATCGTGTTCATCACCTCGGTCGCCGCCGACGGTGGTTACGAGGGCGGCGCCGGCTACTGCGGGGTGAAGGCCGCGGAGCGCTCGATCGTGCAGTCGATGCGGCTGGAGTGCTTCGACAAGCCGGTGCGGATCGCCGAGGTGGTCCCCGGCATGGTGAAGACCGACTTCTCCCTGGTCCGCTTCGGTGGCGATGCGGAGAGGGCCGACAAGGTGTACGCCGGGGTGGTCGAGCCGCTGGTCGCCGAGGACATCGCCGAGTGCATCGGTTTCATCGCCGAGCGGCCCGGCCATGTGAACATCGATCGACTGGTGGTACGCCCCCGCGCCCAGCCGGCGCAGCACAAGGTGCACCGGGTCTGACGGACCCCGGTTGCGATCCGGTACGCCGGATCAGTCCTCGCGGAGGTGTTCGAAGGCCGCCAGGTTGTGGGTGGGCTCGCCCCGGGAGAGCCGCCACCGCCATTCCTTGCGGATCGATTCGGCGAAGCCGAGCTCCAGGATGGTGTTGAAGGAGTCGTCCGCGGTGTCGGCAACGGCGCCGAGCACCCGGTCGACCTCCTCGGAAGTCACTGCGTGGTAGGGAATCCGGCCGATCAGGTAGATGTCGCCGAGCCGGTCGATGCAGAACGAGACGACGTAGAGCCGCAGGTTGCGTTCCAGCAGCCAGCGATAGACCGCCTGATGGTTCTCATCCGGGTTGCGGACCACGAAGGCGCGCACCTCGAGTGCCTGCGCGCTGAACACCAGCGCGCACTCGGTCTGCAGCTTGCGGGTGCCGGGCAGGGTGACGCTCACCGAGTCGGCGGTCTCCCGGCTCTCCAACTCCAGTTCGGCCAGGCAGGCCATCACGACCTCGTGGGCCCGCTCCCGTTGCGCCAGCTGCTGATTCGCATCCATGCCCCAACGGTACGCCACCGATACCGACGTGAGATTGGGCACATCCACACCCGGCGAGCGGCGCACCGCACACCCCTTCGACGCCATTTCCCCTGTGCTGGTTGCGAATGCGGGAATCGACCAGCGGCTCGAACGCCGGCGGAGCACCATCCCGAAAAGTACTACAATACGTAGTAGACGGGATCGGGGATCCGGTCCCGGAGGATGGATGAAGGAGCTGGACCGCCATGACCACCACCAGGACCGAGGAGGATCTCCTCGGCGCCCGCGACGTGCCCGCCGACGCCTACTGGGGAATCCACACCCTGCGCGCGATGGAGAACTTCCCGATCAGTGACCGGACCATCAACGACGCACCCGACTTCATCCGCGGCATGGTGCAGGTCAAGAAGGCCGCTGCACTGGCCAACGCGGAGCTGGGCGTCCTTCCGGTCGAGATCGCCGACGCGATCACCACCGCCTGCGACGAGATCCTCACCGAGGGGCGCTGCCTGGACCAGTTCCCCATCGACGTCTTCCAGGGTGGCGCCGGGACCAGCGTGAACATGAACACCAACGAGGTGATCGCGAATCTGGCGCTGGAGCAGCTCGGGCGACCCCGGGGGGACTACCGGACGATCAACCCCAATGACCATGTCAACCGCAGCCAGTCGACCAACGACGCCTACCCCAGTGGTTTCCGGCTCGGGGTGTACGCCGCCCTGCAGCGGCTCACCGCTGCCCTGGCGGAGCTCGCGGATTCCCTGCAGCAGAAGGGAACCGAGTTCGCCGGCGTGCTGAAGATGGGGCGCACCCAGCTGCAGGACGCGGTGCCGATGACCTTGGGTCAGGAGTTCGACGGCTGGGCCGCGACGATCCGCGAGGAGATCGTGCAGCTCGACCACACCGCCGAACTGCTGCTGGAGGTCAACCTCGGTGCGACCGCCATCGGCACCGGGGTGAACACCCCGGTCGGTTATGCGCATCTGGCGGTGCAGAAGCTCGCCGAGGTGAGTGGCTACCCCTGCGTACCCGCCCCGAACCTGATCGAGGCGACCAGCGACTGCGGGGCGTACGTGATGGTGCATGCGGCGCTGAAGCGGGTGGCGGTGAAGCTCGGCAAGGTCTGCAACGACCTGCGCCTGCTGGCCTCCGGGCCACGCGCCGGGCTCAAGGAGATCAACCTGCCCGAACTGCAGGCCGGCTCCTCGATCATGCCCGCCAAGGTGAACCCGGTGATTCCGGAGGTGGTGAACCAGGTCTGCTTCAAGGTGATCGGCAACGACCTCACGATCACCCTGGCCGCCGACGCCGGGCAGCTGCAGCTGAATGTGATGGAGCCGGTGATCGGCCAGGCGATGTTCGAGTCGATCGGTCTGCTGGTCAACGCCTGCGACACCCTGCGCACCCGCTGCATCACCGGAATCACCGCGAACGAGGAGCGGTGCCGCGACTACGTCGAGAACTCGATCGGGCTCGTCACCTACCTCAACGACATCATCGGCCACCACAACGGTGACCTGGTCGGCAAGGAATGCGCCGAGACCGGAAAGACGGTCCGCGAGGTGGTGCTGGAACGCGGCCTGCTGACCGCCGAACAGCTGGACCGGATCTTCTCGGTGCAGAACCTGATGCATCCGCGTGATCTCTCCACCCTGGCAGAGATCCAGCACGATCCTCAGGCGACGAGGTAACCGATCATGATGCTCTGGATCCACCTGCTGATCGTCCTGCTGGCGATCTTCCTGGGGGCCCGCCTCGGCGGTATCGGCATCGGGTTCGCCGGCGGGCTGGGCGTGATCGCGCTCGGCCTGACCGGCGCCCAGGTGCGGACCTTCTACGTCGCCGACGGTGCGGTGAAGCTGGACATCCCGGTCGACGTGATGACCATCATCATGGCGGTGATCGCCGCGATCGCCGCCATGCAGGTGGCCGGTGGTCTCGACTATCTGGTGCACCTGGCCGATGTGGTGCTGCGCAGGAACCCCAGGCACCTGATGTTCCTGGCACCGATCATCACCTATCTGATGACCTGGATGGCCGGTACCGGGCACACCGCCTTCTCCACCATGCCAGTGATCACCGAAGTGGCGAAGGAGAACAACATCCGGCCCAGCCGGCCGCTGTCGATCGCCGTGGTCGCCAGCCAGATCGCCATCACCGCGTCCCCCATCTCGGCGGCCGTCGTCTGGCTCTCCGGCGCACTCGGCACCCCGCACGCCGGCCAACCCGCCGTCGACTATCTGCAGATCCTGGCGATCACCTTCCTGTCGACCTTCCCGGCCTGCATGATCGTGGCCGGTCTGATGCTCGCCTGGGATCGCTGGGTGAACAAGAAGTCCGCGCTGGAGTTCGACCCGGTCTATCAGCAGCGGGTCGCCGCGGGCCTGGTGCATCATCGTGACAACCACGACTACCGGGCGCCCAGGGGTGCCAAGGCGTCGGTGCTCATCTTCGTCATCGGCCTGGTGCTGGTGATGGTCTATTCGGCGGCCATCAGCGACAAGCTGCAGTGGATCGCGAATCCGCCGATGCCACGCGACGCAGCGATCATCGCGATCATGCTCTCGATCGCCGCAATCATCGTGATGGTTGCGAAAGTGCGGCCCGCCGACATCCTCAACGCACCCACTTTCAAGTCCGGGATGAGCGCCTCGGTCTGTGTGCTGGGGGTGGCCTGGCTGGGCACGACCTTCGTGAACGCCCACATCGATACGATCAAGTCCGCCGCCGGTGGTCTCCTGCAGGACCACTCCTGGCTGCTCGCGGTGGTGCTGTTCTTCGCCGCCTCGCTGCTCTATTCCCAGGCCGCGACCGCCAAGGCACTGATGCCGGCGGCGATCGCCCTCGGGGTGAGCAATGTCGGCATCGTGGCCAGCTTCGCGGCGGTCTCCGCACTGTTCGTGCTGCCGACCTACCCGACGCTGATCGCGGCGGTGGAGATGGACGACACCGGTTCCACCCGGGTCGGGCGGGCGGTGTTCAACCACCCCTTCCTGGTGCCCGGGGTGCTGACCATCGGGATCGCCGTCGGGCTCGGCTACCTCTTCGGTGGGCTGATCCTCTGACATAGGCTGCCGATCATGACCGACAGCTATGACGTGATCGTGATCGGCGCCGGTCCGGCCGGTGAGAATGCCGCGGACCATGCGATCCGGGGCAGCGACCGGACGGCGGTCCTCGTCGAGCAGGAGCTGGTCGGCGGGGAATGCTCCTACTACGCATGCATGCCGAGCAAGGCGCTGCTCCGTCCGCTCGAGGTGGCCGCCACCGCCAATCACCTGCAGGGCATCGGCAAACCGGTGGAACTCGATCCGGCCGGGTTGCTGGCCCGCCGCGACGCCTGGGTGTCGAACTATCAGGACGCGGGCCAGGTCGACTGGGCGCGCGGCGTCGGCGTGGACGTCGCCCGGGGCCGCGGCCGGCTCGTCGGCGAGCGGGAGGTCGAGGTGGTCGACTCCGCGGGCGGCGTACGCCGACTGACCGCGCGCCAGGCGGTGGTGATCGCCACCGGCAGCACGCCGACCGTTCCGGCACCGTACGCCGACATCGCGCCCTGGTCCTCCCGGGATGCGACCGGCGTGGTCGAGGTGCCGCAGCGGATCGCGATCGTCGGCGGCGGCGTGGTCGCCTGCGAGGCGGCGTACTGGCTGCGCGCACTGGGTGCCGAGGTGACCATGCTGGTCCGCGGCGAACGACTGCTGGCGCAGGCCGAACCGTTCGCCGGTGAGGCGGTGCTCGCCGGATTGCGGGCGGCCGGCGTCGACGTCCGCCTGGGCGCCGACGTCGATTCGGTACGCCGCGACCGGGTCGACGACGAGCCGGCGCTGGGGCGCCCGCACGGTGGACCGGTGCGGCTCGCCCTGTCCGGTGCGGAGCTGGAGGTCGATGAGGTGCTGGTGGCCACCGGCCGCAAGCCGGCCACCGACGGCCTCGGGCTGGAGGCGTACCCGGACGCGGACTGGCTGTTCTCGGTCGGTGATGCGTCCGGCGAGGCACCGCTGACGCACTGGGGCAAGTATCGGGCGCGGCAGCTCGGCGCCCGACTGGCCGCCCGCGCCGAGGGGCGTCCCGAACCGGAGCAACGCACCGATGCGCCGGTACCGCAGGTGGTGTTCACCGATCCGCAGGTCGCCTGGGTGGGTCGGACGAAGGCCGCCGCCGAGGCCGACGGCATCGAGGTGACCACCCGGGACGCGGCCTACACCTCGGCCGCCGGCGCGGCGCTGCTCCGCGACGACGCCGACGGTCATGCGCGACTCGTCGCCGACGCCGCCACCGGCCGACTGCTGGGCGCCACCTTCGTCGGCCCCGAGGTCGCCGAACTGCTGCACTCGGCGACCGTCGCGATCGTCGGTGGACTCACCCTCACCCAGCTCGAGGACGCGGTCCCGAGCTATCCGACCGCCAGCGAGGTCTGGTTGCGCCTACTCGACCAGTGACCGAACGCTCTCCGCTGCGCATGGTGGCCTACTCGATGAACGTCAGCGCAGCGCGGACTTCTGCTGCCACTGATCCCAGCTGAGATCCCACTCGCTCCAGCCATTGCCGAACTCTGTCGGCCGATCGGATCCGGTGAACACGACCGGGTCGCCGATCTGCGCGTTCTCGAACAGGGCGTACATCTGCTCGGTGGACATCCCCACGCAACCGTGCGAGGCGTTCACCTTGCCGAACTTGCCCTCGTTCCACGGCGCGGAGTGGATGAACTCCCCCGATGAGGTGACCCGGAGTGCGTACGCGACCTTGAGTGAGTAACCCTCCGCGGAGTCGCGGGCGATGCCGGTGGTCTCGGACTCCATCTGGATGTTCTCGGCCTTCTCCATCACCACCTTGGTGCCGGAGCGGGTGGTGAAGCCCTCCTTGCCGGCCGACATCGGGTAGGTCTTCGGCGCCTGGTCGCCGGTCTGCCAGGAGACGGTCTTGCCGGAGATGTCGACGCGGCCGATCTGCTGGCGACCGATCTTCAGCTTCAGCTTCCGGCTCTCCTGGCCGTAGCGGCCCTCCCCGGCGTTCACCCCGTTGAGATTGGCATCGAGGGAGATCTCGGTTCCGGGCTGCCAGTAGTCCTTGGGCCGGAAGTGCACGGTCTTGTCATCGATCCAGCCCCACGACCCCTCCTGGGCGGGAACCGAAGTGACATGGAGATTGCGCTCGAACTCGGCCTTGTTCGTCACCGGCTGGTCGAACTGGAGCACCACCGGCTGGGCGACCCCGAAGGGTCCGCCCTGCACCGGGGTGAGGGTCGGGAAGACCTCGTTGGCCCGCGACACCGCGGCGGTGGTGAAGGTGGCCTTCTCGGTCCTGGTGCTGCCGTCGGCGCCGGTGCCCTTCGCGGTCACGGTGTAGCTGGCCGAGGGATCGAGCCGACTGTCGGCGGTCCAGGCCCCCTGGTCGTTGACCGCGCCGCCGATCTTCGGGTTGGTGCTCTTTCCGGAGGCGGTGGTGCTGACCTGCACCTGGTCGACCTTGCCGAACTTCGGGGTGACGGTGATCAGGGTGTCCACCGGAACGCCCTTGGCACCGTTGGCGACGTTGAGATCCAACGCGAAGGGGCCGCTCTCCGGGGTGGGTACCGCGGTCGGGGTCTGGCTGCTCGGCGCGGCCGTCGCGGGTGCCGCGCTCACCGCCGGCGCGTTGCCCGCGGCGGACGGCGTACTCCCCGCGGTGGCGGTGCTCGCACCCCCGCTGCAGCCGACGAGCAGCAGGCAGCTGCCGATCACTCCGACCAGTCCGACACCACGCATTGAATCCCCCGATCCGTTCCGCGGCCGATCCTGCCACGCGCCGATGGCAATCCGCGCGGCCGGCCGGCGGGCGAGCTGCGGATCGTGACCTGATCGTTGGGGAACCCGGTGCCGAGCGTGCGCCGCTAGCGACCCGGGGCGGTCTGGATCTGCAACCGGGCCAGCACCCCGAGGTGGTCGGAATACTGGGCGGTGCGCAGCTCACCGGACAGGGTGCGGATCGGGCCGGCGTGCAGCACGTAGTCGATCCGGCGATCGGGAGCGTTCGCGGGATAGGTGTAGGCGTCGTCGCGGCCCAGCTCGCGGAAGGTGTCGGCGAAACGGGTACGCAGCAGCTCCATCTCGGGGGTGTCCGGGATGGCGTTCAGATCACCGGTCAACACCGTGGGGCGTGCCGGATCGTCAAGCCTGGAAAGGATCTCGCGGACCTGGGAGATCCGCTGCTCGGAGCGCTGGTGGTCCAGATGAGTGTTCCAGACCTGGACGAACGCACCCCGCACGTTGATCGTCGCGGTCAGCAACCCGCGCTGCTCGGTCGGCCGGGTCGGGTAGGGGATGCTGGTCAGCGGGACGTTCTCGCTCGCCACGATCGGGTACCGGCTGAGGATCGCGGTGCCGTACTGCCGGCGTTCGGTGCGACCCTCCGGCGGCGCCTCGTCGAGGTTCGCACCGTAGGCGAGCTGGTAGCCGAGCAGCCGGGCGAGTTCGGCGCCCTGGTCGGCCCAGGCGCTGCGTTCACCCCAGTAGCGGTCGACCTCCTGCAACCCGACCACGTCGGCACCGCTGGCCCGGATCTCTTCGGCGATCCGGACGAGGTCGAGCCGGCCGTCCTCGCCGACACCGTGCTTGATGTTGTAGCTCAGCACGGTGAGCTGGAAATCCTTGCGTGGTGCGGCATCCGCGGCGGTGCTGAATCCGCCGAGACCGAGCAGCAGTGCGAGGGACAGGACGAGGGTGGTGACCAGTCGCATGGCGGTGACGTTACCGGTACGCCACCGCGGGATGGCGAGCGGTCACCGACGGTCACCCAGAATTCACCCGGGCGTACCAGCGACGGAGACCGCCGATCAGGAGTCCTTGTGGCGGATGCCCGGTACCCGCTTGCGGAACTCGGCGTTGAACAGATCCTGCACGGCCTCGGCGTCGATCACGCCGTCCAGCCCCTTGAGCCGGCCGGCGATCAGTTGCTGGCAGACCGCCAGCCAGGCCTGCCCCATCGCGAAGGTGAAGGTGGAGGCGACGCCGGCGCTGATCGCTCCCCCGGCGAGGGTGCCGGCGCCGGGGATCAGCTTGAGCAGGTTGGTGAAGGCGGCGCGCCCGCCGACGGTGGCCGCCGAGGTGGAGGCGACCGCCAGCATCGCCGCGCGTTCGAACTTGAGCTGATAGATCTGCGCGATCCGCGCCATCATGCCGAGCTGGATCGGGACCAGCATGGCGGCGTCGGAGAACGGGATCGGGCTCGCGGCCGCGGCGGCCGAACCGGCCGCCGCCGTCGTTATCGCTTTCCGCGCCTCCCGGGCCTTGGCACCGAGATCCACCTGTTGCGACGCGGCGAGGGCTGAGTGGACGGCCTCGGGTGCGACCTGAAAGGTCGCCTGCATCAGGTCGATCAAGCCGTGGACCGACTGACCAGTGAACTGGTCCCTCACCGCGTTGGTCATGAACGGACGGCCACCGACGATCGGCAGCTGGAGGCTCTCCACGTAGCGGCGAGCTGAACGGCATCGGGGTGATAGTTCGGGACACCGTTGTCGAGCTGGGCCGGCACCTGGGTGAAGACCACGATCACCGGCAGGCCGAGCTTGTCGATGCGGCGGATGAACTCGGCCTCGGCCTCCTCGAAGCGGCGGTCCATCCCGCGCACGCAGTACCAGGCCACATGCACCTGCTCGGTGATCGGCTTGCGGCGCTGCTGGGTGACCAGGGCGTCCAGGTCCTTCAGCAGCACCTTGTCATCGCGACCACCTCGAGGCCCTGGGTGTCGACGATGCCGAGCTGGCCGCGATGACCCAGATAGAGGTGCGACCCCTTGGTGACCGGCTCACCGATGCCGGTCGGGGCGACGTTCTCGCCGAAAACCGCGTTCAACAAGGTGGATTTGCCCACCCCGGTCTTGCCGAAGATCGCCAGATTGAACCGGCCCATCACCTCGGCCTGCCGGTCGAACTCCGCTCGGAAGGAGTCGGTGAACCATTGCGCCATGGGCCAAGGGTACGCAGCGCTGCGGAACGCGTGGTTGAATCCCCACCATGTCCTTCCAGGTCCTCGTGCTCTGCACCGGCAACATCTGCCGCTCCCCCGCCGGCGAACTGCTGCTCCAGCACAGTTTGGGCGACTCGGTGACGGTCCGCAGCGCGGGTACGCACGCTCTGGTGGGCAACCCGATCGAACCCCAGATGGCCGCACTGCTCCCCGCCGACATCGACACTGGCGGCTTCGCGGCGCGCCAGCTGGGTGTACGGATGCTGCGGGATGCGGACCTGATCCTGCCGATGACCAGGTCGCATCGCGAGGTGGCCCTGCAGGAGTACCCGGCGGCGCTGAAGCGTACCTTCACCTTCCTCGAGTTCGCCCGACTGCTGCGACTGCCCGAACTGACCGCGACCGCGGCCTCACCCGCCGAGTTCCTGGCCGAGGCGGTGCCGATGGCCGCCGCGCTCCGCGCCGGGGTGCGCGGCACCGATCCCCGTGCCGACGACGTGAGCGACCCCTACCGCCGAGGCGATGAGGCCTTCCGCACCGCGTACGCCGACATCCACCGGGCGACGAGGGCGATCGCCGATGCCGTCGGCGTCAGCCGACCTGCTTGACCAGTTCGTCGCGCCAGACCCGCGACCCCGTCTTATTGGGCAGCACGCCGTCGCGGTCCAGCAACTCGGCCAGCGGTTCCGGGGCCTGGATGAACGCATCGAACACATCCACCGTCGGCACCCTGTTCCGACTCGCCCAGTCGGTGACCGCACGCACCCGGTTGCGCTGCGCCTGCTGAGTGGCACCGCGCTCCGGGTTCTGCAGCATCACCAGCCCCGTGGCGGACGGCGGGATCCTGTTCCACAACCGGTCGAGATCGGCCGAGATCGAACCCTCCGACTCCTGGTGCCCGAAGTTGAGGATCACCAGATCGGTGCCGGCCGGCACCAACTGGTCGAATCGGTTCGTCGCATCCCGCAGGGTCATCCCCGATTCGCTGACATTCCGCAGCACCGTGGAACTTCCCGAGTTGCCCAGGTTGCGGGTACTGGTGCGACCGTTCTCGATGGCGCGCAGTTCGATCCGCCGGTTCGCGGCGAGACTGTCCGCCCACTGGGCGACCCACTTGTCCTCACCGGCCCCGGACGCGTCGCCCAGCACCACGATGTCGAGCTGGTCCTCGCTGCGGACGAGGTCGCGGATCGCCTCGAGTGATCGCTGCCGCGGGGGCGCGCTTGCGGCCGGGGTGGTTCTGGGTGTTGCCGTCGAGGAAACCGTGGGCGCCGGCGACCCGGCCGCCGGCGCGGCCGGTGAGCCGGGACCGTTCATCGGGACGGCGTTCACACTCGGCGGCCGCGCATGCCGGAATGCCAGCACCACCAGGACCATGGTGATCACGGCCAGCACGATCAGGCCCAGCACGGGCCACCGCTTCAGCTGCATCTCACCCACCCGATCCCGTGCGGTGCGTTCACTCGCGCGCCTGGCGCGGGGTCAGCACGAGGTCGTCCGGACGCTCCCCCGAGGGCGCGGCCCGCCGGCCCGTCGCAGCGCTGCTCGAGCGCTGTCGCCCGGGCTCGGAGCCGTAGGCGTAGTAGCCATAGGCATCCCCACGCTCCTTGCGGCGCACCATGTTGAGCACCACACCCTGCACCTTGACATCCACCGTTTCCAATGCAGCAAGGGATTCCGCAAGCTGGGGTTTCTTGACCCGTTCGATCCCGGTCACCAGCAGCGCGCCACCGACGAGCTTGCCCAGCACCAGTCCGTCGGAGACGGGCAGCAGCGGCGGCGAGTCGATCAGCACCACATCGTATTCGGCCAGTGCCTCATCGAGCAGCGCACGCATCTGCGCGGAATCGAGCAGCTCGGTGGGGTTGGGCGGCACCACACCGGAGGTCAGAACATAGAGATCCGGGTGACCCGAGAACGGCTGCACCAGGTCCGACAGGGTCGCCTGACCGGCCAGAATCGTGGAGAGTCCGGCGGTCCCGACCAGACCGAAATTGTCGGCCACCGTGGGCCGTCGCATGTCCGCATCGATCAGCAGGGTTCGGTTTCCGGCGTCCGCCATCGCCAACGCCAGGTTCGCCACGGTGACCGACTTTCCCTCACCCGGCACCGAGGAGGTGACCACCAGGGCGGTACGCCCCTGCGGTGCGGCCACGAACTGCACGTTGGTCCGCAGCCGGCGATAGGCCTCGAACCGCTGATCGGTGTGCGCCCCGAGCTCGAGCGGATGCTCCGGCGTACCGGCCACGTAGGGAATCGAGCCCACCTGGGAGGCGGTGGTCACCGCCGCGACATCGGCCTCGTTGCGGACCCGGGTGTCGAGACGCTCGCGCACCAGCGCGGCGGCGAACCCGAGCGCCAGGCCGAGCAGCAGCCCGAGCGCGAGATTCTGTGCCACCTTGGGAGAACTCGGGCTCGGCGGGGGCAGCGCCGGAGAGATGGTGGTGGCCTTCACCGTGTCCTGGCCGTCACGCTTGGGCGACAGCTCACGGACGGTTTCGGCGACCTGGTCACCGATCGCGTTGGCGATCCGCGCGGCGCTCGCCGCATCCGGATCGGTGACCGTCACCTCGACGATCACCGTCTTCTGCGGAACGGTCGTGGTCACCCGCCGGGCGAGTTCGGCCGGGGTGCTGTTCAGCTGCAGCCGTTGGATCACCGGGCCCAGCACCAGCGGCGAGGCAGCCACCTCCGCATAGGACTGCACCTGCTTCTCGGCATAGGTGCTGCCCTGGGCGAGGTCGCTGGCGCTGGCGGCTCCCTGGACCGCGAAGAGTATGGAGGTTCTGGCCTGGTACTGGGGTTGCATCAACAGGGTGGCAAGCGCCGCGAGCGATACTCCGCAGAGCGCGATCGCCGCGATCATCAATGATCTGCGGCGCGCCAGCCCCAGATAGTCACGCAGTTCCATAACGTCCTTCCGGCCGGTCGGCGGCAGCATGGCCGCCGCGAGTTGGGGGTGTTCCTGCTCAGCCCTCGAGGGTGGCCGTCTGTCAATCAGACCTCGAGGGTGGTCGTGCCAGCCTATTTCATCGCATGCTAAGTTCTGCACGTCCACCCCCTGGATCGAAGGACCGGCATGAGCCCCCGCATTCCGGCCGCGTCGCCCCCACGACCGCGCCATCTTCAGTTGGCACTGGGTGACGCCCTCGCCTGGGGCGTGGCGACCCTGGTCGTCCTGGGTGGCCGATACGACTTCGAGTTGAAGCGGGTGCTCTGGGCGGAGGTGTTCGCCTATCTCGCCGCCGCGATCCTGCTGCATCTCGTCCTCGGCTGGTTCTTCCGGCTCTATCGGGGTCGCTATCGCATCGGCAGTTTCGAGGAGAGCCTCGGGCTCGGACTGGTCACCTTCATCAACTGGGCGACGCTGTGCCTGATCTTTCTGATCTTCCGGCCGGCGATGCCGCGCGGCCTGGTCGTTCTCGCCCCGATCGCTGCCCTGGCGGGAATGGCCGCGGTACGCCTGATGGCTCGGGTCTACCTCAACCGCATCGCTCCCAATGCCGAAGCGGAGAAGGTGCTGATCTACGGCGCCGGCAACGCGGGTACGCAGCTGTGCCGCCTGCTCGACCAGGATCCACACGCGCCCTACGTGGTGGCCGGGATGATCGACGACGACCGCGGCAAACGCAATCTTCGGATCGGTCGCCATCCGGTGCTCGGCACCGGCAGCGAACTGCTCGAAGTCGCCGCCGCCAGCTCGGTCCGGACGATCATCATCGCCATCCCGACCGCGAGCCCGGAGTTCCTCCGCGAGACCATCGGGGCCATCGAGACCGCGGGCCTGAACGTGCTGATCCTGCCGCCGATCCGGGAGATGATCAACGGTCGGGTCAAGGTGGACCAGTTGCACCAGGCCGACGTGGCCGACCTGTTGGGACGACCCCAGGTGAAGACGGACCTGTCCCAGATCGCCGGTTACCTGAACGGCAAGGTGGTGCTGATCACCGGTGCGGGTGGGTCGATCGGCTCCGAGATCGCCCGTCAGGTGCACGGATTCGGCCCGCAGGAACTGGTCCTGCTGGACCGCGACGAGTCCGGCCTGCACGGGGTGCAGTTGTCCATCTACGGCAAGGGTCTGCTCGACACCCCGGACATGGTGCTCTGCGACATCCGGGACCCGGCAGCCCTGGACCGGGTCTTCGCCCGCCACCAGCCGCAGGTGGTCTTCCATGCGGCCGCGCTGAAGCATCTGCCGATGCTCGAGCAGTATCCGAGCGAGGCCTGGAAGACCAACGTGCTCGGCACTCTGAACGTGCTGGACGCCGCCCAGCGGCACGGGGTGACCCACTTCGTGAACGTGTCCACCGACAAGGCCGCCGACGCCACCTCGATCCTGGGTCGGTCGAAGCGACTGGCCGAGCAGCTCACCGCCTGGTACGCACAGCACCACCGCGGTGTCTGGCTGTCGGTGCGGTTCGGCAACGTGCTCGGATCTCGCGGATCGGTCCTGCACACCTTCATCCGCCAGATCGCCGAAGACCTTCCGATCACAGTCACCCATCCCGACATCACCCGTTATTTCATGACGATTCCGGAGGCCTCGCAGCTCACCATCCAGGCCGGTGCGCTCGGTGATCCGGGGGACGTGCTGGTGCTGGACATGGGTGAACCCGTCCGCATTCTGGACGTCGCCGAGCGCCTGCTCAAACAATCCGGGAAGCAGATCCCCATCCACTACACCGGGCTCCGGCCGGGTGAGAAGGTGCACGAGGTCCTGTTCAGCCGCAATGAGCAGTCGACCCTCACCAGCCATGAGCTGATCAGTCGTGTCGGCGTACCCCCGGTTGGCCCGGACGATCTCCCTCGGTACTGTTTCGTCACCGCTCCGGCGCGGGCAACCCCGCGTGCCCGGCCGACGCCGGCGCACGAACCGATCTCGGAGGGGATTGCGCTGTGACTCGCGATCAGGACCAGTTGTCATTCTTCGCTGACGACACCGAACCGACACCCGACGATCAGCCCGCCAAGGCTGAGACCGCTCCCCGACGCCGCGGCACGCGACGCGCGCTGATCGTGCTGCTGTCATTGGTGGCGGTGCTGGCGATCGGCGCGGTGGCGGCCGTCGGCTTCTACACGACCCGGTTGAACAAGGCCGTCTCCCAGATCCAACGCGACGATCTGATGCCCACGCGTCAGGATCCTGCCCCGGCCGCGATCCCGACGCCCACCGCGGTTCCGCCCGGCGGGCTCAATTACGTCCTGCTGGGCACCGATTCCGCCCCCGGGGACGCTGGTCGCTCGGACTCCCTGATGGTCGCGCACATCCCGAAGGACCGCTCCAAGATCTATCTGATCTCCTTCCCCCGGGACTCCTGGGTCGACATCCCCGGCCGCGGCAAGGGGAAGATCAACTGGGCGTACGCGTTCGGCGGCGCCCCCCTCACCGTGTCCACCCTGGAACAGTTGTTGAACGTCAAGATGGACCACACCGCGGTGGTGGACTTCAGCGGATTCATCGCACTCACCGAGGCACTCGGTGGCGTCGAGGTCTACAACAAGAACAACTTCAGCGCCGGCGGGTATCGCTTCGAACAGGGCTGGATCACCGTCCGCGGCGAACAGGCACTGGCCTTCGTCCGGGAGCGCAAGAGCCTGCCGAACGGCGACCTGGACCGTGCCGAGAACCAGCGTGCCGTCGTCACCGCCATCATGGAGAAGGCCAGCAAACCCGAGACCCTGGCCAATCCGGTCGCGGTGGACCGCTTGCTGACCGACGCCTCGAAGGTGGTCAAGGTCGACCGCGGGTTGAGCGACGACGAGATCCGGAAGACCGCGACGTCGATGCGGATCACCCGATCGAGCGACATCGTCTCCACCCAGGCGCCCATCGTCGGTTTCGGTTGGGCCGGTGACCAATCGATCGCCGTGGTCGATGAGAAGCAGACCGCCGAACTGGCCAAAGCACTGCGCGAGGACACGATGGATGACTATCTGAACCGGTTCCCCAAGTCCTGCACCGGCCCGGACTGTTGACCCTCCGGACACCCACCGGCCGGATCCCCTGCCCCGCAAGCAAAGGACCACGCGTTGCCCACCACTGATCTCGTCGTCGTAGGCCTTGGCTACGTCGGTCTGCCGCTGGCCCAGCAGGCGGCCCGCAGTGGGCTCACCGTGCGCGGCTTCGACATCGACGCCGCGGCCGTGGACTCCCTGAACGACGGCAGGTCCCACATCGACGACCTCACCGATGCCGACATCCGCGAGATGCTCGATGCCGGTTTCACCGCGACGGCCGACCCCGGCAGCATTCGGGACGCGGCCGTCGTGACGCTGTGCGTACCCACACCGTTGTCGCCGCTCGGCGGGCCGGATCTCTCGGCCCTGCTGTCGGCCGCAGCCACGGTGTCGGAGAACCTGAGCCCGGGGACCCTCGTCATCGTGGAGTCGACCACCTATCCCGGCAGCACCGAGGAGGATGTGCTGCCCGTTCTGGAGCAGTCCGGGTTGACGGCAGGAGAGCAGTTCGGGCTCGCGTTCTCACCGGAGCGCGTGGATCCGGGCAATGCGACCTTCGGCATCAAGAACACCCCCAAGGTCGTCGGCGGCCTCACGCCCGAGTGCACCGACCGCGCCGCCGCGTTCTACGGTCGCTTCGTGGACAGTGTCGTCCGTGCCCGCGGCACGCGCGAAGCGGAGATGGCGAAGCTGCTCGAGAACACCTACCGGCACGTGAACATCGCGCTGGTCAACGAGATGGCCAAGTTCTCACACGAGATGGGCATCGACATCTGGAACGTGATCGAGTGCGCGTCGACGAAACCGTTCGGGTTCCAGGCGTTCCGGCCGGGACCGGGCGTCGGCGGGCACTGCATCCCCATCGATCCCAACTACCTGTCCTACAAGGTGCACGCCGATCTGGGGTATCGGTTCCGGTTCGTCGAACTGGCGCAGGAGATCAACGCGGGCATGCCCGCCTACATCGTCCAACGGGCCCAGTCGATCCTGAACGGTGATGCGTTGCCGCTGGCGAACTCCCGGGTGCTGCTGCTCGGTGTCACCTACAAGCAGGACATCGCCGATGCCCGCGAATCACCGGCGGTGGAGATCGCCGAACGGTTTCTGGCGGCCGGGAGCGATCTGCGGTTCCACGACCCGTTCTTCGAGCAGTGGACGGTCGGTTCGCGGACCCTGGACCGCGTCCCGGACGTCGTTTCGGCCGTGGCCGAGGCGGATCTGGTCGTGCTGCTGCAAGCACATGCGGCGTACGCCGATGGGACGATCACCAACGGCGCCAAGAGATTGTTCGACACCCGCGGACGGCTCAGCGGTCAGGGAGTCGCGCAGCTGTGAGCGCCCATGGAGGGATCCACGACGCGACCTTCGCCATCACCGGTGGAACCGGCTCGTTCGGTTCGACGATGGCCGCCCAGTTGCTCGACCGGGGCGCCCGGCAGATCCACATCTTCTCCCGGGACGAGGCCAAACAGGACGCCATGCGGCGCCGCTTCGGCGACGAGCGGCTCCGTTTCTTCCTGGGTGATGTGCGTGACAAGGACTCGATCGTCCCGGCGATGGCGGGTGTCGACTACGTCTTCCACGCCGCCGCCCTGAAACAGGTCCCGTCCTGCGAATTCTTTCCGCAGCAGGCCGTCAAGACCAATGTCATCGGTTCCCAGAACGTCCTCGATGTCGCCGCCGCGAGCGGGGTGCGCTCGCTGGTCTGTCTCTCCACCGACAAGGCCGTCTATCCGGTGAACGCGATGGGCATGTCCAAGGCACTGATGGAGAAGACGGTGCAGGCATTCGCCCGCAACCACCCGGACTCCCAGATGACCGTCTCGCTGACCCGCTACGGCAATGTCATGTATTCGCGTGGTTCGGTGATCCCCCTCTTCGTCGAGCAGCTCACTCAGCACAAACCGCTCACGGTCACCGAACCGTCGATGACCCGTTACCTGATGTCGCTCACCGAGTCGGTCGACCTGGTCCTGCACGCGTTCTTCCACGCGACCTCGGGTGATCTGTTCGTGCAGAAGGCGCCCGCATCGACGGTCGAGGTGCTGGCACGGGCCGTGTCCGAGCTGCTCGGACATCCCGATGCCGAGATCAGGACCATCGGCATCCGGCACGGGGAGAAGATGCACGAGACCCTGCTGAGCCGGGAGGAGATGGCGAAGGCGGAGGATCAGGGCAGCTACTTCCGCGTACCGCTGGATGCCCGGTCGCTGCAATACGAGCTGTACTTCGATGAGGGCGACCGTACGATCACCCGGGACCGCGACTACGACTCCCAGAACGCCCTGCGCCTGGATGTGGCGAGCACGAAGGAATGCCTGCTGCAGCTGCCCGAGATCCAGCGACTCGTGAAGGACGTGCCATGCGGGTGCTCCTGACCGGCGCGGCCGGTTTCCTCGGCTGGCACACCCGCTGCCGGCTGCACGCCCTCACCGAGCATGACGTCGTCGCGGTGACGCGAACCACCTGGGACGACCTCCCCACGCTGGCCGCGGATGCCGACGCGATCATCCACGTCGCCGGCATCAACCGCGCGGACCCCGACGAGGTCCGGAACGGCAATGCCGAACTGGCTCGCGCCGTGGCCGCCGCCGCCCGCGCGGCGGAGCAGCCGCCGGTGATCGTCTACGCCGACTCGATCCAGGCCGGCAATGGAACCGCCTATGGGGAAGGGAAAGCGGCCGCGGGTCAGATCCTGGCCGAGACGGCGGACGCGCTCGGTTCGGTGTTCGTCGACGTGCGTCTGCCCAACCTGTTCGGTGAACATGGCCGACCGCACTACAACTCCTTCGTGGCGAGCTTCGTCGACTGGCGCATCAGGAACGAGACACCATCCATCACCGATCGCCCGATCGATCTGCTGCACGCCCAGGACGCCGCCCAGGCGCTCATCGACGGCCTGGCGGCCACCGGATCGGGTGAGACCGCCCCCCAGGGACATCCGACCACCGTCCAGCACGTGTGGGACCGGCTCAGCGTGTTCCACGAGCTGTATCCGGGTCGTGGTGAGATCCCGGCGCTGGCCTCGGACTTCGAGGTCGCGTTGTTCAACACCTACCGCGCCGCACTGTTCCCCACCGCGTACCCGATCGCTCTGACCCCCCGGGCCGATGACCGCGGCCGGTTGGTCGAGACGGTCCGCTCCCACGGTGGGCAGGGTCAGAGCTTCGTGAGCACCAGCAGGCCCGGAGTGGTGCGCGGCGACCACTACCACCTGACCAAGATCGAGCGGTTCGCAGTGCTGACCGGTCGGGCGCGGATCGCACTGCGCCGCATGTTCAGCGACGAGGTCATCGAGTTCGACGTCTCCGGCGATGCGCCGGTGGCCATCGACATGCCGACCCTGTGGACCCACAACATCACCAACACCGGGGACACCGAGGTGCTCACCCAGTTCTGGACCCACGTGCTGTTCGACCCCGACAACCCCGATACCTTTCCGGTGCAGGTCGATTCCAAGGAGTGCACCCAGTGACCAAGGTCATGACGGTCGTCGGCACGCGACCAGAGATCATCCGGCTCGCTGCCGTCATGAAGCATCTGGACGCCAGCCTCGACCACGTCGTCGTGCACACCGGGCAGAACTACGACTATGAGTTGAACGAGATCTTCTTCGACGAACTGGGGCTGCGGAAACCCGATCATTTCCTCAACGTCGACACCTCGAGCCTCGGTGCGGTGCTGGGCGGGGTGCTGACCGGTGTGGAGCGGGTCATCGCGGCGGAGCAGCCCGACGCCGTCCTGGTGCTGGGTGATACGAACTCCTCCATCGCCGCGGTGATGGCCCGGCGGATGCGGGTGCCGGTCTACCACATGGAGGCCGGAAACCGTTGCTTCGATGAGAATGTGCCCGAGGAGACCAATCGGCGCATGATCGATCACGTGGCCGACTTCAACCTCGTCTACACCGAGCACGCCCGCCGGAATCTGCTCGCCGAAGGCATCCACCCCCGCCGGATCCTGTTGACTGGTTCACCGATGCGGGAGGTGCTGCTGGCCCAGCGCCCGGCGATCGACGCCTCCGATGTGCTGGACCGTCTCGAGTTGACCGCCGACGGTTATTTCCTGGTCAGCGCGCACCGCGAGGAGAACGTGGACAGTCCCGAACGATTGTCCGCACTGCTGGACTGTCTGGAAGCGGTGGCGGAAAGGTTCGACCTGCCGATCCTGGTGTCCACCCATCCGCGTACCCGCAAGCGTCTGGAGTCGCTGGGCCGGGAGGTCGATGCGCGGATCGTCTTCCACAAGCCGCTGGGTTTCCATGACTACAACCACCTGCAACTGCACGCCAGATGCGTGCTGTCGGACTCCGGCACGATCGCCGAGGAGTCGTCGATCCTCGGCTTCCGCGCTGTCACCCTGCGGGATTCGATCGAACGCCCCGAAGCACTCGACACCGGTGCGATCATCATGACCGGTCTGGATCCGCAGAATGTGATCGAGGG
Organism: Enemella evansiae; assembly: GCF_002250705.1. GTDB lineage: Bacteria > Actinomycetota > Actinomycetes > Propionibacteriales > Propionibacteriaceae > Enemella > Enemella evansiae. The sequence continues at coordinate 34,636 of NZ_NMVP01000012.1, forward strand.
AGTCGAGCAGGTGCTCCGATCCTCCGCGGCAGCACAGATTCCCGCCGAATACCTGATCGACAACTGCGCCGAGCGGACGGTCAACTTCATCATCTCCACCAGTGCCCGGCACAAGTCGTGGTCCGGATTGCGCTGAGCATGCGCATCGGCTTCATCTCCCAGTGGTACGCCCCGGAGAATGTCTGGGTACCCACCGCGATCGTCGACGGTCTGCGCGCCGAAGGTCACGACGTGGTCGTGGTGACGGGCACGCCCCACTACCCCACCGGTGCGGTGGCCGACGGTTACTCCGCGACGCAGTGGCGGACCGAGACGATCGATGGGGTCCGGGTGCACCGGGTGCCGGAATTTCCCTACCGTGGCTCGGGTCTGCTCGGACGGCTGCTGGGATATGCCTCCTTCGCGGTCACCGCGAGTTGGCGTGCGCTCGCGGAGCTGCGCGACCGTGAGGTGATCCTGGTCTACGGCTCCCCCGCCACCGCGGCCCTGCCGGCCATGGTGCTGCGCGCCCTGACCCGGATCCCCTACGTGCTGCAGGTCCAGGACGTCTGGCCCGATTCGGTCGTCGACTCCGGGTTCGTCCGCCGCTCCCTCACCCTGCGGGCGATCTCGACGATCCTGCACGCCTTCGTGAGCGCCTCCTATGCCGGCGCCGCCCGGATCGTGGCCATCACCCCCTCGGCCGTCACGCTGATCGGCAGGCGCCCCGGGGCCCGCGGCAAGGTCGAGCTGGTCCACAACTGGACCCCCGATCCGGCCGTCGCCGGGGCCGCCCAGACGCGCGGCCTGCGGGCCCGTATCGGTGCCGACCCGGATGCCCCCGTCTTCCTGTACGCGGGTGCGATGGGTGCCCCGCAGAACCTGGGCGCGGTCGTCGACGCCTTCGTGGCCGCCGACCTCGATGCCCATCTGGTGCTCATCGGCACGGGTACCGACCGCCAGGCGCTGCTGGAGCGGTCGGCCGCCGCCGATCGGGTGCACATCCTGCCTGCGGTCCCGCTCCCGGAGGCCACCGCCCTGACCAGGGAAGCGGACGTGGCTCTGGTCTCGCTCGCCGACACCGCCCTGCATCGGGCCACCTTCCCGAGCAAGATCCAGTTCCTGTGCGGGCTCGGCATGCCGCTGCTCGTCGCCGCCCCTGGGGATGCGGCCACCTATGTCACCGACAACGGTGCGGGTCTGGCGGCCGATCCCGCCGATCGCGGCAGCATCACCGCAGCGTTCCGGTGGTTCGCCGCCCTGGGCCGCGAGGACCGGTGCATCCTCGGCCAGGCAGCGCGCCGCTGCTATGACGCGGACTTCGCACCGAGCGTCGGCGCCGGGGCGCTGTCCAGGATTCTGCAGCACGCCGCGGATCCCGATACCGCGGTTGCTGGTTCCCTCCACGTCCAGTCCAAGGATCGGTGACCTGTGGCCAATCGCATCTTCATGTCCTCACCCGATGTCGGGCGGGCCGAGCAGGAGGCGCTGCTGCGCGGGTTCGACAGCGGGTGGATCGCGCCCCTGGGCCCGGAGGTCGACGCCTTCGAGGCCGAGCTGGCCGCACGGTGCGAGCGTGAGCACGCGGTCGCGCTCTCCTCCGGCACCGCTGCGCTGCACCTCGGACTGCTCCACCTGGGTGTGCGACCCGGGGATGTGGTGATGACCGCCTCGATGACCTTCGCGGCGACGGCGAATGCGGTCACCTACACCGGCGCGACCCCCGTGTTCGTGGACGCGGACGAATCCGGGTCGATGAATCCTGAGCTGTTGCAGCAGGCCGTCGCGGACCAGCTCTCCCGAGGCGCCCGGGTGGCGGCCATCGTCCCCGTCGACCTGCTCGGCAAGGTGGTCGACCATGATGCGATCGCCGCGATCGCAAGCCGGCATGGCATTCCGGTGCTCGCCGATGCGGCCGAGTCGCTGGGTGCGCTGCGCAACGGGAAGCCCGCTGCGGCGTACGGTGACGCCGCCGTGCTGTCGTTCAACGGCAACAAGATCATGACGACCTCCGGTGGTGGCGCCCTGCTCACCGACGATCCGCAGATGGCTGAGCGCACCCGGTATCTGGCGACCCAGGCCCGCCAGCCCGTCGTGCACTACGAGCACACCGACATCGGTTACAACTACCGGTTGTCCAACCTGCTCGCCGCCCTGGGGCGGGCGCAGCTCGATCGGTTGACGGAGATGGTCGATCGGCGGCGCGGTTGGCGCAATGCCTATCGTGACCTGGTTTCCGACGTTCCGGGTGTCACGATCTTCAGCGATGACGATGGTGCGGACAATCCGGAGATGACCGGTACGCGGGACAACTTCTGGCTGACCTCGATCCTCATCGATCCGGACGCCTCGGGCCTGGACCGCAACCGGGTGATGGCCGAACTCGCGGACCAGCAGATCGAATCCCGCCCACTCTGGAAGCCGATGCACCGGCAACCGGTGTTCGCGGACAACCCCGCCTATGTCGACGGGACCTCGGAGCGACTTTTCGAGCAGGGGCTGTCATTGCCGAGCGGTTCCGCGATGTCCGACGCGGACTTCGATCGGGTACGCACCGCACTCGCGACCGCCCTGAGGCGTTGAGCGTGGCACCCAGGCTGATCATTGCCGCAGGCCCGTTCTTTCCGGCCCGTACCGGAGGCGGGCCGGTGAAGTCGCTGATGGCCCTGGCTGTCGGCATCTCGCAACGCGGTGACGAGGTCACGGTCCTGGCCGCCGACAGGGATGCCGGTGATCCCGGCCCATTCCCCGAACACCGACGGTTCTCCGCGCCACGGGTGACCGTGGACTACATTCCGTCCGGCAGCCGCGCGGACCAGCTGATCGGGATCGTGCGAACCCTGTGGGGGAAGGAGAACTACACCCTCTACGTCAATTCCCTGTTCAGCCCGACGTTCGGGATGCTGCCGCTTCTCCTGGCCCGATTGCGTCTCACGCGACCCCATCGCGTCGTGCTGGCGACGCGCGGACAGTTCATGCGCAACGCGCTCGCCCACCACGCGCGCCGCAAGCAACTCTTTCTCCCGTTCATCCGGGGTGTGCTCTTCCGCGGGATCGACCTGTTCCACGTCACCAGCCAGGACGAGCGGCAGGAACTCCGGAGTTGGGCTCCGGCGGAACGGATCCGGTTCATTCCGAACACCCGGCTCTCCCGGGATGCGGAGACCCGGAATGCCGAACCGGGGCATCTCACCTATGTCGGCCGGGTCGTGCCGATCAAGAACGTGCATGTGATCTTCGAGGCCCTCACCCGTGCGGATCGGCCGCTCACCCTCACCGTGGTCGGCCCCGAAGAGGATCCCGACTATGCCGCGCTCTGCCGGGCCCGTGAGGCAGCTCTGCCGAACAACGTGACCGTCGAGTGGCGGGGAACGTTGGACGGTGAACAGATCGCGGAGGAACTCTCGCGGACAGAGGTCTTCGTGCATCCGACCCAGGGTGAGAATTTCGGACACGCCATCGCCGAGGCACTGGAGGCGGGTTGCCCCGTCGTGATCGGTGTGCGGACCCCGTGGACCGAGCCGATCCGATCCGCCACGCCGTCACCAGGGGTGGTGCTCGACGACCCGAATGACGCCGACGCCGTCTGGACCGGCATCCGCGCGCTGTTGGACCGGGACGAGCGGACTCGCTCGGACGCGGAGCTGTCCGGCCGGGAGATCGCGCGGCTGGCGAACGGCTCCCGGCAGTTCGAGCCCTATGCCGAGATGTTCTTCGGCCGGCTGGGAAACTGAGGAGGAATCTGGTGCGTATCGCCGTCGTCGGCCCATTGGGCAAGGACAGTTTCGCCGACAACGTCATCGACCAACTGGCGCAGGACGGGCACCAGGTCCGACCCCTCGGGCCGGCGCGTCCGCCCCTCGGCGTACGCAAGGTGGATGCGCTCTTCTCGGTCGTGTCGGACCACCATCTCCCCCTCGACGCACGGCGGCAGGCGCCCATGCGCAAAGAGATCGCGGCCTTCCGGCCGGAGGTGTTGATCACCGTCGATCGACGGCTGCACGCCTCGACGATCGCGGCCGCGAAAGCGACGGGCGCACGGACTGCTCTCTGGTTTCCCGATGCGGTGGGCACCATGGGGTTGCACGACATGTTCACCAACGGCTACGACCGGATCTTTCTGAAGAACCCTGTGCTGACGAACTGGCTGCAACAGGTGCAGGGGTTGCCGGTCCGGTTGCTGCCGGAAGCAGGCAATCCCCGGCGGCACACCTCGGACCTCCCCTATGGCACCCGCCCGGTGGTGGTGCTGGCGGGCAACGTCCATCCGACCCGGGCCGCCCTGCTCCAGCGGATGGTCGATGCGGGGCTCCCGGTGGAGGTCTATGGCTCGGGAATCCCCTCCTGGTTGAATTTCCCGGACCTGTCGAAGGCGCACACGGGCAAGTATCTGACCTGGGCCGACAAGGGGGACGCGTTCCGCTCCGCCCGGATCGTTCTGAACAACCTGCATCCGACGGAGTTCGCCGGCACCAACTGCCGGCTCTTCGAGGGCACCATGTCCGGCGGGCTGGTCATGACCGAGCACCGCCCGGGACTGGAGGAGCAATTCGTTCCCGACGAGGAGGTCGCCACCTTCACCACCTTCGATGAACTCGTCGACAAGTGCCGCTGGCTGCTCGACGATCCGGACCATGGCCGACCCATTGCCGATGCCGGTCGGCAGCGGTCCTTGACCGACCACACCTACGCCGTGCGTCTCGGCGCCCTTCTTGACGAGTTGACCGGCTGACGTGCGCCCTCTCGAGCGGATGGTCAGCGCCGTTCGGCATGCCATCTTCCGCACTGCAGCGGTGAACATCGCCATGCTGATGGCGACCACCATCACAGGCATCCTGGTCGCTCGCAGCCTGGGTGAGTCCGGCCGCGGACAGTTCGCGTCGATCGTCGCGGTCCAGGGCATCGCCTACGTCGTGGGTGAGGTGGGCCAGAGCGTCGCGGTGACCTTCGCCGTGAGTCGCGCCCCCGGGAGCGCGGCACAGGCGCTGGCTGGCAGTCGACGGATCATGATCCCGGCGAGTCTCCTCGTCACCGTGCTGGGATGCGTCGGTGCATTCTTCCATGCCGGTGGTGACCGGGCCGTCTTCGTCGCCTACCTGCTCGCGCTCTGCAGCATCCTGGTCAACGCGCTGGGTGGCCCGGCCCTCTATGCCCTGCAGGCCTGGTCGATCACGGCCTGGAACCGGGTGCGGCTCGCGCAGCCCACCGTCTATCTGCTCTCCGCCGCACTGCTCTTCGCCACCGGACGCCTGACGATCGTGCTCGCCAGTGCCGCCATGCTGGTCAGTTATGCCGTGAGCATGGGGTTCGCGGTCGTCATGGAGCGCCGCCTCCGCCCCCCACCGGCAGCCGATGCAGCTCTCCCGGTGAGTCTGGTGGGTTACGGTCTGAAACAGGCCGGGTCATCCATCCCGGAGGTGCTCTCGGGGAACATCGACCGGGTGCTGCTGCTCGGCCTGGTGGGTGCACCAGCCCTCGGCCAGTACGCCGTTGCTCAATCGGTGGTGAGTGCCGCCGGGCCGATGGGTACCGCGGTCAGCGCGGTGGTCTTCCCGTCACTGGCGGCGGACGTCTCGACAGCTGGGGTGCGGCGTCGACGCGAACTGCGCATCTTCGGCGGCGCCGGCATCCTGACCGCGACCGCGCTGGTGCTGCTCGGACTCGTCTCCGGCTGGGCAGTGCCGTTGCTGTTCGGCGAGGCCTTCCGGCCTGCCGCCCCATTGGTCTGGCTGCTTGCACCCACCGTGCTGCTGCGGGCCCTGTTGCAGGTGAGCGGAACGATTCTTCGAGGACGCGGCACACCCGGCCTGGCGACGATCTCCAATGTCGTGTGTCTGGTCACGACCACCACCCTGCTGATCGTCCTGAGCGCCCGTTTCGGACTGCCCGGCGCCGCGGCCGCCACCGCGATCGGTCAGGCGGCCGGTCTGGCGGTATCGGTCTTCCTGGTCACCCGTCGCGTCACGAATGCGGCGATCAGGTAGGCGAGGAAGACACTGGGGCCCAGCATCAGGGTCGTCATGAAGTCCGTCTCCTGCTTCAGCACGATCGGCAGCAGCAGCAGCGGGAGGAACAGGGGTCGCGGATCATCCTTGGCCCGCGGCAGCCGATCCACGAGCGCAGCCAACAGGCCCAGGACGATCATCCCCGCCGCGACGACTCCCCAGCCACCGTGCCACCAGAGATCGCCGTACGGTGTCACGGCGAAGCTCGTCCGCACCGTCGGCGGCAGGTCGTACATGAGCGCACCCATCTGATATCCGGTGTCCATCACGGGCTTCTCCGCCCAGATGGAACGAGGAATGAAGCCCATCACGGGTGCGGCCAGGAGTTCGGAGGCGTCCTTGTAGCTGATCCGGTCCGGCACGGTGTCCACGATCATCGCCACATCACCCACCCGGGAGAGTCTCAGGAGGGTGTTGTCCGCGCCGGCTTCGTCCGAGTCGGTGGTGAGTGGGGCCGTGACGATGTCCGCCAGGCTGACCCGTTCCAACACCTGCGTGGTCGACATGCGATCCCCGCCCACCTGGACCATGTTCCGGTAGGCCGCGACGGCTGGACTGAGGAACATGAACCAGAAGGCACACAGTGCGATCAGGGGAAGGATGCGGAAGCGTCGCCACCGGTAGTAGGCGAAAAGTGCCGCGATGACATGGATGATGACGTTCTCCTTCATCCCGGAGAACAGACCGATGGTTGCCTGACTCCCCACGATGAGAACCATCACCGCAAAGCGTTTCCCCCCTCGGTCACGCGCCCAGTTCCAGGCGCTGAGGAAGGATGCGACCACACCCAGGCTGTCGAGCATGGCGTACAGCATCGGCAGGGACGAACTCGCCTGCTCACCGTCCGAAAGGTATTCGAAGGTTCCGGATCGGACCTGCGCGATGGTCGAGGCGATCATCAGGGCCCAGAGAATCAATGGCGCCCGCGATGAGGTGTCGGCGCCCCGGCCCTGGCTCGCCACCCGGCCGAGCAGGCGCAGCAGGCCAGCGAGTGCCGTGCTCGGGAGAAGCTTGTATCCCAGAACGAATGCCCAGATGCCGAGAGCTGCCACGGCCGCCGCACGCGGGAACGCGTCCAGCGGGGTCAGCGCGGCGCTGCCGGTGACCGGTTGCAGCCAGCGGAATGTCGTCAGCCCGTAGACCAGTGCGAAGGCGAGGGTGAAGAGCGGGCCGAGTCGCATCCCGCGAATGAAGTCCGCGTTGGCAGGTGTGATCACCACGAAGGTCGCGGCGAAGCCGGCGGCCGCGAGCACGACCCCGGAGGCGACGATCCCGACGGCCACGGACGAGGTCGTCTCCGCGAACAGGTAGCCGACGACTGCGACGAACGCCCAGCCCAGGAAGGCCAGTAGTTTCACACCGTGGCTGTAATCGCGGGTGACCGGCACCTCGGCGGTGAGGCTCGTCTGCACCGTCACCGGACTCCTCCCATCGTGGTCAGGACTCCCTCATAATGCCTGATGAAGTTGCCGAGACAGGCTTCGGTGGAGAACATCTCCACCGCGCGCACCCGAGCCGCCTCGCCCAACTCATCACCGCTCTGCAGGCAGCCTTCGATGGCGAGGGAAAGTCCGTCGGCGATGGCGTCCGCGTCGCCCAGCTCGCACAGATACCCGGTCTCGCCATCCGCGACCGCCGCGCGTGAGCCGTCGGTCGCGGTCGCGGCGACGGGCAGTCCGCACGCCATGGCCTCGATGCTCGAGAGTCCCAGCCCCTCCTCGAAGGATCCCTGCACGAACACACTGGCCGAGCGATAGAGCTCGGGAAGCCCGTCCTGCGGCACATCGCTCAGCACCGTGATCCGGTGTCTGACCGGGGAGTTCTGCAGCGCCTGCTCGGCCACCGGGTAGAGCGTTCCCCGGCCGGCGAGCACCAGGTCGGGCACCGTTGCGTGACGAGTTGCGAGCAGTCCGTACGCCCGGATCACGTTCTCCAATCCCTTGCGTGGTTCGCCGAGCCGGCAGACCGACAGCAGCGGGCCGTCACCGGCTCGCTGGTCCGCCGGGAAGAAGCGCTCGACATCGGTGCCGGGAGGAGCGAAGTGCGCATTCCGCTGTCCGACCGACTGGGTGTAGCGCAGCATCTCCCAGTTCTCCAGGAATGCGACGTCCGCCCGGCGGAGCGCAGGAGCCTCGAGGCGGGCGACCGCATCGGTCATCGCACCGCGCAGCTTCCGCTCGAGCCCCGAGTGCCGGGCCAGGATGCTGGCCCGTTCCCAACTCACCCGCGTGGCCGCCTGCACGGCCACCGGTCGCTCCACGTGCCTGGCCACGGTGGCGAGTGCCGGCCCGCCGCAGACGACCTGGACGAGGTCGTAGCCGTTCAGCTCATCGGTCAATTCCTTGCGTGGCAGGTAACGCATGAACTCCAGCTCGACGGCGTTCGCACCCCAGGCCTGCTGTCCGAGCTCCAGGGTCTCCCCGGCCAGCGTTCGCCGACGCCAGGTCTGCGGGGCCGTCAGACGCCTGCTGAACACGTCACTGCGGGACTCCGCCAGCTCGAGGACGTCGACCTCGAGCCCCCGGGCACGCAGACCGTCGACGAGCCATCTGGCGACCGTCGCCACACCGCCCACGTGGCCGAACTTCTGCGCCACAACCGCAATGCGCATGACCGCCCTTCGAGTTTGGAAATACGATGGAGACCCTACGGCACAAGCAGCAGCGCCGGGCCGATGGTCCGGTGGGTTGCGGAAGGATGGGTAGTGATCTACGACCGGTTGAAGCGGACCTTCGACATCGCCGCGAGTTGTGCCGGGCTGGTCCTGACCGCTCCGCTTCAGGTCGGTATCGCTGCCGCTGTGCTGAAGATCCACGGACGCCCCGTGCTCTTCCGCCAACCCCGTCCGGGCAAGGATGGCGAGGTCTTCGAGCTGCTCAAGTTCCGCACCATGCTGGAACCGGATGCAACCCACCGGACCGACGCCGAACGGCTCACCCGCTTCGGCATCCTGCTGCGCTCCCTGAGCCTCGATGAGCTGCCCAGCCTGTGGAACGTCCTCCGTGGGGAGATGAGCCTGGTCGGGCCGCGTCCGCTGCTGGTCGACTATCTCCCGCTCTACGACGCACGACAGGCGCGCCGGCACGAGGTCCGCCCCGGGATCACCGGCTGGGCGCAGATCAATGGTCGCAACAGCACCCCGTGGGAACAGCGGCTCGAACTCGACGTCGAATACGTGGAGAACCGTTCGCTCACCCTGGACGCCAGGATTCTCCTCGGCACGGTGCTGACGGTCCTGAGACGGCAGGGCATCAACGCCGAGGGAGAGGCGACCGTCGCCAGATTCCAGGGCAGCCGATGATCGCGGCACCGGTGGTGATCGTCGGTGCCGGTGGTTTCGGGCGTGAGGCGGCCGATGTCGTCATCGCCTGCGGCCGTCCCGTTCTGGGTGTGGTCGATGACTCCCCCGCCACCAAAAATCTCGACCGGTTGCGCGACCGGGGGATCCCGCACCTCGGCTCACTGCGCGACCTTCTCACCACCGGGCCGGGTGATGCCCAGATCATCATCGGGATCGGGGATCCCGCCATCCGCAGCAGGCTCGGCGGCGTCCTGGCGGAAGCGGGATTCGAGTTCGCCACCCTGGTCCATCCCCGCGCCACGATCGGCAGTTCGGTGCGGATGGGGCCGGGAACCGTGATCTGCGCCGGGGCCTGTGTCTCCACCAATGTCACCCTCGGCCGCCACGTGCACCTGAACCCGAACTGCACGATCGGCCACGACACCGTCATCGACGACTTCGCCTCGGTGAACCCGGCCGCGACGGTGGGTGGGGAGGTCCGGGTCGGCGCGCGTACGCTGCTCGGCTCCGCCGCCAATGTCCTGCAGGGATTGACGATCGGCACCGATTCCCTCATCGGGGCCTCGTCGCTGGTGACCAGGCACGTCCCCGATCAGGTCGTTGTCAAAGGCATCCCGGGGCGCTGGTGAATGCCGCGCACCCCTTTCGGTCGACGCGTACAGTCGGCACCGTGCGCGCTTCGACCACTCGACCCAGAGTGCTGCGCCGACTCCTGATCGCCACCGGTGCCCTCGGGTTGCTCTGGTTCGGTGGCTGCCTGAAGTGGTTCCGCTACCCGGCCACCGATGAGCCCCGGTCGACCGACGCCGCATACGTCCTCGCCTCCGGCGGCGGGGTGACGCGGGTGGGTGACGGTGACCTGGACGCCCTCCCGGGTCGGACGATCGTGCTCTCCGTCTCCGATGTGCTGGCCGGTCGGCCGGACTATCAACAGGCCTGCGCCCAGCCCGATGTCGTCTGCCTCAGTCCGGACCCGGTGACCACCCGTGGTGAGGCCCGGGTCTTCGCCGAACTCGCCCGCGAGCGGGGCTGGCGGTCGGTGACGGTGGTCACCCACCAGTCCCACATCACCCGCAGCCGGATGCTGATGAAGCGCTGTTTTCCCGGTGAGGTGCGGATGCAGGCGATCGACGCCGAGAACGGGCGCCGCGCCTGGGCGTACGCCTTCGCCTATGAGACCGGCGCGATGATCAAGGCCCAGCTGATCCGCTCCTGCTGAGATCGGGCTGCTTCGCCCCGGTCGTCATCTTCAACCCGACCATGGCAGCGATCAGGCCGACGAGCAGCAACCCGCGTACCACGCTGAACGCCTCGCCGAAGAACACGGCACCGACCAGCACCGTGCCGACGCTGCCGATACCGGTCCAGACGGCGTAGGCAACGCCGACATTGATCGACTTCAGTGCCCGGGAGAGGAACTCGAAGCTGAGGATGCAGCAGGCCAGGAAGGCACCCCACCAGCGCGGGTCCTGCTTGGCCAGCATCATCGAGGTGGTGAACCCGATCTCGAAGATCCCGCCCAGGACCACCCAGAACCAACCCTGTTTCATGCCGTCACCTTCAATGCCACGATCAGCGCCACGATCACCCCGAGCAGCCCCACCGTCGCGGGCCGCAGCCTCTCGCCGAACGCGAGCGCCCCGACCAGCACCGTGCCGACCGCGCCCATGCTGGTCCAGATCGCGTACGCCGTGCCCATCGGGATCTCCCGGGTCGCGCGGTCCAGGAAGGTGAAGCTGATGAACGCGCACGGCAGAAACGCCCAGAGCCAGTTCCTGTTGCGCTGCTCGAGTTTCAGGAAGGTCGTCATGCCGACCTCGAACACCCCCGCCAGCAGCAGGCTCCCCCATGCGAGCATCTCCGTCTCCTTATTTAGCCCGTCTGTGTCATAAACCTTTTTAGCACGGTTGTGCCATCAACGCCAAACCGCCTAGGATCACCCCATGCCGCGCATCGTCGACCACGACCAACGCCGCCGAGAGCTCGCCACCGCGGTCTGGTCGATCGTGCGTACCGACGGCCTGGGCGCGGTGAGCATCCGCCGAGTGGCCGCAGAGAGCGGCTGGTCCACCGGCGCCATCCGGCACTACCTGCCGAGCCATGACGAGCTGATTTCCTTCGCTGCAACGGAAATGGCCCGCCAGGCCACCGAGTACGTGGCCTCGCTGCCACGCACCGACGACCCCGTCGCCGACTTCCGCGCCTTCCTGCTCGCCACCCTGCCGCTGAACGAGGAGGCGCGGACCTTCCTGGAGGTGTGGCTGGCGTTCATCGGTGCGGCGGTGACCAGCAACGACCTGTCCGATGCCCACGGCATCCTCTACCGGGACCTGCACACCGGGCTGCTGCAGTGGCTCACCGCGCTGGACCGCCGGGGCCTGCTGGCCGGTGATCCCGAACCGGCCGCGGACCTGATCCACTCCGGCATCGACGGCCTGGCGGTGCACCTGCTGCTCGGCCAGACCACCGCCGAGCGCGCCGAGTCGGTCGTCGACGGACTGCTCACCGCGGTGCTGCGCCCCTGATCGGAACCTTCCGGCCACATCCGGGCGACGACGCACCGCCGGCTCACTAGCGTCGCGAACGCCAGCTCGCAGGGCACCGGAAGGGGCCAGCATGTCGAAACGTGGAGTGATCTCGGGCGCCGTGGTCGCCGCCCTCACCGCAGGCCTCGCCCTGGTGGGGTTCAGCACCTCGGGAGCTGAGGCCGCCTCGGCCTCCTCGGTCACCCCGCTGGCCGATCCGGACACGCTGGTGGCCGAGAACGGACGCTACGTCACCTACGGCACCTCGCTCGGCAAGCAGAGCGGCCGGTGCAACACCACCGCCAAGGTGGTTCCCTACCTGGTCCACGGTTCGGGCGAGAATCCCGGCATGGGCGACTGCGTGAGCGGCGACGCGATGCCCGGCGGGCCCGGGGCCTGGGCCCAGGGCGCGGTCTGGGCCCCCGGGGTGGCACGGCACGGCGATCGCTACTTCATGTACTACACCGCCAGCCGCAAGGGCAGCGGCCAGAAGTGCATCGGTCGCGCCGTGTCGAAGTCGGCGACCGGACCGTTCACCGACGGCAAGGAATGGGCGTGCCCGCCCGCCGGCCGCTGGGCCATCGACGCCAATCCATTCGTCTCCGGCGGGAAGCTGTACGTCGCCTACCGCGACGATGCGGTGGCCAGCGGCGCCGAGACCGGGTTGTCGGTCGTCCGGGTCGGTGCGAGCGGGTTCGCCGACTGGTCCACCCGACGCACCCTGTTGCTGAGCACCGATATCCGCTGGGACACCACCGGTACCTCCGGCGGTACCCATGTGATCGAGAATCCGTCGATGTTCCGGACCGGGAACGGCGAGTGGTACGTGACCTATTCGGGCAACAACTGGGACAGCCCGCGCTACGCCACCGGCATCGCCCGCTGTGGCACGAACCCGTTGCCGAGCAAGCGGTGCAGCCCGATCGGCCAGGGTGCCACCCGTCCGTACTTCGGTTTCCGGGGTGCCGGGGACATCAACCCGCTCAAGGGACTGCCTGCGAACCACCGCGGACCCGGCGGGATGGATGTGTTCCAGACCCCGTCCGGCGACAACCGGGTGGTCTGGCACTGGTGGAACGGCCAGCGGTACGTCAAGACCGGTGATCTGAAGGCCGCCGGCAGCGGCTTCGTGGTCGACTGAGCACCCGCCCGCCGGCATCCCGAGCCGGATCACGATTCTCCCCCTGGCGTACCCCTCGAATAGACTCCGCAGGTCATCCCTCGAGGAGAAAGATTCCGCATGCCCACTCGCGCCGACCTGCGCAATGTCGCCATCGTGGCCCACGTCGACCACGGCAAGACCACCCTCGTGGATGCCATGCTGTGGCAGTCCGGGGCGTTCCGGGAGGGGTCCGAGGTCGACAACCGGGTGATGGACTCGATGGATCTGGAGCGCGAGAAGGGCATCACCATCCTCGCCAAGAACACCGCGGTGAAGCACACCATCGACGGCGAAGAGGTGACGATCAACATCATCGACACCCCCGGCCACGCCGACTTCGGCGGCGAGGTGGAACGCGGTCTGGAGATGGTCGACGGTGTGGTGCTGCTCGTCGACGCCTCCGAGGGCCCGCTGCCCCAGACCCGCTTCGTGCTGCGCAAGGCACTGCAGAAGAAGCTGCCGATCATCGTGGTGGTGAACAAGGTGGACCGCTCCGATGCGCGGATCGCGGAGGTCGTCTCCGAGACCGAGGACCTGTTCATGGATCTCGCCGACGACGCGGCCGATGCCGACGTCCTCGACTTCCCGGTGGTGTACGCCTCGGCGAAGGCGGGTCGGGCGTCGGTGAACCAGCCCGAGAACGGCGGGATGCCCGATTCGGAGGATCTGGAGCCGCTGTTCTCCACGATCATGCAGCACATCCCCGCGCCGACCTACACCGAGGGCGCCACCCTGCAGGCGCACGTCACCAACCTGGACGCCTCCCCCTACCTCGGCCGGCTGGCACTCTGCCGGATCGTGGAGGGCGAGCTGAAGCGCGGCCAGAACGTCGCCTGGTGCCGCGCCGACGGCAGCGTACGCACGGTGAAGCTGTCCGAACTGCTGATGACCGACGCGCTGGAGCGCAAGCCCGCCGATTCCGCCGGCCCCGGCGACATCGTCGCGATCGCCGGCATCGACGAGATCACCATCGGTGAGACGATCTCCGATCCGGAGAACCCGAAGCCGCTGCCGCTGATCACCGTCGACGAACCGTCGATCTCGATGACCATCGGCATCAACACCTCCCCGCTGGCCGGCAAGGCCGGCAAGAACCTCACCGCCCGACTGGTGAAGGCCCGCCTCGATCAGGAGCTGATCGGCAACGTCTCGATCCGGGTGAACAACACCGAACGCCCCGACACCTGGGAGGTCCAGGGCCGTGGCGAACTGCAGCTCGCGGTGCTGGTGGAGATGATGCGCCGTGAGTCCTTCGAGCTGACCGTCGGCAAGCCCGAGGTGGTCACCCGCACCATCGACGGCAAGCTGCACGAACCGGTCGAGCGGCTGACCATCGACGTGCCCGAGGAGTTCGTCGGCACCGTCACCCAGCTGCTCGGCACCCGCAAGTCGCGGTTGGAGCAGATGGTCAACCACGGCACCGGTTGGGTCCGGATGGAATACATCGTGCCGGCCCGCGGGCTGATCGGCTTCCGCACCGAGTTCCTCACCGAGACCCGCGGTACCGGGCTGATGCACCACGTCTTCGAGGCCTACGAGCCGTGGGCCGGGGAGCTGCGCACCCGGCCGACCGGGTCCCTGGTCGCCGACCGCAAGGGTGTGGTCACGTCCTACGCGCTGTTCAACCTGCAGGAGCGCGGCACCATGTTCGTCGGCCCGGGCGCCGAGGTCTACGAGGGCATGATCGTCGGCGAGAACTCCCGCCCCGACGACATGGACGTCAACCCCACCAAGGAGAAGAAGCTCACCAACGTGCGCTCCTCCACCGGTGAGGAGCTGGAGCGGCTGATCCCGCCGAAGCTGCTGAACATGGAGCAGGCGCTGGAGTTCTGCCGAGAGGACGAGTGCCTCGAGGTGACCCCGAACGCGGTCCGGATCCGCAAGGTGCAGCTCGCCGCCAACGACCGGGCCAAGACCCGCAACCGGAACAAGAACAGCTAGGCGCGGGGGCTTCGCCCTGGCGTACCCCCGTCTCGCCATCCATCGAACCCTGGCTGCACCCGGCGCACCCTGGAGCACGCGCCGGATGCACCCAGGGTTCGATGGATCGTGTGCGACCGGCGAGTTCCCGGGTGAGAGAACTGTTATCTGTTCGTGACCGGCTGGGGCCGGGTGGGGCGGCGACTTACCGTAGGTTGAACGGTGCGTCCATGGGCGCCGGGGTCTGTTCGTCGGCGGTTCATGGGGTGCCGGGCGACGCTTCCCCTACCCCCGGGTGACTTGACCGATCCGACCCAGCACGAGGACGACAGATGAAGCCAGTCGTTTCGACCGCGGTGGGGGTGGCAGCAGTAGCGCTCGCTATGGCGCTGCCCGGCCTCGCCCACGCGGCACCGACTCCCACCCCCGCTGTTTCCACTCCGACCCCGGGCGCGACGGCCACGCCGCGCGCGACCGCTTCCCCCTCACCGGCACGCTCCGCGTCGCCCTCCGGTACGCCGTCAGCGGCCCCGTCGGCCCGCGTCGCCGCCACCCCGGCAGCCACCGCGACACCGACCCCCGGCCCGACACCGACCGCGAACCCGATCGGCACCCCGCAGATCCAGGCCCTCTGGCTCGCCGAGGGCGGCCCCGCGGGCTGGCTCGGCAACAAGGTCGGCGACGAGGTCGCCGTCCCCGGTGGCGTGAAGCAGGTCTTCGACGGCGGTGACATCTACTACTCCGCCGGCACCGGTGCGCACTGGATCAAGGGCACGATCCGGGCCAAGTACGACGCCCTCGGTGGCGCCGGCTCCGCGCTCGGCCTGCCGAAGACCAACGAGAAGGACTCCAGCCGCCGGGCCGGGGCGAAGGTGCAGGACTTCGCCAACGGGCTGATGATCTGGACGCCCGACAACGGCGCCTGGGGCCTGTCCGGCAAGATCGCCGACAAGTACCTCCAGCTCGACGCCGAGGGCGGCGCGCTGGGGCTGCCGACCAGCGACGAGTTCGCCGGCCAGAACAACACCCGGGTGCAGCGCTTCGGCAACGGCCTGATCGTGCTGAACCACGACACCAACGAGGCCTGGTCGGTGCAGGGTTCGATCCTGCAGCGCTACGGCGACTACGGCTGGGAGGGCGGCGTGCTCGGCCGGCCCACCAGCGACGAGTTCGCCGGCCAGAACGGCGCCCGGGTCTCCACCTTCGAGCGCGGCCTGATCATCTGGACCCCCGAGACCGGCGCGCACGCGGTCTACGGCTCGATCATGACCAAGTACGGCGCCAAGGGCTGGGAGGGTGGCGAGCTCGGCGCCCCGACCAGCGAGGAGTTCGACGCCGGTCGCGACGGCCGGGTGCAGAACTTCCAGAACGGCTACATCATCTGGAGCGCCGCCACCGGGGCGTACGCCGTGCAGGGCCGGATCGCCGCCGACTACGCGACGCTGAACTGGGAGCGCGGCCCGCTGGGCCTGCCGATCAGCGACGAGTTCGACGGCGCCCGTCCCGGGACCCGGATCTCCCGCTTCCAGGGCGGCATCATCGTCTACACCGCCGAGACCGATGCGCACGCGGTCTACGGTTCGATCTACGAGACCTATGGGGCGTACGCCTGGGAGTCCGGCGTGCTCGGCGTCCCGGCCACCGACGAGTTCGGCGGCGGGCGCGGTTCGCGGGTGCAGAACTTCACCGGCGGGCAGATCCTGTGGAGCCCGGGCACCGGGGCGCATGCGGTCTATGGCCGAATCGCTGCCAAGTTCGCCGAGCTCGGCTGGGAGAACGGCCCGCTCGGCCTGCCGCTGACCCCGGAGTTCGACGCGGCGCGCGAGACCAAGGTGCAGAACTTCCAGGGCGGCCAGATCGTCTTCTCCCAGCGCACCGACGCGCACGCGGTCTACGGCTCGATCTACCAGACCTACGCCGACCTGGGCTGGGAGGCCGGGGTGATGGGCCCGCCCAACACCGATGAGTTCAACGGCCAGAACGGCGCCCGGGTGAATGCCTTCGAGAACGGCGGCATCATCATCTGGACCCCGCGCACCGGGGCGTACGCCGTCCGCGGGCTGATGCTGGAGGAATACGGCCGACGCGGCTGGGAGGGCGGCGAACTCGGCGCCCCGATCAGCAACGAGACCCCGATCCCGGGCGGCTGGGCGCAGGACTTCGAACGGGCCCGGCTGGAGTTCGTCGACGGCCGCTTCAATGTCATCTGGCCCGGGCCGAAGGTGGACCCGCGCTGCATGACCGGCCGGGTGATGTGCATCTCGAAGTCCGACCGCAAGCTGCGCTGGATGATCGACGGCAAGGTGCTCAAGGAGATGGACGCCCGCTTCGGTGCGGAGGCCACCCCGACCCGCGAGGCCGAGTTCCGGGTCTTCTCCAAGGTCCGCGACGAGGTCAGCTGGATGTACGGCAACACCCCGATGCCGTTCGCGATGTACTTCTCCGGCGGCCAGGCCGTGCACTACTCCTACGACTTCGCTGCTCGTGGGTATGCCGGCGCCTCGCACGGCTGCGTGAACATCCGCGACTGGGACGGCATCCAGTGGCTGTTCGACACCCAGGTCCGGATCGGCGACAAGGTCGTCGTCTACTGGTGACCAGCTGAACCGAGGTACGCAGGCGGCCCCCGACCGATCCGGTCGGGGGCCGCTTTGTGTTCAGCGGGTGCGGCGACCGCGCAGCGCGTCGAGCTGGCGGCGTTCCCGCTTGGTCGGGCGGCCGGCGCCGGGGTCGCGGTGGATCGGGGCCGGGGCCAGCTCGCGCGGCAGCCGCGGCGGTGAGTGGTCGGCGTACGCCTCGACCGCGAGCGGGGCGCCGACCCGGGTCTGCAGCAGTTGCTTGACCTCGAGGATCCGATCGAATCCCTGCACCCGCAGGCGTACCTCGTCACCGACCCGGACCGGGGTGGACGCCTTGGCCGGGCGGCCGTTCACCCGGACGTGGCCGGCCTTCGCGGCGGCGGTGGCCAGCGAGCGGCTGCGCAGCTGGCGCACCGTCCACAACCAGGTGTCCACGCGTACGCTCTCCATCGACCCAGCGTAACCACCGATGTGAGCTTGCTTGCAATAGTTTGCGTTTTGCTAGCAGCAGCTAGCATACTGATGGCATGGCCAAGAAGACCGCAACGGACTCGAGCACCTGGGGCGAATCCCTGGGCGAGTTCATCGCCGACCAGCGTCGCAGTGCGTCGCTGTCGATGCGTCAGTTGGCCGAACTGGCAGGGGTCTCCAATCCCTACCTGAGCCAGATCGAACGCGGACTGCGTCGGCCCTCCGCCGAGGTGCTGCAGCAGCTCGCCAAGGCTTTGCGGGTCTCCGCGGAGTCGCTCTACATCCGTGCCGGCATCCTCAGCCCGGACGAGGAGGGCACCGCGGATGTGACCCGCGCGGTGCTCGCCGACACGGCCATCAATGAGCGTCAGAAGCAGGCGCTCCTGGAGGTGTACGCCGCCTTCGCCGACCAGCATGCGGCGGCCACCCGGAAGACCCGGACCCGGCGCACCACCAAGACCCCGCGATCTCAACCACGCAAGGAGAAGTGATGAACGACAAGCTCAAGGACCAGACCCAGCCGCTGCTCGACACCAGCCTCAAGGCGCTCTACGTGGCCGCCGGTGTGACCGACGTGCTTGCCGAGCGGCTGCGCGAGTACGCCGAGACCAAGCAGGCCGAGGCCCGCACCCGGCGCGCCAAGCGCAAGGAGCAGCTGGAGCAGGCGACCGAGCTGCTCAAGGAGGCCCCGGGCCAGGCGAAGGGTCTGCTGGACCAGGCGCCCGAGCTCGCCCGCACCCTGCCCGAGCAGGTGCAGGTCCAGTTGGAGGAGCTGCTCAAGGAGCTGAACCTGAGCTTCGACGAGATGGCCGTCCGTGGGGAGAACCGGATCGTCGAGGTCCGTGCCCAGGCCGCCACCGCCGCCCGCCGTGGCGCCCGCCGCACCCAGGCCGCCGCCGATCGTGCGAGCGCCGATTTCGTCGCCGACGTTGACGATCTCGCCGATGCCACCGACAGCGGCACCGGTACCGCGAAGAACGCGCCGACGAAGAAGGCGCCCGCCAAGAAGGCCCCGGCCAAGAAGGCGACCGCGAAGAAGACCCCGGCGAAGAAGACCACCGCCAAGAAGGCGCCGGCCAAGAAGAGCACCACCAAGGCGAGCACCAGCAAGTCGACCGCCAGCAAGTCGACCGCCAGCAAGTCGAGCACCCCGGCGCCCGCCTCGGAGTGAACCCACCTCCCTGAGGTGGATCCAGGGGGTTCATCTCGACACGCCAACGGCCCGCTACCGCTTCGCGGTGCCGGGCCGTTGGCTACTCGATGAACGTGTGCGTCACTGGTCGCGGGGGCGGGGCACCGAGGCGGTGATCAGCGAACCGTCCTGGCGACGACCGCCGACCAGCGGGCCGGGGCCGATCTCACCGCGGCGCCGCTCCCCCTGGCCGGACAGCGGCACGCGGCACACCTCGTCCGGTTCGATGTCGACCTGCTGCTCACCGACACGCACCTGCATGGCGGGGCCGGAGAGGATCTCGAATCGGATCTCGTCGCGGCGCAGCGTGACCAGCAGCCGGGTCTCCCGCCAGCGCAGCCGGAATCGCAGCTCCGGCCAGGATTCCGGCAACCGCGGCTCGAAGGTGAGCTCGCCACCGGTGTCCCGCATCCCGCCGAAGCCATAGACCAGCGCCGACCAGACACCGCCGGCCGAGGCGACGTGCACCCCGTCGGTGGTGTTGCCGTGCCGGTCGTCGAGATCGACGAACAACCCGGCATAGAAGTAGCGCAGCGCCAGATCGTGGTAGCCGGTCTCGGCGGCCATGATCGACTGCACCACCGCCGACAGCGTCGAGTCGCCGGTCGTGATCGGGTCGTAGTATTCGAAGTCGGCGCGCTTCTCCTCCGCGGTGAAATGCTCCCCCTGCAGGAAAAGCGCCAGCACCACGTCGGCCTGCTTGAGCACCTGGAAGCGATAGAGCACCAGCGGGTGGTAGTGCAGCATCAGCGGCCGCTTCTCCGCCGGGGTGTGCTCCAGATCCCAGACCTCACGCTCCAGGAAGTGCATGTCCTGCGGATGCACACCGAGGCTCTCGTCGAAGGGGATGTACATGCCCTCCGCGCAGCGCGCCCATTCCTCGACCTCGTTGTCCCGCAGCGAAAGCCGCTTGGCGACCCGGGCGTACGCCTCCGGATTGAGCTGCTTCAACTCGGTGACGGTCTCCGCGGCGTGCGCGAGATTGAACCGGGCCATCACATTGGTGAACAGGTTGTCGTTGACCACGGTGGTGTATTCATCGGGGCCGGTCACCGAGTGGATGTGGAACTCCGAGGTCCCGTTGGTGCGCCAGAAGCCGAGGTCGGCCCACAGCCGCGCGGTCTCGACCAGGATCTCCACACCCTCGTGCAGCAGGAAGTCCAGGTCACCGGTGGCGTTCACGTACTTCACCAGGGCGTACGCGATGTCGGCGTCGATGTGGTACTGCGCGGTGCCGGCGGCGTAGTAGGCCGAGGCCTCCTCACCGCTGATCGTGCGCCACGGGAAGAGCGCACCGAGCTGGGCCATCTCCTCGGCCCGCTGCCGCGCCGCGTCCAGCATCGCGTACCGGAACCGCAGCGCCATCCGCGCGGCCTGCGGCTGCGCATAGGTGAGGAAGGGCAGCACATAGATCTCGGTGTCCCAGAAGTAGTGCCCCGAATATCCGGTACCGGTGACACCCTTGGCGGCGATGCCCTGCGCCTCCGCGCGGGCCGAGGCCTGGGCCAGCTGGAACAGGTTCCAGCGGACCGCCTGCTGCAGCGCCGGCTGCTTCGGCAGCTCCACATCGGCGCTGCGCCAGAACTCGTTCAGCCAGGCGCGCTGGTCGTCGTGGATGGACTCGACACCCTGCTCGCGGGCGCGGTCGAGGGTACGCCGGCAACGGTCGATGAGTTCTCGCACCGGCACCGACTGGGAGGTGTGGTAGGCGACCAGCTTCTCCAGGTGGATGGGCATCCCCTGCCGGGCGTTGATCCGGTAGACCAGCTTGCCCGAATCGGGTTCGGCCGAGATCTGTTCGCTGTAGTCGTTGTCGGTGAACATGCTGTGATCGACACCGACGGCCAGCGTCATCCGCGACTCGTGGGTGCGGTAGCCGAGGGTGATCCGGCCGTCGCCGGCGGACTGGCTCACCGGATCGAGCACGCGGCGGTCCAGCGATTCCTGCTTGCGCGGGTCGTTGCCACCGGCGGCCCCGGTGCTGCGGGTGACCCCGGAATACTCGTCGTGGCCGTCCTGGCGGTTCAGCACCTGCGAGGAGATCACGATCGGGGCGTCCCCGTCGAGCATCGTGATGTCCATCGTCATGATCGCCAGATGGCGCTGGGCGAAGGACACCATCCGGGTGGTGTTGATCTGCACCCGCTTGCCGGCGGAGGTCCGCCAGATCACCTTGCGGCGCAGCACACCGGTCTTGAAATCCAAGGACCGTTCGTATTCGTCGAGATCGGCGGTGGCCAGGTTCAGCGGCTCATCGTCCACATAGACCTTCATCACCTTGGTGTCGGGCACGTTGACGATGGTCTGGCCGACCCGGGCGAAACCGTGCGCGTCCTCGGCGTGCCGGATCTGCCAGGTCTCGTGGAAACCGTTGACGAAGGTGCCGTGGGTGTGGGCGTCGCGGCCCTCCTCCGGGTTGCCCCGCATCCCGAGATAGCCATTGGCGACCGAGAACAGCGTCTCGGTGGTGCCGAGATCGGCGGGCCCGTAGTCGGTCTCCACCAGGCGCCACTCATCGATCGGGAAGCGGGTGCGATCCAGCGGATCCTCCGCCTGGGGTGGAGCATCGCTGGGTCCCTGCTCCGGTTCGGTGCTGGGCTCGAAGTTCCACGGGTCGGCATTCACCCGACCCGCCTCCGGGGCGCCATTGGGGCGACGCACTGCCGCCTCCATGGGCGGTTCCGGCAGATCAGCCGCAACCAGGCTCGGTTCGAAGTCCTCGGTCATGTCCCCATCACTCGTCAGCGTCCGCTCAGGAGCGGACGGAATCAACCAGCTCGTCAAGATCGCCGACCACGACGTCGGCCCCGGCCTCCCGCAATCGGTCGGCACCGGTGCCGCGGTCCACGCCGACCACGAGCCCGAAGTCCCCCGCTGCCCCGGCGCGTACGCCGGAGAGTGCATCCTCGAAAACCACCGCACGTTCCTTCGGTACGCCGACCCGCTCGGCCGCGGCGAGGAAGGTGTCCGGCTGCGGCTTGCCGGGCAACCCCTCCGCGGCGGCCACCTGGCCGTCGATGATCACCTCGAACCGGTCCAGCAGACCGGCCGCCTCCAGCACCGCCCGGGCGTTCTTGGACGATGAGACGATCGCGACCTCGGTGCCCCGCTCGGCCAGCGCGTCCAACAGGCGTACCGAACCCGGATAGGGCTGGATGCCTTCCTCGGCGAGGATCTGGTTGAACAGCTTGTCCTTGCGGTTGCCGAGCCCGCTGATCGTCTCCGCCTCCGGCGGATCGGACGGCTCACCCTGCGGCAGCTCGATGCCCTTGGCCTCCAGCAGGGTCGCGACCCCCTCGTAGCGAGGCCGGCCGTCGACGTGGTCGAAATAGTCGGCACTGGTGTACGCCGCAGCGCCACGCGCCGCCAGGAACTCGGAGAACATCGTGTCCCAGGCGCGCATGTGGACCTCGGCGGTCGGTGTGATCACGCCGTCCAGATCGAACAGGCAGGCGTCAATGTCGTCCCAATGCACAAAAGGTGACTCTAGTTCGCCCGATCCAGTGGTGCGAACAACTCTCGGGCGGTTGGCCAAAAATTGTTACACGTCGGTAAGCCGGCCCCCTCCGGCCCCCGGTACGGATCAGTTCGTGCGCAGCGCGCGGACGTGCAGCCCGACCTCGGGATCGACCAGCGGCTCCTGGGCCGCGGCGATGCCCTCGACGACCAGCGGTGCGTCGACGGCGACATTGCGCTTCACCAGGGCGAGTGCGATCGGGCCGAGCTCGTGGTGCCGCGCGGAGCCGCCGACGAAGCCGATCGCCCGGCCGCCGTCGGCACCGGTCAGCTCGGCACCGGCGCTCGGCAGCGCGTCCATCGACCCGTCCAGGTGCAACCGGACCAGCCGGCGCGGCGGCCGGCCCAGGGTGTGCACCCGGGCGACGGTCTCCTGGCCGCGATAGCAACCCTTCTCCAGGTGCACCGCATCGGCCAGGCCGAGCTCGTTGGGGATCGTCCGCTGGTCGGTGTCGAGGAAGATCCGCGGCACCCCGGCGGCGATCCGGCGGGCCTCGTACGCCCACAGCCCGACGGGTTCGGCGCCGCTCGATTCGAGGTAACCGGCCAGGTGGTCGCGCGGGATGAACGACTCGTACCCGCCCAGCGAATCCGGTGCCTGCCGGGTGATCCGGCCGGTCGGGGATTCCCCGGGCTGCCAGACGACGGCCAACTCATCGCGCAGGCGTACCTCCACCTGACGCATGAAGATCATCCGCTGCAGGAAATCCGCCAGCGCCCGGCCGCGGCCGGGTTCGGTGTGCGCCCAGACCGTCTCCCCGTCGTCGACCAGATAGAGCACGTGCTCGATGTGGCCCTGCGGGGAGAGCAGGAAGGCGGTCGTCCCGGTGCCGGTGGGCAGCTGCGCCAGATGCTGGGTGGTCAGGTCGTGCAACCAGGTCAGCCGGTCCGGCCCCGCGATGGACAGCACGTCGCGGTGATCCAACCGGACCGCACCCCGGCCGGACTCGAGCAGCCGCTGCTCGGCCATCGGGTCGCCGTGGTGCCAGATCGCCCCGGTGTCGGGGCCCTCGGTGAGAGTGATGCTCACTTGCGCTCCAGTTCTCCGGTCAGCCAGGGCGCCAGCGGAATGTCCTGATCGGCCCGGTCGCAGGCGAAGAGCAGCTTCTGCTGGATCCGGCCGTAGAGCCGGGTGCCGGCGGTGTGGGTGCCCTCGCTGAGCGCGGCATCGGTGGTCAGGTCGATCTTGGTGCCGAGCTCACCCCCGGGGGCGGACTCCAGCCCGGTGATCGAACCGAACCATTTCTGCGCCACCCCCTCGGGATTGCAGATCACCACCATCAGCTCGTTCTTCTCCTGCGGCACCCAGAACCCGGTCTCCATATAGACGGGCTTGCCGAGCTGGCCGTCCTCGTCCTCATAGGCCTGCAGCAGGTAGTGCAGGTAGGGCTCGCCGTTGTGGTGGAAGTCGACCTGCTCCAGCACCCGCTTGTCGGTGCCCTGCCACTGGGTCTGGCCGAAGCCCTCCCAGTGCCCGATCAGCCAGGCCAGCCCCTTCAGGCCGGGATGCATGCCCTCGGGGAAGGAGAAGTCCAGATTGGCCCCCTCGCCGGTCGGCTGGTCATTCATCGGCTGGTCACTCATCGGGCTCCTCCAACGTGTGCTCGGGGTGTACCGATCCAGCCTATGCCCCGACGAAACCGGCCGGCGCGGGGTCCGCGGTGCGGGGTCCGCCGCTGCTAGGTTCGCGTGCCATGCGAGTGGTGCTGCAGCGGGCCGCCTCGGCCGAGGTACGGGTCGATGACGAGGTGGTCGGAGCATTGCCGGCGCCGGGGCTGGTGCTGCTGGTCGGGATCACCCACACCGACACGCCCGAGATCGCGGCCAGGCTGGCCGACAAGATCTGGCGGCTGCGGATCCTCACCGGCGAACGGTCGGCCGCCGATGAGGGCGCGCCGTTGCTGGTGGTCTCGCAGTTCACCCTGTACGCCGACACCCGCAAGGGCCGCCGGCCCTCCTGGAGCGCCGCGGCGCCG
Source organism: Enemella evansiae (assembly GCF_002250705.1). Lineage (GTDB taxonomy): Bacteria > Actinomycetota > Actinomycetes > Propionibacteriales > Propionibacteriaceae > Enemella > Enemella evansiae. The sequence goes on from NZ_NMVP01000012.1 coordinate 59,262, forward strand.
GGCCCGGTCAGCGAGCCGCTGGTCGATGCGTTCGTCGCCGCGCTGCGGGACCTCGGCGCCCACGTCGAGACCGGCCGGTTCGGGGCGCAGATGCAGGTCTCCCTGGTCAACGACGGCCCGGTGACCCTGGTCCTGGACTCCGACACGTACGCCGGCTGATCGCGAGTGCCCGTACGCCGGCTGAGCGAGCGAGGAACGAGCACGTACGCCGGCTGAGCGAGCGAGGAACGAGCACGTACGCCGGTTGAGCGAGCGAGGAACGAGCACGTACGCCGGTTGAGCGAGCGAGGAACGAGCGAGTCGAAACCAGCCCCGGTCCCTTCGACTCGTCGCTGCGCTCCTCGCTCTGGGAACGGGTGGAGGCTGCGCTCCTCGCTCTGGGAACGGATGGAGGCTGCGCTCCTTGCTCAGGGAACGGATGGAGGCTGCGCTCCTCGCTCAGGGAACGGGAGAACCGGCGTACGTGCTCGCTCAGCCGCCGGCGAAGGGCGGCAGCACCTCGACCTCGGTGGGCTCGGTCAGCGGCTGCGCGAGCTGGTCGGCGCCCTGGCGTCGACCACCGACCAGGATGCTGCAGACATCGAGCACCGAGGCGAAGCCGGCACCGCGGTCTGCCCGGGCCGTGGTCAGCGCCGCCTGGACCGAATCGGCAGCGATAGTCTCATGCTCGACCCCGGCGGCCGCCGCCGCCCCGGCCCAGTAGCGGATCTGGACAGCAACCATGACCGCGATTCTTGCACGTCCACCAATCGACAGGGGGTGAGTACGACGGCCACGCTGCTGCTGCTCTCCCGCGAACGCGCCTCCGCCGCGGACATCCTGCCCGCCCTCGGCCTGCTCTCGCACACGATCCGGATCGCCGCCGCCGAGGCGGCCAGCCTGCTCGATGTCGAACCGGACGTGGTGCTGATCGACGGCCGGATCGATCTGGTCGGCGCCCGCAACCTGTGCCGCACCCTGGCCGCGGCCGGCAACGGATTGCCGGTGCTGCTGGTGCTGACCGAGGGCGGCCTGGCGGCCCTGTCGGCGGAGTGGGCACCGGACGATTTCATCCTGGCGACCGCGGGCCCGGCCGAACTGGAGGCGCGATTGCGGTTGGCGAGCCGGGCCGAGGACGTCGACGATCTGATCCGCGCCGGCGGCGTCGAGGTCGACGAGGCGGCCTACACCGCCCGGCTGGACGGCCGGCTGCTGGACCTCACCTACACCGAGTTCGAGCTGCTGAAATATCTGACCGCCAACCCCGGCCGGGTGTTCAGCCGCGAGCAACTGCTCAGCGAGGTCTGGGGTTACGACTACTACGGCGGCACCCGGACCGTCGATGTGCACGTCCGCCGATTGCGCGCCAAGCTCGGCGAGAAGGAGTCGCTGATCGGCACCGTGCGCAACGTCGGCTACCGCTTCGACCCGCGCTGATGCGGACCCGCGCTGCGGGGTGCGCGTGACCGGACGTGCAGTGCCCGCAGCGTTCCATGATCAAACCCAGTGGGACCGGGTTCGCGAAGGTCTCCGCGGGCACTACTGCACGTCCGGTCACGGGCGATCACATCTGCCCCGGGCCCACCCCACGGAAATGGTCACGGAGCGCTAACGTGTCGCCCATGGGACCCGACTCGTTCAGCACCACCGTCGTCGCCGCCCTGAACGCCGAGCAGCGCAGCCAGGTGAACGATCTGATCGCGCGGGCCACCGAGTCCGATGGCGTCGGCCCGCTCAACGAGCACGCCCGCCTCGAGGTGAACCGCGGCACCGCCAGCGACGGCCTGGCCCATCTGCTCGGCCTGGACGGCGACCGGATCGCCGGGTACGCCTTCCTGGATTCGACGAGCGCCGATCCGATCGTGCAGCTCGTCGTCGACCCGGCCAGGCGGCGCCGCGGACTCGCGACCCGGATGATCGGCGAGCTCGGCTTCGATCCGCGGGTCGCCGAGCGCAGCGGCCGCTGGCAGCAGCAGTCGCTGCGGACCTGGTCCTTCGGCGACCTGCCGGCCGCCCGCGAGTTCGCCGGTTCGCTCGGGCTGCAACCGATCCGCGAACTGCTGGTGATGGAGCGCGACACCGCCGAGATCGGTGAGGTGCAGCTGCCGGCCGGGGTCACCGTGCGCACCTTCCGCCCCGGCGACGAGGACGCCATCCTGCGGGTGAACGCCCGCGCCTTCGCCCACCACCCCGAACAGGGCGGGCTGACCAAGCAGGACCTGCAGGACCGGATGAACGAGCCCTGGTTCGATCCCGAGGGCCTGTTCGTCGCCACCCGACCCGACGCCCGGGGCACCGAGCAGGTGATCGGTTTCCACTGGACCAAGATCCACGATGCCGACCTGGGCGAGGTCTACGTGATCGCGGTCGATCCCGACCATGCCGGCGGCGGCCTCGGTCGGCAGCTGCTCAACCGCGGGCTGCAGCATCTGGCCGACCGGGGCGTACGCCGGATCATCCTCTATGTCGAGGGTGACCAGGCATACGTCGTGAAGCTCTACCTCTCCGCTAGATTTGAGGTCGCGAACCGCGACGTGTTGTACGCCTCCCCGCTCCCCGAAGAGCGGGTGCAGCCGACAGGTCCGGCCACCCCATGAAGAAGCACTGACAGCGCCAGCAGGAAGCAGGTCCCGATGCCGGAGGCAGCCACCAGCACGCCCGGGCCATGGCTGCCCAAGGATCGATTCGCCGATCGCGAGTTGAGCTGGCTGGCGTTCAACGAACGGGTGCTGGCACTGGCCCGCGACGGGGTCCGGATCCCGCTGCTGGAGCGGGCCAAGTTCCTGGCGATCTTCGCCTCCAATCTCGATGAGTTCTTCATGGTCCGGGTGGCCGGGCTGAAGCGACGGATGGCGGCCGGGGTCGCGGTGCCGAGCGTGTCGGGGTTCCTGCCCCGCGATCTGCACACCGCGATCCTGCGCCGGACCCGGGAACTGGTCGCCGACCAGGCCCGGGTGTTCGCCGAGGAGGTACGCCCCCAGCTCGCCGCCGAGGGCATCGAGATCCTCTCCTGGGGTGAGCTGACCGGCGCCGAGAAGGACCGGATGCGGACCCTGTTCGCCGAGCGGATCTTCCCCGTCCTCACCCCGCTCGCGGTCGACCCCTCGCACCCCTTCCCCTACATCTCCGGGCTGTCGATCAACCTGGCGGTGCTGCTGAAGAATCCGCAGACCGGGGTGCGCCAGTTCGCCCGGGTGAAGGTGCCCAATGTGCTGCCCCGCTTCGTCACCCTCGGCGAGGGCCGGTTCGTGCCGCTCGAGGACGTCATCGCCCGGCACCTGGACCAGCTGTTCTCCGGCATGCAGGTGCTCCAGCACCACGTCTTCCGGGTCACCCGGAACGAGGATCTGGAGGTCGAGGAGGATGACGCCGAGAACCTGCTTTTCGCACTGGAGAAGGAATTGCTGCGGCGCAAGGTGGGCCGGCCCCCGGTCCGCCTCGAGGTGGCCGCCGACGTCGACGAGCACATGCTGGAGCTGCTCGTCTCCGAGCTCGACATCAGCGAGCGGGAGGTGTTCAAGGTCGACGGGCTGCTCGATCTGAGCGGGCTGTTCTCCTTGACCGACACCGATCGCGAGGATCTGGCGTACCCGGCGTTCCTGCCGATCACCCATCCGCACCTGGCCGAGGTGGAGACCGCCCAGCCGGCCGACATGTTCACCGCCCTGCGCAAACGCGATGTGCTGCTGCACCACCCCTACGACTCCTTCGCCACCAGCGTGCAGCGGTTCATCGAGCAGGCGGCCGCCGACCCGCACGTGCTGGCGATCAAGCAGACCCTCTACCGCACCTCCGGCGACTCCCCGATCGTCGACGCGCTGATCGATGCCGCACAGGCCGGCAAGCAGGTGCTGGCGGTGGTCGAGATCAAGGCCCGCTTCGACGAGCAGGCCAACATCGGCTGGGCGCGGAAGCTGGAACAGGCCGGAGTGCACGTCGTCTACGGCATGGTCGGGTTGAAGACCCACTGCAAGCTGGCGCTGGCGATCCGCGACGAACCCGAGGGGTTGCGCCGCTACGCCCACATCGGCACCGGCAACTACAACCCCAAGACCGCGCGTACCTATGAGGACATGGGCCTGCTGACGGCCAATCCGATCGTCACCGAGGATGTCGCCCGGGTCTTCAACCACCTGTCCGGGATGACCCAGGAGACCCAGTACCGGCGGCTGCTGGTGGCGCCGCACTCGATCCGCAGGAGCCTGCTGGAACGGATCCACACCGAGATCGAGCACCACCTGGCCGGCCGCCCCGCCCGCATCCGGATCAAGGTCAACTCGATCGTCGACGAGGCGATCACCGACGCGCTCTACGAGGCCTCCCAGGCGGGGGTGCCGGTGGATCTGTGGGTACGCGGGATCTGCGGTCTGCGCCCCGGCGTGCCCGGGTTGAGCGAGAACATCCGGGTCCGCAGCATCCTGGGCCGCTTCCTGGAGCACTCCCGGCTCTTCTGGTTCGACAACGGTGGCCAGCCGACGGTCGGCCTGGGCTCGGCGGACCTGATGCACCGCAACCTGGACCGCCGCGTCGAGGTGCTCGTCGCGCTCACCAACCGCGCCCACATCCAACAGGTCGACGACCTGTTCGACCTGGCCTTCGACCCCGGCACGGCCGCCTGGTCGCTGACCGCCGAGGGATGGCAGGAGCAGACCCTGGACGCCGAGGGCCGGCCGCTGGTCGATCTGCAGGAGAAGCTGATCGAGGTCGCCGGGCAGCGCCGATCGAAGGAGTCGACCCTCTGATGCCGATGCTGCGCCGATCCGACATCTCCGCCGCCGGGGCGGTCGTCCTGAAACCCGACGCCACCGGGGGCCCGGACGCGGTACGGGTGCTGGTGGTGCATCGGCCCGCCTACGACGACTGGTCGCTGCCGAAGGGCAAGGTGGAACCCGGGGAGGTGCCCGCGGTGGCCGCGGTCCGTGAGGTGCTCGAGGAGACCGGGGTCCGGATCCGGTTGACCGCGCCGCTGGATGCGCACACCTACCGGGTCGGTCGGCGTACCAAGCAGGTGCGCTGGTGGCGGGCCGCGGTCGTCGCGGAGGAACCGCACGTCCCCGACGACGAGGTGGACACCGTGCTCTGGCTGACGCCCGCCGAGGCGCTGGAGCTGTTCTCCTACGATGCCGATGCCACCTTGCTGCAGCAGGCGCTGGACCAGCCGGAGACGGTGAATCTGGTGGTGGTCCGGCACGGGAAGGCGATGGATCGCGGCAAGTGGTCCGGCAACGACCCGGCCCGGCCGCTGACCCGGCGGGGCCGGACCCAGGCCCGGGAGCTGGTACCGATCCTGGAGGCCTTCGGCGTCGGCCGGGTGGTCAGTTCCTCCGCCAACCGCTGCGTCTCCACGGTGCTGCCGTTCGTCACCGACCACCAGTTGACGATCGATCGGCAGACCATCCTCAGCGAGGAACGCGGGGTCGAGGATCCGGCCGCGGTGGGCGATCTGATCGGTGTGCTGCGCGATGAGGTGATCGGCGGTGGCCGGGCCGTCGTCGTCTGCAGCCATCGGCCGGTGCTGCCGGCCATCCTGACCGCCCTGGATCTGCCGGATCATCCGTTCCACACCGCCGAATGCGCGATCGTCAGCCTGACGGCCGACGATCAGGTGCACGCGGTGCAGTGGATCACCACCCCGCACAAGAAGTGACCAACGGGGCCCCGCTCCACCGCGGCCGAGCGCCCCGACCGGCGTGCGGCGATAAAGCGACACGAGATAACGATTCGACCACTTGCACCCCCGTTCACCTGCAGTTCACCTTTCGTCACGAAATGCGTCACCACCCCTGCTTATGTTTCGAAACGTCAAGCGCTCCGGCCGATCCCGGCCGGAGGGAAACCGGGGCAACCCAGACGTGAAGGATGGATTTCCGTGTCGCTGAACCGACGTTTCGTCAGCCTGGCCGCCGTGGCCGCTGCTGGCGCTCTGGCGCTCTCCGCCTGCGCCGCCAACGAGACCCAGTCCCAGCCCGCCGCCCAGGGTGGCAACGGGGGTGAGCAGCTGTCCGGCCAGCTCAAGGGCCAGGGCTCCTCGGCGCAGAAGGTCGCCCAGGACACCTGGATCAAGAACTTCCAGACCGCCAACCCGGGTGTGACCATCAACTACAGCCCGGACGGCTCCGGCGCCGGTCGCGACGGCTTCAAGGGCGGCGGCGTGGACTTCGCCGGCTCGGACCGCGCGTTCAAGCCCGAGGAGAACACCGCCGGCGCGTTCGGCAAGTGCGAGGCCAGCTCCAAGGCCCTCGACATCCCGGTCTACGTGTCGCCGATCGCGATCTCCTTCAACGTCGAGGGTGTGCAGGACCTCAACCTGGATGCCGCGACCACCGCCGGCATCTTCAAGGGCACCATCGCCAAGTGGAACGACCCGGCGATCGTCGCGCTGAACCCGGGCGTACAGCTGCCCGATGCGGCGATCGTGCCGGTGCACCGCTCGGACAACTCCGGTACCACCGAGAACTTCACCGACTGGCTGAACAAGGCCGCCGGCGATGTGTGGACCGACAAGGCCAGCGGCGACTGGCCGGCCAGCCTGAAGGGTGAGGCCGCCAAGGGCACCGCCGGTGTGGTGGCCGCGGTCAAGAACGGCAAGAACACCATCGGCTACGTCGATGAGTCCCAGGCCCGCGACCTGAACAACGCCAAGATCGGCGCCGACGGCAACTTCAGCGAGCCGAGCGCCCAGGCCGCCGGTGAGGCGCTGGCCGCCTCCCCGGTGGAGTCCGGCCGCGACGCCAACGACCTGGCGATCAAGATCGACCGCAAGGCCGCCGGTTACCCGGTCTACATGGTCTCCTACGCCCTGGTCTGCCAGGACTACAAGGACGACAAGACCGCCCAGCTGGTGAAGTCCTACATCGGTTCGATCACCTCCAGCGAGGGCCAGCAGGCCGCCGCTCAGGCGGCCGGCGCCGCCCCGCTCCCGGAGAAGTTGTCCGGCCAGGTGAAGACCGCGGTCGACTCCATCAAGTGAGCTGGTCCCGGTACGACATCGCACGCCCGTTCCCGTACTCTCGGGAGCGGGCGTGTGGTGCGTCCCGGCACCCTCACTGACCGCCGATCAGTAACCACCGAAGCACCACCCGCACAGACCTGGCCCCGAGGAGAAGGATGTCCAGTTCCATGACCAAGGGAGCGGCGAACACGGCCGCACCTGTTCCCCCGGACGGCTCCGACCCCAAACGGGTGGCCAAGGTCGCCCGGCAGCGCAGCAGCAAGGGCGGCGAGTCCTTCTTCAAGGGCCTCTCGACCGGTTCCGGCATCCTGATCCTGGCGATCCTGGCAGCCGTCGCGGCCTTCCTCGTCGGCATGTCGATCCCGGCGCTCAGCTCCGATGCGCAGGACCTGCCCTACGGCGAGTTCTGGGCCTTCGTGCTGCCGTACGCCTTCGGCACCGTCTGGGCGGCGTTCCTGGCGCTGCTGATGGCGGTACCGGTGTCGATCGGCATCGCGCTGTTCATCTCGCACTACGCACCGCGCCGGCTGGCCCAGGGCCTGGGCTATGTGATCGACCTGCTGGCCGCGGTGCCCTCGGTCGTCTTCGGCCTCTGGGGCATCAACGTGCTCGCCCCGCAGGTGCTGCCGCTCTACGCCTGGCTGAACACCAACCTGGGTTGGATCCCGCTGTTCGCCGGCCAGGTCTCCGGCACCGGGCGCACCGTGCTCACCGCCGCCATCGTGCTCGCGGTGATGGTGCTGCCGATCATCACCGCGCTCTGCCGGGAGGTGTTCCTGCAGACCCCGCGGCTGCACGAGGAGGCCTCCCTCGCCCTCGGCGCGACCCGCTGGGAGATGATCCGCCAGGCCGTGCTGCCGTTCGGCCTGCCCGGCATCGTCTCCGCCTCGATGCTCGGCCTGGGCCGGGCCCTCGGCGAGACCATGGCCGTGGCGATGGTGCTCTCCCCCGCCCACGTGATCAACGTCCGGCTGCTCACCGCCGAGAACCCGAACACGATCGCCTCCAACATCGCGCTGGCGTTCCCCGAGGCGTACGGGCTGGGCGTCAACCAGCTGATCGCCTCCGGCCTGGTGCTGTTCGTGATCACCCTCGCGGTGAACATGGCGGCCCGCTGGATCATCGGCCGCCGCAAGGAATTCTCGGGAGCCAACTGATGTCGACAGCAACCGAACCCACCAACGAGGAACTGGCCCGGCGCGACAGCGCCCAGGCCGACACCCGCCGCCAGCTGACCGCCGGCCGGCTGCCCAACCACATCGGCCTGGCCACCTTCGTGGTGGCGGTGGTCGTCGTCGGGGCCGCGCTCGGCCTGATCGGCGCCTTCTCCCTCGCCGCGACGCTGATTCTCGGCACCCTGCTGTTCCTGGTCACCATCAGCGTGCTGTCCACCGTGGTCGAGGGCGCCCGCCGCGCCCGCGACCGATTCGCCCGCTACCTGGTCACCACCGCCTTCGTGATCGCGCTGATCCCGCTGATCTCGCTGATCGTCGGCACCGTCTCCAAGGGCGTGGAACGGATGGACGTCCAGTTCTTCACCTACTCGATGCGCAACGTCACCGGTGATGAGCTCGGCGGCGCGGTGCACGCCATCTACGGCACCCTGATCGTCACCGGACTGGCCACGCTGATCTCGGTGCCGATCGGCATCATGACCTCGATCTACCTGGTCGAATACGGCGGCACCTCCCGGATCGCCAAGGCCACCACCTTCTTCGTCGACGTGATGACCGGTATCCCCTCGATCGTTGCGGGCCTGTTCGCGTACACGGTCTTCTCGCTGGTCTTCGGCCCCGGCACCCGGATCGGCCTGGCCGGTGCGGTGGCGCTCAGCGTGCTGATGATCCCGGTCGTGGTGCGCTCCACCGAGGAGATGCTGCGGCTGGTGCCGAACGAGCTCCGCGAGGCCTCCTACGCCCTCGGCGTACCGAAGTGGCGGACCATCCTGAAGGTCGTGCTGCCCACCTCCATCGCCGGCATCATCACCGGTGTGGTGCTGGCCATCGCCCGGGTGATCGGCGAGACCGCCCCGCTGCTGGTGGCCGCCGGATTGACCACCTCGCTGAACACCAACCCGCTGTCGGACCCGATGACGACGCTGCCGGTGTTCGTCTACTACTCCTACGTCACCCCGGGCATCCCACCGGAGCCCTACATCGCCCGTGCCTGGGCGGGGGCGCTGACGCTGATCCTGATCGTGATGGCCCTCAACCTGCTGGGCCGCGTGATCGCCGCGAAGTTCGCCCCCAAGCCGGGCCGCTGACCACCAGAGCAAGAGAAGAAGGAAACATGTCCAAGCGCATCCAGGTCGAGAACCTGAACATCTACTACGGCAAGTTCCACGCCGTCCAGGACGTCAACATGACCATCGAGCCCCGCTCGGTGACCGCCTTCATCGGCTCCTCGGGCTGCGGCAAGTCCACCGTGCTGCGCACCCTGAACCGGATGCACGAGGTGATCCCCGGCGCCTACAGCGAGGGCCAGGTGCTGCTCGACGGCGTCGACCTCTACGGCAAGGGCGTCGACGCGGTGGCGGTACGCCGACTGGTCGGGATGGTCTTCCAGCGGCCGAACCCGTTCCCCACCATGTCGATCAAGGACAACGTGCTCGCCGGGGTGAAGCTGAACAACAAGCGGATGAGTTCATCGGCCGCCAACGAGCTGGTGGAGAAGAATCTGCGCGGCGCGAACCTGTGGGACGAGGTCAAGGACCGTCTCGACAAGCCCGGCTCGGGCCTGTCGGGTGGCCAGCAGCAGCGGCTCTGCATCGCCCGCGCGACCGCGGTGAACCCCGAGGTGATCCTGATGGACGAGCCCTGCTCGGCCCTCGACCCGATCTCCACGCTGGCGATCGAGGACCTGATCCAGGAGCTCAAGGAGAGCTACACCGTGGTGATCGTCACCCACAACATGCAGCAGGCGGCCCGGGTCTCGGACAAGACCGCGTTCTTCAACCTGGAGGCGACCGGCAAGCCGGGCAAGCTGATCGAATTCGACGACACCGCGAAGATCTTCTCCAACCCGGCCAAGGAAGAGACCGAGAACTACATCTCCGGTCGCTTCGGCTGACTCTTCTTGGTCGTCTCGCGCGCGGCGCGCCAACGGGAGGCGAGCGTCTGGCGGCGCGTCCCCGCGATGCAGGCACACCAAGGAGAAATCCCGCGTCCGGTGGCGTGACCACGCGCACACGCACCGTGTGGATTTCGACGACTGGGCCGAAGAGCGGGGTCATGGCGCGCCGCGCGCGAGCCGACGACAAGCGCTCCCGGTAGGATCGGGACACGATGATTCCTCGCTGTCCCCCGCCGCTGCGGCGTGCCCTCACGGCCCCGCTCGCGGTCGCGCTGGTGGGCGTACTCGCGGCCTGTGACAGCACGCCGGCACCGGTCCTGCCCACCCCGAGCAGCGTGTACGCCTGCCCGCCGGGTCAGCTTCAGGTGGAGGGGGCCACCAGCGAGGCGGGGATGATGAACTCCTACATCGCCTCCTATGCCGAGACCTGCCGGAACGCCTCGACCGTGGTGTGGACCACCAGCGCCGACTCCGGGCGGACCAGCTTCGTCAACGGCCTGGTCAACGTCGCCACCTCGGAATCCTGGCTCAGCAACGACGAGGTCGCCGCCGCGCAGCGCCGCTGCCAACAGAACCCCGCCTGGCATCTGCCGACCACCGCGAGCCCGGTGGCGATCGTCTTCCGGCTGGACGGGGTGGAGCAGCTCACCCTCTCCCCCGAGACCCTGGCGATGATCTTCTCCGGCCAGTTGAACCGTTGGAACGATGCCCGGATCGCCCGCGAGAACCCGGGGGTGACCCTGCCCGCCCAGGCGATCCAGGTGTACTACCAGAACCAGCCCTCGGGGGCCTCCGAGGCGCTCGGCCGCTACCTGGCCCGGACCGCGCCGCTGAAGTGGAGCCCGCGCAACACCACCCCGAACTGGCGCGGCCAGGGCCAGGGCCGGGACCGGCCGGAGGATGTGGCGAGCTCGGTGGCCGCGCGATCGGGGACGATCGGGTTCTTGGAGACCGCCCAGCTCGGTGACGCGAACCGCCCCTCCGGTGAGCCACAGCTGGGCCGGGTCGGTATCGACGAGGGCCAGGGCCCGCTGCTGCCCACCCAGGAGGCCGCCAGCAAGGCGCTGCAACAGGCCCGCTTCCTGCCCGATGACCAGGGCAACGATCTGCGGATCGACCCGGCATCACTGTCGGGCGAGGGGGCGTACCCGGTGGTCGCGGTGACCTATCAGATCGTCTGCTCCCAGGGGCTCCCGGTCGAGGTGACCTCGCTCACCCGGGACTTCCTCGGCTTCATGCTCAACCCGCAGACCCAGTCCGGGCTGCCGGCGATCGGCCGGGTGCCGCTGCCGGACGAGCTGCGGCAACGCACCACCGAGGCGGTCGCCGCGATCCGCTGAACCACCACCGCGACCCCTATGCTGGGGCGGGCGTTGCAGGGAGCCGGAGACGGGGCGAAGACACAGGAGGAAGTCGGATGGGGATGGCCAGATGGGCCGTTGCGGCGAGCGCTCTCGTCCTGTCGGTGAGCGCCTGCGGTACCGCGACCGCACCGGGCCAACCGGGTGCCAGCACCACCTCGACCACGACCGCCGTGCCGGCGAACTGCCCGAGCGGGGTGATCAGCGGTGTCGGCCCCGCCTCCCAGGCCGAACCGACCCAGGAGATCCTCGGGGCGTACGCCGACCGCTGCGACTTCAAGAGCTCGGTCAGCTATCAGAACAAGAGCGCCGAGGAGGCCCGGCAGATGTTCGGCAACGCGCTGAGCACCTGGCTGACCGTCCAGCGGCCGTTGCCCGAAGCCGACGCGCAGCAGCTCGCCGCCCGCTGCGGCAACAACCCCATCTGGCATCTGCCGACCAGCGCGGCCCCGCTCGCGGTGAGCTGGAACCTGCCCGGAGTCGACCGGTTGACGCTCACCCCATCGGTGCTGGCGAAACTGCTCTCCGGTGCGATCACCCGCTGGGACGACCCGGCGATCGCACAGCTCAACCCTGACGTCCAGCTGCCGGGCATCCCGGTCACCCCGGTGCTGGCCACCGATTCCCCCGGGATCACCGCGACCCTGACCGGCTGGTTGACCAGCGCCGCCGGCCCGGACTGGCCGAACGGGGAGACCAGCGAGCCGACCGGGCCGGGGAAGCAGACCGAGAGCCTCACCGACAGCGTGTCGGCCCTGCTCGGTACGCCCGGGACGATGTCGGTGCTGCCGCTGTCCTACACCCGCACCAACTCGCTGCCCGCCGCCAGCATCGACTTCGGTGCCGGGCCGGTGGCGCCGACCCCCGAGACCGGCAGCAGGGCGCTGGAGGCGGTCGAGATCCCCGAGGGCAACGATCTGCGGCTCGAACCGGACTACCGGGCGAGCGCCGAGGCGTACCCGCTGACGGTGATCGGCTATCAGGTGGTCTGTTCGCGGGGGAACAACTCCAAGCAGGGGCCGGTGCTGCGCGACTTCTTCTCGTTCTGGACCACCCCGGCCGAGCAGCAGGCGCTCGCCGACCTGGGCCTGGCGCCGCTGCCGGAGGGGCTGCGCGGCCGGGTGTCCACCGCCGCCGGACAGATCCGGTAGCGGCCGCGGGTCAGCGGCGCGAGGAGGAACCCTTGCTGCCCGAGGAGGACGACCCCTTGCTGCCTGACGAGGAGCCCTTGCTGCCCGAGGAGGTGCCCTTGGTGCCCGAGGAGCCCTTGGTGTTCGACTTCGAACCCTTGGTGCCCGAGGACCCGTAGGTGCGGGAGCTGGTGCTGGTGTCGTCATCGGTGGTGCTGGACGAGCGGGCCTTGGTGGTGGCCGCGCGGGCCGGCCGGGTGGTGGCCCGGGTACGCTCACCGCGGTCGTTGACCGGGTAGCGGTAGTAGCGGTAGCCGGGCCGGCCGTAGTAGGCGGGCACATAGCTGGTCCGCTCGGCCCACACCCAGGTGTAGCGGGGTTCGCCGGGGCTCTCGCAGAGCTTGTCGTCGGCCCGGACCTCCTGCTGGGTGTCCAGGCAGTACTGCCGGTCGCCGACGTCGTTGCCGCAGGCGACCAGGCCGCCGGCGGTCAGGGCGGCAGCGGCGATCAGACCCAGGGTTCTCTTCGTGCGGTTCATGGCGAGGCTGACGATACTGCCCGCTCAGGGGTTCCCCCTAGGGGTTTCCCTGGCCCGGTCGGCTGGATCGCCCCACCTACACTGTCCGCGTGAGCAGCGCAGGTTGGTACCCGGACCCGGGCAAGCAGCCGGGGATGTATCGCTGGTGGGACGGCCAGACGTGGTCCGCGGCGCTCTCCCCCAATCCGAACGCCGCACCCCCGCACGGCGGCCTGGGCGCCCCGGTGACCGGGCCCGGTACGGCCCCGATCACCACCTCCGCGGGCACCTCCCCGGGTGCCGGCGCACCGGCCGGCGGCACACCGGCCAACCCCGGTACGCAGCCGATCACCACCACCCAGCCGCAACCGGGCCCCGGCGTACCGCCCCCGCCGCTGCCGCGCCGCAATCGCGGCGGGGCCGCCCTGTGGATCGGCGCGATCGCGGGCCTGGTCGCCGTCGTGGTGATCGCCTCGATCGCCATCCGGGCGATGACCGGCGGGAACGACATCGCGAACACCCCGAGCGGCAACTCGACCCGCAACGTCTGCCCGGCACCGGAGACCGTGCCGCCCTCGGGCGCCGAGCGGCCGACCCGCAACGGCCGGGTCTACGGCGGCCAGCTCTCCTATCCGACGCTGTCCCCGCCCTGGAGCTCGCCCTCGACCGAGACCCGGGTGCCGTTCGGCCGCAACGCCTGGACCCAGACGATTCTGGTGGAGCGCTACGGGGCGACCCAGTCCTGGGTGGCCTCGGTGCTGGTCGCCGAGTTGAACGCCGGCGACGGCTTCTACACCCCGCAGCGGGGCTCGGAGATCGTGGTGCAGTGCATCGTCGGCGCCTTCTACGGCGATTCGAAGGTGGATCGCAAGGACCGGGTGAATCGGGCCACCACCGTGCAGGGCAAGGAGGCGTGGCTGGTCGAGTCGCAGCTGACCTTCAACATCCCGAACCTGCAGACCAAGGGCGAGCTGGCGATCGTGCTGATCGTGCAGACCAGCGAGAACCGCTCCAGCATCTTCTATGCCTCGATCCCCGACACCACCCCGCAGTGGGAGGCACCGGCCCGCCAGGCGATGGCCGGGCTGACCGTCGACGGTTAGTTCGCGGGAGCGGTGCAGCTCGCCGCGCCCTGCTGGGCCTTCAGCGCCAGCACCCGGGCCGCGCTCTCGGTGACCTGCTGCGCGAAGGCCGGGTCGCTGGCCGCCTTGTCGCGCACCGCGGCGTACATCTCCCGCTGGATGCTCGGGTCGCCGTTGATCACCAGGTCCCCGCCGGCCTCCAGGAAACGCAGCGCGCGGTCGCCGGGGCTGACCGCGGCGACCTGTTTGGCCGCGCCCATGTCGTCGGAGATCACCACGCCGTCGAAGCCGAGGTCGTCGCGGATCATGTCGGTGACGATCACCCGCGAGAAGGTGGCCTGCTTGCCGGGGTCGATCTTCGAATAGATCGCGGTGGAGACCATCACCGAATCGGCACCGGCCGCGACCGCGTCCCGGAACGGTTTCAGGGCGGGGTCGGTACGCGTGGTCTGGTCGTCGGTGACGCCGCTCTGCAGGTCGGTGTTGCCGCGTACCCGGCCGAGGTTGGGGAAGTGCTTGACGCTGGTGGCCACCTCGGCCTCGGCCATCCCCTTGACGAAGGCGCTGGCCTTGGGGGCGACCTGGTTCGGGTCGGCACCGTAGCCGCGGCGCAGCGCCCCGACCGGTTCGTTGGCGCGGCCGACCGAGGTGGGCACGGTGTCGGCGACCGGTGCCAGGTCGTAGTCGATGCCGGCCTGCCGCAGTTCCTCACCCCAGGTCTTCACCCGCTGCTGGAGTTCCTCATCACCGAGTTTCGCCTGCTCGGTGGCCGCGGGGATGGTCTCGAAGCCCTCCCCCTTCAGGCGCTGCACCAGGCCGCCCTCCTGGTCGGCGGCCAGCAGCGGGCCGACGCCCTGCGGTTTGACGGCGGCGTCGCGGACCTGGTCGGTGAGCCGCTTCACCCCGGTACGCCCGGCGGTGGTGTTCTCCAGCAGCAGCACGCTGCCGGCGTTGGTCTCGCGCAGCACGCTGCGGAAGGACTCGTCGACCGGTGAGGTGGCGCCCTTGCCGACCATGAAGAGCTGGCCGACCTGTTCGGGCTGGGTCAGCTTCGCCGCCACGTCGGTGCAGGTCGGCACGGCCGGGGTCGGGCTCGCGGTCGGGCTGGGCGCCGCGGTCGGGGTGGCCGCGGTCCCGCTGCCGGTGCCCGGTGCACCACCGGGGGCGGGCGCGGTGCCGGCCGGCTGTCCGGCGGACTGGCCCGCCGGCGGCGTACCGCAGGCGACCAGGGTCAACGACAGTGCGGGCAGGAGCAACAGGCTGGTGCGACGCATGGGCCCCACCATAGGGGGCGCGATCTACTCGTCGACCGGGTCGGGTTCGCGCTCGTAACCCTCCAGCGGCAGCGCGAGCAGCGCGTTCTCCACCACCTCGGTCAGCGCGGGGTGGATCCAGTACTGGCCGCGGGCCATCTCCCGCGCCCGCAGCCCGGTGCTCATCGCCTGGATCAGCGGCTGGATCAGGGTGGAGGCCTGCTCCCCGATCAGGTGCGCACCGAGCAGGACACCGGTGTGCGGGCAGGCGAGCAGTTTGCAGAAGCCTTCGGTGTCCTCCATCGCCCAGCCATAGGCCACCGCGCCGTAGTCCTGGACCGACTTCACATAGTCGCGGCCCTGGGCCTGCAGCTCCTGTTCGGTGGCGCCCACCGAGGCGATCTGCGGGTGGGTGAAGACCGCGTGCGGGATCGCGTCGTGGTTGGTGCTGATCGGGTCGTCGGGGTGCAGCAGGTTGTGCTGCACGACCCGCATCTCGTGGTTGGCGACGTGCTTGAGCTGCCAGGGCGAGCTGACATCGCCGAGTGCGTAGATGCCCTCGGCGGTGGTGCGCTGCTGGTCGTCGACCTCGACATAGCCGAAGGCGTTCATCGCGACCCCGGTGGCGGACAGGTTCAGCAGGTCACCGTTGGGGATCCGGCCGGTGGCGTTCAGCACCACCTCGGCGCCGTACTCGTATTCGATCCCCTCGGCGTCGGTGGTCACCACCAGCGCCCCGCCCTCGTCCGGCTCGAGGCGCAGCAGCTGCTGGTTCAGGCGTACCGGGATGCGCTTGGAGAGCAGTTCGGTGAACCGCTGGGACACCTGCCAGTCCTCGTAGCGCAGCAGCGCGGCGGAGCGGTTCACCACCGTCACCTTCACCCCGAAGGAGGAGAAGATGTGTGCGAACTCGGCCGCGATGAAGCCGCCGCCGATGATCACCATCGAGCGCGGCAGCTTCGCCAGCCGCATGATCGTGTCCGAGGTGTGCACGGTGACCTCGTCGGCGCCCGGGACCTGCAGCAGATGCGGCCGGGAGCCGGCGGCGATCACGAACCGGTCGGCGGTCAACTTGCCGCCGGCGACGCCGAGGGTGTGGTCGCCGACGAAGCGCCCCTCGCCCTCGATCAGGGTGATGTTCTCGTTCTGGATCCGCCAGTCGCGCCCGGAGCTGGAGATCGCGTCGATCCGGCCGAAGATCCGGTCGCGGATCTCGTCCCAGTCGGCCTGGCCGGGTTCGAGGCGTACGCCGAGCCGGGTCGCCTCGTCATAGGCGTACGCCAGATCCGCCGGTCGGACGAACATCTTGGTCGGGATGCAGCCGACATTCAGGCAGGTACCGCCGAAGTGACCCTCGACCCCCTTGTCGACCAGGGCGACCTTGTATTTGTTGAATCGCTCGTCCAGCAGGGAATTCCCTGATCCCGAACCGATCACGCACAGGTCGAAGTGGGGCAGCTCCATGGGCGCCAGTCTGCCACTGCTGTGGCCTCGGTGTACGCCGCGGGATGGGACGCCGGAAAATGCGGCTCGATCGCAGATCGGGTCGGGAATCGGGGCAGATGGGCATCGAGCCGCAGATTCTGGCAGCTGCGCGATGACATCCCCAACAGATCCGGGGCCTGTTGCAGATATGAGGGTGATTCGCAGCCGGGATGACCGGCGCTCGGTGCGGAAGGGGATGCGGGACGGCACCCTGACCAGGATCCTGCCAGGGGTGCACGCGACGGAGGTGAGCCCCGATGCGATCTGCCGGGCCATCGCGGCGGCGGACCCGACCGCGGTGGTCCTCGGGCTGGGTGCGCGCTGGCTCGGTTGGCGACCCGATCTCCCGCCCTCGGAACCGCTCATCGTCGCGAGTACGCGCCGGTTGTCGAGCGACTTCCTGCGCACGGTGGAACGCCGTGTCCCGACCGAGTTCCAGCAGGAGAACGGGATGGTCCGGTTCAGCAGTCCGGAATACACCGCGGTCGATCTGATCCCCGATCTCGGGGGTGAAGTGGTCGATGACGTGTTGCGGGTGGTCGGCGGTGAAGGCGGTTCGCAGAACCTCCGCGCGATGTGGGCGGCGCTGGATTCGATGCCGGGCCGTCGCGGGAATCGGCTGCGGCGAGCCATCCTGCGGGAGTCCCGCGATCGTCCGTGGTCCGAGGCCGAGCGGAAGGTGCACCGCCTGCTGCGGGATGCGGGCATCACCGGTTGGCAGACCAACGTGTCGGTTCGCGCGGGTGGCCGACGCCATGTCGTCGACCTGGTCTTTCCCGCGGAGCGGATCGCGGTCGAGGTCGACGGCTGGGAGTTCCACCAGAGTTTCACCGCCTTCACCCGGGACCGCGCCAAGACCAACGATCTGCAGACCGCCGGCTGGGTGGTCCTGCGGATCACCTGGGCCCAGATCGAGAAGGACCTGCTGCGCTGGCTCCGACCGATCCTCACCGCACGGCGGTGACCAACGGCTGCCAGAACTTGCGGCTCGATCACGAATCCCGGCCGATTCGGGGCCGGGTCGTGATCGAGCCGCAGATTCTGACAGGGGGCGAGCAGGTGGGTGCGCGCTCGCGTCCGGACTAGTTCAGGTGGTCGATGGCGGAGCCGAGGACCGGGCGCCACTCGACGATCCGGACCTCCTTGACCAGACCGTTCGTCTGGTAGGGGTCCTCCGCGAGGATCGCGGCGACGGCCTCCCGGGATTCACCGCGGAAGATCAGCAGGCCGGCCGGCGGTTCTTCGCTCGGGGGGTACGCACCGCCGGCGAGCAGGCCGTCCTGCTTGGCCAGGTAGTCGCGGTGGTCCGGGCGGACCTGCATCCGCTTGTCGGTGTCATCGTTGTAGAGGTAGTGCACTGCATAGGTCGGCATGGCGCCAAGAATAGGACCACTAGGCTGGCCGGCATGAGCGTCTCGAACGGTCCCACGTTCCCCCTGCACGGCACCGCCCTGGTGACCGGTGCCTCCTCGGGTCTCGGTGCCCATTTCGCCGACTTCCTGGCCCGCAGCGGCGTCGATCTGGTGCTCACCGCGCGCCGCGCGGAGGCGCTGGCCGAGAACGCCGAACGGATCCGGGAACGGCACGGGCGGCAGGTGACGGTGATCCCGGCCGACCTGTCCGATCCGGCCTCCCGCGCCGAGCTGCGGCAGCGCCTCGACGACCTCGACACCCCGATCGACATCCTGATCAACAACGCCGGCCACGGCACCGCCGGTGACTTCGTCACCCTGCCCGCGGAGCGGGTCAGCGCCGAGGTCGAGCTCAACTGCGTCGCGGTCACCGAACTGGCCCGGCACCTGCTGCCCGGCATGGTCGAACGCGGTTACGGCGCGGTGGTCAACGTCGCGAGCGCTGCGGCGTACCAGCCGATCCCGTCGATGGCGGTGTACGCCGCCACCAAGTCCTATGTGCTCAGCCTGTCCCAGGCGCTCTGGTCGGAGACGATGGGCACCGGGGTCCGGGTGATCGCGGTCTGCCCCGGGCCGACCGACACCGATTTCTTCGTCAACACCGGCGAACCGGAGGCGATGACCTGGCGGCGCAGCCCGGAACAGGTCGTGCAGTCCACCTTCCGCGCGCTCTACCGCAACCAGCCGAGCGTCGTGGACGGCAACGTCAACACCGTCACCGCCAAGCTCTCCAAGGTGCTGCCGATCCGGTTCGTGCTGCCGATGGCTCGGCGCTACGCCACCCCGCGCAAGCGCTGAGCGAGCAGGTGCCAGCCCCAGAACAGGGCACCCAGGCAGACCAGGACCAGCGAACCGGTCGCGAACTGCAGCAGCGAGCCGGTGATCCGCGGCACCAGCAGGGCGGTGATCGCGGCACCGATCAGCAGCTGCAGGAAGCCGACCCCGGAGGCGACCGCCCCGCGCTGCCGCGGGAAGAACTCCATCATCCGCAGCTGGTTCGCCGGTAGCTGCACCATCATCCCGAACGAGAGCAGCGCCAGCGGCAGCACCGCGAACGGCAGCGCCGGCGCCTGCAGGGCGGCCAGGCTCACGTTGATCAGCCCGCCGAGCAGCGCGACCCCGAAACCGAGGCTGACCACCCGATCCCTGCTCAACCGCGCCGCCAGCCGGCCCGACGTCCAGGACCCGGTGATGATGCCGGCGATCAGCGGGACGAACAGGATCCAGAAGTCCCGCTCCCCCTTGCCGAGCAGTTCCACCACGAACAGCGGCGCCCCGCCGATGTAGGTGAACATGCCGCCGAAGCCCAGGGCGGAGGCGAGCGCCATCCGCAGGAAGGTGAGGCTGCCCAGCACCCCGCCGAGCGAGCCCAGCACCTTGCCCGGATGCAGGGGCGTACGCCGCTCCCGCGGATGGGATTCGGGCAGGCTGATCGCACAGAGCATGCAGACCAACCCGTACCCGGCCAGGAACCAGAAGATCACCGGCCAGTCGCCCAGCTTGAGCAGCCAGCCACCCATGATCGGCGCGATCGCCGGCGCCAGCCCGAAGATCATCTGCACCTGGCCCATCGCGCGCTGCGCCGCGGGTCCGGTCAGCAGGTCCGGGATCACCGCCCGGGCGACGATGGTGCCGCCGCCGGCGCAGAGGCCCTGGATCACCCGGAAGACCAGCAGTACCGGCAGATTCGGCGCCAGTGCGCAGCCGACCGAGGCCAGGGTGAAGATCGCGGTCGAGGCGATGATCACCGGCCGCCGACCGAGCGCGTCCGACAGCGGCCCGTGGAACAGGCTCATCACCGCGAACGCCAGCATGTAGACGCTGGTGACCTGTTGCATGGCGGCCGCGTCCACCCGGAACTCCGCACCCATGCCCTGGAACGCGGGGAAGATCGTGTCGGTGGTGAACGGCCCGAACATCGACAGCAGGGCCAGGATCAACGTGACCCGGATGCCCGGGTGGCCGGTCCGCCTCTCGCCCTCGTGGGGCGCTGGACTCACTTCGCGTACGAGTGCAGGCCGGAGACCAACAGGTTGATGCCGACGAAGTTCCACCAGAACGAGGCCATGCCGATCAGGGCGATGATCGCGGCCCGCTTGCCCTTCCAGCCGGCGGTCGAGCGGGCGTGCAGGTAGCAGGCGTAGATCACCCAGGTGACCAGCGACCAGGTCTCCTTCGGATCCCAGCCCCAGTAGCGACCCCAGGCGTACTGGGCCCAGATCGCACCGGCGCAGATCACGAAGGTGAACAGCGGGAAGGCGAAGGCGACCAGCCCGTACGCCACCCGGTCGATCTTCTCCGCGGACGGCAGCTTGGCCAGGTAGCCGCGGATCACCTCATTGCGCTGCTCGGCGCGGGAACGGATCAGATAGAGCACCGAGGCGACCCCGCCGACGGTGAACGCGGCCCCGGCGATGGTCGCAGCGAGGATGTGGAAGGCGAACCAGACCGAGTGCAGCGAGGGCTGCAGCGGACCGATGTCGACGTAGAAGACGGTGACCGCCAGGCCGAGCGCGATGGTGGCGAACATCGTCACCGGCAGTCCCAGCCAGCGCATGTCGAAGCGCATCGCCGCGACCAGGTAGGCCGTCACCGCGAAGATCATCGAGGTGGTGCTGAACTCGTACATGTTGCCCCACGGCAACCGGTCGGCCGCCAGCCCGCGGAACACCACACCGACCACATTGCAGATCAGCGCGACGACGGTGAGCGCGATACCGATCCGGCCGAACTTGTCGGTCCGCAACCGGTCCTTGTCGGTCTCCCCGTTGACCACCGGGCCATCGGGGCCATCGGTCGTCGCGGTGGTGTCCGCGCTCCCGGTGTCCGGGTCGGCTCCCGCCTCGGCGCCGGCACCGGCGGTGACCAGGGTCCGGTCGCGGAGCCGCCGGCGGCGTACCACCGGGGCGCTCGCGTTCTTGGCCGAGGCCCACTCCGCGGCATGTGCGAACACCGCCAGCAGGTAGACCACCGCCGCGGTGACCATCGCCAGCATCGAGTAGTTGCTGTAGTCCATTGCGTCCTCCCAGCCGCCAATCTAATCCGTCTTGTCGTCTTCGACCGCATCGGCCAGTGCGAGGACATCGTCCTCCAGCCCGGTCCGGGCGTCGGCCCGGTCCAGGCCGGCCACATCGGCGGTCCCGTCCGGGCGTACCCGGACCCAGAGCCGCCGGGGCCGGATGAACAGCGACAGGCACAATCCGGCGACGCCGATCATCACCGAGCCGAGCGTCAGCGGCATCCCGGGGGTGCTGGAGACCTGCAGGGTCACCCAGCGCTGGTAGCCGTCGAAGCTGATCGAGCCCTGCCCTTCGGGCAGCGTCCAGGTCTCCCCCGGCTTCAACCGCTCCCGCAGCAGATCGCCGTTCGCCTGCTTGAGCTGGGTCATCCCGGTCTTGTCGAGGGAGTAGACGTTCTCGGGTACGCCGTCCTCGGCGCGCGGCGGGCCGACCCAGGCGTTCAGATAGAGCGCGGGGTTGTAGGTGTCGGGGAACAGCGAGCGCGGCGCCGCCGAGTCGACCGGCGCGGTCGGCACGAACCAGCCCTCGAAGGCGAGCCGCTCGGGGCGGGCGTCGGGGGCCTTCACCACGCCCTGGGAGTTGAACATGCCGTCCTGGGGCAGGAAGATCACCGGCCCCGACCAGGCCACATTGCCCTGCCCGTCGCGCACGGTGACCTTGGGGGCGTACCCGTGGCCGAGCAGGTGCACCTCCGCACCGCGGACGTCGAGCGGCCGGTTGACCTGGATCACCGCGTCCCGCGGGGTGGCATTCGGGCTGTCGACGACCCGCACCTTGGCGGTGAACTCGGTCGGCTGGCCGGTGTTCACCGGGCCGGTCTCGAACAGCACCCGGAAGTCGTCGATCAGCACCGAGAAGGGCGGCAGGTCCTGGTCGGTGAACGCCGCCCCGGAGCGGATGTCGTCGTACTGGCTGAGGTTGTTGGAGAAGCCGCTGCCGACCAGCACCGTCGAGGTGCCGCGATAGCCGAACAGCACCCCGATGGCGATGCCGAGCAGCACGAAGACCAGCGAGGTGTGGAAGACCAGGTTGCCGAACTCGCGCAGATAACCGCGTTCGGCGGAGATGCTGCCGTCGGCGTCATCGCGGCGAACCCGGAATTTCTTGCTGCGCAGGAATTCCTCGGCCCGGTCCAGGGGGTCGGCGGCCGCGGTGACGGTGGTCGAGGCGGGCAACCGGGTCAGGTTCCGCGGGGTGACCACCGGCTGGGCGCGTACGCCCTTGGCGTAGGTGATGATCCGCGGAATGATGCAGCCGACCAGCGAGACCAGCAGCAGCAGATAGATCGCCGAGAACCAGGGCGAGGTGTAGGCGTCGAAGAAGCCGAGCTTGTCATAGATCGCGCCGACCTGCGGATTCTCGGCGAGGTAGGCCTTCACCTTCAGCGGCGAGGTGGGCCGCTGCGGCAGCAGGCCACCGGGGATCGCCGCGAGCGCGCCGACGAAGAGCAGGGTCAGCGCGGTCCGCATCGAGGTCAACTGGTTCCAGCAGAACCGCAGGAACTCCAGCGGGGTCAGGGTCCCCGCTTCGCGTTCTGCCACTCGATTTCCTCCCACTCAGATCACGGTCCCGAAGTTCAGCGCCCACTGCCGGACCACACCCATCAGCGCGTCCCACCAGCCGGTGAGCAGCAGGATGCCGACCAGCACCATCATCGCCCCGCCGAGCCGCAGCAGCGCCCGCTGATGCCGGCGGACGAAGGCGACCACCGGCTTCATCCGGGTGAATGCGACCGCGGCCAGCACGAAGGGGATGCCGAGGCCCAGGGCGTACGCCAGCGAGAGCAGTGCGCCGCGGGTCGCCGAGCCCTCGTTGAGCGCCAGGGTGAGCACCACCGACAGGGTCGGGCCGATGCAGGGCGTCCACCCGAGCCCGAACAGCAGCCCGAGCACCGGGGAGAAGGCGACCCCGACCTTCGGCATCCGATGGATCCGCAGCTCCCGCTGCCCCAGCGGCACCACCCCGGCGAAGATCAGCCCGAGCAGGATCGCCAGCACCCCGAGCACGATCATCAGCGGCCGGGAATAGGTCAACAGCAGCGATCCCAGGCCGCCGAGCAGGGCCCCGGTGGCGACGAAGAAGAGCGCGAAGCCGAGCACGAAACCGAGGCTGCCGAGCAGCATCCGGCGGCGGCTGCCGCGCTCCTCGATGACGTCGGCGGCGCTCAGCCCGGTCGCATATGACAGGTACCCGGGCAGCAGCGGCAGGACGCAGGGTGAGAAGAACGACACCAGCCCGGCCAGGGCGGCGACCGGGATCGCCAGCAGCAGCGTCCCGCCGACCGCGTTGGCCGCCCAGCTGCCGATGTCGAGCATGAGCACGGTCCCGGTCACTTCCCGGCGGCGGTGTCGTTGACCAGCCCGACCAGGGTGGTGGTGTCGACGGTGCCGATCACCCGGGCGGCGACCCGGCCCTGCGGGTCGATGACCAGGGTGCTCGGGATGCCCGAGGGCGGCAGCTCCCCGGAGAACTGCAGCAGGGTGCGACCCTCGGGGTCGTAGATCGAGGGATAGGTGACCCCGAAGTTGCGGACGAATGCCTGCGCCGGTGCCGGGTCGGGGTCGCGGGTGTCGATGCCGATGAAGACCGCGGTGTCCTTGGTCTGCTGGTGGGCGGCGACCAGGTCGGGCGCCTCCTTGCGGCAGGGCGCACACCAGGAGCCCCAGACGTTGATCACCACGACCTTGCCGGGATGGGAGGTGGTCAGCTGCTCCCCGTTCAACCCGGTGCCGCTGGCCTGCGGGGCGGGTTTGCGCTGATCGGGCGGGACCCGGGTGAGGCCGGTGCTGCCGGCGACGAAGCCGGTGCCCCCGCCGCCGCTCACCGAGCTGCTGCAGCCGGTGATCAGCAATGCGCCGGCGGTGGCCAGAAGGCCGCCGAAGGCGCGGCGGCTGAACGGGGAGTCGGTGGCGGACATCAGGCTCCGGCGACGAACTTCTTGGGGTTCTTGTTCTTGGCCGGTACCAGGTCGATCGCCGGTTCGGCGTAGTCGACCCGGGCGACCCGGCCGTCGATCACGGTGAACGAGGTCAGGCTGGCCAGGCTGCACTGCCGCTTGCGCGGGTCGTGCACCAGCGGGCGGCCCTCGGCGTCCAGGCGGGCCATCCAGATCGGCAGCTGGTGCGAGACGATCAGCGCCTCGTGGCCCTCGGCGGCAGCGGCCGCGTCGGCGATCGCGGCCCGCATCCGCGGCACGATGTGCTTGTACGCCTCACCCCAGCTGGGGCGCAGCGGGTTGTAGAGCCGGCGCAGTACGGCCGGCT
This sequence comes from Enemella evansiae, assembly GCF_002250705.1. Lineage (GTDB taxonomy): Bacteria > Actinomycetota > Actinomycetes > Propionibacteriales > Propionibacteriaceae > Enemella > Enemella evansiae. The sequence goes on from NZ_NMVP01000012.1 coordinate 83,788, forward strand.
GCAGCAGCTGGGTCAGCTTGCCGGTGAACACCCGCCCGGCCAGCGAGTTGCCGGCCTCGATCACCCGTTCGTCGATCACCGGTTCCAGCTGGTGCTGCTCGGCGATCGGGGCCAGGGTCTCCCGGGCCCGCTCCAGCGGGGAGACGCGCAGGTGCACCAGGTCGAAGCCGGCGGTGTGCTCGGCCAGCCGCTGGGCCATCTGCCGGCCGATGTCGGAGAGGTGGTAGCCGGGCAACCGCTCGTAGAGCACGCCGTCGGGGTTGTCGACCTGGCCGTGGCGCAGCAGGTGGACGATTGCCTTGGACATGGTGCGTGGCTCCTGGGGTCTCGGCCGGTTGTCGGTGATCGATGGTCAGACGCGAGCGGCCGCGGCGGCCGCCCTGGGCAGTGCGTCAACTATACGTGCGAGCGCCGCATCGTCATGGGTGCTGGAGAGGAACCAGCCCTCATAGGCGCTCGGCGGCAGGTAGACCCCGGCGTCCAGCATGGCGTGGAAGAAGGCGGCGAAGCGGTCGGTGCGCTGGGTCTTGGCGGTGGCGTAGTCGGGGACGGCGGTGACGGTGTCGTCGGGGGTGAAGAAGACCGAGAACAGGCTGCCGGCGTTCTGGATGACATGCGGTACGCCGAAGACCGAGAGCGCCTTGGTGACCTCCTCGCGGAGCCGGGCGGAGGTCTCGCCGATGTGGGCGTAGACGTCGTCGGTGGCGAGCCGCAGCGTGGTCAACCCGGCGGCGACCGCGACCGGGTTCCCGGACAGGGTGCCGGCCTGGTAGACGTCACCGGCCGGAGCGAGTCGCTGCATCAGCTCGCGGGAACCGCCGAAGGCCGCGGCCGGGAAGCCGCCGCCCATCACCTTGCCGAAGGTCATCAGATCCGGGCGTACGCCGTCGATGCCGAACTGGCCGGCCGGGGAGACCCGGAAACCGGTCATCACCTCATCGCTTATGAACAGCGCACCGTTGGCGTGGCAGATGTCGCGCAGGAACTCGTTGAAGTTGGTGCCGTCGGCCGCGTCCACCCCGGGCGGGACGACGCCCATGTTGCCGGCCGCGGCCTCGGTGATCACGCAGGCGATCTGGTCGCCGTACTCGGCGAACAGCTGGCGGACCGCGTCGCGGTCGTTGTATTCGCAGACCAGGGTGTCGGCGGTGGTCGCCGCGGTCACCCCGGGGCTGCCGGGCAGACCGAGGGTGGCGGCACCGGAGCCGGCGGCGACCAGCAGCGAGTCGACGTGGCCGTGGTAGCAGCCGGCGAACTTGACGATCTTGTCCCGGCCGGTGACCCCGCGGGCCAGCCGGAGCACGCTCATCGTCGCCTCGGTACCGGAGCTGACCAGGCGTACCTCCTCGACCGGGGTCCGCTCGATGATCGCCTCGGCGAGCTCGACCTCGGCCTCGGTGGGGGCGCCGAAGGAGGTGCCGTCGACGACCACCTTGCCGACCGCGGAGAGCACCGACGGGTGCGCGTGGCCGAGCAGCATCGGCCCCCAGGAGCAGACCAGGTCGATGTAGTCGTTGCCGTCGGCGTCGTAGAGGTGGGGACCCGACGCGCGCTGGATGAACCGCGGCGTACCGCCGACCGACTGGAACGCCCGGACCGGCGAGTTCACCCCTCCCGGGATGACCTGCTGGGCGCGTTCGAACAGTTCAGCGGATCGGGTGGTCTGCACCCGGGCATTCTAGTTGCGCCCGACCGCCGTTCACGATTCGAGGGACTGCGGTTCCGGTCACATCCGAGGGGAGGGTTCCGCCCCGCCGCCGGATGCCGGTGCGCGGCAGGTCTCGAGGATCAGATCGGTCAGCCATCGTTGCGCCGCCGTCTGCCTCGAACGGTCGTGGTGATAGAGCGCCGTCTCGGCGTGCGGCACCTGCAGCGGGTGCGCCAGCACCTTCAATCCGCCGCGACGTCGTTCCAGTTCGGCCAGGAACCGAGGAACGACCGCCAGACAGTCGGTATGGCGCACCACGTCGGGTATCCCCCCGATCCGCGGCACGTGCAGCACGGTCCGCAACTGCGGGAACCGCGCTTCGGCGATCGCGGTCGGCGCGGCATGACCGACCTCGGAGGCCAGGCCGATGTGCGGTTCGGCGGCGAACTCCGCAGCGCTGAGCGTCTCACCGATGCGCGGATGGTCGACGGCGGCGAGCACCACGTAGTCATCGAACAGCAGCGGGCTGCGCTGCACCCCGGGCAGCTCCAGCCGCTGGGAACAGATCACACCGTCCACCTCGCCCCGATGCAGTGCGCTCTCCACCCGCGCGACGACCAGCGGCCGGATCTCCAGCAGCGCCTGCGGAGCCCGGTCCCGCAGCGCCGGGATGATGATCGGCAGGAACGCCCGCTCCCCCAGATCGGTGAGCCACAGCCGTAACCGCATCGGAGCGACAACCGGATCCACCGCATCGATCGTCGACAGCGTGGCTTCCAACTGGTCCAGCCCGGCCCGGAGGCCCGGATAGAGCTCACGGGCCCGCGGAGTGGCGACCACACCCCGTCCGGAGCGGACGAACATCGAATCCCGGTACGCCGTCCGCAGGCGCTGCAGGGCGTGGCTCACGCTGGGCTGGGAGATCCCCAGCCGCCGGGCCGCGCCGGTCACGCTGCGCGACTCGTAGATCGCGCAGAAGACCCGGATCAGATTCAGGTCGGCGGTGGCCTCGGGCACGAGCGGATCCTACCGGCACATATAGACAGCATCTATGTCTGAATAGCCATTCATCGCTGGTGCATGTGATGGACCACCGGTTAGCGTTCCGGCACCGACGTCGCACCGAGGCGACGCGAGAGCGAGGGAACGTCGTGAAGACCGTCCGCGAAATCACCCATGATCTGCTGCTCGCCCGGGGCGTGCGCACCATCTTCGGCAATCCGGGCTCCAACGAGCTGCCGTTCCTGACCGGCCTGCCGGACCGGCTCGACTATGTGCTCGCCCTGCACGAGGGCGCGGCGCTCGGGATGGCAGACGGGTACGCACAGGTCACCGACGAGCCGGTGGTGGTCAACCTGCACGCGGCCTCGGGCACCGGGAACGCCATGGGAGCGCTGACGAACGCCGCCCAGTCCGGCAGCCCGCTGGTGCTGATCGCCGGCCAGCAGGTGCGCGGCACGATCGGGCTGGACGTCATGCTGGCGAATCTGGACTCCACCCAGCTGACCCGGCCGTTGACCCGCTGGAGCTCCGAGCCGGCCTGCGCCGAGGACGTCCCGCGCGCGGTCAGCGAGGCGGTGCTGCGGGCGGTCACCGCGCCCGGCGGGCCGACCTATCTGTCGGTCCCCTATGACGACTGGGACCGCGAGGCCACCGCGGACGACTCCCGGTTGCCCCAGCGGGTGGCGCCGGCCACTCCGCGACTGGCCGAGGAGACCGTGGCCGCCATCGCTGCCCGGATCGATGCGGCCGAGCGGTTCGCGCTGGTCCTCGGCGCCCGCACCGACACCACCGAGGGATGGGCCGCCAGCCGGGCGCTCGCGGAGGCCGTGGACGCCGATGTCTGGGTCGCACCGTCGGCGAGCCGGATGCCGTTTCCCAACCGGCATGGCCAGTTCCGGGGCGTCCTGCCGGCCGCGATCTCCGGCGTGTCCGAGGCGCTCGCCCCCTACGACCTGGTGCTGGTCGCCGGCGCGCCGTTGTTCCGGTACCACCAGTACGCCCCCGGGCGGTACCTGAGCGACGGCGTCGACCTGGTGCACCTCACCGACAACCCCGACGAGGCGGCGCGGGCCCCGTTCGGGGAGAGCCAGCTGGGCGATCCGGTGGCCGCGCTGGCCGCGATCGCCCAGCGGGTGCGGCCCCGCCCGAACGAGCGTCGCGAGCAGTGGCAGCCGGTCGGCGAGGTCCCCGCGGAAACGCCCGAGACGCGGAAGCTGAGCCCCGAAGCCGCCTTCGCGGTGCTCCACGACACGGCCCCGGCGGACACCTGCTGGGTGGTCGAGTCGACCTCCACCAACAGTGCGTTCTGGTCCCAGATGGACCTGCGACAGCCCCGCAGCTACCTGTGGCCGTCGGCCGGCGGGCTCGGCTTCGGCCTGCCCGCCGCCGTCGGCGCCAAGCTCGGCCAACCGGACCGCCCGGTGGTCGCGGTGGTCGGCGACGGCTCGGTCAACTACACCCCGAGCGCGCTGTGGACGGCCGCCCAGCGCCGGCTCCCGATGGTCTTCGTCGTCCTGAACAACGGTGGTTACGGCGCGCTGCGCTGGTTCGCCGACGTGCTCGGAATCGACGACGCCCCCGGCCTCGACGTCCCGGGGATCGACTTCGTCGCACTCGCCCGCGGTTATGGCCTGACCGCCTCCGCGGTGGGCACCGTCGGTGACTTCGAGGCGGCCTTCCGGACGGCGTTGGCCGCCGACGGCCCGACCCTCATCGAGGTGGCCACCGCTCCCTCCACCCCCTGACCGACTACCGCTCGACACGAGAACCAAGGAACCACCATGTCCACACTCACTGTCGACAAAGTCGTCGACAACGCCACTCCAGGGCGCCTGCATCTGCGCGTCATCATCCTCTGCACGCTGCTGATGATCGTCGACGGATACGACATGGTCTCCTACGGCACCGTGGTGAACGCGCTGATGCGGGATTGGTCGCTGTCCCCCGTGCAGGCCGGTTGGCTCGGATCGGCAGCCCTGATCGGCATGCTGATCGGCGGGCTCCTCCTGGCCCCGCAGGCGGACCGGTGGGGCCGTCGGCCGATGCTGATCGGATGTCTGATCGGTTCCTCGGTGTTCACCGCTGCCTGCGCGCTCGCGCCGGGGTTCCTGCCGCTGTTCCTGAGTCGGACCGCGGTCGGCATCTGCCTCGGCGCACTGGTCGCCAACTTCACCGCACTCGTCGGCGAGTTCGCGCCACGGCGCTTCCGCGCCCTGATGGTCTGCCTGGTGTCGAGCAGCTACTCCGCCGGCGGCATCGCCGCCGCACTGGTCGCGCTGCAGGCGATCCCCACCCTCGGCTGGCGAAGCGTCTTCTGGATCGGGACGGTCTCGATCGCACTGCTGCCGTTCCTGATCGTCTGGCTCCCGGAGTCCCCGGCGTACCTCGCCCGCCGGCCCGAGCGCCGGGTCGAACTCGATCGCCTGTTACGCGGGCTCGCCCCCGAGCTCGACCCCGCCGCCGTCTCCGCGGGCACCGCATCCACCGGCACCGATCCCGGCCCGGCAGAGCCGGCCGACGCGCGGACCCGGCAGTCCCGGGCGCCGGTGGTCGAGCTGCTGCGGGTCGGCGGAACCGTCGGCACGGTGTCGCTCTGGGTGGTCTTCGCGATGGCGATGCTGCTCAGCTACGCGCTCAACACCTGGCTGCCCTCGCTGATGACCGCCGCCGGCTACCCGTTGGCATCGGGCCTGATGAACCTGGTGATGTTGAATGTGGGCGGGATCATCGGGGCCCTGGTCGCCGGCTACCTGGCCGATCGGATCGGTACCCGGCGGGTGATCACGATCTGGTTCCTGCTCGCCGCCGCCTCGCTCGCATCCCTGGCCCTGCGACCACCCGGGATGTTGCTGTCGGTGCTGCTGATCATCGCCGGCGCCTGCACGATCGGCACGCTCGCGATCACCCACGCCCTGGCCGTGGAGCACTATCCCGCCCATGTCCGCTCGACCGGCATCGGCTGGGCGGCCGGCATCGGACGGATCGGCGCCATCGGCGGACCCGTTCTCGGTGGCGCGCTGCTCGGCCTGGCGCTCCCGTTCCAGGCCAACTTCGTCGCCGCGGCGGTGCCGGGGCTGATCGGTGCAGCCGCGGTATCCCTGGTGCGTGCCGTGCGCCGTGATTCCGCCACCGCCGACACCGATCGGACCGGTGACATCGAGATCGCACTGACCGAACGCCCCGCGACCCCCGCGGTGCCGCTCAGGGAAACCGACCTGAGAGAAGGAGACGACAGCTGAGTTCGATGGGTACCGACCACCTCGAGGACTGATGAACGGGCGGCCGGGGCATTCGGCGCGGTGCGATCACCAGGTCACCTCGAGCGAGTTCAGGCCGTAGAAGGCGCTGTAGAGCCGGTAGTCACCGGGTTGCTCGGGGTCGGCGAGCGCCAACCGCGGGAACCGGCGCAACAGGGCGGGGAGCGCGATCCGCATCTCCAACCGACCCAGTGGCGCGCCGATGCAGTGGTGCAGACCGTGGCCGAAGGCGACGTGCCCCGGGGCGCCGCGGGAGATGTCCAGCACCTCCGGGTTCGCCACCAGGGCGGGGTCGCGGTTGGCCGCCAGCGGCGACGGTGCGACCAGCGATCCGGCCGGGATGGCGTGCCCGGCGATCTCCACGTCGGTGGTGGTGATCCGGAACAGCGTCGGCACGATGGCCAACCAGCGGAGCAATTCCTCGACGGCCGGCCCAACCGCGTCCGGGTCGTCACGGACCGTCGCCAACTGGTCGGGATGGCGCAACAGGGCCAGCACCGACAGGCCCAGCATGTTCGCGGTCGTCTCATGGCCGGCGATCAGCATCAGACTGGCGATGCCGATCAACTCGTCGGTGGACAGGTCGTCTCCGTGCTCGCGGACCAGCATGCCCAGCAGGTCCTCACCGGGATCGGCCTGCGTGCGAGCGACCAGGCCGGTGAGATAGTCCCGGTCCTCCTGCAGCGCGGCATTGCGTTCGGTGGCGGTTGCCGAGACGTCCAGCATCCGCGCGGTGCGGTCCTGGAATGCGTCCCGGTCGGCATACGGAACCCCGAGCAGTTCGCAGATCACCAGCGAGGGCACCGGCAGCGCGAAGTGCCGGATCAGGTCGGCCGGTCGGCCCGCGTGCTCCAGATCGTCCAGCGCGGACTCGACGATCTCGGTGATCCGCGGCTCCAGTCGGCGCATCCGGCGACCGGTGAACTCCGGGGTCAGCATCCGACGCAACCGGGTGTGTTCCGGCGGGTCGAAGGTGATGAAGCTTCCGGCCCGCCGCCTGGCGTGCTCCTCCGCGGTCAGCCCCTCGGCGTCGGGAAATGCGGTGATCACGCTGCTGAACCGGGTCGCATCGGCCAACACCTCCCGCACGTCCTCGTGCCGCAGGATCAGATAGGCCGGTTCCCCGAACGGGCCCACCTGCCGCAGTACGCCCTGCTCCTCGCGAGCCCGGCCCAGGTCGTCGACCGGGTTCAACCCGTCGCGGCGCCGCATCTCCAGGGGCAATTCCGTCGCTTCGGTCATCACAAACTCCCATCCGTCGTCACTCACCAAACAGTTTAGTACACTATATAGTGAAGTAACTTGGATCGGAGCGGGCCAGCCCAGGGGGAGACATGACCAGCGGAACTCGGACCGGACCATGCGGCCGCGAGAATCGGCAGCAACGGGACGCGACAGCATTCCTCGATGCCCGGATCGAGGCGCGCCTCGACCTGTTCGAGGCGGACTTGTCGACCTACGGAGACCTGGCGGACTGCGTGGGCGAACTGACCCTCGGAATCCTCCATGACGCCCGTCAGGTACGGGCCGGCATCGCGGGGCCGGCGACGCTGGCCGACGATGTGCGGCTGCGTACCCTCGCCCGGCGCTGGTCGGACCGGCTGACCGACGCGATCGCGCTCTATCGGGATCGGGAGCAGGCCGTGGCGATCGTCGTCCAGCTGGGCGGCTGCCTGGCGTACGCCGCCGTGCACGACGCGCCGCTCAGCCGGGACACGATCGCCCGGGCGGTTCGCTCACTGTCGGAGTGACAGCAGGCGACCCGCAGAGGTGGGAACCGGCCGCCAGGGAGGACGAGTTGTTGCCGGCGGCAGCGTCGGAATTCGCGGCTCGATCCAGGAATCGGCCGGTTTGTTCGTCGATCGCGAATCGAGCCGCAGATTCCGACGGGCGGCCCGTGTGCAGGCGACGCCCCGCCCGCTGCTCGCATCCGCACGGCACGGACAGCTCGCGAATCGGACGATTCTCAAGGCTGACGCCGCGGACCCGCCCGATTCACCGGTCGAGTTCGCCGGGCGCTTCGGACGGGCTGAGTGCGGGCTCATCTCGACATGGCCGCGGGGCGGCCTACTCGATGAGCGTGACGAGGCGGCCGGCGCGTTGAGCGTGGGCGCTCAGCTGCCGGGGGCCTCGCCGACCGGTACCTGCTGGGCGAGGTAGTTCTCGACGCCGACGCGATCGATGGCGTCGAGCTGGCCCTCGAAGAAGTCGGCGTGCTCCTCCTCATCGCGCGCCATCTCCTCGAAGATGGCGGCGGTGGCGTGGTCGCCGAGCTCGTGGCACTCCTTGGCCGCGTCGTTGAACTGGGCCACCGCGGCGTACTCGGAGTCGCGGGCCAGCTCCAACATCTCGCGGGCCTCCTCGCCGACCTGCAGCGGCTTCAGCTTCTGCAGGTTGGGGTGGCCGTCGAAGAACAGGATCCGCTGGATCAGGTCGTCGGCATCCTTCATCTCACCGATGGACAGCTCGTAGAAGACCTTGCCGAGATGCCCCAGGCCGCGGTTGTCGAGCACCCGCGCGGTGAGGAAGTAGGAGTTGATGACGGTCAGTTCGGTGGTGAGCGCGTCGTTCAGCAGTTCGACTACTCGCGGGCTACGCGGCTTCATGTTTCTCCTCGAGGCTGCGGGGGTCTTTGCCCTCACAATAGCGCTCGAGGATTGCGCGGATGGAGTCATGGCAGTTTCCGCAGCCGGTCCCGGCGTCGGTCATCATGCCGACCCGCTCCACCGTCTGGGCACCGCGATGACAGGCGGCCGCCACATCGCGGTCGCTCACCACCTCACAGTGACAGACGATCATGCAGGTAAGGCTAACCTTCACAACTGCCCATCGCCAGCCCTCGTGCCAACAGGTGGCACAGGTCACATCGCGCGCCGCGCGACCTCCAGCGCCCAGTAGGTGAGCACGATGTCGGCGCCGGCGCGGCGGATCGAGGTGAGCGTCTCGTCGATGGTGCGCTCCCGGTCCAGCCAGCCGTTCGCGGCGGCGGCCTCGACCATGGCGTACTCGCCGGAGATGTTGTACGCCGCCACCGGCAGGTCGGTGTGCGCGCGGGCCGCGGCGATCACATCGAGGTAGGCCAGCGCCGGCTTGACCATGATGATGTCGGCACCCTCGGCGACGTCGAGCGCGATCTCGCGGAGCGCGTCGCGGGTGTTCGCCGGGTCCTGCTGATAGGTCCGCCGGTCGCCGACCAGGGAGGAGTTCACCGCCTCCCGGAACGGGCCGTAGAACGCCGAGGCGTACTTCGCGGCGTACGCCAGGATCACCGTCTCGGCATGTCCGGCGGCATCCAGCGCCTCGCGGATCACGCCGACCTGGCCGTCCATCATCCCGCTCGGGCCGACCACGTGGGCGCCCGCCTCGGCGTGCAGCACGGCCATCTCGGCGTACGCCTGCAGGGTCGCGTCGTTGTCGACGACGCCGTCGGCGGTGAGGACGCCGCAGTGGCCGTGGTCGGTGAACTCGTCCAGGCAGACATCGCTCATCACCAGCAGGTCGTCACCGACCTCCTCGCGGACCGCGCGCAGCGCGACATTGAGGATGCCGTCGGGGGCGAGGGCCTGGGAGCCGGTGGCGTCCTTGTGCTCCGGCAACCCGAACAGCATGATCCCGGCCAGTCCGGCCTCGGCGCACTCGGCGGCGGTGCGGCGCAGCGAATCGAGGCTGTGCTGGACCACCCCGGGCATCGAGGTGATCGGCTTCGGCTCGGTCAACCCCTCGGCGACGAAGGCCGGCAGGATCAACCGGCGCGGTTCGACGGCGGTCTCGGCGACCATCGCCCGCAGCACCGGCGAACTGCGCAGCCGCCGGGGACGGCTGGTCGGGAACGGCGCCCCGGGGAACGGTGCGGGTGAGAAGTCGGTCATCGACGCCGGCCGCTGGTACGCCGGTCCGAGGGCTTGGTGACGGTCTCCCCCGCCGCAGTCAGTGCGTCCCGGCGCTCGGCGGCGAAGTTGGCCAGCCCGTCGGCCAGCTCCAGCGCACCGGGGTTGGCGGCCATCACATCGACGCGCAGTCCGTGCTCCTCGCAGGTCCGTGCGGTGGCCGGGCCGATCACCGCGATCACCGTGCTGGCGTGCGGCTTGCCGGCGATCCCGACGAGGTTGCGGACCGTCGAGGAGGAGGTGAACACCACCGCGTCGAAGCGGCCGGTCTTGATCGACTCGCGGACCTCGGCGGGCGGCGGGGCGGCCCGGACGGTGCGGTAGGCGGTGACGTCCTCGACCTCCCAGCCCAGCTTGGCCAGGCCTGCGGACAGGGTCTCGGTGGCGATGTCGGCGCGCGGCAGGAAGACCCGGTTGATCGGGTCCAGCAGCTCGTCGTAGGGCGGCCAGTCGGCGGCCAGCCCGGCCGCCGACTGCTCCCCGGTGGGGACCAGGTCGGGTTCGATGCCCCAGCTGCGCAGTGACGCGGCGGTCACCTTGCCGACCGCGGCGACCTTCAGCCCGGACAGCGCGCGGGCGTCCAGGCCGTATTCCTCGAGCCGTTCGCGGACCGCCTTGACCGCGTTCACCGAGGTGAACGCGACCCACTCGTAGCGGCCCTCGACCAGGCCGCGGACCGCCTTCTCCATCTGCTGCGGGCTGCGCGGCGGCTCGACCGAGATGGTCGGCACCTCCTCGCTGTGCGCGCCGTAGGAACGCAGCCGGTTGGTCATCGGGCCGGCCTGGTCCTTGGTCCGGGGCACCAGCACCCGCCAGCCGAACAGCGGCTTGGTCTCATACCAGGACAGGTCCTCGCGCAGTTCCACCGCGGGCCCGACCATCAGGTGCACCGGTTCCTCGGTGTCGAGCTGGCGGAGTTCGCCCTCGGTGACGGTGTCGGCCAGTTGGGCCAGGGTGCAGGCGACGGTGCGCTGTTCGGTGGAGCCGCCGTAGTAGGTGATCAGGCAGCCCTCCTGCTCGGCCCGCCCGGTGGCCAGCACCGCGGCGGCGACATCGGCGAGCAGGCCGGCCTGGGTGGAGACCACCAGGGTGCCGCTGGCCGCCCACTGGGCGGACTGGGCCTTGGCGACCCGGTCGCCGGTGGAGACGAAGTGGGTGCCGCCGGCGTTGTTCAGCGCGATGCCGGCGTACTCGGGGACGGCGGTCATCGCGGACACCCCGGGCACCACCTCGAAGTCGATGCCGCCGCGGACGCAGGCGGCCGCCTCGTCGGCGACCTGCCCGTCCAGGAACGGGTCGCCGGCGACCAGCCGGACCACCCGGCCGCCACCGGCGGCGAGCTTGAGGACCTGCTTGGCGCGCTGCGAGGGCGGCAGCGACTTGCCCGAGGGCTGGTGCGGCAGCACGGTCACCGGCACGTCCTCGCCGACCTGGACCGAGGGGTGCTCGAAGAGCTGCTCCATGATCTCCGAATCCAGCAGCACCGCGCTGGCCTCGGCGATCGCCGCCACCGCGCCGAGGGTGAGCAGGTCGGGGTCACCGGGCCCGGAGCCGACGAAGATCACCCGCCCGCGCGCCACCGGGGCGGGCGGTGCCTCGGCGGCCGCCGCGCGCCCGTCGGTACCGGTCCTGGCTGACCTCTTGCGAACCCCAGCTGTGCTCAACGTGATCACTCGCGATCTGTCTCGTGGCCCGACTCAAAACCCAACGATTCAACCCAAGCGCGCGAGTGCCTGCCCGGCCAGTTCCCGGCCGAGTTCGGCACCCTGTTCCACCGCGGCCGAACCGGCGATGCGCACTGGGGGCGCGTCATCGGACCCGGCCTGGGCGGAAGTGCTCAAGAAGGTTCTCCCAATAACTGCGGCGAGAGTCAAATCGGTTGACCCGCCCGTCTCGTTGGCTGTTCGTGCCAATACCCCGACCGGCGCCAGGCAACCCGCTTCCAGGGTGCGAAGGAACTCCCGTTCGGCGGTGACGGCGGCCCGGGTGGCCGGGTCGTCGAGCCGGGCGATCAGTTCGGGTACGCCGGGGCGGGCGGCCCGGGCGATCTCGATCGCCAGCGCGCCCTGGGCGGCGGCCGGGGCGAGCACGTCCGGGTCGAGGATCTCGTGGCTGGGCAGCGCGTCGAGCAGCCCGAGGCGGCGCAGCCCGGCGGCGGCGAGCACGGTGGCGTCGACCTCACCGTGTTCGACCAGCGCCAGCCGGGTACCGACGTTGCCGCGGATCGGGCGGAACTCCAGCTGCAGCCCGCGCTCGCGGGCGTACGCCTGCAGCTGGGCCGCGCGGCGCGGCGAGCCGGTCCCGATCACCATGCCGTCGGTGAGGGTGGCCAGGCGCTGCCCGACGAGCACGTCGCGGGGGTCCTCGCGTTCGGGGATCGCGGCGATCTCCAGCCCGGGCGCGGGCGCGGTCGGCAGGTCCTTCATCGAGTGCACGGCGACGTCGACCTCACCGGCCAGCACGGCCTCCCGCACGGCGACGGCGAACACCCCGGTCCCACCGATCTCGGTGAGGTGCCGGCGGTCCACGTCACCGCGGGTGTCGATACCGACCAGTTCGACCTCGGCGCCGAGGGCGCGGAGCCGGTCGGCGACCCATTCGGCCTGCGCGACCGCGAGCGGGGAGCGGCGCGCGCCGATCCGGATCGGGCCGGTGTCCCGGCCGGGTTGCGCCGGGGCGCTCATCGGGGCTGGCTGACCGCGTCGATGGTGGCCGCCTCGAGCGCGAACAGTTCGCGCAGCGCGGCGGCGTAGTCGGGCGAATCCGGTTGGGCGGCGAGCTCCTTGACCCGGACGGTCGGCTGGTGCAGCAGCTTCTCGACGACCCGGCGTACGGTCTGCTCGATCTCGCGGCGCTCCCGCTCCCCCAGCTCGGGCAGCCGGGCGTCGAGGCGGCCCAGTTCGGCGGTCATCACCTCGGTGGCCATGGTGCGCAGCGCGACCACGGTCGGGGCGACGGCCGCGGCCCGGCGCAGCCCGAGGAAGTCGCGGACCTCGCCGAGCACCAGCTCCTCGGCGTCGTCCAGATCGGTCTGCTCGGCGGCCTCGGCGAGGTTGGCCAGGCTGACGAGTTGCACCCCGGGCAGCGCGCCGACGGCCTCGTCGACATCGGCCGGCAGGGCCAGGTCGAGGACACCGGTGATCTGGGTGGCGGCGACCTGGTCGGCGGTGATCCGCAGCCCGCGGGCGCCGGTGCAGCTGATCAGCACATCGGCCTCGGCCATGGCCTGGTCGAGTTCGGCGAGCGGGCGGGCGGTGCCGCCGAGGACGGCGGCCAGCCGTTCGGCCTTGTCCAGGGTGCGGTTCACACAGGTGAGGTGGGCGCCCTGATCGGCGACGGTGTGGGCGGCCAGGGAGGCCATCGACCCGGCGCCGACGACGAGCACCCGGCGGCCGGCGAGCTCGACACCGCGGTCGGTCAGCGCGGCCAGTCCGGCGGTCACCACGGAGCGTCCGGCGGTGCCCGCGCGGGTCTCGGACTGCACCCGCTTGGCGACCCGCAATCCCTGCTGGAACAGGGAATTCAGCGAGGTACCGACGGTGCCGGATTGCTGGGCGGTGCTGTAGGCGCCGCGGACCTGGCCGAGGATCTGGTGTTCACCGGCAACCATCGAATCGAGGCCGGAGGCGACCGCGAAGCAGTGGCTCACCGCCGCCTCGTCGTAGAAGACCGCGCAGTTGTCCTGGATCTCGTCGACCGACACCCCGGTGATGCCGGCCAGCTCGGCGGTGGCCGCGCCCAACCCACCGTGGAAGCGGGTCACCGCGGCGTACACCTCGAGCCGGTTGCAGGTGGACAGCACCACCGCTTCGTCCACGTGCTCGCCGCCCACCAGGGCCTGGGTCAGCTTGCCGGAGGCGTCCGCATCCAGGCTCAGCCGGCCAAGCAGGTCCATCGGGGCCGTCCGGTGGGACAGGCTCACTACCAGGATGCTCAAGTCGGATCCACTTCCTACAGGGTCGCGCTCACACGTCGGTTCGGTCGCCGAATCCGCCGGTGACCATCTCCTCGGCGGAGATCTCATCGGCCAGCGACAACTGTCGATGGTACGCCAGAATCTGCAGCTCGCTGCCCAGGTCGACCTTGCGGACGGTGACATCGGCGGGGACCGCCAGGTTGATCGCGGCGAAGTTGAGCAGGCACTTGATGCCCGCACCGACCAGGGTGTCGGCGACCGGCTGGGCGCTCTCCCCCGGTGTGGTGACCACCCCGATGGTCACCGAGGGGTCGTCGACGACGGCGGACAGGTCGTCCAGGTGGTGGATCGTCAGGCCCTCCACCCGGGTACCGACCAGGCGCGGTTCGACGTCGAAGAGGGCGCTCACCTTGAAGCCGCGGGAGGAGAACCCGGCGTGGTTGACCAGCGCCCGGCCGAGGTTGCCGACCCCGACGATGATCACCGGCCAGTGTTCGGCGGAGCCGATGTTCTGGTCCAGCTGGAAGCGCAGATAGGCGACGTCGTAGCCGACGCCGCGGATGCCGTAGCTGCCGAGGTGGGAGAGGTCCTTGCGCAGCTGGGCGGAGTTCACCCCGGCCGCGGCGGCCAGTTCGCCGGAGGAGATGGTGGCCACCCCGGCGGCGGCGAGGCTGTTCAGTACGCCCAGGTAGGTGGCGAGTCGGGAGACGGTCGCCTCGGGGATCCCGTTGCGGTGGCGTGGCGCATCCGGCGGCTGTGCCGCGCCTGCCTTGTCCCGCCGGTTGGACACCGCGTCCCCTGCCCTGCCACCGGGCTCACCCAACGGCCCGGACTCTCACCGGCAGCCTAACCCACCTTGTGAAGATGTGCACAAGGGCACCGAACGTTCATCGAGTAGCAACCCCGGCGCAGCGAAGCGGAGCCGGGGTTGCGTGTCGAGATGAACTCCCCTCATCTCGACACGCTCGCTGCGCGAGCTACTCGATGAGCGGGGGGACTCGCTGCGCGAGCTACTCGATGAGCGGGGGGACTCGCGGCGCGAGCTACTCGATGAGCGGTGAGATGGGTTCAGCTGGCGTCACCGGCCAGGGCCGCTCTGAGGCGTACCGGGTCGACGCGCCAGAAGTCGTGCTGGCGGCCGTCGACGAAGGTGACCGGCACCTGGTCGGTGTAGGACTCCCGCAGCTGCGGGTCGCCGTCGATGTCGACGGTCTCCCAGCCGGTACCGGTCTCGGCGCAGACCTCGGTGACGATCGCGAGTGCGTCGTCGCAGAGATGGCAGCCCTGGCGGACCAGGACCCGGACCCGGGGCTGGGTCATCGTTCCTCCTCCTCGGTGGCATCGAGCAGATCGCGCAGTTGGCCCTTGCGGATCTTCCCGGTGGTCGAGCGCGGCAGCTTCTTCAGCACCAGCACCTCGGTCGGCAGCTTGTAGCGGGCCAGCCGTTCGGCGGCGTAGGCGAGCACGTCGGCGGTGCTGATCCGCTCGCCGACCAGGAAGGCGACGACCCGTTCCCCGGTGCGCTCGTCGGGCTGGCCGATCACGGCGGCGTCGGTGACCGACGGGTGTTCGGTCAGCACCTCCTCGACCTCGACCGGGAAGACGTTGAAGCCGGAGACGATGACCAGATCGCGGGCCCGGTCGACCAGGAACAGGTCCTCACCGTCGAGATAGCCGACATCCCCGGTACCGAACCAGCCGTCGGCGTCCGGGGCGTCGGCGCCCTCGGGCCAATAACCGGAGAACAGGTTCGCGCCGCGGATGAAGATCTCCCCCGGTTCCTCGGGGCCGGCCCCGGCGGGTTCGGCCGGGTCACCGATCCGCAGTTCCACCCCGGGCATGGCCCGCCCGACGTGGCCCGGGCCGCGCGGTTCGACACCGATCGTGTTGGCCACCCCGGGGGCGGCCTCGGTGAGTCCGTAGCCCTGGTCCAGGCGGATCCCGGTGAGCTGCTGCCAGTGGTCGGCGAGCACGGCGGGCAGCGGTGCGGCGCCGCTGGTGACCAGTTTCAGCCAGCCGGCGGCCGCGGTCAGCCCCTGGGCCTGGCTCAACCGGTAGAGCGCCGAGGGGGTGAGCGGCAGCACGCTGATCCGCTCGGCGTCGAGGATCTGCACCAGGTCGTCGGGCAGTCCGTCGACCAGCACGGTGCGCGCGCCGGTGAAGATCGCGGCGCCGAGGACCGCGTTCAACCCGTAGACGTGGAACAGCGGGAGTGCCGAGAGCACCACCGATTCCGGCCCGGTGGCCCCCTGGGCGGCGTTGTGCTCGCAGTGCGCGAGCAGCGCCCGGTGGCTGAGCATCGCACCCTTCGGATCGGCCGAGGTGCCGGCGGTGTAGATGATGGCGGCGATGTGCTCCGGATCGGCCAGCGGCGGCGGTTGGGCGCCGGCCGCGTGCTGCCGGAAATCGGCCAGCCGGGCCAGCCGTACGCCGGGCAGGTCGGCCTCGGTGAGTTCGGGTACGCCGGGTGGCGGGTCGAGCAGGGCCAGGGCGGCGTCGCTGTGCGCGGCGGCCCGGCGCCACTCGGCCAGCGGCAGTTGCGGGTTGATCGGCACCGCGATGCAGCCCGACCGCAGCGCCCCGAACCAGGCGGCGACGAAGTCGATCGTGTGGCTGGCGGTGATCAGCACCCGGCGACCGCCCCAGGCGCCGAGCGCGTCCAGGCCGGCCGCCGAGTCGGCGACGAGCTGTTCGAGTTCGGCCCAGCTGACCTGCCGGCGCGCGCCGTCGGCGCCGATCTCGACGAGCGCGACCTCGTCGGGGCGCTCGGCCGCGTGTCGCCGTACCAGCTCCGACAGGGTCTGCGGTGACGGGGGCTCTGCCATGCGCCCGAGTCTGGCACGGCGCCGGGCCGCCGCAGGTCGCGGGGTCGCCTAGGGTGTCTGCATGACCCAGTCGGTATCCGGGCCCACGGCAGCAGCGTTCTTCGATCTCGACAACACGATGGTCCGCGGGACCTCGTTGATCCAACTGGGCAAGGGGTTGTACGCCCGGAAGTACTTCAAGCTGGGGATCATCCTGCGCGCGCTGTGGCTGGAGGCGATCTTCCGGGCCACCGGGGCGGAGCACGACGGGCACATCGTGGAGGCCCGGGAGACCGTGCTGGCGGTGATCAAGGGCCGCTCGGTGGACGAGCTGACGCACGACGCCGAGCAGGTCTTCCACGAATCGATCGCGGAGCGGATCTGGCCGCAGGCGCAGGCCCTGGCGGCGAACCATCTGGAGGCCGGGCGGCCGGTCTGGCTGGTCACCGCGGCACCCATCGAGATCGCGGAGGTGGCCGCCCGGCACCTCGGGATGAGTGGGGCGATCGGCACCCGGGCCGAGGCCGTCGACGGGGTCTACACCGGTCGGCTGGAGGGCCCGATGATGCACGGCCCGGCGAAGGCGGATGCGCTGCACACCCTGGTGGCCGAGCACGGATATGACCTGGACCGCTGCGCGGCGTACTCCGACTCCTTCAACGACCTGCCGATGCTCAGCCTGGTCGGCGACCCGCATGTGGTGAACCCGGACGCGGACCTGCTCCGGCACGCCCGCGCCGAGGGGTGGCCGGTGCACGACTTCCGTACCCCGGGCCGGCGCCGGACGATCGTCGGTGCCGCCGTCGGCGGCGCGATCGTCGGCGGGCTGGCGGTCGACCTGGTACGCCGGGTTGGTTCCTAGCCCCCGAAGTTCTGCGTCCAGTAGGTGCCGTACTGCCCACCGGTCGCGTACCCCACGCCGAGGTCGGTGTAGGCGCAGTTCAGGATGTTCGCCCGATGCCCCGCGCTGTTCATCCAGGACTCCATGACGGCGACCGGGGTCGGTTGACCGGCCGCGATGTTCTCCGCCATCCGGTTCCCGGTGTAGCCGGCGTCCCGCATCCGGTCGAACGGGCTGCGGCCGTCCTGACTCGTGTGGCTGAAGTAGTTGTTCTGGGCCATGTCGGTGCTGTGCGCGCGGGCGCTGCTGGCGAGCGCGGGGTTCTCGGTGACGGGACCGCAGCCCGCCTTGGCACGTTCGACGTTCACCAGGCGCAGCACCTCCTGCTCCTGCGGGTTCATCTCCTGGACGGCTGCGGAGGCGACCGGCGCGCTCATTGACGCGACCCCGAGGACGGCTGACGCGATCGCGGCGGACACCAAACTCTTTCGTGATCGGTTCATGGCCGCACGGTAATCAACGCCTGGAGAAATCGCCAGAGACGAAAGTAGGTAGTCGGCGACCGTCGGCGAGCGTCGGCAAGCGAGCCCCCGCTCTGGAAGAGCACCAAGGAGAAATCCCGCGTCACCGACCCGACCGAAAACCCAGTCAGCGCGAGGATTTCGACGACTGCGATGAAGAGCGGGGATTGGGCGAGCGGGCGCGAGCCGACTAGGAAATCAGAAGAACGCGTTCCCGCGGTCCTCGAGCAGCCGGTACAACCGGTTCTGGATGGTGATCCGGACCTGGTCGGTGACGTGGAAGACCGTCATCGGGTCGTCGGCGGCGCCGCGCGGGAGTTCGTCGGTGGTGATCGCCTCGCCGAAGTCGATGATCCACTTCGAGGGCAGCGGGATCATGCCGAGCACGCCGAGCCACGGGAACAGCGGGGTGACCGGGAAGTACGGGAAACCGAAGGCCTTGGCGATCGCGGGCGCGGTCGAGATCAGCGGGAAGATCTCCTCCGAGCCGACGATGGAGACCGGCACGATCGGCGTCTCGGCGCGGATCGCGGTGGAGACGAAGCCGCCGCGGCCGAAGCGCTGCAGCCGGTACCGGTCGGCGTACAGCTTGCCGAGCCCCTTGAAACCCTCGGGGAAGACCGAGACGAGTTCGCCGGATTCCAGCAGCCGGGCGGCGTCCTCGGGGCAGGCGACGGTGGAGCCGGTACGCCGGGCGAAGTCGTGCATGAACGGGGTCTTGAAGACCAGGTCCGCACCCAGCATCCGCGGCTGCCGGCCGGTCTCGTCGCGGACCACGCCCTGCAGCACCAGGGCGTCGATCGGCATCGCGCCGGCGTGGTTGGAGACCAGCAGCGCCGGGCCGTCGGCGGGAATGTTCTCCACCCCGCGTACCTCGACCCGGAACCAGCGCCGGGCCAGGAACATGATCAACGGCTGGTAGACGCGCTCGGTGAACTCCGGGTCGTAGCCGAACTGGTCCACCGCGTAGTCGCCGGTGAGCCGGTCATGGGCGAAGGCGATCAGCTCCTCCACCGACTCCTGCCAGTCGACGCCGAGCCGCTGACCCAGCGTGAACAGGGTGGCCAGCGGGTCCGCGGCGGCCTCCCGCCACTGCTCCACCGGCACCTCGGCGAACCGCTCCCGCAGCGAGAGCAGGCCCTCGGCCAGTTCGGCGATCAGATCGGGGCGCTGCCCCTCGAAATCCTCGCCCTCGTCGTGCTCGGTCCCCTCGGCGCTCATCCGGCTCCCCCGATCCGGCCGCGGGTCAGCAGTCGCCCGACGACATCAAGTGCCTGATCCACCGGGCCTTCGGCGAGCGTGCCGGGGGTGGACAGGGCGGCGAACTCCTCGACGGCACGCCGGGAGGTGTAGTGCGGGCGTACCTCGGTGGCCTCGACGAAGGCGGTGGTGTCGAGCACCCGGCCCCAGGTGAGGGTGCGCAGGTCGCTGGAGCTGAAGCTGACGAGCCGGGTACGCCGGCCCAGTCCGCTGACGAGTTCGGAGGCCTCGATCGGTACGCCGATTCCGGGCCGGCCGAGGATGCCGAGGATCTGGGAGAGGGTGAGCACGTCGTCGGCGCCGACGTTGAAGGTGCCGGGCACGTCGTGCCGGGTGACCGCCTCGAGCGCGGCGACCGCATCCGCCGGGTGCAGGAACTGCAGCCGGGCGTCGTAGCCGAGCGGGCGCGGCACCACCGGCAGCGACAGCCACCTGGTGAGCTGGGTGCGTACGCCGCCGCCGATCAGCGGCGCGGGGCGGATCACGGTGCGCACGACGTCGGGCCGGCGTACCCCGAAACCGCCGAGGTAGCTCTCCACCTCCAGCGCGTCGCGCGGGAAGCCGGTGCGGGCGGGATGCCGACCGGCCATCGCCTCGGTGAAGCGGGCCGGGTCGATCGGCCCGGAACCGTAGACGCCGCCGCTGCTGAGCAGCACGAACTTCTTGAACGACGGCGCCTTCTGGCAACCGGCGAGCAGCTGCATGGTGCCGATGACGTTGGCCTCTTTGGCCGAGGCCCGGCTGCGCTCGGAGTCGGCGAGACCGAGATGCACGACGGTGTCGACCTGCCGGTCGAGCACGACCCTGGTCAGCACGGGGCTGCGCAGGTCGGCGCGCACGTAGCGGGCCCGACCGAGCTCATGGGTGGGCGCCGTGGCGTCCAGCCCGATCACCTCACGGTCACCGGAGGCGGCCAGCGCCCGGGCGAATCGAGCACCCAGGTCGCGCGACACCCCGGTGACCAGGACGACCCGCGACATCGGCGGAAGCGACTACTTGCCGGCGCGGCGACGCTGGATTCGCGTCCGCTTCAGCAGCTTGCGGTGCTTCTTCTTCGCCATGCGCTTGCGACGCTTCTTGATGACCGAACCCACAGGTGGTGCCTCTCGAACTGAACAAAGTATGGACTGGCCCGGCGGGTCCGCCGGACAAGTACCGCACTCTACCGCACAATGCCGCACCCGCTCACCTCGAGCGATCGCTCACCCGGAGCGCTGCCGGGCCCGGTAGGCCGCGACATTGGCCTTGTTGCCACAGCCGGCGTCGCAGAATCGCCGGGACCGGTTGCGGGAGAGGTCCACGAGCACGTTCTCGCAGTCCTCGGCGGCGCAGTGCTGCAGCCGGGACAGCTCGCCGAGGCGGATCACGTCGACCAGCGCCATCGCCAGTTCGACCGCGAACCGATCGGCGAGCGGGGCATCCGTCGGGATCGCGTGAATATGCCAGCCGAAGCCGTCGTGGCGGGCGAGCTGCGGCAGCGCCCGGTGCCGGCGCAGCACCTCGTTGGTGCGCTCGACCGCCTCGGCCTCGTCGGTGGTCCACAGGGCCGCCAGCTTGCCGCGCACCCGGCGTACCTGCTCCAGGTCCGCCTCGGTGGCGGCCCGCGAACCCGAGTACTGCCAGCGCTCGACGAAGGCGTCGAGCTCGCCGACCGTGGTCAGGGTGTCCGGTTCGTTGGCGGTGTTGATCAGCGCGGCGACGGCCTGCAGGGAGAGCTCGACGTCAGGATCAAAAAGCATCTTGACTCCTTACCCGGCGGGGACCTAGTGTCATCGGTGAACCACTGATTGACCCATTACATTACCGCACTCACCGGGGGAGGTGCCGTCCCGATGACCGTTTCGCAGCCCGTGCTCGATGAGCGCGCCGCCGTGGCGACCCGCGCCGGTGGCGGGCTGACCCTGGCCCTGATCTCGGCCGCCGCATTCAGCATGGCGGGCCCGTTCGGCCAGTCGCTGCTGCTGATCGGCTGGTCCCCCGGCGCGGTGGTGCTGCTCCGCCTGACGCTGGCCACCCTGGCCCTGCTGCCGCTCGCGCTGCGGGCGCTGGCCGGCCGCTGGCGGCGTACCCTCAACGCCTGGCCGCTGCTGCTGGCCTACGGCGCACTCGGCGCCGCGGGCTGCCAGCTCTTCTATTTCATGGCGGTGCAGCGACTGTCGGTCTCGGTGGCGCTGATGCTGGAGTACTCCTCGCCGGTGCTGATCGTGCTCGGCGCCTGGCTGATCACCCGGCGCCGGCCGGGTCCGATGACGCTGACGGGCACCGTGATCGCGATGCTCGGGCTGGCGCTGGTGCTGAACGTGTTCGGCGGGGTACGCCTGGATGCGCTCGGGATCGTCTTCGGCCTGCTGGCCGCACTCGGCTCGGCGACCTATTTCGTGGTGGGATCGCGCAGCAGCGCCGACCTGCCGCCGATCGTGCTGGCCACCGGCGGGCTCGGCATCGGGGCGGTGATCCTGCTGGTCTTCGGGCTGATCGGGGTACTGCCGCTGACCGTCGTCCCGGGCCAGGTCGTCCTCGGCGGGACCTCGATGGGCTGGTGGGTGCCCCTGCTCGGCATCGCGCTGATCTCCGGTTCGGTCTCGTACGCCACCGGGATCGCCGCGAGCACCCGGCTGGGCCCGCGGGTCGCCTCCTTCGTCGGCCTGCTGGAGCTGCTCTTCGCCTGCCTGCTGGCCTGGTTGCTGGTCGGCGAACGCCCGGGCGTCGGTCAGCTCGTCGGCGGCGCGGTGATCCTGCTCGGCATCACGCTGGTGAAGTGGGACGAGCTACGCGCCGGTTCGCCCCAGCTCGTGGAATAGCGGGCGGCGAGACACCCGGAGCTGTCGCCAGACCCCAGTTGCAGCAGGGGTCTCGCCACAGCTTCTGGTGTCTCGCGGGGTTCGGTCAGCCGGCTCGGCGGGCGGCATGGCCGGCGGCGTCAAGGATGGTACGCCGCAGCTCGGCGAGGTCGTCGAGTTCGCGGGCGATCACCCGCACCAGCCACCGGCCGCTGGCCCGGCGCAGTTCCTCCTCGCGCGACTTCTCGGCCCGGATCACATCGGCCACGCCCTGACCGGGGCGCAGCAACCGGCCGTACTTGATCTCGCCGTCGAACTCGGCGCAGACACCCCACTCCGGCCAGTCGAAATCCACCCGGGCCACCGGCACGCCGCGGTGGTCGAAGAACTCGACCTGCAACTTCGGCGCGGGCAGGCCGGCGCAGTGGAACGCCCAGCGCGTCCAGGACTCCCCCGCGCTCTCTGCCAACCGGTCGGCGAACAGCAGCACCCGGCGGGCGTTCGCATTGCCCCGCCGGCCGCGCTCTCGCCCGATCCGCTCAAGCAGCTCCGCGCGGTCGAGGCCCAGAGCGAGTGCCCGGTCCGCGACCGCCACCGCGTCTGCGGGCTGCAGCGCCCGGATGAGGTCCAGCACCGTGGTCGGCAGATCGGTCACCACCAGCTCTTCGACCACGACCGTCGGGATCTCCTGCGTGACCCGATGCAGATAGCTGCGATCGAGCCGCTTGCTGCCGGTATTGCGGCCCTGCTTGGTCAGGTGCACCCGAGCCAGGCTGCGCAACGGCACCGGCAGGTCGTGCAGGACCGCGGCGGAGACATGACTGAGGACGGCGTCGGGATGGGCGGCCGCCACGGCCTGGATCAACGCACGGTGTTGTTGTTCGGCGACGAGGCGCTGGTCCGGCCCGCGGAGGTAGGCGCCGCGGCGTACCCGGTGAAGTTCACCGATGTCGACCAGGTGCCGGATGTCGGGATGCCGGAGCCCCTCGGCCAGGAGCTCCGCGGTCGTGACGATCTGCATGAACCCAGCCCAGCAGGAAGCCGCGGGCACCGAGTAGGCCCGGACCGTCAACCTGTGGACAACTCGCGGATCCGCCTCGAAGCAGGTCCTCCGGGGAGACACCAATTACTGTCCCCAGACCCCCGTTGCAGCAGGGGCCTCGCTACAGTTTCTGGTGTCTCGCGGGCGGGCGGATCGGTCAGCCGGCTCGCTCAGCCGGCGTCGAAGTAGGAGCCCTTGAGGTAGTCGTTGACGGCCTTCTCGGGTACCCGGAAGCTGCGTCCGAAGCGGACGGCCTCGAGGTCGCCACCGTGGATCAGCCGATAGACCGACATCTTGGAGACCCGCATGATCGCGGCCACCTCGGCCACGGTCAGGAACTTGACCTCGGACAGCCCACCGACGGCCGTCAGGTTGGGCCGGTCCTTGGAATCGTTCATGGTGCGCACCTCTCGCACGTGACGAAACCGCCGGCTTTCCCTCCGGCGTGTTGCACGTGCTGCACGTGACAGTAGTGGTAAAAGGGGCCGCTGAAAAGTGTTCGGCGGAACCCTCCACCCGCGGTTCAGTAGTCGGGGTCGAGCCCGAACTCGGGGAAGACCGCCCGCCGGGTCGCGATGATCGCCTGATCCACCCGGGAGGACGGGTTGTAGCCCTGGCTGATCGACTCGAAGCTCGGATCGGCCCCGTCGCCCATGGTCGACGGCGCGGTCTCACCGACCAGGTCGCACCAGGCCTGCGGGGTCGGGGTGGTTGGGTCGATCGGCTGCCCGGCGAGGATCGCCAGCAGGTGCGCCCAGGCCCGCGGTACCACCGAGTCCAGGGCGTACCCGCCACCGCCGGTGGCCACCCAACGCCCACCGGCGTACCGATCGGCCAGCTCGGCGATCAGTTCGTACGACCGCCGCTGCCCCTCGACCGAGAGCGACAGGTCGGTCAGCGGATCCAGCCGATGCGAATCGCATCCGTGCTGGCTGATCAGAATGTCCGGCTGGAATTCCTCGACCAGCGGTGGGACGACCGCCTCGAAGGCCCGCAGCCAGCCGGCGTCGTCGATCCCCGGCGGCAGCGCCACGTTGACCGCGCTGCCCGGGGCGTCCTTGCCGCCGGTCTCGGAGGCGAAACCGGTACCGGGGAACAGGTGGATCGGCGACTCGTGCAGGCTGATCGTGAGCACATCCGGGTCGTTGTACATGATCGACTGCACCCCGTCGCCGTGGTGGGCGTCCACATCGAGGTAGAGGATCCGCTGCGCGCCCTGTTGCTGCAGCCAGCGGATCGCGACCGCGCAGTCGTTGTAGACGCAGAAACCGCTGGTCGCCGACGGCATCGCATGGTGCAGCCCGCCGGAGAGGTTCGCCGCGCGCAGCGCCTGCCCGGTCCACACCTGTCGGGCCGCCTCGACGGTCCCGGCGCAGACGCGGGCGGCGATCTCGTGCATCCCGACCACCAGCGGGTTGTCGGCGGTGCCGATGCCGTACTTGGTGTTCACCCGGTCGGCCTTGACCGCCTCGATGTAGTCCTCGGTGTGCACCAACCGGACCAGGTCGTCATCGCTGGCCGGCGGTTCGATGACCTCGAGCTGATCGAGTACGCCGAGTTGGCGGGCGAGTTCGACGGCCAGCCGGACCCGGCCGGGGCCCATCGGATGACCGGTGCCGAAGTCGTAACGGGAGAGTTCGTCGGAGTGCACCAGTCGTGCTCGCATGCTCGCCGCCTCTCACCCGCTCCTGTGTCCGGGGCGAGACTACGGGACGGCCCGGGCAGATTCACAGTCGAGCAGCAGCGCCCGGACCCGGTCCCCGCAGCCACCGCAACCCGATCCTGCCCGGGTCTCCCGGCGTACCGCGGCGACCGAGTCGGCACCGGCGTCGATCGCGTCGACCACCGCGGCCTCGGACACCCCGGCGCACCGGCACAGTGGATCGTCCGCCCGGGCGGATCCGGTTCCCGCGCCCCCGCCGGCGGGGGCGTCGAGACGCAGCAGCAGTGACGGATCGGTCGGCGGTTCGGCCCCGGTACGCTGCAGCACCGCCAGTTCGGCGGCGGCCCGCGGGAGTCCGAGGGCGACGAAGCCCGCCAGCCGATCCTCGCGGACCACCAGTTTCAGGAACCGGCCGCCGACCCCGTCGACCCAGTGCGCGACCCGCGGCGCGGCGGGGTCGGGATCGTGCTCCCACGGTTCGCCGGCGGTCTCCCCGGCCGCGACCAGTTCCAGCCCGCGCGCCTTCAATCGGACCACCACCGGCTCCTCGGTCGGCATCGGCTCGACCGGCCCGCTGGCGGTGTCGAGTTCGGCCCGCCAGCGGGCCGCCAGCCACTCGGCCTGCTGCCAACCGGGCGCGATCAGGCCGGCCGGTCCACGACCCCGGCGGGCCGGGCAGACGGTGCAGACCGGGTCGGTGCACCGGACCTCGGCGCAGTCGCCGATCGCGAACACCCGGGCCTGCGGGTCCGCCTCCAGCTCGTGGTTGACCACGATCCCCGCCTCGGTGGTCAGCCCCGCTCCCTCGGCGATCCGGGTGTTGACGCGTACCCCGCAGGACAGCACCAGCAGGTCCCCGGTGATGACCTGACCGTCGGCCAGCCGCAGCCCGCGGAAGGCCCGCTGCTCATCGAGCAGCACCTCGCGGGCCACCGCGTCGGGGATCACCCGCAGGCCCCGGTCGGCGACCGCCCGATCCAGCATCGCGCCGCCGACCCGATCGCAGGAACGGGTCAGCAGCCACGGCGCGGCATGCACCACCGACACCGGGCAGCCGGCCTCCCGCGCGGCCAGCGCGACCTCCAGCCCGAGTACGCCACCGCCGAGCACCACCACCCGGCCACCCTCGGTGACGCAGGCGCGCATCCGGTCGGCGTCGGCGACGGTGCGCAGCGCGGTGACCCCGGTCGGCAGTGGGATGAGCGCGGCGGGATCGGGATTGAGCCCGCGCAGGTTGGGAATGTTGGGCCGGGCGCCGACGGCGAGCACGACCAGGTCGTAGCCGACGACCAGCTCCTCGGCACCGCGGTGGGCGTGGGCCTGCCGCGCCGCGCGATCCAGCCAGTCCACCCGGGTGCCCAGTTCGACGCGTACGCCGCGGCGGCGCCAGTCGTCGAGATCGACCAGTTCCAGGCCCTCGGCATCGAGCCAGCCGACGCCGTACTCCCCCACCAGCACCCGGTTGTAACCCGGCCGCTCCTCCTCGCCGAGCACGGTGACCCGCAACCGGCCCGTCTCGACCAGCGGCAGCAGCTCCTCGACCAGGCGTACCGCCACCGGACCGAAGCCGATGACCAGCACGTGATCGCCGGCGGTCAGGGTGTGCTTGCGCATGCGTTCTCCTTGCTGGGCAGGGATCCGACGGCCGACAGCAGGACCGGGGTGGCCTTGAACTCCGGCATCCCGGAGACCGGATCGGTCCGTGCGGTGACGAGTCGGTTGACCGCCTGTTCGTCGGCGAAGTGGAACGGCCAGAACACCGTGTCGGGGCGGATCGCGGCGCTCAGCTCGACCCGGACCTGCGACGCGCCCGCCGCGCTCGTCAACCGCGCGGGTTCACCGTCGGCCAGCCCGAATCGGGCCGCGGTGTCCGGATGCACCTGCACGGTGGCGTGCGGCCGGGCGGCCGCCAGCGAGGCGACGCGGCGGGTCTGGGTGCCGGACTGGTAGTGCTCCAGCAGCCGGCCGGTGGTGAGGGTGAGCAGGGCGCCGGGGCCGGCCGGCGGTCGGGTCGGCAGCAACCGGGCGCGGCCGTCGGGATGGGCGAAGCGCTCGGTGAACGGGCGTGGGGTGTCGGCACCGCTGCCGGCCGGGCAGGGCCAGTGGTGGGCCCGGGGCTCGTCGAGGCGGTGATGGCTCAGCCCGGAATAGTCGGCCCGCCCGCCCTCGGAGGCGCGGGCCAGCTCGTCGAAGACCTCCGCCGGATCGTCCGACCAGTGGCCGGGTGCAGCGAGCCGGGTCGCGAGCTCGGTGAGGATCGTCAGCTCACTGACCACCCCGGCCGGCGGGTCGATCGCGCGGCGACGGCGCAGCACCCGGCCCTCCAGATTGGTCATCGTGCCCTCCTCCTCCGCCCACTGGGTGGCGGGCAGCACCAGGTCGGCGTGGCGCGCTGTCTCGGAGACGAAGAAATCGCTCACCACAAGGAAATCCAGCCGATCCAGGGCCGCCGCGACGGCACCGGCGTCGGGTGCGGACACGACCGGATTGGCACCGTTGATCCACAGGCAGCGCACCCCGCCGGGGCGGCCGAGCTCACGCAGCAGCTGCACCGCGGGCAACCCCGGGCCTGGGATGCTCTCCGGGTCGACACCCCAGACGGCGGCGACCGCGGCCCGGTCCGCCGGGTCGGCGATGCTGCGATAGCCGGGCAGCTGATCCGCCTTCAGCCCGTGCTCGCGGGCACCCTGCCCGTTGCCCTGCCCGGTCAGCGTGCCCCAGCCGGAGCGCCGGCCACCGGGCAGACCGAGCAGCAGTGCCAGGTTGATGGCGGCGGTCACGGTGTCGGTGCCGTCGGTGTGCTGTTCGACGCCGCGCCCGGTGAGCAGGTAGGTCCCGCGCGGCCCCTCGGCCAGCCGGTGGGCGGCGCGGCGCAGCTGGGTGGCCGGTACGCCGGTGACCTGCTCGACCCGCTCCGGCCACCAGGCGTTGAGGGTACGCCGCAGCGCCGCCAGGCCGGTGGTGCGCTCGGCCAGATAGGCGGTGTCGGCCAGCCCGTCGGCGAGCACGATGTGCGCCAGCCCGAGCAGCAGGGCCTGATCGGTGCCGGGGCGGGGCTGCAGATGCATCCCGGCACCGTCGGCGGTCAGCTCGGCGGTGGCGCTGCGGCGCGGATCCACCACGATCAGGCCACCGGCGGCGCGGGCGCCGGCCAGGTGCCGGACGAACGGCGGCATCGTCTCGGCGACGTTGGAACCGAGCAGCAGCACGGTGTGCGCGTCGGCGAGATCGGTGACCGGGAAGGGCAGGCCGCGGTCCAGGCCCAGGGACCGGTTCGCTGCGGTCGCCGCGGAGCTCATGCAGAACCGGCCGTTGTAGTCGACCCGGCTGGAGCCGAGCGCCAGGCGTACGAATTTTCCAAGCTGGTAGGCCTTTTCGTTGGTCAGCGAGGCACCGCCGAAGACCCCGTTGGCATCCGGGCCGTGGGCGGCGCGGGTCGCGATCAGTGCGGTGATCCAGCGCTCGTACGCCTGCTGCCAGGTCACCGGTCGCAGCTCCCCGTCCGGGCCACGGAGCAGGGGCTGGGTGATCCGGTCGGTACGGTTCAGCAGTTCCCCGGCCGTCCACCCCTTGCGGCACAGGCCGCCGCCGTTGGTCGGGAAGTCGCGGCCGTCCACGCTCACCCCCGCCGGTGCGGGGGTGAGCGTCATCGCACACTGGAGTGCACAGTAGGGACAGTGGGTATCGGTCATCTGCCCACCTCAGACGCGGGCGCGGGCCATCGCCGAGCCCGGACGCAGGTAGCAGACGGCGGTCAGTGCCATGGCGATCACGTAGCAGGCGACGAAACCATAGAAGGCCGAGTCGTAGGCCTGGGTGCTGCTCTTCGACAGCGACAGCACCTGCGGCACGAAGAAGCCACCGTAGGCACCGACCGCCGAGATCAGACCGAGGGCGGCCGCGGCCCGGCGCTCGGTGGAGATTCCTGCTGTGCTGTCGATTGCGCGGACCCGATAGATGCTGGGGATCATCCGATAGGTGGATCCGTTGCCGACACCGGAGGCGACGAACAGGCCGAGGAAGAGGAACAGGAAGACCCAGAAGTTGCGCATCGGCAGGGTGACGACGACCCCGAGGGCGAGGATCGCCATGGCCGCGAAGGCGAGCACCGTGACCCGGGCACCGCCGACCCGGTCGGCGAGCCGGCCGCCCCACGGCCGGGACAGTGAACCGACCAGCGGGCCGAGGAAGGACAGCGACAGTGCGGCCGCGCCGACCTTGAAGGTCGAGAAGGCGGGGAAGGTGTCGGCGATCAGTTTCGGGAACACCCCGGAGAAGCCGATGAAGGAGCCGAAGGTGCCGATGTAGAGGACCGCCATCACCCAGAAGTGTGGTTCCCGCATCGAGGCCAGCGCCCCGGCCAGGTCACCGCGGGCGCTGGCCAGATTGTGCATGTGCCGGCGGGCGCCCCAGGCGGCGATCAGGATCAGCGGCACCCAGACCCAGCCGGCGAGCGGCAACCGCAGGGTGGCACCGGCACCGATGGTGACCGCGAGCGGGACGACCAGCTGGGCGACCGCGGCACCGAGGTTGCCGCCGGCGGCGTTCAGGCCGAGGGCCCAGCCCTTTTCCTTCGCTGGATAGAAATAGGTGATGTTCGCCATCGAGGAGGCGAAATTGCCGCCGCCGAAGCCGGCCGTCGCGGCGACCAGCAGCAGCACCCAGAACGGCGTCTGCGGATTGCCGGCGACCAGGGCCAGGCCGACGACCGGGACCAGCAGCAACAGGGCCGAGCAGACGGTCCAGTTCCGGCCGCCGAAGCGCGCGACCGCAAAGGTGTAAGGGATTCGCAGCGTCGCCCCGACCAGCGCCGGCATCGAGATCAGCCAGAACAGCTGGCCGTCGGTGAGCTGGAATCCGACCCGCGGCAGGAAGGTCACGGTGGCCGCCCAGAGCTGCCAGACCACGAATCCGAGGAACTCGCAGAAGATCGACCAGTTCAGGTTGCGGCGGGCGATGGTACGCCCGGTTTCCTGCCACTGCAGGGAATCCTCGGGGTCGTAGCCATGCAGCCAGCGGCCCGGTTGCTCGGTGATCGGACTGGCTGTGCGGGTGTTCTCGCCGATGATCGACACGGGGGCTCTCCGTCCTCGTGGACCGCGGATTGCGGCCGATTGCGCAGCAGGCTAGGAGCCGCGTGTTTCGGCAATCCGTCGTCCTGCGACGCCCGCGTTACACGATCCTCACGCCGGGATCACCGGGTCGGAGAGGCGCCTGGCGGCGAGGGCGATGAGCCCCGGATCGGTGGCTCCGCGGGGGCGGCAGAGAGGGTCGGTGATCAGATCCGGGGCACTGCGCCGGGCCAGGTCGGCGAAGAAGCCGGGGGCGAGCAGGTGGGTGAGCACGACGGTACGCCGACCGGTGCTGCGCTGGGCGGTGACCCAGTCGCCCAGCCGGGGGTCGGCGGCCGACAGCCAAGTGGTGGCGACCCGATGTTCGAGGCGCTCGGCGACCAGTGCGGTGGTGACCTCGCAGTCGGCGCGGGCGCGGGCGTCGCTGGAGCCGGCGGAGACCACGGTGACGGCATCGTCGGGGTGCAGCGTGGTGCCGGCGGCGGTGAGGGCTTCGGCGAGCCGGTGGACGAGCAGGTCGGCGATCACCGGGTCGGGACCCAGGGCCGGGGCGAGCACTGCCCCGGGGTGGTCGGCGGCTGCGGCAGCGAGGTCATGGCCGACGTGGTAGCCGGCGCTCAGCAGCAGCGGCAGGATGCGTACGCCCTCAGCGGTCCGGGGCCCGAGGGCGTGGGCCATCGCCTGGTCGATGGTGGGCGGCTGGACGTCGACGAAGGCCGCGCGGACCGGCGTACCGGAATCGGCGAGCTGGTCGCGCAGGCCGGCGACCAGGTGCCCGATCGCCGAACGGCCGGCGACCGAGCGGGTGCCGTGCGCGCAGGCGAGAACGGGCTCAGGCCGCGGCGCCGATCTCCAGCCAGTCATCGATGCAGCGTACCGGGTAGGTGCGCAGCCGCAGCGACTCGTCGCTGTAGCAGCGTCCGTCGGCGAGGTCGTAGATCTCCTTGTGCAGCGGGGATGCCAGCGTCCGTCGCTGCTGCCCCTCGACGGTTCGGGAGCCGGTGATGCCGCGTGCCATCACGCAGGCCCCGCTCACCGGATCACTGTGCTGCACGGCATAGAGCTCGTCGCCGGCGAGCCGGAAGAGGGCGATCTGGTCACCGTCGACCAGGGCCGCCTCGCCCCAGCCGGTCTCCAGATCATCCAGGCGGCAGATGCGCAGCCAACGGGTCCTGGTCGCGGTATCGCGTTCAATCAGCTCGGTCATGGGCTCGACCCTAGAAGCCGCCCGTTACGCCGGTACGCCCCCGCGTGACACCTCGGTAACACCCACCTCACAACCCGCACCCCACCCCCGCGAGGTCCCACCCCCACGTCCATCGAGCAGGTCGCGCAGCGAGCCCCCACGCTCATCGAGTAGGTCGCGCAGCGACCGTGTCGAGATGAATCCAGAAACTTTCCTCAAACCCCTTGATTTATTCGAACACCGTGACTAATGTTGGATGTAGCAGTCGAGAGGAGGTGACCACCGATGACGACCACCGAACGAGCCGAAGTCTTCGCCGCGATCCGCGCCGAGAGCGACACCATCGCCCAGGCTTCGGCCCGCCAGCTCGTTGCGATCGCCGCCGCCTGCGACACCTACTCCGGCCTCAACGCCCACACCGACGAACTCACCGCAAGAGTCCTCCACGGTGAACAACTCGTGTTCCCCGGCGCGGACGGTACGCCCGGCATCACCGAGTTCTTCCACCTCGAGTTGGCGATGTCACTGGGCTGTTCGCCCGAGACCGCGCAGGTCTGGACCGCTGATGTGTTGAATCTGCGGCATCGGCATCCGATCCTGTGGCAGGCCACCCTCGACTGCGACATCCCCGTCTGGGTCGCCCGCGACATCTCCCGCGCCGCCCTGCACCTGTCCTTCACCCAGGCCCGCGAGTTCGACTCCCTCTGGTCACTCCACCTGGTCAACCTCACCCCGAAGCGAGCGGTCGCGACCACCGAGGCCCAGGTCGCACTGATGCTCAACGACGACAAAGAAGCCGAACGCCAGGCCGCCAAGAAGCACCGCCGCGTAGAGTTCACCCCCAACCGGAACACCCCGGGGATCACCGACCTCTACGCCAACCTCGACGCCGGTGACGCCGCCCACCTGAACGGCACCCTCGATCGCCTCGCCGACGTCCTCAAAGCCGGCGGTTCCGACGGGTCCAGGGACGAGCTGCGGGCCGAAGCCCTGGGTCACCTGGCCCACCCGGACCGGGCGCGGCAACTGCTGCAGCCGTCGTTGCTCGACGGCGCGATCGTCACCCCGCAAGGGGATGTGGTGAACCGTGACGGGGAACTCATCTCCCCCACCGGTGAGCGCTGTCGGCATGGTGCGGAGCTGATCCTGCACGTCCACCAGAAGGACCTCGCCAACGGCCATGGTGGTGAAGGCGAAGCCTTCGGACCGGTCACTCTCCAGCATCTGAAAGAGCTGCTCGCCCAGTGCACCGGCACCGTGAAGGTGCGACCGGTCATCGATCTGGCCGCACCGGTGATGGTCAACACCTACCGACCCTCCGACGAGTTGGCGCAGCGGGTGAAGCTCCGCGACCGCTACGTGATGTTCCCTCGATCGAATCGCAGCGCGTTCGGCCGCGGGATCGATCTGGACCACACGATCCCCGCCCCTGAGGGGCCGACCAGTTCGGACAACCTGGGGCCGTTGAACCGGTCAGCCCACCGCGCCAGAACCCACGCCGGATTCCGGGTCGAGCAACCCTCCCCCGGGGTGTTCCACTGGAAAACACCGGCCGGGCAGGAGGCCTGGGTCAGCCGCCACGGCACCTGGAACCATCCACCACCCGACCACCTGATCAACGACCCCGCGGCTTCACTCTCCCGAACCGAAAAGCTTCTTTGGGAGACCCTGTGCAACGGTCGAACCCAGTTGGAGAAGGAACAGGCCGAAGCCGAACAAGCAGCCGACGAAGCCCGCGAACGCGAGCGACTCCGCCGCGCCCGCAAGAACCAACGCCTCCGCGACCTGCGCCAGGCTGCCCGCGACCAGGCCAACGCAGCGCAACAGAAGAGGGCGAAGCAGACGGCGAAGAAGCCGGTTCCGCCGGATACTCAGCCTGCCCTGATTCCCCACCAGGATTAGGTTTCTGCACGCTCATCGAGTAGCGCGGCATGCGCAGCGAAGCGGAGCAATGCCGAGCGTGTCGAGATGAGCAACTCGCCTCGCGGTTCCTCTCGACACGGTCGCTGCGCGACCTACTCGAGGAACGTGAAAGACACGGTCGCTGCGCGACCTACTCGATGAACGTGGGACTTCGTCACATGACCGAAACGATCGCGAAACGCCGGCGTGAAAGACGGTTCCTAGCCTGCTGTGCAAGCAGATCCCGTATCCGGACCAGCTAGGGAGCCAGGATGTCCAGACATGTTGTGGTGGTCGGTGGTGGCCCGGCGGCGTACGCCTTCGCCCGCGCGATGGCCGACCATGCCGATGCGGGTCGCAGCACGGCGCGGGTCACGGTGTTGGCCGAGGAGCCCGCGATCCCCTATGACCGAGTGGCGCTGAGTTCCGCGCTCACCGGCACCGTCGACCTCACCCTCGGTGACGCGAGCTTGTGGGAGCGGACCGACATCGACCTGGTCACCGGCATCCGCGCGACCGCGATCGACCCGGGAACCCGCACCATCAGCACCAGTGACACCGGCCCGCTGTCCACCATCGGCTACGACGAACTCGTCCTGGCCACCGGATCCTCCGCTGCCCGACTGCCGATCCCGGGCGCGGAGGCCACCCACGTCTACCGCACCCTGGCCGACATCGACACCCTCCGCGCGGAGACCGCCCGGCTCACCACCACCCTCGGCCGCCGACCGCGTGCGGTGATCGTCGGCGGTGGCCTGCTCGGCCTGGAGGCCGCCGCCGGAATGGCCGAACTGGGTTGCGATCCCGTCGTGGTCGACCTGGCCGACTGGCTGATGGCCGCCCAGCTCGACGCCGGTGGTGGCGAGGCGCTCGGCCGGCTGGTCGCCGCGCGCGGGCTCACCCTGCGTACCGGTGTCCGCACCTCGCACGTCGCCCTCGACGCCGACGGCAACGTCGCAGCCCTCGCCCTGGTCGACGACGACCCGATCCCCGCAGACCTGGTCGTCGTCGCCATCGGGGTACGCCCCCGCGACGAACTCGCCCGCGACGCCGGCCTGGCCATCGGACCCCGCGGCGGCGCGGTGATCGGCGCGGACTGCGCCACCTCCGCCCCCGGGATCTGGGCGATCGGTGAGGTCGCCTGCTTCGACGACCGCTGCGTCGGCCTGGTCGCCCCGGCGAACGCGATGGCCGGCGTGGTCGCCGACCGGCTCTGCGGCATCCCCAGCGAGTTCGGCGGCTTCGACACCGCGACCAAGCTCAAGCTCTCCGGGGTCGATGTGGCCAGCTTCGGCGATGCCTTCGGCCACACCCCCGGCGCCCTCGAGGTCGTCTACGCCGACCCGGCTCGCGGCCTCTACCAGAAGCTCGTCCTCGACGATACCGCCACCACCCTGCTCGGCGGCGTCCTGGTCGGCGAGGCCAGCGCGTACGCCGGGCTGCGCCCGCTGCTCGGCCGCAGACTCCCCGCCGCCCCCGGCGCATACCTCGGCGTCGGCGGCGAACTCCCCACCGACGCAGGACTTCCCGACGATGCCACTCTGTGCTCCTGCAACAACGTCAGCGCCGGTACCGTGCGCGAGACCGTCCGCGGCGGCTGCTGCGACCTGGCCGAGCTGAAGCAGTGCACCCGCGCCGGCACCACCTGCGGCTCCTGCGTCCCGCTGCTGAAGAAGACCCTGGACGCCGAGCTCACCGCCGCCGGTGTCGAGGTCTCCGACGCACTCTGCGAACACCTGCCGCTCTCCCGCGCCGCCCTCTTCGAGCAGGTACGCCTGCTGGAGCTGCGGTCCTTCGACGAGGTGCTCGCCCGGCTCGGCAGCGGGCACGGCTGCGACATCTGCAAGCCGACCGTCGCCTCGGTGCTTTCCTCACTGCACAACGAATACGTGCTCGACTCCGGTCGCGGCTCGCTGCAGGACACCAACGACCGCGCGCTGGCGAATCTGCAGCGTGACGGCTCCTACTCGGTCGTGCCCCGGATCCCCGCCGGCGAGATCACCCCGGAGAAGCTGGCGGTGATCGCCGAGGTCGCGCAGGAGTTCGGCCTCTACACCAAGATCACCGGCGCGCAGCGGATCGACCTGTTCGGCGCCCGGTTGGATCAGCTGCCGCCGATCTGGAAACGGCTCGTCGATGCCGGCTTCGAATCCGGGCATGCCTACGGGAAGTCCTTGCGTACCGTGAAATCCTGCGTCGGGTCGACCTGGTGCCGTTACGGTGTCGGCGATTCGGTGGCGATGGCGATCGAGCTCGAACTGCGCTACCGCGGCCTGCGATCCCCGCACAAGCTGAAGATGGCGGTCTCCGGCTGCGCCCGGGAATGCGCCGAGGCGCAGTCCAAGGACGTCGGCGTGATCGCCACCGAGAAGGGCTGGAATCTCTTCGTGGGCGGCAATGGCGGTGCCCAGCCGGCCCACGCCCGGCAGCTCGCCACCGATGTCGACGGCGAGACCCTGATCCGGTTGATCGACCGTTTCCTCGTCTACTACGTCCGCACCGCCGACCGGTTGCAGCGCACCGCCCGCTGGCTGGAGGACCTGGACGGCGGCATCGACCATCTGCGTCAGGTGGTCGTCGAGGACTCCCTGGGGCTGGCCGAGGAGTTCGAGGAGTCGATGGCCCGGCACGTCGAGAACTACAGCGACGAGTGGGCCGACACCCTCGCCGATCCCGAACGACTGCGGCGATTCCGCTCCTTCGTCAACGCGCCGCTGACCCCCGACGAGTCGGCGCAGTATGTGATCGAACGCGGCCAGCGCCGCCCGGTCGCGCTCGGCGAAACCATCCCGGTGCGTGCGAGATGACCGGCACGATCACCCTGGTCGGCGGCGGGCCCGGTGACCCGGAGCTGCTCACCGTCGCCGCCTGCCGCGCGCTGGCCACCGCCGACGTGGTCTTCCTCGACAAGCTCGCCCCGCAGCAGGCGGTGGCCGACTGGGCACCCGGTGCCGAGGTCGTCGATGTCGGCAAACGCCCCGGCCACCATGCCGTGCCCCAGCAGCAGATCGAGCAGCAGATGATCGCCCGGGCCCGCCGCGGGCAGCGGGTGGTCCGGTTGAAGGGCGGCGACCCGTTCGTACTCGGCCGCGGTCACGAGGAACTGCAGGCCGCCGAGGCCGCCGGCGTACCGGTCCGGGTGATCCCCGGCATCAGCTCGGCCGTCGCCGTCCCGGCCGCGGCCGGGATCCCGGTCACCCACCGCGGCATCGCACACGGTTACACGGTGCTCTCCGGCCACGTCCCACCGACCGACGAACAACTCGACGCGCTGGTCCGGCTCGGCAGCACCCTGGTGGTGCTCATGGGGATCGGTACGCTGCCCCAGCTCGGCGCCGGCCTGCTCCGCGCCGGCATGGCCGCGACCACCCCGGTCGCCGCCGTCGAACGGGGCACCGCACCCGATCAGCAGGTCACCACCAGCGACCTGGCCGGCCTGCTCGCCGGTGCGCTGCACGCCGTCCGATCTCCTGCCGTGGTGGTGATCGGTGAGGTGGTACGCCTCGGCGACGCCAGCCGTCTTGCGGCTGGTCATAGGGTGGCCTCGTGAACGCGGAACTGACCGGTTTCACGATCGCGGTGACCTCGGACCGGCGCTCGGCCGATCTGCTGACCGCCTTCGAGCGTCGCGGCGCCCGGGTCTGCCATCTGCCGCTGCTGCGCACCGCCCCGGCCGAACGCGACGAGGTCCTGCTCGCCGAGACCCGGGCGATCATCACCGCCCGGCCCGATGCGGTGATCGTGACCACCGCCTACGGACTGCGCCGATGGACCGAGGCCGCCGACGCCGCCGGGCTGCTGGACGACCTGCTCGCCGCACTCTGGAATGCCGAACTGCTGATCCGCGGACCGAAGGCCCGTGGC
Organism: Enemella evansiae; assembly: GCF_002250705.1. Lineage (GTDB taxonomy): Bacteria > Actinomycetota > Actinomycetes > Propionibacteriales > Propionibacteriaceae > Enemella > Enemella evansiae. Next base: position 120,433 of record NZ_NMVP01000012.1, read on the forward strand.
GCGGTCCGCGCGGCCGGCCTGGACGATGCCGAGGCGCATTTCGGCGACCTGACCGGTGACCTGGTCGATCGGCTGATCACCGACGGTGTCGACGGCACCCCGCTCGCCGGCAGCACCGTCGCGATCCAGCTGCACGGCTACGCCGACCACAGCCAGCTGGACCGGCTGCGCGGCGCCGGTGCCACCGTGCTGAGCGTCGAGCCCTACCGCTGGTTGCCCGGTGATGCCGCGCACGCGGACCGGTTGGTGACCGGGGTCTGCGACGGGGAGCTGGATGTGCTCACCTTCACCTCCGCGCCGGCGGTGGACGCCCTGCTGGACCACGCCCGCGCGCATCCCCGGGGCGCCGAGTTCTTCGCCGCGCTCCGCGAGGGGGAGACGACCGCTGCCGCCATCGGCCCGGTCACCGCACAGGGCCTGATCGCGGCCGCCATCGAACCGGTGGTGCCCGAGCGCTATCGCCTCGGCGCGCTGGTCCGCGCCGTCACCGAGCACCTCACCGCACACCGCCGCCGCAGCGTGTCGACCGCCCTCGGCGAGCTGGAGATCCGCGGCCACGCGGCCCGGATCGGTACGCAGACGGTGCCGCTGTCACCGGTATCGCTGCGACTGCTGACCCGACTGGCGGACAGCCCCGGCCGGGTGGTGCCGCGCGAGGAACTGGCCGGCCTGCTGCCCACCGGCGCCAGCGACCACGCCCTCGATGTGGCGATCAGCCGGCTCCGCGGCGCCCTGCCGGACAACCTGGTGCGCACCGTGGTGCGTCGCGGCTATCTGTTGCAGCGTTGAGAAGGTGAGAATGCGGCGGCTCAACCGCCGAGTTCGACCGAACGGTCCCGAGCGGCGGTCAGCGCATCGGCGAAGGCGGTCCGCAACCCGCCGGCCTCCAGCGCGGCCAGCGCGGCCGCGGTGGTGCCACCGGGTGAGGTGACCTGCTCGCGCAGCAACGTCGGATGCTCCCCGGATTCCTGCAACAGCGTGGCACTGCCGAACAGGGTCTGGGTGACCAGCTCCCGGGCGACATCACGCGGCAGGCCCAGGGTGACCGCGGCATCGGTCATCGCCTCGGCGACCAGGAAGAGGTACGCCGGCCCGGAGCCGGAGACCGCGGTGACCGCGTCCTGCTGCTTCTCCGGCACCACCAGCACCTTGCCGGTGCCGCCCAGCATTTCCTTCACCAGTTCGAGTTGTGCGTCGGTGGCATGCGCACCCGGGGAGGCGACGGCCATCCCCTGGCCGACCCGGGCCGGGGTGTTCGGCATCACCCGGACCACCGCGGTGCCCTCGGGCAGCGCCTCCTCGATGGCGGCCGAGGTGACCCCGGCGGCCAGCGAGACCACCAGCACCTCGTCGGCCAGGTCGTCGGCCACCTCGGCGAGCACGCTCGCCACATCCTGCGGCTTGACCACCAGCAGCACCACCTCGGCGCTGCGGACCGCGTCGGGGCCGGTGGCGGTGTCCACACCGTGCCGTTCGGTGAGCTCGGCGGCGCGTTCGGCCCGCTTCTCGGCCACCACGACATCGCTGGGGGCGTACCCGCCGCGCAGCAACCCGCCGAGCACGGTCTCCCCCATCACCCCGCCGCCGAGCAGCGCGACCCTCGTCATGCGGTGGGAACCCGCTGGGAGAGCACCACCTCGGCGATCTGTACCGCGTTCAACGCCGCACCTTTGCGCAGGTTGTCGTTGGAGGCGAAGAGCACCAGACCGCGCCCCTCGGGGGCGGACTGATCGGCGCGGATCCGGCCGACATAGGAGGGGTCGGCGCCGGCGGCATCGCGCGGGGTGGGCACATCCATCAGCTCGACACCGGGGGCATCGGCGAGCAGTTCGGTGGCCTGCTCGGGGCTGATCGGGCGCTCGAACTCGGCGTGCACGGCGAGCGAGTGCCCGGTGAACACCGGTACCCGGACGCAGGTGCCGGCGACCAGCAGCTCCGGCAGGTGCAGGATCTTGCGCGACTCGTTGCGCAGCTTCTGCTCCTCATCGGTCTCACCGGAGCCGTCGTCGACCAGCGCACCGGCCAGCGGCAGCGCGTTGAACGCGATCGGCTTGACGTAGGGGGCGGGGTCGGCGACCTCGCCGATCCGGCCGTCGAAGGTCAGCTCGGTCAGCTCGTCGGTGGCGGCGACCTGGTCGGCGAAGGCCTGCACCGCGGAACCGCCGGAGCCGGAGACCGCCTGATAGGTGGCGACCTGCAGCCGCTGCAGACCGGCCGCATCGGTGAGCGGCTTGAGCACCGGCATGATCGCCATCGTGGTGCAGTTCGGGTTCGCGATGATGCCCTTCGGCGGCTCGATGCAGTCTTCGGGATTGACCTCGGCGACCACCAGCGGCACCTCGGGATCCAGCCGCCAACCGGAGGAGTTGTCGATCACGATCGCACCCGCCGCGGCGACCTTCGGGGCGTACTCCTTGGAAGCTCCCTTGCCGGCGGAGAACAGTGCGATGTCCAGGCCGGAGAAGTCAGCGGTGGCCATGTCCTCCACGGTCACCGGCTGGCCGTTGAAGTCCAGGGTCTTGCCGGCGGACCGGGCCGAGGCGAAGAACCGGATCTCATCGACCGGGAAGTCACGTTCGACCAGCAGATCGCGCATCACGCCGCCGACCTGGCCGGTGGCACCGAACACACCTACGCGCATGGGGTTTCACTCCAAGACTGTGGACCGGGTACGCCTGCTGCCCCGGGTTGCTCGGGCAAGCCTACGACGGGTGGCGCGGGGAGGACGAAAGATCTCGGCGGGCGGGCTCGCGTACCGCCGGCAGACAGGCGAGCGCCACGATCACCGCGGCCCCGACCACCAGCAGGGCCCGCAGCACGCCGAAGTGCTCGCCGAGGAAACCCAGCAGCGGCGGCCCGGCGAGGAAGGCGGTGTAGCCGATGGTGGACACGGTCGCCACCCGGGCCGGCGCGCGGTCGGGATCGTCGGCGGCGGCACTCATCCCGACCGGGAACCCCAGGGCGACCCCCATGCCCCAGACGGCCACACCGAGATAGGCCACCGGGGTCGGGCCGAAGACCACCAGCAGACAGCCGAGCACGGCGGCGATCATGGTGATGCGCAGCACCGGTACCCGGCCGTAGCGGTCGAGCACGTGCGTGCCGACCAGCCGGCCGGCGGTCATGCAGGTCAGGAAGACCGCGAAGGCGAGGATGCCCGCCCAGCTGGGTACGCCGTGGCCGGAGACGAACGCCTCGGCGATCCAGTCGTTGGCGGTGCCCTCGGTGAACGCGGCCACCATCACCACGATGCCGATGAGCAGGGTGCGGCGTTCGGTCCAGGCCGAGCGGGTCACCACTGGGGTGGTGTCATCGGGCCGTGGTTCCACGTGGTGCCGCAGGCCACGCAGCGGCCGGGTGCCGATCACGACCGCGACCAGCAGCACCACGACCAGCGCGGGGATGTGCACCGCCAACGGGATCCGCGCCGCGGAGGCTGCCGCACCGATCAGCGCCGAGGCGACCGTGCCGCCGCTGAACGCGGCGTGGTAGCGAGGCATGATCGAGCGGCCGAGGCGGTGCTCGACATCGGCTCCGGCCATGTTCATCGAGGCGTCCCACAGGCCCATCCCGAGCCCGGTGAACGCCAGCCCGACGGCCACCACCGTCGGCAGGGACCAGACCGTGACGCCGAGGGCGGCCACGCTGACCCCGACGCTGGCCACGCTCGCGCCGGTCAGGATGGCGCGGGACAACCCGATCCGCTGCACGATCAGTCCCGACAACGGCAGGGCGGCGACCGCACCGATGGACAGGCACAACAGCAGCAGTGAGAACTGTGCGGTGCTGACCTCGAGCTGCCGGATGGCGTCGGGAATGCGGGATGCCCAGGCGGCGAACAGGCCGCCGTTGGCGACGAAGGCCAGATAGACCGCACCGGAGGCGCGGTGCAGGTCGACGTCGGTGCGCGGTTCGGATGAGGTCGGCGTGGCGGTCACGGTGCGGCTTTCGGGTCGGTGTGGTCGGTTGTGTCGAATCGATTCGATCGAATCGATTCGTTATGCTGTCAGGCATGCCCACCGGTCGTCAACCCACTGCGCACCCGCGTCCGACGCTGCGCGACGTCGCCGAACGCGCCGGGGTCGCCGCCTCCACCGCCTCCCTGGCATTCAGCGAACGCGGCTCGGTGGCACCGGCGACCGTCCGCCGAGTCCGCGAGGCCGCGGCAGAACTGGGCTACCTCGGCCCCGATCCGCTGGCCGCCTCGCTGCGCCAGGGGCGCAGCGGGATCGTCGGCGCCTTCGCGGAGTCACGCCTGGCGTACGCCTTCCGAGATCCCTGCGCCGCCGCCATGCTCGAGGGACTGAGCCAGGTGCTGTACGAGATGCAGGCCGGCCTGCTGCTGATCCACGATCCCGGTGATGGCCCGCTCCGCGCGGCGGCGCAGCCGATGGACGCGGCGGTCTTCCTGTTCTGCGGTGAGGAGACGAACCCGCTGGTGGCCGGTCTCGAGGCCCGGGGGGTACCGATCATCGGCACCGGGGCTCCGCTCGGGGAGAGCGTGCGGCACGTGCGCATCGACGAGCGCGGTGCATCCGCCCGGATCACCCGGCTGCTGCTCGAGCTCGGCCACCGCCCCGACCGGTTGGCCCACCTGATGATGCCGCTCACCCGGCACAGCCCGACCGAGCTGACCACCCTCACCGGCGCGGCCGAATCGGCCTATCCCGACACCCGGGAGCGCGCACTCGGTTTCGCCGATGTCGCGGGCTGGGACGTCCCGGCCGCGCAGACCTCCGAGTCCGATGTCGAGCAGGGTCGGCTGGCCGCGGGCCTGCTGCTGGATGCCGACCAGCCACCGACCGCGATCGTCGCCCAGAGCGATCTGCTGGCCGTCGGTGCGATCCAGGCGGCCACCGACCGCGGGCTGCGGGTGCCCGAGGACCTGTCGGTGACCGGATTCGACGGGGTCGCACTGCCGTGGTTTCCGCACCGGTTGACCACGATCGACCAGCACGCGGTCGCCAAGGGCAGGGCCACCGGGGAGATGCTGCGCGCGGTGCTGAACGGCGAATCACCTCCGGATCGGATGCTGCCGGTCGATCTGCGGATCGGGGACACCACCGCCGCACCGGCGGGCGCTGCATAATCGGCCGCATGAGTGAGTCCCGGGACCTGAGCAGATTCGCCTGGCTGGCGATCGCGACGGCCATCGTCACGATCACGCTGAAGGCCGGGGCCTGGGCGCTCACCGGATCGGTCGGCCTGCTGTCGGACGCCGCCGAGTCGGTGGTGAACCTGGTCGCCGCGGTGGTCGCCCTGGTGGCGCTCAAGGTCGCCGCCCGGCCGGCGAATCCGCGCTATCCGTTCGGCCGGACCAAGGCCGAATACCTGTCCGCGGCCGTCGAGGGCACGATGATCTTCGTCGCCGCCGGGGTGATCTGCGTGACCGCGGTGGAGCGCTTCATCAACCCGCGGCCGCTGGAGAATGTCGGCATCGGCCTGCTCGTCTCGGTCGTCGCCTCGGTCATCAACGGTGTGGTCGGGATGATCCTGATCCGGGCCGGGCGGAAACACCGTTCGATCACCCTGACCGCCGACGGCAAGCACCTGATGACCGATGTGGTCACCTCGGCCGGGGTGCTGATCGGCGTCGGCCTGGTCTGGCTCACCGGGTGGGACCGGCTCGACCCGATCGTCGCCTTCGCGGTCGGGGTGAACATCATCATCACCGGCACCCGGCTGATCACCGAGTCGATGTCCGGGCTGCTCGATGCCGCCCTGCCGAAGGCGGAGAGCGAGGCGCTGATCGAGGTGCTGCGCCGCCGCAGCAGCGACGAGGTCGCCTTCCACGGCCTGCAGACCCGGGTCGCCGGGCATCAGCGATTCGCCAGTGTGCACGTGCTCGTACCCGGGGTCTGGACCGTGCAGCGCGGCCACGATTTCGCCGAGGAGATCGAGAACGAGCTGCGTGCCACCATCCCCGATCTGACCGTGACCACCCATCTGGAGCCGATCGAGGACCCGGCCTCCTGGGCCGACATCCCGGTCGGTGAGGTGCCGCTCGAACCCTGACGACCCGCCCGGACGTACGCCCTACTCGGCGGCCGGTGCCGTGGCCTGGGCGGCCTGCACCTCGTCGCGGTCCGGACCGTACGCCCCCGCGCGGCTGACGGTGATCGCCGCGGTGACGATGGCGCGTTGCAGGGCGGGTTGCACGTCCGCCCAGCCGGCCACGGCGAGCCGGTCGGCGGCCGCGCGGGAGCCGATGAAGCCGGCGTCGACCAGGCCGCTGATCAGCCCGGCCATGAACGAATCCCCGGCGCCGACGGTGTCGGCGACGGTGACCGGCAGCTGATCGAGTTTCAGCACCTCGGGTTCGCTGGCCAGTGCGGCGAGCGCACCCCAGGGCCCGCGAGTGATCACCACCAGCGAGGGGCCGCGCTCCCGCCAGCCGGCGATCACCTCCTCCAGCGGCACATCGCCATAGAGCCACTCGATGTCCTCATCGGAGGCCTTGACCACATCGGCCAGTCCGATCAGTTCCTCGATCCGGGGCTGCACCGCCTCCGCGCTCTCCATCAGCGCCGGGCGGATGTTCGGGTCGTAGGAGACCGTGCCCTGTTCGCGCAGCTTGAGCACCGCGGCGACCACCTGGCTGCCGCCGGGTTCCAGGGTGCAGGCGAAGCTGCCGGTGTGCAGGTGCTGGTAGTCATCGGCCGGCGGCTTCGGCAGCCGCCATTCCAGGTCGAAGGTGTAGTCGGCGTGGCCGTGCAGGTCGAGGGTGGCGTACGCCACCGGGGTGCGCTCGGCCTCCTCCGATCCCTCGGCCAGGCTCGCACCGGCCGCGCTCACCCAGTCCCGGATCCGCTCCCCCCGTTCGTCACGGGCGATCCATGTCTGGATGGTCGAGTCGTGACCGAGCCGGCCGAGCCCGCACCCCACGTTGAGCAGGCTGCCGCCCACGTGCTCGGATGTGCGGCCGTGCTGGTCCACCACATCGATCAGTGCCTCGCCCACGCTCAGCAGTCGGATCCTCGTCATCGCTGTCCTTCCCGGGTCGGTGTGCTCACATCATCGGTCACACCGAGCCTGGCCTCCATCTCCTCCAGCGGCACGCCCTTGGTCTCGGGCATCACCTTCAGCACCCAGATCAGCTGCCCGATCATCGCCACGAAGAAGATCAGGAAGGCCACCCCGCCACCCAGGGCACCGATGATCGGCGGGAACGCGAACGAGGTGATCGCCGCGAACACCCAGTGGGTAAGGGATCCCAGTGACTGGCCCCGCCCGCGGATCCGGTTCGGGAAGATCTCGGAGATGAACACCCAGATCACCGACCCCTGACCGAAGGCGTGGGCGGCGATGAAGACCATCAACCCGAGCAGCACCAGCACACTGGAGGTGGAGTTGAAGCCGATCCGCTCATAGAAGAACATCACCCCGGACAGGAATCCCAACGACAGCAGGTATCCGATCGAACCGACGATCATCAGGCTGCGTCGCCCGATCCGGTCGATCACGGTCAGCGCGGCCATCGTCGCGACCAGGTTCATCGCACCGACCCCGACGCTCATCAGGAAGGCGGCGTTGGTGCTGGCACCGGCGGCCTCCGGGCTGGGTCAGCGGAGCGGCCGGGCGGCCGGCGCCGGGCAGCCGGGGATGCGGGAGCAGGCGAACGAGTCGCGGGCGATGGAGGGTTCCTTCCTGCGCAGCCTGACCTCCCAGCTCGACGACCGCGGGATGGCGCTGGCCCGCGCCGATCACTACGCCGGGCAGTTGCGGCAGGCCGAGCAGGAGTTCGAGAACGCCCGCCGCGGCCGGGACGCGGCCAGCCGCGACTTCCAGCTGGTCACCGGCCGGCACGCCAAACGACTGGCCTCCGATGCGGAGCTGGCCGGTGCCCGGCGCGCGGCCCGGCAGGCCTCGGCGGAGCTTGAGGTGGCGACCAGCCGACTGCGGCACCGTAGCCACCTGACCCAGGTCGCCGAACAGGCCGCCAGTGAGTACCGCTAGATCCCTGCTGGGCAAGGACTGGCTGGTCGCGCTCGCCGCGCTGCTGGTCGGCTGGGCCTATCTGGCACTGGCGGTGCGCACCTCGATCGCGCTCGCCGGTGACCCGGGTGGACTGCCGCTCGCGGCGTGGCTGCTGCCGATCGCGGCGGTGATCGCGCCATGGATCTTCGGCGGCGAGGTACGCCGCGGCCGGCGCGCCGCGCTCGGCGTACTCGGCTGCCTGCTGGCGGTCGGGGTGATGATCTACTCCCCCGTCCTCGGTGCCGCCCTCGGCCTGGCCTGGGTCGTCGGGCTGAACGCCTGGCCTAGTGCTCGCCCTTAAGGACGAAGTAGGAGCCACGGATCGTCCCGGCCAGCTTCGACTTCTGCCGGGCGAACTTGAAGGCGCCGAGCTCGTCGGGGACCTCCATGCCATCGGAGAGCTTGAAGCCCACGGCACGTTTGCCGCCGTCGGCGAGGGTGTACATCACGTTGATGGACAGGCCGCTCTCATAGAAGACGTAGGTCATCCGGATGCCGTCGACCTCGAAGTCGGTCGCCTCCAGCGCCGGTGAGGCGATCACGATATCCCTTTCCTGCTTGAGGATTCCGCTCACCCGATCGACCGCCGCCTTCCCCTCCGGCTCGCTGGCCGCCTCGACGGTGAAGGTGTGGTCGTACTTGTTCTTGAAATAGCGCGCCTCGTTGGCCCGCAACCCGGCGAGCGCGTCGGCGACGGGCGAGGACTCCAGCCCGACGGTCGAGACGGTGTGGAAGTCAACGGCATAGGACATGCCGGCAGCCTAGCGACCGGCCACGCGGATCGTGCGCAACTGTTCGCTGAGCTCGAGCGTGGCGTTGATGGTCCGCGGGAACCCGGCGTACGGCAGTGCCTGCAGGATGATCTCGACCAGTTCCGGACCGGTGACCCCGTGTTCCATCGCCACGGCCACGTGCGCGCGGAGCTGGCGTCCGGTGTCGCCGAGCGCGATCAGTGCGCCGAGGATCACCAGCTCGCGGTCCCGCCCGGACAGCCCGTCGCGGGCGTTGATGGTGCCGTGGGCGAACTCGCGGGCGTACCTGCTCAGGTCCGGCAGCACCTCGTCCAGTGTGGTGTACGCCGACCGGCGGGCCTGTTCGGCGGTGGGTGCCGCCGCGGTGCGCTCGGCGATGAAATCGAGCAGCCGCTGCCAGGCGTCGGTGCAGGCGTCGGCCCACTCGGTCGCCGACCGGTCGAAGAAGGAGTGCGGTGCCCCGTCGTAGATCCGCTGCTGGTGTGGGACACCGGCCTGGGTCAGGGCCCGCTCGAAGGCCTCGGACCGTTCCCGGTTGGTGGCCACATCGGCACCGGCGACCAGCAGCAGCATCGGCCGGTGCAGCTCGGACAGTCGGGGTTCGACCAGCTCCGGGTCACCGTAGAAACCGATCACCCCGGCCAACGGCAACTCCGAGGCGGCGAGCAGCCAGGATTGGCTGCCACCGAAGCAGAAGCCGACGCTGAAGCTGTGGCGTACCCCGGCCCCGGTGAGTTCGTCGAGGGCGGCCGCGACGACCGGTTCGACGGTACCGGCGTCGACCTGCGGCAGCCTGGAGCGCCACTCGAAATCGTCACCGCGCTCCTGATCGTCGGTGAGATGTCCGTAGTAGTCGATGACGATCGCGTGGCTCCCGGCCTCGGCGAACCGCACCGCCAGGTCGCGGTAGAAGGCGTGTGCACCGCGGACATCGGGCAGGATCACCACCCCGACCCCGGTGTCGGCGCCGGCGGCCGGATGGGCGGCATAGGCGATGCTGCGCACACCGTCGCCGGTGGTCAGGGTGATCGGGCCGTGGTCGTCGGTCGGGGTGCTCCGCGGCGGCGCCGGCGGGCGGGATTCGCTGGAATGGCACATGCTGGTTCTCCTGATCACAGACATCGGGTCACCCCTAGCGTGGGTGCCGCCGCGGCGGCGGCGGAACACCCGGTGGATACGCGTACTGCCAGGTCCCTTGTCCCGCCCCGGCCAGCGCACCAGACTCGGGGCATGGCGAACCAGCTCGGTGAGTACCTCACGCACCTGCGGGCCCGCGCGCGGCCGGCCGAGCACGGCATCGCGACCACCGCGCGGCGCCGGGTGGCCGGGCTGCGGCGGGAGGAGGTGGCCCAGCTGATCGGGGTCAGCATGGAGTACTACGCGCGGCTCGAGCGCGGCGTCGCCCGCGCTCCCTCGGCGAGCGTGCTCGATTCGATCGGTCGGGTATTCGCACTGAGCGGGATCGAGCGGGAGCATCTCGCCCAGCTCGCCGGCGCGGTCTCGGCGCCGCGGCGGTCGGATGCGATGGCCGAGACCACGGTACGCCAGGGGCTGGCGGGCCTGATCGACTCGATGCCGGGTCCGGCGCTGATCTCGAATCACCGATTCGACGTGCTGGCAGCGAATCAGCTGGCCCGGTCGGTGTTCTTCGACTTCGCTTCGGCCCACCGGGGGAACCTGGCCCGGTTCCTGTTCACCGATCCACTGGCGATGCGGCGGTACCGGGACTGGCCAGAGGTCGCCCACGCGACGGCCGGCCAGTTGCGGGTCGCGGCCGCCCGCCATGGCGACGATAGCCGACTGCACCGGTTGATCGGTGACCTGCGGGCCGAGGGCCACCATTTCGAGCGGCTGTGGGAATCCGGCGAGGTCGCCGAACGCTCACACGGCATGAAACGGCTCTGGGTGGACGCCGTCGGCGAGCTCGACCTGGCGTACCAGAACCTCGAACTCCCCGAAGACCGGAACCTGCGCCTAGTGCTGTTGTACGCCGAGTCGGGCACGGTGGCGGCGGATCAGCTACGCCTGCTCGCCTCGCTCCAGTCCGAACGCGCAGCGAGTAACCAACCCGGCGCAGCGGAGCGGAGTCCGGGCAGCGTGTCGAGCTGAACCCGGCCCACTTCGCGTACCAACTCTCACTCCGCGGCTTGCATGCACGCCGCGGAGTGAGAGATAAACCGCGGAGTGGAGATAAGCCCCCCAGTGGAGCCAGGCTCAACCGGCCCGGCGCGCGGCGAGTGTCAGGCCTCGGTCGATGATCTTGAAGAAGTCACCGGACTCGGCCTCGCGCCAGGTCCAACGGACCAGCCACTCCCCCTGTCGCCGAATCCCCTCCTCCCGGTTCTTCTCGGCGAGCACCACCTCGGTGACCGATTGGCCGGGTTTCAGCAATCGGCCATACTTCACGTTTCCATCGAACTCACCGACCAGGCCTCGATCCCGCCACCAGAAATCGCAGCGACCCACGAACTCGCCAGCATCGGTCTCGATGTCATGCTGCAACTCCGGTGCGGGTAGGCCGAGTTCGTGGATTCGCCAACGGGAAAAGGATTCGCCGCGGCTTTCCGCTCGTGGGTTGGCGAACTCCGCAGCGATCCGCGCGGTCCGGTTCCCGGGCACCCGGCGCCGGCGATCCAGCTCCTCGAGCAGCTCGTCACGGTCCAGGCCGCGGCGCAGCGCGGAGTCCGCCACGCCCACCGCATCGGCGATCGGCAATTGCCGCAACAGGTCCATCGTGGTGGTCAACAGATCGGTCATCTCGATCTCCAGGCCCGGTGCGGGCACCGATCGCTGCGACCCACCGCGATGCACGTGGAGGTATCGCGATACCGATCCACCGCCCTTGCCCGCTCGCACCACCTGCACCCGATCCAGGGCGCGGGCCGGCAGCCAGAGATCATGCAGGACCCCGGCGGTGACATGACTGAGCACGGAACCGGCCTTGAGATCCGGAACCATGGCGGCCACCAGATCACGATGCCGATCCTCGGGGGTCTGCCACGAGCCCGCCTCGCCATAGATGCCGCGCCCCAGGCGTACGAACTCGCCGGCCCGGAGCGCGCTCGCCAACTCGGCCGCGCTGTGTCCTCGGCCCAGATAATCCCGGCGTCGGTGATGCATGCCACCAGCCCACCATCGAGAAGCGGTGTGCGACAGGCGCAGATCCGGGTTATCCACAGCGAAGAATCACCGGACAACACCACTGATCCGCGACTCCGCGTACCAACTCTCACTCTGCGGCTTGCATGCAGGCCGCAGAGTGGAAGATGAGCCGCAGAGTGGCGCGGGCGGTCAGCTCATCAGGCGGCCGATGACCATCACCAGGATGAAGACGAGCAGCAGCAGCGCGGCGCCGGCGAGCTGCCACTTCACCGGCACGTTCGCCAGCCAGCGGTCGGCCTGCGCGGATCCGGTGGTACGCCCCAGACCATCCCACCAACGGCCGAAGCGGGAGCGCTCGGCGTCTTCGTCCTCGGCGTCCTCGCCAACCGGGCCGGCCCCGGTCATCGGCCCCTCGGGCAGCGGGTCGCCGGCGAAGGTGGCATCCACATCGGCCCGGCGGCGGCGTACCTCGGCCAGCGCACCGAGCAGCGCGTCGTCGACCGGCACCGGAACCCCGTCGATGGCGTTCCCGGACCAGACGATCAGCTCGACGCTCCACGGATCACCGGGGACGTGCTCGACCAGTTGCCACTCCACCGGCCCGGGCGGCATGCCCTGCGGCGGCACCGGTTGCCCCGGCATCGGTCCCGGCGGCGGGGTGCTGGTCATCGTGGCACCTCTCGGAGGATCATTCGGCATCGGCGCGTGGAAGACTGACCACGCTCGATTTCAACCTAGCAACCCCGGGAGGCCATCGGTGCGGGCACAGCGACTCGGTCGGGCCGCGAATTGGGCCGCCCTGGCGGTCGTGGTGCTGATGCTCCTCGCGGCGTTCGCGCCCCTGCCGGCCCCGATCACCCAGATCGTGGCCGCGCTCGGGGGCGTACTCGCCGCCGCGGTGGTGCTCACCTGGCTGACCGTCGGCTGGCTGAAGCGCCCGCGGCGCCCGCTGTGGATCCTCGGGATCGCCTGGCTGCTGGTCGCCGCGCTCGGCTGCTGGATGGTCGGCTACGCCCTGGCGCTGCGCGGGAACCCGGCCCGGTTCGCCGACGGACGCGTCGACGCCACCCCGTTCGGCTACGGCGCCTGGTTCGGGGTGCTGGTGCTGGTCGCCGGCGGCTGGCAACTGCGCTGGCTGGCCGGCGTACGCCGCGAGGCGGCGTGACCGCGCCCCCGTGGGAGGCGGGGGCGCGGTGTCAGCTCACTTCTTGGACTTCTTGAACTGGTCCAGCTGACCGAAGTGATCGGCGAGCAGGTAGTAGACCGTGGGACGGTACTTGCGCGAGGACCCCTTCAACTGCTCCCCGACGGCCTTGATGGCCGCGTCGGCCTTCGCGTCGTCGGTGACACCGAGTTTCTTGGCGATGAACCCGTTCTTCACCCGATCGGTCTCGGCCTTGTCCGAGAACGACACCATCGAGGAATCGGCTTTGTGCAAGGAGATTCCGCAATGCCTCACGATGCCGGCGATCGCTTCGTCGTCGGCGTTCTTGACATGCTTCTTGACGTCGGCAGCCCAGTCAGTGGCCATGACACACGTTTCCTTCCATCGCCCACGGTGAGCGATCTGCTGCTGACACTAACCGACAGTCAGAACGTGATCTGGACCACCCCGGCGGCGTGTCAGATCGCGGAATCGGGCAGCACCTGGACCAGCCCCGCCATCAGCACCCCGCGATCGAGCAGCTCGGCCACCTGCGCCCACCCGGAGGCCTGCAGCCAGTCGTCGACGTGGTGGTCCAGCAGCGCCAGCACCGGCAACTCACCGGCGGCGGTGACCAGCGCGGCCCATTCCGGCGGGGCCGGATCGAGCACGATCGAGCCGAGCCCGGTCAGCACCTCGACCACCGGCGCCGCCGGATCCTCGGTGCGCACCTGGACCCAGCCGCTGATCGGTTGCGGCGGCCGCGGCCAGGCCACCCACCCCGCCCCCTCGAGCAGCTCGGCCAGCACCGGGTGGTCCCCGCGGAACACCGGCGCATCGACATCGGGATTGACCAGCAGCGCCGGCCGGTCGTCGGGCAGCGCGACACAGCCCACCCGGTGCACACCACGGCTGGGATCGAGCTGGGCCGGCGCGTCCAGCAGCACCTCCTCGGCCGGGCCACAGGCCGGATGTCGCGGCCGGACCCGCAGCCACTCACCCCGCTGGTCCACGTCGGGGGCGCGTTCGATCAGCAGATTCGCCACCTCGCCGATGGGTTCACCGCAGAGCTGGCAGGGTACGGCCGCGTCCAGCAGCCGGCCCACCCCCGCCGGGAGGCGTACGCCATCGGGTGCCTGCAACCGCACCGATTCAGCCAAAGGTCACTCCGTTCGCCCGCAGGAACGCGACCGGATCCTGCGCCTTGTAGATGTCACCCGGTTGGATCCCGGGCGGGTAGTACTCCAGGTGCAGGTGCGGCCCTGAGGAGTTGCCGGTCGAGCCGACCAGCCCGATCCGGTCCCCGGCCCGTACCTGCTGGCCCGGTTGCACCAGGATCGCGCTCATGTGCGCATAGTGGGTGCTGATTCCGCCGGCGTGGCTGAGCACGACCGCATTGCCGTTCCAGCCCAGCGACATCTGCGGCGCGACCACCCCGTCCATCACCGCGAAGATCGGCGTACCCATCGGCGCCGGGAAGTCCTCACCGGTGTGGGTGGAGGACCACATCGAACCCCGGGCGCCGAACCGGCCCGAGGGCGGATAGCCCGGCGGCAGCGGGGCCACCGCCTTGCTCCCGCCGGCCGGGATCGCTACCGGCGGTGGCATGCCCTTGCCGACATTGCCGTAGGTGGTGACGTGCACGTGGTCGCGGTGCGCGGAGGTGTCATCGGGACCCGAATAGCAGCTGGCCTGGCTGCCACACTGCCGCCAGCCCTCCGCGGCCCGGCTCACCGACCAGATCCGTTCGTTGTAGATCATGTAGTCGATGCCGAGCGCGGTGGCGTTCTGGCGCAGCATCTCGGTGGCGCGGTTGCCGTATTCGACCGCCTGCGGGCTCTTGAAGTCGGGGAAGGCGCTGGAGAACATGATGTCCACCGCACGGCCGCTGGGGTGGTCGGGCAGCGCGTCGGGGCGTACCCCGCCGTAGATCTTGATCTCCGGGAACTGCGAGGCCACCGCGCCGGCGACCAGCATGGTGTCGGGCTGGACGCCGGCCAGCATCGTGGTGAGCCAGGGCGGCGGCGGGCCGAACCCGCTGTAGGCGTTGGGTCCGCAGCCGACCGGCTGGGTGGTCATCGGCGGGATGCCGGCGCCGCCCTCGGCGGAGATCTTGGCCAGCAGCTGCTGGCCGAACTGCTCGAACTGGGCGTAGCGGCCGGGGAACGCCGAGCGCTGCACCTCCTGGATCACCTCACCGGCGGGCCGGGTCTCCCAGTCCTTCTTGTCGAACAGTCCCGGCGGCTCGGAGATCTGCCCGGGGCGCTCTTTTCCTTTGAGGAAAAGGATCGTGGCCTTCGTGACATCGATCCGCTCGGCCGGGGTACCGTGCCACTGCTGCTGCTGGAACATGCCGACCGAGTTGTGGTCGGTGGAGACGCCGTCGTTGGGGTAGTTCAGCGAGTCCTCCTGGCCGGGCACGTCGGAGGCCAGGTTGTAGAGCCGGGTCTCGACCATCGCGGCCATCAGCGCCATCACCGCCGCCTTGTCGTTGGCGCCGACCGAGCGGGCCGCGGCGACGATGGTCTTGGCGTTGCGGAGCTGGACCTCGTCGAGCTGCTCGAAGGTCTCGGGGGCGGCGAGTTCGGGATTGCGTACGCCCGGCCCGGATCTGTTGCCCGACGCGGGTTGCGGCACATTGCCACCCCCGGGCGGCCCGGAGTTGGTCACCGGCGCCGGGCAGGTGGCGGACAGGTTCGCGGTCATCAGCGCGGGCTGCGGCGGCGGGGTGAGCTGCACGGTGGCCAGCGCCGAGAGCAGCCCGGAGATCAGCATCAGCACCACCGCACCGACCAGCCAGGGCACCCAGCCCCCCGGGGGACGGGACCGCCGGGGCGTACCGGATCGGGGCATCAGTGCCCCTCCTTCTCCAGGAAGGAGACTCGCCATCCCTTCGGTGCGGTGAGGTCCTTGACCAGCCCCATCCCCCACCAGGTGTCGTCGGTGAGCTGCACGTGGGCGTACGCCTCATTGGCGCGGGCGACACCGGGGTCGAGGGCCGCGCTGGTCTTCCGCTTCGCGTTCGGCAGCCGCTCGTTGGCGACCTGCTTGGCGAGCACCAGATCGTTCGGGGTGGCCAGATCCTTCAGCCTGGCTTCGCGTTCGGCCGGCGTACCGGGGCGCAGGAAGGCGTCCATGTAGGCGTTGGCGACCTCGACCTGGGCGGTCTGGTCACCGGGCATCGGGCGTTCCTCACCGAGCGAGGTGGGGGCGGCGGTCGGCGCCGCGGTGCCCTGGGCCGGCGGATCGATCCGGACCGGCGGCGGGGCCGGTGGCGGGGTCGCCGCCTGCCGGCCCGAACCGACCAGCAGCACGATCACCGAGGCGATCACGACGGCGGCCACCGCCGCGAGCGCGGCGACCAGCTTCCAACGTGTCATCTCAGGGCTCCTGCAGGTCCGGGACGCGCCCACCCTACGGGGCGGTCCGGGTCACCTCACTGCTGCGGAGGCTGCTGCCCGTACTGGCCCGGCTGCCCGTACTGACCCGGCTGCCCGTACTGCTGGGGCGGTTGCTGCTGCGCAGACTGCTGGCCGGGCTGAGGCTGCGGCTGGTACTGCTGCTGACCATACTGCTCGGGCTGGCCGTAGTTCTGCTGCTGGCCGTAGTTCTGCTGCTGGCCGTAGGGCTGCTGACCCTGCTGCGGCAGCGCGGGCTGCTGACCCTGCTGACCCTGCTGCTGGGGTGCCTGCCGCTGGGTCTGGGGCGGGGCCTGCTGCTCCTCGCCGCGGTAGGCGATCTCGCCGAAGTTCACGTCCGGGGCCTGGCGTACCTGCGGGTCGTTGACCTCGAAGTAGGTGGCCTTCTCGAACTTGAACATCCCGGCGATCACGTTGGTCGGCACCGAGTCGATCTTGGTGTTGTATTCGCGCACATTGGCGTTGTAGTAGCGCCGGCCGGCCGCGATCCGGTCCTCGGTCTCGGTCAGCTCCTTCTGCAGGTGCAGGAAGTTCTGGTTCGACTTCAGATCCGGGTACGCCTCCACCGAGACCAGCAGGTTGCGGACCGCACCCGAGAGCGCCTCCTCGGTCTGGGCGCGCTGCTCGGACGGCATGTCACCCTCTTGGCTGGCGACCTGGGCGGCCTGGTTGCGCAACCGGGTGACGTCCTCGAGGGTGTTGCGCTCATGGGCGGCGAAGGCCCGCACGGTCTCGACCAGGTTGGGGATCAGCTCGTAGCGCCGGTTCAGCTCGACGTCGACCTGGCGCCAGGACTCCTGGATCATGTTCCGTTGCTTGACGAAACCGTTGTACATGCTCATGGCGACCAGGCCCAGCACGACGACGATGGCCAGGATCACCAGCACGATGATCAATGCGGTCACGGGGTGCTCCTTCGATGCGCGACAAGTTGCCGCCCAGCCTAGACCAGCCTCAGCCCAAGCCCAGTTCTTCGGCGGTGATCGCGTAGCGGTAGAGCAGACCGGCCTCGGCGATCTTCTCGGCCGCCACGGTGTTGCGGTCCACCACCACGGCCACCGCGACCACCTCCGCACCCGCCTGCTGCAGCGCCTCGACCGCGGTCAGCGCGGAACCGCCGGTGGTCGAGGTGTCCTCCACCACCAGCACCCGGCGACCGGCGACCTCGGTGCCCTCGATCCGGCGCTGCAGCCCGTGCGCCTTCTCCGACTTGCGGACCACGAAGGCATCCAGCCGCTGACCGGCGTACGCCGCGGCGTGCAGCATCGAAGTGGCGACCGGGTCCGCACCCAGGGTCAGCCCACCGACGGCGTCGAAGTCTAGATCGGCGACCAGTTCCCGCATCACCCGCCCGACGAGCGGCGCGGCCACCCCGTCGAGGGTCACCCGCCGCATGTCGACGTAGTAGTCGGCCTCCTGCCCCGAGGACAGCGTCACCCGCTGGTGCACCACGGCCAGATCCTTGATGTGCTCGATGAGCTCTTCCCGGTCGGACATGGCCCCCAACCTATCGGCCCCAGACACGAGCGAGCCCTCACGTTCATCGAGCAGGTCGCGCAGCGACCGTGTCGAGATGAACCCCTTCGCCCCTGCGCCGGTCGAGCGAGGAGCGCAGCGACGAGTCGAAACCAAGCCCCAGAAAAAGATCAAAACTCGCGGGTTCAGAGTCGTACATACGTGCTATTATTAGACATGGCAGATGAGAGGAGGTGACCACAGATGACCACCGAACGAGCCCAGGTCTTCGCAGCGATCCGCGCCGAAAGCGACACCATCGCCCAGGCCGAAGCCCGCCGGTTGGTTGCGATCGCCGCCGCCTGCGACACCTACTCCGGGTTGAACACCCACACCGACGAGTTGACCGCCCGCGTCCTGCACGGGGAGCAGCTCGTGTTCCCCGGTGCGGACGGTACGCCCGGCATCACCGAGTTCTTCCACCTCGAACTCGCCCTCTCCCTTGGATGTTCACCGGAGACCGCGCAGGTGTGGACCGCCGACGTGCTCAACCTTCGCCATCGGCACCCGATCCTGTGGCAGGCCACCTTGGACTGTGACGTTCCCGTCTGGGTCGCCCGGGACGTCTCCCGGGCGGCATTGCAGCTGTCCTTCACCCAGGCCCGCGAGTTCGACTCCTTGTGGTCACTCCGTCTGGTGCCCCTGACCCCGAAACGAGCGGTCGCGACGACCGAGACCCAGGTCGCGTTGATGCTCAACGAGGACAAGGAAGCCGAACGGCAGGCCGCGAGGAAGCAGCGCCGCGTGGAGTTCACCCCGAACAGGACCATCGCTGGCATCACCGACCTCTACGCCAACCTCGACGCCGGTGACGCCGCCCAGTTGAACGGCACCCTGGATCGCCTCGCCGACGTGCTGAAGGCCGGTGGCTCGACGGCCTCCAGGGACGAGCTGCGTGCCGAAGCCCTGGGCCATCTGGCCCACCCGGAGCGGGCGCGGCAACTGCTGCAGCCCTCGCTATTCGACGGGGCGACCGTGACGCCCGCCGGCGATGTGGTCAACAAGCACGGGGAGATCGTCACACCCACCTCCGAGCGGTGCCGTCACGGTGCCGATTTCATCCTTCACATGACCTCCCGCGACCTCGCGATTGGCCGCGGTGGCGAAGGCGACGCCCTCGGGCCGGTCACCCTGCAGCACTTGAAGGAGCTGCTCGCCCAATGCGGTGGCACCGTGAAGGTGCGGCCGGTCATCGACCTGGCCGCGCCGGTGATGGTCAACACCTACCGGCCCTCCGACGAGTTGGCGCAGCGGGTCAAACTGCGCGATCGATATGTGATGTTCCCCCGCTCCAACCGCAGTGCGTTCGGCCGCGGCATCGACCTCGACCACACCATTCCCGCCCCGGAGGGACCGACCAGCTCGGACAACCTGGGGCCGCTGAACCGGGCCTCGCACCGCGCCAGAACTCACGCCGGATTCCGGGTCGAGCAACCCTCCCCGGGGGTGTTCCACTGGAAAACACCGGCCGGGCAGGAAGCCTGGGTCACCAGCTACGGCACCTGGGACCATCCACCACCCGACCACTTCATCAACGATCCCGCGGCTTCACTCTCCCGAACCGAAAAGCTTCTCTGGGAGACCCTGTGCAACGGTCGAACCCAGCTGGAGAAGGAACAGGCCGAAGCCGAACAAGCAGCCGATGAAGCTCGCGAACGCGAGCGACTCCGCCGCGCCCGCAAAGCACAACGCCTCCGCGACCTACGCCAAGCTGCCCGCGACCAGGCCGAACAGCGAACCGCATCGGAGCAGTCCGCGAAGCAGGCGGAGCGACCAAAGAAACCGGCTCCGCCGGAGTCCCAGCCTGCCCTGATTCCCCACCAGGACCAGGGCCGCACGCTCATCGACTAGCTCGGTTATGGCCCGCATTGCGTGCGGCGCGGCTACTTGTTCTGGGTGCTCTGCAGGTGGCCGAAGCCGATCGAGCGGTCGACGGAGTGGAACAGGTCCTGGCAGGTGGTCAGGGTGATCAGCGGCTGGGTGGGCTGGGCCCCCGGCTTGCCCGGTACCGGGTCGAGCACCCAGGTGTCGTCGTCCTGGACGGTCAGATCGGCGGGTGAGGTGTCCAGCACGTAGGTGTAGATGGCGTCCCGGGTCTCGACGATGACCTGGTCGCCCTTCTGCAGCTCCAGCAACCGCCGGAACGGTTCGCCGTTGGTGACCCGGTGCCCGGCGACGGCGAAGTTGCCGAGCTGGCCGGGGCGGACCGAGGAGTCGTACCAGCCGATGCCCTTGGCCAGGGTGCCGGTCTCGGTGCCGGTGAGGATCGGCACCTCGTAGTCGGCGCCGAACTTCGGGATCCGCATCAGGCCCATCGCCTGGCCGGGGACCCGCTGCTGTTCGGCGGCGGGCGCCGGCTGGGCCGCGCCGGCTGGGGCCGGGTCGGCCTGCCACTGCTGCTTCAGTGTGCTCTTCTCCTGCTGGTACGCCCGGTCGGCGACCAGATTGCTGCCGAAGTACTGGTAGGCGTACACACCGACGGCGACGAGCCCGACCACCAGGAACAGCACCCCGACCACGGTGAATCCGGAGACCCGGCGGCGCCGCACCGGCCGTTCATCGTCGGCCAGGCTGTCCATCAGGTCGGAGCTCATGCCCTCATTGTGACCCGGCTCGGCGCTGGCTCCAAGGCTCCACTCCGCCGGCCGCCGCAACCACCTGCTGAGAAGGGTGTTGACGACCGTTCAGCGGCCGACGAAGCTCGAAGGCCTCCGAGCGAAGGAGCTCCAGGTGCCCGCGTACTACGTCGCCTCAGACATCGGCGGAACGTTCACCGACACGGTCGTCTTCGATGACAGCGGTCACGTCGGCCGTTACAAGTCCGCCACCGTGCCCGACTCGCCGGCCACCGGCGTCCTGGAGTCGCTGAAGATCGCCGCCGCCGACCGCGAGCTGTCGCTCGCCGACTTCCTGGGCAGCGTGGAGACCTTCGCCCACGGCACCACGATCGCCACCAACGCGATGCTGGAGGGCAAGGCCAAGCGGGTCGGGTTGATCCAGACCCGCGGGTTCGGCGACACCCTGGCGATCATGCGCGGATTCAAGTCCCAGGGGTTGGACGAGGAGCAGATCAAGCAGTTCCGCACCCTGGTCAAGCAGCCCCCGGTGGTGCCGCGCCGGCTGATCGCCGAGGTCACCGAACGGGTCGACTACGCCGGCCGGATCGCCTGCCCGCTCGACGAGGACGATGCCCGCCGGGCCGTCGAACAGTTGCGGGAGGCGGGCGCGGAGGCGTACGCGGTCAGCCTGCTCTGGTCGTTCAAGAACCCCGAGCACGAGGAGCGGATCGCCGAGCTGATCCAGGAACTCGTGCCGGATGCCGATGTGACGCTGTCCAGCAGTTTCCTGCCCAGGATCGGTGAGTTCGACCGCACGCTGACCACCGCCGTCAACGCCAGCCTGCGGCCGCTGCTGCGTACCTCCCTGGACAGCTTCGCCGGCGTCCTCGCCGACGCCGGGTTGCGCACCGATCCGCTCTTGATGCAGTCCAACGGCGGCCTGGCCACCTTCGCCGAGGTGGAGAAACGGGCCGCGGCGACCGTGATGTCCGGCCCGGTCGGCGGGGTGATCGCCTCCAAGGTCCTCGGCGACCGCGAGGACCTGCGCAACATCGTCACCACCGACATGGGTGGCACCAGCTTCGATGTCGGCCTGGTGCTCGACGGCCGGCCGACGATGTCGAACACCACCGCGATCGGCCGCAACCAGTTGGCGCTGCCCTCGGTGGCGGTCCGCGCGGTCGGTGCCGGGGCGGGGTCGATCGCCTCGGTGAGCAACGGGGTGCTGCAGGTCGGGCCGGAGAGCGCCGGCGCGCAGCCGGGGCCGGCGTGTTACGGCCGCGGCGGGGAACGGCCGACGGTCGCCGACGCCGATCTGGTGCTCGGCTATCTGAACCCGGACAACTTCCTCGACGGCCGGATGCGGTTGGACACCGAGAAGGCGCGGGAGGCGATCCGCACCCACGTCGCCGAGCCGGCGGGCTTGTCGATCGAGGACGCCGCCGAGGGGATCAAGACGATCGTCGACGCGCGGATGGCCGACCTGGTCCGCCAGGTGACCGTCGAGCAGGGTTATGACCCGACCGACTTCGCGGTCTTCGCCTATGGCGGCGCCGGTCCACTGCACGCCTTCTCCTACGGTGCTGAGCTGGGCGCCCGGGAGATCGTGGTGCCGATCACCGCGTCGGTGCACTCGGCGTTCGGCATCGGCTGCTCGGATCTGACGATGGTCGAGGAGCGGTCGCTGCCGATGCAGTCCTCCCCCGGCCAGACCGACTTCGCCGCCGACATCGACCCGGCCGAGGTGACACAGGTCTTCGCCGAACTGCGGTCAGTGGCCGCCGGGAACCTCGGCAACGCGGGGGTGGACGAGGAGACGATCGAGTACGCCTGCACCGTCGAGATCCGCTTCCGGGCGCAGATCCACGTGCTGGCGATCCCGATCGAGCCGGAGCTGTCCGGGGAGTTCACCGCCTCGGCGGTCAACGGCATGGTGGACCGGTTCATCAACACCTACGAGGGCCGGTTCGGCAAGGGCTCGGCGTTCCCCGACGGTGGTGTGGAGATCACCACCTTCCGGGTCGTCGCCACCGCCCCGGTGGCGAGCGCCGACCTCGATGTGGGCACCGACGTCCGCGACACGGCCGGCGAGCCCGGCCGACGCAAGGTGTACGCCGGTGGCGAGTGGAACGAGGCGGTGATCTACACCGGGGACCATCTGGAGCCCGGATTCGAATTCGACGGGCTCGCGATCGTCGAACTGCCCGACACCACCGTCGTGGTGGGGGCCGGGCAGCACGCCCGGGTGGACGCGTTCGGCAACGTGCATCTCGAAGGAGACCTGCGATGAACACCAACGACAGTTGGAAAAGCGGGACGACCGGCGGCACCGAGGTGGATCCGGTCACCTACGAGGTGATCCGGCACAAGCTGTGGTCGATCAACACCGAGGGGTCGACCACCGTCGAGCACGTCTCCGGATCACCGGTGGTGCACGCCACCGACTACAACTTTGGCATCTACACCGCGACCGGTGAGATGGCGATCATCGGGGTCTATCTGCTGACCCCGATCTATACCGGTGCGATGGCGATCGAGGAGTTCCTGCGCCGTTACGACGACATCGAGGAGGGCGATGTCTTCATCATCAACGACCCCTACATCGCCGCGATGCACCAGAACGACGTGCAGTACTGCACCCCGGTGTTCCGCGACGGCCGGATCGTCGCCTGGCTGGGTTGCATGGCACATCAGGTCGATCTCGGCGGAATGGATCCGGGTTCCTGGTGCACCACCGCGACCGACGTCTATCAGGAAGGTATCCGGATCCCACCGGGCCGGATCGTCCGAAAAGGTGAACTGAACAAGGAATTGTGGGACACCATCGTCACCAACTCGCGGGTGCCGAACACCGTCGCCAACGACTTCCGCGCGTTCCTGGCCGGGTTGCGGGTCGCCGGGGAACGCTTCCACGCGCTCTGCGATCGGTACGGCACGGACATCGTGACTGCGGTGATGGCCCGGACGATCGACAACTCCGAGGCGGACCTGCGCGAGATGCTCCGCTCGCTGCCGGACGGGGTCTTCGAACACGACGGCTATCTGGACCGGCCCAACGGCACCGAGCGCGCGGGCGATGAGGGGGTCGAACTGCTGCATGTGCCGTGCCGGTTGACGAAATCCGGCGACGAGCTGACCTTCGACTTCTCCGGCGCCAGCCCGCAGAGCCCGGCGTACGGGATGACCACCCGGGGTGGGCTGATGGGCGCGGTGGCGACGCTGATGCTGTGCACGTTCGGCTCGGAGGTGCCGTGGAACCACGGGCTGATGCGGCCGGTGAACGTGCTCGCCCCGGACGGATTGTGTGTGACCGCGGTCGAGCCGATGCCGGTCTCCGGCGGTGCCGCGGGCGCGAACTGGATCGCCACCTGTTCCGGTGGTGCGGCGCTGGCGAAGCTGTTCGCGTTCAGCGAGGAGTACGCCGACCTGGCGTTCGGGCCGAGCGACGGCTCCTGGCAGCTCTGCCAGTTCGGTGGGCTGGACCAGTACGGGGAACCGTTCGCGGCGATGTACATGGACTCGTTGTTGTGGGGCGGGCCGGCCTTCGGTTTCCGTGACGGGGTCGATTCCGGCGGGGCGATGGTGATCCTGGGCGGTGGCGCGACCGATGTCGAGCAGCAGGAATCCCGGCAGCCGTTGCTCTATCTGTGGCGCCGCGAGGTGGTCGACTCCGGCGGCGCCGGCACCTATCGCGGCGGCAACGGGATCCAGTTCGCACTCACGCCGATCGACACCAGGAAGTGACCGGGGTGCTCGGGACGCACGGGGTGGCGGTACCGAACCGGACCGGCATCTTCGGTGGCCTGCCGGGCGCCTGCGCGAAGTTCGAGCGGGTCGGCGGCTCCGGAGTGCTGGAGGCGTACGCCGAGGGCCGGATGGTCGATTCGCTGGCCGAGTTGGACGGCGAGCACACGCTGCTGCCCGGGGTGTCCCCGAGCGCGAAGATCCGGCAGGGCGATGTGTTCGAGTGCACCGTGCAGGACGGCGGCGGCTACGGGGATCCGCTGCTGCGGGCACCCGAGCAGGTGGCGGCCGACGTGGCCGAGCGGGCGGTCAGCGTGGCCGCGGCAGAGCGGTTGTACGGGGTGATCGTCGACGAGGCCGGCGTGCTCGACGAGGCGGCGACCGAGGCTCGTCGGGATGAGATCCGCAAGCAGCGCAGGGAAAAGATGCAGGCACCGGATGATGCGTCGTCCGGTGGCGGGTCCGGCGGCGGGGACGCGCAGGTCTGGGGTGGCGTGCTCACCCTGTCCGGTTCCGGATCGGACCTACGGGCGGCCTGCAAGCACTGCGGTCAGTCGTTGGGATCGCTCGCGGACGGTTGGGAACGGCTCGCCGGCCGCGTCGAACTCGGTCCCGACGATCTCGGCGAACACGTCCGCGTGCATGCCGACCTGGTCACGGTGATGTATGTCTGCCCGAACTGCCAGACCGCCCTGTGGACCGACACCGAACCGAAGGACGGCCGCACCTGGCGCGACTTCGCCCTCGACTGACCTCCCACGTTCATCGAGTAGGTCGCGCAGCGACCGTGTCGAGATGAACCCAGCTGCTCAATTCCGCTTCGCTCCACATGGCCGCTACTCGATGAACGTCAGCGGAAGACCGTGGGACCGCCCGGGGGTTCCGGGGACTGTTCGGCGTCGGCATCGGTGTACGCCGCAGCACCGGATTCGAACCGGGCCAGGTGCGAGCCGTGCAGCAATCGATAGGGGAACACCGATCCAGCGGCACGGCGAGCGAGGGCGGCGGTCGGCAGCGCGCGAGCGGAACCGGCGAGCAGCAGGTTCCCGAACCGGCGGCCCTTCAGCGTGGCCGGTTCGGCGCTCAGCAACCGCTCGCCGAACCACTCGCCGACCCCGGCCAGCACCCGCCGGGTGTAGGCGAACGGTGCCCGGTCGGTGAGGTTGAGGATCAGCACCCCGGTCCCGGTGAGCACCCGGCGCACCTCGCCGAGGAACTCCATGGTGGTCAGCTCGGCCGGTACCCGGGCGCCGACGAAGGCGTCGACGATCACCACCTCGGCGTACTCGTCGGGCATCGCGGCGATCCCGGCGCGGCCGTCGACCGGGCGTACCTTGATCCCCGACCGCTTCGGCAGCGGCAGCGTCGCGCGCACCGCCTCGGTCAGCTCGGCATCGGGTTCGAGCACGATCTGCGCCGAGGTGGGCCGGGTCGCCGCGACATAGCGGGCCAAGCTCATCCCAGCGCCGCCGACGTGCACCACCCGCATCCGCTCCCCGGCGGGCGCGATGGTGTCCAGCACGTCCCCGATCCGTTGCATGTAGTCGAATTCCAGCCGGGTCGGGTCACCGGGATCGACCCAGGACTGGTCGGTATCACCGACGCGCACCGTGTACGCCCCGGCGTGGTCGGGGTCGGGCACCAGCCCGCTCTGCGCGTCGGAGGTCACGATCCTCAGGTTACCGAGGCGCCGGGGATGGCGGCCAACAGTTCCCTGGTGTACGCCTGTTGCGGTGCGGTGAAGATCTGCTGCGGCGTACCCGATTCCACCACCCGGCCGCGCTGCATCACGTGCACGAAGTCGGAGATCATCCGGACCACCGCCAGATCGTGGGAGATGAACAGGTACGCCAGGCCGAGCTCACGCTGCAGCCCGTCGAGCAGCTCGAGGATCTGTTCCTGGACGAGCACATCGAGCGCCGAGACGGCCTCGTCGAGCACCACCAGGTCGGGGTTGAGCGCGAGTGCCCGGGCGATCGCGACCCGCTGCCGCTGGCCGCCGGACAGCTCGTGTGGGAGCCTGCTCTCCATCGCGGCCGGCAGGGCAACCATCTCCAACAGCTCCCGGACCCGCCTCTGACGTTCGGCGGCGGTGCCGATCCGGTGCACCTGCAACGGTTCGGCGATCGAGCGGGCCACGGTGTAGCGCGGATCCAGACTGGCGAACGGGTTCTGGAAGACCGGTTGCACCTGGCGTCGGAACGCTTTCAGCTCCGCACTCCCCCGACCCCGTTCCGAACCCTGGAACAGAATCCGGCCGCTGGTCGGCTCCAGCAACCCGAGCACCATGCTGGCGACGGTCGACTTGCCGGACCCGGATTCACCGACCAGCGACACGGTCGCGCGGCGCGGGATGTCGATGCTGACCCCGTCGACGGCGGTGAACGTGCCCGTCCGCCAGCCCCGGTCGGCGCGGACCTCGAAGGTCTTCACCAGATCGGTCGCCTGCAGCAGCAGGTCCTGCGGATCATGCTCGAACCGTTCCCGGATCTCGGTGTGCAGACCGGGAATCGCGGCCAGCAGGGTCTTGGTGTAGTCGTGCTGCGGCTGCTCCAGCACCTCGGCTGCGGTGCCCTGTTCGACGATCTCCCCGCGATACATCACCACCACCCGGTCGGCCCGTTCGGCGGCGAGTGCCAGGTCGTGGGTGATCAGCAGCACCGCGGTCCCGAACTCGCCGGTGAGTTCCTCGAGTCGGTCCAGGATCCGGCGCTGCACGGTGACATCGAGCGCGGAGGTGGGTTCGTCGGCGATCAGCAGCCGGGGGCGGCAGGCCAGGCCCATCGCGATCAGCACCCGTTGCCGCATCCCGCCGGAGAACTCGTGCGGATACTGCCGGGCCCGCCGCTCGGGCTCGCTGATGCCGACGAGTTCCAGCAGTTCGATGACCCGCTCACGCAGTGCGGCACCGCGGGCCAGGTCGTGCACCTCGAGCGCCTCGGCGATCTGGTCACCGACCCGCATCAGCGGGTCGAGGTTCGACATCGGGTCCTGGGGCACCAACCCGATCGAGGCACCCCGCAGGATCCGCATCCGGGACTCATCGAGATCGGTGATGTCCTCGTCCCCGAAGCGGATCCGACCGGCGTCGATGATCGCATTGTCGGCGAGCAGCCGGTTCACCGCGGCGGCGGTGGTCGATTTCCCGGAGCCGGATTCGCCGACCACGGCGACGGTCTCCCCGGGACGCACCTCCAACGAGACCCCGTGCACCGCGGGCACGATGCCGTCCCGGGTGCGGAACGAGACGGCCAGCTCATCGATGGCCAGCACGGCAGTCATCACAGTCCTCCCAGATCGTCCAGCACCCGGCGCCACAGCCGCTCGGTCGGCACCGGCGTGCCCGAGGTGAGCAGCCGGTTGGCCGCCACCGCGTACGCCCGGTGCTCACCGGCGACGAAGCCGAGCGCGCAGCCGGTGAAGCCCGGGTGGTGGTGCAGTGTGCTGCCGTCGGTCAGGGTCCGGGTGCGGAAGCCGAGCGGTTCGTCGAGGAAGCGTCGGTACGCCTCGGGCGTCCAGAGATCGCAGCGGTCCGGGCCGTCGGAGAGCGCCAACCCGAGGCGTAGCAGGTCGCCGATGGTTGCGAAGATCCCCGCGTGGGCGGAGATTCCGCCGAGTGCGCGACGGGCGTTGCCGTCATGCACCACCCCGCGTAATGGTTCGGTCTGCCACGCCGGCTCCGGTCCCTGGAGCAACACCGGATAGGGCTCCCCGGTGCTGACCATCCGCTGCTCGATGCGGTCGTCGGGGGCGGAGTCGGCCACCGGTTCGTCGACCGGACCGTAGCGCAGGTCGAGTCCGAGCGGTTCGTTGACCCAGCGGCGCAGGAGTTCCGGCAGGTCGTCACCGGTGAGCCGGGTCAGCAGGACGCCGAGGGTGATCAGCCCGAGATCGCTGTAGACGTGCTCACCGGGGGTCCCGATCGGCAGCGCGGCGATCGTCGCCAGGGCAGTGTCCGGGCCGGCGCCGGCGCGGTCCAGGGGCTGCCAGGGCAGCAGCCCGGATTCGTGCTGGAGCAGGGATCGCGCGGTGATGCCGCGACCGGTGAGTTCGGGCAGCAGAGCGTCGACCGGTGCATCGAGGTCGAGAATGCCGGCGCTGACCAGGCCGAGACCGATGGTGGTGGTGACCAGTTTGGTGACCGAGGCGACGTCCCAGCGGGTGTCGAGGGTGACCGGTCGATCGGCGGATCCTCGGGTCCCGGCGACGGCCACACCCTGCTCGTCGCCGCGCGCGAACGCGACCGCGGCGCCGGCGGGTGGGGATTCCCCCGGGTCGGTGCAGATCTCCGATGAGACAAGGGTTTCCGCGACCCGGGTGGCCGCGACCGACAGCGTACCGAGCCCGACCTCCGGCATCCCGAACCCATCCTCGATACGGGCGCGACCGTCGGGCAGCCAGCCATACTCCCGGTAGAACGCCCGGGCCGGCTGGTTGGCGGTGAACACCCAGAGCCGCCCGCGGTCCGCGCCGGCCGCCGCCCCGGCCTGCAGCGCGTGCCGCATCAACCGGCCGCCGAGGCCCCTGCCCTGCTGGCTCGGGTCGACGTAGAGGGAGTGGATGAACAGCTCGCCGTCGATCAGCTGGTGCCGCAGGAAACCGACGATCCGGGCATCCGCGGTGGCGACGGTCGTCACGACGGTGCGGGTGGTCGAGAGGAACGCGATGCGCCAGAGTTCCTCCGCATCCCGATGGGTCAACCGGGCCAGCTCCTCGGGGGTCGCGAAGCTGGCGTGGCTCTCGGTCCAGCAGCGCCAGAACACCTCGACGATCCCAGCCAGATCCGTCTCACCGGCCGGCCGGAGCCGCAGCTCGCTCATCGCTCGATCACCAACCCGGGCAGGGATTCCAGCGGTTCGGGGAGCCGGAGCGGCTCCTTGCCGGGGATCAGCGCGCCGAGCACCCGCGGCGCCTCGGCACCGGTCGCGGAGGGCACATTGCCGGGCAACCCGTGCCAGCTGCACCAGCCGATCAGCGCGAAGGCGATCGCCTCCTTGGCGTCGGCGGGGATGCCGAGCGCGTCGGTGGTGACGATCTCCACCCCGGCAGCGACCTCGGCCAGCCATCCCATCAGCACCGGATTGGCCGTCCCGCCGCCTGCGGCGATCACCCGGCGTACCCCGGAGGCCACCAGGTCGCGGCCGACGGTCTCGGCGGTGAACCGGGTCAGGGTGGCGACGAGGTCGGCGTCGGAGAGTTGCCGGTCGCCGACCTGTTCGCGGACGTAGGCCAGGTGGAAGTGTTCCTTGCCGGTGCTCTTCGGCGCCGGTTCGGCATAGTAGGGATCGGCCAGCAAGTGCTGCAGCAGTGCGGAATCCACCGTCCCCGCGGCCGCCAGCCGGCCATCGGTGTCGTAACCGTGGGGGTCCAGCTCGCGGTCCTGGACGACCGCGTCGACGAGCGCGTTGGCGGGGCCGATGTCGTAGGCGATACTCGGCCATCCGGGCCGGACCACCGTCACGTTGGCGATCCCACCGAGGTTCAGGGCGGCGGCCGGTTCATCGGCGTCGGCGAGCAGCAGTTCGTCGAGGATCGGCACCAGGGGTGCCCCCTGTCCACCGGCGGTGATGTCGCGCAGCCGGACGTCGGCGACCACGGGTACGCCCGTCCGCTCGGCGATCCAGGCCGGTTGGCCCAGCTGCAGGCTGCCCAGCGCCCGGCCGCGCTCGACCCAGTGGAAGACCGTCTGTCCGTGCGAGCAGATCAGGTCGAGCGGCCCGTGCCGGTCGGCCATCGTCGCGGCGACCTCGGCGAAGGCCTGGCCGATCAACGTGTCCAGTTCGGTCAGTTCGTCGACCGTGCTCGATGCGGGTGGCAGCGCGGCCACCAGCCGGACGCGCAGCGCTGCGGCGTACGGGATCGAGTCGGTGCCGACCACCCGCATCCGCAGCACGTCGGCCGAGTGGGTGAGCTCCACCACCGCGGCGTCGATGCCGTCGTGGGAGGTCCCGGAGATCAGGCCGAGCACCCGCATGCTCACTCCTCCCCGTCGAGTGCCGGCCGCAATCGGCCGTCGTGGCGGCCCAACAGCTCCCGGGCCGCGACCGGTTCGAGACCCCGCAGCAGCACCAGCGTCGCCACCTTGACCTCCCAACCGGACCGCTCCAGCGCCTCCCGGGCCTCGGCCTCGGTCGCACCGGTGATCTCCACCACGATGCGGATCGCCCGGATCCGAAGCTTGGCATTGCTGGCCCGCACATCGACCATCAGCGGCCCGTAGGTCTTGCCGAGCCGGATCATGGTGATCGTCGAGATCATGTTCAGCACCAGTTTCTGCGCGGTGCCGGCCTTCAGCCGGGTCGATCCGGTGATGAACTCCGGCCCGACCACGACCTCGATCGGGTACGCCGCGGCGTGCCCGAGCCGGCTGTCGGTGACCGAGGCCACGCCCAGGGTGAGCGCACCGATCTCGTTGGCCGCCTCGATCGCACCCAGCACGAACGGGGTGCGCCCGGAGGCCGCCACCCCGACCACGACGTCACCTGCGGTCAGGCCCCGCTCGTCGACGACCGCGCGGCCGGCGTCCCAGTCGTCCTCGGCACCCTCGATCGAGTTGGTCAGTGCAGCTGGCCCACCGGCGATCACCGCGGTCACCAGGTCGGGGTCGGTATTGAACGTGGGTGGGCATTCCGAGGCGTCGACGACCGCGAGCCGGCCCGGCGTACCCGCACCGACGTAGCAGAGCCGGCCGCCGGCGGCCAGCCGTTCAACGACCGCCTCGATCGCCGGCACGATGGCCGGCAGCGCGTCACGGACGGCCAGCGGCACGTGTTGGTCACCGGCGTTCATCCGGGCCGCCAGCTCGGCCACCGGCAGCAGATCGAGATCCGCCGCACCCGCGGCGGTCGCCTCGGTGTCCAGTCCGGACAATTCTTTCATCGGGCCTCCCTCGGATCGAGCACATCGCGCAGCCCGTCACCGAGCAGATTCAGCGCACTGACCAGCAGCACCACCAGCACCCCGGGGGCGACCATCGTCCAGGGCGCCACGTAGACCGTCGAGTTGGCCTCGAAGATCATCGACCCCAACGAGGGTGCCGGTGGTGGCGTACCCAATCCCAGAAAGGAAAGGGACGCCTCGGTCAGCACCGCCCAGGACAGCGACAGCGCCACCTGGACGATCACCAGACCGGTGATGTTGGGCAGCACGTGCCGGAACATCACCGCCCAGGGGTTCTGCCCGGTGCTCACCGCGGCCCGGACGAACTCGACCTCACGCAGCGACAGCACCGGCCCCCGGGTGACGCGATAGAAGATCGGCACATAGACGACCGCGATCGCGATCGCCACGGTGACCCAGTTGCGGGTGAGCACCGAGGCGAGGGTGAGCGCGAGCAGCAGCGGCGGGAACGCGAACAGCACATTGGCCACCCCGCCCAGCACCGTGTCGGCGCCCTTGCGGAAGTAGCCGCCGACCAACCCCGCCAGGGTGCCCACCGCCGCGGAGAGCGCCACCGCGAGCAACGCGATCCGCACCGAGTTGCCGAGACCGGCGGCGACCCGGGAGAAGACATCGCGGCCGAACTGGTCAGTGCCTAACAGGTGCTGCGCCGACGGGGGCCGCAGCCGCTGCGGCGCGTTCTGCGCCAGCGGATCGTAGGGAGTGAGGTGCAGCCACGCCATCAATGCCAACAGCAGCAGCAATCCGGACAGCACCACGCCGATCACCCCGGACACGGAGCGGAACAGCCGGCGCCAGGGTCGACGCCGGACGATCGGCGCGCCGGTGCCCTCGCCAGCCTGGGTGGTGAGGTCGGTGGGGGTGGTCGTCATGAGG
Source organism: Enemella evansiae (assembly GCF_002250705.1). Lineage (GTDB taxonomy): Bacteria > Actinomycetota > Actinomycetes > Propionibacteriales > Propionibacteriaceae > Enemella > Enemella evansiae. The sequence continues at coordinate 152,420 of NZ_NMVP01000012.1, forward strand.
CACGCACCCGGGGATCGATCAGCCGGTAGGTGAGGTCGGTGAGCAGGTTGACCAGCACGAACGCGAGCGCGATCACCAGCACCGTGGACTGCACCACGGCGTACTCCTTCTGCTCGATGCCGAGCAGCACCTGCCGGCCGATGCCGGGCAGCGAGAAGACCCGTTCGACGACGACGGCACCGCCGAGCAGATAGCCGAACTGCAGTCCGGTCATGGTGACGATCGGCACCAGCGCATTGCGCAGGATGTGCTTGGCCTGCAGGCGTCGCGGCCCGACCCCCTTCGCCTTCGCGGTCCGGATGAAGTCCAGGCCGCGGACCTCGAGCACCGCGGTCCGGGTGGTGCGGATGATCGGCGCCGCGATCCCGATGCCGAGGGTGAGCGCCGGCAGCAGCAGCTGCTGCAGGTTGGTGACCGGGTCCACCCAGAGCGGGGCGTACGGTTTGCCGTTCGGATTGAAGCCGAAGGACCGCGAGGTCCAGGCCAGCAGCACCGTGGCCAGCAGGAACGCGGGGATGCTCAATCCCAGCAGGGCAACGGATTGCCCGGCCCCGTCGCGTACCGAATCCGGCCGGGACGCGGCCAGCATGCCGATCGGTACGCCGATCAGCACCGCGATCAGGATCGACAGCACGGCCAGTTCGGCGGTCACCGGCAGGGAGGCGGCGATCAGTGCGGCGACGCTGGTCTGCGCCCGGGCGGAGAAGCCGAGGTTCCCGGTGAGCACCTGGCCGAGCCAGGAGAAGAACTGGGCCACCAGCGGCTGGTCGGTGCCGTAGTACGCCTCCAGCGCGGCCCGCTGGTCGGGGGTCAACCCGGCCGCTTCGATACCGAGGTTGGCGGTGATCTGGTCACCGGGAATCGCGCGCAGCATGATGAACACCAGCACCGCCACCCCGAGCAGGGTGGCGATGCCGGAGATCAGCCGGCCGATGAGTGGATGCCTCAGCATCAGTTGACGGTGGTGGTGCGCAGGAACTGCAACCCCCCGGTGGCCATCGGCTTGAAACCGCCGACGTTCGAGGTGGTCGCGGTGTAGGTGTAACCGGTGAAGGTCCAGATCCAGGCCGCGTTGTCCTCCAGCTGCTTGGACACCTCGGCGTAGATCTCCTCGCGCTGGGCCGGATCCTGGGTCGCCTTGCCCTTCGCGAACAGTGCGTCGAGCTCCGGTGAGGAATAGCCGGCGACCTTGTTCAGGTTGCCGGTGCTGGTGAAGTAGCGGCCGTAGGCGCCGTCCGGATCCGGTCGACCACCGTTCAGCGCCACCGCGGCCTCGAAGTCCGCCGAGGTCCAGCGCTTCACGAAGGCACCGGACTCCAGCACCTCCAGCTGCAGGTCGATCCCGGCCTCGGCGAGTTGGGCCTTCAGGTTCTGCGCCTCGTTGACCGAGGTGGCGTACTCACCCTGGGAGACGATCGTCTTGACCGCGACACCCTGCGGTTTCCCTGTCTTGGCGAGGTATTCCTTGGCCTTGGCGAGATCGCGCGTCGGACACGGCCGAGCGTTGGGGTCGGACTTGTACGCCGGCGAGGTGATCGGTCCGGTGACCTCACCCTCACCGAGGGCGGCGGTGTCGAGGACCTGCTGCCGGTCGATCGCGCACTGCATGGCCAGGCGTACGTTCACATCGGTGAGCGCTCCTTTGCGGGCATCGAGCTGCAGCACGTGGTAGTTCAACTGGGCGGTCTTGGTGACCCGCAGCGCCCCCTCGGCGTTCTTGGCGACCAGCGGATCGTTGATCACCGAGAGCTGCACATTGCCGGCCTGCATCGCCGACACGATGGCGTTCTCATCGGGGATCACGCGGAACTCGACGGCGTCCAGGGCCGCCTTCGGACCCCAGTAGTCGGCGTTCTTCTTCAGGCCGATCGACTGACTCGGGGTGCGCTTGTCGAAGCTGAACGGACCGGTGCCGTTGGGCTGGGTCTTCAGCTTCTCCTCGGTGTCGTCGGAGGAGAGCATCGCCATGTTGATGGTGGCCAGGTTGGCCGGGAGCGAGGCATCGGCGGCCTTCAGCTGCAGCACCACGGTCTGCGGATCGGAGACCGTCACCTGGTCGACGCTGGCCAGCGAGGTGCGCGAGACCGCGGCGGTCTTCTCGTCCTTGATCTTGTCCAGGGAGTGCTTCACATCGGTGGCGTCGAAGGCGCTGCCGTCGGCGAAATTCACACCCTGACGGAGTTTCAGCGTGACCTGCTTGCCGTCGGAGGAGGCCTGCCAGGACTCGGCCAGGCCCGGCACCACCTGCAGATTCTCGTCGAACTCGGTGAGCGTGCCATAGAGCTGCTGGAGCACGTTGACGGCCTGGAACTGGGTCGCCTTCCAGGGCACCAGGGTGTCCGGGTCGGTGGTCACGCCGACGACCGCGGTGCCCCCGGGGGCACCCGCGGCCCTGGGTGCCTGACTGCCGGCATCGGCCCCTCCTCCGCCGCCACAACCGGCCGCGGTGACGGCCAGGCCGCTGAGCAGAGTGAGGGCGGCGAGCCGCCGGACGGTAGATCGCATGGCGGGCATCAAGATCCTCCTTGGTCAGGTCCCCGGTGAAAGAACCTTACATACAATTGGTCAGACATGTAAGAATCGTTTTCAACCTGAGATCGGAGGACGATGCCACCCCGGCCACCCACCCGCCGGCTGAGCGAGCGAGGAACGAGCGAACCCACCACCCGCCGGCTGAGCGAGCGAGGAACGAGCGAGTCGAAGCCCGCGACGATCCGCTTGCGCGCTCTGCTCCCCTCGCTGAAGCCGGCCGAGGCCCGGGTGGCACGGGTCTTCCTGGAGCCGGACAGCGGGGAACCGCATCCGACGATCTCGTCGGTGGCCGCCCGGGCGGAGACCTCGACGGCGACGGTGGTACGCCTGTTCCAGCGGCTCGGTTATCGGCATTTCAAGGCGTTCTGGATGGACCTCACCCTGGACGCCCGCCGGGACGAGGCGGCCGGAGCGACCACCGAGGCGACCGGGGACATCGACCGCAGCGATTCCCTGCCCGACATCGTGGCGAAGGTCTACACCAACTCCTGGCTGTCGCTGGCCGACACCGCGCGCACCCTGGATGTCGGTGCGCTGGCGGAGGCCATCGAGCTGATCTCCGGTGCCGCCCGGGTCGACCTCTTCGGCGCGGGTGCGGGGGCGGTGGTGCTGCACGATCTGCAGCAGAAGCTCTCCCGGATCGGGCAGACGGCGCTGTTCTGGCCGGACACCCACGCCGCTTGGACGGCGGCCGCCGCGCTGCCCCCGGGCGGGGTGGCGCTCGGGGTGTCACATTCGGGCGAAACCGTCGACACGGTGGAGTTCCTGCGGCTCGCCCGGGCGCGTGGAGTGCGGACCATCGCGCTCACCAACCATGGTGAGTCGCCGATCACCGAGCATGCCGAAGTGGTGCTGCTGACCGCGGCGCGGGAGGACCCGTTCCGCTCCGGCGCGCTGGGCTCGCGGACCGCGCAGCTGCTGGTGCTGGACTGCCTGTTCATCGGGGTGGCGCAGGCGAACTATGACGGTTCGATGGAGGCGCTGCGGGAAACCCTGCGGGTGTTGCGATCCCGGCGTTGATCGATGCCGTTGGTCAACCCTGCCAGCCGGTCTCACGGAGGAAGATCTCGGCGGCCTTCGGTCCGATTCCGGTGAACTCCTGCAGCCGGTCCAGGATCGCGCTGCGGGAGTCGGCGCCCTCGGGCAGCGTGGCGAGCCGACCGTCGTAGCGCTGCTGCACATCACGCCCCAGGGCGATCAGCTCGCGCGCCTTCGATTCGTCGTAGCGCTTGTAGTGGCCCTCGCCCAGCAGGTCGACCAGGTGCTGCCAGTCGGCCTCGGCCAGTCGTTTCGGGGTGAGGACCCCGTCGCGGTCGAGGGCACCGAAGGCGGCCGCGGCGATCTCCTGACTGATCGGATTCGCGAACAGCAGGCAGGCGACCAGCCATTTGAACAGCTGGTCGTCCGCTCCCCCGGCCGGGTCGATACCCAGATCCGCGGGGCCGATCCGGGCCTTGTCTTCGTCGGATTCTCCATGCTGCTTGGCCATATCCGCGCTCTTACCCAGCCCCTCGCCTGCCCAATCCTCGGGTGCACAGTCCTCAGGTTCCCATCCGGCCCTGCTCGGGCGAGGAGGCCCGGGCGAGCCGGCGCCGCGGGATCCGGCCGGCGCGCCGGGCGGCGTACCCGGCCCGGACCGCGTCGCGCATCGCCGCTGCCATCAGCTCCGGGCGTTCGGCCCGGGTGACGGCGGTGGCGAGCAGCACGGCGTCGCAGCCGAGCTCCATCGCCAGGGCGGCCTCGGAGGCGGTGCCGATGCCGGCATCCAGGATCACCGGGACCTGGACGGCCTCGCGCAGCAGCTCGATCGCGTGCGGGTTGCGGATGCCCAGTCCGCTGCCGATCGGCGCACCGAGCGGCATCACCGCCGCACAACCGGCGTCCTGCAGCCGGGCGGCGACCACCGGATCGTCGGTGGTGTAGGGCAGCACCCGGAATCCCTTGCGGGTCAGGGTTTCCGCTGCCTCGATGAGTTCCAGCACATCGGGCAGCAGGGTGCGGTCGTCGGCGACCACCTCGAGCTTGATCCAGTCGGTGTCCAGGGCGGCGCGGGCGAGTTCGGCGGTGAGCACGGCCTCGCGGGCCGAGCGGCAGCCCGCGGTGTTGGGCAGGATGTGTACGCCGAGATCGACCACGGTCTCCATCAGTCCGCTGCCGGCGGTGCTGCCGGCCCGGCGCATGGTGACGGTGACGATGTCGCTCTCCGCGGCCTCGACGGCGGCCCGCAGCACCGCTGGGCTGGAGGCGCCACCGGAGCCGAGCAGCAGCCGGGAGCGCAGCGTACGCCCGGCGAGCTCGAAGGTCTCCACAGCCGCGACGGCGGGGTTCTCGATGGTGGTCATGTCAGCCTCCCTGCATCGGTCGGAGCACCTCGAGCTCGGCACCCTCGGGGATCGTGGTGGTCGCCCACTGCGAGGGCACGGCCACCGAACCGTCGACGGCCACCGCCAGGCCCTTGCCGCTCAACCCCTGCTGTTCCAGCAGGTCGGCGATCGTGCTGCCGTCGGGCACCGTGGCCGGTTCCCCGTTGAACGTGATCTGCATCCTCATACCTCCACATCGTCCGAGCGGGTCCCCACGTCGGCTGAGCGAGCGAGGGACGAGCGAGACCCCACGTCGGCTGAGCGAGCGAGGGACGAGCGAGTCGAAGCCACGTCTTCCGGTGCCCGCAGATCGAGCACCGCGTCCCCCACCTGCCGAGCCGTCTCGGGGGCCAGCAGGAACCCGTGCCGGAAGTGGCCGGTGGCGAGCAGCAGTCCGGGCACCTCGGTCGGTCCGACCAGCGGGCGGTTGTCCGGGGTACCGGGCCGCAGCCCGACCCGGTGGGCGACCACCTCGGCGTCCCGCAGGCCGGGTACCAGTTCGGCAGCGGCGCCGAGCAGATCGAGGGCGGCGCGGACCGTGGGGCGGGTGTCTGTCTCACCGGTGTCCCAGGTCGTCGCACCGGCAAGCAGGGTGCCGTCGGGGCGAGGCACGAGGTAGATCGGATGATTGTCGATCCGGGCCCGGATCATGGCCTGCGGCACCTCGGCGTCGGGGCGCAGGGTGAGGATCTCGCCCTTGACCGGGCGGACCGGGACGGGGAGGTCGATCGAGGCGGCGAGGGTCCGGGAGCGATGGCCGGCGGCGAGCACCACCACCGGGGCGGTGATCGGGACGCCGCCGAGGCGTACCCCGTGCACCCCGTGTTGGTCGCCGAGCAGTTCGGCGGAGCCGGTGGCGAAGCGGGCGCCCTGCTGCTCCAGCGCGGCGCGCAGGGCGGCGAGCGCGGATTCGGGGACCACGCTGGCCTCCCCCGGCACCCGCAGCGCCCCGGCGATCCGGCTGCGCAGCGCGGGTTCGGCGCGGTGGGCCTCGCGACCGGTCAGCAGCTCGTGGTCGATGCCGTGATCCTGCAGCAGGTCGGCGTGCCGGGCGAGCACCGCGTCCTCGTCGCGATCCAGCGCGACGGCCAGCGTCCCGGGCGTACCGAAGCCGATCGACGCCCCGCTCTGCTCCTCGATCTCGCCCGCGAATTCGGGCCAGGCGGCCAGGCTGCGGACCGCCGATTCGTGCAGGTCGTCCTCGCCGTAGTCGAGTTCCGAACCGGGGGCGAGCATGCCGCCGGCGACCGGGGAGGCGGCATCGGCCGCGTCATCGCTGACGATCGTCACTCGATGACCGCGCCGGCTCAGCCCCCAGGCGGCCGCGAGTCCGGCGATCCCGGCACCGACGACGATCGCGTCGAGCTCGGAATCCCGGAACCCGCAGAGGATGCGTGATTCCATCGACTTCTCCTTACGCCGGCATGATCCGGACCAAGTTGCAACGGTCGGGGCGGCACAGCCCCCTCTCAGCCCGATGCCTCGGACTCCCGCGAAGAACGTCTGGAATTGTACCCGGGGCATCCGGTGCTCAACCGGATGCCCCGTGGGAGATGTGGGTCAGGCCTTCTGGACGGTGATGGTCCAGCCGGCGTCACCGAGCTTGCGGTAGTCGGTCACCGGGTAACCGGACTCGGCCGCCCACTGCGGGATCGAGTCGGTGGCCTGGGTGCAGTCGAAGTTGATCACCAGCTCGTCGCCGTTGGGGAGGTCGGCGATCGCCTTCTTGGCCTCCACCAGCGGGAACGGGCAGACCTCACCGACGGTCTCGAGTACGTGCTTGGACATTGTCATTCTCCTTTTCTGCTTGGACTTCCGTTCCCCGAGCAGCGATCCATGCGTAGCGGAGCGGAGCAATGGATCGCGTGTCGAGGGGTACCGCTCAGGCGTTCACCAGGGCCTGCTGCGGCGTACCGCTGGCGGACTTGCTGCGCCGGCCGGTGATGAACAGCCGGGCACCGATGCCGGTGCCGAGGAACATCAGCGCGAAGGCGATCCAGCCCTGGTAGCTGAACTGGGCGGTCTCGACCATCGCGTTGCCGATGGTGCAGCCGCCGGCCAGCGAGGCGCCGACGCCCATGCCGACGCCGCCGGCGATGGAGCGGACGATGGTCCTGGAGTCGGGTACCCGGATCTTGAACTCCCCGGCGCCCTTGGCGGCGATGAAGGAACCGACCAGGATGCCGACGACCAGCCAGACGCCCCAGTCGATGCGGGCGGTGTTGCCGGTGACCAGGAAGCTGGTCAGGTTGGCCGAGGGGGTGGTGATCCCCAGGCCCGCCTCGCGGCCGGCGGCGTAGCTGAGCGGGTAGGCGGCGATCGCGATGAGGCCGATGATCACCGCGGTGACGAACGGGTGCCAGGCCTTCTCGAAGAGCAGGTGGTTCAGGCCGGTCTTCTCCGGCGGCAGGGTCGCGACCTTCAGCTTGGGCTGGCTGCGCAGCTGACGGTACGCGAGGTAGCCGACGCCGGCGACCAGCAGCACGACCAGGAACCAGGGCGAGATGCCGAGGCTGTCCTGGACGGTGGTCACCGGGACGGTCTCGGCGCGCATCCCGTCGTTGACGGGCTTCAGCACGCCATATTTCATCACCGCCGCGAAGCCGGCGTACGCCACCAGCGCGACCCAGCTGCCGACCAGGCCCTCGCCGGCGCGGTAGTAGGTGCCGGTGGCGCAGCCGCCGGCGAGCACGATCGAGATGCCGAAGATCAGCGACCCGACGATCACCGCCAACCAGGGCAGCGCCTTGAACGACAGTTCGATGATGCCGGCGGACTGCAGCGCGAAGACGCCGACGCTCTGCACGGCGATCACGATCAGGAAGGCGGTCAGCCAGCGGGTCTTGCGGGCGAGGAACACGTCACGGAAAGCACCGGTGACGCAGAATCGGCCGCGCTGCAGCACGAAGCCGAGCAACGCGCCGAGGAGTAGTCCGGTCAGGGACATGAGTGCAACTCCAGGTCTGGGACGGGGTCACTGAGGACCCATGGTCATAGGCTCAAACCATGGAACTATAGGCAGGCCTTGGGTATTCCCGGAAATCCGGACCGGATTCTGGACCGGGCGCCGCTGGTTGAGCGAGCGAAGAACGAGCGAGGCCCACCCGCTGGTTGAGCGAGCGAGGAACGAGCGAGTCGAAACCAACGGCCCCAACCCCTCACTCCCCCTCGTCGTACTCCCCCGCGCACCAGGCGGCATGCCGGTCCGCCGAGCGGCGTACCGCCTGCTGCAGCTCGGTGTCGAGCACGTTCCCGAAGTTGCTGTACGCCCGGTCGGCCCGCAGTTCGGCGACCCGGTCGGCCAGCCGTCGGGCGGTGGCACCGGAGAGCGGGATCCGGTTCGGGTAGCTGCGCATGAAGCTGACGCTCGTCCGGTCGGGGTTCACCATCACGGTGTCGGCGACCAACAGTGCGCCGCGGCCCTCGGCGCCGGCGGACCATTCGAGCACGCTGCTGCCGGCGAAGTGTCCGCCGAAGCGGTGCACGGCCAGTCCGGGCGCGAGTTCGCGGTGGTCGGTGAAGAAGTCGAGGGCGTCCCCGGTGCGCTGCACCCACTGCCGGTCCGCTTCGGCGAGCACGACGGGTACGCCGCCGAGGGCCGCGGCCCACTCGAGCTGCAGACCGTACATGTGCGGGTGGCTGGGGACGACGGCGATGATCGGCCCCTGGCCGCGGATCTCGGCGGCGATCCCCTCATCGACGAAGCCGGGCGGATCCCAGAGCACCACACCCTGCGGGGTGCGCAGCAGCAAGCCGGTGTGCCCGATGCCGATCTTCGGGGTGGTGACCAGGCCCCACAGGTCGGGCTCGAACTGGTTGAGCTCGGTGCGATGACCGAGGCGTCGCAGTTCGTCGAGCTCGACCCAGCGCTGCACGCCGTCGGCAGGGAGGAACTCCCGCTCATCCGCGCAGATCGGGCACACCTCGGGCAATGGATCCGCGGCCTCGACGCCGCAGTTCTCACAGAGCACGGTCATGCCCCCATCCTCCCACCGCCACCCCACCCGCTCATCGACTAGCTCACCCGGCGCAGCGAAGCGGAGCCGGCGACCCCACGTTCATCGAGTAGCTCACCCGGCGCAGCGAAGCGGAGCCACCCACCCGCTCATCGAGTAGCTCACCCGGCGCAGCGAAGCGGAGCCGGCGACCCCACGTTCATCGGGTGAGCGTGTCGAGATGAGACGAGACGAGATCAACCACCCTGGCGGACCGAACCTGTCCGCATCCCCTGCTGGACTGTCGGCGTACCACCCCCTCCACGCCACAGCAGGTGCGCAGAAATGGATAAGCGGATGTCCCCGATCACTCGTAGCGTTGCTCCCATGAGGCAGTTCCATCGCGTGCTCGCGAACACGCTCGTCGCCAATGTCACGACGAGTTTCCTGTGGTTCGCACTGACCTTCTGGGTCTATCTGGAGACGAAGTCGGTGCTCGCGACCGCGATCGTCGGTGGGCTCTACATGCTGCTGGTGGCGCTGCTCGGCATCCCGTTCGGTGTGCTGGTCGACCGGCACAAGAAGAAGCGCGTGATGGTCGCGTCCAGCCTGGTGACCACGGCGGCGTACCTGATCGCCGGATTCCTCTATCTCGTTGTGGACAAGAGGATTCTGCTCGACTGGACCGGTCCGATGTTCTGGTTGTTCAGCGGGGTGATCCTGGTCGGCGGGGTGGTGGAGAACCTGCGCAACATCGCCCTGTCGACAACGGTGACCCTGCTGGTGCCCGATGAGCAACGTCCGCAGGCGAATGGCCTGGTCGGTGCGGTGCAGGGCATCGCGTTCACGCTGACCTCGGTGTTCAGCGGCCTGGCAATCGGCCTGCTCGGGATGGGTTGGACGCTGGGGATCGCGATCACGCTGACCGTGTTCGCGTTGCTGCACCTGTTCACGGTGGCGATCCCGGAGGAGGGCGTGTTCCACGATCCCGAGCTCGGCACCAAGAAGATCGATCTGGCCGGCAGCATCGCCGCGGTACGCGCGGTGCCGGGGTTGATGGCGCTGATCTTCTTCACCTGCTTCAACAATCTGGTGGGCGGGGTGTTCATGGCGCTGATGGATCCCTATGGGCTGACGCTCTTCCCGGTGGAGGCCTGGGGCATCGTGCTCGGTGTCACCGGAACCGGCTTCATCGTCGGCGGCGCGATCGTCGCGAAGCGCGGCCTGGGTGAGAATCCGGTCCGTACCCTGCTGCTGGTCAATGTCGGCGTTGCCCTGCTGGGGATGCTGTTCACGATCCGCGAATGGCAGTGGTTGTACGCCGTGGGCATCTTCTTGTTCATGGCAATGATGCCCGCCGCCGAGGCGGCCGAGCAGACAATCATCCAGCGGGTGGTGCCGCTGCATCGGCAGGGCCGGGTCTTCGGCCTGGCGCAGAGCGTGGAGTCGGCATCGACCCCGGTGTCGTCATTCCTGATCGGCCCGCTGGCCCAGTTCTGGCTGATTCCCTACATGAACAGCGATTCCGGCAGGGCGACCTGGGGCTGGCTGCTCGGATCGGGTGAGGCCCGTGGCATCGCAGCGGTCTTCGTGATGGCCTCGCTGGTGATGCTCGTCGTCGTCCTGATCGCCTTCCGCACCAAGGCGTACGCCCTGCTCTCCCGCTTCTATTCCGACAGCGCTCCCCCGGCTGAACCCGTGGGTGCGTGAACGTTTCTCGAGTAGTGGCCCCGTGGGGCCGATTCCCACCCACGCTCATCGAGCAGCTGACCCGGTGCGGTGAAGCGAAACCAGTCCCCACACGCTCATCGAGTAGCTGGCCCGGCGCAGCGAAGCGGAGCCGGACCAGCGTGTCGAGATGAACCCGGCGGTTTCGAGCGTCGGGGTACACAGAGCCCACACTCGTTGCAGATCTCTACACGGATCATCCCCGCTCACGCGGGGAGCACGGGGAGCACGGGCAGGGCTCGGCGTGGCGTACCGCCGCCCTGGGATCATCCCCGCTCGCGCAGGGAGCACCACTGCGGAGTGATCCCGATGATCCTGGCGGACGGATCATCCCCGCTCGCGCGGGGAGCACGATCACCACCCGCCGGTACGGACCGATCAGTGCGGATCATCCCCGCTCGCGCGGGGAGCACCTTCTGCGTCAGCGCGGCGTTGGCGCGTTGATCGGATCATCCCCGCTCGCGCGGGGAGCACGTGGGCGGGGTCAGGCGGGCGAACAGACGGTCCGGATCATCCCCGCTCGCGCGGGGAGCACCGGCCATGAAGAGCAAGAAGGCACTCCCCATTAGGATCATCCCCGCTCGCGCGGGGAGCACTCGATCCACTCGTCGCGCTCGTAGTGGTCACTGGGATCATCCCCGCTCGCGCGGGGAGCACTCGGCACGACGCTCTCGCTGCCGAGGCCCCTCGGATCATCCCCGCTCGCGCGGGGAGCACCCCTCGTCCTCGTAGCCGACCTCGGGGTACTCCGGATCATCCCCGCTCGCGCGGGGAGCACTGCCCCGTAGGTGGTGTTGTCCTAGGCGAAGGGGGATCATCCTCGCTCGCGCGGGGAGCACGGTCCGAGCTGGTCAGTTGATCGGCAACGTCGGGGATCATCCCCGCTCGCGCGGGGAGCACCCGCAGTGGACGGCCAGCGAGGGGCCAACCACCGGATCATCCCCGCTCGCGCGGGGAGCACGCCGTATCGGTCCAGCACCACCCACCATGCCGAGGATCATCCCCGCTCGCGCGGGGAGCACGTCGCGCGCGTGACCCGCTATCCCAGCGCAGCAGGATCATCCCCGCTCGCGCGGGGAGCACTCGGCGAGCATCGAGACGACCTCGGGGAGCAGCGGATCATCCCCGCTCGCGCGGGGAGCACAAATTGTTGTGCGACAGGGTGCACGAGACCGCGGGATCATCCCCGCTCGCGCGGGGAGCACAGGTGCGGGTTCTGCTATGCCACCCCCGCATCCGGATCATCCCCGCTCGCGCGGGGAGCACCTGCTGCGAGGAGATCGTCGCCGGCGTCCAGCAGGATCATCCCCGCTCGCGCGGGGAGCACGCTGAGCGGCTCGGACCGGCCCTCTCCCGAGTCGGATCATCCCCGCTCGCGCGGGGAGCACGGTCCAGCGGGGGCCGGGATCGTGGACCGGGGTGGGATCATCCCCGCTCGCGCGGGGAGCACCCGAGCGGCGGGTCGACGGGGTTGCCGATCTTCGGATCATCCCCGCTCGCGCGGGGAGCACCTCGTGCCCCTGCTCGGCGACCGACTCGAGTTCGGATCATCCCCGCTCGCGCGGGGAGCACTTAGCCAGGGTCTCCGCGCAGTTCTCGCCGAGCGGATCATCCCCGCTCGCGCGGGGAGCACATGGTGCAGCGCCGGCCCGCCTGGTCGAGGTGCGGATCATCCCCGCTCGCGCGGGGAGCACATTGGCGGTCTGGTGCGCCCGGCAGGTACTCCCCGGATCATCCCCGCTCGCGCGGGGAGCACTTGCTCCTGGGTGATGGGTGATCAGGTGAGGTCGGATCATCCCCGCTCGCGCGGGGAGCACTACCCAAGCAAGTACCCAAGGGTTAACCCAGCGGGATCATCCCCGCTCGCGCGGGGAGCACCGCTACCGCGTGACCGCTGCGCTCAGCTATGCGGGATCATCCCCGCTCGCGCGGGGAGCACGCCGAACACCTCGTTGCCGTTCCAGCCGTGGAGCGGATCATCCCCGCTCGCGCGGGGAGCACCGCCCTTGCAATTTCAGGCGTTCCGGTCACTGGGGATCATCCCCGCTCGCGCGGGGAGCACTTCAGCTCATGAATCCGGGTGGCCGAACTCGCCGGATCATCCCCGCTCGCGCGGGGAGCACATCGCTTGGGTGCCACCGCACTCGCCCGACTACGGATCATCCCCGCTCGCGCGGGGAGCACTGCTTGCTCGCACGAGCTGGCAGAACAGCGAGCGGATCATCCCCGCTCGCGCGGGGAGCACCGCCTGCAGCAATCCGATGCGCTGCTCGTAAAAGGATCATCCCCGCTCGCGCGGGGAGCACTATCTGATCCGCTCCGGCTCCGGGGACGACTGGGGATCATCCCCGCTCGCGCGGGGAGCACCGACTCAGGGTCATGTCACTCATTCCGTCCTCCGGATCATCCCCGCTCGCGCGGGGAGCACGCTCTGCGCGTACGCCAAAAAGTCCCGGCTCAGGGATCATCCCCGCTCGCGCGGGGAGCACGTCACAGAGCAGGCCCTTGCTGCCGTCGCTGACGGATCATCCCCGCTCGCGCGGGGAGCACGACGACACCCTCGGGGAAGGCAAGCACCCGGTAGGATCATCCCCGCTCGCGCGGGGAGCACGTCCACCCGCGGCAGCGCTTACGGTGGCTGGGGGGATCATCCCCGCTCGCGCGGGGAGCACTGAACCCGTCCAGCGAGCGCTGGACAACCTGGGGATCATCCCCGCTCGCGCGGGGAGCACGCGTCATTCGGCCCGAGACCGACGAAGATGGCTGGATCATCCCCGCTCGCGCGGGGAGCACATCCAGACGATGGTGGACCGCGCCGTCGCGAACGGATCATCCCCGCTCGCGCGGGGAGCACCGCCCGGCGCAAAGCCTGCGTGGTCGGAGATGCCGGATCATCCCCGCTCGCGCGGGGAGCACTCTCGTTCGTCTACGGCATGGCCTACGACACCGGGATCATCCCCGCTCGCGCGGGGAGCACATCGCGAGTTGGCGTCGCGCTTCGGCCTCAGCCGGATCATCCCCGCTCGCGCGGGGAGCACGTTCACGATGCCTCCAGTTCGTCAGCCAACGCCGGATCATCCCCGCTCGCGCGGGGAGCACGGCACCCAGCAGGCGGGCGGCGCGGTCGCAGCGCGGATCATCCCCGCTCGCGCGGGGAGCACAACCCGCGAAAACCGATGGTGACCTGGGGCAGCGGATCATCCCCGCTCGCGCGGGGAGCACGCCATCCTCGGCGTCGTCGGCGTCGTCGCCCCGGGATCATCCCCGCTCGCGCGGGGAGCACCAGTCCGCTTGGGTCGTGTGTCCCTGAATGACCGGATCATCCCCGCTCGCGCGGGGAGCACCCACCTCTGGCGCGATGACCAGTTCCTCAACGAGGGATCATCCCCGCTCGCGCGGGGAGCACGATGTTTCGACCCGGGCCGCGGTCCGCTTCGGGGGATCATCCCCGCTCGCGCGGGGAGCACATCACCCCGGCGCGGTCGATCGCCACCGAGCACGGATCATCCCCGCTCGCGCGGGGAGCACACTTCCTGACAAGGGGTTTCACCCTACTGGGAGACAGATCCAATTCACTTTCCCCGGCTCCGAAGCCGGCGAAACCGAGCAGCTCGAGACGAGAGCGGCTTGGCCCCGGTCGACTCCACGTTCGCCGGAGGCCGACGCATCAAAATGGCCCCGTCGAAGTCCTCAGGCGTCCATGCGTGCCGATGGTTGCGAATCTCCAGACCTTGTTCATTGCGCGCTGTCAGAACCATCAGCGCAGTGCCGTCACGGACCATGTCCAGGATCAACGCCCAGAGCTCCTCTCGAACCCTCGTTGACACCTTTCCGACGTAGACACCTGGCGCCACCTCCATGAGCCAACGAGTGAGATGGCCTCTCAGGCCCGAAGGGACCTTGCTCAGCACGATGACAATCAGAACTCCACCTCCGAATAGTCCACCCCGCCGGCCACATTCACCGCTTTGTCATCCCAGAGATAGGTCACATCCACTTCGAACTCCGATTGCTCCTGCGGCAACAAGAGATCCTTGATGTCCTTGACGCACCTCTCGATGATGTGCAGCTCGCGGAGCGCGTCGCGAGACCGTCGTCGGGAATCGCCGGCGACGTCCTCCGGTTCACTTGCCACCGTGTCGAACGCGATCGGAATCGTCGCATCCGCCTTGTACAGGTCGGCCAGGTCGTAGACGAAGGATCGGGCGTGTCCCGTGTGGACAAAACCAAGTCCAGGAGAACATCCAAGCGAGACAATCACGGCGTGCACCACACCGTAGAGACAGGAATGTGCGGCAGACAAGGCTTGATTGATCGCGTCCCCGGTCTCGAACGACTCGGGGTCATAGTCCCGCTTCGACCAATGAACACCAGTTCGTTCCGAGTTCTGACGATAGATCTGGCGTACTCGCGCACCTTCACGGCCTCGCAACTGCTGCATCGTCGCACGATCCACAGCTTCGTCAGGAAACCTGAGGCCGTACATCCGCCGAGCAACCGACAGCCGGCGGTCGCGATGACTCACTGCCTCGGCCTGCGCCTCGAGCAACCGGGTCGAACGGGCCAACGGGACACCATGCGCGTAGTAGCGAACCGCGTTCTCCCCGACCCAGACGGCAGTCGCTCCACACTGAGCGATCACCATCATCGCATGGTGGGTAATCCGTGTACCCGGCCCGAGCAGGAGCACATTCACACCCGCGGCGGGGATGTGCACCGTACCGGTCTCGTTCGTCGCGGTGATGGCGTTGGCGTCTCGGCTCAGTGTGCACCGTTCCAAGTAAAGAAAGGAAAGACGATCATCGATCCGGTTGAGCTGTCGGGCCGTTGGCGGCGCCGCCCCCGGAATCATGCTGGTCGGGCAAGTGTGACGAGACCACAACCGTAGGCCTTGCCGCGCCCCAGACCCTCGACCAGGACCGACCGAAGTCGTTCGGCATTCACGACTCGCAGCACACCTTCGAACGTGGCGTACGCCAGGGTCACAGATGCGTCCCCTCGCTTGAACTTCTTGACGTCCCGGGACGTCAGGCCAAACGTGCGTTCTTTGTCGGGCCCCAGGAGAGACACACCCATCCGGTCCTGACGGTCCAGCAACCACTGCGTCTGCTGTTCGACCGTCACGTGCGCGAAGATCTGTTTGCGCCCCGCATGGTTGCCCCGATGCGTCGGATTGACTGTGGCCCGGAACGCCCAGCTCTGATTCGGCGCCAGCGCGGCGAGCACACCGTCGTAGTTCTCCGATCGGGTCGTCGGTCGAGAAGGCCAGCCCGCCTGCTCTTCCAGGTGCGTCAAGTCCGGACGCTCTCTCGACACGATCCACAGCGAAGTCTGAGGCGAACTCATGCCATCCAATCGCCACAGCACCCGCCCTTGATCAACATCAGGAGGGAATCCGGAGAGCACCGCAGCGTGCATCGCTTGTGGTGATACCAGCAACTTCTTGGCGTCACGACGCTGCTTGTTGATGAACATACGGCTCAGGATCATGCGTACTCCTTCGCCAGTGACAACGGGTCATGCCCATCAGCAGCGGCAGGCGCAGTCCAACGTGGGTTGGGAACCTCGACCGAGGTGTCCACCACGGCGCGCACCGCATAGTCACGTCGCTCGGGGTCGAAACTCAGTGGCACGTCCTGAACCTGTCGCGCGGCAGTGAGCTCGGCGAAAACTCCCTCGTCCGCTTGTACGTCGAGGGTCACCGTGGGTTGTTTCATGCGTTTCTGATGCGGGACTCCGGCTTGCCAGGGTGTGGTATGCACCAGTTCCTTGACAGGTTCAGCCGAGACTGCGAGCACGATACGACCCTCCGGAACACAGGACCGACGGCCCAGATAGATGGGATAAGCGGGATCGGCGAGGGCCTCGTTCAATCCGTCGATCACCTCGTCTCGACCAGATATGTACGCGGTGTAGACCGCGTCCGACCAGTAGTACCGCTCCGACAATGGCATCGACTTCCCCGAGACCTGATGGTGGGCGGTGTGGAAGTCACGGAGCAGCTCACCGGGTTGATCACACCGAACGGCGAGTGACAACTCGAGAAGGTCCTCCAGCGGATCCTGGCGGCGCATTCCCTTCGCCGCCGCAAGCAGGCCGATCAGCCCGCTCTTGGTTGGCATCGCTTCGGTAGTTCGGCGAACAAACCTGCTGCGTACGCCCCAGCTCTGCAGTGGCCCTGCAAGTCGCAGGACCAAAACGCTCATGATGCGACTCCGGCTTTGCCTGCCCTCGCGGCGAGTTCGTCGAAGCTGACCACATCTCCGAGTTCCGCAAGCCTGGACAGGTCACCCGGCAATCCGCACACCAAGATCTCCTTGGGCTTCCGCCAGGTGTCAAAGACTTCACGGGCATGATCAGCCAGCTTCCCGACAGCGGGCTTCACATAACCGAGGGAGTCCTTCACAGGCTCTTCAAAGGCGCCGACCAGGCTGGCCGGCTGCCCCTCGGCGACGGTGACCAGGACTGCGGTCGGTCGGGTACCCGATGCAAAGGTGTTCTGCTTGCCACTGGGCATCGACTCGACGAACGCGCGGACGAAGGATTCGACAGCCATGGAGACCGCCTTCTCGTCACCCAGGTTGGTGGCGAGTTGGTCCAGGTTGACAGCTGCGTAGCGATAGAAGGTCGACGAGTAGAACTCGACGGTCCCGATCATCCCGGCCCCGGCCTCCTCAGCCGCCTCGACCACATCGTCCACCGCGGTGAAATAGTCAAACTCCGGCACGACTTCGTGCACGCCGATAGCATGGGCGACCTGACAGGCGGCGTCCACGTTGAGGTCGGGAGCATCTGCGACCATCCGCCCGAACAGTGAGATGTCGATCGAATGATCCGCATCCAGCAGGTTCTTGACTCCGGCCGCTTTGAAGGCAGCAACCAGCGCCTTGTCATCCCCGGCATCGGCATTTGCAACGATCACATCCGCGACTGCAGCGATCTGGCGCTGGGAGACGAACAGCAGGTAGCCGAGCTCGGCGGTACCGTCCGGCTCCCCCTTCTTACCCTTCTTGGGCTTGGGGTCGAAACCGGCGGCCTTCAGGGCGGACACTGCGAGAGACTCTGCTCGCTCCTCGAGGTCGCGGTCACGCTCCACCACGGCATCCATGAGCAGCTTGACCACTTGCTTGCTCCGACGACCAACATCCTTCGGATCGAGTTGGTCGTTGAAGTGTCTGCGCATTGCCCGCTTCCAGGACTGGGATGACACCCGGCCGCGTACCGCACCACCGTATGTGGCGGTCTTCGGCGCCCCGGTGTCGTCTCGGTTGAGATTCGCGGGCGGAACGTTCTGGATTGCGTGGATCTCGATATAGGTGGTCATTGTGCTGCTCCTTGGCTGGTCCTGCTGTTGTCGGTGGGGTCATCCATGTCATCAAGGGTCTGATTGATCGAGTCCTCGGTCAGGCGGTAGAAATCCCTTCCCCAGCGCCGCTGGACGTCGACGGCATGGCCGGGGACCTGGATCCAGTAGAGGTCTTCTGCCCAGTCGCCGTAGTTGAAACCGAACCCGGCCGTGCGAAGCTGGCCGATCAAGCCACGCGAGTGGGTGGTGATGCCCGCGAGGTTCCGGCTGGAGGCCAGTGCCATCATGCGTCGGTACGCGGGGCTTTCCTGCGGCGTGGCGCGGTTCTGAGTTGAAGCCAGCAGCCGCAGAGCCGATCCGAATGGCCGGTCCCTGCGATGCATGTGCGCACCCTTTGACTGCTGATGCATGGCCCACTGCGTGAGTGCCACATGCACCGCAACCTCGCGCCGACCAACCGGGGCGGCTGCACCGTCACCGAGTTCGGCCATCGTGTATTGCCAGATCTCGGGGATCGACCCGGGTGGTTTCCCAGCCCCGCGACGAAGCTGGGCGAGGGCTGCGCGCCCGGAAGGGGTCAGGCTGGCTGGGTCCGGGGCCAGCGAGACAATCCGCGCGTTCACGACATCGCGGCAGATCTTGTCAGCCATTTGCGGTCTCCTTCTTCGTGGGCTGGATCGTGGAGAGTTCCTTGCGGAGGTCACGCAGGAAGAACGAGTAAGCCTTGTGTGCGCTCAGATAGCCGAAGTTGGTCTGACGACCCCGGATAGCGGCCGGCCCGGCTCGATCGACGAGGATCCTGGCGTGATCTTGCATGATCCTCTGAACCTGCGTTTGCCAAGCACGCAGGACTTCCAAGGGATCGGAGTCGGCGCTGATCGACGCGACCCACGCGCGGGCCGGCTGGTCCAGGGCGGCCCACGCCTCTGCCATTGCGCGCTGCCGTGCCCCATCGCCGGCATCATCACCGCGCTCGCCCGCAGCCCTTGCGATATTCGCCGCCAACTGCCCGAGCGCCCGAACGCAGGTGTCTGCGTTGTCCACCCCGTCCGTCACCGTTACCTGCAGCTCAGTGCCACCGTCTATGAGCAACACTCCCGGGAGCTCCATCCGATCGTCAATGAGTTCTTCGATCACGGCCTTCTGCGGGCCGTACTGGATACCTACCGCCTGCGCCACATAGGTCGCATCCCGCTCGTCGGCAACTCTCACCGTGTCGGGAGTCTGGAAGCGATCGAACTTCGACCCATTGTCATCGATCTGCTCGGCACCTGCCGCGATCAGTGCGGGCAGCCCCCGCCACATGGCTCGACCCGCTTCGTGCTGGTTCGGCATGTACACGGGCCGGCCGAAGCTCTTCGACTGCGGCTTGGAATACCGCCAGGCGGTCATCGGCTCGATGCCCAGCATTCTCTGTGGGACGACCTTGTCTCCTTGGGCGAGCACCACCCCCCTCACACCTTCCCGATCACCCACAAGGCGTACTCGCCGAGACTGCCAGACAAGGGTCTGGACGGGTCCCGCGGGCATGCTCTCCTCCTCGCGCTCGGACGTGTGTGGTGTTGCCAGTGCCCACACCGGCCGATCATCGAGCGACTCACGGGTTACGGAGATGTTGTTCACCAGGGTCTCGCGCAGGTTGTCACCGTGCAGGACGATCCCACCGATCTGCCCCGCCCAGGACGGGCCGATCGGGTAACCCCTTCCTCCTTTGGACAGGATGTCGCCAACCGCACCGGACCTGATGCCGGATGGATCGAAGGCCTGGACGTGGACCAGCCACCGTGCCGCCTCCGCCGCCGAGATCTTGTCGAGTCCGCGACCGGCGCGGGTTGTGAAGAACGGGGAACCGTTCGGTACATCGGCGATCAACTTTTCCAACCCGGAGTGTTCGTCCTTGGTCGTGCGCAGACCGGCCACCTGCATGAAGGGCCGCTGCGGATGGAACAGATCGAACACATCGTGGTGTTCGATCAAGTAGTCCTGGATGCGGTCGAGGTCGATACCGGAATCGTGGAGGGATCTGATGGCCTTGTTCGTGTGCCAACCGATGGCGTCATGGCAGATGGCCAGTAACACTCTGAGAATCGCGAACCCCTGAGTCGGGATCTCACCGGTGATCGCGCGAATGCTGTCTGCTCTGGCGAAGAGTTGAGCAAGGGACAGTTCGTCGGGCCCCTCAGTGGTCTGGACGAGAACCCACGGTTCGTCAACGAGATTGAAGCTCATCAGGTACCTCTTCAAGTCCTCGATCGGGTGAGTAGTGCAGGTGGATCGGTTTGTTCGTGTCGGCAAAAATTGTGGTCTCCAAGACGTTGCTCCCTTCGTGGGTCTGGTGCATAGGAAGTATCGATTGCCCTTTGATGAGCCGATGCCGGGGCAGTACCCAACCCTTGACGACGCCCTTGTCAAGTGCGGTGATCAATGCCGTCAGTCGAACAGGGTCGATGGTCACCGAGGGAGGCAACTTGACCGTCCAGGTTGCGATGCGGTGTGCCAACTGGTCATCGGGGAGGCTGCTGGTGTCGAGCGTGCCACCATCCGACATCCAAGGCGGAACAATCGCACGACTTCCGTCTGGCTCAAGCGGGATCACGATCACCTCTAGGGAGGGTTTGGCGTCGCGCACCATGGCGCCGAGGTACGCCTCGCTGGAATCGGTCACGAGATGCAACCAGTGGCCGAGATTGTCACCTTCGCCGTCTTCGGGATCCCAGTCGCCAAGGGCGTACCGTTGGGCGTTCGCCTGTCGAGTCCGAACCTCGGCAGAGTGCTTCTCTGCAGCATCGGCCAACTCGGCAGCCTGTGCCTCATCACCGCCGAGGTCCTCACCCCCGAGGGCACGCTGCACCAACGGGGCAATGTCACCGGGGATCCCCAGCTCGCCCCCATGTTGATCGAGTACGCGGGCCGTGCGCAGCAGGTGATGGCCTCCGTACACGAACTTCGACCCTCCGGTGCCTGTCGGTAACGCGCCCGCTCTGTCCGCAATCAGGTACGCCCGTGCATCAGCGAGCCCCGCAGGACGCGTGCGCCACTGGTGTCGATGGAGTCTCCCGACGCGCTGGAAGAGCAAGTCCATCGGCGCCAGATCGGTGATCAGCACGTCGAAATCGACGTCCAGTGATTGCTCGACGACCTGGGTGGCAACGACGATCGACCGCTCAGGCCGAGTCCCGAGGCCCGCCCTCGGCCCGTAGAGTCGCCGAAGCTCGGCGTCATTCTGGGCGCGATCGACAGCCAGGAACCGAGAGTGGGCCAGCGTGACGGGAGCGATTTCACGCGTGCGCAGTAGATCGGCGATCCTCTGGGCGTCCTTGACCGTGTTCCGAACTACCAGTGCGCAACCGCCGTCGGCCAAGTTCTGTTCGAGCAGGTCCGCCAGGTGATCGTCGTCCTCGTCGATCCATTCCCATTGGACGCTGCGCGGGCGGGAACTGTCCTCGACCACCTGTGATGACATGCGCGTGCGAGCCGCGTCGATCCAGGTCAGTTGCGGATAACCCTCGGATTCACAGGTCGTGTCGACACCTGGGGCGTACGCCCGAAGCATGGCGTGTTTCCGCTCGGTCGTCAGCGTCGCGGACAGCAGGATGACGGGCACGCCGTAGAGCCCGAGCCAGCCGAGAACCGTGTCCAGGTAGACATTCATGAAGTCATCGCTGGAATGACACTCATCGATCACCACGACCTTGCCGGCAAACGCGAGGTGTCGAAGCATCAGGTGTTTCTGCTGCAGGCCGGCCATCAATAGCTGGTCGATGGTGCCGATTCCGAAGCTGGCGAGCAGGCGACGCTTGCGCCCCCGGAACCATTGATGCGCGACGGCATTGACCAAGCGGTCCGCACACTCGTCCTCCTCGTCGTGTACGCCTGCGGTTCCTCCCGACCGCTCTATCTCTCGCTCGAAATCGTCAAATGCGGTTACGTGGGCGGCATAGTCCTCATTGAGCGAGGCCTTCCCGTGAGCCAAGGTCATGGACCATGCCGGTACATCCTCGGGTGGCTGCGGGAGCTTTTCCAGCCACGGAAGCATTCTGCTGAACATGCCGTCGGTGGTGGCCTGCGTCGGAAGCGCTACGAACAGGCCTTGGGCGCCCCACTTGGCGGCCAGTATCTCGGCAGCGACGAACGCGGCCTCGGTCTTGCCCGAGCCCATCTCGGATTCGATGAAAAGGAGCCCGATGTCATTGTTGGACACCAGGTCGACCAGGTCTCGCTGCAGTGGCCGAGGTGTTCGATCCTCCCAGCCGTCGAAGCGTGACCGATAGAGTTCACTCGCCGGCAGGATCGGCACCGTCGGCGACCATGAGTGAGGCATGCCGACCTCGCCCCAACCCGCGTCCCAACGTTCGGCGCAGGTGTCTGGGCTCGGCAACTCCGGGCTCAGGTCGTCGTCGGTCATTCTGAGTGGGAAGTAGTCCTGATTGCTCGCCAACCAGTCGGCCATGATGACGAGGCCGCACATCCCTACCAAAGTGGGCAAGGGCACGGATACCCCATCCCACGATCGGAACCGATCGGAGACCCCTCGCTCGGCATCCAGCCAGTCGAGCAGCTCCGTCCTCACCCGACTCCACTCGTCCCCACCGAGGGCCGCCTTCCGTGCTCTCAACTTCGAGAGCCTCCCCGCGGCCGGGCGGCCGTGGTGGGCCCCGACGACTGACGCCAGTTGCTTGGCGAGTACGTCATCGATGTCGTTATCGCGGAGCCACTCCTCCAATGCGAGGTAACTGACCGTGGCATGGGGCAGGTGCTTTCGATCGTTCTTCAGGAGATCCATCACCGCGCAGGGCAACCCTTGCTGACGTGCCCGTTCAGCGAAGGTCTCCACCTGCGCGACGAAGACGGGGGAGGCCTTGCCAACATCATGGGCGGCGGCGAGGAACACGAACAGCGCCCGAGCGTCGATCTCTCCGCCCGGAAACGCCTCACCCCAACGAACCCGAATGCCGGGCGCCAGCCACTGATCCCACAGTCGCTCGGCCATCGCAGCCGAGTCGAGCATGTGCTGATTCAGCGGCAGCCACTCACGGGCACGATTTCCTGATTTCGCCCACACGCAGCGGGCTTGTGGGCTCAGACTGTCATCAACGCCTGCGAAGGTCTCGTCCATGAGATGTCTCCCGGGGGTGGGGGTGACCTACAGCATCGCCCAGTGCCAGCATCGACGTCAATGGCCTGGCAAAACTTTCTACTAAAGCCTTAGAGTTTCGAGAAGAAGCGGGATCATCCCCGCTCACGCGGGGAGCACTCTGACACCCGTGCGGTGGCCAAGCTCTCAACCAAAGCCGGGTCATCCCGCTCCACCACCCAATGCTGTGCACCTGGGCAGCGCAGGAGACCCTACTCGCCTGATCCTGAGGGATCATCCCCGCCCTCGCGGGGAGCACGGCCATCAACTCAGCCGGATACGAGGGCAGCATGGATCATCCCCGCTCTCGCGGGGAGCACCCCTCGTGCTGTGCTGATGCGTATTGCTCGTATGGATCATCCCCGCTCTCGCGGGGAGCACATCGCCGGGCCGTTGGCCTTGTCCTCGATCAACGGATCATCCCCGCTCTCGCGGGGAGCACCGGATCAACTGGTCGATGTCCTTGGCGGTCCGCGGATCATCCCCGCTCTCGCGGGGAGCACCTCCGGGGACCTCGGTGCTTCGCGGTAGATCCGCGGATCATCCCCGCTCTCGCGGGGAGCACCGGCGCGGCCGGGTCACCGATCGAGACCTGATAGGGATCATCCCCGCTCTCGCGGGGAGCACACATCGAGCAGCTCCCCGACTGGCAGACACTCAGGATCATCCCCGCTCTCGCGGGGAGCACGTGGTTCCGTGGCTCGCGTTCGTCGATGTGGGAGGATCATCCCCGCTCTCGCGGGGAGCACCCCCAGACCTGACCGACAACCCAGTCGGACGCTGGATCATCCCCGCTCTCGCGGGGAGCACACTTCCTGACAAGGGATTACACCATCTCCACGACGAACCTGAATTCACTTCTCGAATCCCTGCACCGCCACACCCGGTCGGTTTGGACGACACAGTGGCATACCGACCCCATCCGGCTCGCGCACCCGAAAGACGGCAGGCTGGCCAGGCCGTCACCGATCAGCTCGCCCAGCTCGCCCAATCTAGTCTTCGGCCATGAGCCTGGTCCCGGTCGACCTCGACAATCCCGCGAACCTCAATCACCGCTGGGCGTCATTGGCTGCGCTGTACGCGGCTCAGGGATATGACGACACGTACGGCCGCGGGCGGATCCGGCACTGTCACGACGGCGGCGGCAACTGGGCCCGGATGGCGCTCCTGCCGGGTGGGCGAGCGATCCTCTTCGGCAGGGATCATGAGTACAGCGAGACCTACTGGGAGGGATCCGCCGAATACTTCGAGGAGCCGGAGACCGACCTGCTCACCGGTACACCCCAATGGTGGGGCGAGGCGCTCAACGAGCACCGCGAGGGCGGTGAAGAGGACTGGATCGGTTTCATCTACGGCTGGGAGAACGGCCAATGGTTGCGCGCACCGTACGACGTCGACGACGGGTTCGAGGGCGTCCTGCCGTCCAGGGACCACGACTCCACGGTGGAGCACATCACCGAATGGCTGACCGAGCTCGCGGAACCCTCGACGGTCCCCGATCGCGGCGCGATCGAGAAGTTGGTCCAGGCCGGCCCCGAGGTGACCGTCGAGCAGCTCGCCGCCACGTTCCCATCGCACTGGGACCTGGACGCCGGTGTCACCGCCGCGCGAGCCTTCCGCCTACCGGAGTGATCCGCCCGAAAGCTCAGCGCACCTCGCGCAACAGCGGTACCACGCGCTCACCGAACGTGGTGGTGATCTTGCGTACCACCTCGTACGGGTGGCCGAATGGCAGCGCGAGGATGGCCTCGTCGGCAGCCTGCAGTGCCACATCGCCGGCGAGGAACTTGGCGACGACCTCGGGAGCGTCGGCGACGACGCGGCCGAACATCGCGCGACGGCCGCCCAGCGGGGCGCCGCCCTCGCGGAGCATCGCCTCCTGACGGGTGCGGTCCCGATCGATCAGATATTGGAAGTCGACCAGGTCGCGCTGATCGGTCACCGGTAGCACCTGCCGGCTCGCCGACACATGCCCGTCCCCGTGCCCGGCCTCCCGGCTCGCGGCCCGATAGGCGTCGATCACCTCGAGCTGCAGTTCCTCGAAGGAGCGCCCCGTACCGTCGGTCGGCGCCAGGGTGGAGACCTGCAGTCCGATCCCGAGCCGGCCGGCCATCTCGGCGCTCGTCACCGAACCCGCACCATAGGCGAGCCGGGAGCGTACCGTCGGCGCCTGCGGACGCACCACCAGCTCGGTGCCCTCGTCCTCGGTCTCGAAGAACTCATCGGCCACCGAGACGACCTCACCGTCGAGGAATGAGATCACATCCCCGAGCGTCGCATCGACCTTCTCCCGGACATCACCCACCGCACCGAAGGCGCGCACGTTCACCGCGTCCTGCTTGGCGTACCCCGACCCCATGCCGATGTGCAGCCGCCCACCGGTGAGCAGATCGGTCGTGGCGATGTCCTCGGCGAGCCGGCCGGCGTTCTCGAACCGCAGCGGGATCAGCGCGGTACCGAGCCGCAGCGCACTGGTCCGCATGCCGACAGCGGCCAGGAAGGGCAGGGGTGCGGAGAGGTACGCCTGCAGGTGCCGGTGCCGCACGTAGCCGGCATCGAGCCCCATCCCCTCGGCGCGCTGGAAGAGGTCGATGCCGTCGTCCAGGCCCTGGGAACGCGTCCCGCTGCGCGCGATCCCGGTGTGATCCACGAAGGCGAGGAAGCCCATCGCCTTGTCGCCGATCGAACCGGACGCGGCCGCGGGTGCTGGTGTCGTCTCGACATCACTGGTCATGGAGGAGGAACACCCGGGTCGAGTGAGTTTGTTCCGAACCGCTGACCTCAGTCAACCTGTCCTGGCCGTGCCATACCTGAGGGCGGTCAGCGCATGGCGCTCTGCGCCGAGTAGTGAACGACGACCGCCCCTCCGGTGGCGTAGTTGGCAACGTCGGCAGCGACCTGCCTGCCTACGGCGGACTGTCTCGACTCGATCATCGCTGCCTCGTCTGCGAAGTCCGCCTCGAACACAGCGAAGTAGGGCGTTTCGCCCACGGTTGATGCCACGTCGAAGCTGTAGCGGCATGCGAGCAACCCGGGCATCTGTCTGACCAGGGGTAAGTGGTTATTCACGTAGTACGCGCGGAACTGCTCGGGATCGACGGGTTCGGGATACAGGACCAAGAGTTTGTGCATCAAGACCTCCGATCGATTGGTCGCTTCTCATCGTGGGGCGGATGGCCTCCGCCGCCCAAGCCGCGGTCGATGAAGTCGGTCAGGTACTCGACGCTGTCCGCAACGTTCGCATCCCAGTGGAATGCGTTCTCGGCTTCGAGCTGAGCAAATCCGTGGACGGTGCACCGCACGGTCCGCACTGCGTGGTCGAGGTCGGCTTCGGCGATGTCGTAACCGGCCAGGGCGGCACGCAGGCACGTCACCACTCGGGTGGAGGCGGCCAACAACGGATCACTCTGGTCTCCCAGCTCCTCGCGCAAGGTGGCCGCATACATGCCCGGATGCGACCGAAGGTAGGTGCGCGTACTGGCGAGAATCGCCCGAACTGCGTCCTTACGGGAGGAGCCTTGTATTGCTTCCTCCAGCAGCTCGGCCATCTGGTTCATCCCGCGCACGGCAATCGCGTGGCGCAGGCCTCCCAACCTGTCAATGTGCTTGTACAGCGCGGGTGTTCGCACACCGAGGCGTTCGGCCAGCGAGGCCATACTGAGACTGTCGAGGCCGACTTCGTCGGCCAGTGAGCAACCGGCTTCGACAACGGCAGCAGTGGTGAGTCCGGCTCTAGGCATGCAGGGCATTCTGCAGGAAAGCGATCGCCGCATCGGCGGTCTGTTCGGGGTACTGGGCGTGCGGGTAGTGCCCGGCTCCATCGATCATCGCGATCCGCCCGACGCCGGGCGGCATGGCCTCCACGATGCCGGCGGCTTCTGCGGGAGGATCAGCGAAGTCGGAGTCGTCGGTACCCATGATGATCAACGCAGGACAGCGGACCTCGGCCAAGGACTCCGCCGCGTCCGTCGGCCGCGACTGCAGCATCGCGCGTGCCGCAACCATTCGGCCCGGCTCTCGCAGGTTGTCCAGAAGAGCCGGGAGCCACTCGTCCCAGTCAGCTGGCTTCACCCCGGGATAGGCGACATCCAGGTACTTCGCCCACGTTCGCACACTTCCGGAGATGGCGAATCGCGCGAGGAGCAACGCACCCTTGCGGTAGGCGTGATCGTTGCGGATCAGCGCCCCCAGGCTGAAGGACGGTGGGCGAGTGAACGGTCCGATCTCGATGATCGCCCGGACCAGGTCGGGGCGGGTTGCCGCCGCGATCGTCGCCGATCCGCCGGAGAAGGACTGCCCGACCAGGACGGCGGGTTCGTCCAGAGACTCGATGACCGCTGCCAGGTCGTCCGCCGTGTCGCTGCGGCTGTAGGACGCCCACCCCGTGCTCGACTCGCCGTGACCGCGAAGATCAACCGTTGCCACCCGATATCCCGCGTCGACAAGAAGAGGGACCAGAAATCGATACGTCGCGCGGGTGTCCCCCAGGCCCGGTGACAGGACCACCAGTGGACCAGAGTCGGGACCCTGGAGCTCGGAGGCGATCCAACCGGTGTCACCGCGGCTGACATATCGGACATCTCGCATTTCGTTTCAACTCCTTGGTTACTCCCTATCACTTTTAAGTTAATGCTATTATCCAGATGACGCAACTGGCAATGGCTGAGAGCGAAAGACAGCAGGCCCTTCTCGTTGTTGCGCTCACCCGCCTAGGACCGCGAGAGTGGCGCGGCCCGGCGTACCACTTCCAGCTCGTCGTCGGACACCACCGCCCACGGCTGCCCCGGATCGAGCGGGCAGGAGTAGCGACCGTCAGCGGTCAGGAAGCCGTAGACGCCACCGCTCATCTCGGCCGGATCGAACAACCACGGTGGGTCGGCGTACGGGGCCCCCTCGCTCGCCAGCCAGGCCACCTCGGCACCCTGCTCCACGATGGAACCGAGCATCCGGCGCAGCTCGGCCTGCCACGCGTCACCGGTCAACCACGCGGCGACCGGTACGGTCCAGATGCTCACCTGCCACCCCTGCCCGGTGAGGTCGTGACGACGAGCCCGCGCGGCGGCGTCCAGCGCGGACGGTTGCGGATCGGCGTACGCCGGGAACAGTCCGTGGCACTCCGGGCCGCCACCTTGGCGGTGGCGGCCCGGAGGGCTTGTGATCGGACTCCTCTCGACACGGCCGCAAGCGGCCTACTCGAGGAGCGTGAGGCGTCAGGCGGTGACGGCCTTGGGTTCGCCGACCACGACGAGGCCGTCCTCGTCGTCGGAGCGGTCGAACTTCACCGTGTCGCCTTCGAGCACCTCACCGGAGAGCACCTTGCGGGCAAGGGCATCCTCGATGGTGTTCTGCACCAGCCGGCGCAGCGGGCGGGCACCATAGACCGGGTCGAAACCGGTCATCGCCAACCACTCCTTGCCCGCATCGGAGACGTCGACCTTGATCCGGCGATCGGCCATCCGCTCGTTCAGGCGCTGCAGGTTGATGTCGACGATGCTGGTCAGATCCTCGATGCCCAGCGGGTCGAACATCACCACTTCGTCAAGCCTGTTGAGGAATTCCGGCTTGAATGACTTCCGCACGACCTCCATCACCGCATCGTTCTTGGTCTGCGGATCCAGCTTCGGATCGGCCAGGAACTGCGAGCCCAGGTTCGAGGTCAGGATCAGGATGGTGTTCCGGAAATCGACCGTACGCCCCTGGCCGTCGGTCAGTCGACCGTCGTCCAGCACCTGCAACAGGATGTCGAAGACCTCGGGATTGGCCTTCTCCACCTCATCGAGCAGCACCACGGTGTAGGGGCGCCGCCGCACGGCCTCGGTGAGCTGACCGCCCTGCTCGTAACCGACGTAACCCGGAGGGGCACCGACGAGCCGGGACACCGAGTGCTTCTCGGAATACTCGCTCATGTCGATACGGACCATGGCCTGCTCGTCGTCGAAGAGGAACTCCGCCAGCGACTTGGCCAGCTCGGTCTTGCCGACACCGGTCGGGCCGAGGAAGAGGAACGAACCGGTGGGCCGGTTCGGGTCCGAGATCCCCGCCCGCGAACGGCGTACCGCGTCCGCAACCGCTTGCACGGCAGCCTTCTGGCCGATCAGCCGCTGCGCCAGATGGTTCTCCATCGACAGCAGCTTCTCCGACTCACCCTGCAGCATCCGCCCCACCGGTACGCCGGTCCAGGCGGACACCACCTCGGCGATGTCGGCGGCGCTGACCTCTTCGGACACCATCGGCTTGGCCTCGGCCTCCTCGGCATCGGCCTTCGCCAATTGCTTTTCCAGGTTGGGAATCTGGCCGTAGAGCAGCTCCGAGGCACGGGTCAGATCACCCTCGCGCTGCGCCCGCTCGGCCTCACTGCGCAGCTCGTCGATCTGCTGCTTCAGCTCACCGACCTTGTTCAGGCCCGACTTCTCCGCCTCCCAGCGGGCCTCCAGACCGCGCAACTCCTCCTTGGCGTTGGCGAGCTCCTCCTCCAGACGAGCGAGGCGTTCCTTCGACGCCGGATCGTCCTCCTTGGCCAGCGCCAACTGCTGCATCGTCATCCGGTCCACATTGCGGCGCAGCTGGTCGATCTCCTCGGGGGAGGAGTCGATCTCCATCCGCAGCCGCGAGGCGGCCTCGTCGACCAGGTCGATCGCCTTGTCCGGCAGCTGCCGCGAGGTGATGTAGCGGTTCGACAGCGAGGCCGCGGCAACCAGCGCACCGTCGGTGATCGCGACCTTGTGGTGCGCCTCGTAACGCTCCCGCAGCCCACGCAGGATCGCGATCGTGTCCTCGACACTCGGCTCACCGACGTAGACCTGCTGGAACCGGCGCTCGAAGGCCGGGTCCTTCTCGATGTTCTCGCGGTATTCATCGAGCGTGGTGGCGCCGATCATCCGCAGCTCGCCGCGGGCCAGCATCGGCTTCAGCATGTTGCCGGCGTCCATCGACCCCTCGGCCTTGCCGGCACCGATCACGGTGTGCAGCTCGTCGATGAAGGTGATGACCTGGCCCTCGGCCTCCTTGATCTCGTTCAGCACCGCCTTGAGGCGCTCCTCGAACTCACCGCGGTACTTCGCGCCGGCGATCATCGCACCGAGATCGAGGGAGACCAGCTTGCGGCCCTTCAACGAATCCGGCACGTCACCGGCGACGATGCGCTGGGCCAGACCTTCAACCACAGCAGTCTTTCCGACGCCCGGCTCACCGATCAGCACCGGGTTGTTCTTGGTCCGCCGGCTCAGCACCTGGACCACCCGACGGATCTCCGAGTCGCGGCCGATCACCGGGTCGAGCTTGCCGGAACGCGCCGACTCGGTGAGGTCGATCGAATACTGGTCGAGCGCACCGTTGGTGCCCTCGGCCTCGGGGGAGGTGACCCGCTTGTCACCGCGGGCCTCGTTGAAGGCCTTGGTCAGCTTCTCCGGGGTGGCGCCGACCTGATCCAGAATCGCCTGCGCGTTCGACTTCACCTTGGCGAGCGCGATCAGCAGATGCTCGGTCGCCACATACTGATCGCCGAGCTTCTGGGCCAGATTCTCCGCCTCGGCGTGTACGCGCGCGAGAGCGCCCGACATGGTCGGGTTGGAGACCGTCGAACCCTGGCTCGACGGCAGCTTGGAGATGGCGTTCTGGGCCGCCTGCTCGACGACCTTGGGATCGGCACCGACCTGACTCAGCAGTGCGGCGCAGGTGTTTCCGGGGATGCTCAACAGTGCGAGCAGCAGGTGCTCCGGCTCGGCCTGCGGGTTGCCCTCGGTCAGCGCCGTGCGCACCGCCGCCGAGATCGCATCCCGGCTCATCGTGGTCAGTTTGCTCGTGTCCATACGTCCTCTGCTGGTGAGAAGTTCAAAAGTGTGAGGGGCTCGAGTTGAGCCTTGCAGACTCAACTATGCCGAAAACTCGGCCGTCGGTCCACCCAACTTGAGCCACATAGACTCAACTCCGGGAATGGCCCGGGTATTCCCGGAGCGAGTAGGTCCGACTAGCGTCCTTGGGCATGGGCGACGACGCATCGATCCGGACGCGAGTGATCCTCGTCCGCCATGGCGAGGCCGCGTACGAAACCGACGGAAGCGGCGACAGCGGTGGCAGCCTCACCCCCACGGGACGAGACCAGGCACGACGCCTGGGCCGCAGGCTGGCGTCCTTTCAGCCGGTCCGAATCGTCTCCTCAGAGCTCTCGCGTGCCGTGCAGACGGCCGAGATCGCTGCGAGCGCCCTGGCCCTTCCCGTCGAGGTGAAGGTCGGGCTGCAGGAGTACGACGTGGGTGACGAGCGTGGCCGCCCCTACAACCCCGCCCTGTTCGAGCCACTGCAGCAGCAATGGCTCCGCGGAGATCTCTCGGCCGGCATTCCGGGCGGGGAGGACGGACATGCGGTGGCACGACGAATGTTCACCGTTCTGGACGCCATCTCGGCACGGGCCAGGGGAGCGACGGTCGTCGCGATCAGCCACGGGGGAGCCATCATCTCGGTCCTGGGCAGCATCGCCGCCGGCCATCCGGATCTGCCGGTCGACGGCGACGACATACCCGGCTGCGATCTCTTTGTTCTCGGACGCGGCCGGAACGGATGGCAGTTGATCGGCCGCGACCGGCCCTGAATCCGTCCACGGCATGGGCGGTCCCGCTCCAGCCAACCACCATCAACGGGAATCAACCCTCACAGGATCAGGCAGGAATTGCCGAACTCGTGCCAGGCGTACCCCTCGGCCAGCGCGGCGTCGTAGGCGCGCTGGGTCTTCTCGGCGCCGGCGATGGCCTCGACCAGCAGCAGGTGGGAGGCACCGGCATCGTGCCAGCCGGTGATCAGGCCGTTGACGATCTGGGGCGGCTCCGCGGGGGTGACCACCCGATCGGTCCAGCCCCGGCTCGCCACCACGCGGCCACCGACGACCGCGGATTCGACGGCACGGGTGGCGGTGGTGCCGACCGCGACCACCCGGCCGCCGCTGCGGCGTGCCAGGTTGAGGGTCCGGGCGGTCGCCGGGCCGACCTCGAAGCGCTCCGGCTGCGGCCCCTCGCCGGCTTCCTGGGAGGAGAAACCGGTATGCAGCAGCACGGGCGCGATCAACACGCCACGCCGCAGCAGCGCCTGCACCAGCGCATCGGTGAACGGCCGCCCGGCGCTGGCCATCTCGGCACTGCCGGGCACCTGACCGAAGACCGTCTGGTACGCCGCCAGCGGCCAGCGACCGGCCAGGTAGCCGTAGGCGATCGGCCGGCCCACCGCATCCAGCAGCGCCCGCAGACCACCCTCGGCCTCGGCGCGCCAGAGCCGATTCCCCTCCCCCGTCGGCGACGACCGGTGGGGATGGGGTGCGAGCAACCGCAGACCGGGACCCTCGGTGATCGCCACGTGATCCCCCGGTGCCGCATCGAGGATCGAGCGCCCCGCATCGGGCGCACTGCGCAGCTCGACCACCCAGTCACCGAACGGCCCCTCGGTGGCATGCAGCAAGATCGGCATCCCGCGCCAGCTCGCGTCGACCTCGCCATTGACGGTGGCCGAAGTGTTCACCACCAGCACGTCACCGGCGCGCAGTTCGTCAACCAGGTCGCCGAATCGGCGGTGCCGGATGAACGGCCCGGCGGCCACCAGCAGCCGGACCGCATCCCGCGACCTGGCATCGGCCTCGACGGGCCGGTCCGCGAAACCCGGGGTACGCCCGCCGAACGTCGTGCTGGGCCGCAGCGCGAGCCGGCTCATGCCGCCCCCTCCGTCCGCGCGGAACCAGCCAGCTCGGCCGCCCGGTAGCGACCGCTCGCCGGCCGGGATCCCATCAGGGCACGGATTCCCGGCACGGCGGCCTCCTCGGGCAGCGGCCGGTCCGAGATGTCCTCCCCGGGGAACGCGGCCTGGTGCATCGCGGTCCGCATGTCCCCCGGGTCGACCGCGTACACCCGCAGCCGCGGCTCCTCCACCGCCCAGGTGCCCGCGAGCCGATCCAGCGCCGCCTTGCTGGCGGCGTACCCGCCCCAGGTCTCGTAGCGCTCGACCGCCGCATCGGAGGAGATCGTCACCAGGCTCGGGGCCACTGCCCGCCGCAGCGCCGGCAGCAGACTCCCGCTGAGCGCCAGCGGGGCCACCACATTCGCCTCCAGGATCACCCGGAAGCGATCCGGCGTCAGGTCGGCGAGCGGCACCATCGGGCTCGGGCCGAGGTCGCTGGCGTTGTGCACCAGCACATCGAGCGGCCGGTCGCCGACCGCCTCGACCAAGGCCAGCCGGTGCGCGGGATCGGTGACATCGCCGGGTACCAGCAGGGCGTCGGGCAGCGCCAACCGCAGCGTCCGCAGCCGCTCCGGATCGCGGCCGGTGAGGATCAGTCGGTGACCGGCCTCGTCGAGCGCCATCGCGAGCGCGCGACCGAGTCCGGCAGTCGCTCCGGTGATCAGGGTGAGGGTCATCATCGAGCCTTCCGTCGGTGCCCCCGGGCGGGGGTCGTCAACCCCCACTCTTCAAGTTAGAGTTAGCTTGAAGTCAAGACCTGATCGGGAGGATCCGACGATGAGCGAGCTGACGATGAGCCAGGTGACCCGGCGCTCGGGGGTGAGCGCTTCGGCGCTGCGGTTCTATGAGGAACGCGGCCTGATCAAGGCGCATCGCACCCCGGGCAATCGGCGCGTCTATCCCCGCCACGTGCTCCGCCGGCTGGCGGTGATCCGGGCGGCCCAGGCGGTCGGCATGTCGCTGACCGAGATCGCCGCCTCGCTGGAACCCATCCCGCACGACCGCCCGGTGAGCCGTGCCGAATGGCAGCGGTTGTCGGAGGCCTGGCACGACTCGCTGGAGCTGCGCATCGAGGCGCTGATCGAGCTGCGCGACGGCCTCACCGGGTGCATCGGCTGCGGCTGCCTGAGCCAGCCGAACTGCCCGATGAACAACCGCAACGACGAGCTCGGCGCGCAGGGGCCGGGGCCACGCTCCCTCAGCGCAGTGATCCGCCTGGCGGAGCGGGACGCGGCGACTGCTGATCCGGCTTCCCGTTCCGGGCCGCGTGCGAACCCGCGGGGGACTCCGACTCCAGCGCCTCGGCGACCTCGAGGGTGACCTCGCGGCGGAAGATCCGCGACTCGACCGCGCGCACCCGGCGGACATCGCGCGACAGCGCCTTCCACAGGCTGATGCAGATCAGGATCATCACCACCGAGAACGGCGCGGCGGCGATGATCGCCATCGTCTGCAGGGAATTCAGCCCACCGCTGGCGCTGCCCGCGCGATAACCGGCCCAGAGCAGCACCGCCGCGATCAGGCCCTCCATGGTGGCCCAGAAGACCCGAGACCAGACCGGCGGATGCTGGTTGCCACCATGGCTGATCATGTCCACCACGAAGGACCCGGAGTCGGAGCTGGTGACGAAGAAGACCAGCACCAGCAGCACCGCGACACCACCGAGCAGGGCACCGCCGGGCAGCCGGTCCAGGACCGAGAACAGCGCCTCATTGGTGGACACCGAGCCGTCGGTGATCAG
Organism: Enemella evansiae; assembly: GCF_002250705.1. GTDB lineage: Bacteria > Actinomycetota > Actinomycetes > Propionibacteriales > Propionibacteriaceae > Enemella > Enemella evansiae. The sequence goes on from NZ_NMVP01000012.1 coordinate 186,876, forward strand.
GCCGCCGTTGGTGACCTGCTGATAGAGCGCGGTGCCGCCGATGATGGAGAACCAGGCGGTGGTGAGCAGGGTCGGTACCACCAGGACACCGACCACGAACTCGCGAACCGTGCGCCCCTTGGAGATCCGGGCGATGAAGACGCCGACGAACGGCGCCCAGGCCATCCACCAACCCCAGTAGTAGGTGGTCCAGGAACCCAGCCACTCCTCACCGGAGGCGCCGTAGTAGGGCAGCGTGGAGAAGCTCAGTCCGACGAACTGCTGGGCGTACGAGCCGATGGACTGCACGAACTCGCGCAGCACGAACAGCGTCGGGCCGAGCGCGAGCACCGCCAGCACCAGCAGCGCGGCGAGCACCATGTTGAAGTTGGAGAGCCACTTGATGCCCTTGTCCAGGCCGGAGAGGACCGAGAAGGTGGCGATGGCGGTGATGGCGACGACCAGCACCAGCTGGACCATCTCGTTGTCCGGCAGGATGCCCAGGCTCTGCAGACCGGCAGACATCTGGGTGACACCGAGGCCGAGCGAGCTGGCGACACCGAACAGGGTGCCGACGATGGCGGCGACGTCGATCGCGTGACCGACCGGGCCCTGCACGATGCGCTTGCCCAGCAGGGGTTCCAGCGCCCAGCGGATCGAGATCGGCCGGCGGCGACGGTGCACGGCGTACGCCACCCCGAGACCGACGACGGCATAGATGGCCCAGGCGTGTACGCCCCAGTGCAGCAGGGTCTGCGTCATCGCCCGCTGCGCGATCGCCGGCGCGCCGGCTTCGGCGACATCGGGACGGGGGTTGGCCAGGTGGTTCAGCGGCTCGGCCGCACCCCAGAAGACCAGGCCGATGCCCATGCCGGCGGCGAACAGCATCGAGATCCAGCTGAGGGTGCCGTATTCGGGCTCGTCGTCATCGGCGCCGAGCCGGATCCGGCCGAGCGGGGAGGCCGCGACCACCACGGCGAAGAGGACGAATCCGGTGACGATCAGCACGTAGTACCAGCCGATGCTGGCGGTCACCGCGGTATTGATCGTCTTCAGGGCATCGGAGAACCCACCGCCACCGATCACGGCGGCGATCACGACGAGCGCGATGATGCCGGCGGCGGGTCCGAAGACCGGCCAGAGCGGGCGCTTGGAGCCGGTTTCGGGGGCCGACTGCTCGATCTCGTGCTGAGTGCTGCTCACGGATTCCTTCCGGGGATGGTTGAAATTGCGACCATCCATAGAACGTCAGATCCTGAGGAGATGCAAATCCAACGGGGGAGGATCAGCGCAGGGCGGCGGTCAGCGCTTCCCGGTCCAGGGTGAGATCGGCCGCGGTGGCGGCCAGCGCGCACGCCCCGACGACCGGGTGCGCGGCGTGGCGTACGCCGGGACGCCGGGTCTCGATCCGCTCGCGTACCGGGCCACCGGCCAGCAGCCCGCCGGCGAGCACGAGCTCGTCATCGGCGGTGAGGCCGAGCGCCTCGACGGTCTCCCAGAGCAGCCCCGCCGCCTGGTCGAACAGTGCGCTGACGACCGGGTCGTCGGCATGGTCCGCCAGCAGCGGGGTGAGCGCGGCGAACTGGGCCGGCCGCAGCTCGTCGACGGCACGGATCAACCCCTGCCGCGGATCGCTCGCGCTCTCGGTCGTCACATCCAACCGGGCCAGCAGCGCCGGAGTGAGTGCGGTCCGCGGGCCGCGGGCGTCGAGGTCGGCGGCGACCGCCCGCAGCGCGGCCAACCCCAGCCAGGCACCCGAGCCCAGGTCACCGAGCAGCCAGCCGAGCCCGTCCCGGCGTACCGCGGTCACCCAGCGACGATGCCGGACCGCGATCGCCCCGGTCCCGGCGAGCAGCAGCACCCCGTCCCCGGTCTCGGCCACCGCGCGATAGGCGATCTCGGTGTCCGGCACCACGATCGGCGACCTGCTGACACCGGCCTGGTGCAGGCCGCGGGCGAGCAGCTGGGCCACCTCGAAACCGCGCGCCTCGGCGGCCCCGGCGGCGCCGATGGCGACCGCGGTCACCTCCGCGCCGGTCAGCCCGGCGCCGAGCAGCGCACCCCGGGTGGCCAGCTTCAGATTGCCGGCCGGGTCACCGACCGAGCTGCGCAGATTGCCCCCGGCGGAGCGACCCTGCCCGAGCAGCCGGCCGTTCTCGTCGGTCAGCACCGCCCGGATCGAGCTGCCTCCCAGGTCCACACCAAGCAGTACCGCCACGCCCGCCACCCTCTCGTTCAGCTTCCGGACGATTCCATCACAACCCGAACGAGCAAATAGTGTTAACTTCTCTTCACTGCCGAATCTGCAGAAGTTTGTTCCACTGCACCGGATCCACAGGGAGGTGGGCCCTTGAGTGCCGCGCTCGGCGTTCTGCTGCCCGGAGTGTCCGGCACGACCGTGCCCGACTGGTTGCGGACCCGGATCCGCGCCGGACTGGCCGGAGTGCTGCTGTTCGCCGAGAACACCCCCGATGTCGCCACCACCCGCGCGCTCACCGACGCGCTCCGCGCCGAGCGGGCCGACCTGGTGATCGGCGTGGACGAGGAGGGCGGCGATGTCACCCGGCTGCAGGCCGACACCGGTTCGAGCCTACCCGGGGCAGCCGCGCTCGGCGCCCTCGACGACCCCGATCTGACCCGCCGCGCCGCCCAGTTGCTCGGCGGGCTGCTCGGCCAGGCCGGCATCGATCTCGATCTGGCCCCGGTCCTCGATGTGGCCAGCGAACCGGACAATCCGGTGATCGGGGTACGCAGCTTCGGCGCGGATCCCGAGTTGGTCACCCGGCACGGGCGGGCGTACGCCGAGGGCCTGGCCGCGGCCGGGGTGGCGAGTTGCGGCAAGCACTACCCGGGGCATGGCGACACCCGCAGCGACAGCCACGTCGGTGCGGCCGTCGTCGATGTCCCCGCCGACCTGCTGGCCCGCCGCGATGAGGCACCGTTCGCCGCCACCGGAATGGATTCGGTGATGACCGCCCATGTCGTGGTGCCGGTGCTCGGCCCCGAGCCCGCGTCGGTGTCGGCCTGGTCCACCGAACGGCTGCGCGCGGCCGGATTCAGCGGGCCGATCATCACCGACGCGCTCGGGATGGCCGCGATCAGCGACCGCTGGCCGCTGGGTGAGGCGTGCGTCCGGGCGTTGCAGGCCGGGGCCGATCTGGTCTGCCTGGATGCCCCGCAGAACCGGGAGCCGGAGGCCGCGCTGATCGAGGCCGAGCAGGCCATCGAGCAGGCGCTGGCCGAGGGGCGGCTCTCGGCGGCGGCGCTGGCCGCCTCGGCCGCCCGCAACCGGGCGCTGCACCGGCGCGCTGCGGCGTACTCACCGATGGCGGTCCGCGCGATCACCGCCGAACTCGACGAACTCGGCCTGCAGATCGCCCGGCAGGCGCTGTGGCGCCGCGGTGATCCGGTGCTCTGCCGCGATCCCGGTCAGGCCGCCGACCCGGTCGTGATCGATCTGCGTCGGCGGCACAATCTGGCCGCCGGGAACACCGCCGGGCCGCTCGCCGAGGCACTGCGCCAGGTCTGGCCCGGGGTACGCCTGGACGGCGGGCCGGAACGGGTCGAGCCGGACGCGCCGCTGCTGGTGCTGACCGCCGGCGCCGACCCGGCCGAGGCCCGGGCGCTGGCCGCGTTGCGGGAGCGCCATCCGGATCCGGTGGTGCTGCACACCGGGGTCGCCGCGGCCGCACCCGCCGAGGTACGCCTGATCTGCAGCCATGGCGCCGCCCGCCCGAACGCCCGGGCCGCCGTCGAGGCCCTGCTGGGTCACCGATGAAAGGAATCCGGTCATGACCGCCACCACCCCGCTCGACTGGAGCACCGAACAGGTCAACCCCGATTCGATCGATCTGGACACCCGGGACAGCCAGGCGGTGGTGCAGACCATCCTGGCCGGGGACGCGGGGGTGGCGGCCGCGGTGCAGGCGGTGGCACCGGCGATCACCGAGGCGGTCGATCTGGTGGTGGCCGCACTGTCCACCGGCGGCCGGGTGCACTACGTCGGCTCGGGCACCTCGGGTCGGATGGGGGTGCTCGATGCGGTCGAACTGCTGCCGACCTACAGCGTCGGCGAGGACCGCTTCGTCCCGCATCTGGCCGGTGGGCCGGGGGCGATGATGCAGGCCGTCGAAGGCGCCGAGGACGATGCCCAGGCGGGCGCGCGGGCGGTCGCCGAGGCCGGCGCCGATGATGTGGTGATCGGGCTGGCGGCCAGCGGACGCACCCCCTATGTGCGCGGCGCGCTCGCTGCGGCCCGGGACCGCGGGCTGTCGACGGTGCTGATCGCCGCCAACCCGAAGGCGCCGCTGGCGGCGTACGCCGAGGTGGCGATCCTGGTGGACACCGGGCCCGAGGTGATCACCGGGTCGACCCGGATGAAGGCGGCGACCGCGCAGAAGCTGGTGCTGAACACGCTGTCCACGGCCGCGATGGTGCGCCTGGGCAAGGTCTATTCGAATCTGATGATCGACATGCTGCCGACCAACGAGAAGCTGCGGGCCCGCTCCCTGCGGATGCTGGTCCAGGGCAGCGGGGAGCCGGTGGAGCGCTGCGCCGAGGTGCTCGCGGCGGCCGATGGCGACGTCCGGTTGGCGCTCACCGCGCTGCGGTCGGGCTGCTCGGTCCAGGCGGCGGCCGCGGTGCTGGACGAGCTGCCCCCGGCGGCGGACCGGGCCGGCGACCCGACCGGGATCCGGACCGCGGTGGCCCGGTTGCGGGATCGGGGGAAGCGGCCATGAACGGGCCGCTGGTCACCGTCGGGATGCGGGCCCGGCTGCCGTCGCTGCACCCCGCGCTGCGCGAGGTGGCCGAGCAGATCCTCGCCGATCCGCCGGCGGCGGCCGCGCGGACCATCTCCGAGTTGGCGACGGCCGCCGGCACCTCGCAGTCCACGGTGGTCCGGCTGGCCCACGAGCTGGGCTATTCGGGCTATCGGGAGCTGCGGCAGGCGCTCGCCTCGGAGGTGGCGGTCCGCGAGTTCGACCGGCCCGAGCCGGAGGGTGACATCGCCGCCGGCGACGATCTCGCGTCGGTGATGCGCAAGATCGCCGCCGCCGACGTGCAGGCGGTCAAGGACACCGTCGCCACCGTGTCGGTTCCGGTGGTGGAGGCAGTGGTCACCGCGATGAACAGTGCGCGGCGGATCGACCTCTACGGTGTCGGCGCCTCCGGGGTGGTGGCCGGTGACCTGCTGCAGAAGCTGCACCGGATCGGCGTGCTCGCGATGGCCTTCACCGATTCCCATCTGGGGCTCACCTCGGCGGCCCTGCTGGAACCCGGGGACGTCGCGATCGCCTTCACCCACAGCGGTTCCACCGTCGACACCGTCGACTGCCTGGCGCTGGCGGCCCGGCGCGGGGCGACCACGGTCGCGGTGACCAATGTGCCGCGCTCCCCCGTCACCGAGGTCGCCCAGCACAACCTGCTCACCGCCGCCCGCGAGACCACCTTCCGCGCCGGTGCGACCGCCTCCCGGCTGGCGCAGCTGACGATCGTCGACTGTCTGTTCGTCGCGCTCGCCCAGCGCCGCTTCGACGCCACCCAGCAGGCGCTGCAGGCGACCGCCGATGCGGTCGCCGAGCGCCGCCGGATCAGACGCTGACGCTCTCCCGCGGCTCCGGGGCCGCGGTGCGGATCAGATGGTCGAAGGCGGACAGGGCCGCGGTGGCACCGGTCCCCTCGGCGACCACGATCTGCTTGAACGGCACCACCGTGCAGTCACCGGCACCGTAGATGCCGGGCACATTGGTCCGGCCACGGTCGTCGATCACCAGTTCGCCGCGCTCGGACAGCTCGACACCACTGTCCACCAGCCATTCGGTGTTGGGCAGCAGCCCGATCTGCACGAACACACCGTTGACGTCCAGGGTGCGCTGCTCGCCGGATTCCCTGTCCTCATAGGAGATCCGGGTGAGCTGTCCACCGTCGCCGTGCACCTCGGTGGTCCGGGCGCCGGTGAGGACGGCGGTGTTGGGCAGGCTGTGCAGCTTGTCCAACAGCACCTCGTCGGCCTTCAGGTCGTCCAGGAACTCGATCACGGTGACCTTCTCGGTGACCCCGGCCAGGTCGATGGCGGCCTCGACACCGGAGTTGCCACCGCCGACCACGGCGATCGGCTTGTCCTTGAACAGCGGGCCGTCGCAGTGTGGGCAGAAGGAGACACCCTTGTTGCGGTAGTCCTGCTCACCGGGTACGCCGAGGGTCCGCCAGCGGGCGCCGGTCGCCAGGATCACGGTGCGTGCCTTCAGCGAACCCCCGCCCTCGAAGTGCACGGTGTGCAGTTCACCCTCGGCACCCGGTTCCAGGGAGGTGGCGGTGACATTCTTCATCAGGTCGAGGTCGTACGCCGCCAGGTGCTGTTCCAGCCCCGCGGCGAACTTCGGGCCCTCGGTGTAGGGTACCGAGACGAAGTTCTCGATCGCCATGGTGTCCAGCACCTGCCCGCCGACGTTCGGCGCGGCCAACCCCGTGCGGATGCCCTTGCGGGCGGCGTAGATGGCGGCCGCGGCGCCGGCGGGGCCGCCGCCGAGGACCAGCACCTCGTAGGGATCTTTTGCGTTGAAGGATTCGGTGGAGACACCGGCGGTGGACAGCTTGGCGACGAAGTCACCGATGTCCATCCGGCCCGAGCCCCATTCCTCACCGTTCAGGAACACCGTCGGGACGGCCAGGATGCGGCGCTCCTCGACCTCGTCCTGGAACAGCGAACCCTCGACGGCGGTGTGCTTGATGTTCGGGTTCAGCACCGCCATCGCGTTCAGCGCCTGGACCACCGTCGGGCAGTTCTGGCAGCTGAGCGACATGTAGGTGACGAACTCCAGTTCGCCCGGAATCGCCTTGACCGCTTCGATCAGCGGCTCGTCGGCCTTCACCGGTACGCCGCCGACCTGCAGCATCGCCAGCACCAGGGAGGTGAACTCGTGGCCCAGCGGCAGCCCGGCGAAGCGCACCGAGATGTCGGTTCCCGGCCGCTCGATCGCGAAGGAGGGTCGGCGCTGGTCGTCGTCGCGCTGCTCATGGGTGACCAGGTCGGAGACCGCGGCGATCTCGTCGAGCATCGTCTTCATCTCCGCCGACTTGGGCCGGTCGTCGAGCGAGCTGGCCAGCACGATCGGTTCGGTGATGCGCTCCAGGTAGCCCTTGAGCTGTTCCAGCAATTCCTTGTCGAGCACGAAAATCTCTCCTGCGGGGTCGTTTGGTGGGGGTGCGGGAAGGGTTCGGATAAAGCAGTGGCGGGTGTCATCCACCGGCGTGGACAACACCCGCCAACTCGCCGGGTAGGCGTACCTGAGGTCGGATCAGATCTTGCCGACCAGGTCGATGCCCGGCTTCAGGGTCGCGGCCTCGGCCTCTTCCCACTTGGCGGGGCAGACCTCGCCCGGGTGGTTGCGCACATACTGCGCGGCCTTCACCTTGCGGACCAGCTCGGCGGCGTTGCGACCGACACCCTCGGAGGAGGTCTCGGTGAACTGGATGATGCCGTCGGGGTCGACCAGGAAGGTACCGCGGTCGGCCAGGCCCTGGCCCTCGCGCATGTTCTGGAAGTTGTTGGTGATCACGCCGGAGGGGTCGCCGAGCATGTAGTAGTCGATCTTGCCGATGGTCTCGGACGTGTCGTGCCAGGCCTTGTGCACGAAGTGGGTGTCGGTGGACACCGAGTAGACCTCGACACCGAGCTGCTGCAGTTCGGCGTAGAAGTCAGCCAGGTCGCCGAGCTCGGTCGGGCAGACGAAGGTGAAGTCCGCCGGGTAGAAGAAGAAGATCGCCCACTTGCCGAGCACATCGGTGTCGGACACGTCCACGAACTCGCCCTGCTTGTAGGCGGTGGTCTGGAAGGGGAGGATCTTGGTGTTGACGAGAGACATACGCGTCCTTTCATGCGGTGACTTCTTGAATGATTCAACACCACGGTAGCCGTGAGTATTCGCCTTTCGCAGGTGATGTCAATCACCCGCGAAAAATGGAACCCAGCTTGACAGAGCGGGCTTGTTCACCGTGCCGTTGCGGTGAGTTCAGCGATCCGGCCGAGGGCCAGTGCGACCTCCGCGAAGCTGGTACTGAGCGGCGCCAACCCCAGCCGGATGCCGTCCGGTTCGCGGAAGTCGGGGATGATGCCCTCGGTCCACAGCTGCGCGCAGAGTCGCCGGCTGTCCGGGTGGGCGATGGTGACGTGCCCACCGCGGATGGCCGGGTCGCGCGGCGAGACGAGGCGTACGCCCTCGCCGGCCTGCCCGGCGTCGACGGCGGCGACCACGAACTCGGTGAGCGCGATCGACTTCTCGCGCACCGAGGCCAGCGACACCCGATCGATCAGCTCGATCGTGTCGGCCACCCCGGCCATCGCGAGGACCGGTGGCGTACCCGAGATGAAGCCCCGCATTCCCTGGCCTGCTTGATAACCCGGCCCCATCCGAAATGGATCGGCATGTCCCATCCAGCCCTGGATCGGTTGCCGGAGATGCGGTTGATGCCGGGTGGCGACGTAGCAGAACGCCGGCGCGCCGGGCCCGCCGTTGAGAAACTTGTAGCTGCAGCCGACCGCGAGGTCCACCTGGTGGGCATCCAGGTCGGCGGGGACCACCCCGGCGGAATGGCACAGGTCCCACAGGATCAGCGCGCCGGCGTCGTGGGTGAGCTTCGTGATCGCCGGCAGGTCGGCGATCTGCGCGGATTTGTATGCCACCTGGGAAAGCAGCACGACGGCGGTCCGCTCGTCGAGCACGGCGGCGACCTGGTCGGCGGTCACCGCGGCGGCCGGATCGGGGGTGATCCAGACCAGCTCGAAACCGGCCTCGGCGGCGACGCCTTCGGCAACGTAGCGGTCGGTCGGGAAGTTCTCGGTGTCCACCACGATGCGGTTGCGCCCTGCCGGTGCGGCGGCGGTCGCGGCCCGGAGCAGCTTGTAGAGCAGCACGGTGGTCGAGTCGGCGAAGCAGACCTGACCCGGCGCGGCGCCCAGGCAGACCCGGCCGAGTTCGTCACCGAGACGGAACGGCAGCTCCATCCACTGCTCGTCCCAGGAGCGGATCAGCCGGGTGCCCCAGGCACCGTCGACGAGATCGAGCAACCGCTGCCGGGTGGCCCGCAGTGGGCGGCCCAGGGAGTTGCCGTCCAGATAGGCCTGGACGGCATCGACACCCTGGCCGGCCGGTACGAACTCGTCGCGGCAGGCGCGCAGCGGGTCGGCGGCGTCGAGTTGGTCGGCGCGCTCGGTGAGGGTGTTCTGCTGCTGGGTGCTCACCGGCCGATCTCCGTCCGGACGGCGAACAGTTCGGGGAAGAAGGTGAGGTCGAGCGCCCGCTGCAGGAAGCCGACCCCCGAGGAGCCACCGGTACCGGTCTTCATCCCGATCGTGCGCTGCACGGTCTTCAGGTGCCGGAAGCGCCAGAGCTGGAAGTTGTCCTCCAGGTCGACGAGCTCCTCGCAGGCCTCGTAGACGTCCCAGTGGTCGTGGGCGTGGGAATAGATGTCGGCGAAGACCTTGGTGAGTTCGGGGTCGCTGACGTGGGCGGTGGTGACATCGCGCTCCAGCACCCGCTGCGGGATCGGGTAGCCGCGGCGGGCCAGGCCGCGCAGGAACTCGTCGTAGAGGCTGGGCCGGTGCAGCAGATCATCGAGCAGGGCGTACGCGTCGGGGTCGGCACGGTGCACCTTGAGCATGCCCCGGTTCTTGTTGCCGAGTGCGAACTCGACGGCCCGGTACTGCCAGGACTGGAAACCCGACGCGTGACCGAGGAAGCCGCGGAACTCGGCGTACTCGCTGGGGGTCAGCGTCGCCAGCACCGACCACTGATCGGTGAGAGTGCGCTGGATGTGCTTCACCCGCGCGATCCGCTTCAGCGAGACCCGCATCTCGTCACCTGCCAGCAGATCCATCGCCGAGGTGAGCTCGTGCAGCATCAGCTTGAGCCAGAGCTCGGAGGTCTGGTGCTGGATGATGAACAGCATCTCGTCGTGGTGCACCGGGTCGCTGACCGGTTGCTGAGCGGCGAGCAGGGTCGGCAGCTGCAGATAGGAGTCGTAGCTCATCTGCTCGGCGAAGTCCGTGTGCACCCCGGCCTCGATGTCGCGGGTGTTGCGGGCACGGGTCTCGTCGGTCACCTTCTGCACCCTAAGTGTCCGATTTGAACTCTGTCCACAGCGCGCGATCCGGACAGCATCCGCGCGGTCGGATCGGAGTTGTCCACATCCCACGGGGTGTACGCCCGACATCTGCGACGGGTTGTCCACAGGGGGTGCACGAATCGGCGCGAGCTTCACCAAGGTGCGGTATGAGACCACGACAAGATCCCTCTCCCGGACTACTCGCGCTGGCCGAGGCCCAGGCGTACACGCTGAGTCGACGGCAGTGCCGGGCACACGGGCTCGGCCCCGATGTCATCGCACGCCTGATCCACTCGAACTGGCAGGTGATCACCCCGGGTGTGTATGCCGTCCACCCGCTGCCGATCGACTGGCTGGCCCGTGCCTGGACCGGGGTCCTGATCGGCGGTGAGACCGCACTGGTCGGCGGCTGGGCGGCTGCTCATCTGCACGGATTCGCGAACGAACCGCGGTTGATCCAGATCTGGGTCGGCAAGACCCCACCGCGCCCTCGGCCCCAGATCTACTTCCGCCGCGATGGCCACGGACGCACGGCCACCCAGGACGGAATCCCGCGTACCGGTGTCGTGGACACCGTCCTCGATCTGTGCCAACGATCGACAGCCGATGGCGTGGCCTCGTTGATCGCCGAGGCCTGCAACAAGACCGCGGTGACACCCGACGAACTGGCCGAGGCGGTGGGCCGCCGCGTGACACTGGGGCAGCGGGAGCTGATCCGGGAGTGCCTGGAAGCGGTGACCGGCGGTGCCGACAGCGCCCTGGAGCGTCGCTATCTCCTCGATGTGGAACAGGCGCACGGCCTCCCCACCGCACATCGGCAATCGTGGACCGATCAGGCCACACGAGTGGACGCACTGTTGGCCGAGTATGGCGTGGTGGTCGAGCTCGACGGCCGCAAGGGGCACATCGGCACCGGTGCTTTCCGCGACCTGCGGCGCGACAACGAACACCAGACCCGGGGGCTGATCACGCTGCGATACGGGTGGGACGACTTGGTGTTCCGGCCCTGCGAGGTGGCTCGGCAGATCGCGATGGTGCTCATGCAGCGCGGTTGGCCGGGGCCGATGACGCGATGCGCGCACTGCTTGGAAGCCCCGCTGGCAATCGCGGGGTGACTACAACTGGTGAATTGGACGACTTCGGAGGGGTGTACCCGGGAGCCGTCCAATTCACCGGTTGACAACACAGTTCAAATTGGATGGTTGCCGGGGCCCCGAGTTCGGCGGGGTGTAACCGGGATGTCACCCGGGCGGGTGATGCTGGGCCGGTGACCAACGCTGCTCGAGACCTCTTCCCTCGCCCGGACCACGCGGTGCTGACCCGGCGAGCACTGCTCGGGGTGGGTGGCTCGCTCGCCGCCGCGGGCCTGCTCGCCGGGACGGCCCGCCCGGCCGCGGCCCGGCAGCCGTTCCGGATCGCGGTGGCGACCAACGAACCGTGGGGCACCTACCACGTCAGACCGATGCTCGATGAGGTCGCGGCCCGCGGTGGAACCCTCACCCAGCTCGTGCCCGACCGCTCCGGGCTGCCAGCCGGGGATCCGGTGACCGCACTCCCGCTCGCCACCGCGAACCCGCGCGACGTCGATGTGCTGGTGGTCTCCGGCGCCACCGACTGGCCGGCCCGGGCGGTCCGCGCGCTGCCCGGCGTACCGGTGGTGGCCTCCGGACTCGCCTATCTCAACCCGACCCGCGCCCCGTACGCCGCCGAGGTCGCCGCCCGGATCACCGCGGCCACCGCCGGCTCGAACGCCGAGCAGCAGACCTTCGCCGCGCATCTGGGAATCCGGCCGCAGCAGATTCGGGTCGTCGGCATCCCCGAGCTCGACGACCTGCCGGAGCGCCGACCCGAACCGGGCACGGTGTTGATCCTCACCTCGGTCACCTACCCCGACGCCACCGGCGGTGCCGCCCCGGGGACCGAGCTGCTGCTGGCCTCCGCGCGGGCCCTTGCCGCGCAGGGCAAACGGATCATCGTCGGCCTGCACCCGCGCGAGAATCCCGCCCTGTGGAGCGAGTTCGAGATCGCCGCCGAGGGGTCGCTCGCCGCATCGGCGCGCGCGGAGGTCGCGATCGGCATCCCGGGGACGGTGTTCCCGAAGATCGCCGCGGTCGGCACCCCGCTGGTCGGGGTGGTCGCCGACGGGCTGAACGTTCCGGACTACCTGCTCAGCGTGTGTACGCCGGCCCGCACCCTCGATGAGGTGCTGGCGGCGGTCACCGCCGCCCGGCCGGTGTCCCGCCAGCAGCTGCGCGAGGTCGTCGGGCCGATCGGGCGCGCTGGTCGCACGCTGGTCCAGGCCTGGTACGCGGCCAGCCGGGCCGGCGCTCGCTGACCTCCGATCAGCGGACGGTTCCTGTCCGGTTGCCCCGGGATCCTTGTGCTCATGGACATCACAACGTTCACCCTGCGCATCGACGACGATCGGCTGGCCGATCTGCACCGCCGCTTGGGCGAGACCCGGTGGCCCACCGAGGACCCCCGGGCCGAGGAGGACTGGGGGTTGCCGCAGCCGGTCGCCCGAGAGCTGGCGGCCTACTGGGCCGACGGCTTCGACTGGCGCGCCCAGGAGGAGCGGATCAACGCCGTGCCGCAGTTCACCGCACCGATCGACGGCCATGAGCTGCATTTCTTCCACCAGCACAGCGATCGCGAGGATGCGACCCCGTTGCTGCTGCTGCACGGCTGGCCCGGTTCGTCCACCGAGTTCTTGCCGATGCTCGATGCCCTCACCGACCCGCCGGAGGATCAGCCCGCATTCGAGGTGATCGTGCCCAGCCTGCCCGGATTCGGGATGGGCGGGGCGGCACCGGGCTGGGATGCCGATCGGGTGGCCGCCGCACTCGCCACGCTGATGCGCGGGCTCGGCTATTCGCGCTACTGGGTGCATGCCTACGACTTCGGCGCCATCATCGCCCGCAAGCTCGCGATCACCGCCCCCGAGGAGGTGGCGATGCTGCATCTCACCCAGGTGCTGCAGGGTGAGCAGTTGACCCGGGAGACCGCCGACCCCGACGACGCGTGGGAGCAGAAGGCCCTGGCCGCCGGCGAGCACTATGCCTGGCAGCTGATGGGGTACGCGATGCTGCAGTCCACCCGGCCGGAGGCGCTGGCCTACGGCCTCAGCGATTCACCGGTCGGCCTGCTGGGCTGGTTGGTCGACGTCCAACGGGTCTGGGCGGCGACGCCCGATGCCCTGGACCGCGACGAGATGCTGACCACGGTCTCGCTCTACTGGTTCGGCAACACCATTGCCTCCTCGATCCGCTACTACCGCTCCGGGGCCGGGGAGTGGGGTGCCGAACAGGCCGATTGTCCTGTACCGGTGGCGATCGCGGCGATGCCGGACGACTTCGGCATCCCGGTCCGTCGGCTGGTCGAGAAGCACAACGACGTCCGCCGCTGGCGGGTGCTGGAGCGCGGTGGGCACTTCGCCGGATGGGAGCAGCCCGAACTGATGGTGGCCGAGTTGCGGGATGCGCGGACCGAGCTGGGCGGTTAGGCCCCCTGGAGACCCGGCGGGACCGGTTGCGAGGGATGCGGCCGGTCCCCCAGCTCCGCCTGCTTGCGCCACAGTTGTCGGGTCAGCTCCGCGCGCACCTCGGCGTACGCCGGATCTCCTGCCACATTGCGCAATTCCTGCGGATCAGCCTGCAGGTCGTAGAGCTCCCAATAGGGGTCGAAGCGGGCCTGCGTGGTACCGGGGATGCCCATTCCGTCGTTGTAGAAGTAGATCAGCTTGTAGCGATCGGTCCGCAGGCCGTAGTGCGCGAGGGTGCGGTGGTTGTGCTCGTCGTTCTCCCAGTAGCGGTAGTAGAAGGCGCCACCGGGTTCATCGGCGCGGGCACCGGTCAGCTCGGGCCAGACGCTCTCCCCCTGCATCCGCGCGGGCGCGGGCACGTCGGCGGCCTCGAGGAGGGTCTGGGCGAAGTCGACGTTGGTGACGATCCGCCGGATCGGTTCCGGATCGGCCGGGATCAGTGCCGGGCAGCTGATCAGGAACGGCATCTGGATGGATTCCTCATACATGAAGCGTTTGTCGAACCAGCCGTGGTCGCCGAGGAAGAAGCCCTGGTCGGAGACGTAGATCAGGATCGTGTCGTCGAAGCGGCCGTTGTCGTCCAGCCAGTCGATCACCCGGCCGACATTGTCGTCGATCGAGGCGACGCAGGCCAGATAGTCCTCCATGTAGCGGCGGTATTTCCAGCGTGCCAGCTCTTCACCGGTCAACCCCGCGGGCGGGGCGACCTTGAGATCGTCCAACGTCAGATCGTCCGCGATCCGCATCAGCGCCCGCCGGGCCGCCGCACCGCGGGTGGCGTAGTCGTCGTCGAAGGTGTCCGGCAGCGGGATCTCCGCGTCGGCGTACATGCCGGCATGTTTCGCATCCGGTTCCCAGTTGCGGTGCGGGGCCTTGTGGTGCAGCAGCAGGCAGAACGGGTCCTCGGCCGGCACCGTCGCCAACCAGTCCAACGAGAGGTCGGTGATGATGTCGGTCGCGTACCCCGGAATCGTCCGGATCCCTTCGCTGGTGAGGAATCTGGGATCGTGGTATTCCCCCTGACCGAGCAGCACCGCCCAGTCGTCGAAGTGTTCCGGGTCGTGTCCGGGTCCCTCACCGAGGTGCCATTTCCCGAAGACCGCGGTGGCGTACCCGGCCTCGGAGAGTGCGGAGACGAAGGTCGGCTGGGTGGACAGCATCGGCGTCTCCAGCCCATACACCCCGTTCACGTGCGAGTACGCCCCGGTGAGGATCGAGGCGCGGCTCGGGGTGCAGATCGAGTTCGTGACGAAGCAACGATCCAGCCGCCGACCCCGCTCGGCGATCTCATCGAGCCGCGGGGTCTGGTTCACCCGTGATCCGTAGGCCCCGATCGCGTGCGCGGCGTGATCGTCGGTGAGGATCATCAGGATGTTCGGGCGAGCGGCCACGATCACCGTCCCAGTTGACGTGGCGGATTGCGCCGGGCGTAGCGGCGCTGCGCGGGAGTGAGGTGCACCCCACCGACCTGATCGGCGGTGAACAGGCGGGAGCCGGCGGGCGCCGAGTGGGCGAGCCGCAGCAGTTCGGTGAGTTCGCTGGCGTGTTCACGCAGCTCCTCGAGTTCGGCCTCCAGCTCGAGGATCCGGCGGATCCCCTGCAGGTTGATGCCCTCGTCCTGGCTGAGCCGCTGGATCAACCGCAGGCGGCTGACATCGCGCGGGGAATAGCGGCGGCCGCGACCGGAGGTGCGGCGCGGTTGGACGAGCCCCATCCGGTCATAGCTGCGCAGCGTCTGCGGGTGCATCCCGGAGAGCTTCGCGGCCACCGAGATGACGAAGATCGGGGCGTCCCGGTCGACGACCTGGAGGCCGTCACCGGGAACCTGCCCCGACTCGTCGTCCTGCTTGCGCGGGGACATCAGGCACCGAGCCCGGCCCGCGGATCGGGTTCGGAGGCCTTGTCGGCGTACGCCTGCAGCGCCGAGCGGGCGTCCTCGGACAGCTCCGAGGGCACGACCACCTCGACGGTGACCAGCAGGTCTCCCGGCGTACCGTCCTTTCGGGTGATGCCCTTCCCGCGGGCCCGGAAGGTGCGGCCGTTCGGCGTACCCGCCGGCACCTTCAGGCGTACCGGAAGACCGTTCAGCGTCGGCACCTCGATCTGGGCGCCCAGGGCGGCCTCGGTGAAGGTGATCGGCACGGACACGGTGAGGTTGTCACCGCTGCGCCCGAAGACCGGGTGCGGCAGCACGTGCACGATCACGTAGAGGTCGCCGGCCGCGCCGCCGTTCTCGCCGGCACCGCCCTTGCCCTTGATCCGGATCCGCTGCCCGTCGGTCACCCCGGCCGGGATGCGTACCTGCATCGTCCGGGTCGACTTGGCCCGCCCGGAGCCGTTGCAGACCGGGCAGGGATCCTCGACGATCAGGCCGCGGCCGCGGCAGTCGACACAGGGTTCGCTGACCGCGAAGACGCCACCGGAGGTGGAGGTGGTCATCCCCGAGCCGTGGCAGGTCGGGCAGACCTTCGGCATCGTCCCGGCGCGGGCGCCGGTGCCGTGGCAGGCGGAACAGGCATCGGTGGACACCATCTGGATCGGTACCGTCTTGCCGGCCACCGCGTCGGTGAAGTCCAGGGTGACCTCACCCTCGACGTCGGTGCCGCGGCGCGGCCCGCGTCCACCGGTGGAGGTACGCCCGCCACTGCCGCGGTTGAACAGCCCGCCGAAGATGTCGCCGAAGTCACCCGCGCCGCCCTGGGCCTGCCGGAACAGGTCCTCGGCGGTGGGTGCGCCACCGCGACCGGATCCACCGCCGCTGCCCGGGAAGCGAAATCCGCCGCCGCCGAACAGCTTGCGGGCGTCGTCGTATTCCTTGCGCTTCTTGGCATCGGAGAGGATCGAGTTGGCCTCGGAGGCCTCCTTGAACCGCTTCTCCGCCGCGGCGTTGTCGGGGTTCTGGTCCGGGTGGTTCTCCCGGGCGATCTTGCGGAACGCCTTCTTGATCTCGTCCGCACTGGCGTCCTTGGACACGCCAAGGACCTTGTAGTAGTCCTTTTCGATCCAGTCCTTGGTGCTCATCGGCCTTCCTTGCGTGTATCGATGTCAGCCAGCGTTGGTGTCGCCACCCTCGGCGCCCGGTTCGGGTTCCCCGGTGGGCATCGCCACCGCGACCCGGGCGGGACGCAGTACGCGGCCGCGGAAGCGGTAGCCGACCTGCATCACGTCGAGCAGCGTCGGCTCACCGGCACCGGGCGTGGGCGCCTGCATCAGGGCGTCGTGCAGCTGCGGGTCGAAGGGCTCACCCTTGTCGCCGTAGACCTCGATGCCGTACTTGGCGGCGACCTTCTCCAGCTCCTCGGCGAGCAGCTTGAACCCGCCGCTGAGTTCCTCGTGCTGGCGGGCGGTGCGCAGATCGTCCAGCACCGGCAGCAGGTCGACCACGACGGCCTCGATGCCGGCCCCGCGGGCCTGGTCGCGGTCGCGGTCGACGCGCCGCTTGTAGTTCACGTATTCGGCCTGCAGCCGCTTCAGATCGTTGGTCCGCTCACCGAGCTGGGTCTCCAGTTCGGCGATCCGGGCGTCCTGCGCTCCGGTGCCGGTCTCCGCACCGTCGGCGGAGGCGTTGTCGGGGTACGCCTGGTCGGCCGCGCGGCGGGGGGTGCCCATCGGCTCCTGGGGCACCTGCTGCGCGGCGGCGGGGTCGAGATCGTCGCCGCTGGGGGCGCCCGGCTCGGTGTGTCCGTGCGATGGTTCCACGTTGTCTCCTGTGTTCTTCGTCAGCGTCGGCTCGGCGATGGCCGAAGTGGTGCGCAGCCGGCGGCACGATGGCCGCGAGGCCACCGTGCCGCCGGATGCGGTCAGCTCACTTCTTGTCGTTCTCGTCGTCCACGATCTCGGCGTCGACGACATCGTCGTCGCTGCCGGAACCGGACTCGGAGTCCGAACCGCTCTGCTCCTGCTGATCGCCACCGGCCTGCTGCTGCTCGGCCGCGGCCTGGGCGTACATCGCCTGACCCATCGCGGAGGCCTTGGTGTTCAGGTCCTCCATCGCGGCCTTCAGCTGGTCGGTGTCGGCGTTCTCGTTCTCGAGCAGCTCCTTGAGGCTCTTCAGCGAGTCCTGCACCGGGGTCTTCACGTCATCACCGAGCTTGTCACCGTTGTCGGTGAGCAGCTTCTCGGTGCGGAAGGCCAGCGAGTCGGCCTCGTTGCGGACGTCCACGGCCTCGCGGCGCTTGCGGTCCTCCTCGGCGTGCGACTCGGCGTCCTTGACCATCCGGTCGATGTCGTCCTTGTTCAGGGCCGACCCGCCGGTCACGGTCATCGACTGCTCCTTGCCGGTGGCCAGGTCCTTGGCGTTCACGTGCACGATGCCGTTGGCGTCGATGTCGAAGGTGACCTCGATCTGCGGCACGCCACGCGGCGCGGGCATGATGCCGGTCAGCGAGAAGTTGCCGAGGGACTTGTTGTCCTTCGCGAAGTCGCGCTCACCCTGGTAGACCTGGATCATCACCTCGGGCTGGTTGTCCTCGGCGGTGGTGAACACCTCGCTCGACTTGGTCGGGATCGTGGTGTTGCGCTCGATGATCTTGGTCATCACGCCGCCCTTGGTCTCGATACCGAGGCTCAGCGGGGTGACGTCGAGGAGCAGCACGTCCTTGACCTCGCCCTTCAGCACACCGGCCTGCAGGCTGGCGCCCAGGGCGACGACCTCGTCGGGGTTCACACCCTTGTTGGGCTCCTTGCCGCCGGTCAGCTCCTTGACGAGCTCGGCGACGGCGGGCATCCGGGTGGAGCCACCGACCAGCACGACGTGCTTGATGTCGCCGACGGAGATGCCGGCGTCCTTGATCACGGCGTTGAACGGGGCGCGGGTGCGCTCCAGCAGGTCGGAGGTCATCTTCTGGAACTCCGAGCGGGTCAGCTTCTCCTCCAGGTGCAGCGGACCCGACTCACCCAGGGTGATGTAGGGCAGGTTGATCGAGGTCTCCGAGGCGGAGGACAGCTCGATCTTCGCCTTCTCGGCGGCCTCGGCGAGGCGCTGCTTGGCGATCTTGTCCTTGCCCAGGTCGACGCCGTTCTTGTTCTTGAACTGGGTGATCAGCCACTCGACGATCCGGTTGTCCCAGTCGTCGCCACCGAGGCGGTTGTCACCGTTGGTGGCCTTCACCTCGAAGAACGACTTGCCGCCCTCGTGGCCGATGTCCAGCAGGGACACGTCGAAGGTGCCGCCACCGAGGTCGAAGACGAGCACCATCTGGTCGGAGTCGTCCTTGTCCAGGCCGTACGCCAGCGCGGCGGCGGTCGGCTCGTTGACGATCCGGTCGACGGTCAGCCCGGCGATCTCACCGGCCTCCTTGGTGGCCTGCCGCTCGGAATCGGAGAAGTACGCCGGAACGGTGATCACGGCGTTGGTGACGGGCTCACCCAGGTACGCCTCGGCGTCGCGCTTCAGCTTCATCAGCACACGGGCGCTGATCTCCTGGGCGGTGTACTTCTTGCCATCGATGTCGACGCTCCAGTCGGTGCCCATGTGGCGCTTGACGGAGCGGATGGTGCGGTCGACGTTGGTGACGGCCTGACGCTTGGCGACCTCGCCGACCAGGACCTCGCCGCCCTTGGCGAACGCGACGACCGACGGCGTGGTGCGCGCGCCCTCGGCATTGGGGATGACGGTGGGCTCGCCGCCCTCGAGGACGGCGACTACGGAGTTGGTGGTGCCCAGGTCGATGCCTACTGCACGAGCCATGTGTGTTTCCTCCAGTGCGGTGTTTCGATTTTTTGAGTCTTGGGGGCTCAACTCTGACATTGAGCCTTGCGCACTCAACTATGTCGAAGTCCTGCACGGGGATCAAGTCGAAGTTGAGTACATCTGACTCAACTCCGGGAAGGGTCGGGGTTATTCCCGACTCCTGAAATCCGCAACTACCGGGGCGCCGCCGAACGCTGGGACATGCACAAGCTGGATTCAACCGAGCGGTAATCCCAGTCCCACTGGGTTTGATCATGGAACCTCTGGACCACTGCATGTCCCAGCGCACGCGCACCACCGCTCGCTGCACCACTTAGTGTGGATCGCATGGAGTTGCCACCGACCAGGCACGGGGAGTGGACGGCGACGCACGTCTCCGGCGAGCACCTGCTCTACGGCCGTACCGGCGGTTGGCGGACCATCATCGCGCACCCGTCGGGCTGGCGGATCGAGCACTACGAGGCCCAGCGGGAGGCGTACCTCTTCACCCCCGACGATGCGGAGGTGGGCACACTGCGGGTGCCCAAGGGCGCCGGGATCCGGATCGACGACATGATCAGCTATGCCCGCGCCTGGATCGAATCCGAGGGATTGACCCGAGGACTCCCCCAGCTCGACCAACCGGGTTAGCGTTGCGCCATGCCGATCGAAGCCGTGATGCCGCCCGAGCTGCCCGAGGGCCCCGCCGTCAACAACAGCTACAGCTATGGCGTCCGCGCGGGAGACACGCTGCACGTCTCCGGCATGGTGTCCTTCGGTCCCGACGGGTCGATCGTCGGCGAGGGCGATGTCGAGGCGCAGCTCGAGCAGGCGCTGACCAACCTGCGGCACGTCGTCGAGGCGGCCGGCGGCACGATGGCCGATGTCGTCTCCACCACCACCTATCTGATCGACACCGGGGACGCCGCGAAGGCGTCCGCGGCCCGGGCCCGGCACTTCACCGGCCCGGTCAAGCCGACGCACACCGTGATCGGGGTGGCCGCGCTGGCACGGCCGGCCTTCCTGGTCGAGATCGCGGCCATCGCCTGGCTCGGCTGACCCCCGGTGGCTTCGACTCGCAAGCTCGCTCAGCCGGCGGGAGGGAGGGTACGCCGCAGTTCGGCGAGCCAGTCGTCGAGGTCCCAGCCCTGCTCGGCCACCCAGGCGTCGTCGAAGTAGGTGTTGGCGTATCGGTCCCCGGAGTCGCAGAGCAGCGTCACCACCGACCCCTGTTCGCCGCGTTCGCGCATCTCGGTGATGATCCGGGCGACGGCGACGATGTTGGTACCGGTCGAGGCGCCGACCCGGCGGCCGAGCCGCTCGGCCAGGAATCGGGCCCCGGCGACCGAGGCCTGGTCGGGCACCCGGATCATCCGATCCACCACCGTACCGACGAAACTCGGCTCGACCCGGGGTCGGCCGATCCCCTCGATCCGCGAGCCACGGTCGCAGGTCGCCGTCGGATCGCCCTCGACCCAGCCACCGAAGAAGGCGGAGTTCTCCACATCGGCCACGCAGAGCCGCGTCCCCATCCGACCCAGCCGCAGATAACGGCCCAGGGTCGCGCTGGTACCACCGGTGCCGGCGCCGACCACCACCCAGCTCGGGATCGGATGGGTCTCGGCGCCGAGCTGGCGGATGATCGATTCGGCGATGTTGTTGTTGCCGCGCCAGTCGGTGGCCCGCTCGGCGTAGGTGAACTGGTCCAGGAAGTGCCCGCCGTGCTCGCGCGCCAGGCGTACCGACTCGGTGACCATCTGATCGGCCCGGTCGACGAAATGGCAGCGGCCGCCTTCGCGCTCGATCAGCTCGATCTTCTGCCGGCTGGTACCGCGCGGGACGACGGCGACGAACTTCAACCCGAGCATCCGGGCGAAGTGCGCTTCGGAGACCGCGGTCGAGCCCGAGGACGCCTCCACCACCATCGTGTCGGGGCCGAGCCAGCCGTTCACCAGCGCGTAGAGGAACAGCGAGCGGGCCAACCGGTGCTTGAGGCTGCCGGTCGGGTGGGTGGATTCGTCCTTCAGATAGAGGTCGATCCCCCAGTCGGTGGGCAGTTCCAGCCGGATCAGATGGGTGTCGGCGGAGCGGCGGGCGTCCGCGTCGAGGCGGCGTACGCTCTCGGCCACCCAGTCCCGCAGGGCCGGGTCGCTGCGATCCACATCGGCGAGATCGGCGAGGCGGGTGGGGCTGGCATCGGCGGTCACGCCCGTCATTGTGCCCCAGTCCCTGCGGGAGCGTCGGGGTCGCGATGACACACTGGGCGTCATGACCACCCACGAGGAAGCGGGCTTCGGGCGATCGATCGTCTTCCTGCCGCCATTGGGTGGCACGGCCGCGTTCTTCGCCGATCAGCTCGCCGCCTTCGCCCCGGATCATCGCAGCATCGCGGTGACCCTCTCCGGCAACGGTGACGCCGGTCCGCTGGATGTGCCGGTGAGCGAGGTGGTGCGGACCCACGCGGCCGAGGTGGTACGCCTGCTGGAGCGGCTCGGCGTCCCGCGGGCGCACCTGGTCGGGGTCGGTTACGGGGGCGCGGTCGCCCAGCAGCTGGCGCTGGAACACCCCCAGCTGCTGCGATCGCTGATCCTGGCCGACACCTGGGCCGAGCTGACCCCGAACAATCCCGCCGATCATCTGATCGCCGCCGCCCTGCGGACCGCGCCGCTGACCTACAAGTTGCCCCGCAGCCTGCAGGTCGGGTCGGTGCTGAACAACTATCTGCGCTGGCCCGCGGTCGGTCAGCGGCTGGCCGAGCAGCTGCGGGATGCCGACCTGGCGAGCCTGGAGCTGCAGCATCGGGCGTACCTGCGGATCCGGTACGCCACCGCGATGCGTGGGGTGAATCTGCCGTCGCTGGTGCTGGCCGGGGACCAGGCGCGGCATCTGGTGGGGTTGGGCCGCCAGCTCGCGGCGCAGATCCCCGATGCCCGGTTCGAGACGATCGCCGGCAGCATCGAGCCGTCGAATCTGGTGCAGCCGGAGCTGTTCAACGAGGCGGTACGCCGGTTCGTGACCCCCCTGGAGGTCAGCTGAGGTCGAGGTCGACCATCAGCTCGTTGGCGATCGACTCCAGCGCCTCGGCCAGCAGCCGGCGATCCACCTCGGCCGGGCCGACCAGCCGGGCGCGGGCCTCGAAGAGCTGGCCACCGAACTCGGGGGCGTCGCGGACATCGGTCTCGAGCTGTTCGATGCTGACACCCTGGGCGGCCAGCACCGAGGAGATCTGGTGCACGATGCCGGGCCGGTCGTTGCCGAGCAGGTGCAGTTCCAGCAGCGCGGTCGACTCCTCGGCCTCGCCATCGGTGCGCGACATCGTGACCTCGAGCAACCCCTGATGACCCAGCGACCGCAGTTCCTGGGTGAGCGGGTCGACCTTCTCATCGCTGATCTCGACCAGCACGATGCCGGCGAATTTGCCGCCGAGGCGGGCCATCTCACTGGTGTGCCAGCTGCCACCGCAATCGGTCACCGCCTGCGCCAGCGCGCTCACCAGTCCGGGACGGTCGTCGCCGACCAGGGTCAACACCACGCTTGCCATGGGCTCAGCCTAGGCCGAAGGGGATCCCCAGACCGAACCAGATCATGAAGAAGATGATCCAGACCACCCACACCACGGCGGCGATCGGAATGGTGAAGGAGGCCAGCGTGCCGATCCCGGCGGAGCGGCGGTACTGCTGCATGAAACCGAGCGCCATCACGAAATAGGGGCTCATCGGGGTGACGCAGTTGGTCACCGAGTCGGCGATCCGATACATCGCCTGGGTGGTGGCGGGGTCGATGCCGAGCAGCATCAGCATCGGCACGAAGATCGGCGCGGCCAGCGACCACATCGCCGAACCGGAGGTGATGATGAAGTTCATCACCGAGATGATCATGGCGATCAGCAGCAGGATCAGCCAGGCGGGCATGTTCGCGTTGTCGAGCACCCGGGCGCCGGAGATCGCGATCACCTCACCGATCCCGGACCACTTGAAGTAGGCCAGGAACTGGCTGATCGCGAAGAACAGCACCAGGATCGGCGCCAGCTGCGCGATGCCCTTGGCCATCGCCTGCACGACCTGGGAGAGCTTGGTGAACTCCTTGGCGACGAAGCCGTAGACGACACCGATCAGGGTGAAGAAGATGCCCAGCAGCAGCGCCATCCCGCTGAACACCGGTGAGCTGGTGATCGAACCGCCCTTGCCGCGGAAGGCGGAGTTCTGCGGGATCATGATCACCACGATCAGTGCGATGAACGCCGCCCCGGCGACCGCCGACCAGATCAGTCCGCGGCGCTGGATCGGGGTGATCTGCAGGGATTCGCGGGAGACCTCCGCGATCCCGTGGTCGGTGTCCTCGGCGAGATCGGGCCGTTTGGCCAGCACCAGTTCGACGACCGCGGTGATCGTCAGTGCCACCACGAAGGAGGAGGCCAGCCCGAACCAGTAGTTGGCCAGCGGGGTGACCAGCACGCTCGGGTCGATGGTCTGCGCGGCGGCGGTGGTGATCCCCGACAGCAGCACGTCGGTGGTGGTGATCGACGGGGAGGCGTCGTAACCGGCCGAGATCGAGACGAAGGCGACGACCGCACCGAGGATCGGGGAGCGGCCGGCGGCGCGGAAGACCATCGCACCGAGCGGGATCAGCGCGACATAGGCGGAGTCCCCGGCGACGTGGCCGATCATCGCGGTCATCGCCAGCGCGAAGGTGAGGTAGCGGGCCGGCACCTTGGTCACGGTGTTGCGCAGCAGGGTGTCGATCAGCCCGGAGTGCTGGGCCACCGCGATGCCCAGCATGGTGGTCAGAATCGTTGCCAGGGGTGGAAAATTGGCGTAGTTGGTGACCGCCTTGCCGACCATCTCCTGCACGCCCTCGGCGGTGAGCAGGCTCTTCACCGCGATCACCTTGCCGGTGGCCGGATGGTGCACTTGGACGCCGGCGGCGGCCAGCGCGGCGCTCAGCACCATGGTGAACAGCGCGAGGATCGCGAACAACCAGAATGGGTGCGGCAGCTTGTTGCCGACCCGCTCGATGGCCTCGAAGCTCCTGATGGCGGCCTGCAGTCCACGGGAGGTGGATGGCTCCGCGGTGCGCTGTGTCGACATGGAACGGGACCGTAGTCCTCCCCCGCGCGCGAATGGAACCCGTCTCCATCCCTTGATACTTCGATGGTAGGAATCTCACCCGCGTTCACCGACGCTCACCGACGCGGGTGGGCGGCCTCCATTTCCAGCAGGTACGCCTTGGCCTCGGCCCCGCCGCGATAGGCCCCCGTGCCGCCGTCCGAGCGGACCACCCGGTGGCAGGGCAGCAGCAGCGGCAACGGGTTGGTGGCGCAGGCGGTACCGACGGCGCGCACCGCCCGCGGCCGACCTGTGTCGGCGGCCAGTTCGGCGTACGAAACCGTTGCGCCATAGGGGATTCCGGCGAGCGCCCGGACCACTTCGGCACGGTAACCGCGGGTCAGTCGCAGGTCCAGTGGCACCCGCGGCTCGTCGTGCCGGCCGGTGAAGTAGTGGTCCAGCCGGTATGCCGCGGCGTCCAGGCGGCGCGGGCCGTGCAGGGTGCGCGGTGAGATCCGCTCGGCGAGTTCGGCGAGCACCGCGTCGTGGCCCTCGATCGCGAACCCGACCCGCACCACACCCTGCTCGGTGGCCGCCAGCAGCAGCTGACCGATCGGTGAGTCGACGGTCCGCCAGGCGATGTCGATCAGCCCGGCACCCTCGGCGCGGGCGGTGAACCGCTCGGTGAGGGCGGCCAGCCGCTCCGTCTCCTCCTGCTCGGTGGTCACAGTTCATCCTTTCGTCGGCGCAGGGAGCGCATCCCGTCGGCGGCGGCCCGCCGGACCGCCTCCGGGGTGGCGCCGACCAGGGCCGCGGTCTCGGTGTGGGAGAACCCCAGCAGGTAGTGGTGGGTGATCGCCTGCCGCTGCTTCGGCGGCAGCTCGGCGACCAGACCCCACACCGGTTCCGGAGGTGCCGGGTTTCCCTGTCCGGACGGGGTTTCCGGGAGCTGGTCGGTGGGCAGGACGCGGCGCCTGCGGATCAGGTCGAGGCAGCGGCGCCGGGCAATGGTGACCAGCCAGGCCTCGACGTTGGCGTCCTCGGCCAGCTCCGGCCAGCCGCGCAGGGCGGAGAGGAACGTCTCCGACCAGGCGTCGTCGGCGTCCGCGGCGGGCAGCACCGCGCGACAGACCCGGAGCACGGTCCGGCCGTGCTCGCGGACCACCTGGTCGAACGGTGCCCGCACGTCACGCCTGGCTGAAGGTGGGTGCCTCATCGAAGGCGTCGCCGAAGAGTGAGCCGGGCAGCGCTCCCTCCCGCTCCAGCAGCCAGACCTTGCGGTCCACGCCACCGGCGTACCCGGTCAGGCTGCCGTCGGCTCCGACCACCCGATGACAGGGCACGATCACCGAGATCGGGTTGTGTCCGACCGCCTGGCCGACGAGTTGGGCATTGCGCACGCCGACCCGTGCGGCCAGCGCCCCGTAGGAGGTGGTCTCGCCGTAGGGGATCTGCAGCAGCTCGGCCCAGATCTGTTGCTGGAAGGCGTTTCCGCGCAGCTCGATCGGCACGGTGAACGCTTGCCGCGTGCCCGCGGCGTACTCCGACAGCTCGGCCCGGACCTGTTCGATCACCCCGTCGGGGGCGCTCGGTTCCCCCCAGGCTCGCCGGTCGGGATTGGTCCAGTGGCCGGGGAAGTAGATGCCGACCACCTGCTCCGCGCCGCCCGCACCCCCTGCACCGTCTGTACCGTCCACGCGGTCGGCCACGACGGTCAACGCGCCCAGGGTGGTGTCGATTTCTGCGTATCGCATGATTCCTCCTCACCCCGGAGTCGCACCGGCCACCGGATCCGTGAGGTCCATCCTGCCGCAGGTGATAGGACAGGGAGGTGCCGACTCCGCCCGCCGACCCGTTCCCCGGACACCTCCCGGGCGATCCGGCGTACCGGCGGATCGCGGTCTGCCTGTTCCTTGCCGGATTGGCGACCTTCGCGCTGCTCTATGCCCCGCAGCCGTTGCTGCCGCAGTTGTCACAGCGGTTCGCGGTGAGCGCGGCGACGGCGACGTTGAGCGTCTCGGTGACCACCCTCGGGTTGGGGGTGGCGTTGCTGCTGGCCGGCCCGGCGACGGAGGTGCTGGGGCGTACGCCGCTGATGCACGCGTCGCTGTTCGCCTCCAGCCTGGTCGGCCTGGCCTGTGCATTCGCGCCGAACTGGGAGCTGCTGCTGGTGCTGCGCGGCCTGCAAGGGTTGACCCTGGCGGGGTTGCCGGCGGTCGCGACGGCGTACCTGCGGGAGGAGGTGCATCCCACCGCGGCGGCCCGGGCGACCGGCCTCTACATCGGCGGTACCGCGCTGGGCGGGATGAGCGGGCGGTTGATCGGCGGCGTGGTCGGCGATCTGGTCGGTTGGCGCGGTGCGTTCGCCGCGATCGGTTCACTCGGGTTGATCTGTGCGGTGGTGGCGTTCCTGCTGCTGCCCCGCTCGCGGAACTTCATCCCGGTACCAGCGCGGGCCGGTGAGGTGCTGCGGACCGCCCGCCGGGTCCTCTCGGATCCCGCATTGCTCGCCCTGTATGGGATTTCGGGGTGCCTGATGGGTGGGTTCGTCGCGGTCTACAACACCATGGGGTTCCGGTTGGCGGCACCACCGTTCGTGCTGCCGCTCGCGCTCGCCTCGCTGATCTTCGTCACCTATGCGGTCGGGTCCTTCGCGAGCTCGTACGCCGGGTCGCTGGCCGATCGGCACGGGCAGCGGGTGGTGGTGCCGTTGGCGATCCTGGTGGGGTTGTTGGGGTTGGCGATCACGCTGCCGTCCTCGCTGGTCGCGGTGCTGATCGGGTTGACCGTTTTCACCGCGGGCTTCTTCGCCGCGCACGGGGTGGCCAGCGGCTGGGTGGCGGCCCGGGCGGCACTGGGCGGTGGCGGTACCGGGCAGGCGGCCTCGCTCTATCTGTTCGCCTACTACCTGGGGTCCTCGGTCTTCGGTTCCCTCTCCGGAATCGCCTGGACCCGCGCCCACTGGACCGGCGTGGCCGCCATGGTCGGCGCCCTCTGGTTGGTCGCCCTCGTCCTCAGCCTGCTGCTGCGCCGCATCCCCCGCCTCCGCCCCTGACATCCGCCACCCCGTTCATCGCGCAGGTCGCACCGCGAGGGCCTTCCCCATGTTCATCGAGTAGGTCGCGCAGCGACCGTGTCGAGATGAACCCCGCACCCTTCTGAACCGGTCGGGGCATCGTCCTTCGGTCCGAGCATGGTGTGCCATGCCCCAACCGAACTCCCATGCCCCGACCACAGGCGCGCGGCCCCCCACGTTGGTTGAGCGAGGAGCGCAGCGACGAGTCGAAACCAAGCCCCCAGAAAGCTCGCTCAGCCGACGTGGCAAGTCATCACCGATCCGTCGGACCGACGCACAGTCAGTCGATGTGGCGGGTACCCGCGTCGATCAGCTGGTCGATCCCCTTCGTGACCGCCCGGCGCGGCGACCGCCCGGGGACCAGGGTCAGGTTCGGCGGCATCGCGGCACAGTCCAGCACCATCGTGCCCAGGGTCTCGGGGCCACGGAACACCCCTCTCGGCATCGATCTGCGGGCGAGCTGCTGGACACACCACTTGACCGGATCGGAATCCGGTCGCGTCCAAGCCGACGCGGTCTTCGCGCGGATCAGGCTGTTCTCCGCGGGCTGATCCAATCCGTCGAGGGCGCGCAGGTGGTTGGTGTGCCAGCTGACCCCCGGTTCGGCCGGCAACTCGGCGTACTGTCCGGCGACCGCCTCGACCCCGACATACTCACCGGTCCGCCAGTCGGTCAACGCATAGTGGAAGCCACCGGCCGACGGGTTGTCCCGCAGATATTCCAATGCACCGGACAGCGACGAGCAGTCGGCCAGTCCGCGGGCCACGAAGTGCCGCCCCGGGGCCAGCGCGGGCTGGATGACGGTGATCGAATCGCAGCCGTACGCCAGGCTGAGTTCGTTGACCACGAACGAGTTCGACGGCAGCATCCCCGGCGTCCAGAACACCCAGATCGCCGCCCGACCCTCGATGCCCAGGGTGAGTGGAACACAGTCGAACTCCGGCGGCCCGTCCTCGTTGTGGGCGACCACCAAGCCCCGCTCACCGCGTACCGCCACATCGGTGCAGCCGCGCGGATCAGACCCGAGATCCCCACGCAGGTTGAGAATTTCGAGATCGGCCAGGGGTACGCCCGCCCCCTCGGCCAGCGCGCGCAGCTCGGCGTGCGCAGGCGTACGCCGGGACGCGGCCAGCACCCCGGTGAAGTGCGGCGATCGCTCCGCCCGCTCCCGCAGCGCGCGCATCGACGGAGCCGCCAGCACCGCTCGGATCCGCTCGGCACCGGCCCGGCCGAGCTCGGCGAACGCGGTCTCGGTCTCCCCGCGCACGATGAACCAGTCCAGCCCGGCCAACCGCTGCTGCTTGATCATGCGATCTCGGCCACCTCGCCGCCGGTCAGCACGATCAGCTCCTCGAAGCTCATCGGCAGCATCCCGTGCGGGATCCCGCCACCGGACCAGATCTCGGGGTAGCCGCGCAGCTCGGTGTCGATCAGGGTGCGGATCGGCCGCGGGTGCCCCACCGGTGCCACCCCACCGATCACCTGACCGGTGTGGGTGCGCACGAACGCGGCGTCCGCCCTGCCGATCGGCTCCCCGATCAGCGCCGCCACCTTGTCGGTGTCCACCCGGTGGGCGCCGCTGGTCATCACCAGCAGCGGCGCCCCGGACTCGGTCCGGAAGATCAACGAGTTCGCGATCGCACCGACCTCGACACCCAGCAGTTCCGCGGCCGCGCGGGCCGTCGGGGCCGCATCGGGCAGCACCACCACCCGCCCGGCGAAGCCCTTTCCGGCGACGACCTCGTTGACCCGCTCGACGCTGGGATGCATCGTCATGAGAATCCTCTCGGAAAAACTGCTGCTAGCGTGGGCCGCCTTGTCCGACCCGTAGCCCTGAGAGTGCCATGCAGATCTATGAACACACCACCGAGATCGCCGTCGAACCGGAGCGCCTGTTCGCCCGGCTCAACGATGTCGACGCGCTGACGGCGTACATGCCACGCCACGCCGCGCTGGCGGAATCGGTGAGCGATGCCTGGTTGCGGGTCGAAGAGCCCGACTGCACGCTCAGCTGGGGTTCGGACCAGCACTACCCCGGCAGCCTCGACGTGCTGCCCACCGGAACCGGGCACAGCCAGCTGGTGGTCCGGGTGAGCGCCGACAGCGACGTCACCGCCCAACTGCTGGTCGCGGTGGAGGCCCTGCGGACCCGTGCCGAGGAGTCCCAGGCCGCCTGACAAACGGAACCATTGCAGCCCGTCCCGCACCGACGTACAGTTTTCTGTACAGGGGGTTGACATGAAGACCATGAGCTACAGCGAGTCGCGGGCGCGCTATGCCGAGGTGCTTGACGGCGTCACCAATGACCGTGAAGAGGTGGTGATCACCCGCGCCGGCCACGAACCGGTGGTGATCGTCTCGCTGGCGGACTACGAGGCGTTGCGTGAAACGGCGTATCTGATGCGTTCCCCGGCGAATGCACGCAGGCTCCTCGATGCCATGGAACGCTTGGAATCCGGACGCGGAGAAAGGCACGACCCGGTCGAGGCGGACTGAGGTGCTGCTCGTCTGGGACGAGAACGCCTGGGGTGACTACCTGTGGTGGCAGGCCCAGGACCGCAAGGTGCTGAAACGGATCAACCTGCTGCTGAGCGACATTCAGCGAAACGGCATCGACGGAATCGGAAAGCCCGAACCGCTCCGTCATGACTTCGCCGGGTACTGGTCGCGCCGCATCACCGACGAACATCGACTGGTCCACAAGGTCACCGACGGCGAGGTGAGGATCGCCGCCTGCCGCTATCACTACGGCTGACCACACTCAGGTCGTGTGGCGGCTCGCACCCCGCCAGCCTGACCCTTAGGGTATTTCCATGGCCACCTTCATCCATGTGCTGCGGGACCTCGCGCTGCTGATCGCCCGCGTGGCATTCGGCGCCCTGCTGGTCTTCCGCGGCTGGCGCCGCTGGACCGGTGAGGGCGGCATGCAGTCCCAGATCGACTATCTGGCGCAGTTCCAGACCCCGCAGCCGGAGATCCTGGCCTGGGGCGGGACGCTGCTGGAGATCATCGGCGGGCTGTTCCTGATCTTCGGTCTGCTCACCCCGCTGGTCGGCCTGGCGATCGTGGTGCAGCAGGTGATGGTGATCCTGTGGACCCGCTACTTCCGCGGCCCCTGGCTGGAGAACGGCGGGTACGAATACAACGTCGTGCAGGCCGCGCTGGCCCTGCTGCTCGCCGTCTTCGGCGCGGGCCGGGCGGCCATCGACCAGCTCTTCAAGCGCCCCAGGGACCGCGACGACGATGACGACGCCCTCCCGCTGGGGCGTACGCCGCAGCCGACCGGCAGCACCGCGGTCAACTCGCGCACCCGGGTCGACGACAACGACCCGGCCTGACCCTTCGACTCGTCGCTGCGCTCCTCGCTCAGGGTGCGTGGAGGTCACAGGATTCACACAGCCAACACATAGCCGGGCAGCATCGCGCGGTGTCACAGTGGAACCATGGCACGTACCGAAGAACCCGCGCTGACCCGGCCGGACGGTTCCCCGATCCGGGTCCTGACCGTGGACGACGAGCAGTCGCTGACCGAACTGCTGTCGATGGCGATGCGTTACGAGGGCTGGGAGGTGGCCACCGCCGCCTCCGGCAACGAGGCCGTCAAGGTCGCCCGTGAGGTACGCCCGGACGCGATCGTGCTGGACATGATGCTGCCCGACTTCGACGGGCTCGAGGTGATGCGCCGGATCCGCACCGAGCAGCCCGAGGTGCCGGTGATCTTCCTGACCGCCAAGGATGCGGTCTCCGATCGGGTCGGCGGGCTGACCGCCGGCGGTGACGACTATGTCACCAAGCCGTTCTCGCTGGAGGAGGTGATCGCCCGGTTGCGTGGCCTGCTGCGCCGCTCGGGTGCCTCGCTGCTGCGCTCGGACTCCCAGCTGGTCGTCGGCGATCTCACCCTGGACGAGGATTCCCACGAGGTCACCCGCGGCGGTGACGACATCCAGCTCACCGCCACCGAGTTCGAACTGCTGCGCTATCTGATGCGCAACCCGCGCCGGGTGCTGTCCAAGGCCCAGATCCTGGACCGGGTCTGGAACTACGACTTCGGCGGCCAGGCCAACGTGGTCGAGCTCTACATCTCCTATCTCCGCAAGAAGATCGACGCCGACCGGGCGCCGATGATCCACACCATGCGCGGCGCCGGGTACGTGCTCCGGCCCGCCGCGGGCTGACATGCCCGAATTCCTGCCAGCCGACGACGGCCGACCGGGCGTACCGGCCGAACCGCCGCACCCCGGCGGGCTGGCACCGATCGCCCCGCTCGGCCCCGGCACCCTCGGCCGCCGGTTGGTGGTCCGGATGGCCGCCCTGGTGGCGGTGGTCGCGGTCGTGCTGTCCACGCTGACCACGCTCTCCACCCGGCAGACCCTGGAACGCAGTGTGGATCGCCAGCTCGAAACCGCCTTCTCCCGCCAGGACAAATACCCCAAGGGCGGCATCAGCGGCAGCCGGCCCGCACCCCCGCTCACCCTCTCCCCCTCGCTGCCGATCGGCACCATCGTGATGGTCAGCGACGGGAAGAACTTCGCCGCCAACATGCGCGTCGACCGCAACACCCCCGAGGACACGGGCAACTCACTCAGCGATCCGGACACCCGGAAGCTGCTTTCCCTGCCACCGAACGGAAAACACGTCAGCGTCCGGCTCCCCCAGTCCGGTCACTACCGGGCACTGGCGGTGAACCGCGACGGCCTCACCTATCTCGTCGCCCTGCCGCTGGCCGAGCTGGACAAGACGATCGCCGAGATGATCATCTTCGAGCTGATCCTCTCGCTGCTGGCCATCGGGTTGTCGATCCTGGTCGTGCGCACCGTGGTGATCCGCAGCCTGAAACCGCTGAACCGGCTCGCCGGCACCGCCCAGCAGGTCTCCCAGCTGGAGCTGTCCCGCGGCGAGGTCGAGCTGCCGGTCCGGGTCAGCCCCACCGACGCCGACCCGGCCAACGAGGTCGGTCAGGTCGGCTGGGCGTTCAACCACATGCTCGGCAACGTCGAGGGTGCGCTCGCCTCCCGGCAGGCATCGGAGACGAAGGTGCGCCAGTTCGTCGCCGACGCCTCCCACGAACTGCGCAATCCGCTCGCGGCGATCCGCGGGTACGCCGAACTGACCCGCCGGCACCGCGACCAGGTGCCGACCGACACCGCCTTCGCGATGGCCCGGGTCGAATCCGAGGCGGAGCGGATGTCGCGGCTGGTCGAGGACATGCTGCTGCTCGCCCGGATGGACTCCAATCCGAACCTGCAGCTGGAACCGGTGAACCTCAACGATCTGCTGCTGAACGCGATCTCCGACGCCCAGGCCGCCAACTCGGCGTACGACTGGGGAGTCGACCTGCCGGAACCGCCGGTGATCGCCCGCGCCGACCGGCACCGGCTGCACCAGGTGGTGGCCAATCTGCTGGCGAACGCGCGCAAGCACACCCCGGAGGGCACCGTGGTCACCGTCGGTACCCGGCTGCAGGGCGATCAGGCGGTGATCACCGTCGCCGACAACGGGCCCGGCATCCCACCGCAGATCATCGACCACGTCTTCGAGCGGTTCACCCGCGCCGATGTGGCCCGGACCCGCTCGGGCACCTCGAAGGACTCCACCGGACTGGGCCTGGCGATCGTGCAGGCGGTGATGGAGGCCCATCGGGGCAGCGCGTCGGTCGAATCCGAGCCCGGGCGGACCGTCTTCACCCTGCGGTTGCCGGCCGCCTGAGCACCCGGCACCGGTGTGCCAGACTGGTTCGATGCCATCCCGGTCGCTCAGCGACGCACCCCCTCGGCTGACCGGCTTCCGGATCGCCGTCGCGGTGATCGGGGTGCTCGGGATCGCGGCCAGCGGGTGGGTGCTGCGGCTGCCGGTCACCGACACCCGCTTCTTCCCCGCCACCGCCGTCCTCGGCCTGATCTGGCTCGGCGGCGCCCTGCTCGCCGTCCGGGTCGGCGGGCAGCGGATTCCGCTCGGCGGACGCGATGCCCGCGCGCTCGGACTCGGAATCGGCGCCGGTCTGGCGCTGCTGACGCTCTTCGTGCTCGGCGCGCTGATCGTCTCCCGGTTGCCGCTGCTCCGCGACCCCGTGCTGGCGCTGATCGGGCACGCCGGGCAGGGGGCGCTGCCGGTGGCGATCATCGCCACCGCGGTCAACGGCATCGCCGAGGAATGCTATTTCCGCGGGGCGCTCTACCAGGCCCTGCCCACCCGCACCGCGATCCTCGGCAGCACCGCGGGGTACGCACTGGGTGCGGCGGCCAGCGGCATCGTCCTGCTGGTGCTGGCCGCACTGCTGCTGGGTCTGCTCACCGCCCTGCTGCGACACCGCACCGGGGGCATCGCCGCCCCGGTGCTCGCCCACGTGATCTGGTCGCTGGGCATGCTGCTCCTGCTGCCGATGCTGCTCACCAACTGACCCAGGAGGCTCGATGAACGACACCGCAGGCCCGCGTACCGCGTTCGTCACCGGCGCGAGTGGCTCGATCGGCAGCAAGCTGATCGCGACCCTGCTGGACCGCGGCTGGCAGGTCCGGGCGCTGACCCGGGACCGCGGGCACCTGGCTCGGTTCGACTGGTCCGATGCGGTGCAGATCGTCCAGGGCGAGGTCACCGACACCGACCGGCTCACCGAGGGGATGCGGGGCGCCGACGCGGCCTGGTACCTGTTGCACTCGATGGGTGAGGGTGCCGACTTCGTGGCCAAGGAGCGGGCCAGCGCCGACAGCTTCGCCACCGCCGCCCGGGCCGCCGGGGTGGAACGGATCGTCTACCTGGGCGGGTTGCATCCCGACGGCGTGGAGCTCTCCGAACATCTCGGTTCCCGGGTGCTGGTCGGTGACATCCTGCTGGCGAGCGGGGTGCCGACCGCGGCCCTGCAGGCGGGGCCGGTGCTGGGTGAGGGCTCGGCCTCCTTCGACATGTTGCGTCAGCTGTCCGAGCGGTTGCCGGCCGCGATCGCGCCCGACTGGTTGAAGAACCGGACCCAGCCGATCGCCATCGATGACGCGCTGCACTATCTGACCGCCGCGGCCGAGCTGCCGCCCGCGGTGAACCGACGCTTCGACATCGGCGGCCCCGAACCGCTCAGTTTCGCGGAGATGATGAAGCGGTACGCCCGGGCCGTCGGCCTGGGTTCGCGGGGCGTGCTGATCCTGCCGATCACCACCCCCGGGCTCGCCGCCCGCTGGATCGGACTGGTCACCAGTACGCCCGCGGCGCTGGCCACCCCGCTGATCGGCAGCCTGCTGCACGACAGCATCGTCACCGAGCGGGACCTGGACGAGCTGGTCGGGCCGCCGCCGGGTGGCCACACCGGTTTCGAGGAGGCGATCCGGCGCGCCACCGCCGGTCTCGACACGCGCCGCTGGCGGCGTACCATCGCCGCCACCGCCGCCGCCTGCACCGCCACCGCCGTCGTCGGCGCGCTCGCCACCACCCCGGCGGTGCGCTGGTTCCGCGGCCTGGACCGGCCGAGCTGGCAGCCGCCGGACAGCGCCTTCGGGCCGGTCTGGACGCTGCTCTATGCCGACCTGGCCGCGATGTCCGCGCTGACGATCGCCGAAGCGGCCGAGTCGGATCCCGACCGGGCCCGTGCCCTGTGGCGGGCGCTGGCGGTCAACCTGGTGCTGAACGCCGGCTGGAGTGTGGTCTTCTGGCGGTTCCGGCGGCTGCCGCTGGCCGCGCTCTGGGCGGCAGCGCTGACCGCCAGTTCGGCCGACCTGACCCGCCGGATCGGCGAGCGGAACACCGCCCGCGGGTTGCTGCTCGCGCCCTATCCGCTCTGGTGCGGTTTCGCCACCGCGCTGTCCACCGCGATCGCCCGCCGGAACCGGAACGAGGACCGATGACGAATCTGCTCTGGCTGCGCCGGGATCTGCGTCGCCACGACCATCCGGCGCTGGCCGCGGCCGCCGACGGGGCCGATGTGGTCGCCCTGTTCGTGCTCGACCCGGGGTTGCTGGCCGGGGCCGGTGCGGCGCGGCGGGCCTGGCTGGCCGCCACGCTGCGGGCCACCGCTGCGGCGTACCAGGGAAAACTCGTGCTGCGGATCGGCGACCCGCGCGCGGTGGTCCCGGCTGTGGCGGCCGAGGCCGGTGCGGTCGCGGTGCATGTGTCGGCCGAGACCACCCCGACCGGGCGGCGACGCGACGCGGCGGTCCAACGGCGGCTGGCCGATACCGGGGTGGACTGGGTGGAGACCGGCTCGCCGTATGCGGTCACCCCGCCCCGGGTGGTGAACAAGCAGGGCGAGGGTTACAAGGTGTTCACGCCGTTCTCCAAGGCCTGGCTGGATCACGGTTGGCGGGCGCCGGCGGCCGATCCGGACCGGTTGCGGTTGCGAGAGCTGCCGAGCGACCCGGCGGCCGAGCAGTGGCTGGAGCAGGCGCTGACCGAGGGCCCGCAGGAGCTGCCGCCGGCCGGTGAGGAGGCCGCGCTGGATCGCTGGGCGGAGTTCCTCGACGAGGAGTTGACCGACTACGACGGTGGCCGGGATCTGCTCGCCGAGGATGCCACCTCGCGGCTGTCCCCCTATCTGAAGCTCGGCGTGATCCATCCCCGGACCCTGCTCGCCGATCTGGCCGGGCGGAGTGGTGAGGGCGTGCAGCGCTATCGGACCGAGCTGTGCTGGCGCGAGTTCTATGCCGATGTGTTGTGGCGCGACCCGGACAGCCTCTGGCACGACCTGCGCCCGGAGCTGGCGACGATGGAATACGACCACGACGAGCAGCTGGTGCAGCGCTGGCGCGAGGGGCAGACCGGTTTCCCGGTCGTGGACGCGGCGATGCGGCAGCTGCTGGCGACCGGCTGGATGCACAACCGGGCCCGGATGATCACCGCCAGCTTCCTCTGCAAGGACCTGCACGAGTGGTGGCCGATCGGTGCCCGGCACTTCCTCGACCACCTGATCGACGGCGATGTCGCCTCCAACAACCACGGCTGGCAGTGGGCCGCGGGCACCGGTACCGACGCGGCCCCCTATTTCCGGGTGTTCAACCCGATCAGCCAGGGGCAGAAGTTCGATCCGAGGGGTGACTATGTACGCCGCTGGGTGCCGGAACTGCGGCACCTGAACGGGGCGAGCGTGCACACCCCCTGGGATGCCGCCGACGGCTATGCACACGGCTATCCGGAGCCGATCGTCGACCATGCCGCCGAGCGCAAGGAGGCGCTGGCCCGGTACCAGACCGCGCGCGGCAACTGACCCTCAGCCGGTGTTCAGACCGGCCAGGTCTCCTGCCGGTAGGCACCGTCCCAGAACATCCACTCGTAGCGCGAGGTGGTGGTGAAGTGCTGCCGCATCCGCTCCAGCTCGACCGGCGAGGCGGTCGCGCCGACGGTGTCGGTCTCGGTGAGCACCGCGTCGACGATCTGCCGGAATTCCTCGCCGGCATAGAGATCGATCCACGCCTGGTAGAGCGGATCGGGTGAGCCGGCGGCCACCAGCGCCTCCCCCACCCGGGCATAGATCCAGTAGCAGGGCAGCACGGCGGCGACCGCCTCGGCGTAGGAGCCGGTGTGCACGATCGCGGTCAGATAGCTGACGTAGGCCTGGGTGGCCGGGCTGGGTGGGCCGAGCCGGGCCGGGTCGACGCCGAGTTCGCCCAGGAGGGATTCGTGCAGCTCGCGTTCGGCGGCGATGGCGCCGGCGGCGTGTTCGGCGAACATCACGGTGGCCTCCGGCCGCGGCGCCCGCGCCGCGCAGCCGGCGAGCGCTGCGGCGTACCCCCGCAGATAGAGGGCGTCCTGGACGATGTAGTGCCCGAACGCCTCCCGGGGCAGGCTGCCGTCGCTCAGCCCGGTGAGGAACGGATGGTCGAGGATCGCGGCATAGATGGTCTCGATGTCGGACCAGAGCACATCACGGGTACGCGTGGTCATGGGAGCCACGCTAGGCGGTGGCACCGGATCAGCGCAGACCGGGGGGCAGCTGCACATCCGCTCTCAACAACTCGATCTGTGCGAGTTCGCCACTGGCTCCGAAAGTGACCGAACCGATCACGTTTCCATCCGAATCACTCAAGCGATACTGCTTGGCCTCACGCCCCAGGATGCTTGCATTGAAAGTGATTGCTGCCGTGTTCATGTCGCTGTCATCGTCGACAATCACGGCCAGTGTCTTACGCATGATTCCCCCTATTGAGCATCCGGACCGCGACCAAACGGCCAATCAGTTCCGGCCCTCGAACTCACCGACCGCGCCGAAGGCGGCCTTGCGGGAGACCCGGGCGAAGGCGCGCAGCAGCGGCCGGCCGAAGGCGAGCACCAGCAGCGCCGAGACGATGCCGCGCGGCAGATCCCAACCGAGCGAGGTGACCACCCAGAACCGGGCGTACCGGACCGCATTGCTGGCCAGATCGTCACCGGGGCGGAAGGTGAGCGCCGATTCGAAGTTCGCGAACGGCCAGAACCACATGTTCATCACGATCCCGTACGCCAGCCCGGCGACCAGCGCAGCGAGCGCCAGCCAGCCGATCTGCAGTCGGGTCGGTTCGTCGCGGCGGCGGCCCGGCAGCAGCCCGCCGAAGGCCCCGACCCAGGCGTTGGCGAACATCTGGAACGGCAGCCAGGGCCCGATCCCGCCGGTGATCAACCCGCCGGCGAACATCCCCAACGCGCCCAGCACGAAACCGAAACCCGGCCCGAAGGCGTACCCGGCGAGCAGCAGCACGAAGAAGCCCGGTTCCAACCCGGCGGTGCCCGGGCTGATCGCGCGCAGCCCGGCGATCACCGCGGTGAGCATGCCGAGCAGGGCGACGACCTTGGCGTCCATGCCGCCCTCGGCGACCTGGGCGAGCACCACCCCGGCCAGCAGCGGCAGGATCAGCACGAACAGCCAGGGCGCGTCCTTGGAGTGCGAGATGGCCCGCGCGCCGGTCTGCTCGATCGGTACCACCAGTGGCCAGGTGAACGCCAGCAGGCCGACCACCGAGGCGGCGATCAGCACCGCCAGGCTGCGCGGGCCGACCGGGATGATCGAGCGGGGGCTCATGCCAGCGCCCCTTCCAGCTGGCGCACGGTCAGCAGCGGTACCGGGGCGAGCACCTTGGCGACCTGCGGCGCGAACATCGGCGACCCGGTGACCACGCTCGCGCTCGGCCCGTCGGCGACGACCTCGCCCTCGGCGAGCACCACCACCCGGTGCGCGAGTTCGGCGGCCAGTTCGACGTCGTGGGTGGACAGCACCACCCCGTGCCCGGCCGCGGTCAGCGCGGCGAGCTGATCGGTGAGCCGCTGCTTGGCGCCGTAGTCCAGCCCGCGGGTCGGCTCATCGAGCAGCAGCAGCGGCGGCGCACCGGTGAGCACGACCGCCAGCGCGAGGCACATCCGCTGCCCCTCCGACAGATCCCGGGGATGCCGGTCCCCGGGCACGTCGGGGGCGAGTTCGGCGAGCCGGGCGGCACAGGTTCCGGCGGGTACGCCGAAGTCGGCGTCTGCGTTGCGGCACTCCTCGGCGACCGATCCGGCATAGAGCAGATCACCCGGATCCTGCGGTACCAGGCCGACGCGGCGGACCAGTTCGGCGGGCTTGAGCCGGGCCGGATCGGCACCGCCGACGGACAGCTCCCCTGAGGTCCTGGTGACCAGGCCGGCGAGCGCGCCGAGCAGGGTGGATTTGCCGGCTCCGTTGCGGCCCATCAGCGCCACCACCTCACCGGGGCGCACGCTGAAATCCACCCCGGTGAGCGCCAGGACCGGCCCGGGGTGGCGGACCACCAACCGTTTCGTCTCGGCCAACCCACGTGCCCCGAGTAGGCCGCCCGCGGCCGTGTCGAGGGGTACCGCTCGATCGCTCAGCTCGCGGCGCAGACCGGCGGCGCGGCGGCGGGCGTCGCGGACGCTGATCGGCAGCGGATCCCAGTGCAGCAGCCGGCCGAGCCGGACCACCGGCGGCGCCACCGCCGCGGTCCTCATCACCTCGGCCGGCGGGCCGTCGGCGATCAGGGTGCCACCGGCCAGCTCGACGACCCGGTCGGCGTACTGCACCACCCGTTCCAGTCGGTGCTCGGCCATCAGCACCGTCATCCCGAGGTCGTGCACCAGCCGCTGGATCGCGGCGAGCACCTCCTCGGCGGCCTGCGGGTCGAGCGCGGAGGTGGGTTCGTCGAGGACCAGCACCTGCGGGTGCGCGGTCAGCGCGGCACCGATCGCGACCCGCTGCCGCTGCCCGCCGGACAGCGTGGTCAGTGCCCGCTGCCGCAGGTCAGCCAGGCCGAGCAGGTCGAGGGTCTCCTCGACCCGGATCCGCATCACCGCGGGCGCGACCCCGAGGGATTCCATCGAGTACGCCAGCTCGTCCTCGACGGTGTCGGTGACGAAGGAGGCCAGCGGGTCCTGGGCGACCATGCCGACCACATCGGCCAGATCCCGGGGCCGCCAGTCGCGGGTGCTGCGGCCGGCGACGGTCACCTCGCCGGTGAGCAGGCCACCGGAGAAATGCGGTACCAGGCCGTTGACGGCCCGCAGCAGGGTCGACTTGCCCGACCCGGTACGCCCGATCAGCAGCACCAGCTCGCCCTCGTCGACCGCCAGGTCGACATCGTGCAGGGGCGGCTCGGCGTACTCCCCCGAGCTGCTGGCCGGATAGCGGACCCCGACCCGGTCGAAGCGGATCATGCGGCGACCTCCGCGGCGGGTTCGGGCCGCGGGGTGGCGACGGGTTCGGCGGCCACCGGCTGCCGCGGCGAGACGATCGCCGGCAGCAGGGCCACCAGGATCGCCACCAGCGGCAACGGTTCCAGGGTCGGCAGCGAGAGCGCGCTCGGCTGCTTCAGACCGCCGACGCCGTTCATCGAGCACCAGACGAGTACGCCCGCGGGGATCAGCCCGCAGGCCGCGACCAGCCACTCCGGCAGCGCCCAGGGATCCGGCCGGTAGCGGCTGCGGACCGCGCGCCGCCGACCCAGGATCAGCGCGCCGACGAGCAGGCCCATGCCGAGCAGCAGGATCAGCACCGCGCTGATACCGGGCAGGGAGGCCGACAGCATTCCGTAGAGGCCGACGGTCACCCCGGCCAGGCCGGCCAGCGAGACCGCGCTGGTGGTGATCCGGGCGGTGCGGGAGAGGTGCCGGGTCCGCCCGAAACCGCGGGATTCCATCGCCGCAGCCAGCTCGACGCAGCGGTCCAGGGCGCCCTCCAGCACCGGCAGCATGGTGGTCCGGAAGATCGAGCGGAGGCGTACCCGCTGACCGCGCAACCGGCGGGCGGCGTGCACCCGACGGGCGTCGGCGACCAGCTGCGGGGCGAAGGTGAGCGCGACGACGCAGGCCACCTGCACCTCATAGAGCGCGCCGGGCAGCAACCGGAGCAGCCGCAGCGGGGAGGCGAGCGCGTTGGCGGCGCCGATGCAGATCAGCATCACCCCGAGCTGGCCGCCCTCGTAGAGCGCGCTGAGCACGGCCTCCCAGCTGACCACGCCGCCGATCTTGATGCCGCGGACCGCATCCGGCAGCGGCAGTTCGGGCAGGGTGACCAGCACATGGCTGCCCTGGCTGTAGGTGCCGAGCACCGACTGCAGCACCACCCGGATCGCGATGACCACCAGGGCGACCTTGACGAAGACCGCATAGGACCGCGCCCAGGGTGCATCGGAGCGGCGGGCGGCCACGACGAAGCCGGCGACCGCGGCGATCAGCAACAGCAGGATCGGGTTCAGCGTCCGGCTGGCCGCGATCGCCAGGCCCGCCGCCCACAGCCACCAGGCGCCCGGGTTGAGGGCGCGCGGGTTGCGTGGTGAGTCGGCGGGCCGCATCGGAATTGCCCGGGCTCAGGCCTGGGTCTTCTTGTTGCGGCGGGTCAGCAGCAGCGCACCGCCGGCGAGCGCGACGACGATCACCGCGCCGACCACGATCGGGCCGGTGGCGCTGGTGGGCTGGTTGGTCGCTTGCGGGGATCCGTTGCCGGGTACGAAATCCTGCGATACGCCGACCGGGTTCTGGACGGTCAGCGGGAGGGTGGCATCGGCCGGGGTGCTGTTGATCTGCACCGCGCCGCCGCAGCCGTCGGCCGGGTAGCCGTCGATGCCGCAGGTGAGCTTCTCCTTGCGGACCGGGGCGACCTTGTCGAGCACGGCAGCACCGGTGGCGTCGGATTCGATCAGTACGCAGGTCCCCTGCACCTCACCGTTCGGCTTGTCGGCGGGGCTGGGGGCGTCCTCGGGGGTGCCCTGGTCGATCACGACGGCGACCCGCTTCTTGCCCTCGGCGGGCTGCACGTCGGCGCAGATCTGGTTGAAGTCACCGGCCGCCCGGGGGACGCGGGGGGCGTTGCTGGTGGCCTGGGCGAAGCGCCAGCCCTCGACGGTGCCGTCGGCCGGGGTGAGACCGTCGGCGGCCTTCTGGGCGTATGCCCACTTGCTGCCGTCCCACTGGTAGTAGGCCCAGTAGCGGTAACCGTCCTCGGCAGCGGCCTGCGGCGCCTGGGCGATGACCCCGGCGAGGGCGGCGACGGCCACGATGACGGCGAGCAGGGCGCGGCGCGCGTGGGCGATGGTGCGGTTCATCAGTCCTCCCGGGATCGGGGCTCGGGAGGCCGGCCGGGCCGAGATCGCGGCGCCGGTCTGCTCCACCCGTAGACCTCGACGAGTTGGTGCGAGCACCCGCGATCCCAGCATTCCGGCTCGCCCACTGCGGGTGGGCCCACGGTTGCGGGTCAGCGCCGGATTCGGACCGGCTTCCCTGGCATCACGGGTCTTCAAGTTGTGCTGGGCAGCCTATCGGCTCGCTCTCGGCGGCTGGAAATCATGCCGACCGATGGGCCGGGTGATCGGCTGGGTGATGGGCTGGGTGCGAGCCACAGAGCGCACACAGCGCGGCCATACAGCGGGCACAGTGCGTGCTGGTCCAATCGGCAGCATGGGTTCGCTGGGTACGCGGGGCACGCTGCTCGGGCTGCTCACTGCCACCGCATTGCTCTACCTGTGGGATCTGGGTGCATCCGGGTACGCCGACCCGCTCTATTCGGCGGCGGTCCAGGCCGGTTCGGAGTCCTGGCCGGCCTTCTTCTTCGGTTCGTTGGACGCCGGAAACGCCGTCACCATTGGCAATCCGCCGGTCGCGGTCTGGATCATGGCCTTCTCGGCGCGGATCTTCGGTCTGTCCCCCTGGTCGATGCTGGTCCCGCAGGCGCTGATGGGGGTCGCCGCGGTGGGTGTGCTGTACGCCACCGTGCGCCGGGTGCTCGTCCGCGGTGGCCGGGACCGGGGTCGGGCGCACTGGGCCGCGCTGGGTGGTGCGGCGGTGTTCGCGGTGACCCCGGTGAGCGTGGCAGCGTTCCGGTGGAACGGTCCGGAGGCGCTGCTGGTGCTGTTGCTGGTGCTGGCCGGGTATTGCACGGTGCGGGCGGTGGAGCTCGGGTCGAGGCAGTGGCTGGTCGGGGCCGGCGTGCTGATCGGCTTCGGCTTTCTGACCGGGCTGCTGCCGGCGCTGACCGTGCTGCCCGCGGTCAGCGTCGCCTATGTGGTCGGCGCACCGGTGGGGTGGCGGCGCACGCTGCGGGATCTGCTGGCGGCCGGTGCGGCGGTGCTGATCTCGGCCGGCTGGTATGTGGCGGTAGTCGAGCTCGTCCCGGCGCGGTGGCGACCCTTCGTCGGTGGCTCGCCGGACGGTTCGCTGCTCGGATTGCTCGGGTCGCCCCGTGCGACCGGGGGCGTGGTCGAGGGCACGGCCGAGAGCTGGACCGGTGCGCTGGTCGCCTGGTTGCTGCCGGCCGCGGTGATCCTCACGGTCTTTGCGCTGGGGTGGACACGCTCGGCGATCCAGCGGGCC
This sequence comes from Enemella evansiae, assembly GCF_002250705.1. Lineage (GTDB taxonomy): Bacteria > Actinomycetota > Actinomycetes > Propionibacteriales > Propionibacteriaceae > Enemella > Enemella evansiae. Next base: position 230,039 of record NZ_NMVP01000012.1, read on the forward strand.
GGTCTGGTGCTGTTCGGCGGCTGGTTGCTGGTCGCCGGAGTGGCGGGCCAGCCGGCCGTGCTGGCCCCGGCGATCGGTGGGGCGGTCGGCCTCGGCGTGGCGATCCTGTGGTCCGCTCGGGGTTCGCTGCCGGCCCGGATCGGGCTGAGTGCGGCGGTCGGTGCGACCGCGGTCTGGGCGGTGGTGCTGAGCAGCCGGACCGCCGGGGCGTACCCGGTGCTCGGCTGGGTCGCCGGCATCCTGGGTGGACTGGCGGCACTGACGCTGCTGGTCGGTGACCGGCTGGCCAAGGTGTCGGCGGTGGCCGTGCTGGTCGGTGCGGCGCTCGCCGGATTGGCGGGACCGGCAGCGTACTCCCTCGTCACCGCGGCCATTCCGCGTGCTGGTGGCGGCGCGGTGGCCGGGGCCGCGATCGGCGGGAACGAACTGGACCTGGCGCTGCTCGACGGCGCGCCCCGCTACGACTGGGTGGCGGCGACGGTCGGTGCCCGGAGCGCCGCTCGCCTGCAGTTGGGCAGCGGCTATCCGGTGCTGGCGGTCGGTGGACTCGACGGTTCCGATCCGACGCCGACGCTGGCCGAGTTCGAGGAGATGGTGCGGCAGGGGCGGATCCACTATTTCGTCACCGGTTCTGGTGACCAGGTGCCGGACGCCTCCGGTCCCGCGCTCGAGATCCAGACCTGGGTGAGCGCCAACTTCCCCGCGCAGACCATCGGCGGCAGCACCGTCCATGACCTGGCCGACGCCGGTCAGTGATCGTTGTCGCCGAGGGGCCGTTGTCGGATGCGGTGGCGGAGATGGCGCCTTGGTCTCCGGTTACGGTCCAATCCTCGTGGTGGCAGGAATTCCGGGAGTCGGTCTTCGGGGTTGATTCGTGCTTCCCAGCGGTTGTCGTTGTGCAGCTGCTGGCGGGTGGGCTCGACGAGGGCGTGGTGGTGGGGGCAGAGCAGGACGCCGTTGTCGAGGGACGTGGGGCCGTCGCACCACCACGGTCGGATGTGGTGCGCGGCGCACCGGCGGGTCGGTTGGTCACAGCCGGGGAAGACGCAGCCCCGATCCCGCGCCACCAGCGCCGCCCGGATCGCCCCTTCGAAGAACCGATGGCTCCGGCCGACATCCAGCGGAACACCGAAACCGTCGAGCACCATGGGAATGATCTCCGCGTCGCAGGCCAGCAGCCGGAGTTGCTGGGCCGACAGCGGTCCGGCCGGAGTATCGACACACCCGATCCCGCGGCGCAGGGTGTCGAGGGTGACGGTCACGTTGACTCGGGCACGGTCGTTGCCGCGGGCGGGTGCGCGGTTGGCATCGGCGTAGGTCTGGACGAGTTCCATGAGCGCGTCGGCGCGGCGCATCGCCCGCGACGGCCGCCCACCGCACAACCCACAGGAGGGTCCGGGACACACGGACCCACACGGCGGCGGATCGTCGGTCTGGTTCTTCTCCAGCACTGCATCCAGCAGGGCGAGGAGCTTGTCCCCCTCGACAGCGGGGACGCGGCCTTTGATGATGGTGGAGCCCGTCCCGTCGGGATAGAGGTGGAGTTCTCGGTTGCGGCGGGCGGCGGCTTCCTGCTGCTCCAACCGCCGCTCCAACAATGCATCCGCGTGGTCGGGGTCGACCACCTCGACCAACCGGACACCGAGCACCCGCAGCTCCGACGGCCCGAACCGCTGGGCCTGATCCACCATCGTCTGCTGCGCGGCAGTCTGTTGGCCGGGTGCAAGATCGGGTGGGAGGTGTTTCAGGGCGGTGAGGATCGCGGTCGTCTGCCGCGGCGACACCCGGGCCTGGGCGAGGCCTTCCCACACCAGCGGTGCGTTCACGATGCGGATCGCTTCCCGCAGCGCCCCGGACGCCTCCGGTCCGGAGTAGGCGTGGCGTTCCCGCATCCAGGTCGTGGTGCACACCCCATGCACATGCTTCGACGCATCAGCCTGGTCGATCCCGGCGAGGGTGCGGGTGGTGTGGGCGTGCAGGCGGGCGGTGATCTGTTCGTTGAGCTCGCCCAGGTGGAGGCGGTGTTCGTCGCTGAGGAGCCGGTCGTCCATCGCAACCAGCTGGCGCAGCAGATCATCGACCGCGGTCGCGGTCTCGATGATGGCTGCTGCACTGCTGTCCATACCCTGTAGTCAATCGAGGGGGTCTGACAGTGCTGGCCCGGATTCGCCGTTCTGGAGAGGAATCTGGGAATCTGTGGATAACTTTCTTTGGGGGGTTCATCTCGACACGCGCGGCATTGCTCCGCTGCGCTCCGCATGCCGCGCTACTCGATGAACGGGGGGCTTGGCTTCGACTCGCTGGCGCTCGCTCAACCGGCGTACGGGTACATCTCGACACGGTCGCTGCGCGACCTACTCGATGAACGAGGGTGGGTCCATCTCGACACGGTCGCTGCGCGACCTACTCGATGAACGTCAGGGGAGGAGACGGTCCGGGGTGGCGTAACCGGCGGGTTCCCAGGTGGGTTTTCCACCGGGTAGGCCTTTGCGGCCGTTCTGGCCGATGGCGATCAGGCCGATCGCGCGGAGCACGGCCCAGCCGCGGGCCCGGGTGATCGTCGCCGGGTCCGCTGCGGCGTACGACTCGAAGAAGCGATCGGCCGCGCCCTCGGGCAGCAGCAACCAGGCCGCGGACAGATCGGTCGCCGGATCGCCCGCGCACAACTCGCCGAAGTCGAGCACCCCGGCCAGCCGGCCGGTCCGGGTGACCACATTGGCCGGATGCAGATCACCGTGAACCCACAGCGGCGGCCCCGGCCAGACCGGCGCGGCCAACGCCGCCGCCCAGATCTCACGCACCTCCGACAACCGCGGATGATCGGCCAACAAGGCAGCCAGGGACTGTCCGACCTGCTCCTGGTACACCGCCAACGGTACGCCCCGCGTCGGATTCTTCGGCGCGTCACCCGGAGCCGGGAAATGCAGTGCAGCAAGGAATCCAGCCAGCTCGACCGCGGACTCCGGGTCGGTGATCGGTTCCCGGTCCGCCGGCTCGCCGGGAACCCACCGAGCGATCGTCCAGGTGTGCGGGAAGAGCCGCGATGCGAACCCGGCGCGGACCGGCACCGGGGTGGGCAGCGGCAACCGTTCGGCGAGACCCGGCAGCCAGGCCCGTTCGGTCTCCAGCAGCGCGGGCGCACGCTCACTGCGCGGCATCCGCACCGCGAGCTCCGCGCCGAGCCGCCACTGCTGATTGTCCCAACCACCATTGACTTTCCGCAGTTCCAGCTCCGCCAGATCAGGATGCTGGTCCCGCAGCAGAGCCTGCACCAGATCGGTGGCGAACTCGGGGTGATCCTTCACCGGGCCCGCTCCGCAGCGACCGCTTCGCGGACGGCCGGGGCGATCTCGTCGCTGATCCGGCGCAGCTCCGACTCGAGCGGCGGCACCCCGAACACATAGGCGTTCATGCCGTGCTCCAGTGTCGTCGTGGTCAGCAGATCGACCCACTGCTGGGTGGAGAAATCGCCCCACACGTTGTAGACCCGGTTGATCTCGGCCGGATCCCGACCGGCGGCGAGGGCCGCGTCGTCGATCCGGGCATTGGGCTCGGCGAGCTTGTCCGGCGGCACGAACGCCAGCGACGGCAGCCAGCCGTCCGCCTTGCTGCCCAGGATCTGCAGCATCCGCGGCCCCAGTGCACCGAGCCAGAGACCGATCCGATGGATCGGTGGCGGCCCGGGGTGGGCGCCCTGCAACCGGTACCAGTCGCCGTCGTAACTGACCGAGCGCCGGCCGCTGTCGAACCAGAGCCGCAGCACGTCGACCGCCTCCTCCAGCGCGTTGACGCGTTCCTTCCTGCTCCGTTCCGGCGTACCAAGCGCCGCGATGCCCTCCCAGAACACCCCGGTCCCGAGCCCCAGCTCGACGCGGCCATCGCTGATCCGATCGAGGGTCGCGGCGGCCCGGCCGAGCATCACCGCACCGCGCAGCGGGACATTGGCCACATCGGGGAAGACGCGGACCCGTTCGGTGGTGCTGGCGATCGCGGTGAGCAGGGTCCAGGCGTCCAGATGACCCGAATTGTAGGGATGGTCCTGGACGCCGATCAGATCCAGCCCGGCCTGGTCCGCGATCCCTGCGGCGCCCAACGTCTCCCGCGCCGAGCGGACATCCGGGTCGGCGAACCAACCGAATTCGAGGTCGCGTCCGTAATCGGTCATCTCTGTGCCTCCTCGGGCGTCTCGCTGGTTAGCCTAGGCCGATGACAGGCTCCTCGGTATACCCGGTGCCCGACAGCATCCGATCGCGATTCGTGCCGGCGGTGAACGGGCTCACCGTGCACTGCCTGGAGGCGGGTCCGGCCGACCCGGATGCCCCGGCCGTGCTGCTGTTGCACGGATTCCCGGAGCTGGCCTACTCCTGGCGCAAGGTGATGCCGCCGCTGGCCGAGGCCGGGTACCGGGTGATCGCGCCGGACTTCCGCGGTTTCGGGCGCACCACCGGGTGGAGCGCGACCTGGAGTTCGGCCGCGGACCTGCGGCCCTTCCGGTTGCTGACTGCGGTGCGCGACCAACTCGGTCTGCTGCAGGCGCTGGGCGTACGCTCGGTGGCCGCTGTCGTCGGGCATGACTTCGGGGCCTGGGTGGCGCCGTGGTGTACGCTGGTACGTCCCGATGTGTTCCGGTCGCTGGTGGTGCTGAGCTCACCGTTCGCCGGGCCGCCGTCGCTGGCCACCGCGGGGACCGATCCACGAGCCGACTGGCCGGCACGGCTCGCCGGGCTGCCACGACCCCGCAAGCACTACCAGTGGTACTACTCCACCCCGGCCGCGAACGATGACATGGTGCGCGCCCCGCAGGGTGTGCACGACTTCCTGCGGGCGTACTTCCACATGAAAAGTGCTGACTGGGCAGGGAATCGGCCACACCCGCTCGCCGATGCCAGTGCCGAGCAGCTCGCCGAGTTGCCGACCTACTACGTGATGGACATCGGGGCGACGATGCCGGAGACGGTGGCGCCCGAGATGCCGTCGGCGGCCGAGATCGCGACCAACACCTGGCTGCCCGATGACGAGCTCGCGGTCTATGCCGCGGAATACCGCCGGGTCGGTTTCGGCGGCGGGTTGCAGTGGTACCGACGGGCCACCACCGGCCTCGACCAGGCCGAGCTGGAGCTGTTCAGCGGGCGTACCGTCGATGTCCCCACCCTGTATCTGGCCGGTGCCAGCGACTGGGGCACCCACCAGGTCCCCGGTGCGCTGGAGACGATGCGGACGACCGCCTGCACCAATCTGGTCGGAACCCACCTGATCGACGGCGCCGGCCACTGGGCCCAGCAGGAGCAACCCGAGACCGTCACCCGGCACCTCCTCGACTTCCTGGCCGACGGCGATCTGAACCGGGAACCCTCAGCCCCCGGTTGACCGTGGACTGGTCAAAACCGACGTGGGCACCGGAGAATCAGCGCATGGTGAATACCCTCCCCCACACCAGGCACCTTCGTCGCGTCACCGCACTGCTCACCCTGGCCCTTGCCCTCACCACCGTCGCGGTGTTCGGCGCGCCACCGGCCCGGGCGGCCGACACCACCCGGTTCATCACCGCGGTCGCACCGATGGCCCAGCAGGCCCAGCGCGAGTTCCGCGTCCCCGCCTCGGTGAGCATCGCCCAGTCGATCCTGGAATCCGGCTGGGGGACCTCCTCGCTCGCGGTCTACGCCCACGCCTACTTCGGCATCAAGTGCAAGACCGATTACGCCAGCCCCTACCAGCTCGGTTGCATGGACAAGTCCTCGTTGGAGTACTACGACCCCAACAATCCGACCCCGGTGGTCAGCGCCTTCCGCACCTACCGCTCGGCGGGTGACTCGTTCTCCGACCACGGTTACTTCCTGAAGAACTCCAGCCGGTACGCCGCCGCCTTCAACTATTCCAGCGATCCGGACAACTTCATCCGCGAGGTGGCGAAGGCCGGGTACGCGACCGATCCCGGGTACGCCGACTACATCATCAGACTGATGCGCACCTACAACCTGTACGCCTACGACTCGGCCAGCACCACGAACCAGCCGGTCCGGCTGGACGGCGCCATCGGTGACAAGTACTACGCGATCGGCGGACCGTCCAGCCCGCTGGGTTTCGCGATCGGCGGTGAGGTCGATGGTCCGGTCGCCGGATCGCGGATGACCGTGTTCAACAAGGGAATCCTGCCCTGGAGCCCCAGCGGCGGTGCACACCCCATCATGACCGAGATCTGGTCGCACTACCGCTACAGCCAGTCGCTGCGCGAGGTGCTCGGCCCGGTGACCTCTGATGCGTACACCACGAATTCAACCCTGCAACAGAATTTCGTCGGTGGCCGAATCACCCGTACCAATGGTTCCTGGAACGACGTCTACGGCCGGATCTTCGTCCGCTGGACCGCGCTCGGTGCCGACCGCGGGCTGCTCGGGATGCCGACCAGCACCGAGACCGCCGGCCCCGTCGCCGGCAGCCGGATGAACCGGTTCGCCGGCGGCACGATCATCTGGTCCCCGCAGACCGAGGCGCAGGCCCTGTTGCCCGGAATCTCCGCCTGGTATTGGAATCTGAGCACCAGTGATCGTCGGACGATCGGCATTCCGCGCTCGGCTGAGTACCAGGTGAGCGGCGGCATCGCGCAGGACTTCACCGGTGGCACCGTCTACTGGCGCGACGGGCGGGCGGTGATGGTCTACGGCACGATCGGGGAACGGTACGCGGCCCTCGGCGGCCCGGGCGGACAGCTCGGTTTCCCGACCAGGCAGGAATTCGGCTTCAACGGCGGTCGGGTCACCGACTTCGGCAACGGCAGCATCTACTGGTCGCCGGCCACCGGTGCGCAGCCGGTCTGGTCGGGGATCAACAGCTGGTACCGCGGCCGGCCGCCGGCGGTGCAGAGCGGCCTCGGCCTGCCGAGCGCGGTCGAACAGGACGCCGAGGTCCCGGGCACCCGGGTGCAGGCGTACGCCAGTGGCCGAATCTACTGGTACGACCTGCAGGCGCACTCGGTCTACGGCAGCATCGGGCAGAAGTACGCCGAGTTCGGCGGTGCCCGCTCGCAACTGGGTCGCCCGACCGTCGAGGAGTACGACATCCCCGGCGGCCGCGCCACCGGATTCGAGGGCGGCCGGATCGAGTTCTCCTGGCGTGACTACTCCACCCGGGTGATCCTGAACTGAGGCCCTCAGGCGGCCGGTCGCAACCGATCCCGGAGTCGCGCCGCGACGGTCCCCGGGTCTGTCCCGCTGCGAACCACGGCGCGATGGGCGATGCCGGAGCTCGGATGCAGCAGCGCGACCAGGATCGCATCCGCGCCGATCTCCCGCGCACCGGCATCGACGACCTCGCGCAGTGATCGTTCCAGCGCTGCCTTCGCATCGGCGGTGAACTGGATCCAGCCACCCTCCGCACCGCGACGTTGCCAGAAGCGGCGACGGCCGGGCGTCGCGGCCGGGCGATCGAGCGCACCGGCACCGAAGGTCTGCTCGACCCGCTCGCGGACCGCGTCGAGGTCGATTCCCAACCCGGCCAGGGATTCCTGGTCGATCCTGCCCTTCGGGCTGCGGAGTTCCCCGATCGCGGACCGCACCTGATCGACGTCCAGGCCGTCGACCGGTTCGGTTGCGTCCAGGGCGGCGAGCAGCAGGTGCTCGGTACCGATGTGGTTGTCATTCACATCGCCGGCGAGTCGCTGCGCCTCGACGACAAGCTGTCGGGCCGACTCGGTGAATCGTTCGAACATGATCAGCCTTTCCGCCCGAGGTGGGCGTGCTTCTTGTGCACCGCCTGTTTGCTGACGCCGAGCGCGGTGGCGATCTCCTGCCAGGACCAGCCCAGGCCCCTGGCGCGCTCGACCTGCAGGCGTTCGAGCTGGTCGGTGAGTGCGCGCAGGCTGGCCACGGCCCGCAACCCCTCGGCGGGGTCCGAGCTGTCCACTCCGGTGGTGATGTCCGTTCCGATCGACATGCCGTCAGCTTAGGTTGACGCCGCGAGTTCGTCAACGGTTGTTGACACACGCCGCGTAACCGGACGTGCAGTAGTGTCCGAATCGACGCCCTGACGGCCGCTCACACGGCGTGTCGTCGACCACTGCACGTCCGGTTACGCGGACCGACAATGGCCTCATGGAACTCCACCCCGGCGAACCGGTCGCCGACCACTGGCAGGTGTTGGACGCGGCGGATCTCCGCGCCCGGTTGGCCCCGCACCGATTGATCCTGGTCGACGGCGGCTCCGGCAGCGGCAAGACCACCTTCGCCGACCACGCCGCCGCGCAGCTCTCCGCGGACCTGGTGCGCACCGATGACCTCGCCTGGCACCACCACGCCACCGACTGGGACACCGAGCTCATCACACACGTCATCGAACCCTGGCGACGCAGCGAACCGGTCCGTTACCGCCCTCCGGGCTGGGTGACCCGCAACCGTGCCGGCGCGGTCACCGCGTCCGCCGGGCGGCAGCCGATCATCGAAGGGGTGGGTGCCGCCCGGGCATCCCTGGCCCGGGCGGCCGATCTGGTGATCTGGGTGCAGACCGATCGCATGCTCGCGCGCGAGCGCGGCATGGCCCGGGACGTCCAACTGGGGCGTACCCCCGCCGAGGCGGAGCGGTTCTGGACCGAGTGGATGAGTGCCGAGCACCCCTTCCTGGCCGCCGAACAGCCCTGGCGCAATGCTCACCTGATCGTCGACGGCGCGGGTTCGACCGCGTTCGCCACCCGGATCGCCGACGGCCCGGTTGCACCCGTCGGCTGATTCACTGGGTGGGCCTCCCGCCCCCGATTCGAGAGGACCCGATGAAGTCGGTTCGCGCGCTCCTCAGTCTGTTGCTGCTCGTTCTGTTCCCCCTGGTGGTGGTCGCCGCGCTGGTCGGTGTGATCGCACTGACGGTCACCGTCGCCGGCCGGACGGGCTCGACCCCGTTCGCCGCCAAGCTGATCCTGGTCCCGGTGCTGCTCGGCGTCGTCGTCGCCGTCGGTGAGGTGCTGCGCCGCCGTCCCGAGCCACCGCCGCTGCCGGAGCTCACCAGGGCCCAGCACCCGGCGCTGTGGGCCCAGGTCGACGAGCTCGCCGCGCTGGCCCAGACCGCCCCGCCGGATCGCATCGAGCTGAGCCCGGAGGTGAATGCGGCGGTCTATCAGACGAAGAAGGGCCGTTCGATGGTGATCGGGTTGCCGCTGCTGGCCACCTTCACCGTCGCGGAACTGCGCTCGGTGCTCGCGCACGAGCTCGGCCACTTCGCCGGCGGGGACACCGCGGCGAGCTCGAGAACCCTGCGCCTGCAGGTTTTTCTGCGGACGGCACGCGATCATGCGGGCCTGCTGCTCGGCTGGTTCTACCGGCTCTACTACCGGCTCTATCTGTGGGTCAGCTCCGCCAGCCGACGCAACGCCGAGTATGCCGCGGACCGGCTGTCGGTGCGCGCCACCGACCCGCAGACCGCGGCCGAATCGTTCCGGCGGCTCTACCAGGTCGCGCTGGCCTGGGACCTGGTGGAGGAGGAGTACCTGCCGATGTTCCCGCTCGCCGGCGCCCGCGCCTCGATCGGCGAGGCGCTGCACGGTGTCCTGCAGCAGAACGCCGAACCGATCCAGCGCGCCGCCGATGAGGCGATCGCCACCCAGCGACCCGCCTGGGACGATTCCCACCCGCCGACCGCGCAGCGGATCCAGAACTTCCGCGACCAGCCGACGGAGCCGGGCACCACACCCCCGGACACCCGCCCCGCGGTGTTGCTCGTCGGCCGTGAATCCCTGGATGCGTTGGAGGGCGAACTGCTCACCCAGGACCTGCCGTTGACCGGTTGGCCCGAGGTGCAGGCCCGTGCCCAACAGGTCGCGCAGCGGGAGCGTACCGGGCACCTCCTCGGCGAGTTGCGCAGCGAGAACATGATCGCCCGGCCCCGGCTGGCCGACTACTTCGCGCTGGTCCGCAATCGGCCCGACGCTCTCCACCCGCTGGTCAGCTCCCCCGACCAGGACGGTGCGACCGGGCTGCACCACCTCACCCAGGGGCTGACCCTCGGCGCACTCGCCGGCACCCCCGGCGTACACACCCGCACCGACTGGCGGACCGAGGTGCAGTGGTTCGCTCCCGACGGCAGCCCGATCGACCTCGACGCGCTGACCAGCGCGCTGATCGACCCGAACGGGCCACCACCGGGCCAGCTGCTGCCGGGGGCACCGCTCGATCAGGATCTGGTTTCGGCGGAGCCGACGGCCCAGGAGGCGCCGACCGCGGCGGCGATGTGCCTGCGCGGCCAAGGCGGCCAGTTCTTCGACCTGCTGCTCTATCCCTCCGGGATCGCCGTGCTGCCCCTCGATCTGCCGATGGCCGACCGGATGGGGGCCGCCCGCGGCAAGGCCTACCACGAGCAGCGGTTGCAGCAGCTGGCCGGCCGGCCCCGAGAGGTGCTGCTGCGCAGCCTCGGCGGCCAGTTCGTCCCCTTCGATCGGCTGACCGACCTGAAGGTGGGCCGCGGCCCGTACCGTTCGGTGCGGTTCACCGTCGACGGCACCCCGATCACCCTCGGGAAACGCGACTGGAGCCAGGACTTCGGCGGCGCCTGGGACGCGCTGCGCGGGCTGCAACAGCCCACCTGAGCACCCGGCTAGGCTGAGTCACCATGACCACCTTGTCCCGCGCGGAGCTCGCCCAGTACGTCGACCACACCCTGCTCAAGCCGGAGGCCACCCCCGCCGATGTGCAGGCCCTGGCCGCCGAGGCGCGCGAGCTGGGGGCGTACTCGATCTGCATCTCGCCGAACATGCTGAACCCGGCGGTGCTGGGGGGTGAGCTGGAGCTCGGCGAGGTCAAGCTGGCCACGGTCTGCGGCTTCCCCTCCGGCAAGCACGAGTCCGAGATCAAGGCTGCCGAGGCGGCCAAAGCCGTCGAGCACGGCGCCGACGAGGTGGACATGGTCATGGACATCGGCGCGCTGAAGTCCGGCAACACCGACGCCGTCACCGCCGATATCCGCGCGGTCCGCGAGGCCATCCCCTCGGCGATCCTCAAGGTGATCATCGAGGCCGCGGCGCTCACCGACGACGAGATCGTCGCCGCCTGCCGCGCCGCCGAGGCGGCGATGGCCGACTTCGTGAAGACCTCGACCGGTTTCCATCCGGCCGGCGGGGCGTCGGTCGAGGCGGTACGCCTGATGCGCGAGACCGTCGGCGATCGGCTCGGGGTGAAGGCCTCCGGCGGCATCCGCGATCACGCCACCGCGATCGCGATGATCGAGGCGGGTGCCTCCCGGCTCGGCCTGTCCGGGACGGCGAAGGTGCTCGAGGGCGCCACCGACTGACGACGCCGGGTGACTCAGGCGGGGGTGCCCACCCCGCGGAGCGCGGCGATCGAGTCGTCGGTGCAGGTGTCGAAGAAGACGCCGACGACCTCCTCCAGCTCATCGAGGTTCTGGGCGGCGAACAGCACCGGCTGATAGGCGGTGATGTCGTAGTTGATCGAGCCCATCTGCGGCAGGTCGAGCGGGCGGATCTCCATCTGGGCGTATTCGTCCATTTCCCCATAGCTGGAAAGGATTCCGGCGCCGTACGCCTTCAGGTCACCGTCCTCCCACATCACCCCGAACTCCATCGAGAACCAGAACACATCCGCCAGGAACTGCATCCCCTCCTCGCTCTCCAACCGCATCGAGGCCTGCCCGGCGGCCTCGGTGAGCCGCGCGAAGCGGGGACTGGCGAGCTGGTTGCCGTGCCCGATCACCTCGTGGATGATGTCCGGCTCAGGGGTGTAGAGCGGCTCGGAGGGATGACGCAGATACTGCGTGGAATGGAAAACCCGGCGCCCCAGCGCGCCATAGAACTGGCGCAGTTCGACCAGCCCGGGGGCGGCGATGTAGCTCCATCCGGTGAGCGGTTCGATCAGCGCGCTCACCTCATCGAGCTGCGGCACCCGATCGGTGGGCAGCTTGAGGGCCGCCTTGGCGGCCAGGTACTCGCTGTGCGCGTGGCGCTCGTGCTTGGGGGCGAGTTCGCGACTGACGATCCGCCAGACCTCGTTCTCCTGGTCGGTGTACGCGATCTGCGGGATGGGTTGCCCGGGTGACCAGGAGACCGCGGCGGCGGCGATCTCGTTGCGGCGGGCGCGGTAGGCCTCGTCCTTGAACCCCGGATGGTTCTCGCCCAGGTGCACCTGGACCGACCCGTCCGCGTCCGCGGAGACCGGGGAGTACAGCTGACCTTCGGTGAACATGATCCCTCCATCGACGGTGACGTGGACCACAAGTGCAACAGAAGTCCCACCCGGGGCCAAGTGTTGCCCGGCGAGCTGGTCAGATCGACCACCAATTGCACGCAGATCCCAAAAATCGCTGGTCAACCTGCGCACCAGGCCCCGAAGCCCCTTCCCGGCCGTCAGGGAAAGGAACCTTCCACCGCCGCGGACGAGACCGCGGCCGGCCTCCGGACCTAGCGTGAGGACGTACCCAGCCGAGGAGCCCACCATGAAACCGCAGCGCATCGACCGTCGCGTGCTGGCGATCGCGATCACCGTCCTGACCGTCGCCTCGTCACTGCTGCTGGCGCCGTGGGCGATGGCCGCCAAGGGGGTCGACACCTCGAGCAAGCAGGCCTACCTCAAGTCGGTCGCGCCGCTGGCCCAGGCGAGCATGAAGAAATATGGTGTGCCGGCCTCGGTCGCGATCGCCCAGTCGATCCAGGAGAGCTCCTGGGGCAAGTCCTCGCTCTCACTGGAGGGCAACGCCTACTTCGGCATCAAGTGCAGCTCGCAGAGCCAGTACAGCAACGGCTGCGTCACCAAGCAGACCTGGGAAGTCGTGAACGGCAAGAAGATCGTCATCGACGCCAAGTTCCGCAGGTATCCGAAGCCGGAGAACAGCTTCCTCGATCACGGGCTCTTCCTGAAGAGCAAGGACCGGTACGCCGCGGCGTTCAAGTACACCAAGCAGCCGAAGCAGTTCATCCGCGAGGTGCACAAGGCCGGGTACGCGACCGACCCGAACTACACCAACGCCATCACCAAGCTGATGGACCAGTACAACCTGTACCAGTACGACAAGGTGACGACCACGACATCGCCGACGAAGAAGCCGACGGGGACCAAGTCACCCACCAAGAAGCCGACGGCCAAGCCGACCGCGACGAAGTCCCCGACCGGCAAGCCGACGCCCAAGCAGACCGCGACGCCGAAGCAGACCGCCAGCCCGAAGCCCACGCCGAAGGCCACCGCGACCCCGAAGGCGACCCCGCCGGTCACGTCGAGCCCGGAGCCGACCACTCAGCCGACGAGCGAACCGACCAGCGAGCCGACGACGGGGCCGGAGCCCACCACCGACCCCACCTCGGAACCGGTGCCCACCGAACCCACCGAGCCGAGTGATCCGACCGAACCGGTGAACCCGGAGCAGCCGGCCGATCCGGAGAAGGAGTTGCCGCCCGACGTGCCCGCACCGGCACCGGTGGCGGACAGCAAGAGCAGCGGTGGCTATCCCACCGGCGGCTATCCCGAGACGACCGGCGGACTCGCCAGCACCGGAGTCTGACCCACCGAACCCACCCCGAACCAGAACCGCCTGACGCCCGGCCGCCCCCGGGCGTCAGGCCATTTCTCGGGCCAACGAGTGGGTCAGGCCAGGTTCTTGGACTTCAACCAGTCGCCGGCGACCTTCTTGGGATCCAGGTGATCGGCATCCACCTGCTTGTTCAGCGCGGTCAGGTCCTCGGTGGTGAGCGCCGCCTGGACGGCGTCGACGGCTTGGACGGCCGCAGCGTTGTTCTTCACCTCGGCGCGGACCAGCGGGATCACCTGCTGCGGCAGGATCATCTGCTGGGGATCGCTGAGCATGACCAGGTTGTTGTCGCTGATCGCGGCGTCGGTGGTGAAGAAGGTGGCCACCTGGACCTTGTTGTCGAGCAGATCCTTCACCTTCACCGCCTGGGCGTCGTAGGTGCGGAACTCCTTGAACTTGGCGCCATAGATCGCCTCCAACCCGGGCGGACCGTAGGGGCGATCCTTGAGCTCGGCCGGGCCGCCCAGGGCGGCATTGGCGGCGATCTTCTTCAGATCCGACAGGCTCTGCAATCCGTTCTGCTGGGCGTATTGCGAGGTCACGCAGTAGACGTCCTGGTCGGCGGCCTGGGAGGCCTTCAGCACCGCGAGCCCCTGGCCGGCGACCACGGTCCCCAGTGCCTGCTCGATCTCCGCGGGCTTGGTCGCCGGATTGTTCTGGTCCAGGTATTGCAGCAGGTTGCCGCCGTATTCGGGCACCATCTGCACCGAGCCGTCCTGGAGTGCCTTGATGTAGACCTCGCGGCTGCCGATGCCCTGCTTGGTGGTGGCCTGTACGCCCTTCGCGGCCATCGCCTGGGCGTACAGCTCGGCGAGCACCATCGACTCGGTGAAGTTGGCCGAGCCGACGGCGATGGTGCCGGCGGCCGGCGGGCCGGAGGCACCGGGTGAGGCGCTGGAGTTGGCGAGTGGATCATTGCCGACCCCACAGCCCGCCAGCGGAACCAGGGCGGTCAGGGCGAGGAAGTTGCGACGTTTCATGGGTCAGCCTTTCGCTTCAGCGGGCTCAATTTTCCCATCCGGGTTGGATTCCCGGGCAGGCTCGGCGGTCAGATTGGGGTCGGTATCGGTGTCGGTGTCGCGATGGACCGGGTTGGCGCGACGACGCAGGACGGCGGCGGCCACGCCCAGGACGATGTCCAGGACGATCGCCAGCGCCATCACCAGCACCGCCCCGGCGAACACCTCCGGATAACCGCCGATCCGCTTCTGCCCGTCGAGCACCAACCGACCCAGACCACCCGCGGCGGCCATCGCGGCGACGGTGGCGCTGGCGATCACCTGCAGCGAGGCGGAGCGGACACCGGAGACGATCAGCGGCAGCGCGAGCGGCAGCTCGACACGGCGGATCACCTGGCCGTCGGTCATCCCCATCGCGGCGGCGGCGAGCACGGCATCGGAGTCCGCGTTGAAGAATCCGGAGACGGTGCCGTTCAGGATCGGCGGCACGGCGAGCACGGCCAGGCAGAGCACCACCGGCAGCGCGCCGGTGCTCATCAGCGTGACCGCGAGCACCAGCAGACCGAGGGTGGGGATGGCCCGCGCCGCGTTGCTGATCCCGGCGACCAGGACGTTGCCGCGGCGGGTGTGGCCGATCAGGATGCCCAGCGGGATCGCCACCACCATGGCCGCGAGCAGCGAGACCCCGGAATAGAAGAGGTGCTCCAGCAGGCGCTGGCCGATACCGTCGCCGCCGGACCAGTTGGCCGGGTCGAAGAGGAAACCGAGGAGGTTCATCGCGACCCCAATCCGAACCAGGGCAGGAAGATTCGCTGGGCGAGCAGGATCAGCGAGTCGGCGATCAGGGCGAGCAGCAGGATCAGCACCATGGCGACGATGATCGGAGTGGCGAAGCCCTGATCGAAGCCCTGGGTGAAGTACTGCCCCAGTGCTCCCATGCCGATCACCGCGCCGACCGAGACCAGGGAGATGGTGGAGACGGTGGCGACCCGCAGGCCGGAGATGATCACCGGCATCGCCAACGGCAGCTCGACGCCGAGCACTCGGCGTACCGGGCCATAACCCATCGCCACCGCCGACTGGCGGACCGTGTCGTCCACCGCCGCGAACCCATCGGCGACGTTGCGGACCAGCAGCGCGAAGGCGTACACCGCGAGCGCCACCACCACATTGACCGGGTCGAGGATCTGGGTGCCGAGGATCAGCGGCATCACCACGAACATGGCGATCGAGGGGATCGCATAGAGCAGGCCGAGGACCGCCAGCCAGGCGCCGGCGGCGCGGCCGGTACGCCGGACCAGGTAGCCGACCGGCAGCGCGACGACCAGACCGATCAGCACCGGCAGCACCGAGAGCACCACGTGCTGGCCGGTCCGCGCGGCGATGTCGGCCGCATTGGCCTGCAGCCAGGTCCAGTTGATCACGGCTTCTCGCCCTCCGGTTCCACGTCGGCCGGCTGCTCGCTCGCGGGCGCGTCAGCGGGCTTGACGGCGGTGGCACCGCCGCGGCGCTTGCGGCGGCCCTTCGCGGAACGCTTCTGCTCGGCCAGCGCCTCGGCCTCGGCGCGCTGGCGCTCCTGGTCCGCGGCCTGCTCGGCGGCCTGCCGCTCGGCCTCGATACGAGCGGCCTCGGCATCCTCCTCGGACCGGATCTGGCGGGTCACCTGGCTCTCGGCGACCCCGGCCCGGTAGGCGCGGACGTGCTGCATCACCGCATCGTCGGAGATCACCCCGGCGTAGCGACCATCGGCGCCGACGGCGACCGCGAGCCCGGTCGGCGAGGTGAGCGCGGCCTCGACGACCTCCCGCAGCGGCGCCCCCGGGTTGGTGAAGGTGCTGCCCAGACCGAGCAACCGGCCCGGGCGCTGCGGATCGGCCCAGCCCTGCGGGCGGCCCTCCCCGTCGACGACCAGCACCGGTTCGTCGCTGGGGCCCTCCCCGCGCTCGAAGGCGGCGTTGCGGACGGTGCGCACCCGCTCCAGCTTCAGCTCCGGTGCACCCGCGAAGGTGAGCGAGCGGTAACCGCGGTCGCGCCCGACGAAGTCGGCAACGAACTCACTGGCCGGGTTGTCGAGAATCTCCTCGGGGGTGTCGAACTGGGCCAGATGGCCGCCCTTCTGCAGCACCGCGACCTGGTTGCCCATCGTGATCGCCTCGTCCATGTCGTGGGTGATCATCAGGATGGTCTTCTTCAGATCGGTCTGCAGCCGCTTCACCAGCTCCTGCAGATCGGCGCGGACCACCGGGTCGACCGCGGAGAACGGCTCGTCCATCAGCAGCAGATCGGGATCCGCGGCGAGTGCCCGGGCCACCCCGACGCGCTGTTGCTGGCCACCGGAGAGCTGGGCGGGGAAGCGACGGCCGAGCTGCGGTTCCAGGCCGACCAGCTCCAGCAGCTCCTGCGCGCGGGCATGGGTCTTCCGATCGTCCCAGCCGAGCAGTTCGGGCACGGTGCCGATGTTCTCCAGGATGGTGCGGTGCGGGAAGAGGCCACCGTTCTGGATCACATAACCCATCTGCCGGCGCAGCACCGTCTTCTTCAGCCGCTTGATCGGCGTACCGTCCCATTCCACGCTGCCGGCGGTCGGCTCGATCATCCGGTTGACCATCCGCAGCAGGGTGGTCTTGCCGCAACCCGAGGGGCCGACCATCACCGTGGTGCCGTCGGAGGGCACGACGAGGCTGAGGTCCTCCACGGCCTTGGTGCCGTCGGAATAGGTCTTGGACACCGACTTGAACTCGATCAAGGCGATCCTTGCTGCTGGCGGACGGACGGACCCGACAAGCGTAATCGCTGGGCCTGTCGGTTCCAGGAAGCTGCCCCGGCGGGTGCGAACCTGGCTCCAGTTAGCCTCTACCCCGTGCTGGTCGCCGAGAAACTCCTGCTGCTGCTCACCGATACCGAGACCGGGAGGGTACGTGGCCAGTTCGCCGATCGGGCGCTCGCCGGCGCCCTGCTGATGGACCTCTCCTTCCGCGGCCGGATCCGGGTGACCGAGAAGGGTGAGCGGAGCCATCGGCCGAACCGGGTCGTGGTGGTGAACGACGCCCCCACCGACGACGCGGTGCTCGATGCCGCGCTGGCCCGGCTCGCCGGGGCCGAGCGGCGGATGCAGAGCGCGGTCGGTCGGTTGGCGGGTCAGGTTCGTACGCCGCTGCGGGAGCGACTGATCGCGGCCGGTGCCGCCGGTGACCGGGCCGCGAAACAGGACCTGCTGACCACCCTGCGCCAGGTGCTGCTCGACGGTGCGGAGCCCGACACCGACACCGCGGCCCTGATCGGCGCACTGGCGGCACTCGGGCGCCTTCCCGGCATCCTCGGTGAGCGGTTGTCCCGGGAGCAGAAACGCGCGGTGCGGCAGCGGGCCAGCGAGCTGCGGCAGCAGAACTGGGCCGCGGATGCGGCGTACCGGTCGATCGTCGCCACCAACGCCATCATCGCGGGCGGAGCCTGACGCAGCTCAGGGCGTACGCTGACCCGAAGGTCACCACTGGCATCCCAAGCTACTGCCAAGTAACATGTGGCCACGCGAAGGTGCCGCAGGCTGGCACCGATACCACCCAGACCTCGGGAGCGCTGCGTGAAAACACTGGCTGTCGTCCTGGCCCTGCTGATCTCGGTCATCGGGGTCGCCCTGTTCGCCCGGGCCGTCGCCCACATCGTCGGCGTCGTCCGACTCGGGCAGCCGACCCTGGGCCGCTCGGATCGCCCCGCCGATCGCTGGAAGCACCTGCTGATCGAATCCTTCGGACACACCCGGATGCTGCAGTGGAGCAAGGTCGGCGCCGCGCACTGGGTGGTGTTCATCGGCTTCCTCTACCTCTTCTTCACCCTGGTCACCGCCTACGGCCAGATCTTCGTGCCGGAGTCCGCGCTGCCGATCGTCGGGCACTGGTTCGTCTACGAGTGGATCACCGAGGGGCTCGCCTGGCTGATGCTGGCCTGCATCGGTTATCTGATCGTGAACCGCTTCGTGCTGGTCGGCAACGGCAAGGGCCGATTCTTCGGATCCCGTTCCTGGCAAGCGATCTACGTCGAGTTCACCATCCTCGGGATCGCTGTCTGCATCCTCGCACTGCGGGCGCTGGAGTACGCCCTGGCGGTCGCGACCGGTTCGAGCCAGGGGACCCCGTTCCACTTCCCGCTGACCTTCTGGATGGCACCGAGCGGGATGTCGGTGGAGGCGCTGGAGACAGCGATCGTCTGGGTCGCGGCGCTGAAGATCATCGTCTCGATGGCCTGGTTCTGCGTGATCGGGCTGAACCTCACGATGGGTGTCGCCTGGCACCGGTTCTCCGCCTGGCCCAACATCTGGTTCAAGCGCAAGAGCGACGGCGGGACCGCGCTGGGCGCGATGCTGCCGATCAACATCGACGGCAAGCCGGTCGGCGGACTCGAGGATGTCGAGGAGCTGACCGACGAGCAGCAGGAACGGCTCGGGGTGGGCCGGATCGAGGACTTCGCCTGGAAGGGTCTGCTGGACTTCACCTCCTGCACCGAGTGCGGCCGCTGCCAGTCGCAGTGCCCTGCCTGGAACACCGAGAAGCCGCTCTCGCCGAAGCTGCTGATGATGGGGCTGCGCGAGCACGCGTACGCCAAGGCGCCCTGGTTGCAGGCGGCCGAGTCGGCCCGCGGTGAGCTGCCCGAGGCGGTCCGCCAGGAGGCCGAGCGGCCGCTGGTCGGGGTCGGTGCGGATGCGGTGGCGCAGGCCGAGGGTGACCCGATCCGGGTCGGCCCGGACGGTGCGGTCGGTGTGGTCGATCCGGACGTGCTGTGGTCCTGCACCAGCTGCGGGGCGTGCGTGCAGCAGTGCCCGGTGGACATCGAGCATGTCGATCACATCATGGACATGCGGCGCTTCGAGGTGCTGGTGAAGTCGGAGTTCCCGGAGGAGTTGAACGGGCTCTACAAGGGCCTGGAATCCAAGGGCAATCCGTGGAACCTGAACAAGAAGGGCCGGCTGGACTGGACCAAGGATCTGCCGTTCCCGGTGCCGGTGGTCGGCTCCGATGTGGAGGATCTGAGCGGTGTCGAGTATCTGTTCTGGGTCGGTTGTGCCGGCGCCTTCGAGGACCGGGCGAAGAAGACCACCCAGGCGGTCGCCGAGCTGCTGAACACCGCCGGGGTTTCCTTTGCGGTGCTGGGAACCGGGGAGACCTGCACCGGTGATCCGGCCCGGCGGTCGGGCAACGAGTTCGTCTTCCAGCAGCTCGCCGCCGAGAACGCGGCGACGTTGACCGAGGCCAAGGCGCACAAGGTGATCACCACCTGCGCGCACTGCCTGAACACGTTGAAGAACGAGTACCCGCAGGTCGGTGTCGAGCTCGAGGTGGTGCACCACACCCAGCTGCTGAACCGGTTGGTGCGCGATGGCCGGTTGACCCCGGTCGCGGCGCCGTCGGGTGAGGTCGCCGGACGCAGCATCACCTACCACGACCCGTGCTACCTGGGTCGGCACAACCAGATCTATGAGGCCCCGCGGGATCTGCTCGGTGCGATCCCCGGGGCGGCGTACGCCGAGATGCCGCGGCACGGCGACAAGTCGTTCTGCTGTGGTGCGGGCGGTGCGCGGATGTGGATGGAGGAGAAGATCGGTACCCGGATCAACCGGAACCGGACCTCCGAGGCGCTCACCGTACTCGGCCAGGACGAGAACTCCGCGATCGCCACCGCCTGCCCGTTCTGCCGGGTGATGATCTCCGACGGACTGACCGCCGAGCAGCAGGACGGCCGCGGCGAGAACGTCGAGGTGCTGGACGTCGCGCAGTTGCTGCTCGAGTCGGTACGCCGCGGCCAGCCGGCCCTCGAACCGGCGGCTGAGCGAGCGACGAAGGACCCCACTCCGGCGGCTGAGCGAGCGACGAAGGAGCGAGACGAAGCCCCGGCCGAGCCCGAGCCGGTACCGGTCGCTGAGCGAGCGAGGGACGAGCGAGACGAAGCCAAGCCAGCAACGACGGACACCGCCAAGCTGAGCCCCATCGAACGCGCCAAGCTCAAAGCCAAGGGCGGCACGAGCACCCCGGCAACCGAGCAGGCGACGGAACCGGCGGCTGAGCAAGCGACGAAGGAGCGAGGCGAAGCCCCGGCCGAACCTCAGCCCGCGAGCGACAAGCCCCTCTCCCCGATCGAACGCGCCAAACTCAAGGCCAAGGGTGGCGCAACCGCACCCGCGGTCGAGTCCGAACCGGCGGCTGAGCGAGCGACGAAGGAGCGAGACGAAGCCCCGGCCGAAAAGCCCGCACAGCCCAGCAACAAGCCCCTCTCCCCGATCGAACGCGCCAAGCTGAAAGCCAAGGGCGGCACGAATACCCCGGCAACCGAGCAGGCGACGGAACCGGCGGCTGAGCGAGCGACGAAGGAGCGAGACGAAGCCCCGGCCGTACCAGCCGGCGAGCAGAAGCTCAGCCCACTCGAACGCGCTAAGCTCAAGGCAGGCAAGGGAAATCCCGCACCAACCGCACGTCCCGAACCGAGCACCGACCCCACCCCGGCAACCAAGCAAGCCACGGAACCGGCGGCTGAGCAAGCCACGAAGCAGCGAGACGAAGCCCCGGCCGATAAGCCCGCACAGGCAAGCGAGAAGCCGCTCTCCCCGATCGAGCGCGCCAAGCTGAAGGCCAAGGGTGGTACCGCCAAGCCCGCACCAGCACGACCGGCAACGGACCCGGCTTCGGAGCCCGCGTCCAAGCCGGAGCCCACGCAGGAGTCTGCGCCGGTGAACGAGGCCCCCGAGCAGACGACCCCCGAGCCCGCGGCACCCACCCCGCCCGAGGCCACCGAGTCGGGTGCCGAGAGCCCGATCGCCAGGGCCAAGCGGTTGGCGGCCGAACGGCGCGCCAAGGGCTGACTCCACTTCGCGTACCAACTCTCACTCCGCGGCCTGTATGCGGTCCGCAGAGTGAAAGTTGAGCCGCAGAGTGGAGAACGGCCGACCGGGGAGGGTGGGCCGGTCCTGGTGGGCCCTGCGGAATTTGCGGCTCGATCGAGGAATCGGCCGTCTTGTTCATTGATCGCGGATCGAGCCGCAGATTCCGAAGGAGGGCGGGTCGGGAGACCTGCCCCCTGCGCGTCGTGGGACGACGGCAGCTCGGATCGGCTGCATCCGCCGACTCGATGAACGGGGATTCATCTCGACACGGTCGCTGCGCGACCTACTCGATGAACGAACAAGCCCCGCACGCTGCGCGAGCTACTCGATGAACGTCAGTGAGACTTTTCCTGTTCCGGAAGGAACTGGACGACGATCAATCCGATGCCGACACCCACGGCCAGCGGGATCAGGGCATTGCCGTGCAGGATGAACGCGCAGATCAGCAACACCGCAAGGGGTTTCCGCATTCCGATGGTGGTGGCGGCCCCCATCGCGGCAACGATGGCGGCCGAGGGATGCAGACCGGGCACCAGCGCCAGCGTGGCCGCACCGGCCGCCGCCCCCGCGAACAGCAGCGGAAAGATCGCACCACCGCGCCAGCCAGTCGCCAGATTCACTGCGGTGGCGAGCAATTTCAGCACCGCCACCCCGGCCAGGGCGAGCCAGGCGCGTTCGTCGACCATCGTCAGGATCTCACCGAACTCGTGGTGTCCGGAGAACCGGATCACCGGCCAGGCAGTGGCCAGTGCCGCGAACACCAGCGTCCCGAGCAGGGTCTGCACCGCCACGCTTCGCGGGCGCTGCAGCAGCTTCGCGATCATCGGCCCGACCAGCACATAACCGGCCGCCACCGCGGCCCCGGCCACCGCCGGTACCACGGCCAACGCGAGATCCACTGCCCGGAACCCCGGATAGGACGGCACGCCGAGATCGGTCGGCCGGCCGCTGACCAGCGCGTACACCACCAGAAATCCAACCAGGCCGGCGATCGCGGCCAGCAGGGTGAGCAGTTTGCCCGGCCCGAGGGTGTCATCGTCGTATGCCGCAGCCCCCGGCGGCGACCCATAGAGACCGGACAGCACCGCCGCGTTACCGGCCTCGCCGACGGCCCGCGCCTCGGCCTGCGATCGGGTGATCCGCAGACTCACCAGCGCGGACAGTTCGGAGACGATCGCGATCAACCCCGCCTCCGGACCGATCGCGCCGCCGAAACCGACCGCGATGATCGCCGAGACGGCGAGCAGCGCGGTGCGACGCCGATGCAGCGACCGTGGATCGGCGGCCGCCTTGATCTGTTGCTGCAGATCGGCGTCATCGGTGTTCCCGCGCAACAGGGCAAGGAGAATGCCGCCGATACAGATCGCGACGAAGACATACCACCGGGCCTCGGAGACCGACCAGACCAGGTCCTGGCCCCCATTCATCAACGCCAGTGCGAGCGCCGCCACCGCACCGGCAACGGCGCCGTAGCCGACGGCGATCACCAGCGGCCGCCAGCGTCCCGGCGCCAGTTCCTCCGGCTCTGCCCGATCCGATTCGCTCACTTTGCCTCCCCGGGCAGGTATGCCGCGGCAGCACCGCCAGCCAGCAGCATGGCCGGCACCCGATCGGCCAAGGCAGCCGAGGGGGCCGACAGTTCGTGCAGCAGGATCCCGTCGACCAGCGCCAGCACCAACCGGGCACCGCCCTCGGGATCGGCCGAGTCCAGGCCGGCGGCGACCCTGCGTACGAAGACCTCGCGATGCGCCCCGATCACCTGCTGCAGCTCCGGCCGCGTGGAGGCGTACAGGAACAGCTCGAAGCGTGCCCGGGCCAGCGCGGGTTCCGCCTGGATCGCGTCGGCCACCTCCCGGGCGCGCTGCCAGACCTCCGTCGGCAGGTCGCCGGCCCACATCCGGGCCCGTTCGACTGCCGAAACCTCGAGCAGATGTCCCAGCTCGACCTCGACCAGCCGATGCAGCACGGCGTCGATCAGGCCGTCGAGATTGCCGAAATGGTACTTGGCCAGACCCTGGGAAACCCGGGCCCGGTTCTCCACCTTGCGGTGGGTCAACCCGCGCATCCCCTCATGCGCGAGCTGCCCGATCGCGGCGTCGATGAGCCGGTCACGCACCCTTTCGCTCGACTCCCGGGATACCACCATGCCCGCGAGTGTAGTAAGTTCCACGGTCGTGGAAGCAGTTGCTGCCGAGACCGGCTGGCCGACCATCGATTACTGGCCGGCCGAGAACGCCATGTTCTGGGGTCGCCGGTTCAGCCCGGTCTACCCGACCTGGCTCGGTCGGCGTTACGTCTATCTGCTCGGCCCGGAGGCGAACGAGTTCGTCTTCGCCAATGATGGGCTGTTCCGGGTACGCGAGGCGTTCCGCGGGCTGATCCCGGTCGACGGCCCCACCGCGCTGATCGTCACCGACGGCCCGGATCATGCGCGTCGCCGCGCACTCGTCCGGCCGAGCCTGCATCACCGGCAGGTCGCGGGTTACGTCGAGACGATGGTGCGCACCGCCGACGAGGCACTGGCCGGGATCGCACCGGGCAGCACCGTCGATGGGTACCAGCTGTTCCGCGCAGCGATCCGCCGCTCCACCCTGCGCGCCCTCTTCGGCTCCCCACTGGCCGAGGACGCAGACATTCTTGGTGAGCAGCTGCAACCGCTGCTGTCGCTGGCCGATCTGATGCCGGACGTGGTCGAATGGCACGCCCGGCTGAACACCCCTCGGTATCGCCGCGCGATGGCCGCGCGCGCCGCTGTGATCGCCCGCATCGACACCGAGATCGCCCGGATCCGCAACCTCGACCACGATGCCGAGAGCCAGGTGCTGGCGATGTTGGTGCACGGCCGCGACGGCACCGGTTCCGGGCTCACCGACGACGAGATCCACGACCAGGCGATCATGCTGATCGCGGCCGGATACGAGACGACCAGCGCCGCGATGGGCTGGTTGCTCTACACCATTGGCCCCCGCCCGGAGCTGCAGGACCGACTGCGTGCCGAACTCGCCGAGGTGACCGGAGGGCGTACCCCGACCTCCGCCGATCTGGGCCGGTTGCCGTTGCTGTCGGCGACGGTGACCGAGACCCTGCGGCTCTACCCGCCGGCCGCGGTCTCGGCCCGCTACGTCGCCGAGGAGTTCACGTTCGGCGGCCGCCGGGTCCGCCCCGGTACGACGCTGCTCTACAGTCCGTACGCCACCCATCGCGATCCACGGGTGTACGCCGAGCCGCGCGTCTTCCGGCCCGAGCGCTGGCTCGGTGACGAACGACGGCCGGCCGCGGAGTTCCTGCCCTTCGGCGGCGGCATCCATCGCTGCATCGGTTCGTCGATGGCGACCACCGAGCTCACCGTCATGCTCACCCGGCTGATCGCGCGCGGCCTCTTTTCCCTGCCGACACAGCGAATCCACGCGCAGGGGATCTCGGCGATGCGACCCAGGGAGGGCGTACAGATCCGACTGGCTACCGGTTGACCGGGCCGTCGGCGAGTACGCCGCTGAGGTACCGGTAGCTCTCGGCGATGCCGGTGAAGATGTCACCGGCGTAGTGGTCGAACTCGATGATGGCGTAGTCGGCCGACGGGGCGGCGGCGAGCAGTTCGGCCAGCGGGACATCGCCGTGACCGGCCGGTTGCTGGTCCTCCGGTAGCTGTTGCGCGGTGATACCAGGGCGCATCGGGCCGTCCTTGACGTGCACGGCGACCACCCGCTCGCCGAGCCGGTTGAGCAGCTGCACCGGGTCGACGCCGCTGGCGACCGCCCAGTAGAGGTCGACCTCGAGGCGCACACCGGGGTCCAGCAGGTCGGCGAACACTTCCAGGGCGGGGATTCCGTCGATCACGGTGGTCAGTTCGTGATCGTGGTTGTGATAGCCGACCCGGAGTCCGTGGCCGGCGGCCTCGGCGGCGACGGCATTCAGCTTGTCGGCGTTGCGCTGCACGTCCGCCCGGCTCGCCCAGTGTTCGGTTGGTACGAACGGATCGATGAGGACCTCGACACCAAGCTCCTTGGCCGCGGCGAACGTGTCCTCCAGCGGCGGTACGGTCAGCAGTCCGTCCGGGGTGACGACGTCGTCCTCGATCATGATCGCGTGGGCGGTCGGCGCCGCCAATCCGTGCCGATCGAATGCGGTCTTGAGCGCATCGGTCTGCCGGACGAAGTCGAACGCTTCGACGGTGGTGAGACCGATGTCGGCGAGTCGGCCGAGGGAGCCATCAAGATCTGCATCGAGTTCTCGATGGAGAGAGTAGAGCTGCACGGAGATCTGCGGGGTTGTTCCGGTGACCATGTCGAATGCTCCTTTCGTGTGCGTCAAAGGGTTGCGGCGAATGGGTCGAAGTTCTCGGCGACCGGAGGCACCGGCTCGATCCGGCTCTGCACCGGGACGGTCGACCGGGTGGCCATTGCCTCATCGATGGCGATCAGGGTGTCCAGGACGTGCAGACCGAGAGCTCCCGAGGCGAGTGGGCGGTCGCCCGTTCGGACGGCACGCGCCAGATCGAGTACGCCGAGTCCGCGGCCGACCTGCCTGCCGGTCACCGGAATGTCCTCCCAGACGGGCGGGGCCAGGGTGGCGGCCTCCGCCTCGGTGGGATCGGTGATCCCGGTCAGGTCCGGGATTCGGGTGAGCCTGACCTGACCGCTGAACCGGTTCGGATCGGGAATGACCAGGGTCCCCTCCGTGCCGGTGATCTCGACGACGCCCTGACGCGACATCGGGGAATCGAAACTGAGCACGCTCTGGGCGATGCCACCGTCCACGAACTCGGCGATGGCGGCGACATGGGTGGGCACCTGCACCTCGAACTCGGTGCCCCGGCGCGGGCCGAGCCCGATGGTGCGCTTGGGGTGACCGATGGAACCGTACGCGGCGACGCTGCGTACCGAACCGAAGACGTGCACCAGGGTTGTCAGATAGTAGGGACCCATGTCGAACAGCGGCCCGGCCCCGGGCGCGAACAAGAACTCCGGCCCGGGGTGGAAGGTGTCCGGGCCGATGTATTGCAGCACCGTCGAGGCGGACAGCGGTTGTCCGATGTCACCGCGGGCGATGGCCCGGCGCGCGGTCTGCACGCCGGGGCCCAGCACCGTGTCGGGAGCGACCCCGACCAGCAGTCCGGCCGCCTCCGCCCGGGCGAGCAGGTCCTGCCCGCTCGCCCGGTCGGTGCTGATCGGCTTCTCCGACCAGACGTGCTTGCCGGCGTCGATGGCACTCCCGGAGACCTGGGCGTGGACCGCGGGAATGGTGAGGTTGACCACCAGTTCCACCTCCGGATCGGCCAGCACGTCGGCGGGGTTCCCCCATTTCTCGATACCGAACCGCTCTGCCTGGGCCCGTGCCACTTCCGGGGTGCGGTCGCCGAGCACCACCACCCGGATGTCGGGGAACCGGGTGAGGTTCTCCAGATAGGCGGTGCTGATCATTCCGGTGCCGATGAGCCCGACACCGACCGGGCCGCTGCTGGCCATCGTCACGCACCCACCCGCGGGACATCGACCCAGCTCGACGAGGCCGCCGAGTTCGCGATGGCTTCCTCCACCAGGGCGAGCTGGTAGCCGTCGGCGAAGTTCGGTGAGACCGGGCTGCCGTCGGCGATCGCACGGAAGAAGTCGTGGGCCTCGATGATCTTGGTCTCGCCGTAGCCGATGCCGAGCGCCGGGATCGGCCAGAGTGCCTCACCGTAGGGCGTGGCAGGCCCGGTGTAGACCGTGCGGAAACCGCTGCGGTCCTTGGGATCGTCGGCGAAGCTCACCTGCAGTTCGTCGCGGCGCTCGTAGTTGAAGAAGATCGATCCCTTGGTGCCGTGGATCTCGAAGGTGATGTAGTTGTTGCGACCGTAGGCATTGCGGGTCGCCTCCATCGAACCGACGGCTCCGTTGTCGAACCGCAGCATGGTGATCACCTCGTCGTCCACGTCGACGTCAGCGCGCGGCCCGTCGCCGCCCCTGCTGGTGCCGAGCTGGTCGGCACCCCCGGACTGCACCGGCCGGGTCTTGATGAAGGTGGACAGCAGTGCGTTGACCGAATCGATCTCGCCGACCAGGTAGCGGGCCATGTCGAGGACATGGGTGCCGATGTCACCGAGCGCACCGGAGCCGGCGATCTTCTTCTGGAATCGCCACGACAGCGGGGAATCCGGGTCGGCACTCCAGTCCTGGAGGTAGGTCCCGCGGAAGTTCAGGATGTCGCCGATCGCGCCTTCCTCGATGTACTTCTTGGCCAGGGCGACCGCTGGCGTCCGGCGGTAGTTGAACGCCACCATGTTCACGGTGTCGGCATCCTTGACCGCTTCCCACATCGCCTTGGCTTCCTCGACGGTACGCGCCAGCGGCTTCTCGCAGATGATGTGCTTGCCCGCCTGCGCGGCGGCGATCGCGATCTCGGCGTGCAGGTGGTTGGGGGTTGCGATGTCGACGACCTGCACATCGGGATCGTCGATGATGGTGCGCCAGTCGTCGGTGGCCCGCTCGAATCCGAATCGCTGGGCGGCGTCGGCGGCGAGATCCGCGTCGGTTTCCGCCAGTACGGAACGGATCGGCAGCGCCGGGGCCGGCCAGTAGAACATCGGCATCGCGGCATAGGCAAGGGAGTGGGCCTTGCCCATGAAGCCACCGCCGATGAGACCGACATTGAGTTTCTGCATGGTGTTGCGCTCCTTCGATTGGAGGATGTTCGGAAAGGGGTTCAGCCGGCCAGCAGCCGGTCGAGGTAGTTCTTGCTGATCCGTGCCGCCTCGACCGGATCACCGTCGTAGGAATCCAGCTCGACCATCAGCCAGTCGTCGTAACCGGCCTCCTTGATCGCGGCGAGGATGTCGGGGAAGTCGAGGCTGCCCTGCCCGAGCGGGGCGAAGGTGAACGGGTCGGCGATGTAGTCCTTCAGGTGCACGTGCCGGATCCGGTCGGGATAGCGACGGATCAACGCCGCCGGATCCCCGCCACCGGCGGCCAGATGGGCGGTGTCGGGGCAGAAGCCGATCTTCGTCCGCGGCATCAGCCGCTCCAGCTGCTCGGGGCCCTCGACGATGGTGCTCAGATGCGGGTGATAGCTCGCGTCGAGGCCGACATTGGCGGCGATGTCGGTCACCTGATCCAGCGCATCGGCCAGCGCGTCGTAGTCGGAGTCCCGGATGCCGTCGGCGCGGGTGGCGCCACCGCCGACGACCAGGCGCTGTGCCCCGAACCGGGTGGCCAGGTCCGCCGCGCGCCGGATCCGGTGCAGCTCGTCGGGCAGGATGTCGGCGTAGATGAAGTTGGCACCGGTGTAGACACTGACCAGCTCGACACCGGCCCCGGACAGCAGGTCCTTCAGCTCGTCGGGCCGGTCTTCGTACTCCGCCAGGTTCCCGTCGAACATCTCCACGCCCTGGTACCCGACGCCGGCGATGTCCCGCACGGCGTCGGGCATCGAGCCGTTGGTCAGGTAGAACAGATCCTTGACGCTGGTGACGCCGACCGGGTGGCCGACGACGCCGCCCCAGGTGATGGTGCAGTAGCCGAGCTTCATGTGGATTTCCTTTCTGGGCAGGGGAACAGGGAGGTACTACTTCTTGCGGGCCAGGGCGACCGCGAGGATGATGATCACGCCGCGGACGACCTGTTGCTGGCTGGAGTCGAGTCCCGCCAGGATCAGCCCGTTGTTGATGAGTCCGATCAGCAGGGCGCCGAACAGGGTTCCGACCACGGAGCCGGCGCCGCCGAACAGGCTGGTGCCACCGAGGATGACGGCCGCGATGGCGGACAATTCGTCGCCGGTGCCCCACTGATACCGACCCGACTCGAGCCGGCCGGCGTACAGCATCCCGGCGATCGACGCGACGACTCCGGAGAGCAGCATGACCGAGAACTTGATCTTCCTGGTGTTCACGCCGGTGAAAGCGGCCGCGGTGCGGTTGCCACCGGTGGCCAGCACCTGGCGGCCGAAGCGGGTCCGGTTGAGAATGATCGCCCCGAGCACGACGAAGATCGCGCTCCAGAACAACAGCCCCGGGATCGGACCGAAGTTCCCGCCGCCGAAGATCAGGTTGAAGGTGTCGTTGAGGATCGGCTGCGGCGCGGAATTGGTGATCCACTGGGCGACGCCCGCGGCGACACCGAGCATGCCGAGGGTGACCAGGAACGAGGGGATCCCCAGCAGGCTGACCAGTGCCCCGTTGACCGTGCCGACCAGCACCCCGGTCAGCAGACCAGTGAGGATCCCGGGAACCAGTCCCCAGGCAGCGATCCCCATCGCGGCGGTGACCGAGGACAGTCCGGCCACCGATCCGACGCTGAGGTCGATCTCGGCGCAGGCGATCACGAAGGTCATGCCGACGGCGATGACGGTGATGGTCGCGGTCTGCCGGAAGATGTTCAGCAGATTGTTGGGGGACAGGAATCCCTGATCCCTGAGCAGAACGGCGAAGAAGCCGAAGATGACGACGAAGCCGATGTAGATGACATAGCGGCGCCAGTCCAGCTGGCGCAGGGTCGCGCCCAGGCCGCCGGCGTTGGCGGTTGCGGTGGTGCTCACTTCTCCACTCCTTGTACGGCTAGCTCGAGGAACTCCTCGTCGGCGATCGCCTCCCGGGCGTACTCGTCGACGACGTGTCCATCACGGATGATGAGGATCCGGTCGCTGACGGCCAGCAACTCGGGGTATTCGGAGGAGATGACGATCACGCCCTTGCCGGTCGCGGCCAGTGCGCGGATCATCTCGACGATCTCGGATTTGGTCCCGATGTCGACGCCCGCTGTCGGCTCGTCCAGGATCAGCACCCGCGGGTCGGTGCCGAGCCACTTGGCCAGCACGACCTTCTGCTGGTTGCCTCCGGACAGCAGTCGCACCGGGCGGTCCGGATTGTCCACCTTGACGGCGAAGCGTTCGATCAGCTCGGTGGAGATCGTCCTGCTCTTCCTGGTGTCGAGCAGGGGGCCCTTCTCGACCTGCTTCAGCAACGGAAGCATCAGGTTCTCCCGGACCGAGTGCTCCAGCACCAGGCCCTGTTCGCGGCGATCCTCGGGGATCAATGCGAGGCCCTGGGAGATCGCCCGGTCGGGCGATGACAGGTTGATCCGCTCGTTGTGCAGCAGCACCTCACCCGAGCGGGCTCGGTCGACGCCGAAGAGCACCCGGGCCAGCTCGGTCCGCCCACTGCCCATCAGTCCGGCCAGGCCGATCACCTCTCCGGCCCGGAGTGTGAACGACACGTCGTTGACCCGCGGTGGGGCGTTGAGATTGCGCGCCTCCAGCAGAATCTCCTCGGAGATCTCGTGCTCCGGCCCCCGATAGACCATCTCGGCACCGAGCTGCTTGCCGACGATGCCCTCGACGATCTCGGCCGGCTTGATCTCCGCCAATCTCTTTGTCAACAAGCGGTTTCCGTCCCGCAGGATGGTGATGCGATCGGCGATCCGGTACACCTCGTCCATCCGGTGGGAGATGTAGACGATGGCGATGCCCCGCTGTTTGAGTCGGTCGATCAGCTCGAACAGCGCCTCGCTCTCGTGGCGGGCCAGACTGGCGGTCGGCTCGTCCATGATCAGCACCCTGGCGTCCTGCGCGAGCGCCTTTGCGATCTCGGTCAGCTGCCAGTACGCGGTGCTGAGGTCGCCCACCCGGGCTCGAGGATCCACCTCGACCGCCATCTCGGCGAAGATCTCGGACGCTCGCCGGTTCGCCGCGCGGTCGTTGATCAACCCGGTCCGGGTCAGCGTTTCCGAACCCAGGAAGATGTTCTGGGCCACCGTCAGGGTGGGCACCAGGCTGAACTCCTGGAAGACCATTCCGATCCCGGCGGCCTTCGCCTCGTGGATCGAGGCGATCTCGACCGGCTCGCCGGCGATCTCGATGCTGCCCTCGTCCCTGCTGTACACCCCTTGCAGGATCTTCATCAGCGTGGACTTTCCGGCTCCGTTGCCGCCGGCGAGGGCGTGGATCTCGCCGGCATCGACCTCGAAGTCGACTCCGGTGAGCACCGGAACTCCGTAGAAGGCCTTCTTGATCCCGGTCATTCGGATCGCTGCGTTCGATCGTGGCTCACTCATCGCGTCACCTCCTTGTGATCGTGTGCTGACAGCCGGTTCAGCGCTTGACGGAGTTCTGCAGATCCGCCGGCGGTTCGGTGTGGTAGACCTGCCGCCAGGCCTCCAGCACGTTGTCGTGAGTGACGGGAAGTGCACTCAGGGCCACGTACGGCGGCACCTGCTTGCCCAGCGCGGCGCTGGCGGCGGCGTTCACCTCGGTCACACCCTGGTCGTAGGGCACCTGCGCGCCCAGGCCGACGACGAGTTCGTTCTTGGCCAGCGCGATCGCCACGTTCTTGCCCAGGTCCTCGGTGGCGATCTTCAGATCACCGCGCCCGGAAGCCCGCGCCGCCGCCATCACACCCTCGGCCGGAACGTCCCAGACCGCCCAGATCCCGGTGAGGTTCGCGCGCTTGGCCAGCATCGCGTTCGCGGCGGCCTGCGCGTCTCCGGCGAAGTCCGGCCCGGCGATGCCCTTCTCCTCGACGATCTTGAGATCGGGGTAGTCGCGTGTGATCGTGCTCTTGAAGCCCTCGTAACGCTGCTTGGTCACGAAGAAGTCGGCCTCGTGGTAGATCAGCCCGATCTCGCCCTTGCCGCCGGTGGCCTTGGCCAGCAGGTGCGCCGACACGACGCCGTTGCCCAGATTGTCGGCGGACACCACCGTGACGTAGTCCTTGCCGGCCTGCATGCCCTGGGGGACGTTGTCCATGAAGACCAACTTCACGCCCGCATCGGCGACCTTCTTGTACGCCGAGGCGGTCGCGACCGGGTCGGTCGGGATGGACACGATGATGTCGGGCTTCTTGGTCATCACGGTCTCCAGGTCGGAGACCTGCTTGTCGGGCTTGAAGTTGGCATCGGTGGTGGCCACGATCTCGATGCCGAGCTTGTCGAACTGCGCCTTGAGCCCGGCGATCTGGGCATTGGCCCAGTCGTTGCCGCCGTAGTGCATGACGATCGCGGCCTTCAGCTTCTTGGCCTTGACCTGCTCGATCTCGGCGGCGTTCAGCTCGACGCTCTGGGCGACGGCCGGTTCCTCACCGTTCGGGCCCTTCGACAGCACCTTTCCGGTGACCTCGGACAGGGCTTTGTCCGCCTGCGCCGACACGGCGGGGTCGGCGGTCATCACCGTGGTGTTCGCCGAGGTGCACGCGGTGAGCCCCAGCACCAGAGCCGCGGCGAAGGCGCCCAGTTTGGTCCTTGTCATCATGTTCCTCTCCTCTGAGGTTGATGCGGTGAGCGCCCGTCGGCCTGGGTGTGGAACCGGCCGGGAAAGCCGGCTCCAGATGTGATCTTCGTCGCCAGGAACGGATCAGGCGGCCCGATAGCGTTTAACTGTGAACGGTCACGGTTATCATGTCAAGAGGCTGTGATTCAGATCACATCCGGTCGTTTCGCACCGTTCGCCGGTGTGGTCGTACGGTGAGGACGCGGTCTCGACCGAACCGGGAGCCGAGGACGGAGACAGATTCGATGGCAAACACAGGGCTACGGCGCTACCCGAGCATTCGCGACGTCGCCAAGGCAGCTGGGGTGTCGTACCAGACCGTCTCGCGGGTTCTCAACGATCTTCCCGATGTCGCTCCCGCCACCCGCACGAAGGTGCTCGCCGCCGTCGACGAACTGGGTTACCGCCGGAATCTCACGGCCCGGAATCTCGCCACCAATCGGTCGACGACCATCGGGATCGTGACCGACGACTCCCCCCGCCTGGGTCCGGTCAGCACCCTGATGGCACTCGAGAAGGCGGCCCGCCAGCGAGGATCGAACTGCTCGGTCGTCACCGTCGCCGAACCGTACGCCGATACCGTGCCCACCGCGCTGCGTGGCCTGGAGGAGGTCGGCGTGCACGGCATCGTGGTGATCGCGCCCGTGGTGTCCGCGGCGGCCGCGGTGCGCGCCGCCCGGGTCCGGACGCCGCTGGTGCTGATCGCCGCCGGGGAGGATTCGGCCCCCGGCCTGCTGGCCTTCGCCGAGAACCAGGAGTTGGGTGCCCGGATCGCGACCCAGCATCTGCTGCGGCTCGGCCACACCGACATCGTGCACGTCGCCGGCTCCCAGGACTGGTTCGACGGCCGCACCCGGTTACGCGGGTGGGCCGCCGAGATGCGAGAGGCAGGCCTGCCCGCCGACCGCTGGTACGAGAGCGACTGGACGCCGCGATTCGCCTACGAGGTTGGGAAAAAGCTCGTCGTCGAGGGCCTGCCGACCGCGGTCTTCGCGGCCAGCGACCACATGGCGCTGGGCCTGTTGCGGGCCTTCGCCGAGAGCGGGGTGCGGGTACCGGAGGATGTCAGCGTGGTCGGCTACGACGACGCGGAAGGCTCCGACTTCTACTTCCCGCCACTCACCACGGTACGCCAGGACTTCATGGGTCTCGCCACCCGTTCGCTGGAGCTCCTCGACAAGCCGACCGACGACCCGTTCGGCGACGAGCCACCCACCGAACCGCTGCTCCAGATCAGGCAGAGCACCGCCCGGCCGCGGCGGTAGCAGTCAGCGGGCCATCCAGCCGCCGTCCACGGTGATGATCGAACCGTGCACATAGTCCGCACCCGGGGAGGCCAGATAGACCGCCGCGGCCGCGATGTCTTCGGGCTTGCCCCAGCGACCGGCGGGGATCCGGGCCATCAGTTCGGCGGAGCGCTTCTCGTCATCGCGCAACGCCTGGGTGTTGTCGGTGGCGATGTAACCGGGGGCGATCGCGTTCACGTTGATGCCCTGGCCGGCCCACTCGTTGGCCAGTGCCCTGGTCAGGCCGGCGATCGCCGACTTGGCCGCGGTGTAACCGGGCACGTTGATCCCACCCTGGAAGGAGAGCAGCGAGGCGGTGAAGATGATCTTGCCACCCGCGCCGCGCTCCAGCATCGACCGGCCGACCTGGCGGGCCAGCACCCAGGGGGCGTCCAGGTTGATCTGCAGGACATCGGCCCAATCCTGATCGCTGTGCTCGGCGGCCGGCGTGCGCCGAATGATGCCGGCATTGTTCACCAGGATGTCCACCGAGCCGAGGTCGGCGGCCAGCTCGGCGACGCTGACCTTGTCGGACAGGTCCGCCTGTCGCCAGGTGAGCGTACGCCCGTGCTTCTCCGCGGCCTCGGCCAGCGCCTTGGGCGGTTCGGCGCCGGTGGCGACACCGACCACGTCGGCACCGGCCTCCACCAGGGCGACCGCGATCGCCTCACCGATGCCGCGGGACGCACCGGTGACCGCCGCCGTCTTTCCGGACAGGGAGAACAGATCCAGGATGCTCATGATCTCACCGTAGTTCAGTGATCTGCTGCCACTCGCAGTCGGCATAGTCGGTGTTCTCCCCCGCCATCGCCCAGACGAAGGTATACGCCGAGGTGCCCATGCCGGCGTGGATCGACCAGGGTGGTGAGATCACCGCGTTCTCGTTGGCCACGATCACATGTCGGGTCTCCGACGGTTCGCCCATCAGGTGCACCACCCGCTGATCCTCGGGCAGGTTGAAATAGAGGTAGATCTCGCTGCGTCGGGCGTGCACGTGGGCGGGCATGGTGTTCCACATCGACCCCTCGGCGAGCACGGTCACCCCCATCACCAGCTGGCAGGACTGGGCGCCGTCGGCGTGGATGTACTTGTAGATCGTGCGCTCGTTGGAGTTCTTGATGTCACCGAGCGAGATCGGGGCGGCCTCGTCCTTGGTCACCCTGGTGGTCGGGTGCTCGGCATGCGCGGTCGCGGAGACCAGATAGAGCCGGGTGTCCCCGGCGAAGGTGACCTGCTTGGTGCCGCGGCCGACGTAGAGCACCTCCTGGTTCTCGAGCTGGTATTCCTCACCGTCGCAGGAAATGGTGGCGGTGCCGGAGCCGATGTTGACGACGCCGAGCTCACGGCGGTCGAGGAAGTTCTCGGCGCGCAGCTCGTCGGGGACGGGCAGTTCGAGGGTCTTCCCGGCAGGTACCGCGCCACCGATCACCAACCGGTCGGCCATCGAATAGCAGAGGCGTACCTCGCCGTCGGCGAAGAGGTCGTCGACGACGAACCGTTCGCGCAGGTCGGTGGTGTCGAACAGCGGCAGCTGGTCGGGGGCGATGGCGTGGCGGACGTCGATCTCTGAGGTTTCGGGCATCAGATCTTCCTTCCTGGGTTGGGGAATCGGGGCGGGATGTCAGGTGAGGTGGCGGAGTGCGGCGGCCCAGCCGTGCAGGCCGAGTCCCTGCCCCCACAACTGGAGGCGGTCGCTGCGGATCACCGAATAGCCGAACGGGATCAGTTGCAGCACCGTGCCGGCGCTGGTCTGGGTGAGCCCTCCCTGGTCGTCGAGATAGGGGTGCAGACGCAACATCGCGGTACGCCCGGTGGCGCGGTTGGCCTCGGGGTCGATGCCGAGCGCGGCCGCCCGCAGCAGGGCGGCGACGAGCCCGGCAGCGGCCGAGGTCTCCACGATCCCCCGGGTTTCGGGATGTCCGTCCACCAAGACGTACCACACCGCGTCATCGGGCAGGCAGTCGCGTACCCCGGTGAGCTGCGCGGCCAACCGATCGGTGAGCCGGCGCTCCAGGTCCGCGGGCAGGGCACCGTCGTGGAAGTCCAGCAGCTCACAGGCGGCCAGTGCCAGCCAGGCGTTGGCCCGACCCCAGCGACACGGCGGCACCTCGCCGTGGTGGGAACCGTGCGCCATCAATCCACTGCGCGGGTCCTGCAGGATCTCGGCGTGCGCGAGCCACTGCTCGGCGGCGCGCACGATCAGATCCTCCCGCCCGACCAGTCGGCCGTGGTGGATCAGAAAGGTGCCCATCATGTAGGCGGTGTCGGCCCAGACGCCACCCGGCCAGTGCTCGACGGCACCGTTGGCGTCCAGGGTCGCCGCCCCCGGAGTGTCCAACCAGGCAAGCAATCGCTCACCGACGGCGGGGTCGCCCAGGCGCGCGGCGGCAGCACCGGGGGCCAGGTTGTTGACGTGGTCGATGACGAGCTGGTCCACGGGGTGGCCGGCGAAGTAACCGGTGACCACCGGTGGGATCTCGGCACCGAGCGCGAGGGCGGCGTCGACCATCCCGCCGAGGACCACTCCCTCGCCCCAGAACCAGCGACTCAGATCCAGGGTGGCCGAGCGATCCATCAACCGGCGCAGGTCCGCGCGCAACCGGTCGGCGGTGAGCTCGGCCGCCGGCAGCGCGGGCAGTGGTGGGTCGGCGAGCTGGGCCACGGTCGGGTCCAGGCCCACCTCGCCCGGTTCGTCGGCCGGACCGGGGAAGGCACCGGGTACGCCGGAGAGTTCGGCGAGGTCGGCGGGACGCTGCTGTTCGCTCATCGCTGCTCCCCCACCTCGAGGCGGACCTGATGACTGAGGCCGTCCAGGCGGCAGTCGAGCCGGGTGCTGTCCCCGGTCACGAAGGGGCCGTCCAGACCCGGTTCGTTGCCCAGCGGTTCGTCGATCCGGCCGTCGACCAGGAACGGCCCGTCGAAGTCGAGTTCCAGCGCCGGGCGGCCCTCGGGTGCAACGGCGGCCCGCGGGCCGAGATCACCGGTGGTGTAGTCGGGTTCTCCCAACGAGGACACGAAATCCTGCAGGCTCCCGTCGGTGGCAGCCCGGCCCACGATGCAGACCCACGCGGTGCCATCGCCGAGGGGACGCAACTCCTGCAGTGCGTCCGGGCCGCTGCGCACCAGCCGGGCGCCGCCGGCGGCGCTCAACGCGACGTAACCGTCGCCGACCCGGCCGGCGGTCCAGCTGCCCTGCTGCAGCCATTCGTCGAGGTGGGTGGTCGGGAACCAGGCGTGGCTGTAACCCATCGGGTCGTCCGGCCCGATCCGGTGCAGGGCGATCAGGGTGTCGCGGTGCTGGCGGACCCGGGGCAGTTCCCGGTTCCCGGCCCAGCCGTTGGGCCGCGCCGACGGGGAGACCGAGTCGTTCGGCGCATGGTTGACCGCGATCTGCGCCTCCGGGCCCAGGGTGGCGCCCCAGATGTATTCCTGCAGCCCCGGCAATCCGGCCCGATAATCCTGCGCGGAGGACAGCATCACCTCGGGTGCGCGGTAGAAGACCGCCCGGGACCGGTAGGGCCGCGCCAGCAGGTCGTGATCGAAGCGGTACGCCCCGGCGTACCGCTGCTCGTGCCAGGTCGGCTCGGGTCCCGGAATCGCCAGCCGGCAGGCGATCTCGGGCACCTGGTAGCGCTCGGCGGTGGCGATCGCCGCGGTCGGCAGTACCGCGTCGTTGAGGGCGCCGACGCCGAAGCAGACCCATTGGATCGGGGCGGTCTCCTCCAGCCGCGAGGAGCGCTGGGTCTGCACATAGGAGCGGCCGTGGGCGGCCCCGTGCACCCCGCGCCAGGAGTTGCTGGCCAGGGAGAGCAGGATCCGGTCGGCGAGCGCGGTGGCGAGTCGGCCCAGCTCCTCGTCCTCGGCGAGTTCGACCAGGGAGATCGCGGCGAAGCAGTCGATGGCCAGGTAGGCGTTCGAGTCGAACTCGGCGAAGCCACCGGGCAGGCGTACGCCCAGCCATTCGAGCAACAGTTTCCGACCGTGGGCGGCGTGTTCGGCACCGGTCCAGCCGGAGTTGGTGAACCTCTGGTCGGCGAACAGGGTGCCGATCAGATACTCGGCGGTGTGCCAGACGAACTGGTGGTTCTCGGTGAAGTAGCACATCGCGTCCAGGCCGGGCTGGTCGATCCAGAACTTGAAGCCCAGCAGGGATTCGGTGACCTGCTCGCGGACCCCGTCGGCCCACTGCTCGGCGGGTACGCGGTGCAGCAGGTGCGCCAGTCCGACCGCCTCGAAGTCCGCGCAGTCGGCGCGGTGGTCGATCATCCAGAGCGCCTTCTGGACCCGCTCGTCCGTCACGACCGGTTCGGTGGCTTCGACTCGCTCGTTCCTCGCTCGCTCAGCCGACGTGGATTGGAGCGTGTGGGCGGCGAGGGCCGCGGCCGTACCGCCGATGGTCAGCGCGTGTTCGAGGAACTCCCGGTGCCACTGGGCGGGCTCGCCGATCGGCGTACCGCGGTAGTCCCGTGGCAACCGGGCGAACGGCAGCAGCCGCCGGATCGGGCTCGTCGGTTGATCGGCGACGGCGATCGAGGCCTCGTCGTAGGGGCGGGACAGCATCGAGGCGCCGGTGCCCCCGGACGACAGGTCGTCCTCGTCGTCGGCGTCCTCCTCGGCGGTGAAGTCGACCGCGACCGGTTTCTCGGAGAGCTCGACCCGACGGGTCACGTCGGCGACGGTGGCCTCGACGGTCAGCCCGCGCGGGCCGGTGAGCAGCAGCTCACCGGTGTCACTGCCCCAGCGCGCCGAGCCGACGGCGTTGAGCAGCAGTTCGCTGCCCCGGGCCACGTCCTCATCGGCGCCCGGACTGGGGATCACCACCCGCACCGGCAGACCGAGCACCCGCACCCGGTAGACCTGGCGTACCTCCCGGAAGGCGACCTGCCAACCGGCCAGCACCAGTGTCGAGGTGCCGGACGGCAGCCACACCTCGACCCGGTGCACACCCGGTTCCATGTAGCGGACCTCGTTGCTCGACAGCAGTTCCTTCCCATCGAGCCAGAGCGTGAACGGCCCGGTCGCGGCGACCTCGATGGTGCGTCGGTCGGCCTGATCCACCTCCAGCAGGGTCGCCGCGGTGGCGTACCGCCATTGCGGGGTGTAGCAGAACTCCGACCAGTCGAGCAGGCCGTCGGCGTTGGTGTGCACCCGATGCCACTGCCCCACCTGCTCGGCGCCACCGGCGGTCAGGGTGAACGCCCCGCCCTCGACCACCTCACCGACCGGCGGAGCGGTGATCCGCTGCGTAGGTAGCAGTTTTTCCTTCAGGAGCGTGACATCCGGGCCGTTGGTGAGCACCCAGCGGGTATCGGTGTGGCTGAGTTCACCGTCGACGTCGAACGGATCACCGGCGGCCGGCAGGTCGGCACCGAGGTCGGCCTCTGCGGCGTACGCCGGACTGATCAGCCAGTCCCGGACGGTGCGCCGGGCATCGAGTGGGTGGACGGTTCGGTTGGTGATGGGCACGCAGATCCTCGGTTGTTCGATGCCGTTACTTGATGCCGGTGTTGGAGATGCCGGTGACGATGTGGCGCTGCAGGAAGAGGAAGATGATCACCACGGGCAGCATGCTGACCACCGACATGGCCAGGATGTAGTTGAACGGGACGGTCTCCTCGGCGCTGAACTGGGCCAGCGCGACCGGCAGGGTGTACATCTCCTGCTTCTGGCTGATGATCAACGGCCACAGGAAATCGTTCCAGCGCCACATCACCGAGAAGATCGTCACCACCGCGATCGCCGGCCCGCACAGCGGCACGACGATCCGCCAGAAGATCGGGAACTCCCGGGCCCCGTCGACGCGGGCGGATTCGATCAGCTCGTCGGGGATCGTCAGCATGTACTGCCGGAGCAGGAACACACCGGTCGGGGTGGCTGCCGGCGGGATGATCAGGCCCCAGTAGGTGTTGATCAGGTTCAGATTGTTCGCCACCTGGTAGACCGAGATCAGGATCACCTGCAGCGGCACCATGATCATCGCCAGCACCACGACGAACAGGAAGTCCCGGCCGCGGAAGTTGTACTTGGCAAGGCCGTAGGCGCACATGGTGTTGATCACCACGGTGAGCAGGGTGGCACCGATGGTGACGACGACCGAGTTGAACAGATAACGGGTGAAGTCGAATCTGCTGATCGCCTCGGTGTAGTTGGCCAGGGTGAACGCCTCCGGCAGCAGGGTCGGTGGCCGCAGCCCGAGCTCGGCCTGGGTCTTGAAGCTGGACAGCACCGCCCAGATCAGCGGGATCAGTACGCCCA
Organism: Enemella evansiae; assembly: GCF_002250705.1. Lineage (GTDB taxonomy): Bacteria > Actinomycetota > Actinomycetes > Propionibacteriales > Propionibacteriaceae > Enemella > Enemella evansiae. The sequence goes on from NZ_NMVP01000012.1 coordinate 270,148, forward strand.
GTGCGGCGACGATCAGCACCGCGTAGCGGAGCACGGTCATCGTGGTGGGTGTGCTGCTGGAGCCGATCGAGGTCCACTTCTTGCCGTTCGCGGTCCTCCGCTGCCTGGGCTCGGGGCCGGTGCTCGGCTCGGCCTGCTGGAGCGTACTCATGCCGCATCCTTCCTGCGCCCGTAGGCGAAGTTGGCCATCGTCAGCGCGAACACGATGAAGAACAGCACCACACCACCGGCGGCACCCAGGCCGTAGCGGATCGGGGTGCTGAACGCCTTCTCGTAGATGTACTGCACGATCAGCGTGGTGGCACCGACCGGCCCACCGCCGGTGAGGGTCCAGATGAAGTCGAAGGACTGGAAGCCGGCGATGGTGGAGAGGATCAGCACGACCAGAGTGGTCGGCCGCAGCAGCGGCCAGGTGATCTGGAAGAAGCGCTGGGTGGCGCTCGCCCCGTCCACCTTGGCGGCCTCGTAGACGTTGGGGTCGATGCCCTGCAGCCCGGCCAGCACGATCAGCGTGTAGAAGCCGGTGTGCATCCACAGCCCGACGAAGATGACCACGCCGAGGGCGAGGTTCTCATCGACCAGCCAGGGGATCTCGCCGATGCCGAAATTGCCGAGCGCGACATTGACCAGGCCGTTGGAGCGCTCGAACATCCAGCCCCAGAGCAGGCCGATCACCACCGCCGACAGCAGCGACGGCAGGAAGAGGACGGCCCGGAAGAAGGTGCGGCCGCGGAAGCGGTCGTTGAGCAGCACCGCGAACAGGGTGGAGAAGACGATGGTCAGCACCACGAAACCGATGGTGAAGATCGCGGTGTGGGTGAGAACGCCCAAGAACTCGTCATCGGTGGAGATCTCGGCGAAGTTCTCCAGACCGACGAACTCGAAGAGCTGGCCGTCGCGGGAGTCGAAGAGCGCGATGTAGAACATCCACAGCGCGGGAATGATCGTGAAGATGGTGAAGACCACCATGTTGGGCAGCACGAACAGGTAGGGGGCGAGCGTCCTGCCCAGGGGCCGCGAGCGCCTGGCCCGCGGGGGCGTACCGCCGCCCGGGGCAGGAATGCTCCCGCCCCGGGTCGGCTCGGTGACTACCTGGTCAGCTGACATCCTTGATGGCCTTCTCGGTCGCTTCCTTGAGCTTCTGAGTGGCGCCGGCCGGTTGTTCCTTCCCGGCAAGGACATTTGCGGTCTCGGAGACGAATCCCTTGGCGGCATTGGTGAAGGCCGGTGAATACGCCGAGGCGTAGGTGTCCTCGGGGGTCTCGGAGATGTCGTCCTTGAAGACCTGCATGTCGTCGGAGCGCACCTTGTAGTCGATCGTTGCATCGACCAGGTCGGTGCGGGTCGGCAGGAAGTTGGCCTGGGCGTCCATCTGCTTCTGGTTCTCCTGGGAGTTCATCCAGGTGACGAATTCCGCCGCCAGGGCGGGGTTCTTGGACTTCTTGAAGGCGGCCATGAACTTGCCGCCCGGGAAGCCGCCGCAGCGTTCCTGGCAGGGGTTCGGAACCGCCTGCCAGCCGAACTTGGCGTTCTTGGCGAAGGCGGCCACCTGCCAGTTGCCGGAGATGTAGACCGGGACCTGCTGGGCCAGGAAGATCTCGTTGGCCGCCTTGTATTTGGAGCCCGCCTGCAGGGTCAGATCCTTGGGCATGGTGCCGTCGTTGTTCCACTTGGCGAAGTCGGTGAGCATCGCGGTGGTCTTGGCGTCGTCCAGGCCGACCGACTTGCCGTCGGGACCGATCAGGTTGGTGCCGTACTGGCTGAGCATGGTGGAGAAGCGGTGGCCGGAGACATCCATCGCGACCGCGTTCTCGGTGTTGTTCGCCGCCTGCACCTTCTTGGCGGCATCGACCATCTCCTGCCAGGACTTCCACGGCTTGTCCTTGGTGGGCGGTTCGACACCGGCCTTGCGAAACATGTCGGTGTTCACGAACGGGCCGTTCATCGTCAGGTCGCTGGGCACCGCGAGCCGTTCCCCGTTGTCCCCGGTGGTCCACTTGTCCACGCCGGGGATGAACTTGCCGTCCAGCTCGCTCTTCTGGAACTGGTTCAGATCGAGCAGCTGGGTCTTCACATTGGTGAGGGTCGCCAGCCGGGCCACATCGGGTGCGTTGTCACCGGTCAACCGGGCCTGCAGGGACTGGTCGAGGTTGGCGAAGGGCACGATCTCCAGGTTGACCTTGACGCCCTTCTCCTTTTCATACTTGGCGATCAGGTCCCGGGTGGCCTGTTCGTCGGGGCCATCGGTGAAGTAGAGATAGGTGAGTTCCTGGGGCCCGCTGCGCGGGTCGGTGTTGGCGGCCTGCGGCTGGGTGGACTGCTGCTGGCCGGGTGTGCAACCGGCCATCGCCAGCGCACCGGCGCACATCAGCGCCACTGCGGTGGTGCGGAGCTTGGTCATGGGTCTGCCTTTCTTGGGACGTCACTGGCCCTGGGTGTGGCCCTGATCGAGTTGGTTCTGGTCGAGGTCGCCCATCCGCTCGGAGAGCGCGCGGGCGGTGGCGATGACCCGGTCGATGACCCGGTCCTGGTGGTTTCGGATCCGGTCCTGTGGACCCGCGACGGAGATCGAGCACACGGGGTGGCCGACATGGTCGACGACGGCGACCCCGAAGCACATCACCCCGAGTTCGTGTTCGCCCAGGTCGACCGCCCAGCCACGCTGCCGGGTCTCCTCGAGCTGGCGGCGCAGCTCGTCGGTCGTGGTGATGGTCGTCGGCGTGAATGCCTGCAGCTGCAGGGATTCCACGATCTGCTCGCGTTCGGGTTCGGGCAGTGCGGCGAGGTACGCCTTGCCGAGCGAGCTGGCGTAGACGGGTCGCCGGGCACCGAGCAACCGGCGTACGCCGACCAGATGATCGCTGTGGTCCTCGTGGGCGATGTAGACCATCTCGTCACCGTCGCGGATCGCCATCAGCGCGGCCTCGCCGAGCTCATCGGCGAGCTGCACCAGCAGCTTGCGGCCGTGCTCCCAGGGGTCGAAGGCGCGCATCCCGGCGACCCCGAGCAGCACCGACCGCTCCCCCGGGACGACCCGGCCGTTGAGCGTGGAATCCCATTCGACGAGCCCGTGCTCGCGCAGCGTGGTGAGCACCCGGAAGGCGGCACTCTTGGAGAGGCCGACGCGTTCGATCAGGTCGCTGACGGTGGGCTGCTGACCCTGGGACAGCAGATCGAGGATGGCCAGCCCGCGCTGCAGCGTGCCGGCCGGGCTGTCGATTTCCACCGCACGGCTCGCCATGCGCACCTCCCCGGACGTATGAACCGCTCATCGGGACGTGATCCCGATGACTGGTCCGAACGTAGGCCGACAGGGGTCGTCAAGTCAATGGTTGGGATGCCGATTCGGTCAGCGATTCACCGGATCGTGACCAATTCCAGCCACCCGCTCATCGAGTAGCGCCCCATTGCTCCGCTTCGCTCCGCATGGGGCGCTACTCGATGAACGTTTCGCGTTCCACAAGGTTCCAGACCCAGCGGGCGGCTTCCGGGGCGGTGGCGCGGGCGTCGGGGATCTGCGGCGTCGGGTGGCCGCGCATCGCGCGCCGGCCGTCCGGGCCGACATAGCTGGTCGGCGGCAGCACCTCGGTGGCGGCGTACAGGGTCGGCCAGGAACCGGCGACCTGGTCCTGCGAGAACGGCCGCGAGGTCAACCGGATCAGGGCGTTCAGTGGTTCGAACCGGCTGACGTTCTGCAGGTTGGTGACGGCGAAGCCGGGATGGGCGAGCTGCACGTCGACCGGGCTCTGCTCGGCGGCCAACCGGCTGCTCAGCTCGCGTGCCCAGAGCATCAGCGCGAGCTTGCTGGCGGCGTACGCGGCGAAGGGCTGGTAGCGGCGGTTCCGCCAGTGCGGGTCGTCGCGGTCCAGGCGGGCATTGCGATGCGCCTCCGAACCAACGATCACGATCCGGTGTCGGACCTGTGGCAACAGCAGCCGGTTCAACAGTGCGGGACCGTGGCAGTTGGTACCGAGCGTCAATTCCAACCCCTGCACGGTTTCCTGCCGGGAGGAGGAGACCGCGCCGGCGTTGTGGATCAGCACATCGATCTCCCCGTCGACCGCCTCGGCGGCGGTCCGGATCGACGCCTGGTCGGCGAGATCGCAGCGGACCACCTTCCCGCGGCCACCGAACGCGGCGAGCAGCGCGGCGGCCCGCTCCGGGTTGCGGGCCAGCAGGACCAGCTCGGCGCCGTGCGCGGCGAGCGCCCGGGCGGCCTCCTCGCCGATGCCGTGCGTCGCGCCGGTGATCGCGTACCGCTGTCCGGTGAGGTCGGGCAGGTCGCGGTCGGTCCAGTTCGCCATGAATGCCTCGCTATCCGCGGGTGTAGATGTCGTTGTAGTGCGCGAGCGCCTGCCGGTGCAGGAGCTGCGGATCGCCGGTGGCGAACCGCAGCGGGTCGAGCCGCCGGTCGCTGTCGGTGGCCCGGTCGTCGAGGACCCGGTCGAGCGCCATCGCGGCTCCGGCCGAGTGGGTGACCCAGACCGCCGCGGCGACCGCGATCCGGTCGGTGAACCGGCCGACCAGCGGCAGGTTGTCCGGGGTGACCGCGAAGACGCCGTCGAGCCGGATCTCGGGGGTGAGCAGGTCGGGGCGCGCGACCAGCGTGCGGGCCTCGGCCAGCGTCGGATCGAAGCGACCGTCCCAGCTCAGGTCGGCGCGGTCCCGGCCGCCCATCGCCACCGCCTCGGGGGGATGGCCGTAGCTGCCGAAACCCCAGCGTTCGCCGTGCCAGCGGGCGTACACGTGCTGTTCGGGGAAGCGGACGAACGGTTCGGTGACCGCCGGCGCGGGCGCCCGAGGGCCCCAGGCGTAGGGATGCCGGACCGGTACGACCGGGCAGCGCAGCCCCAGCAGATCGGTGAGTTCCGCGGTCCAGACACCGGTGCAGAACACCACCCGATCGGCCGCCACCGGACCGCCCGGGGTGCCGAGGCGGACGCCGTCGTCGGCGAGCTCGATCGAGGTGACCGGGGTGTCGAAGACGAACTCGGCACCGGCGGTCTCGGCCCGGGCCCGCAGCCGTGCGGTCAGCCCGCGGGCATCGGCGACGGCGTCGCGGCCGAAGAACAACGCGGCGGCGGTACGCGCCGGGTCGACGAGCTCGGGGGCGCGGGCAGCGGCCTGGGTGGCGGTCAGCAGCTCGGCCTCGAGACCCTGCTCACGGGCGCCCGCCAGGCGTTCTTCCAGCGCGGTGACGCCGTGGGGGCTGGTTGCGATCTCGAGACAGCCGACCCGCTCGAACAGCGCCGGGTCACCGTCGGCGAGCCGCTCCAGGGCCCGGGTGGTGGCGACGGCCAACTCGGTGGCGACCGGATCACCGCCGTACTCGCCGATGAACCCGGGCGCGTGTCCGGTCGAGCCGGCGAGTTCCGGTCCACCCTGGTCGAGGACGAGGACCTCGTCCTTGGGTGCGCGCAGGGCCGCGACCGCGGTACCAACGATTCCGGCTCCGACGACGACCAGGCGCATGATCGTCAGGCTAGTTGGTGGCCGGTGCGGCGAGGTCCTCGCCCAGGGGCGTACGCCAGTAGAGGACTTCGCGGCCGGAGCGTCGGCGGACCACCAATCCGGATTCCAGCAGCACCCGCAGATGGTTGCCGACCGCGCCGAGCGGCAGCCGGGTCTGCGCGGCCAGCTGGGTGGTCGAGCGCGGGCTGTCCAGCAGCCGGAGCAACCGCGCCCGATTGGGACCGAGCAGCGCCGCCAGGTTGCCGGCCGGCCGCGGTTCGGCGGGGATGCCGAACCCGGTGGCCGGATAGCTGAGGGCGAAGCGGTGCTGCGGCAGGTCCCAGCAGGCGTGGCCCTTCGATCCCGGTACCGGGTGGAAGAACAGCTCGGCCCCGGTCAGGTCCTTGGGCGGCAGATCGTGCCCACTGATCCGCAGCGCGCCGCCCCGGCGGTACCGGGTGCCCGAGCGCATGTCCTCGATCGCCGCCGCCCATCCGCCCCGGCTCAGCGCCGTGGTCCGGGAGATGATGTCGGCCTCCAGCACGCGCCGGGTTCTCGGCCAGTCCGGCGCCACCGACCGGTCCCAGGCCAGTTCCAGCAGGCGGGCCACCCGATCGCCGAGCCGACGGGCCCGGCGGAGCGCCGGCGGTACCCCGCCCTGCCTGCTCGTCACCGCGAAGTCCGCCCGGATCTGCGCATCGGGACGCTCGCGGACACCGCCGAGCTCCTCACTCAGCGAACCGGCCGGCAGCACTGCGGGGGTGAAACAGTCGGCGGTCCAGGATGGTGCGAACCCCTCGGCCAGCATCACCGCCAACACCGGATCGGCAGCCAGCGCGTCGCCGAACGGGCCGTCCCCGGGGGCGCGGCCGCGCACGGCCAACCGGCGCAGCGCGACCATCGCCACCGCGAGATGGGAGACCGCGAACCGGGCCCGGGCGAGCACATCCGGGCCCAGCAGCCACTCACTCACCTTTCGTCCTCACGCGAATCATTATCGCCCCACTCGTCCCGTCCGGTTCAGTCACCCGGTGACCACCTACACCCGACTGCTGCGTGACCGCGAGGTCCGGGCGCTGCTGACCAGCTCGGCTGTCTTGGTCGCCGGCAACTCCCTCACCGGGCTGGCGCTGGCGACCCTGGTGAACACCGCGACCGGTTCGTCGCTGCTCACCGCCCTCAGCCTGTTCGGGCCGACGCTCGCCCAACTGCTCGGCGGTTCGGCCCTGATGTCCCTCGCGGACACCGGGCGGCCCCGGCGGGTGCTCGCGCTCAGCCAGGCCTCGGCCGCGCTCTGTGCGCTCGCCCAACTGCCGGCCGGTCTGCCGGTCGGGGTACGCCTCGGGTTGGTTCTGCTCACCGGTCTGCTCGCGTCGGTGTCGGGCGGGGTGCGTTACGGGTTGTTGTCCGAGGCCGTCGGGGTCGAGGGGTACGCAGCCGCGCGGTCGCTGCTGAACGTGTCGACCGGGGCGATGCAGATCGCCGGGTTCGGTTCCGGGGCGATCCTGCTGGCATGGTTCACCCCGCAGCACCTCTTCGGGATCACCGCCGGAGTGCTGGCCCTGTCGACGATCGGCATCCTGACCGGCGTACGCGACCGCTCCAGCCGGCCGGTCACCCGGCCGGGTGTGCGGCAGACGGTGCGGACCAACCGTTGGTTGTTCCGGCAGCCCGCACTGCGGCCGCTGCTGCTCAACGCCTGGCTGCCCAACGGCCTGATCGTCGGCTGTGAGGCACTCTTCGTGCCCTATGCCGGGCCGCGGGCCGGGGCGTTGTTCGTCGCCGCTGCCGTCGGCATGCTCTGCGGGGACCTGATCGTCGGCCGGTTCCTCTCCCGCGGCCGCCGAGCCCGGCTCGGCAGTTGGCTCCGGGTGCTGCTCGCGGCGCCCTATCTGCTGTTCTGGTTCCGGCCGGAGATCCCACCGGCGGTACTGCTGGTGGCAGTGGCATCGGTCGGGTTCGCGGGCACGCTGCCCCTGCAGGAGCGGATCCTGGCGCTCACCCCACCCGCCACCCGCGGCCAGGTGCAGGGCGTGGAGGGTGCCGGCCGGATGGCGATGCAGGGCGTCTGCGCGCTGACCGCCGGGGCTCTGGCCGAGCTGCTACCGACAGCCACCGTGATGACCCTGCTCGCGGGAGTGTCGCTGCTGGTCACCGTCTGCTCGATGCGCGCGCTCCGCCGCGCCGGTTCATCTCGACACGGCCGCAAGCGGCCTACTCGATGAGCGGATAAGACCGGCCGCAAGCGGCCTACTCGATGAGCGTTTCAACCGTCGAGGTAGAGCCAGCGGCCGGCGCGGCGGGCGAAGCGGGAGCGCTCGTGCAGGGCGCTCGGCGTCCGCGCGCCCGGTTCCCGGTAGCGGGCGATGAACTCGACCATGCCGGTGTCGTCTCCGGCGCCGCCGGCCTCGGTGGCCAGGATCTCCAATGCGAGCCAGTCCAGCGGGGCGGTGTCGACCTCGGCGGGCCGGGTCCGCGGATGCCAACTACGGAAGAGAAAATCGGGCCGCCCGCGGACGAACGCGCTGTAGCGGGCGCGCATCAACTCCTCCGCGGTCTCGGCCTGCCGCGACCCGTCGTGCAGCGGACCGCAGCACTCGGCGTACCCCAGTCCCGAACCGCAGGGACACGACTCAGACACGGGTCCGGTCGTAGGCATGGCCCTGTTCGCGGTCCAGATGCGTCTCGTCCTTGTTCTTCAGGAAGACGATGTAGACCACCAGCGAGATCGCGATGGCGATGGTCACGTAGACGATGAAGATCGGCACCATGTCCTTCGACTTGAACCACTGGTAGATCAGCGGCGCCGTGCCGCCGAAGGCCGAGTTCGCCAGGCCGTAGCCGAGGCCGACACCCAGCGCCCGGATGTGCGCGGGGAACAGCTCGGCCTTCACGATCGCGTTGATCGAGGTGTAACCGGTGAGGATGATGTATGCCACCGCGACCAGCAGGAACGACATCACCGGATTGGTCGTGGTCGGCAGGAAGGTGATCAGCACGTAAGTCCAGAACAACCCGCCGATCCCGAAGCCGACCAGCAGCGGCTTGCGACCCACCTTGTCCGAGAGCAGCCCACCGAGCGGTTGCAGGCACATCAGGAAGATCAGGCCGAGCAGGTTCAGCCAGGTCGCGGTGGTCGGGCTGTTCTTGAAGGTCGCCTTGACGATCGCCGGCGCATTCACCGAATAGGTGTAGAACGCGACCGTGCCGCCCATGGTGATCAGGAAGCAGAGCAGCAGCGGGCGCCAGTAGTTCACCAACAGTTCCCACAGCGAACCCGAGGAGCGGTCACCGCCGGCCTTCACCTCGGCCAGGTATTCGCTCGACAGCGACTCGTCCATCGTCCGGCGCAGCCAGAAGACGATCAGCGCGGCCACCCCGCCGATCGCGAACGGGATCCGCCAACCCCACTCCCGCAGGGCCTCCTGGGACATCGTGTAGGTGAGGACCAGCAGCGTGAACTGGCTCAGCACGTGCCCGCCGACCAGGGTCACGTACTGGAAGGAGGAGAAGAACCCGCGCCGTTCCCGGGTCGCGGCCTCGGACATGTAGGTCGCGGAAGTGCCGTATTCACCGCCGGTCGCGAAGCCCTGGATCAACCGGCAGAACATCAGCAGCACCGCCGCCCAGACACCGATCGTGTCGCGGGTCGGCAGGCAGGCGATGACGAAGGAGGCGGCGGCCATCACCGACACCGAGATGGTGAGCGCGGTACGCCGGCCGTGCCGGTCGGCGAACCGGCCGAAATACCAGGAACCGACCGGTCGCATCAAGAAGGTGACCGCGAACACCGCGTACACGTAGATCTGCGAGTTCTTGTCCGCCGGGTCGAAGAAGCTCGACTCGAAATAGGTCGCGAACACCGTGTAGGTGTACACGTCGTACCACTCGACGAGATTGCCGAGCGATCCCTTGATCGTGTTGCCGATCGCCCGCGCCGTGCTGGTCGGGGCATTGGTCGATGGCGTCGTTGCACTGGTCACAGGCGCATCTTTCTCCTGTGTCCGGGCAATGTCGAGATCTCTCACCCACTGGGCGCAGGTCACGGTCAGATTTCTGCGTACGCGCTCATCGAGTAGCGGACCGCGGCAGAGCCAAGCGGAGCCGCGGGAAGCGTGTCGAGATGGGACTCAGCGGACCTCGGTGCGGTGGAAGTTGAGGTGGGACCGGCTCGGGGTGGGGCCGCGCTGGCCCTGGTAACGCGATCCGTAGGCCTGGGAGCCGTAGGGGTGCTCGGCGGCCGAGGAGAGCTGGAAGAAGCAGAGCTGCCCGATCTTCATCCCGGGCCACAGCTTGATCGGCAGGGTCGCCATGTTGGACAGCTCGAGCGTCACATGGCCGGAGAAGCCGGGGTCGATGAAGCCGGCGGTGGAGTGGGTGAGCAGCCCGAGCCGGCCGAGGGAGGACTTGCCCTCCAGCCGGGCCGCGACGTCGTTCGGCAGGGTGACCACCTCGAAGGTGGAGCCCAGCACGAACTCACCGGGATGCAGGATGAACGGGTCGTCGCCGCTGGGCTCGACCAGGCGGGTCAGCTCGGGCTGGTCCTCGGCCGGGTCGATGTGCGGGTAGCGGTGGTTCTCGAAGACGCGGAACATCCGGTCCAGCCGGACATCCACGCTGGAGGGCTGGACCATCTCCGGCTCCCACGGAGCCAGGGCGATGTCACCGGCATCGACGCGGGCCCGGATGTCGCGGTCGGAGAGCAGCATGGCCGCAGGTTATCGCAGCGGGCGCGTTGGCTGAGCCCACCGTTCCCGGCGCAGGAACCTGCCCCTCACATCTCGACACGGCCGCCACAGCTCCGCTTCGCTGCGCATGGCGGCCTACTCGATGAGCGTGAGCTCAACCGGCGTGGAGTTCGAGGCGCTGCTCGCCGAAGCTGACCACCGCGCCGGGGCCGAGGCGTACCTTCTCCCCCACCGGGATCCGGTTGAAACCGCCGTGCGCGGCGCGGATGCCGGAGCCGTTGCGGGAGCCGAGGTCGACCACGAACGGCCCCTGCTCGTCGACACCGACCAGCAGGTGGTTCTTCGACACCGTGCGGGTCTCGTCGTTCATCGTGACCAGTTCGGCCTGCTGGCCCTCCCGCGGGTCGGGATTGCGGCCGATCAGCACCGCGGGCCGGAGCTGGTACGCCCGGCCGTCGGCAAGGGTGACCGACCAGCTCGCGGTCGGCGCCGGGGCCGGGCCGCTGCCCTTCGGACGCAGCACAGTCTTGTCGGCATCGGCATCGGGGTCGGCGGTGGCGGTCGGCGGCTGCTCGGGGAGCATCTGCGGCGGCTGCCAACCGGACTGCCCGGCGGGCCGGTGGTCACCCCACGGCGTCTCGCCGAACTGCGGCGGGCGTGACCCGGGCACCTGCTGGATCGGCTGCCGGGGTTGCTGCGGGGGCTGGTGGGCCGGCGGGGGCGGCTGCGTCGGCGCGGGCTGATGGGGTGGTGGCTGCTGCGGCGTACCGGGCTGCTGGATGCCCAGGCCGGCGGTCCCGGTGGGCTTGAAGCTGGTGGCACCGGTCAGGTGCGCGGGCAGCGCGACGGTGTTGGTACGCGGGCCGCGGACCTCGGCGCCGCCGGTCGGGTCGCCGTGCTCGTCGCGGGCCACCTCCGGCCGGTTGATCACGATGGCACCGGCGGCACGGTCGTGCCAGCCGCGCTGATGGCTGTCCAGCACCAGGAAGATCAGCATCAGGATCAGCCCGATCCCGGTCGCCGAGAGCAGGCCGAAGACGAAGCAGCGGGCGAAGAACCGACCCCATCCGACGTGCCCACCGGTCTTCAGGTCGACCACCTCGAGTTCCAGCAGCCGCATCCCCGGGGTGGCCGCGCGTTCGGCACCGCACCACCAGACGTAGACGCCCCAGCCGAGCACCACCAGGGCGGTCAGCATGATCGCGACCAGCGACAACCGCGACCCCGGCTGGAGACGGGCCAGCGCCAACCAGCAGCCGGTGATCGCCAGCACCGGGATCACCGAATCGACCATGCAGGAAAGGAAACGCGAGAACAGCCCGCCTGGTCGGATCGCCACGGCGGGCCCCCCGGGCGCTTGGCTGACAGTCATCGCGAGCCAAATCTACCGCTCATCGAGTCGTACGCCATGCGCGGCAGTGGGGTCCTCTCGACACGGGCGCGGGGCGCCCTACTCGAGGACCGTGGAAATGGGGGTCCTCTCGACACGGGCGCGGGGCGCCCTACTCGAGGACCGGGGGGTTCGGCGCGGGGCGCCCTGCTCGAGGACCGTGTCCCTTCGTCTCGCTCGTACCTCGCTCGCTCAGGGAGCGTTTCGGCGGAGGGAGCGCAGGGAGAGGGCGGCGAGCAGGCGGCGGGGCCAGGGGCGGGAGCGGGCCATCCCGCGTACCACGTCACGGACGCCGATCCAGTATTCCTCCGCCTGCCGCACCGTCGGCGTACCGGTGCCGAAGACCGAGGCGTCGGCGCGCCAGGCGAGCTGGCCGGGGGCGCCGCGGCCGTCGCTGGCGCGGGCGAAGCGGTCGTCGAGCACGTCGGCGGCCTCGCGTCGGGTCAGCGAGGCGTGCACCGGTACGCCGAGGTCGCGGGAGCGGTCGAGCACCTCGGCCCAGCCGCCGGAGACCCGCGACACCGGACTGCGCGCCAACCGGCGGTTGCGGCGGCGGCGCAGTTTCGCACCGACGATCGCGGCGGCGGGCAGCACGAGCACCAGCAGCGGGATTCCGGCGCCGAGGAGCCAGGGCAGGTTGGCGGCCAGGTCGAACGGCCGCCGCGGCTGTTCCTGGTCCTTCGGCGGGACCGGGTCGGTCTCGTCCGGCGGCAGCTTCTCCGGCCGTTCCGGCGGCGGGGGCGGGTTCTCCACCTGCGGCCGCAGTTCACCCGGATCGGGGTTGTTGCGGGCCGGTGGCTTGCGGTTCTTCGGCGGCGACGGTTGGTAGCCCACCCAGCCGATCCCCTCGTACTTCACCTCGACCCAGGCCGACACGTCCGACCCCTTCACCGCGACCGGACCCTGCCCGCCAGCCGACGGGTCGGGCGCGAACCCATACACCACCCGCGCCGGCATCCCGGCCTCGCGCACCAGCAACGCCATCGCCACGGCGTACTGCTCCTCATCGCCGACCATCACCTCATCGGCGAACAGCCGCTCGATCCGGTACGCCGAATGGCCCGGCAGCGACGGATAGTCGGTGCCGTTGCTGTAGTAACCCTGCCGCAGCCGGCTGACGATCTGGTTCACCGCCTGCGCGTCCGAGCCGGCGCCCGCGGTCCACAGGCCGAGCCGGTCGGTGAGCTGGTCGGGCAGCGGTGCCCCGGTCGGCAGCGAGGCCTCGGCGGCGGAGGCGGCGCCGATCCGATCCGGGGTCGGGGTCTGGGGCAGCACCGCCTGCAGGGTGACCTGGTCACCGGGCCGCAGGCCGCGGGTGGTCAGCGCGGTGCCGGTGGCGCGATTCAGGAAGAAGTTCTCCTTCAGCGCGGCGCCGCGGTCGCCGGCCCCGGTGAAGGCGACGGCGGTGGTGTCGCCGACGGTCGGCACCCAGACGTCCTGGTACGCCTCGGCGGTCACCCGCACCTCGGCCGCCTGCCCGGCCGCCGGATCGCCCACCCGGTCCCCGATCCGGCGGAAGGTGCCGCCGTCGGTGGCGGCGGGGTCGTCGGAGACGTTGTAGGTGACGCCGTCCCAGACATCGAGGGTGGCGACCCGGATCCGGGCCCCGGCGGGCAGCCCGTCGACGGTCAGCACGGTCTGTTCGGCGCGGTCCACCGCGTTGGCGCGGAAGCCCTGCAGCGGGCTCGGCCAGGCGTGCACATCCAGCGGCGGCTGCACCAGATCCCGCAGCACCAACCGCGGCCCCAGCGGCTGCAGCGCCGGCAGCGCGAGCAGCGCGGACCCGCCGGCGAGCGCCAGCACCAGCGCCCCGGCGCCCAACGGCAGCAACCGGCCGACCAGATCGGGCCGGGTCACCTCATCGGCCTGCCGGAGCACACCGCGGCGGGCCCGGGCGCGCTGCAGCGCGGTCCAGACCAGCGTGACCAGCAGCAGGCCGAGCGCGATCGGGGCCGGTGTGACGGCGGTCCGCAGGCCGAACAGGATGCCGATGATCGCGGCGATCACCCAGGGCAGCCAGGCCAGCCCTTCGACCCGGCCGCGGGCCAGGCGTACCGAGAGCACGCCGGCGGCCAGCGTGGCGACCAGTGGGACGGTCAGCAGCGCCCCGGTCTCCCCGATCGGCGGGTCGACGGTCAGGGTGGATTTCCAGGCCTGCACCAGCCCGCGCAACAGCGCGGCGAGCACCTCCGGGTTGGGCAGCACCCGCAGTGTCGCGGTGCTGGGCATGGCGAGCGCGCCGCCGAAGACCAGGTACGCCAGCAGGGCGGCCAGCGCGGTGGCCCAGCCGGGCAGCCGGACGCGCAGTGCGAACAACCCGACGGCGATCCCGAGCAGCGCCCCGCCGAGCGCCGCCCGCCAGGCGGCGGGGCCATAGGTCGGGGTGAAGGTCAGCGTCGCGAAGACCGCGAGCAGCAGCATCGCGCCGACGTCGACGAGCAACGGACGCAACCCCAGCAGGCGGTTCCCCGGGCGCCAGCCCAATCGGCTCACTGCGCCACCGCCCGTCGCAGCGCGGCGCCGAGCTGCTCGAGGCCGGGCAGGTTGATCGTGGTGACCCGGCCGGCGGTCCGCACCAGCAGCGGCTCGAGCGGCGCCAGGCGGACGCCGAGTACGCGGACATCGGGGCCGAAGACAGCGGCCGCGCGGCGCAGATCGGTCGGATCGACCGCGGAGCCGGTGACCAGCCAGACCACCGAGGCACCCGGGGCGGCGCGCAGAACCCGACGGGCGAGGTCCGCGACGCCGGCTCCCCGCGTGGCTTCGACTCGCTCGTTCCTCGCTCGCTCAGCCGACGTGGTGGGGACTCGCTCAGCCGACGTGGGCGCCACGCCGCTGAGGGCGTCGAGCAGGCTGGTCCGGGTGGCAGCAGCGAGTTCGTCCTCACCGGCGACGGCGACCAGCGGGTTCTCCTCGGCGAGCGCCTCCAGGCCGAGCGAGGCGATCACCGACACCCCGTCCTCGAACTCGTCGACCCCGTCGACCTCGTCCGCAGCACCCCAGGAACCGACCGCCAGATCCAGCCCCACCGCGACCACGGAGCGTCGGGTCTCGGTGAACTGGCGGACCAGCAGCTTCTGGGCGCGGGCGCTGGAACGCCAGTGCACGTGCCGCCGGTCATCGCCGGACACGTAGTCCCGCAGGGCATGGAAGGAGACATCGGAGGTGGAGAGTTCGTCGGTGCTGTGCCCCTCCAGGTCGCGGACGAAGCCACCGCGCCGACCGGCCAACCGGACCGTGCGCGGGTGCACGAAGAGTTCCTCCGTGCCCGTCCAGGTCACGGTCCGCGCGAACAGCGAGAACGGGTCGGCGCGCACGCTGCGGGCCGGGCCGACGACCAACCGGGCGCGGCGTTCGGTGGGCAGGGTGAACACCTCGGTGTGGGTGGCGCGGCCAGCCAGTGACGGTACGCCCAGGGAGGCGGTCCGCGGGCCGACGGGCAGGTCGATCCGGCTGGGCAGGATCCGCCCGGAACTGGTGTTGCCGACCAGCAGCCGGCCCTGCGCCGGTTCGCCGACGACCACCCGATTGCCGGCCAGATCGAGCCGGATGGCGTACGCCTGCCGGCCCAGGCTGAACAGCACCGCGACCAGCAGCAGCACCGCCCCGGCGACCGCGGCGAGCCGGAACTCCAGCCAGCCCAGCAGCCACCCGGACAGACCGAGCAGCAGCACCGCGAGCAGCAACCAGCCACCGGCCGCCGTCAACCCGGTTCGGCGGCCCAGCCTGGTCAGTCGGCCCCACATCTCAGGCCTGCTTGCGCTCCGTCGGCGGCGGCACCTGGGCGAGCACCTGCTGCAGCACACCCTCACCGCTGGCGCCGTTGAACTCGGCCTCCGGGTCGAGGATCACCCGATGCGCCAGGCACGGCACGGCGAGCGCCTTCACGTCGTCGGGTACCACGAAGTGCCGGCCCTGGGAGGCGGCCCGGATCCGGGCGGCGCGGATCAGCGCCAGCCCGCCGCGGACGGACGCGCCGAGGCGTACCTCGGGAAGCTCGCGGGAGGACTCCAGCAACCGGGCCACATAGTCGAGCACCGACCCGTCGACATAGACCTGCTGGCCGAGGGTCTGCATCTCGACCACCGCGTGGGCGGCGATCACCGGCTGCAGCGGGGTGGACCGCGGCCGGGTACCGCCGGTGGCCAGGATCTGCACGGTGTGCTGACGATCCGGCGGACCGAGGGTGGTCTTCATCAGGAACCGGTCCAGCTGCGCCTCCGGCAGCCGATAGGTGCCGGCCTGCTCGATCGGGTTCTGGGTGGCGATCACCATGAACGGATCCGGCACCTGATGGGTGGTGCCGTCGACGGTGACCCGGGACTCCTCCATCACCTCCAGCAGCGCCGACTGGGTCTTCGGCGAGGCCCGGTTGATCTCGTCGGCGAGCAGGATCGAGGTGAACACCGGCCCCTTGTGGAACTCGAACTTCTGCGTCTTCTGGTCATAGATCGTCACCCCGGTGACGTCGGAGGGCAGCAGGTCGGGGGTGAACTGGATCCGGTTGTGCCCGCCCTGCACGGTCTGTGCCAGCCCGCGGGCCAGGGTGGTCTTGCCGGTCCCCGGGGCGTCCTCGAGCAGCAGATGGCCCTGGGCGAGCAGGCAGGTCACCGACAGCCGCACCGTGTCGGTCTTGCCGACGATCACCCGCTCCACATTGGCGACGAGCGAGGCGAAGGTCTCGGCGTACCAGCGCGCCTGTTCGACCGTCATCTCCATCGGGGTGCCACCTCTGTTTTCACTGGGTCGGGGTCGGGCGGGGTCCATTCTGGGGTACGCGAGGGCCGGGCGGCATCCCGACTCCTCTCCAGCTCAGCGCGCGGCGGCCTGGCCGGAGCTCACCGGGCCCGTGCCGACCTCGTTGCTGGCCCGGGCCTCGATCCGGTGCACCTCACCCGGCCGGGACGCGATGCTGCGACTGCCGGCGGCGTCCACCTTCTGCCAAGGGCCGTTGTCGATCCGGATCTCGGTCTGGGTGATCGGCCGGCCGTTGGCATTCGCCTTGGTGGAGTCCCAGGACAGCCCGACCCGGCCCTGGTAACCCTGCGCCCCGACCGGTACCTGGCCGGGCGGGCCGGCCGGATTGACCCGGTTGGACACCTCGCTCCACTGGCCGCACTTCTCCCCCGAACAGGCCGCGACGAACAGCTGGTAATTGCGGCCGTTGACCGCCTTGAACGACCAGCCCCGGGTGCCCTCGGCGGCCGAGATCTGGCCCTCGGGATCGTTGTTGACCTTGACCTTCCAGCGGGTGATGTTGCCGCCGTTGGCCTGGGCGCTGAACGGCGCGGCGCGGACCACCCCGTCGCCGGCGGTGAGCTGCGGTTTCGCCGCCTGCCCGGGCGCGCCGTAGGGGGTGAACGGTTCGGTGGCGTTGCTGGGCGGGGAGTCGCCGGCCTTGTTGGTGGCGACGACGGTGAAGCTGTACGCCTGCCCGTTGGTCAGCGTGAACTGCTTGCGGGTGGCCCGGCCGGCGTCGCCGATCTTCTGCCCGTTGGCATAGACCGCATAGTTGGACACCTCGTCGCCGTTGCTGGTGGCCGGGGCCTGCCAACTGATCGTGACCTGCTGGCCGAGCACCCCACCGGAGTCGCTGGCGGTGACATTGCGCGGCGCCGACGGCGGCGCGGCCGGCTTCACCGCCTCCGACCAGGGCGAGAACTCCGAGCCGTTCGGTGCGGAGTTGAACGCCTGCACCCGGAAGCGGTAGCTGGCACCGTTGGTCAGCCCGTCCCAGACCAGTTGGGTGGTCGAGCCGCTGACCTGCCGGGTCTGCAACCCGCTGGGTCCGGTGACCTGCACGACGTAACGGTTCACCGCCGACCCGCGGGTGTTCGCCGCCGCCCAGCTCAGGGTGGCCGACCTGTTGCCGAAGCGGGTGGTCGGCTGGCCCGGCGGATCGGGCCGCACATCCGGGCGTACCACCGCCGAGGCGCCGGAGGCCACCGAGTCGCCGACCTCGTTGCGGGCGGTCACGGTGAAGGTGTAGGCGACGTTGTTGGTCAGCCCGGTGACCGTGCAGGTGGTGGCCCGGCAGTCGGTGGCGCGCTGCTGGCCGTCGGCGGCGGTCGCGGTCAGCCGGTAGCCGGAGATCTTGGCGCCGTTGTCGGCCGGTGCGCTCCAGGTCAGCACCGCGCGCTGGTCGCCGACCTCGCCGGCTCGGGGTACGCCGGGCTTGTTCGGTTTGCCGCGGACGGTCAACCGGACCCGGCCCTCGACGCGGCGGCTCGGGTCCTTGGTGGCGTCCTCGACCTGGTAGCGGACCACCATGGTGCCGACGAAGTCCGCGGCCGGGGTGATCTGCACCTTGTCATCGAGCATCTGCGCCTGGCCGCTGCCGGATTCCACGGTGGCCGCGGTGAGCACCAGCGGGCCGCGGTCGGCGAACGGATTGGCGTCGTTGGCGAGCACCGGCACCGTCACCTGCTGGCCCTGATTGGCGTTCGGCACCACATCGTCGAGGGCCTTGGCGCGCGGCCGGGCCGAGGACACCACGGCGACGGTGATCTCCACCGGGGTGGTGTTTCCGTTGGTGTCCTTCGCCTCGGCACGCAGCCGGGCGGTGGTCCCGGGGGCGGTGGTCAGTTCGGCGCGGGCGGTGACCTTGGTGTTGGTGCTGTCCCCGCTGACCTGGATGCCGTCGGGCACCTCACCGGTGAACTTCGACAGCACCACCTCCTCACCCTCGGGGTCGGTGACCGAGCGGCGCAGGTCGATGGTCTTCGGCTCCTCGCCGGCACCGACGGTGAGCGTCACCGGCTGGGCGATCGGCGGCTGGTTCAGCTCCTGCTTCTGCTGCTCGGCCTGCGGCTTGTCCGGGGCCTTCGGCAGCACGGTGATCGGGATCTGGATCACGGTACGCCGACCCTCGGGATCGGAGGAGTTGCGGCCGTCGGTCACCTCGAAAGCGACCGCGGTGGGGCCGGGTTGGGTGGCCAGCGCGGTGAACCGCAGCTTGCGCAGATCCAGCGGCTGCAATTCGCCGCGGGTGGCCCAGATCCGGTCCTCGGAGGTCAGCGTGACGTCCTTGCCGCCGGTGCCGATCACATATTTCTCCAACGGCAGATCCAGGCTCTCACCGGCGACGACGACCGGGTCGGGCACACCGGGGAGCCGGGCCGGGACCGAGTCGGCGCGGCCGGGGACGGTGATCACGCCGTAGGCGGTGAGCCCGTCGGAGTCGGTGACGCCGTAGCGGATCTGCTGCATCGTCGGCCCGACCGTGACCTGGATCCGGTCGCCGACCACCCGCGGGCGCAGCTCGGCAGGTGCCTGGTCGGCGTCCGGCAGGGAGAGCTGGGCGAGTTTCAGGTCGCCGTCGGGGTCGATGTCGTTGGCGAGCACCGGGACGGCGATCTCGGTCTCCCGGGCGACCGCGGCGGCGGAGACGATGTCGTCGCGGGCGGTCGGCGGGGCGGCCGGGGCGTTCGGGTCGGAGGTGACGACCACGGTGCCGGTGGCGTCGGCGCCGCGGGTGTCGACGACCGCGTACTGGCCCTGGCTGGTACCAGGGGTGGCCGGCACGCTGAGCTCGATCAGGTCTCCGCTCAGCGCGGCGTCCATCTCGCGCGGGAACTGCAAGGCCTGCTCGGCGAACCCGAACCGGTCCCCGTCGGGATCGGAGTCGTTGCCGAGCACCGGCACCCGGACCCGGCGGCCGGGCTTGGCGGTCACCTGGTCCTCCCCGGTGACCGGGGCGGTGTTGGCGGCCCCGCGGGGGACCACTCCGACGCGGATCTCACCGACCGCGCGGGCCCCGCGGGCGTCGGTGACGGCGTAGCTGAAGGAGTCGGTGCCGCGCGAGTCCGGGTACGCCTCGTATTCCAGCCAGCGTTCGCCCACGGTGACCACCCGGCCCAGCTTCGGCCCGGAATCGATGCCGATGAGGCGTACCGCATCGCCCTGCGGATCGATGCCCTGCAAGGGAATCAGGATCCGGCCGGTGGAACCGGCGAGCACCCGGCCCTCCACCGGCCGCGGCTCCGGCGGGGTGTTCTCGACATCGTCGGCGACCACCACGAACCGGACCTGGGCGGAGGCCTCCTGACCCTGCTCGTCGCGGATCCGATAGACCGCACGGTATTCACCGGGCACCTGCGGGGCGATGAAGCGGACGTTCTCCCCATCGGTCCAGGCGACGGCCGGGCTGGGTTGTTCGGGCAGCTCGCGATCGAGGGTGAGCTTCGAGCCGACCGGGGATGTGTCGTTGGCGAGCACCGGGACGCTGACCTGGTCCCCGGCGCGGACGGTGGCCTCGTCACCGGTGGCGATCGGGCGGGTGTCGGTGACCGCCGGGGCGGGCACCACGACCAGCGTGCCGGTGATCTGGGACTGGCCGTCGGAGACGGTGTAGGTGAGGGTGACCGGGCGCTCCGGGGTGTTCTCGGCGCTGATCGTCAGGCCGCGGCGCTGCTGCATCCGCACGGTCAGCTCCGGGCTGGTGCTGACCGACTGCAGCGCGAGCACGTCGCCGTCGGGGTCCTCGTCGTTGGCGAGCGGGTCGACCTCGACGGTGCCGCCGGCGGGCAGCAGGGCGACATCGCGGGCGGCGATCGGTGGCCGGTTCCGGACCGCGGGTTCGGCGACGTCGACGCGGACCAGGCCGGTGGCGCGCGGGCCGTTGGAGATCGTGTAGCCGACGTAGTAGGTGCCGGGGGCGGGGGCGTTGAAGGTGAAGCTGCCGGCGCGGAAGTCGGGGCTGATCCGAGCACCGCGGACCTGGTCCACCGCCGACAGGGTGAGGTTGGCACCCGTGTCGTTGAGCATGGGGCGGATCACCACGTCCTCACCGGCGCTGGCGGAGACGTAGTCACCGTTGGCGACCGGGGCGACGTCGGCGGGCTTGCGGGCGTTCACCACGAGTACGCCGCGGGTGGTCGCCATCCCGTCGGAGATCTCGAGTTCGATCTCCTTGCGGCCGGGCCGGGTGCCGACGTCGGTGTAGGTGAGGGTGCCGTCGGGGGAGAAGGTCACCTCGTCATCACCGGGCGCGGTGGCCTTGACCAGGATCAGGTCGTCGCCGTCCGGGTCGGTCCAGTCCAGCAGGACGCGGCGCTCCTCGCGGCCGCCGAGCGGCACGTCGATCGCTTCGTCGCGGCCCGGCCGCAGCACCGGTGGCCGGTTCGAGGCGGCCTGATCGGCGGGCAGCACCTCCAGGGTGACCCGGGCGGTGGCCCGGCCGCCGCGGCCGTCGGAAATCGTGTAGTCGAAGGACACCTGGCGGGGGGCGTCGGCGGGCAGGGTGACCTGCAGGGTGGTGCCACCGCGGACCAGGGCGAGCTGGCCGACCGGGATCTCCGGTGGGCCGAGCACGGTGAGGATGTCGCCGTCGGGATCGGAATCGTTGTCCAGCACCGGCAGCACCGTGGCCCGGCCGGCGCGGGCGGAGAGCTGGTCGTCGCGGGCGGTCGGTGGCCGGTTCGCGTCACTGCGCTGCGGTGGCACCTGCTGGCTCTGCTCGGTGGTGTTGTCCTTGCCCTCGGTCGGCTTCGGCGGCACCACCTGGTCCCACTCGGAGACCTTCTTCAGGTTCTTGTCCAGCAGCCAGACCGAGCCGTTGCTGGTGTCGTTGAGAACGGCGATGTCGCGGTTGCGGCGCAGCACCAGGCTGTCGGGATCACCGGCGAAGTCCGGCAGCGGGCGTACGCCGGGTTCACCGGTGCCACAGGCCTGCGCGATCTGCACCGGACCGGCGACAAACCCACCGTAGGCACAGCCGCCGGCGACGATCGGCCGGATCGGGGCACCGGCCGAACCGGGGACGAGCTGGAGCACCGAACCGCCGCTGACACCCTGCAGACCGGACCGGGTGGCGTACACCGCGTCGAGGGTGCGCTGTCGCGGGATCAGCCCGGTCTCGGTGATCCGGACGCGTTCGTCGTCGGCGACCGGCGGGGCGAGCAGGGCGGAGTCGGCGTCGGTGATCTGGACCGGGTTGCTGCCCTCGATCCAGAGCTGCCGGGTGGCCTGGTTGAGCACGACGGCGCGGTCGCCGACCGCGGAGAGCTGGACGCCGTCGGTGACCGACAGCGGGAACGGCACCTCGACCGGCTTCTCATCGAGTCCGGGCCGGACCAGTTCGCCGCGTTCCAGGGAGAGGCCGATGGCCTGTCCGGCCGTGGTGACCGTGGCGGTACCGCCGGGGCCGAGGTCGACATCGGAGCGGGACTTGATGGTGTCGACGGCGAAGATGCCCGACAGCGGCCGGGCCCACATCCGGCCGTTGGTGGGGTTGACGATCGCAACGGTCTCGTTGCCGAGGGCGACGGTGGCGTTGGCGGGCACGATCATCGGCGTACCGAGACGGGACTGGGCGGCGTCGATGGCCTGCAGCTGGTTGGCGTCCCGGTCCCGGCTGAGCGCGCTGCGGCCGTCCTGGAGCACGTCGAAGTCGCGGTTCACCATCGACACCGAGGTGGCGAAGCGGTCGATCTCGTGATTCAACCGGCCGATCAGCGCGCGGGCGGAGTTGGTGACCAGCACCGAGCCGTCATTGAGGCGGACCTCGGCGGCGGGCGAGCTGGGCACGATCACCGCGGCGGCCACCAGGACCAGGCCGAGCAGGCCGACGATCAGGGCCGGGAGTCGGCGGAGCCCCGGGCGTACCCGCATGCTCACTCCCCTCGCCCGACTCGGACCGGTATCGGCCGGGCGCAGCGCACCCGACGGCATGCTACGGGGCGGAGGTGGCAGCGGAGCCAACCGTCGAAGCGGTGTGAGTCTGGTCACAACTGGCGGGGAATCGGAACAAATCCCGACTGTCTGCTGAGAACCAGTTGAGAATCTCCCCTACCTGTGTCCCAAGCAGCTCATCGCCACCGAGTTCCGCGATGAGGCCGGCAAGGACGGCACCGTCCCGACCTACCAGCGTCTCTACGACTCCAGCACCACCCTGGATTCGCGCGGCACCCTCTACACCGAGGCCGGCGCGCCGCTGGCGAACCGCACCATTGCGATCTACGACTACAGCACGGGCAAGCGCGGCAAGATGCTCGGCGCCGGCACCACCGACGCCAACGGCAAGTTCGCCTTCTCCGTGCCGCTGCCCTCGGGCTGGAGCGACAACCCGAACTTCAACGTGGAGCTGGCCTACGACGACACCTCCGGCGTCTACGAGTCCGCGGCCCTGTACCTGAAGCCGCAGTCCTCGGGCACCGCGACCCCGACCAAGTCGCCGACCGCGACCAAGACCGCGACCAAGTCGCCGACCAAGGCGCCGTCGACCACCAAGAAGCCGACCGCCCCGCCGACCAAGGACACCACCGGCGGCCTGGCCAAGACCGGCAACTGAGCAGCAACCGCTGATCAAGCGCCCAGCGGCCCCCACCTTTCGTAGGGTGGGGGCCGCTTCGCGTTTCCGGCCGCGATCGAAAGGGCACCGATGGAGTTGCTGCTGATCACCCAGGTCCTGCCGTCGGTGGTGCTGCTCGTCGGCTATCTGCTGCTGGCCCGCAGCACCCGCGCGGCCTGGGAAAGTGCCCGGCAGGTGCTCGTCCGGGACGGGCCGGGCGTCCAGCTGCTGGAGGAGATGCAGCACCGTCGCCGGCGGGCACAGGTGCGGGCGGGGCTGAGCACCGCCGCCATCCTGATCGTCGCACTGATCGCGCTGCCCCTGCTGGCCAGCCTGCTCGCGGCCCGCCAGGACCACGGGGTGCTGACCGTCACCGAGGCGTTCCGCCGCGGCATCGGCGATCTGCCGTTCGTGTTCGTCCTGCTCTACGGATTGTCGATCATCACCGCGCTGCTGGTGACCACGCTGATCGTGGGCGGGCTGTTCGGCCTGCGGGCGGGGCAACGAGTGCTCCGCACCGCCGGCCATCAGGGCCCCGCCGCCGAACTGGGCTCCGGCTGGGGGCGATCGGCGGTCCTGCTGTTCGGTATCGCCGGTGCCGCGCTCTCGCTGTTCTTCGGCGCCGCCGTCTTCGCGCTCGCCTTCAGCTCCGCGGCGAGCTCGATCGCCTGCGCCCAACCGGGAGGCTCGAAATGCTACTGACCCCGGTGACCGGCGCCCGCCGCGAATCCGCACTGACCGCGGCCCTGTCGGGCGTACGCACCGCCGCCGACCTGCTCCGCCAACTGATCCGGCCGAGCACCGCGGTGCTGATCCTCGCCCAAGGCGGGTTCCTGCTCAGCCTGTTCGCGCCGTCCGCGGTCGCGGTGCTGCCGACGGCCGCCGCGATCCTGGCGCTGCTCTGCTGGTACGCCCACGCGGTCGCGGTGAACGACCTGACCGACCTGGACACCGACCGGATCAACTTCGCCGACCATCCGCAGGCCGACCAGCGGCCACTGGTGAACGGCACCGCGACCCGGCGGCAGCTGATCGCGGTGACGATCGTGCTGGCCGCCGGGCTGACGGCGCTGACCGCGCTGGTCTCACCGTGGCTGCTGCTGGCGCTGCCGCCGATGTTGGCGCTCAACTACGGCTATTCGGTACGCCCGGTGCGGCTGACCGGGCGCGGCGGAATCGCCCAGGCGGTGCTGCCGGTGGGTTATGTGCTGGTGCCGGCGACCTATGCCTGGGCGCTGGCCGGCTTCCCGCGACCGACGGGTGCGGCACTGGTGACGATCACCGGGCTGTATGCGATGTTCGCCGGCCGGTTGATGCTCAAGGATCTGCGCGATGTCCGCGGTGACCGGGCCGTCGGCAAACGCACCTTCGTGCTGCGGCACGGGCTGCGCGCGACGCTGCTGATCTCGGCGGCGCTGCTGGGCGTCGGTCTGCTGGTGATGCTGGCCGGGCTGTTCGCGGCCTACCGCTCCGCCTGGCTGCTGATCCCGGTCGCCGCGCTGAGCGCCGCCGCTGCGGCGTGCGGATTGTGGCGGATCACCGGCGAACCGGAGATCCGGCGCCAGCTGCTGTGGGCGGCCATTGTCGGGCGGTCGGCCACCGGTTGGCTCTTCGGCGCGCTGCTGGTCACCGCCGTACCGGGCCTGCCGGTGTGGCAGACCGCGGCGCTGCTCGTGCTCGGCGGCGCGATGTTCACCGTCGGCGGCGCGATCATCGGCGCCGAGCTCGGCCGTGGGGGACCCGATCAGGGGGCGTGATCGACCAGGATCGTCACACCGTCACCGAGGTCGAGGACGCAACCGGGATAGACCGGTACCGGTTCGCCGGGGGTGAGTCGTTCCGGTTCCGGGTGGCCGGGGCGGATCAGCGCGGTGCCGTTGGTGGAGTGCAGATCGGTCGCCAGCAGATCCCAGCCCTCGGGGCTGACCTGGACGTGGGTCCGGGAGATGTCATGGCTGGGGCTGGGCACCGTGAGCAGCCGCGGCAGGCGCTCCCGGGCGACCCGATTGGCCTGCGGGGAACGGCCGATCAGCACGGTCCGGTCGACCTCCACCGGCTGGCCGTGGCTCGGCTTGAGCAACGCCATCACCGGCCGCTGCACCAGATGCTGCGGCCCCTGGACGGGGTTGCCGCAGCGGCGGCAGCGCTGCGCCTCGGGCGGGTTCGGGTGACCCTGGGTGCAGTTCACCGCCAGCACCAGCGACTCCCCGTCGGCGCCGTCACCGCCACCATAGGGATCGGACTGCTGCGGGGGCTGCTGGGGCTGCTGCCCCGGTCCCTGCGGGCCCGGCCGTCCCTGGCCCGGCCCCTGCGGACCGGGCTGCCCGGCGTACTGCTGCTGACCCACGAAACCCTGCGGATAGGGCTGCTGACCACCCTGTTGCTGGCCGCCCGGCTGTTGCTGGGGCGCGAACCCCGGCGGGTAGGGCTGGTTCTGCTGGTTCTGCCCCTGCGGGACGCCGTACGCCGGCTGCCCCGGACCCTGCTGCTGACCGGGCTGCGGATAACCCGGCGGGTACCCGGGCTGCTGGCCACCGGGACCCTGCTGGCCGGGCTGATTGTGCCCCTGCTGGCCGGGCTGGCCCTGGTGACCCTGCGGTCCCTGGCCGCCCTGCGGCGTACCGAACCCCTGCCCGTAGGGTGCCGGGGCCGGCGGCTGCGGAACGTTCGGCGTCGGCGGCGCCGGGGGCGGTTGCTGCCCGGCGAATCCGGCTCCGGCCGCCCCGGCCGCGGCCCCCAGACCGGCAGCGGCCGCACCGGCCGCCAGGCCACCACCCGCACCGGCGGCACCCGCGGTGTCGCGGCCGAATCCCGGTACGGCGTTGATCGCCGGTTTCTCCTCCTGCTGCTGGCCCCGGCCGGCACCCGATCCGACCGCGCTCGAACCGGCCGGCTCGGCGGCGGACGCGGCCGGTGCCGAGTCCGGCTCCATGTCCAGGGTGCGGTCGGCCGACGGTTCCCGGCTGCCGGAGAACAGGCTGGCGACCAGCTGCTCCGGGGACCGGTCCGCGCCATCGCCGACCTCGTCGGTGCTCATCAACTCGGTCTTCGGGCCGCCCTCCTGGGCATCCGACCCGTCCCCGGTCCGCGCGGCGGCGGTTCCACTGACCGCCGGCGCCGGGACGGCCACCTGCGGGCTGCTGACCTTCGCGTCCTCGGTGGCGTCGAGCTGGATCACCGAGGCGGTCACCGCACCGACCACCAGCGGGAGCTGCAGCAGCTCGTCCTGGTCGACCTCCTCCATCGCGATCTGCACCTGGCGGACATCGCCCAGACCGGCCTCGGACCAGGTGCGTACCCCGGCACCGTTGGCGACGACGTCACCGGAGGCCAGGTCGACGACCTTGATCTTGCCGCGGACCAGCGAGCGCAATTGCCCCTCGGCCCAGAAGAAGGCGCCGAAGCTCGGCATCTGGTCGACCCTGAAGGCGGCGAACTTCTCCACCAGATCGTCGATCGAGTCGGCGGCGACCACCACATCCCAGAAACTGTTGACCATGGCGGACGCCCGGGCGGGGGCGGGTTGCATGATCACCAGCGAGGTGGGTCCGCCGAGCACCACCCACCGTCCGGGAGTGTAGGTCGCCCGCCAGAGGCCGATCTGCTCGCTCATCCAAACTCCCGTCCCGATTCCGGTGTGCCATTCGGCTGTGAGTGCACGTCGACAACGATAATCGACACATTGTCACGGGCCCCCGCACCCAACGCCAGCTCCAGCAGCCGACGTACCGCATCCTCGGCCTCGTTCTCGGCGCAGGCGATCGCCGCGACCTCGGCCAGCGGGGCGTCGCGGAGCAGCCCGTCGGAGCAGAGCAGCAGCCGGTCCCCGTTCACCATCGGCACCAGCCAGTAGTCCGGCCGGAACTGGTCCGCCGCACCGATCGCACGGGTGATCACGTGCCGATCCGGATGCCGCTCGGCCTCCTCGGCGGTGATCACCCCGGCCTCGATCAGCTCCTGCACGTGCGAGTGGTCGACGCTCACCTGGGCCAGATGGCGACCGGTGCCGGTGATCCGATAGACGCGGGAGTCGCCGATGTTGAAGATGATCCAGTACGCCACCTCGCCCATCCGCATGCCGATCGCGCCGCAGGCGGTGGTGGCCGAGTCGTGGTGGTCGCGGCGCTGGGCCGCCAGCACCGCCTCGTGCGCCCGGGTCAGGGTCTCGGCGACCAGCTCCGGTGCGACCCCGTGCCGGTCCACCAGCCCGGCGAACTCCTGCACGACCATGCCGCTGGCGATGTCGCCGCGGTTGGAACCGGAGATGCCGTCGGCGACCACGAAGACGGGGCCGGCGGCGAGAATGCTGTCCTCGTTGACCGGCTTCACCATCCCGCGATGGGTGACCGCCGCATAGTCGAGGATGTCCACGCGAGGTGAGTCTAGGGGGCCGACGGCCCGTCGCGGGGCTTTCCGGCTGGTACGCCGCAGGTAGGCTCGGTGCTCGTGCCCCAGACCTCCCCCCGTCGTCGCCCGCGCTGGGGATGTCTGATCGCGCTGCTGGTGGCGCTGACCCTGCTGATCACCGGGGTCGTGCTCGCGCTGAACTGGCGGACCGACCAGCAGACCAGCCTGCGCGCCGGGGACACCGGGCTGCGGGTGACCGCGCTGCAGTACCTGCTCGTCGATGCCGGCAACGACGTCAGCGTCACCGGCAACTTCGCCACCCAGACCACGGCCGCGCTGCGGGCGTACCAGCAGGGCAACGGGTTGCGCGTCGACGGCATCGCCCACGCCGACACGCTGAGCGCACTGGGCCGCGAACCGGTCGGCACCGACGCGCCGTACCAGCGGCGGTTCCGGGTGAAGGCCGCGCAGACGCTGCTCGGGCTGCAGGGTCAGCCGGTACCGGTGCAGGGCGACTTCGACCAGGCCACCGAGCAGGCGGTCCGCGCACTGCAGGACGCGCGCGGACTGACGGTCAGCGGGACCGTCGACCAGGCGACCTGGGAGACCCTGATGACCGGTCCGCGGACCGGCCCGGCGGTCAGCGAGGCCGACCAGTTCTTCGAGGCGCTGGCGCCGCAGGCCCGCGCCACCCAGGCCGAGTTCGGTGTACCGGCGGCGGTCAGCATGGCGCAGTCGGCGCAGGAGACGGGCTATGGGCACTCGGCGCCCGGCAACAACTACTACGGGATCAAGTGTTTCCGGCAGGTACGCTCCCCGGTCAGCTTCGACTGTGCGGACCGGCCGACCACCGAATGGGTGAACGGCAAGCAGGTGCCCGCCACCGAGAGCTTCCGCAGCTATGCCTCGATGGCCGACTCCGCACGGGACTACGGCGCCTTCCTGCGCGCCAACTCCCGCTACGCACCCGCCTTCACCCGCACCAACGACCCGGACGGTTTCGCCCGCGCCCTGCAGGCCGCCGGGTACGCGACCGACCCGGCCTACGCGGATTCCTTGATCAACATCATGCAGGCGCGAAACCTGTACCAGTACGACTAGTTGTCGGCTCGCGCCCGCGCCCCCAATCCCCGCTCATCGAGTAGCGAGCCATGCGGAGCGCAGCGCCCCTCTTACACGTTCATCGAGTAGCGAGCCATGCGGAGCGCAGCGGAGCAATGGCTCGCGTGTCGAGATGAACCCGCACCCCCCTCATCTCGACACGGTCGCCGCGCGACCTACTCGATGAGCGGAGGGAGTCGCTGCGCGACCTACTCGATGAGCGGATCAGCTCGCCGGCCGGGCTTCTTGATCATGGACCCAGGCACTCACCAGACCCCGGAAATGATCAAGGAATTTGGGCCACTCGTGCTCGGGATAGGTGCTGCGTACCGTCTCCACCAGGATCCGGTCGAAACCGGGGCTGGCGAACCAGTCGTGCACGGCTTCGGGCAGGTGGGCCAGGTGCTGGTCGCACCAGGTCCAGTAGCGGTGGGCGTCGAGCTGCGCGTCGGCGAGCTCCAGATAGGCCTCGAGCTTCGCCGAGTAGTCCAGCGCCGGATCGTCGGCGATCTTGAAATAGTCGTCGGTGTGCAGGTCGACGCTGGCCCTCCGCCCGGAGACCAGGCAGTACGCCGACCAGCGCAGCAGCGCCGTCATCGCCCACGGGAAGTAGTAGTGCAGGCTGGTCACCGCCACATCGGGGCAGGCGTTGGCGTAGTCGATCGGGTAGACCTCGTCGCCGGCGACCAGCATCTCCGCGGAGTTGAACTCCCAGCCGAAGAAGGCGTTGACGATCCGGCTGATCGCGGCCACCTCGTGCCCGGCCTTCGCGGACAGGAACTGGTGGTTGACCTGGTACCGCTCGTGCATCGGGTTCTCGGGCCGAAAGTCCATCACCATCGTCTCCGGCCCGATGGACAGCGCCCGGGCGAAGACGTCGTAGTCGACGGTGGCCTGCAGGTGCATCAGCATCTCACCGGAGGCGTCGTACGCCCGGTGCAGGTCGTCGCGGTTGTCGACCCGGGACACCCCGCGCCAGCCGCCGCCGTCGAAGGGCTTCATGTAGAGCGGATAACCAAGATCATCGGCGATCTGATCAAGGTCGAAGGGCAGGTTGTACTTCGCCGAGGTGTAGGCCCAGCGCACGTTGTCGACCGGGTTCTTGTAAGGCACCAGGATCGTCCGCGGCACCTTCAGCCCGAGCCGCAGCATCGCGCAGTAGGCGCTGTGCTTCTCCATCGCCTGGAAGGTGAACGGGCTGTTCAGCAGGTAGGTGCCGTTCATCAGCGATGCCTTCTTCAACCACTCCCGCGGCACGTAGTACCAGTGCGCCAGTCGGTCGATGACCAGATCGGTGCGCACCGGCTGGGTGAGGTCGAAGGGTTCGATGGTGAGCCGCTCGGATTCGATCCGGTGGCGTACGCCGTCCGCGCCGGTCAGCGGGCCGAGCTTGGGCAGCAGCGCCTCGAACGCCTGCGGCCAGTCCTCCTCCGCTCCGAGCAGTAGGCCGATCAGGTGGTGCCGTTCGGTAGTCATCGTTGCCTCCTGGGCCATGTCTAGCAGCCCCAGGCGGTCGCCAACAGTTCCCGCAGGTGCGGGTCGAACAGGTCGCGCCAGCAACTGGTGGTGTGCCCCTGCCGGGCGGTCCCCCAGCCGACACCCCGGTCGCCACCCGCACCGAGCCCGCGCAACCGATCGCGGAGCAGCTCGTTGTTGGCCAGGTTCTCCTCCGCGGTGCCGCAGACCATCGTCACCGCACCCAGATCCGGCAGGGCCTCGGCCGCGGCGATCTCGGCGGTGAACCCGGCGATCCGCGGGAAGTGGGCGTACCCCTGTTCACCCGGATCGGTGTCGGGGCTGAAGAAGGACCCCGAGGCCAGCCAGAGACCGGCGAAGGTGCCGGGGTGGCGCCAGGCGGCGTGCAGCGCGGCCAGCGCACCGAGGCTGGCGCCGGCGAGCACCGGTTTCCGACTGCTCGGCCAGCGCTGCCGCAGCACCCCGACGGCCTCCGCGAGCACGGCGGCGTACGCCTCATCGGCGCTGTAGCGCTGGTCGCGGTCCGGGCCCGGGTCGAGCAGCACGACCCGAAGTGGGTGACCGAGCGTGCCGACGAAGCGGGTGAGCGCGGCATGGGCCGCGAGCTCCGGCCCGTCGTGCACCAGCAGCATCGGCAGGTCGTCACCGGGGCGGCTGCTCGCCGGGGACCAGACGCGGGCGGTCAGCTCGCCGGCCGCGGTGTCACTCAGCCCCCAGTGCTCCAGGTGCTGGGCCGGTTCCTCGGCCGCCAGCCAGGCCGGTTCGGCGTACGCCCCGATCGGCAGCCAGGAGCTCGGCCCGAAGCTCCCGCCGGCGACCCGCGGATTGCCCGGATCGGGGATGGTCTGCTCGGCCCCGGCGGCATCGGTGACCCGCAGCGTGTAGTCGAGCCGGTCCAGCGGCGGTGTCGGCATCCGCAGCGCCCAGCCGGTCCGGATGCGCCGGAAGCGGGTCGGCAGGTCGAGGTCCAGGTGGTACGCCAGCTCGACGCGTCGCCAGCTGCGTTCGGGGTCGGGCACGCTGAGCCGCAGTTCGTCGGTCACCGGTCCAAAGCTACGGTGCCGCCACCCCGCTCATCGAGTAGGCCGCCATGCGTAGCGAAGCGGAGCAATGGCGGCCGTGTCGAGATGAAAGGGCTATTTCTCGACCCCCGCGCGTACCGGCTCCTCGGGCAGCTTGGACCAGCGGCGCGCCAGCTGGGCGCAGACGATCAGTTGCAACTGGTGGAACAGCATCAGCGGCAGCACCATGATGCCGACCTGGTCGGCGGGGAAGAGCACCTTGGCCATCGGCAGCCCCGACGCCATCGACTTCTTCGAACCGGCGAAGACGATCGCGATCCGGTCCGGCCAGGAGAAGCCGAGGGCCTTGCTGATCAGCATGGTGGCGGTCATCACCGCGGCCAGCAGGATCCCGTTGACGACCAGCAGGGCGAGCAGCTGCCAGCCGGAGATCCGCGACCACATGTCTTCCCGCATGCCGGCACTGAAGGCGGTGTAGACGACCAGCAGGATCGCCAACCGGTCGGTCTTGGAGATGATCTTCTTGTTCCTGGTCAGGAATCCCTTGAGCGGCTTGTGCAGCAGCTGACCGACCGCGAAGGGCAGCACCAGTTGCAGCAGCAGCTTCCAGACGGTGTCCAGGCTGATCGTGGTGTGCGCCCCCATCAGCAGCGCCACCAGCAGTGGGGTGATCAGCACACCGAGCAGATTCGAGAACGAGGCCGCACAGATCGAGGCGGCGACATTGCCCCGGGCCATCGAGGTGAACGCGACCGAGGACTGCACGGTGGAGGGCAGCAGCGACAGGAAGAGCAGGCCGCCGGCCAGCGTCGGGGAGAGCAGCGGGCTGGTCGCGGTGGACAGCACCCAGCCGACGATCGGGAAGAGCACGAAGGTGAAGCCGAGCACCAGCAGGTGCAGCCGCCAGTGCCGGAAGCCGTCGCGGGTCTCCTCGGTGGACAGCCGCGCGCCGTAGAGGAAGAACAGGAACATCACCGCGATGTCGGCGGCCCACTCGGTGGGTGCGACGGCGGCCCCGCGGGCGGGGAGCACCGCGGCCAGCAGCACCACACCGAGCAGCACCAGCACATAGGGGTCGAGCCATCGGGTGATGGCGGCGAACACCTTCTTCATCAGACCTCCTGCCAACACTCGGCCGTGCGGTATACCGTGTACAGCGTGGAGCGTTCTTCGGCGGCGATCAACCTGGGAGCCGCCCACATCCCGCTGCGGACCCAGGTCGCGGACGAGCTGCGGCGCCGGATCACCGATCGGGAGCTGGCACCCGGCGCACGGCTGGTGGAGCACCAGTTGGCCGAGCAGCTCGGCGTCTCCCGCAATCCGGTCCGCGAGGCGATCCGGGTGCTGGAGAGCGAGGGCTTCGTCGTCACCGTACCGCGCCGGGGTGTGGTGGTCGCCACCCTGGATGCGCAGAGTGTGACCGACCTGTTCCAGGTACGCGCGGGCCTGGAGGGGATGGCGGCCGAGCTGGCCGCCGGCCGGGTCGCCGCCGGTGAGGTCACCGTCGATGCGCTGCAGGGGGTGCTGGCCGAGGCCCGGCTGGCCACCGAGTCGGGTGATGTCACCTCGGTGGGCCGGTTGAACTCCGAGTTCCACGCCGGAATCGTCGCCCTGACAGGGAATCTGCTGCTCACCGAGATGGTCCGGCCGGTGATGTGGCGGGTCCGCTGGGTGTTCCGGCTGAGTGCCGAGGAGCGCGCCCCGCACTCCTGGACCGAGCACCTCGGGCTGCTCGAGGCGCTCACCGCCGGTGACCCGGAGGCCGCCCGGCGGCTGGCCATCGAGCATGTGCAGAAGGCCGAGCGGGCGGCCCTGCTGGCGATCGGCTGACCGGCCCGCCGGCCGGTGCGCT
This sequence comes from Enemella evansiae, assembly GCF_002250705.1. GTDB lineage: Bacteria > Actinomycetota > Actinomycetes > Propionibacteriales > Propionibacteriaceae > Enemella > Enemella evansiae. Next base: position 302,765 of record NZ_NMVP01000012.1, read on the forward strand.
CCGGACGCTCAGCGACCGGCCGCATAGCCCTGCATACCCCGTGGGTTGGCGGCCGCGGCGAAGATCCCGGTCTCGGGGTGCCGGGCGATCGCCGACAGCCGGCCCTCCGTCCACGGCGCACCGACGGTGACCCGGTGGCCGCGCTCCCGCAGCCCCTCGATCAGGTCGGGGCCGGCATTTCCTTCCACGGTGAGGGATCCGGGCTGATAACCACGCGGCCAGAACGAGCCGATCACCGCATCGGTGTGCCAGTTGGTGGCATCGATCGCGGCCTGCAGATCGAGGCGTCCGCTGCGGGCGTACTCGTCGGCGATCCGCAGGAACAGGTGGGTCGACCACTGGTCCTGCTGGTCGCCACCGGGGGTGCCGAAGGCGAGCACCACCCGGCCGCCGATCGAGGCCATGCTCGGCGTCAGGGTGGTCCGCGGGCGTCGGCCGCCGGTCAGCGAGTTGGGCAGGCCCTCGGTCAGCCAGGTCATCTGCAGCCGGCTGCCGAGCGGGAAGCCGAGTTCACCGATCACCGGATTGGACTGCAGCCAGCCACCGCTCGGGGTGGCGGCGACCATGTTGCCCCAGCGGTCCACCACGTCCAGGTGGCAGGTGTCGCCGCGGGTCTCACCGTTGGGCCGGGTGGAGCCGTCCTGCACCGTCGGCTCCCCCGCTCCCGCACCGGCCGCGGCCACCGATTCTCCGCGGAGCAGGCGTTCGATGTGGTCGGCGAGCCGGGGGGTACGCCCATCGGGGCTGCCCGGGCGCCAGTCCAGCGAGGCCTGCTCGCCGAGCAGGGCACGCCGCTGGTCGGCGTACGTCGGCGACAGCAGGGTGGTCAGCGGGACCGGTGCGGCGTCGCCGTACCAGGCGTCGCGGTCGGCGAAGGCGAGCTTCGCGCCCTCGACGATCCGGTGCACCACCGATGCGTCGAATCCCTGTGGGGCAAGGGATCCCGGGTCGATGTCGGCGAGCAGGCCGAGCTGCTGCAGCAGCACCGGTCCCTGGGACCAGGCCGCACCCTTGTGCACCGTCCACGGACCCCAGGTGCCGCTGACCGGTTCCTCCCAGGTCGCCCGGAAGCTGGCCAGGTCGTCCCCGGTGAGCATGCCGGCATGCTTCTCCCCGGAGGAGTCGAGCACGGCCTGCTCGCTGGTGCGCAGCATCGCCTCGGCGATGAATCCTTCCCGCCAGGTGCGCCGGGCGGCCTCGATCTGGGCCTCCCGATCGCTGCCGGCGGCCTCGGCCTCATCGATCAGCCGACGCCAGGTCTCGGCCAGCTTTTCGTTGCGGAACAGGGTTCCCGGCTGCGGCGACCGGCCGCCGGCAAGATAGACCTCGGCCGAGGTCGGCCAGTGGTCGGTGAACAGGTCGCGCACGGTCTCCACCGTGCCGCCGATCCGCGGTACCGGGTCGTGCCCGCCGGCGGCCAGGTCGATGGCGTAGCTCAGCACCTCCCGCAGCGGCCAGGTCCCGTGCTCGGCGAGCAGCAGCAGCCAGGCGTCCACCGCACCGGGCACGGCGGCGGCCAACGGGCCGGTGCCGGGTACCAGGTCCAACCCGAGCGCGGTGTAGGAGGCGACCGAGGCGGCGGCCGGTGCCGGGCCCTGTCCACACAGCATGCGCGGTGTCTCGCCGGCCACGCTGACCAGGATCGGGGCGTCCCCGCCGGGGCCGTTGAGATGGGGTTCCACCACGTGCAGGGCGAACCCGGTCGCCACCGCCGCGTCGAAGGCGTTGCCGCCGCGTTCCAGCACCGACTGTCCGCAGGCGGTCGCCAGCCAGTGGGTGCTGGCGACCATGCCGAAGGTGCCGGTCAGGGTGGGGCGGGTGGTGAAGCTCATCGGCGCTCCTTGCTGGCTGTGGTTCGTTCGGGGGCGATCAACCGCGGTGCGACACCGTCGTCGCTCACCAGGTGGCAGGCCACCTGACGCTCCCCCACGCTACGCAGCAGCGGCACCTCGGTGCGGCACCGGTCCACCGCGATCGGGCAGCGGGTGTGGAAGCGGCACCCGGGCGGCGGATCGGCGGGGCTGGGCAGGTCTCCGGAGACCACGATCCGCTGCCGGGCCCGTTGCTCGTCCGGATCGGGCACCGGGGCGGCGGAGAGCAGTGCCTGGGTGTAGGGGTGCAGCGGATCGGCCATCAGCGCGGCCGTCGGCCCGGTCTCGACGATGGTGCCGAGATACATCACCGCGACCCGGTTGGCCAGGAACTCCACCGCGGACAGGTCGTGGGTGATGAACAGGCTGGCGAAGCCGAGCTCGCGCTGCAGGTCGGTGAGCAGGTTGAGCACCGCCGCCTGCACCGACACGTCGAGTGCGGAGGTCGGCTCGTCGGCGACCACCAGGGCCGGGTCGGTGGCCAGCGCCCGGGCCAGCGAGATCCGCTGCCGCATGCCACCGGAGAGCTGGTGCGGATAGAGCTCGGCGACCTCGGGGCGCAGTCCGACCCGGGCGATCAGCTCACCGACCCGCTGCCGGCGCCCGGCTGCGTCGCCGATCCGGTGGTGCTGCAGCGGTTCGGCGATGATCTCCCCGTTGGTCATCCGCGGGTCGAGCGACGACGAGGGGTCCTGGAAGACCAGGTTGAAATCGCGGCGCAGCGGCCGCAACCGGCGCGCGGACAGTGCGGTGATGTCGGTGCCCTTGAAGGTGATCGTTCCCGAGGTCGGCTCGTCGAGGCGGACCGCCAGTCGGCCGATGGTCGACTTGCCGGAGCCGGATTCGCCGACCAGGCCGAGGATCTCGCCCTCGTCGATGTGCAGGGTCACCCCGTCGGCGGCCCGGACGGGACCGAAGTGCCGGGTGACGTCGGTGAGTTCGAGGATCCGGCTCATACCGGCACCTCCTCGGGTGCCCGCACCCGGGCGATCCCCGGATGGAAGCAGGCGACGGCGTGACCCGCGCCGCGATCGGTCAGCGGTGGCCGGGTGCTGCGGCACTCGTCGTCGGCGTTCGCGCAGCGGTCGGCGAAGGTGCAGGCCTCCGGTTGTTCGGTCAGATTGGGAACCAGTCCGGGGATCTCGGCGAGCCGCCTGCCCCGGCCCCCGGGGCGCAGCACGGCCCCGAGCAGGCCGCGGGTGTAGGGGTGCTGCGGATCGTCGAAGATCTCGGTGACGGTGCCGCTCTCCACGACCCGGCCGGCGTACATCACCACCACCCGGTCGGCGACATCGGCCACCACCCCGAGGTCGTGGGTGATCAGCACGATCGCGGTGCCGAGGCGTTCCCGCAGTTCCTTCAGCACATCGAGGATGCCGGCCTGGATGGTGACGTCGAGGGCGGTGGTCGGCTCGTCGGCGATCAGCACCGCCGGATCGCAGGCCACCGCGATCGCGATCATCACCCGCTGCCGCATGCCGCCGGAGAGCTGGTGGGGATAGGAGTCGATCCGCTGCTCGGCGGCCGGAATGCCCACCAGGGTGAGCAATTCGATCGCCCGGCGGCGGGCCTGCTGGCGGTCCATGCCCAGGTGCCGGCGGAGCACCTCGACGATCTGCCGGCCGATGGTGAGCACCGGGTTCAGCGAGGTCATCGGTTCCTGGAAGATCATCGCGATCTGCTTGCCCCGCAGCGGTTGCAGCTGCTGTTCGGTGGCGCCGACGAGCTGGGTGCCCTGCAGCAACGCCGAGCCACCGACGCGGGCGGTCCGCGGTTGCAGGCCGAGCATCGACATCGCGGTGACCGACTTGCCGCACCCGGACTCGCCGACGATCGCGAGCACCTCACCGGGCCGGACGGCGAAGGACACCCCGTCGACCGCGTGGATCCGCCGTTCCGCGGAGGCGAAGCGGACGTCCAGGTCCTCGACGGCGAGCACGGGTTCGGTGGGCACGGCGTCGGTGGGGACTGTTTCGGTCATGACCGGTCTCCTCGGGGGTCGAAGGCGTCCCGGGCGCCGTCACCGAACAGGTTGAACGCCAAGGTGGCGAGCACGATGAACAGGCCCGGAAAGACCGCCAGCCAGGGCGCGGGGAACAGGAAGGACTGGGCCGCCGACAGCATCACACCCAGCGACGGGGTCGGCGGTTGCACACCGAGACCGAGATAGCTGAGCACGGCCTCGGACAGGATGGCCGCCGGGATGGCGACGGTGAGCTGGACGATCAGCGCGGAGGCGGAGTTGGGCAGCACGTGCTGCACCAGTGCCCGCAGCGGCGTACCCCCGTTGGCGATCGCCGCGGCGACATAGTCGCTGTCCCGCAACCGCAGCGCCTCGGCCCGTGAAACCCGAACCAGGGCGGGGATCTGGGCGATCGCGACCGCGATCGTGGCGTTCGTCAGCGAGGGGCCGAGGATGGCGGCCAGGCCGACCGCCAGGATCAGGAACGGGAAGGCGAGCAGCACATCGGTGAGCCGGGAGACCACGGTGTCGAGCCAGCCGCCGAAGTAGCCGGCGAGCATGCCCAGCGGGATGCCGACCAGCCCGGCGATCAGCACCGCCAGCAGCCCGACCTGCAGCGAGGCGCGCAGCCCGAAGAGGATCCGGGACAGCTGATCGCGGCCCAGGTCGTCGGTGCCGAACCAGTGCGCCGGGCTCGGCTGCTGGAGGGCGCTGTTGAAGTCCGGCCGGGCATAGTCGTAGGGGGTGAGCAGCGGTGCCAGGATCGCGGCCAGGATCATCAGCAGCGCGATCACCCCACCGGCCAGGGCCAGCTTGTTGCGGACCAGCCGGCGCAGCAGGATCTGGCTGCGGGACTGGGGTTTCGGCGCGGCCGCGGTGACCGCGGTGCCCACTGCTGCGCTGCTCATCGGCTGCCTCCGGCGAGTCGGATCCGCGGGTCGAGGACCGAGTAGGTCAGGTCGACCAGCAGGTTGATCAGGATGTAGGCGAAGGAGGTCAGCAGCACCACGGCCTGGATCACCGGGTAGTCACGCTGGAAGACCCCGTCCAGGGTGAGTTTCCCGAAACCGGGGAGGGTGAACACCTGCTCGGTGACGACGGCGCCGGCGATCAGGTTGCCGAGTTGCAGACCGAGCACCGTGACCACGGTGATCAGGCTGTTCCGCAGGGCGTGCGAGACCAGCACTTCGCGGCCCAGCAGGCCCTTGGCGCGGGCGGTACGCACATAGTCGGCGGACAGCGAGTCGAGCAGTCCGGAACGGGTCTGGCGCATCACGACCGCCGACAGCCCGGAGCCGAGCACGATTGCGGGCAGGATCATCCGCTGCAGATTCTCCAACGGGGACACGCCGAATGGCACGAAACCGGAGGCGGGCAGCAGCGGGATCGCCACCGCGAAGGCCAGGATCAGCAGGATGCCGAACCAGAAGTTGGGGACCGACAGGCCGAGCAGGGCGAGTCCATTGGCGAACCACTCGGCGGGCCGGCCGCGCCTCACCGCGGCCAGGGTGCCGGTGGCGATGCCGAGCACGGTGGCGAAGAGCATCGACAGCAGGGCGAGTTCGATGGTGACCGGCAGGGCGCTGACGATCTGGTCCAGGACCGGTACGCCGGTCCGCGCGGAGTTGCCGAAATCCAACCGGATCGCCCGGGAGATCCAGATCAGGTATTGCAGGATCACCGGCTTGTCCAGACCGTACTGGTCGCGTACCGCCTGGATGGCCTCCGGGCTGCGGTCCTCGCCGGCCATCACCAGTGCCGGATCTCCTGGAATGGCACGGATTCCGGCGAACACCACGAAGCTGACCAGCAGCATCGTGACCAGCGCCTGACCCAGCCGGTTGAGCAGGTAGCGCGTCATGAGGTGTACCCCGCTTCGGTGATCCGGATGATGCCGTCGCGATAGACGCGGATGCCGCTGATCTGCTGGGTGGCGACGACCAGATTCGATTGGCGATAGAGATAGATCAGCGGTGCGTCCTCGGCGACCACGTCGATCAGCTGCTTGTAGATGTCGCGCCGGGCGGCGGTGTCGTTGGTGGCGACACCTTTCTTGATCAGGTCGTCGACCTGCGGGTTGCCATAACCGGAGTAGTTGTTGGCGGCACCGGTCTTCACGAAGCGGGTGATGTTGCCGTCCGGGTCGATCCGGCCGGACCAGCCGGCCGCCAGGGCCTGGAACTGGCCGTCCTGGGAGGTGGACAGCGAGCTCGCGAACTCCATCGGCCGCAGCTTCACCTCGAAGCCGGCCTCCGCGGTCATCGCCTGGATGACCTGGCCGATCCGGCTCGACTCGGGGGTGTTCGGGATCGTCAGTTCGAGCGGAATCGGTGTGGGTACGCCGGTTTCGGCGATCAGTTGCCTGGCGCGTTGCAGGTCGCGTGGCGCGCACGCGGACTGGGCCGGGTCGGCGTATTCGGTACCGGGTGCGATCGGCGTACAGGCCGGTTGGTAGAGGCCCTGGAAGACGATGGTGTTCAGCAGATTGCGGTCGATGGCGAGGCTGAACGCCTGGCGGAGCCGTTTGTCACCTGCCATCGCGCTGTTCACCGGACCCGGGGGATTGCCTATCCCATTGGCATTGTTGAGGTTGAAGTAGATGCCCTGGTAGCCGAGCGAGCCGGAGCTGAAGAGTTGCAGGGCGTTGTCACCGGCCATCGATCCGACACTGACCGGATCCATCTGGTCGCCGACCTGGACGTCGCGGGAGCGCAGGTTCGACAACCGGACGCTGCCGTCGGTGATGATCCGATAGACCACCTGCTGCAGCCCGACCTGGTCCGCGGCATAGTAGTTGGGATCCTTGTCCAGCACGATGCGGTCACCGGGGATCCGTTCACTGAAACGGAATGCTCCGATGCAGACCGGCCGCTGGGAGAACTCGTCACCCAGTTCGGTGAGCGCCTTGGGTGACATCACCATGCCCGCGCGATCGGCGAGCACCGAGAGCAGGGAGGCGTCCGGTTGTTTGAGTTTCAGCACCACCGTGCCCGGGTCGGGTGCGTTGATCGAGGCGACGTTGGCGAGTTCGCTGCGTCGGCCGGAGGTCTTGAGAGTGAGGTGCCGGTCCAGGCTGGTCTTCACCGCGGCGGCGTCCATCAGGGTGCCGTCGGCGAACTTCAGACCCTGCCGGATCGGGATCGTCACCGTCTTCTGGTCCGCGCTGATGCTCGCGGGGGCGGCCGCGAGCTGGGGCACGATCTGCAGATTCTGGTCGAGGTCGTAGAGCTTCTCGCACATCGAGGCGAACACCTGCCGGGCCACCAACGTCGAGGAGCGGGTGGGGTCGAGCCGATCGGGGTCGCTGGCCAGCGCGATCTGCAGGGTGCCACCGGGGCGTACCGGCCGCAGATCGGTGAGCCGGTCACCCTCCAGCTTCGCCCCGGTCGGGCCCAACGGCGCACAGCCGGCCAGCAGCAGTCCGAGCAGCCCCAGCAGGGCGGGCAGCACCAGCCTCGGCCGCTGGCGCGGGCGGGCTGCGCTGGATCTGTCGTGCCGATGCACTCCCATGACGGGAGACGGTATACCGAATACCAATCTGGCGGTAGAGGGTTACCAGAATGTGTCCGGCTCATCCGCGGCGACAGCGCACCCCACGTTCATCGAATAGGTCGCGCAGCGAGGCTTCCTCACGTTCATCGAGTAGCGCGGTATGCGGAGCGGAGCGGAGCAATACCGCGCGTGTCGAGATGAACCCCAGAAAAGTTATCCACAGATTTCCAGATTCCTTTGCAGGACGGGGAATCCGGGCCAGCACTGTCAGACCCCTCGTGTTGGATCGATCGTATGGACAGCACCGCAGCAGCCATGATCGAGACCGCGACCGCGGTCGATGATCTGCTGCGCCAACTCCTCGCGATGGACGACCGGCTCCTCACCGACGAACAACGCCTCCACCTGGGCGAGCTCAACGAGCAGATCACCGCCCGCCTGCACGCCCACACCACCCGCACCCTGGCCGGCATCGACCAGGCTGATGCGTCGAAACACGTGCATGGGGTGTGCACCACCACCTGGATGCGGGAACGCCACGCCTACTCCGGACCGGAGGCGTCCGGGGTGCTGCGGGAAGCGATCCGGATCGTCAACGCACCACTGGTGTGGGAAGGGCTCGCGCAGGCCAGGGTGTCCCCACGGCAGACGACCGCGATCCTCACCGCGCTGAAACACCTCCCGCCGGAGTTGCCGGCCTCCCAGGAGGTCGCGGCGCAGCAGACGATGGTGGATCAGGCCCAGCAGTTCGGTCCGTCCGAGCTGCGGGTGCTGGGTGTCCGGTTGGTCGAGGTGGTCGACCCCGACCACGCGGATGCATTGTTGGAGCGGCGGTTGGAGCAGCAGGAAGCCGCGGCGCGCCGGAACCGGGAGTTGCATCTGTATCCCGATGGGATGGGCTCCACCATCATCAAAGGACGACTGCCGATTGCCGAGGGCGAGAAGCTCTTCGCCCTGCTGGATTCACTGGTGGACAAGAACAAGACCGACGAACCACCGGTGTGCGGGTCGTACTGCACCGGCCCGTCCTGCGGCCTGTGCGGCGGCCGACCCTCCCGGTCGATGCGCCGTGCCGACGCGCTGCTGGAGCTCGCCCAGGCGTACGCCGACGCCTGCCACGCGCCGGCACGGGGTTCGGACCGGGCACGGGTCAACGTGACCGTCGATATCGAGACCCTGGTGCGTGGCATCGGCTACATCGACACTCCCGCCGGCCCGATGTCGGCCCAGCAACTCCGCCTGCTGGCCTGCGATGCCGAGATCATCCCGGTGGTCCTCAACTCCATCGGCGTTCCGCTGGATGTCGGGAAGGCGCAGCGGTTCTTCGAGAGCGAGTTGCGGGCCGCGCTCGTCGCCCGCGACGGTGGCTGTGCTTTTCCCGGCTGCGATCAGCCGGCCCGGCGCTGCGACGCCCACCACATCCGACCGTGGGTGTGGGGCGGGCCGACCAGCCTCGACAACGGCGTCCTCCTCTGCCCGCACCACCACGCCCTGGTGGAACCGTCGAGAACCCAACTGCACAACGACAACCGCTGGGAGGTACGGATCAACCCCGAGGACCGGCTGCCGGAGTTCCTGCCACCACAGGGATTGGAGCGGAACCGCCGACCGCGGCGGCATCTCCGGCATCGACTGCGGCAGTATCCCATCGGGGACGAGGATCATTGACGGTTCATCTCGACACGGTCGCAGAGCGACCTACTCGATGAACGTGGGTGACGTCAGCTCGCCCGCTCGCGCACGGCACCGCTGTGCACGTGGATGTGCAGATGCTTGGAGTCCTGATAGGCACCGAGATTGGTGAGCACCGCGGCGGCGCCGTGCTCCCGTTCCACCTCGCGCGCCACCGATTGGACGACCGCGAACAGGGCCCGCAACTGATCCTCGTCGGCCGCACCGGCGGTGGTCAGGGAACCGATGTGCTGCTTGGGTACGACCACGATGTGCACCTCCCAGGAAGGGCGCGTGTGATGGTAGGCCAGCACGCGCTCGTCGTCGTGGACGGTCCGCAGCTGGCGCGCATTCCGGATCGCCACATCACAGTAGAAGTCCGACCCGGAGTATCCAGCACCGATCATCGCCCACTCTCCCTTCGCATCCGGGCTCACCCGGTGAAGTGCCGCACGTCCCGCCACGAGGGATCCTCACTCGTCCCGCCCATCGCCCCGATCTCGCCCGCAAAGGCAGCCAGGTCGGCGTCGACGTTGCGGTCCTCGCTGTCCGTGTAGATGTGGAAGGTGCGGGCACCGCGCGAGGTCTCGTACGCCAGCAGGATTCCGCGACCGCCCAGCACCCCGGCGAGCCGGTCCTCGAGCAACCCCAGGTCGTCGAGAATATCCGCGTCCGCGGGCATTCCGTCGGCCCTCGCGGGATATCCCATGGTGATCGCGTGGTGACGATCCAGGGTCGGCGCGTCCAGCCAGCGCAGCCATGGCCGGAACGAAACCAACCCCGGGACACCTTGCTCGTCGGTCCATTGGCCGACCGCCCACTCGTCGGGATCACGGCGCCGATCCAGCTCGGCGACGGCAGCGAGCACCGCATCCCCGGGGAGCGCCGGCTCCGGAGCAGCGGTCAGCGGTTCGATCTCACCGAGCCACCGTTCGACGGAATCCTCACCGACGAGCCAGTCGAGCACCAGGAAGGTGACCTGCTGCCGCACCTCGGGCGGAGCGGTCGCGAAGGCGGGATGGTGTACGCCGACGTGCACCCGCAGCCGCTGCTCGTCGGGTTCGACCCGGCAGCTGGTCTCGGCCAGATCCATCCGCTGACCGGCGATCTCCAGGGTCTGGGTCAGTGCCTGCGGATCCGGTTGCTGACTGGGCCGGAACTCCCACGTCTCGTCCGGCGGCGGTGCCGCGCGATACCACCGCTCCGCGCTCGGGCGCGCAGCCGCGACCCCACCGGCAGTCACCGTCAACCGGTGTTGTGCCGACTCACCGGGGCCGAAATGCCAAGTGAGCTCCGGGTTGATCTCCTGCACCAGCCGGGTCAACTCATCGGTCGCCGAGGACACCTGATGCGGGCTGATGTGCCTGCCCTCGGTGGCCCACCAGCTCCAGAACGCGGTCACCGGATGCACCGCTGGTTCCTGCTGGTTGGCCTTGTTCCGCCTGAAGAACGCCATGAGTTGATTCTGTCAGGCCACGAGCGCGCGCCTGCCCTTGCGCAGCCCACGGGGGAGAGGCAGCATGGGTTGAGGCGGACGGAACGACCCCGTTGTCGCACCTCGGTGCTGACCTGAATAGCCGCTTCGACGGCCCATTGGTGGCGTTCCGTCCGCCGCCCATGTCGTCACCAACGCTGACGGTGCTTCGCGGCGCTCATCTCGACACGGCCGCCGAAACGGTCCTTCGACTCGTCGCTGCGCTCCTCGCTCAGGGAACGTGGGAACAGGCGGCGCTCATCTCGTCACGGCCGCCATTGCTCCGCTTCGCTACACATGGCGGCCTACTCGATGAGCGTGTGTCAGTCTTTGCCGAGCACGGCCCGCGCCGCGGCGAAGCGGGCGATCGGGACGCGGTAAGGAGAGCAGGAGACATAGTCCAGCCCGATCTCCTCGAACAGCGCGATCGACTCCGGATCGCCGCCGTGCTCACCGCAGACACCGGTCTTCAGATCCGGCTTCACCGAGCGGCCCTTCTCCACCCCGATCCGGACCAGTTCGCCGACGCCGTCGCGGTCGATCGACTCGAACGGGCTGCGCGGGATCACCTCGTCGTGCACGTACTGACCGAGGAAACCGCGCTCGGCGTCGTCGCGGGAGATGCCGATCCCGGTCTGGCTGAGGTCGTTGGTACCGAAGGAGAAGAAGTCTGCGTACTCCGCGATCTGATCGGCGGTGATCGCCGCGCGCGGCAGCTCGATCATCGTGCCGACCGTGTACTCCAGCTCGGCGCCGGCCCGCTCCAACTCGTCGGCGACGGTGTCCTCGACGATCGCGCGCTGCCGCTTCAGCTCCTCGGCGTACGCCACCAGCGGGATCATGATCTCCACCACCACGGTCTCACCCCGCTGCTCGCGCACCGCCAGCGCCGCGCGGACGATCGCCCGGGTCTGCATCTCCGGGATCTCCGGATAGAGCATGCCGAGCCGGCAACCACGGGTACCGAGCATCGGATTCTGCTCGTGCAGCCGCTTCACCGAACCCAGCAACACCTTCTCCCGCTCCAGCTCGGCCGCATCACCCCCGGTCAGCTCCAGCTTCTGCACCTTCAGCGACTGCTCGACCAGGTCCGGCAGGAACTCGTGCAGCGGCGGATCCAGCAACCGCACCGTGACCGGCAACCCGGCCATCGCATGGAAGATCCCCTCGAAATCCTCCTGCTGCATCGGCAGGATCTCCGCCAGCGCCGCGGCGCGCGCCTCGTCGTCCTCGGCCAGGATCATCCGGCGTACCGCCGGCAACCGATCCGCCGCCATGAACATGTGCTCGGTCCGGCACAACCCGATGCCCTCGGCGCCCAGCTCGCGGGCCTTCGCGGCATCCTCGGCATTGTCGGCATTCGCGCGGACACCGAGGCGCCGCTTCTCATCGGCCCAGTTCACGACGTGCTCGAAGTCCGCGTTGATCTGCGGCGGCACCAGCGGCAGCGCCGAGTCGTAGACCTCACCGGTCGAACCGTCCAGGGTGAACGTGTCGGATTCGCCGTAGGTCTTGCCGTCCACGGTCACGGTCTTCTCGGCCGGGTTGATCCGGATCCCCTGCGCACCTGCCACACACGGCTTGCCCATCCCGCGCGCCACCACCGCGGCGTGCGAGGTCATCCCGCCGTGCGCGGTGAGCACACCCTGGGCATGGATCACGCCATGGATGTCGTCGGGGGTGGTCTCGAAACGCACCAGCACCACCTGCTCACCGGCCGCGCCCTTGTCGGCGGCGGTGTCGGCGTCGAAGACCAACGTCCCGACCGCGGCACCCGGTGAGGCCGGCAGACCCTTGGCGATCGGCGACTGTCCGTGCTCGGGGTCGATCGCCGGGTGCAGCAACTGATCCAGCTGCTCGGGCTCGATCCGCTGCAACGCCTCGTCGCTGCTGATGATGCCCTCGTCCACCATGTCGTTGGCGATCTTCAACGTCGCGGCCGCGGTCCGCTTCCCGTTGCGGGTCTGCAGCAGATAGAGCTGGCCACCCTCGACGGTGAACTCCATGTCCTGCATGTCCTTGTAGTGCTGCTCCATCTTGTTCATCGTGTCGATGAGCTGGTCGTACGCCTCCGGCAGCACCTCCTTCATCTCCGCCAGCGGCTTCGGCGTCCGGATGCCGGCGACCACGTCCTCACCCTGGGCATTCACCAGGAACTCGCCATAGAGCTCCTTCGCGCCGGTGGACGGGTTGCGGGTGAAGCAGACCCCGGTCGCGGAGTCGTCGCCGCGGTTGCCGAACACCATCTGCATCACGTTGACCGCGGTACCGAGCGAGGCCGGGATGTTGTTGGCGCGCCGGTAGACGTCGGCGCGCGGGTTCTGCCAGGACCGGAAGACCGCGTCGATCGCCTTGCGCAGCTGCTCGGTCGGATCATTCGACCAGGCGCCGCCGAGCGCATCGTCGGAGAGCTTCTTGAACGTGGCAACGAGTTCTTTGAGATCCTCGGCGCTCAGCTCGGTGTCCTGCTCGACGCCCCGCTCCCGCTTCAGCTTGGTCAGTGCATCCTCGTAGAGGTGCGGTTCGATGCCCTCGACGACCTCGCCGTACATCTGGATGAAGCGCCGGTAGGAGTCCCAGGCGAACCGTTCGTTGCCGCCCGCTTTCGCCAATGCGGGAACGGTTTCCTCCGACACCCCGAGGTTGAGGATGGTGTCCATCATGCCGGGCATCGACTGGACCGCACCGGAGCGTACGCTCAGCAGCAGCGGCTTCTCCGGGTCGCCGAGCCCGAGCCCGGTGCGCTCCTCGAGCCGCCGGAGTCCCTCCTGCACCTGCTCCCACAGGCCGTCCGGCCATTCGCCGCCGCGGTTCATCGTCTCCACGCAGGCGGTGGTGGTGACGGTGAACGCGTCCGGGACGGGTACGCCGAGACGGTTCATCTCGGCCACCCCGGCGCCCTTGCCGCCCAGCAGGTTGCGCATGCTGGCGTCACCGTCAGCCAGGTCATAGACATATTCGGTGTGGGTCATCGGGGGTCTCCTTCGACTAACTGTCCAGCACGTGCGAGTGTGGCCGATTCTGATTGTGCAGCAGGGATTCCGGAAGCCACGATCCGGGTGCCGCCTGACGGGACGTGCGGTTCGATCATGGCGCCATCAGCAGTTCTCCTGGTGGTCGGCGCAGGGACCGTCCGTTGGCCTTCGCGCGGTCGTCGACGATGTCGATGATCCGGGAGGCGGCCTCCTCCAACGCGATCTTGGTGGTGTCCAGGATCGGCGCACCGAGCCGGCGTTGGATCGCGGTGATCTCGTCCAGCTCGTCATAGATCTTGGCCAGATCGGCGTACCCGTCCTTGTGCCGACCACGACTGCCCATCGTGGACACCCGGCGGGTGCGGATCGAGGCCATCCGCTCCGGATCCAGGGTGAGGCCGACGATCCGCCAGCGGTCCAGCTGGAACAACTCTGCGGGCGGTTCGATGCCGGCGACCAGCGGTACGTTGCCGGTCTTGTAACCCAGGTAACCCAGATACATCGACAGCGGGGTCTTGCCGCAGCGGGACGCGGCCACCAGCACGATGTCGGCATCCTTGAGCCCGGCGAGCTGCTGACCGTCGTCGTGGCGGACGGCGTACTCCATCGCGGCGATCCGGCTGAAGTAGTCGGCCTCCACCCCGACCGGGCGCATCGGGACCCGTTCGGCGGCGGCCCCGGTGGCGATCTCCAACTGCTGCAGGGTCGGGCCGAGCAGGTCGCAGTGCACGACACCGAGCTCGGCGCAGGCGTCGTCGACCAGGTCGCGGAGCTCCTGGTTGACCAGGGTGGAGAGCACCGCGACCGGCCGGTCGTGGTGCTGGCGGATGTCGTCGAAGATCAGGAACAGGCCCTCGGGGGTGACGATCCGCGGATGCCGGACGATCCGGAACGGGTGGTTCGGGAACTGGGCCTGCGCCGCGCGCGCCAGCCGTGCCGCCGTCTCACCGGTCGAGTCGGCGATCACATGGATTTCCAGCGGCTGCCCGGGCACGGGATCAACCTACCAACGTTCAAGGGTGTTGCGGACCAGTTGCCAACAGGTATGACGCGGCTAACATCCACCCCGTGGATCCGGTGGATTCCCTGATCTGGGACGAGGCGCAGGAACTCATCGGCGATACCGACCCCGGCCCGGTCCTGGTGCTGGACTCGCCGGCGCTGGCGGCCGCGGCCCGCGAGCGCTGGCCGCGGGTCCGGGCGTACGCCGACCTGCTCGGCTCCGGATCCGACTCCGACGCTCTGGACGCCACCGGGGCAGGCCTGGTGCTCGGCCGGTTGCCCAAGTCACTCGGCGCCCTGTCGGAGTACGCCCAGCGGATCGCGGCGGCCGCCGATGAGGGCGTACGCCTGCTGCTCGGCGGCCGGGTGAAGCACATGACCCGGTCGATGAACGACACCCTGGCCACCCGATTCGCCGAGGTGCGCGCCTCCCGCGGCCGGCAGAAGTCCCGGGTGCTGCACGCCGGCGGGCCGCGGCCCGGTCCGATCGACTGGCCGCGCAGCCAGCGCCACGACGACCTCGGCCTCACCCTGTACGCCCACGGCGCGACCTTCGGCGGCACCAGGGTGGACCCGGGCACCCGGCTGCTGGTCGGTGCCCTGGATCAGCTCACCGGCCCATCGGGTGCGGCGGTCGACCTGGGCTGCGGCAACGGCACCCTGACCGCGCTGCTGGCTCGCCGCTGGTGGCCGGTCACCGGCATCGACAACTCCTGTGCCGCGGTGGCCGCGACCCGGGCCACCCTGGCCGGCAACGGACTCGACGGCCAGGTCCTGCTGGCCGACGGTCTGACCGGCGTACCCGACGACTCGCTCGACCTGATCGTCTGCAATCCGCCGTTCCATGTCGGTACCGCGAAGGACTCGACCCCGGCCCTGCGGATGTTCGCCGACGCCGGCCGGGTGCTGCGGCCCGGCGGGGAGTTCTGGGCGGTCTGGAACGCCCACCTGCCCTATCTGCCGGCGCTGCGTCGCGGCATCGGCCCGACGACGATCGTCACCCGCGACCCCCGGTTCATCGTCACTCGATCAACTTCCGTCACAAACCCAATATGAAAATCTTGTCAGGTGGTCAGTTTCTTAATCCATTCTTGGTCAACTGCCCGAAACGCCGCGTAGTTTCGCCCGAGTGAGTACTTCGCTGCCTCGACCTGCGCTCGTCGCGGTCAGCCAGCGACCCGGGGGGCACACCGAGCGCTGGCTGCCTGATCATCCGGGGGCGTGGCTGATGCTGCTCTCCCCCGCGTTGATCGCCGCCGTGGCCGCGATCAGCGAGCAGGGTGACGCGCCGAGCCACCTGTGGCCGATGCTGCTCTGCTGGGTGTTCGCCCGCTGCGCCTACAGCGCCGCGGCCCCGTTGCTCGCCGAGCGGCAGGCCGGCGGACCGGTCGCGCTGATCGAGCGGCACGCCTGGTGGCGACCCCGCCCGGTGCTGGTCTGGGCCACCCTGGCTGCCATCTGTGGCTGCCTCGCGGTGGCCGAGTCCGGGTGGCGACTGCTGGGGTGGATCGGGGTCTATCTGCCGCTGACCGCGCTGGCCCTCTGGCTCTCCGCCCAGGGCCGGCACCGCGGTGCGCTGACCGGCATGCTCAGCGTGGCCGCCGCCTGCCTGGTTCCGCTGACCCTGCTGCACCCGGATCCGGCGCATCTGGCGCTCGCCGCCGGCGGTGCCGGTCTGACCCTGGTCAGCCTGGCCTACCTCTGCGGTGCCGCGCTGCACCTGCGCACACTCACCCCGCACCGCACCCTGACCCGCCGCCGGCTGGTGTCGGTCGGCTGGCACGCCCTGGTCACGGCGATCGCCGTGGTCGCCGCCGCGGCCGGCGGCTCGGGCGCACCGTGGGCGGTGTTCTTCGGCCTGACCATGCTGCGCGCACTGCTGGTACCGCTGCTGGGCCCGGCCCTGGGGCGGACCGTCACACCGCGCGTGGTGCTCGGCGCGGAGGCGGTGCTGGCCGTGGGTTTCTGCGGGCTGGCGATCTCCTCGCTCGCCGCGATCACGCTGAGCTGAGGCGTACCGACAGGGACCTCCTGTTGGTGCAAGGATGTGCCCCATGTTCGAACGCCAGGAAGCCACCCCGCGCGAGTTCGGCCGATGCACCGGCGACGTCCCCAACCCCGATGGTGCCCCCGGCCACTTCCTGGCCGTCGACCACGGCGCCCAGGTGCTCGACTGGCGCCCCGACGGCGCCGGCGATCCGGTGCTGTTCACCTCGACCCGCGCCGAATACCGGCCCGGCAAGGCGATCCGTGGCGGCATCCCGGTCTGCTTCCCGTGGTTCGGACCCGGCCGCAGCGGCCGCAAGCGCCCGGCGCACGGGTTCGCGCGGCTCTCCGAATGGCAGTTGGCCGGAGCCCGGGAGCAGGACGGTGTGACCACCCTGGACTGGCACTTCGACGAGACGTTGATCCCCGAACTGGACCACGTGGATCCGCGCCGCAACAACTTCACCGTCGACTACCGGCAGGTCTTCGGCCGCGATCTGGAACTGCACGTCTCGGTCCGCAACACCGATACCCGCGGACCGCTGGTCTTCGAGCTCGCCCTGCACACCTATTTCCGGGTCGGGGACGTCCGCCGGATCGAGGTGCACGGGTTGTCGGGGGCGGACTATTTCGACCAGGTGAGCGGCGAGGAGCGGACCCAGATCGGCCCGATCCAGTTCGACGGTGAGGTCGACCGGGTCTACGCCTTCGGTGACACCGCGGTGATCGCCGACCCGGTCCTGGGCCGCCGGATCACGCTCGACCAGTCGAGCGCCAATCGCACCATCGTCTGGAATCCCGGCCCGGACAAGGCCGCGGCGATGAGCGACCTGGACTTCGATGAGTGGCCGCAGTTCGTCTGCGTCGAATCGGGCAACGTCCGCCACGCCGCGATCCATCTGCAGCCCGGTGAGAGCCACGAGCTGTCGGTCCGTATCGGCGTGGAGGAGTCCGCCTGAGCCCGCCGCCGCTGCCCCACCACCGGGCCTGGTGGGCGTACGCCGGCACCTCGGCCCTGCAGTTGACCGGCTTGTTCACCGGGCAACGCTGGCTCAGCGCGTCGATGCAGGTGCTGCTGATGCCGATGCTGGCACTCGTCGCGGTGCGCCTGCCCGCCGGGCGACTGCGCACCGGGGTGCTGGCCGCGCTCACCGCATCCTGGGTCGGGGACACCGTGCCGCGATTCGTCGCCCCCGAGGTCGGATTGCCGGTGCTGCTCGGCTGCTTCGCGGTGGCCCAGGCGATCTGGGTGGTCACCCTGTGGCCGGGTTCGATGCGCCCCGGCCGGCGGGGCCGGACACTGGCCACCGCCGCGCTCGCGCTGGCCCCGAGCGTGTGGGTGGTGCTGCGCTGCCTGCCCACCGCGGGGGTGCTGACGCCGGCGGTGATCGGCTACGCGGCGCTGCTGCTGGCGATGGTCGCACTGATCGCGGCCCGTGGCCCGCTCGGCGTGGCCGGCGGATTGCTGTTCTGGATCTCCGATGCGCTGATCGCGGTCACCACCTTCGTCCCCGGTTGGCGCTTCACCGGTTCGGAGGTCGCGATCATGTCGACCTACGCCGCCGCCCAGGGCCTGATCGTCGCCGCCCTGCTCCGCGAATCCCGCCCCCCTCGGTGATTCCTCCCGGGAATCCGGCCCCCCGGTGGCACCATGGACGGGCCGTCCTTCCCCGGCGTCCGGAGGCACCGATGCATCGACCTCGCACCGCGCTCGCGGCCGCGGTGGCCGTGCTGGCGCTGGCCCCCGGCATCGCCACCCTCCCCGGCCCATCCCAGGCGTACGCCGCCCCGCTGACCACCCCCGCCCCGCAGGCACCGCAGGCGCCCGCACCGACCGAGCTGGAGGTGTCGCTGGAGCGCCCGGACTGGCGGCTCAAGGAGCGGATCGTCGCCAGCGGCCGGTTGACGATGAACGGGCAACCGGTGGCGAACGCGTCGATCAAGCTGGGCATCGACGGGGACGTGGAGAGCTACCCCTATCGGGTCACCACCGGAGCCGACGGGACCTGGCGGTTCGAGTTCTGGGTGGAGGACTTCTGGGGGTTCGGCGAGCACGGCCTGTACGCCCAGTTCGAGGGGGACGAGACCCGGGCCGGCGCCTGGACCCGGACCCCGTTCAACGTGCTGCCGAACACGGCCTCACCGACGGTGCTGACCGTCAACCCCTATCCGGCACCGGTCAACCCGGGGCAGAAGGTGCAGATCTCCGGCAGCCTGCGCCGCGACGACAACCAGCCCGCGGTCCGTTCCCAGATCCAGGCGGTGGTCGATCCGGCGACCGGGGCCCGGGAGTTCACCAGCACCGACGAGCAGGGCAACTGGACCCTGGAGATCACCGTGCCGCGGTACGCCGGTGACTGGAGCCGGGAGTTCCCGCTCTATCGGGTGCGGATCGATCTGGCCTACGAGTTCGCGCTGATGCCGGCCCAGCAGGAACTGCAGTTGACACTGGCCCAGCCGCCGCCCCCGGCACCGGCACCCACCCCGATCGAGGTGCCGACGCCGACCCCCGAGCCCACGCCGACGACCATCCCCGCCGGTGCTGGGGCGACACCGACCCCGGCGACCCCGCAGCGCCGGGTGGGTGCGATGCTGCTGCCCGCCTGGATGGTCAACCCGGCCAACGGGGTGGCGGTCGGCGGGGTGCTGCTCACCCTGGTCGGCGCCGCGCTGATCTCCCACGGCCGCAGGAGAACTCGCTGAACTGACGTTCCTCGAGTGGGCCGCCCGCGGCCGTGTCGAGAGGGACTCAGCGCTCGAGGAGCTCGACCTCCTGGGCCTTGACGACGAACCAGCAACCGTCACCGATACCGAGATCGAGTTCGGCCGCGGCCGCCGGGGTGATGTCGGCGGAGAGGTCACCCAGGTCCTCGTGCCGGCCGCGCAACCGGATGCCCTCGGCGTACGCCTCCAGCGCGGTCAACCGGACCAGCCAGCTGTTGCGGGGGCTGCCGTGCGGGGGCTGCAGGTGGACCGAGACGGCCGCGGGTCGGAACAGCGCCAGCCCCGGTACCGGGCCGGTGTCGGTGGTCGGGGTCGCGAGCAGCCCGTTGACCGCGGTGTCGCCGGCGAGCAGCTGGTGCCCGATCAGCCGGCCGCTGACCAGGTTCACGCCGGCGAACCGGGCACCGAAGCGGCTGCGTGGTCGGCTGAGCACCTGGCGTACCGGGCCCTGTTCGACCACTTCTCCCTGCTCCAGCACGATGATCCGGTCCGCCAGCGCGAGCGCGTCCAGCAGATCGTGGGTGACGATCACCGCGGTACGCCCGGTGTCGCGGAGCACGCGGCGGAGCACCTGGCGCAGCTCGGCGGCGACCTCGACATCGAGCGCGGCGAACGGTTCGTCGAGCAGCAGCAGCCGCGGCTCGGCGGCCAGGGCCCGGGCGATCGCCGCGCGTTGCGCCTGACCGCCGGAGACCTCGGCAGGTTTCCGGCCGGCGAGTTCCCCGATCCCCACCAGGGTGAGGAATTCCTGCGCCCTCACCCTCGACTCGCGACGCCCCGCACCGGCGGAGCGGGGCGCGAAACCGACATTGTCGGTGAGGTCCAGGTGCGGGAACAGCATCGCCTGCTGGGTCAGCGAGACGATCCGCCGGCGATGCGCCGGTACGCCCCAGAGGTCGTCCCCGGCGAGCTCGAGGGCACCGTCGTCGGCTTCCAACAATCCCGCGATCACCTTCAGCAGTGTGGATTTCCCGGCGCCGTTGGGTCCGACGACGGCCACCACCTCACCCTCGTCGAGCGTCAACTCGGCCTGCACCGATCGCTGTTCGTGCCGGACCCGGGCACTGAACCAGGTCATCGGCGTACCCCGCGATGGGTGAGCGCGACGATCACCGCGGCCAGCACCAACAGCAGCAGTGACAGCGCGACGGCGGCATCGGGATCGACCTCGCGCTGCAGATAGATCTCCAGCGGCAGGGTCCGGGTGACACCCTGCAGGGAGCCCGCAAAGGTCAGTGTGGCACCGAATTCGCCGAGGGCACGGGCGAAGGCGAGCACCGCACCGGAGGCCAGTCCGGGCAGCACCAGGGGGAGCGTGATCCGGCGCAGCACGGTGCCCGGCCCGGCGCCCAGGCCGGCGGCCACCTCCTCGTAGCCGACCGCATTGCTGCGCAGTGCCCCCTCCACCGAGAGCACCAGGAATGGCAATGACACAAAGGATTGCGCCAGCACCACCGCCGTGGTGCTGAAGGCGATCGAGATCCCGGCCGCCTCCAACTGGGCACCGAGCAGACCGCGGCGGCCGAAGGCCTGCAGCAGTGCGATCCCGCCGACCACCGGGGGCAGCACCAGCGGCAGCAGCACCGCGGTGCGCAGCAGGTTCTGCCCGGGGAAGCGGGTGCGGGCCAGCAGCAGGGCCAGCGGCACGCCGAGCAGCAGGCAGATGAGGGTGGCGGCGAACGCGGTACGGATGCTGAGCAGCAGCGCCGACACCGATGCCTCGGTGCTGATCAGCGAGCCGAAGTCGGCCCAGTCCACCCGCAGTACCAGCCCGAGCAGCGGTACCAGCACCAGTCCGGCGCCCAGAACCGCGGGCACGAGGATCCAGCGCGGCAGCGTCACGATCCGCAGCCTATCCAGCCCGAGGTGACCCCGCCGACCCCTAGCGTTTGCGTTCGGAAACCCGCGTTGGTTTCTGGGCGGCGTCATCCTTGGAGGGGGATGGCGCCGCCGCTCATCGACCACGCTCATCGAGCAGCTCGGCATGCGGAGCGAAGCGGAGCAATGCCGAGCGTGTCGAGATGCCTGCGACACGATCACCCTCTCTGCCGAGATCTGCCGAATCCACTAGACGAGCCCATACAGTGCGATCGTGGATCCGATCAATAACCCGTACGCCCCCGGCGCCGGTCAGCGGCCGCCGGAGCTGGCCGGCCGCGACGAACAGCTGCGCGCCTTCGATGTGGTGCTGGAACGCGTCGGCAAGGGGCGCCCGGAGCGTTCGATCGTGCTGACCGGGCTGCGCGGGGTGGGCAAGACCGTGCTGTTGAACACGCTGCGCTCCGCCGCGGTACGCCGGGGTTGGGGTTCGGGCAAGTTCGAGGCGCGACCGGACCAGGGGTTGCGGCGGCCGGTGAGTGCGGCGTTGCACACCGCGGTCCGCGAACTGGCCCATCCGAGCAGCGACGACGTCTCGCACGTGCTCGGGGTGATCAAGTCCTTCGCCCTGCGCGATTCGCCGGCGAATGCGAAACTGCGGGACCGCTGGCAACCGGGTATCGACGTGCCGGCGACCCCGGGTCGAGCGGATTCGGGTGACATCGAGATCGACCTGGTGGAGCTGCTCAGCGATGTCGGCGGGCTGGCCCAGGATGTGCAGAAGGGGGTGGCGATCTTCATCGACGAGATGCAGGATCTGCGCCCCGAGGACGTCTCGGCGCTCTGCGCGGCCTGTCATGAGATCAGCCAGAACGGGCTGCCGGTGATCGTCGTCGGGGCCGGGCTGCCGCACGTGCCGGCGGTGCTGTCGGCCTCGAAGTCCTATTCCGAAAGGCTTTTCCGCTATCAGCGGATCGACCGGCTGGACATCGAGTCGGCGGCGCAGGCACTGCAGTCACCGGCCCGTGACGAGGGCGCGGAGTTCTCCGCCGAGGCGTTGGCGGAGATGTACGCCGCGACCGGTGGCTATCCGTATTTCATCCAGGCGTACGGCAAGGTCGCCTGGGATCTGGCACCGGTCTCCCCGATCGGCGCCGCCGATGTGCGAATGGCCGCACCGGAGGCCGAGGCCGAGCTGGCGATCGGCTTCTTCGGCTCCCGGTTCGAACGCGCCACCCCGGGCGAGCGGGAATACCTGCGCGCGATGGCCGACGTGGCGTACGCCACCCTCGACGAGGACGGCGATCCCGCGGAGTCGGTGACCACCTCCGAGGTGGCGAAGGAGTTGGACCGCAAACCGCAGTCCCTCTCCCCCGCCCGCGATGCCCTGCTGAAGAAGGGATTGATCTATTCCGGTGAACGCGGCCGGATCGCCTTCACCGTCCCGCACTTCGGCCGGTACCTGCGCGGTCAGGGCTGAGCTGACCCGCGCTGACGATCCAGCCGATCCTGGGCGCATTCAGGTAGTGGACCCTGGGGTGAAGTCGATGGTTTGGAGGAGTTGGCGTACGCGTTCTGCGAACTGCGGGCATTGCGCGGACTTGAGTGAGGCGACGAGGTCGACTTCGTCGGCTCCGCGCGCGAGCTGGTGCTGGATCTGTTGACATGCCACGTCAGCGACGGCTCTGGGCGCGCTGTCACTGACAA
The DNA here is from genome assembly GCF_002250705.1 of Enemella evansiae. Classification (GTDB taxonomy): domain Bacteria; phylum Actinomycetota; class Actinomycetes; order Propionibacteriales; family Propionibacteriaceae; genus Enemella; species Enemella evansiae. The sequence goes on from NZ_NMVP01000012.1 coordinate 325,448, forward strand.
GGAGAAAGAAGTCGTCAGTGCGGTAGATGTCGTAGGGCAGCTGGTCCGCGACGCGATCCCATCCGGTGTCGTTGGTGAGCAGGGATGTCGACCTGTGCATGGACAGCGGCGCCGTGGACATGGCTGTCGTTGATATCGGCGCCGGGAAAATCGCCCACGGGATAGTCGCGGATCATTTCGTCGAGTGTTTGGGTGATGAGTTCGCGAGTCCGGGCCATGACTCCCCCGGCCATGTGGGGATACCGGCGGCGGATCGAGTGGATGGTCTCGGCAAGGATGTCTTCGGTGGATGCCAGCGTGAACATCTGCGTCCCTGTCTGCAACTTGAGCATGAGAAGCCAGTCGCGCAGGGTGCGGGGATGGAGCACGTTGGCATCCACCAGGACGCGTGTTGTCACGTGTGCAGCGTAACGCTGCCCATGTCAGTCCAGGTTGTGTTCGGACTCGATCTCCAACAGTTCGGCCAGCGCGGCTCGCTGCTCTTCCAGCCGTGCACGGCGGAATTGAAGAACATCGTCGCGGCGCAGTCGGTGGTGAGTTCCGACCTTGCGAGCTGCAAGCTCGCCGGCAGCGATCTTTTTCATCAGGGTGCCTCGGGAGATTCCGAGAACATCAGCGGCTGCCGAGGTGGTGAGTTCGGCTGGCATCGTGCCGACTTGGATGGTGCCACCTCGGGCGATCGAGTCGACGACTTGCAGCAGAACGGTGAGCAGTTCGTCACTCACCGTGCGCTGTTGCGACCCGTCGGTGAGGATGAGCGACGTGCTCTTGGGGTTCAGCGATTCGCGCAGGTCCTGGGCCTGCCGTTGGGTGCGTTCAGCGACCAGAACCTTGGTCATCAGCCCTTCCCTTCCCTCAAGTTCGGCCAGCTCGCAGCGGTATCAGCACTCACTAGCACTTGCAGACGATACATCATGACAGTTATAGGTGCCAATCATGGGTGTGGTCCCAGCTCGACAATGATCGCGGTATCACGATCCATCGAATCCTCGGCGCATTTCCCCCACCCTGGAGCACTCGCGGGATGTACGCAGGGTTCGATGGATCGCGGTCCGGCTGCCGAGCTCGGACCTGCTCGAAAAAAACTTCAGATTCATTCGTGACGACCTCGTACCCCGTGACGTCTATCAAGTGTTGGCATTTGGTTGGGGCCGACGTTCTGGTCGGCCACGAATGAAGGAGTGAGCATGTCGAACATCCCCCAGACCGGACTGCAGCAGGACCGCGCCCGTGAGGCCGAGGCCCGCGAGCAGGAGAAGCAGCGCAAGCAGCAGGAGCAGGATCGTCAGAGCGAGCAGTCCCCGAAGCCGCGCGGTCCGCTGCAGACCTCGCGCGGTGTGACCACCCTGGACGATGTCGTGGTCGCGAAGATCGCCGGCATGGCTGCCCGTGAGGTCCCGGGCGTCTACGACATGGGCAACGCGGTACGCCGTGCGTTCAGCGCGGTGACCGACCGGATCCCGAACGCCCAGACCAACGTCGCCGGCGGCATCAGCGTCGAGAAGGGTGAGACCCAGGCTGCGGTCGACGTCACCGTGGTCACCGAGTACGGCGCCTCGATCGTCGAGGTCGGCAACGCGATCCGTCGCAACATCATCGACCAGGTCGAGAACACCACCGGCCTCGAGGTCATCGAGGTCAACGTGAACGTCGCCGACGTGCACCTGCCGAGCGAGGACAACAACAACGGCTCCTCCTCCGGCGGCCAGAGCACCCGCAGCAACGAACTGAAGTGACCAGCCAGACGTCAGGTGGGGCCCGACAGCGGGCCCCCCTGACGTCCCGATCAAGGAGTCTTGTCATGAAGACAACACATCTCGCCCTGATGGTGGCCCTCTTCCTCGGCGCGGTTCTCGCGTTCGGAGGCTTCGCCAAACTCATTCTCGTGATCGTGTGCGGCGTGATCGGCCTGGCCGTCGGCCTGGCGATCGAGGGTCGCATCAACATCCAGGGCCTCACCGACCGCCAGAGGCGGTAAACCATGAACAGCAGGAGCAGCGGGGTCCTGATGGACACCCGCACCGAAGCGACGACGCCCACCCCCAGGCGTGCTGCCCCCGAGGAACAGCGGGGCAGCACGAACATCCCGGCCAAGGTGGTCGCCAAGATCGCCGAACAGGTCGCCGCCGAGGTGTCCAACGTCGGTGCCGCCGCAGGCGGCGTGCTCGGCGTCGGCGCCCGCCGCGATTTCGACGCCCGCCCGACGGTCGAGTGCGAGCTCTACGGCCACGTCGCGGTGCTGCGGATGGATGTCGGGATGGCGTTCCCGACCAACCTGGTCGCGGCCGCGCGCAGTCTGCGCGAGCACGTCCGTGACCGGGTGGAATACCTGACCGGCCTGGAGGTCGGCCGACTCGACATCCAGATCTCCTGGTTGAACCCCGAGAGCCGAGTGAGGAGTGAGCTGCGATGAGTGCGACCCCGCGCCGGCTCAGCCGGCGACCGGCCCGAGTCATTCCGGTCACCATCCTGGCCGTCGTGCTGGTGGCGATCGGTGCCCTGGGCGCCTGGATCCTCGGCACGCTGCTGGTCACCGGCACCTGGCCCGCCCAGGCCGTCGGCCCGATCAACAGCACTGCCGGTACCCGGCTGGACTCGCCCGCCGCGATCACCGCGGCCGGTGTGCTGGCCGTCTTGGGACTGATCATGGTGTTGGCCGCGATCATCCCCGGAAAGCGTTCTAAGGTTGACATTCTCGGTGGCGACGTGCCCGGCGAGACGGTCATCTCCGATCGCGATCTGGCCCGCCGGATCCGACTGCGCACCGAGCAGATCGATGGCGTGCACAGCACCCAGGCCCACGTCAGCCCGCGTCGGGCCGAGGTGACCGTGCGCACCGTCGTCGACGATGTCGCACCGGTCCGCGAAGCCACCCGCGCCGCCGCCGAACAGGCCGTGGCAGAGTTGCGGCCGACGGCCCCGATGCGCACCCAGGTACGCGTCCAGCGGATGAAGTGAAGGAGGCTAGACAATGCGTTCCATCTCCGGAGCAAGAAATCGAGTGGTGCTGATCATCTTCGGCATCCTCTCGCTGGCCGCGGCCACCTGGCTGGGCTTCGCCTACTTCGGGCTGGCCAACCGTTGGCCGCAGGCCTCGATGATCCTGGCGGAGGGCTCGTCCACCGTCGGTTCCATCGCCAGCGACAACCGGGTCTGGCTGCTGCCGGTCGCCGCGGTGCTCAGCGTCCTGGCGGTGATCATCGGCATCGCGCTGCTGGTCACCCAGGTGCCCGCCCAGACCCCGACCTCGCGGCTGCGCCTCACCGACGGTGACGGCACCCTGCTCGCCACCGTCGACCCGGATGTGCTGGGTCGGGCGCTGAGCGAGCACGCCGAGCAGGTCCCGGGCGTACTCGACGCCGACGTGCGGGTCACCGGCGCGGCGAGCTCGGTCTGGCTGCAGGCCTCGGTCACCATCGCCGAGGACGCCGAAGCTGCCTGGTCCATCGAGCAGGTACGCAGCCGGCTCGCCGACGATGTGGCGAACGCGCTGGATCGTCCCCCGCGGCAGGTCGACGTGCTCGTCCACCTGCGGGCCAAGGGCTCCGGTTCGAGCACCGTCGCCCAGTCCGTCACCCCGCGCCGCTCCGGCGCCGAGCTTGAACCGCAGCCCGCGGTCCAGGGTTCGGGGTCATGAGCGACGGGCCGATCGACAGCACCGTGACCGAGAACACCCCGGCCAACGATCTCGCCGAGCGCTCCTTGCTCGGCGAGATCGATGACCGACAGCTCATCCTGCGGGCCCAGGACGGTGAGACCGAGGCGTTCGGACAGCTCGTCGATCGCTATCAGGGCCGTCTGTTCCGGACGGCGTACATGATTCTCGCCGACCGGCAGGACAGCGAGGACGTGGTCCAGGAGACCCTGATCCTCGCCTGGAAACGCCTGCACCTGTTGGAGAATCCGGCCGCCTTCCGCGGTTGGGTCTCCCAGATCTGCAGCCGGCGCGCCACCGACATGGTCCGGCGGCGCGCCCGGCGGCAGACCGATGCGCACGATCCGGAGGATCTGCAGCTCGAGAGCAACGGCATGGCCGATGGCTCCCGGCGCTCGCGGGTCGATCCGGCGCACACCACCGAGGTCAACGCGCAATTGCACGCGCTGGCCCAGATCCTCGCCACCCTGGATTCCGAACTCCGGGTCTGCTGGGTGCTGCGAGAGATCGAGGAGCTGAGCTATCGCGAGATCGCGCAGACGCTGAGCCTGACCGAACCAACGGTGCGCGGCCGGATCGCGCGGGCCCGCACCCAGATCATCCAACGGATGGAGGAATGGAGGTGAGCCCCATGGAACCAGACGATCGAAGCCCTGACCGGGGGCCGCAGGAGGGGGACTCCGCCGCTGACCAGCGCTACCTGGATCTGGTCCGCTCGGTGCACCGGGAATGGGACGAACTGGAGGCCCGCGGGGACAGCTCGGTGCAGCTCTCCCAGCAGGCGGTCTCCAGCATCAAGGAGGCCGTCCGAGTCGACGCCAGGCACGGTGCGCAGGTCACGATGCCGCCCACCGAGGCCGGGCCCTACACGCTCACCGAGCTGGCGTTGCGGACCCTGGTGCGCTCGGCGGTGGACGAGGTGCCGGATGCCCTGGCGCTGCGTACCACCGTCGACTACGCCGACTCCGAGGACAACTCGGTACGCGCCCGTGGCCTGCCGGAGCGGGTCAAGGTCCGGTTGTCGGTACGGCTCGGCACGCCCGATCTGATCGGTGTCGCCGAGCAGGTCCGGGAGTCGGTACGCTCCGCGTGCCGGTCCAACCTGGAGCTACCGGACATCGTCGTTGATATCCACATCGAGGATCTCTATGAGTACGCCAGCTAGTACGCCGACCACCACCACGACCGCCGCGGAGCTGACCAGTGTGGTCACCGCCATTCCCGGGGTCCGCGGCATCGAGCCGGGGATCACCAGCACGCTGCGCGCCCTGGACGCCCGGATCCGGCGCTCCCAGGCCAGCCAGGCCCGGTACGGGTTGATGGTCGAGCCGGACCAGGGCACCGTCACCGTCGAGATCGGGGTCGACAGCTCCCGACCGGTCCGCGACATCGTCGAGGACACCCAGCGCGCGGTCCAGCGGGCCATCGACGACAGCGATGCGGCGTCGATGACCGTGCTGGTACGGGTGCAGTCGGTGGCGACCAGGGAGACCCCGGAGAACGCTCAGTCCGTCACTCCCTGACGGGCCAGCGCGGCAGCGAGAATCCGTGCCCCGGTGGTGAATCCGCCGGGGTCGGGTCCGCTGAAGTTCAACCGGAGGAAGTTCCCGGGCTCCTCCCCCGGGAACCACTCCACCCCCGGGCCGAGGAGCAGGCCATCGGCCCGGCAGTCACGCGCCAGCCGGGCGGCATCGACGACATCGGGCAACCGGATCCACAGATTCAGCCCGCCGGCCGGCACGCCCTGCACCTGCGCCGCCGGCGCCTCCAGCGCCAGCGCGGCGATCAGCGCGTCGCGACGGGCGATCAGTTGCCGACCCAGGCCCCGCCGGTGGGTGCGCCAGCCGGACTGGCTGACGACATCGTGCGCGACCGCCTGCAGCACCCCGCTGACATACATCGATTCGGCCCGGGTGGTCGCCAGGATCCGTTCCCGGACAGGACCTCGGGCGATCACCCCCGCGACCCGCACCGCGGGCGAGACGCTCTTGGTGAGCGAGCGGAGATGGACCACGTGGCCGTCACCGTCCTGGGCCGCCAGCGGCACCGGTGGGGGCACCATCCCGAAGTCCCGGGCCCAGTCGTCCTCGATCAGGAAGGCCCCGTGCCGGCGTACCAGTTCCAGCACCCGGTCCCGCAGGTCCGCCGACCAGAGCGCGCCGGTGGGATTCGCGAACGTCGGTTGGGCATAGAGCACGCGGGCCCCGGTACGCCGCAGCGCCCGCTCGAGCTCGTCGGCGTCGATGCCCTCGGGACCGGTCGGGATCGGAATCAACCGGATGCCGGCCTGCCGGGCCGCGAGGATCGCACCCCAATAGGTGGGTGACTCGATCAACAGAGTGCCGCCAACCCCAACCAGGGCACGAAAACTGGCACTCAGGGCACTCTGGCTGCCGGGCAGCACCAGTGCATCCCGGGCGACCGGGGCGGCGATGCCGTCACCGGTCACGCTCGCCAGTTCCCGCGCGAACCAGGCCCGCAGTTCATCGGTACCGGCCTCCGGTGGCCGCTGCACCACCGCATCGTTGCGGGCGGCCCGGGTGAAGGCGGCCCGGACCAGTCGTTCGGGCAGCAGCTCCCGATCCGGATAGCCCGAGTGCAGGGCGATCGCCTCCGGGGGTGCGCTGGCCAGCGAACTGGTGCGTTGCGGTTCCCGGGGAGCGGCCTCCCCCAGTGCCCCGGTCTGCCAGCCGAAATCGCTGCTCGCCAGCCGGCGTACCTCGCGGACGAAGTTGCCCACCCCCGGCCGCGTCTCGACGACACCGGCCGCCACCAGCGAGCGGACCGCCTTCTGCACCGTCGCCGGGCTGACCTGGTGCTCGGCGACCAGCTGGCGGGTGGAGGGCAGCCGCATGCCCGGGGCCGAAGCATCCACCCAACGGCGCAGAGTTCCGGCCAGTCTCGCCGTGCTATCGTCATTCATGACAGCACACAGTAGCGCTACTCGCCCGAAACGGTCACCGCTTTCCACCTCGTCGAATGGACTGTGGTGGGGCCTGCTGGGCGTGCTGGCCTTCTCGTTCACCGTGCCGCTGACCCGTGTCGTGGTCGCCGACGGGGCGTTGCCACCGCTGTTCGTCGGCGCCGGTCGGGCCGTGGTGGCCGCGGCACTCGCCGCACTCGCCCTGATCTGCACCCGGCAGCCACGCCCCCGTGGCCGGCAGTGGCTGCGGCTGGCGGTCGTCGCGGCTGGGGTGGTCGCAGGTTTCCCATTGCTCACCTCGTACGCCCTGACAGCGGTCCCGGCGAACCACAGCGCCGTGGTGATCGCGCTGCTGCCGGCCGCCACCGCGGTGCTCGCCGCCCGGCGCGGCAACGAGCACCCACCCCGGCGGTTCTGGCTGCTGGCCGGTCTCGGCGCGGTGCTGGCCGTCGGTTTCGCGGCCCTGTCCGGCGGCGGCGCGCTGGTCGGTCTGCGCGCCGCGGACCTGCTGCTGCTCGGCGCGGTGCTGGCCGCGGCGATCGGTTATGCCGAGGGTGGCCTGCTGGCCCGCGAACTCGGCTCCTGGCAGACCATCTCCTGGGCCCTGGTCATCTCCACGCCGGTGATGCTGGCGCTCACCCTGGTCAGCATCGCCCGCCAGCCGCCGGCGGCCAGCCTCGGGCAGTGGGCCGTCTTCGGCTATCTCAGCGCGGTCAGCATGTTCCTGGGCTTCTTCGCCTGGTATCGCGGTCTGGCACTCGGCCCGATGTCGCGGGTCAGCCAGGTGCAGTTGGTGCAACCGGTGTTCAGCATCGCCTGGGCGGCGCTGCTGCTCGGCGAACCGCTCACCTGGAGTGTGGTGCTCGGCGGCCTGGCCGTGATCGGTTGCGCCGCACTGGCGGTCCGTGCGCGGATTGCCCCGCGCTGACGGAGCCGCTGCGGCGTACTGCACCGGACGGCAACTATCCTGCACAGTCAGGAAAGGAGCGCTCCCTTGCAGACCGAAGAACTCCTGCGAACCGTGTTGGCACCCGGTGAAGCCGTGCTCTGGTCGACGCAGCGGCCACGCCGACGACCCAGCTTCGGCGGGCTGGTCGGCGGGGCATTCGTGCTGCTGTTCATGACCACCGTTCTCAGTGGGCTGCTGACCGGACTGTGGGGCACGGTGGCCAACAGCTTCGGCGGGCTGTCCTTCGGCGGCCTCACCGGCTCCTGGCCGGTCATCTTCGGGCTGTGCCTGCTCGTGCTGCTGGCGACGATGGGGCGCCGGCTCTTCGGTGGGACACCGCCGCAGCTCCAGGCCGTCACCGATCGCCGGGCCCTGGTCGCCGAGGTGCGCCGCGACGGTACGCGGATCGTGGACGAACAACCCCGGGAGACCCTGACCCATCTCACCCGGGTCCAGGAGCGCGGTCGGACCGATCTGCTCTGGCGGGTCGAGGTCCACCAGAGCACCCGGAGCAGTTCCAGCTCCAGCCGCAAGAGCTACCGCCGCCACGGGTTCCTGTGGCTGACCGACACCGATGCCGACGCCGCGGAGGCCGCCCTGCTGGATCCGCAACGACATGCCGAGGCACCCGATCCGGGCCTCCAGATGGGCCGCGTACCACCGGAGGAGCAGCGGCTGCTCGGTGACGTGCTGCTGGCCGGCGAGCGGGTCACCTGGTGCGAACCGGCCCGCACGAGCGAGATCCAGCGCCAGCGGGGGCCGATCGTCTTCGCCGGTTGCGGGATCGTGCTGCTGCTGGTGATCTTCGGCTTCGCCTTTGTCGGGATCAGGACCATCCGTCCGACCGAAGGGTTTCCGTTGCCGCTGATCATCATGGGTGCGGTGTTCGCGGGATTCATCGCGCTGATGACCCGCGGGGTCCACCGCGAGTTGCGGGTCCGGGCACTGGACGATGCGGCGTACGCCGTCACCCAGCTCCGCGCGCTGACCGCGATGCGCACCGACGACGGAACCCTGCTGGTGAACAGTTTCCTGCCCGCGGCGGTCGCCGGGAATCCACGCCCGACGCCCGGTCCCGAGGGAGCCGACTTCGTGTTCGGGGAGAAGACCCCACTGCCGCTGCAGTTCCTGATCGAGCAGGACGGTTTCCACCGGGTGCGCGACGCCGAGGGTGCCAGCGCGGCGCTGCACCGGTTCAGCCAGGCGCGCTGATCACCGAGCGCCGATTCGCCAGCCACACCCCGACCACGACCAGCGCGCCCCCGAGCAGCACCGTGATCGAGAGCCGCTCGTGCAGCGCCACCGCGCCGATCACGATCGCCAGGATCGGCACGAAGAAGATTCGTGAGGTGGTCCGTCCGGCGCCACCGGTGCTGACCAGCCAGAAATAGAGCAGCCAGGCGATCCCGGTACCGACGGCGCCGGAGATGACCAGCCCGATCACCGGAACGAGCCCCCACCGCATCGGCGGATCGCCTTGCAGCACGGACAATCCGGCCAGCACCGCGCCGCCGACGAGGAACGGCAGGGCCACCGACCAGCGCGGGTCGACCCGATCGGAACAGCGTCGATAGGTGAGCGTGCCGAAGGTCCAGGCCACCGCCGAACCGATCGCGCAGAGCACCCCGACCAGTGACACCCGGCCACCGAGCGCGTCGGCACTGACCACGACGATGCCGGCGAAGGCGGTCAGCAGCCCGATCAGCTTCGCGCGGCCGAGGGGTTCGCCGAGCACCGGTGCGGCGAAGACCGCGACCAGGACCGGTTGCAGATAGATCAGCACCGCGACCAACCCGGACGGCAGATTCTGCAGCGCATAGGTCTGCAGCCCGGTGAAGCCGACCACATTGCCCAGAGTGAGCAGCAGATAGCTGAACCAGTTGTCCCGCAACCCGGGCCCGCGACCGCTGGCGATCGCGACCGGCAACAGCAGCAGCGCCCCGATCAGGCAGCGGCCCGCGGCGACCTGAAAGGGTGAGAAGCCCCACAGGGCGATCTTGATGGTGGCCAGCGTCGCGGCCCAGCACACGATCAACACGATCGTGCCGAGGAGCTCGCTGCGGCTGCGCACCCGGTCAGCCTAGTGTGGACCCATGTCCCAGGTCGTGATCGTCGGTGCCGGCATCATCGGGTTGGCCACGGCGCGCGAGTTGTTGCACCGCGGTCACCGGGTGGTCGTGGTGGACAAGGAATCGCGGGTCGCGCAGCACCAGACCGGACACAACTCCGGGGTGATCCACTCCGGGCTCTACTACCGCCCCGGATCGTTGAAGGCACGGCTCTGCACGGCGGGTGCGGTCTCGATGGTCGAGTACGCCCGCAGCCACGACGTGGCGGTCGAGGTGACCGGCAAGCTGGTGGTCGCGACCAGCCCCGAGCAGTTGCCGGCGCTGGCCGAACTGGAGCGCCGCGGGACCGCCAACGGCGTGCCCTGCCGCCGGATCGATGTGGCCCGGGCGCGGGAGTACGAGCCGCACGTCCGGGCCCTGGCGGCACTGCGCGTCGATTCCACCGGCATCGTCGACTATCCGGGGATCTGCCGGGCGCTCGCCGATGAGATCGTGGGCCTGGGCGGGGAGATCTGGCTCGACGCACCGGTCACCGGCATCGTCACCGACGAGCGCGGTGTCCGGGTTCGCGCCGGTGGCCTCGACCTGCGCGGCGACGCGCTGGTGAACTGTGCGGGCCTGCAGGCCGATCGGATCGCCCGACTGGCCGGGGTGGAGCCGGGCTTGCGGATCATTCCCTTCCGTGGTGAGTATTTCGAGCTGACCGCGTCGCAGCGACACCTGGTGCGCGGGCTGATCTATCCGGTACCCGATCCCACGCTTCCCTTCCTCGGTGTGCATCTCACCCGGATGATCGACGGCGGTGTGCACGCCGGGCCGAATGCGGTGCTGGCGCTGGCCCGCGAGGGGTATCGCTGGCGGGACGTGGTGCCCGGTGAGCTGGCGGAGTCGGTGAGCTGGCCGGGTCTGTGGCGACTGGGCCGCCGCTTCTGGCGTACCGGGATCGGCGAGGTCGCGCGATCGCTGTCCCAGCAGCGATTCCTGGCCAGCCTGCGCGAGCTGGTACCCGAGCTGGGCGACGACGCACTGGTCCCGGCACCGGCCGGGGTACGCGCCCAGGCGCTGCGCGCGGACGGCACCCTGGTGGACGACTTCGCGCTCGTCGAGGGCCCGCGCCAGTTGCATGTGCTGAACGCCCCCTCCCCCGCCGCGACCGCCTCCCTGGAGATCGCCAAGGAAATCGCCACGTTCATCGAGTAGTGACCCGGCGAAGCGGAGCGGCAGCAACGGAGTTCCTCTCGACACGCTCGCCGCGCGAGCTACTCGAGGAACGTGGTTTCGACTCGCTGGCGATCACCCCGTTCATCGAGTAGTGACCCGGCGCAGCGAAGCGGAGCCGGGACACGTGTCGAGATGAACGTGGGGTCAGCCCTGGTAGTGCTGGTCGGCGACGTCGAGGGCCTCGTCGATGATGTCCAGGCCGCGGCGCAGTTGGTCGTCGGGGATGTTCAGCGCCGGTACCACATGGATCCGGTTGAAGTTCGAGAACGGCAGCACCCCGCCCTTGAGCACGGCGGCGACGACGTCGTTCATCGCCGGGCTCGAGGAACCGTACGGGGCAAGGGGTTCCCTGGTCTCGCGGTTGCTGACCAGCTCGATCGCCCAGAACGCGCCGACCCCGCGGACCTCGCCGACCGCGGGATGCTTCTCGGACAGTTCGAGCAGTTTGGGCCAGATGATCTCCTCACCGAGCCGCGCGGCGTTCTCGACGACCTTCTCCTCGGCCATCGCGTTGATGGTGGCGACCGCGGCGGCGCAGGCCAGCGGATGCCCGGAATAGGTGAGCCCGCCGGGATAATTGCGGGTGCCGAAGGTCTGGTAGATGTCATTGGACATGATCACCCCGCCGAGCGGCACGTAACCGGAGTTCACCCCCTTGGCGAAGGTGATCAGATCCGGGGTGACGCCCTCGCGGTCGATGGCGAACCAGTTCCCGGTCCGCCCGAAACCGGCCATCACCTCATCGGCGATGTACATCAGCCCGTATTCGTTGCAGAGTTCGCGAACCCCGGCCAGATAGCCCGGTGGCGGCACCATGATGCCGGCGGTTCCGGGAATGGTCTCCAGGATGATCGCCGCGATCGTCGACGGGCCCTCCAGTTTGATCACGTTCTCCAGGTGCGTGAGGGCTCGCTCGCATTCCTCGGATTCGCTGCTGGCGTTGAAATAGCTGCGATACAGGAACGGGGTGAAGAAGTGCACGGTGCCGGCATCGCCGTTGTCGTTGGCGATCCGGCGCGGGTCACCGGTGACGTTGATCGCCAGATCGGTACCGCCGTGGTAGGAGCGGTAGGCGCTGAGCACCTTGCGGCGGCCGGTGTGCAACCGCGCCATCCGGACCGCGTGCTCGTTGGCGTCCGCACCGCCATTGGTGAAGAAGACGTGCTCGAGCCCCTCGGGTGCCAGTTCGGTGATCAACCGAGCGGCCTCGGAGCGGGCATCGTTGACGTGCTGTGGGGCGAGGGTGACCAGCGTCTGCGCCTGGTCGACGATCGCCTGCACCACCTTGGGGTGCTGGAAACCGAGGTTGGTGAACACCAGCTGCGCGGACAGGTCGATCAGCTCATTGCCCTCCCCGTCCCAGACCAGCGACCCGTCCGCCTTCACCACGGTGAGCGGTTTGAAGGTCTCCTGGACCTGCCAGGAATGGAAGACGTGGGCGCGATCGAGTTCATACGCCTCCCGACCGGCCGCCAGTTCGGCCTCGGTCGGTGCCTGACTGTTCTCACTCATGGGTGGCCCTCTCTCGCGTGCTGTCCTCGGGACCAATGAACCACAGGTGCCCCGGACGCCGGGAGAGGGTGTCCAGCGTCACCACCGACTTTGGTGGCGATCCGATAACAACGCTGGCGCCGCGATCCACCGGAGGGCACGATGTGCCCAGATCAGCCAGGAAAGGCCACCCATGAGCATGCCCACCGAACCCCGCGGACCAGAGATGGTCCCTCCGAATCCTTCCGGGCAGCCGGTGTCGCCGAATCCTGCGTACCCGCAGAATCCCGCGTACCAGCCGGGTCAGACCTACCAACCGAACCCGTCGTACCCGCCGGCTCCGGTCTATCCCGGTGCACCCCAGTCGCCTCCCGATCTGAGCGTCGAGGCACCGGTGGAGCGCGTCGGCCGCGGGTTGGCGTTCTCCCTGGTCGCCATCCCGGCGGGGGTGGTGGCGACCGTGATGCTGTGGAAGCTGGGGTTCATCGCCTCGCTCATCCCGTTCCTGCTCGCCGGGCTCGCGGTCTGGCTCTATGCCCGCGGTGCCGGGACGCAGGCCCGGCGTGGTGCGCCGGCGCTGATCGGGGTCATCCTGGTCGGTGTCGCCGCCAGTCTGGTGTCGATCGTGGCGACCGACATCTGGACCGCCTACCCGGAATACGGTGCCGCCAGCGGGATGAGCCGGGCCGAGTTCGTGCTGGTCAATCTGCTCCGGCCGGACCTGTGGGGCGCTTATCTCGCGGACCTGGTGATCTTCCTGCTCTTCGCGGCGCTCGGTGTGATCGGCACGGTGATCCGGTTGGCGAAGGCTCCCGCGGCGTCGGCGTGACCTATCGGCTGCTCGGCCTGGACGGCACGGCGTACGCCTCGGCGGTGCCGGGCACGCTCGGCGGCCATCGGCGCAGCAGGATCTACGGCCGGCTGGACTGCCCGGGCGCGTTGCGTGCCCTGGCGCGCGGCGGGCCGTACGCCCGATATCGCGTCTTCTTCGCCGACGAGGACGCCGCGGTGGCGGCCGGCTACCGACCCTGCGCGGTCTGCCTGCCGGAGGCCTACCGGCGCTGGCGCGACGGCACCGGCCCCGTCAGCGGGTGAACCGGGCCGGACCGGGCTCGGCGAGCGCCTGCTGGACCGCGCGCTGGAAGCGTTCGTTCATCGGCGGCAGCGCATCCGGTGGGAACCAGCCGGCCTCGGTGTTCTCACCGTCGGCCGGATGGGGTTCACCGGCCAGGTATCGCAGCGCGAAGCAGTGGTCGACGAACTGACTGCGATCCCCGTTGTCATAGGTGACCGGGCCGACCACCTCGACCGAGACCAGCCACTCGCAGACCGCGGTGATCCCGGCCTCCTCGAGCACCTCCCGTTCGGCCGCGACCGCCGGCGGCTCCCCCGGATCGACGATCCCGGTGACCGGCGTCCACTGCCCGTTGTCGGCGCGGCGCACGCAGAGCACCCGCGGTTGCGGCGTACTCCGATCGATGACGACCGCGGTCACCCCGGGCAGCCAGAGCAGTTCGGTACCGATCTTTTCCCGCAACCGAAGGATGAAATCTGGGGTCGGCATGCGTTCAGCCTAGAGACCGCGGTGACAGACTGCTGTCGCGAACCGACGCATGACCAGGAGGAGCAATGTCCAAAGGTGCACCCACCGGCAAGGTGATGGATCTGCTGCGCGAACCCAATCCCGCGGTGATGGCCACCGTCCGATCCGACGGCCAGCCGGTCAGCGTGGCGACCTGGTATCTGATCGAGGACGACGGCCGGGTGCTGTTCAACCTGGACGCCGAACGGGTCCGGCTGCAGCACCTGAAGAACGACGGCCGGATCGCGCTCACCGCGATGAAGGACGGCGAGTGGTACACCCACGTCAGCATCCAGGGCCATGTCGTCGAGGTCGTCGACGACCCGGACCTGGTCGACATCGACCGGTTGGCGAAGCACTACACCGGCAAGGAGTATCCGACCCGGGATCGCAAGCGGGTCTCGGTACGGGCCGAGATCGACCGCTGGCACGGCTGGGGCGACGCCAAGGAGTGATCCCCCGACCCTAGGGGTTCAGGAGAAGTTCGCGAAGGCCCCGAAGGTCCCGACCACCATCATCAGCCCGGGCGCGATCATCGGCACGGTGGGGGTGAGGTCGGCGACCTCACCGGGGGCGGAGCGGAAGTGCCGGATCAGCATCACCGCCCAGGCGAGCAACCAGCCGGCTCCGGCCAGCAGGCCCCAGCCGAGCATCGACGGGCGATCCATGGCCACACCGGCCCAGATGAAGAAGACCGGCCCGATCCAGAACAGGCACATGCCGACGACGAAGCGGAAACCCCTGCGGTTGTCGTGGTAGGCGCTGCGCCAGAAGTCGGAGAATCTCATCTCTGCCTCTCCTGCACAGCCCGGCGTGGAGCGAATGACGGGAATCGAACCCGCGTTCTCAGCTTGGGAAGCTGATGTTCTACCATTGAACTACATTCGCGCGGCCCACAAGCACGAGGCCACGGGCGCGAGCACACTCTAGCGCATCTCCCCCAACCGACGCATCGCGATCGGTAACGGATCGATCCTTCATCCGATTGTCCAGACACAGACCCGGGCGCTGGTTAGCATCCAACTTATGACGAGATCACGGGGGCCGAGACCACAGGATGACACCAGGCGATTGATCCTGGATTCTGCTCGGAAGCACTTTGCAGACAAGGGGTACGCCGGGGCATCCCTGCGGGCGATCGCCCGCGATGCCGGGGTGGATCCCGCGCTGGTCCATCACTATTTCGACGGGCGCGCGGCCCTGTACGCCGCAGCGCTGGCGGGTTCGCCCTTCTCGGACCCGGACTGGCTGTTGAAACAGGTGATCGACGGGCCGATCGAGGGGCTCGGTGAGCGGGCGGCGCGCTGCTTCCTGGAGGTCTGGGAGGACCCGGAGTCGAAGTCCCGGTTCGTCACGCTGTTCCGCTCGAGCTGCACCGATGACGGGCTCGTCGAGAGCCGGGAGTTCCTGGCCACCCGGGCGTTCACCGCACTCACCGAGCATCTGGGCCTGGACCGGTCGGCGCTCCGCGCCGAACTGGCGGCGGCGGTTCTCTCCGGCACCGCCGGGCACCGCTACATGCTGCGCGACGCGGCCCTGGCGATGGTGAGCATCGACGATCTGGTGGCGACGTTGGCACCGCACATCCAGCAGCTGCTCGTCGAGCCGTTGCCCGAGGCGGCCTGACCGACCATTCGACACGCACCCCCGGTGCGGCTCCGGCCGTACCGGGGGTGCACTCGATGATCGGATGCTGCCCGGTACGCCCGAGCGAGTGGAGCGGGCGGCAAGGATCGAACTCACGTCTGCACCCGGGAAGGGTGCCGTTCTGCCACTGAACTACGCCCGCGCGGCGGACCCAGCGTACGCGGCCCCGGGGTTACCCGGGGTGAACCCGGGCCTCGTGTCGCGGACCGGGTCCGGGTCGGAGATCTGGCCTAGGCTGCTGCCATGACTCCGCGCGAACCCGACGACGTCGGCCCCGCGGTCGGTGGCGACCTGCGGGCGAGCGACGCAGACCGCAACCAGGTGCTCGACCTGCTCTCCGCGGCGTACGCCGAAGGCCGGTTGACCCGCGACGAACACGACGAACGCACCGGCCAGGCCACCCGGGCCAGGACCTTCGACGACCTGATCCCGCTGACCCGTGATCTGGTCCCGATCAACTCCCCGCTGCCGCAGCAGCGGCACCAGCCCACCCCGGCGAGCCCCGCGGTGCGCCGCTCCGCCGGCGCCGACCGACCGGACACCATGATCGGCATCATGGGCGGTTCGAATCGCGAGGGTCCCTGGCAGGTGCGCGCCCAGACCCGCAGCTTCGCGCTGATGGGCGGCAACGATCTCGACTTCACCGAGGCCACCTTCGACGCCCCGGAGGCGGTGATCGAGGGCGCCTGGATCATGGGCGGGCTGACCCTGCTGGTGCCCGAGGGGGTCAACGTGCGGGATGAGACCATCGGCGTCATGGGCGGTACCGATGTCAAGGGTCTGCGGCCGCACCCCGACGGTCCGACCCTCGTGCTCAAGGGTCTGTGCCTGATGGGCGGGATCGACGTCTACGGACCGGACAGCAAGTCCTTCCAGCGCAAGATCGCCCGCAGGCAGCGCAAGCGGCAGCGCCGCGGTGGCCATGGCCACTGAGGCCGACCTGCTGTTCGCCCCGCCGAGCGAACAGTGGCGCCGGCTCTCCCCCCGCTACCGCACGCTGCTGCGGATCGGCGTACTGATCGGTTGGCTGCCGCTGGTCGCGATCGCCACCTGGGCCGGCTGGTTCTTCTCCGGCGGGCTGGCGATCTGCTGGGTCCCGATCCTGGTCGCCGGCCTGCTCTGGACGAGTTGGCGCTGGTGGCGGATGGGTGCGCTCTGGCGATCCTGGGGGTACGCCGAGCTGGCCGACGATCTCTATGTCACCCGCGGGCTCTGGTTCCGCCGGCTGACCGCGGTCCCCTACGGCCGGATGCAGGTCGTCGAGGTGGAATCCGGGCCGATCGAACGCGCGCTCGGGCTGGCCACGGTCAAACTGGTCACCGCCTCCGCCTCCACCGACGCCACCGTCCCCGGATTGCCGCCCGCCGAGGCCGCCCGGCTGCGGGACCGGTTGACCGAGCTCGGTGAGACGAGGACCTCGGGACTGTGACCTCACCGGAGCACCCCGCCGATCCCGTCGTGGTCCCGCCCGGTGAGCAGACCCCGGCGGTCAAGGCGACCGAACGCCCGCATCCGCTGACCCCGCTGATCCGCGGTTGGGTGGTCCTGCTGGCGATCATCGTCGCCGTGGGCCGGGAATTCCTGCCCGGCAACGGAAACGGCGGTGCACTGGAGTGGGCGCAGACCCTGCCGATCCTGCTGATCATCGCGGTCGTGCTCGGCATCGTGCTGCTCAGCGGCCTGATCGCCTTCGCCGGCTGGTGGTTCACCCGCTTCGTCATCGACAGCGACGAGTTGCGGATCGAGACGGGTTGGCTGAACCGTTCCTCCAAGCGGATCCCGTTCAACCGGATCCAGTCGGTCGATGTGATCCAGCCGCTCGGGGCCCGGATCTTCGGCCTCAGCGAGCTGCGGATCGAGGCCGGCGGCAGTGATTCCCGGGTCACCCTGCGCTATCTGAAGCGCGCCAAGGCGTACCAACTGCGCGACTATCTGCTGGCCCGCGCGCACGGCCAGCGGACCACCGTCGAGGCGGCCGGCCAGCAGCCACAGGCCCGGGCGCTGGAGGATCTGGCCAGCTCGGACCAGGTGCTGGTACGCCTGCAGCCGCCGATGCTGGTGCTCGGCCTGGTCACCTCCACCGAGTTCCTGGTCTCGGTGCTCGGCCTGATCGCGGCGATGGTCATCACCTGGTACGCGGGTGCGGGGGCGTTCGCACTGGCCGGGTTGATCCCGCTGGTCGGTGGTGTGGTCTCGCTGATCAGCCGAAGGGTGATCGCGCAGTTCAACTACACCCTGGCCCGGACCAGCAGCGGGGCGCTGCGGATCACCCGGGGGCTGACCAATCTGAGCAGCCAGTCGGTACCGGTGGATCGGATCCAGGGGGTACGCATCCAGCAGTCCTGGCTGTGGCGGCACCTGTTGCGGCTGCACCGGGTGGACATCGATGTGCTCGGTTACGGCAGCGACGGCGCCGACAACAACCGGTCGGCGTCCAGCATGCTGCTCCCGGTCGCCAGCACCACGCAGACCCGGATCGCGATGGCATACCTGCTGCCCGGTGCCGAGGACGAGTGGGTGCAGCTGTATTCGGTACCGCGCCGGGCGGCCTGGTTGCGGCCGATCGGCTGGCGCTTCCTGCGCTACGGCTGGAACGAACACGTGATGGTCGGCGAATCCGGCTGGCTGCAGCACCGCCGCGAGGTGGTTCCGCACGCCAAGACCCAGTCGGTACGCCTCACCCAGGGCCCGCTGCAACGCCTGCTGCGGTTGGCCTCGGTGCACCTGGACACCACCCCGGGCCCGGTCACCCTGGTGCTGCACCATCTGGACGCGGCCGTGGCCCGCGACATCGTCAACGACCAGCTCGCCCGCGCCGCCCACGCCCGCGCGATCGAACGCTGACACTCACCCGCTCATCGAGTAGCGAGCCATGCGCAACGGACCCTGCCCCTCACGCTCATCGAGTAGCGAGCCATGCGCAGCGGAGCGGAGCAATGGATCGCGTGTCGAGATGAGCCAGTACGTCTCGACACGGTCGCTGCGCGACCTGCTCGACGAGCGTAGGAGGCCCTGCCCCCCACGCTCAGGCGTGGGCGGTCCGCGCGGTCCAGGCGGAGCGGACCATCTCGTCGATGTCGTGGCGCATCGCCCAGTCCAGATCGCGGCCGGCGGCCTCCCCGGTGGCGACGATCCGGGCGGGGTCGCCGGGGCGGCGCGGCGCCTCCTCGGGGGTGAAGTCGATCCCGGTGCCCTTCGCCATCGCGGTCATGATCTGGCGTACCGACAACCCGGTGCCCGAACCGAGGTTGTAGACCGGATCCAGGGAGCGATCGGCGGCGAGCGCCTGGGCGGCGGCGACGTGGCTGCGGGCCAGGTCGGCGACGTGCACGTAGTCCCGCACACAGGTCCCGTCCGGGGTGTCGTAGTCGGTGCCGAAGATCTGCGGTGTCCGGCCGGCCAGCAACGCCTCGATGACGATCGGGAAGAGATTGTGCGGGCTGACGTCATAGACCTCATCGGTCCCCGACCCGACCACATTGAAGTAGCGCAGCGAGGTGTGCACCAGTCCGGTGGCCCGGCCCTGGTCGGCGATCAGCCACTCCCCGGCCAGCTTCGACTCGCCATAGGGCGACTCGGGTCGCGTCGGCGAGTCCTCGGTGACCAGCTCGGTCTCGGGGGTGCCGTAGACGGCGGCCGAGGAGGAGAACACCAGCCGCGGTACGCCGGCCTGCTCCATCGCCTCCAGCACCGAGGCGGTGCCGGTGACGTTCTGGGTGTAGGTGTGCACCGGTCGCTGCACCGAGACCCCGGCGTACTTGAAGCCGGCGATGTGCACCACCCCGACCGCCTCGTGCTCGGCCAGGGTCTTGGCGACGAGTTCGGTGTCGGTGATCGAGCCCTCGACCATCGGTACGCCGGCCGGCACGAAATCCCGGCGCCCCGAGCTCAGGTCGTCGAGCACGACCGTGCCGATCCCGGCCTCGGCGAAGGCCCGCACCACATGCGCCCCGATGTAGCCGGCCCCACCGGTCACCAACCAGTTCATCGAAATCCTTTCAACCACCTGCCTGCACCAGCCAACCTAACGCGGACCCCGTGGCACAGATGCAATCGGGCCACTAGGCTCATCGTGTGACTGATCGACCAGTGCTGGGAATCGACATCGGCGGCTCGGGCATCAAGGGAGCGCCCGTTGACCTCACCGCCGGTGACTTCGCGACCGACCGATTGCGGATCGATACGCCGAAGAAATCCACTCCGAAGAACGTCGCGGAGGTGGTGGCCGAGATCGTCGAGCAGTTCGCCGACCAGATCGGCGACGGCCCGATCGGGGTGACGGTGCCGGCGGTGGTGATGCACGGCATCACCCGCTCGGCGGCGAACATCGACAAGTCCTGGATCGACTGCGAGGCCGAGAAGCTGTTCGAGGAACGGCTCGGCCGGGATGTGGTGCTGGTCAACGACGCGGACGCCGCCGGGGTCTGCGAGGTCCGCTTCGGGGCCGCCAAGGATCACCCCGGGCTGGTGCTGATGGCCACCCTCGGCACCGGGATCGGGACCGCGATCATCTACAACGGCGTGCTGGTGCCGAACTCCGAGCTGGGCCATCTGGAGATCGACGGATATGACGCCGAGACCCAGGCCTCCTCCGGTGTGAAGGACAAGCTCGGCCTCTCCTACAAGGAGTGGGTGCCGCGGTTGCAGCGCTATTTCGAGACGGTGGAGAAGCTGCTCTGGCCGGACCTGATCGTGATCGGCGGCGGGGTCAGCAAGGACCACCAGAAGTTCCTGCCCAAGCTCAAGCTGAATGCCCCGATCGTGCCGGCGAAGCACCACAACCGGGCCGGCATCATCGGTGCGGCCTGGCTCGCCGTCGACCGCACCAACAACCCCGATCCGCTGCGGGATTCGCCGGCGGCGAAGCCCGGAACGATCAACTGAGGAAGGGATCGCGGTGACCGAGCTCGCACCGTTGATGCGACTGGCCGGTGGTGCCGAGATGCCGCAGGTGGCGCTCGGCACCTGGCCGATGGACGACACCGAGGTCGAGGCCGCCATCCGCTCCGCGGTCGAGATCGGCTACCGGCACGTCGACACCGCCGAGAACTACGGCAACGAGGTCGGCGTGGGCCGCGCGATCCGCGACTGCGGGTTGCCGCGGGATGACCTGTTCGTCACCACTAAATTCAACCGACGTTGGCATTCCGATCCGGCGGCCGGCCTGGCGGGCAACCTGGAACGCCTCGGTCTGGACCATGTCGACCTGCTGCTGATCCACTGGCCGAACCCCGACCAGGACGCCTATCTGCAGGCCTGGCAGGGAATGCTGCGACTGCGCGAACAGGGCCTGACCCGGGCGATCGGCACCTCCAACTTCAAGCCCGCGCACCTCGACCGGTTGATCACCGAGACCGGTGCCACCCCGGAGGTCAACCAGATCGAGCTGCACCCGTGGCTCGACCGGCCGGCGGAGCGGGCGTACCAGTCCGCCCACGGGATCGTCACCGAGGGTTGGTCCCCGCTGGGCCGCGACACCGGCCTGATGCAGGACCAGACCGTGCAGCAGGTGGCCGCGGCGCACGGGCGTACGCCCGGTCAGGTGCTGCTCCGCTGGGCCGTCCAGCTCGGGTGCGCGGTGGCGCCCAAGTCGGCGAATCCGCAACGCCAGCAGGAAAATCTGGCGATCTTCGACTTCGCGCTGAGCACCGAGGAGCTGGACCTGCTGAGCGGATTGCAGCCGCCGGCCGGGATGGCGCCGGTGGACTCCGACGAATTCGGTCACTGAGCCGAGCCGAACGACAGCGGCCCCCGGGATATCCCGGGGGCCGCTTCTCGTGCACCGTCCCGATCGCTCGGAATCGGCGTACTGGTTCAGCTCCGCGTCATGACTTCCAGGTCACCGTCGGGGTGGACCGGGACTGGGTGAGGTCTGCGCAACCGGTGAACTTGGACTGCGGGGCGCGCACCGTGCGGCTGGAGTAGTCGGCCGTGTAGTACTCGTAGTCCAGCTGGGCCTCGAAGGTGACGCAGGTCGCGGTCAGCGGCTGGCCGGCGGCGACATCGGCACTCGCTGCCACCTCGGAGCGGCTCCGCTCACCGACCAGCTTCCAGTTGGCGAGGTTCGAACCCTTGTCGGCCGGGGCGGTCACGCTGAACGGGCAGTTGGCCGGTGCCGGATCCGAGGAGATGGTGCAGCGGCTGAACGCCGACCCCACGGTGGAGCGGACCAGTTCCTTGCCGCGTTCGTTCAGCTGGATCTGCACGTCCACGGATTTCGTCTCCCCCGGCTTCAGGGTGACGGTGTTGCCGTCCTTGAACTCGTAGTAGCTGCTGGACAACCCCTTGCCGCCACTCACCCCACGGATCTCGTAGGTGCCCGGGTAGACCGGAACCTCCTTGCCGGTCATGCTGCTGTTCTCGTAGCCGATCGCGAGCGGCAGGTCGTCGGCGGACTTCAGGGTGAGCTTGGAGAACCCGTCGACCACCTTGTACTTCCCGTCGACCTTGCGCATCCGCAGATCCACCTGCTCGGTGCGCCCGTCGATCGTGTATTCGACCTTCGCCAGGTCACCGGAGGTGCTGACGCTGTTCACGGTGTAGTCGCCCCGCTGGCCGAGGGAGTACTGCTTGGCGGCGTTCAGCTCGGCGGCGGTCGGGACGTTCACCACGACGTCGGCCAGGTTGGCGGAATAGGAGTCGTTGAGCGCCTCGAAGTAGCGGTCGACGCCCTTCTGCGGGGTGTCCCGGGCGGCCCAGAGGGCGAAGCCGATGATCGCACCGAGCACCGCGACAACGGTGATCAGGGCGATCAGCACGATCGGGGTCGCCTTCTTCTTCGGCCGCGGAGCCGGGCCGCCGGCGTACGGCGGGAAACCCGGCCCCTGCGGTCCCATCGGACCGGGCCGCTGCTGACCGTAGGGTCCCTGCGGACCCGGTCCCTGCGGACCCGGCCCCTGCGGACCGGGTCCCTGTCCAAAACCGCCCTGGGGCCCGGGGGTACCCCACTGGTTGTTGCTCATGGATCTGCCGTTCGATGGAGGGATTCGAAGGCACCATGATCACATACCGGGGGCGCATCTCAGGCGAGCGCGATCGTCCCGCCCCGGCTGAACATCGAACCCTGGACCTTGGCCCTGGTGGGGGTCACATCGGCCGGCACGTCGTAGTAGATGCTGCCGGTGAGGGTGTTCCCGGGATTGATCTGCTTGAGCACGATGACGTCCTTCACGATGAAGGTCTCGCTGCCGGAGGCGTACTCCGCACCCTTGTCGTCGAGCACCTTCACGTTGTTGTCCAACAGCGTCTCCTGCTTGCTGCCCAGGTTCTTCACCGACAGGTCCATCTTGCAGAACTGGCCCTGCGGCTGGATCTTGGTCAACGGGTCCTCGACCGAGACGCCACACTTGAAACCGGTGACGGTGAACTCCAGATCCTCGTCCTTGACCGGGGTGTTCAAACCGGCCGGCGGCGGGGTCGTCTTCCCGGCTCGGGTCGGCTGACCGGCCGGCTGACCCTCGCCGTCGGCGGATTCGGAACCGCCCCCGCCGGCCTGGCTGATCAGGACGATGCCGACCAGCACGAGCAACAGCCAGAACCAGACCCGCTTGTGGATCGGCTTCTTCGCCTTCGGCGGCGGTCCGGCCGGGCCGGGCTGCGGCTGGCCCTGCGGCGGATACATCGCGTAGTTGGGGTGCTGCTGGTGCGGACGCTGCGGGGGCTGCTGCTGGGACATCGTGACTCCTGTGGGTAGGCCGGCGAACCGGGTGGGTGATGCCCCAACGATCCCGGCCCCGCGGCGGTGACCGCGTCGCCCGATCGAGTCGATCGGTGTCCCCCGATCGGTGGACAGCCGGGACGTTCCGTACGCCGAATCGGGGGACGCGCGATGTCGGTCCCCCGCCCTAGGCTCAGGACATGTCCACCCCCTCCCGCAGCGGCACCAGGCATTGGTCACGCCGCGTGCTGTCTGTCCTGGCGTCGATCCTGGCATTCGTGGTGATGGTGGTCGTCAGCGTGATGGCCGTCCTCGAAGTGCCGCCCTATCTCGGCGGACCGCCGATGCCCAACGGTGGCCCATCGATCAGCAACCTCGGCATCCTGGCGTTCTTCGTCGCTTTCCTGCTCGAGATCTCCATCTTCTGGCGCCGGACTCGTCCCTGGGTGCTCTGGGGGATGGGCGCAGGGATCGCGCTGGTGCTGCAGCTCGATCCGCTGTTGATGTTCCTCGGGATGAGCGAGTTGATCGCCCGGCGCCCCGCCCGGCAACGACGGATCGCAGCGATCGGCGCCGGGGTGGTCGGCGTGATCGTGTTGATTCGAAACGCCCTGACCGACGGCACCTGGGTTCCGTTGCCGACCGTCGATCAGCCGACTCGGATCGCTTTCGACGTGGTGGCGATGGTGATCGGGTACGCCGGGACCTTCATGTTGGGCTGGTTGCGCCGCAGCCGCCGGGAGTTGGAGAGCGCCGACGCGCACCTGGAGCAGGCCCAGCAGCATGTCGCCGGGCTCACCGACGAGCTCGCCCGGCAGTCCGAGCGGGAGCGGTTGGCCCGCGAGATCCACGACGCGCTGGCACACCGCCTTTCCCTTGTCTCGTTGCATTCCGGGGCATTGGAGGAGGTCGCCCGGGCCGGCGACGGGCGGGTCACCGAGGCCGCCCATGTGGTCCGCGACAATGCCCACCGGTCCTTGGAGGATCTGCGGGATCTGGTCGGTGCACTGCGCGACCCGCATCGCGCCGGGCCGGTCACCGAACCGGCGCAGATCCCATTGCACGGGATGGCCAATGTGGCCGAGGTGATCGACTCGACCATCGCCGCCGGCGTCCAGGTCAACGCCTTCGTGATGCTCAGCGACCCGGAGCAGGCCGGTGCGCTGCTCAACCGGGCCGTCTTCCGGATCGTCCAGGAGGCCCTGACGAATGTCGTCAAGCATGCCCCTGGGAGTTCGGTCGGACTGGATCTGCGGGCGGCTCCGGGCAGTGGGGTGCTGCTGCGGATCCGCAATCCACTGACCGGTGCCCCGTCGGGGCTGCCGGGTTCGGGGTCGGGGCTGATCGGCATGCAGGAGCGGGTCGCGGCACTGGACGGCCAGATCACCGTCGGGCCCACCGCGGACGGCTGGTTCGAGGTGTCGGTGCAACTGCCCTGGGCCGCGGTGGACGACCCGGCGACACCGGGGCCAGCTTCCTAGAATGGCGGCATGACCACCCCACCCGCGGCTCGACCGATCCGGGTGCTGCTCGTCGACGACGACCCGATGGCACGCGCCGGCGTACGCGGAATTCTCGAACAGGATCCGGACATCACCGTCGTCGCCGAGGCCACCGACGGTGACGAGGTGACGGTCGCCGCCGACCGGCACGCACCCGACGTCGTGCTGATGGATCTGCGGATGCAGCGGGTCGACGGGGTCACCGCGACCGCGATGCTGCGGCGCCGCGTCCGCCCGCCCCAGGTGGTCGCACTCACCTCCTTCGACCTGGACCGATATGTGTACGCGGCCCTGGAGGCCGGGGCGGCCGGTTTCCTGCTGAAGGACGCCCGTCCGGAGCAGATCCGCGACGCGGTGCGGATCGTGCACTCCGGGGAAGCGGTGCTCTCACCGCGCAGCACCCGGCACCTGCTGAACCACTTCGCCGGTGCGGACAGCGAGCGGCAGCGACAGGCGCGGACCGGGATGGCCCAGCTCAGCGACCGGGAGCGGGAGATCGCCCGGCTGGTCTGGGAGGGCCTGTCCAACAAGCAGATCGCGCACCGGCTCCACGTCGGTGAGGCGACGGTCAAGACGCACCTGGCCAGGTTGTCGGCGAAGCTCGATCTGGAGTCCCGGATCCAGATCGCCCTCCTCGTCGAGCGCGCCGGCTGAACCAGCCGTCCCGAGCGAGAGGGAACCTTCCGCCGCTCTCGATGTTCTCCGCAGGCTCGCATTTCCCTAGCGTGATGGGCAACGCAGGACACCCGAACCCCCGTGACGCACCAGGAGAACCCCCGATGAGCCTCAGGACCAAGCTGAAGAGCCGCAAGGCGCTGGCCGCGATCGCGATCGGCGCCGTGCTGGGCGTCCCTGCGATCACCGTGCCCCTGACGGTCACCGCGACCGCCGCCTCCGCGCCGTCGTCGAAGTATCAGGATCTGAGCAAGGAACAGCTCGAGAACGCGAAGATCATCATCGCGACCACCAAGAAGCACGGGTTCAGCGAGCGGGCGATGGAGATCGCGATCGCCACGGCGATGCAGGAGTCCACGCTGCGGAACCTGAACTACGGCGACCGGGACTCGCAGGGGTTGTTCCAGCAGCGGCCGGTCAGTGGCTGGGGCACGGTGAAGGAGATCCGCAATCCGGTGCTGGCGACCGAGGCCTTCCTCGGGGTCGCCAAGCACACCAACAACCCCGGGCTGAAGGACATCAAGGGCTGGGAGAAGATGCCGCTGACCAAGGCGGCCCAGGCGGTGCAGCGGTCGGGCTACCCGGACGCGTACGCCAAGTGGGAGCCGCTGGCGAAGGAGATCGTGGCGCGCAACAAGCCCAAGCCGAGCCCCAAGCCGACGAAGACCACGAGCAAGCCGACCAAGACTCCGACGGCCAAGCCGACCAAGACCCCGACCGGCAAGCCGACGGCCACGAAGTCGCCGACCGGCAAGCCCACGGCGACCAAGAGCCCGATCGGCAAGCCCACCGCGAAGCCGACCGAGACCGGCAAGCCCACCGCGAAACCGACCGAGACCGGCAAGCCCACCGCGAAACCGACCGAGACCGGCAGGCCGACGGCCAAGCCGACCCCGACGGGCAAGCCGACCGACAAGCCGACGCGGACCGCGACCCCGCGGGAGACCCCGACCGTGGCGCCGCCCACCCTGCAACCGCCGGTCACCACCCCGCCGGTCACCCAGCCCCCGGCGGAACCGCCGGTGGCCGAGCCGCCGGTCGATGAGCCCACCACGGCGCCGCTGCCGCCGAGCGACGGTGGCCTGGGTGGCTACCCCGATGCCGAGCCCGTCGGGGACAGCAAGGATCCGGGTGGCAGCGCCACCGCCGGTGACGCCCCGCTCGAACCCGAGAGCACCGGCGGCCTGGCCAGCACCGGTTCGTAGGGCCGCCACGAGACATCCGAAGATGCGACGAAACCCCTGCTGCAGCAGGGGTTTCGTCGCAGTTCGGGGGGTTTCGCGAGCTGGTGCTCAACCGGCGAGGCGATCCATCGACCGGGTCGCCAACTCACAGAGCAGCTCGTGCAACCGGGTATCGGAGGACAGTTCGGGATGGAAGCTGGCCGCCAGGATCCGGTCCCGGCGCACCGCGACCGCCTCATCGCCCCAGCGGGCCAGCACCTCGACACCCGGACCGACCTCCTCGATGCGTGGTGCCCGGATGAAGACACCGCTGCCCGCGCCGCCATCGGACCAGTGCAGGGGCAGTTCGGCCGAGGCCAGCTGGCCGCCGAATCCGTTGCGTCGAACCGATACCGGCAATCCACCGATCCGGTCGAAGCCCTGCAGCGCGGCACCGTCGCGCACCTCGTCGGCGAGCATCACCAGGCCCGCGCAGGTGCCCAGCACCGGCAGGCCGTCGGCGATCCGGTCCCGCAGCGCCGGTACCAGGTCGACCTGGGCGCAGAGCCGGGCCATCGTGGTGGACTCCCCGCCCGGCAGCACCAGGCCGTCGAGATCGGCCAGCTGCTCCGGCCGGCGTACCAACGCCACCTCGGCACCCAGCGAGGCGAGCCGGTCCGCATGCTCGCTGACCGCGCCCTGCAGGGCGAGTACGCCGATCCTCACCAGCCGCGCTCGGCCAGGCGGTGCGGGGCGGGCAGATCGGCTACGTTGATGCCGACCATCGCCTCACCGAGGCCGCGGGAGGCATCCGCGATCACCTGCGGGTCGTCGAAGTGGGCGGTGGCGCGCACGATCGCCTTCGCGCGGCGCTCCGGGTCACCGGACTTGAAGATGCCGGAACCGACGAACACGCCGTCGGCGCCCAGCTGCATCATCATCGCCGCATCGGCCGGGGTGGCGATCCCACCGGCGACGAAACACACCACCGGCAGCGCCCCATCACGGGCGACCTGACGAACGAGCTCCAGCGGTGCCCGCAATTCCTTGGCAGCAACGAAAAGCTCATCCTCGCTGGTGGCGGCGAGCTTGCGGATCTCGGAGTTGATGGTCCGCAGGTGGCGCATCGCCTCGGACACGTCACCGGTGCCGGCCTCACCCTTGGAGCGGATCATCGAGGCACCCTCGGCGATCCGGCGCAGCGCCTCACCGAGATTGGTGGCGCCGCAGACGAACGGCACCTCGAAGCCGGACTTGTCGATGTGGTTGGCGTGGTCGGCCGGGGAGAGCACCTCTGACTCGTCGATGTAGTCCACCCCGAGTGCCTGCAGCACCTGGGCCTCGACGAAATGCCCGATCCGGGCCTTGGCCATCACCGGGATGGACACGGTCTCGATGATCGACTCGACGAGCTCGGGGGCGGACATCCGCGCCACCCCACCCTGGGCCCGGATGTCGGCCGGGACACGCTCCAGGGCCATCACCGCGACGGCGCCGGCCTGCTCGGCGATCCGCGCCTGCTCCGGGGTGACGACATCCATGATCACACCGCCCTTGAGCATCCGGGCCAACCCGGGATTGACGACGGCACGGGTGTCGGTGGGGGTCTCGAGAGTTGTCATGCGTCCAGCCTGCTGCAGCCGACTGGACCAGACCAGATCCAGATATGACCAAGTTGTTTGGTCCAGTACGCTTATGCTGGCGGCATGGTCGCGGAGTTTCCGGTCACCCTGGAGCGGGGTGGTACGCGGTCGTTGCCCGCTCAGCTGACCGCCGCGATCCGCGGTGCGATCGCCCGCGGTGTCCTCGCCCCCGGTGATGTGCTGCCCTCGACCCGGGAGCTGGCGAGCCGCCTCACGGTCTCCCGCGGGACCGTGACCACGGCCTACGATCTGCTGATCGGCGAGGGTTACCTGGTCGCGGTGGACCGCTCCCGGACCATCGTCAGCCATCGACTACCCAGCGGTCAGCGGGCACCCGAGCCGGACCCGCTGCCACCGGCACACACACCCACCGACGACCCGGCGATCCTCGATCTCACCCCCGGACCGCCCGGTGGGACGCCGCTGTCCGACCCGTCCTGGCGGCGCTGCTGGCGACAGGCCAGCCAGCCCACCGGCGGACGACACCGGCCCGATCCCGCCGGTGAACCACAGCTGCGCGCAGCGATCGCCGAACACCTGCGGATCCAGCGCGGGATGGTCGTCGACCCGGGCCGGGTGGTGGTCACCGCGGGCGCCCGAGAGGGCATCGGCATCCTGATGCTGTCGCTGCCGAACGGCGCAATCCGTGTGGGGGTTGAGAATCCGGGCTTCCCGGGACTGCGGAACGCGCTGCGCCGGCAGCAGGCCGACCTGATCGAGGTGGGTGTCGATACCGGTGGCGTACGCCTCGGCGAGCTGCCGGAGGATCTCGACCTGCTGGTGCTCACGCCGAACCATCTCTATCCGCATGGCGACTCGATGCCGGCCGACCGGCGGTTGGAACTGCTGCGGTGGGCGGTCCGCACCGACACCCTGTTGCTCGAGGACGACTACGATGCCGAGTTCCTGCACCACCCCGCGGTGGCCACGCTGCACGGCATGCTGCCCGATGCCCCGGTGGTGCATCTGGGCACCTTCTCCCGGGTGCTCGGTGCGGACATCGGCACCGGGTATCTGATCGTGCCGCCCGAGCTGGTCGAACCGGTGCTGCAGGCCCGCCGCGATCTCGGCCCGCCGGTCGCGGCGATCACCCAGCGTGCGGTCGCCGGCTACCTCGCCGAGGGCGGGTTGCGACGGCATCTGCGCCGCTCCCGACGGCTGATCGAGACCAACGCCGAGCGGGTGATCGCCGCCCTGGAAGGAATCGCGGGCGTCGAGGTGGTCGGCGCGATGGCGGTCATCGCGCTGGACCGAGAGCGTGCCGATGCGGTCCGGGCGGCCTGCCTGGCGAAGCGGGTACGCCTCGGCGACGCCCGCGGTCGGTGGGTCGGTGCGGGGCCGGCCGGGATCACGCTCGGCCTGGGCGTACCGGACCGGGAACTCCACCGGGGCCTGCGGGTGCTGCGCCGCGCGCTGCGGGAGGCGTGACGAATACCTCTCGACACGGGCGCGGGGCGCCCTACTCGAGGTACGCGGTCACATCCGCTCGGGGGCGATGATGCCGAGCAGGTCGAGGCCGCGGGCGAGCACGTCGCGGGTGGCCTGCACCAGCCCGAGCCGCGAGGACCGCACCGGGTCCTCGGACTTCAGCACCGGGCAGTTCTCGTAGAACACAGAATAACCGCTGGCCAGCTCGAACAGGTAGCTGCACAGTTTGTGCGGCTGCAGGTTTTCCGCCAGTTCGGCCACCACCTCGCCGAAGCGGGACAGGTTCAGCGCGAGCTGCTGCTCGGCCGGCTCGTCGAGCACGGTGATCGGGCCGACCTGGTATCCCCGAGCCGCGGCCTCGCGCAGGATCGAGCAGCAGCGGGAGTGGGCGTACTGCAGGTAGGGCCCGGTGTCGCCCTGGGTCCTGGTCATCCGCACGGGGTCGAAGACGTAGTCCTTCTGCAGCCCCGAGGACAGGTCCGCGTACTTGATCGCGGCCAGCGCGATCTCCGGCGCGGCATTCTGCTCGGCGGCATCGAGCAGGTCGACCAGCTTGGCCGCCGACCCGTCGCGGGACTTCAACGGCTTGCCGTCCTCGCCGAGCACCATCCCGTAACCGATGTGCTCGGCTCGCACGGTGTCCGGCAACCAGCCGGCCTTCCGGGCGGCGGCGAAGACCTGCCGGAAGTGCCCGGACTGCCGGGCATCGGTGACATAGATGATCCGGTCGGCGTGCAACTCGCGCACCCGGCGCCGGATCGCGGCCAGGTCGGTGGTGGCGTACCCGTAACCGCCGTCACTCTTGCGGACGATGAGCGGCGCGTCGAAGCCGTCGACGAAGACGCAGAGCGCGC
Source organism: Enemella evansiae (assembly GCF_002250705.1). Classification (GTDB taxonomy): domain Bacteria; phylum Actinomycetota; class Actinomycetes; order Propionibacteriales; family Propionibacteriaceae; genus Enemella; species Enemella evansiae. Next base: position 355,907 of record NZ_NMVP01000012.1, read on the forward strand.
CGTTGTCGATGACCGCGACCCCGTTGGCCTCCAGCTCGTCGCAGACCGCGGCCAGGTCGTCGTTGTAGGTCGACTCGCCGGCCAGATCCTTGTCGGTCAACAAGACGTTCATCCGGGCGTACGCGTCGTTGAAGCCCTGCTTGGAGATCTCCAGCAACTGCCGCCAGATCGCCAGCGACTGCTCATCGCCGCCCTGGAAGATCGCGACCCGCGCCCGGGCCCGGGTCGCGAACTCCGGATCGGTCTTGAAGTGCGCCGCGGCCCGCTTGTAGAGCGCATCGGCGGCGGCCAGATCGAGCTCGGCCGCCTCGATGCCCTCATCCAGGATCTGCTCGATCAGCATCCCGAACTGGGTGCCCCAGTCGCCGATGTGGTTCTGCGGGATGACGGTGTCCCCGGTCGCGGTCAGCACCCGGTTGAAGCAGTCGCCGATGATCGTGGTGCGCAGGTGACCGACGTGCATCTGCTTGGCCACATTCGGCGCGGAATAGTCGATCACCACCCGCTGCGGATCATCGGTCGCCACGATCCCGACCTGCGGATCGGTGAGCACGGCCTCAGCGGCACCGGCGAGCACCTCGTTGCGGAGCCGGAAGTTGATGAAGCCCGGTCCGGCGATCTCCGGCGGCTCGCACAGATCGCCGACCTCGAGCTCGTCGACGATCCGCTGCGCCACCTCGCGAGGGGGCCTGCCCTCGGACTTCGCCAGCCGCAACGCTACGTTGGACTGGAAGTGACCGAACTGCGGCTTGGTCGCGGCGCGCAGCTCGGGGTCGATCCCGGCTACGGCAGCGACACGGGCATTCAGTTCGGAAGGCAGGGAGGACATGACCTCCATTGTTCCATGACGTACCACCCGGTCAGGATTTTTTGTCCGGTCCGGGAATGAAACCGCGGTCGCCCGTGCTGTCCCTCGGGTACGCCACCAGCGGCTGCGGCGGACAACCCCATACGAATCGGAGGAACTGATGACGAACGTGCCCACGATCACCCTCAATGACGGCCACACCATCCCCCAGCTCGGTTTCGGGGTCTGGCAGGTGTCCACCGAGGACATCGTGCCGGCGGTCCGCAAGGCCCTCGAGGTCGGTTACCGGCACATCGACACGGCCGCGATCTATGGCAACGAGGAGGGTGTCGGCCAGGCGATCAAGGAGTCCGGGATCCCCCGTGACCAGCTCTTCGTGACCACCAAGCTGTGGAACGACCGGCACGGTGATGTCCGTGCCGCGATCACCGAGAGCCTGGGCAAGCTCGGCCTGGACTACCTCGATCTCTACCTGACCCACTGGCCGGTGCCGCAGCAGAACAAGTACCTCGATGCCTGGCTGGCGATGGAGGAGGCCCAGCGCGACGGCCTGACCCGCAGCATCGGCGTCTCGAACCACCAGCGCGAGCACCTGGAGCTGATCCTGGACAAGGGCACCGTCACCCCGGCGGTGAACCAGATCGAGGTGCATCCGACCCTCACCCAGGACGCGATGGTCGACTTCGACAAGAGCAAGGGCATCGTCACCGAGGCGTGGTCGCCGCTCGGCCAGGCCAAGGATCTGGAGAACCCGGTGATCACCGAGCTGGCTGAGCAGCTGGGGCGTACGCCGGCCCAGGTGATCCTGCGCTGGCACCTGCAGCGCGGCCTGGTGGTGTTCCCCAAGTCGGTCACCCCGAAGCGGATCGAGGAGAACTTCGACGTCTTCGGCTTCGAGCTGGACGATGCGGCGATGCAGAAGATCGCCGGCCTGGACGACAGCAACCGGATCGGCCCGGACCCCGACACCTTCAACGTCGGCGCCTGATCCTTCCCCACCGAGCCCCCTGCTCCTCGAGCGGGGGGCTCGGCACGTGTGGGAAGCGGGGGTGCGCCACAGGTTCGCGCCCCGAACGGCACAGATCAATCGAACCGGGAGGTTCTCTTGGCCACGGCGTGGCTGCTGTTGGCGCTGGTCATCGTCCTGATCGCGCTCTGTGGATTCTTCGTGATGGCGGAGTTCGCGCTCGTCACCGTCGATCGCCCGGCGGTCCGACGGGCCGCCGAGCAGGGTGACCGCCGAGCGGAATCGGTGCAGCGGGCCCTGGGCACGCTGTCCACCCAGCTGTCGGGCTGCCAGCTCGGTATCACCATCACCAGTCTGGTGATCGGTCTGATCGCCGAACCATCGGTCGCCGAACTGCTTCGGCCGGTGCTGCACGGCCTCGGGCTCGGCGAGGGGGTGGCCACCCCGATCTCGTTCGGCCTGGCCTTCGTGCTGGCGACGCTGGCCCAGATGGTGTTCTCCGAACTGGTACCGAAGAACTGGGCGCTCGCCGAACCGCTGCGACTGGCGCGCTGGATCGCCACCCCGCAGCTCGCCTTCGTCGCCGTCACCCGGCCGCTGCTGCGGTTCTTCAACGGCACCGCGAATGCGGTGGTCCGGCTGTTCGGGGTCACCCCGGCGGAGGAGCTGGCGTCCGGGCATTCCCCGCAGGAGTTGAGCGCGCTGGCGTACCGGTCCGCCCGCGAGGGCACCCTGCATCCGGCCCTTGCCGAACACATGCAGCAGACCGCCGAACTCGGGCAGCGGTTCGCCGCCGATGCGATGACCCCGCGGGCCCGGGCCGATTTCCTGGACGCGACCGTGCCGGTGAACCGCTTGCTCGCCGCCGCCCGGCGTACCGGTCACTCCCGCTTCCCGGTGATCGGGGAGGACGCCGACGACGTGATCGGCGCCGCGCACTTCCGCGATGCGCTGGCCGTGCCGGCGGAGGATCGGGACCGGGTACGCCTCGGCGAGATCGTCCGCACGGTGCCGGCGGTGCCGGCATCGATGCCCCTGGACAACGTGCTCGGCCAACTGCGCGGTGGGTTGCAGCTCGCGATCGTCATCGATGAATACGGCGGCACCGACGGCATCATCACCCTGGAGGACCTGATGGAGGAGCTCGTCGGCGAGATCACCGACGAACAGGACCGCCCGCAGGACCAGATCACCGAACTCGGCCCCGGCCACTGGGTGCTCTCCGGCCTGGTGCGCCCGGACGAGGTGCGCCGCCTGATCGGATTGGAGCTGCCCGAAGGGCTGGCCAGCGAGACCCTCGGCGGGCTGATCACCGAACGGTTGGAGCGGTTCAGCCAGGTCGGTGACACCGTCGAGGCGACCGGCCGCGACCACGCCCATCCCGACGCCGACGGCATCTCCCCCGAGGTGCCGGTGCTGCTCACCGTCCGTCGGTTGGACGGCCGCCGGGTGGCCGAGGCGGAGCTCGAGGTGCTGCCGGATCCGGAGGACGCCGATGAGTGACGGTCTGGCGATCGCCCTGGCGGTGCTTTTCCTGCTGGGCAACGCATTCTTCGTGGGAGCGGAGTTCTCCCTGGTCGCGGCGCGGCGTACCCCGATCGAGGAGGCCGCCGCGCACGGGCGCCCCGGTGCCCGCTGGACGGTGCGGGCGATGGATCGCGTCTCGACGATGATGGCCGGCGCCCAGCTCGGCATCACGGTCTGCTCGCTGGCGCTGGGCGCGCTCGGTGAACCGGCCATCGCCCATCTGCTCACCCCACTGTTCGAGCTGGTGCACCTGCCGGAGGGGTTGATGCATCCGGTGTCGCTGGTGATCTCGATGGCGGTCGTGGTCTATCTGCACATGGTGCTCGGCGAGATGGTGCCGAAGAATCTGGCGATCGCCGGGCCGGAACGGGTGGCGCTGCTGCTCGGACCGCCGATGTATCTGATCTGTCTGGCCCTGCGCCCGGTGCTCTGGTTGCTGAACGCGATCGCCAACGGTGTCCTGAAACTGCTCAAGGTGAAACCCACCGAGGAGGTCTCCTCCACCGTCAGCGTCGAGGACGTGCCGGGATATCTGGAGGAGTCGCACGAACGCGGTCTGCTGGAGGACACTGAGCATCAGCTGATGGCCGGCGCCCTGACGATGAACAGCGGCCGGGTCGCCGAGGTGACGATCCCGGTCGAGCAGATCATCGCGCTCGACGAATCCGACACGGTTGCCGAGGCCGAGGAGACCTGCGTCCGATTCGGCCACTCCCGGTTCCCGGTCCGCGGCGAGACCGGCTGGGTCGGATATGTGCATCTGAAGGATCTGCTCGATCCGACGCTCGATCCCGATCGCACGCTGCCGAGGGCGGCGATCCGGGAGCTGGTTCGGGTGTCGAGCGGTGCGACCCTGCTCGAGGCGTTGCGCCCGATGCAGCGCAGCGGCGCGCACCTGGCCGCGGTCACCGACGCGGAGAACGGTGAACCGGTCGGCTGGGTGATGCTCGAGGATGTGATGGAGACCATGATCGGAACCGTGTCCGAGGACGCCGAGCAGCAGAGGAAATGACGTGACGGTGAGCGAATCCGGCGAACTCGCCCGGCGGACGGCGGCGGCCCGGGCCGCGCAGGCCCTGCACGACCTGGTGACCACGGTGGCCGCGCCGACGGTGGCGCTGTCCGGGGCGTCCGGGGACATGGCACCGGGGCGCGCGGAGGGTGTGCTGCACGCCGACGTCCGGACCCTGTGCCGCAACGAGGTGCTTGTCGACGGTGAGCGGTTGACGCCGCTGGCCTGGTACGCCGACGGTGCGGAGACGGTCTTCGTCTCGACGGTCCAGGGGCCGAAGGATCCGGAGCTGCGGTTGGAGCGGCGGCGGGCGGTCCGCCCCGGTGAGCTGACCGAGACGCTGACCCTGCGCGGGCTGGATGATCTGGATCGGGAGGCGGTGCTGCTGGAGGTGCTGCTGGCCAGCGACGGCAGCAATGTGGGGGCGATCAAGCAGGGTACGCCGCAGCCGCCGATCACCTTCCCAGACGCGGATTCCGGGGAATCGGTCAGCTTCGGCGAGGACGTGGTCTCGACCCTCTCGGCACCGGGTGCCGAGGTGCTGGCCGAGGGTGAGGTGTTGCGACTGCGCTGGCGGGCACCGCTGCCGGTCGGGGGTGAGCTGCGGCTGCAGTGGCGGTTGACGATGCGCGACGGTGGGGGTGTGCTGGTGGCGCCGAGCGACACCGGACTGCCGGTGGCGGCGCTGGCCGAGGCGGCGCTCGGCCCGGTCGCGGACCGTTATCGGCCCCAGCTCGAACCGTGGCTGCGGCAGTCGCTGCACGATCTGAACGGGTTGCGACTGGCGACCGCGGATCGGCCGGTGGAGACCTTCTTCGCCGCCGGTGCGCCCTGGTATCTGACCCTGTTCGGCCGGGATTCGTTGTGGGCTTCGCGTTTCCTGGTCGAACTGGACTGGCGACCGGCCGCCGCGACCCTGCGTACGCTGGCCGCCCGCCAGGGTCGCCGCGAGGATCCGGAGGCCGCGGAACAACCGGGCAAGATCATGCACGAGCTGCGCCGCGGCACCTATGTGATGGCCGAGCTGACGCTGCCGCCGCTGTATTTCGGCACCATCGACGCGACCGCGCTGTGGGTGTGTCTGCTGCACGATGCCTGGCGGGCGGGGATGCCGGAGGCCGAGGTGCGCGAGCTGCTGCCGAACCTGCGCGCGGCGTTGGGTTGGATCACCGGCGGGGCCGATGCCGATGGTGACGGCTTCGCCGAATATCTGGACACCACCGGGCATGGATTGGCCAACCAGGGTTGGAAGGATTCGGCGGATTCGGTCCGGTTCCACGACGGTTCGCGGGCCGAGGGGCCGATCGCACTGGTGGAGGTGCAGGGTTACGCGCATCAGGCGGCGCGGGCGGGCGCGGAACTGCTGGCGGCGTACGGCTCGGAGGAGGATGCCCGCGAGGTGACCCGGTTGCAGACCTGGGCCGCTGAGCTGGCGGATCGGTTCCGGGCCCGCTTCTGGTGCGAGCGCGACGGTGACCGGTTCCCTGCCCTGGCACTGGATGCGGCCAAGCAGCCGGTGGATTCGGTGACCTCGAACATCGGGCATCTGCTCGGTACCGGAATCCTGTCGGCCGAGGAGGAGGCGCTGGTCGCCGATCGGCTGGTACGCGAGGATCTGGACTCGGGGTTGGGGTTGCGCACGATGGCGAGCACCGAGGGCGGTTCTTCCCCGCTCAGCTATCACTGCGGCAGCGTCTGGCCGCATGACACCGCGGTCGCGATCCGGGGCCTGCTGGTGGGCGGATTCGTCGACCAGGCACGGAAACTGGCCGAGGGACTGCTGGTCGCCTCGCAGGCCTTCCGTGGTCGGCTGCCGGAACTGTGGTCGGGCGACCCGGAGCCGATCCCCTACCCCGCCTCCTGCCATCCGCAGGCCTGGGCCGCCGCGTCGGTCTTCGTCGCGGCCCGCGCCCTCACCTGACGCTCATCGAGCAGCTCGCGCAGCGATCCCCCTCCGTTCATCGAGTAGCTCGCGCAGCGATCCCCCTCGTTCATCGAGTAGCTCGCGCAGCGATCCCCCTCCGTTCATCGAGTAGCTCGCGCAGCGAGCGTGTCGAGATGAACCCAACGCAACCTGCTCATCTCGACATGGCCGCCATTGTTCCGCTTCGCTGCGCATGGCGGCCTACTCGATGAGCGTTTGAGCGTGGTCAGCCCGTCCGGTCGTGCCGGGGAGCCACCCCGAACTCGTCCTCGAAACTCGCCAGCAGCCTTGCCAGCAAGGGATTCAGCCGGGTGAGCTGGGCCGGGGCGAGCGCACCGAAGAGCTCGGCCTCGATGGCGGTCCGGGTGGCGGTGGCCCGCCGCCAGCGCCGCCGTCCGGCGGTGGTCAGGCGTACCGGGCGGCTGCGGCCGTCGGCCCCGGCCACCGGTTCGACCAGGCCGGCCTCGGTGAGCCGGGCGATCCGGACACTGACCGTGCCCGAGGTGAGGCCGAGTTGATCCATCAGCAGGCTGGGCCGGCACGGTCCCCCGGCGCGCTCGATCACCGAGAGCGCCTCCCAGTCGGCCAGGCTGAGTCCGTTCTCGTTGGCCGCGCGCTCCAGCACCCGGTTGAACTGCCGAGCGAGCCGGCCGATCCGCTGCCGCGCCGCTTCCACCTCCGCATCCACTGGGTCCATCTGTGCCAGCCACATTTCGAGTTCGTTCTCGACCGAGTCCACACCGAGCCCCTTTATCTTGAACCTCAAGATGATCTAATGTCTTGATTCTCAAGATATCAGGAGGAGAACATGGCTGTCTGGTTCATCACCGGAACGAGCAGCGGCTTCGGCCGCGCGATCGCCGAGCAGGCCCGGGAGCAGGGGCATACCGTCGTCGCGACGGCCCGGGACACCGGGGCGATCGCCGACTTCACCGATGCCCTGCGACTGGATGTCACAGATCAGGCATCGATCGATGCCGCGGTCGGCGAGGCCATCGCCCGGCACGGCCGGATCGACGTGCTGGTGAACAATGCGGGGCACGGGCACCTGGGTGCGGCGGAGGAGGTGACACCCGAGGAACTGACCGCACTGTGGGAGGTGAACGTGCTCGGCGCCTTCCGGGTGACCCGGGCCGTGCTGCCCCAGTTGCGCGCCCAGGGCGGCGGGCACATCGTGCAGTTGTCCTCGGTGGGCGGGGTGGTCGGCAATCCCGGCCATGCGGCCTACGCCACCACGAAGTTCGCCCTGGAAGGAATGTCGGAGGCGCTGGCCGGGGAAGTACGCGACCTGGGGATCCGGGTGACGATCGTCGAACCGGGGCCGTTCCGCACCGACTTCGCCGGCCGCTCGATCGGCCGGGCGGAACCGCTGGCGGCGTACGACGAGACCCCGGCCGGGCAACTGCGGCGCGGTTTCGGCGACCAGGACGGTCAGCAGCCCAACGATCCGGTCGCCGGCGCACGCGTCATCCTGGCCGCTGTCGCGGACCCGGATTCCCCACTGCGGTTGCCGTTGGGCCCGGAGGCGGTGCAGCGGATCCGGACCAAGCTCACCGATCAGCTGGCCGACCTGGACCGGTGGGAGGAGCGGTTGGTGGACACGCGGTACGCCAACGGCGGGTGAGCGAGCGCCAGCGAGTCGAAGCCTCGGAGGGGACGGGGAGTCATCTCGACACGGCTGCCATTGCTCCGCTTCGCTCCGCATGGCGGCCTACTCGATGAGCGTGGGTCCCACTAGCGCAGCGCTTCGGTGACGCTGGTCTCCTTGGAGCCGAGGATCGGGGTGCGGCGGGTGGCGACGTCCCACATCATCTTGAAGTTGGCGAAGAGTTCCCGCACCTGGCCGGAACGCCAGGTGCTGCCATAGGTGCGGACGGAGTAGTCGCCGACACCCTGGGCATCGACGCCGACGAGCCGGCAGGTCGTCACCGCGCGGGGGATGTGATAGCCCTGTGTGACCAGCGTCAGCCGGTCGACACCGAAGATCTGCTTGGCACGTACGCATGAGTCGTAGGTGTCGAAGCCGGCGTAGTCGGCGACCACCTTGCCGGCCGGAACCCCGTTGCGGATCAGGTAATTCCGCATCCCGTCCGGCTCGTTGTAGTGCTCCTCACCGTTGTCCCCGGAGACCAGGATCACCTTGACCTTGCCGGCCTCGAGCAACCGCTGCGCCAGATCGAGACGGCCCTTCAGATAGGGCGAGGGGGTGCCATCGGGATAGATCTCCGCGCCGAGCACCAGCGCCACCGGGGCGAAGGGCACCTTCTGGGCGGAGAAGGTCTGCGGCTGGGCGGTGGACCGGACGAATCCGGCCGTACCCAGCACCGCCAGCGCACCCGCCACGCCCACCACCGCACACGTCACGACCGCGCGCTTGAGGAACCGAGCAGCGGGCATGTCGCCAGAATAGTTGGGCCGGGAAAGACCCGGCCGCCTCAGCGACGATGCGCCAGGTAGTAGCGGATCAGCGCACTGGTGGACTGGTCCTGCTCGGCCAGCGCGGCCTCGTCACCCCCGACCGCGGGAGTCAGTTCCTTGGCGAGCTGCTTGCCCAGCTCGACGCCCCACTGGTCGAAGGAGTCGATCCCCCAGACCACGCCCTGGGTGAAGGTGATGTGCTCATAGAGCGCGATCAGCTGGCCCAGCACCGAGGGGCTCAGCTCCGGGGCCATGATCGAGGTGGACGGCCGGTCGCCGGAGAAGACCCGCGCCGGCACGATCTCCTCCGGCGTACCCTCCGCCCGCACCTCGTCGGCGGTCTTGCCGAAGGCGAGCGCCTTGGTCTGGGCGAAGAAATTCGCCAGGAACAGCTCGTGCACGTCGGCGTCGCCGTCCTTCAGCGGATGGGCCGGGTTGGCGAAGGCGATGAAGTCGGTCGGGATCAGCCGGGTGCCCTGGTGGATCAGCTGATAGAAGGCGTGCTGGCCGTTGGTGCCGGGCTCACCCCAGAACACCTCGCCGGTGGAGGTGGTGACCGGGCTGCCGTCCCAGCGCACCGACTTGCCGTTGGATTCCATGGTCAACTGCTGCAGATAGGCCGGGAAGCGGTGCAGGTACTGGCTGTAGGGCAGCACGGCGTGACTCTGCGCACCGAGGAAGTTGTCGTACCAGACGTTCAGCAGGCCCATCAGCATCGGTACGTTGCCGGCGATCGGGGTGTTCTTGAAGTGCTCGTCGATCGTCCGGAAGCCGGCCAGGAAATCGGCGAACCGTTCGGGTCCGATGAAGATCGCGATCGAGGTGCCGATGGTCGAGTCGACCGAGTAGCGCCCGCCGACCCAGTCCCAGAAGCCGAAGGCGTTCGCCGGATCGATGCCGAAGGCCTCGACCTTGTCCAGAGCGGTGGAGACGGCCACGAAATGCTGGGAGACGGCGCGGCGGGCGTCGTCCTCGCTGTCGCCGACGATGCCCCGCTCGCGGAGTTGATCAAGGATCCAGGTCCGCGCCAGCCGGGCGTTGGTGAGGGTCTCCAGGGTGCTGAAGGTTTTGGAGGCGACGATGAACAGCGTGGTCTCGGGGTCCAGGCCGAAGGTCTTCTCGGCCAGGTCCGTCGGATCGATGTTGGAGATGAAGCGGCACTCCAGGCCCAGCTTGCCGTAGGGCTTGAGCGCCTCGTAGACCATCACCGGACCAAGATCAGATCCGCCGATACCGATGTTGATCACGGTCTGCACCGGTTTGCCGGTGACCCCGGTCCACTCGCCGCTGCGCACCTGGTCGGCGAAGGCGTACATCTTGTCCAGCTCACCGTGCACGTCGGCGACCACGTCCTGGCCGTCGACGGTCAGCTTCGCCTCCCGCGGCAGCCGCAGCACGGTGTGCAGCACGGCCCGGTCCTCGGTGACGTTGATGTGATCACCGCGGAACATCGCCTCGGCGCGTTCGGGTACGCCGACCTCGCGGGCCAGCTGCACCAGTGCCTGCGCGATCGGCGGGGTGATCAGGTTCTTGGACAGGTCGACGACCAGATCGCCGGCGGTCAGCGTCATCGCCTCGGTCCGCTTCGGGTCGCTGGCGAACCAGCCCCGCAGATCGGGCTCGAAGGCGTCGGCCAGGTCGGTGAGCGTGGCCCAGGGTGCGGTGGCGGTGGCATCAACGGGAGCGCTGGTCATGGGGCCAACTCTAGGACGCCGGCCGCCTCCGTTGGGGCGAGGTCCCCGCGGGTACCGTGGGTCGAGGAACGACTCTCATCGAGGAGGACCGGATGACCCCGCAGGAACAGTGGTCGGACAAGCGCGAGCGGCAGTACGAGCACATCAAGGAAGGGCTCACCGAACGGGGCCGCGACGAGGACACCGCCGAGGAGATCGCCGCCCGCACGGTGAACAAGGAACGCGCCCGCGCCGGCGAATCGAAGCAGGCCAGCAAAACCTCGACCGAAGACATCTCCTCGGAACGGCGCGGCGGCCTGCGCTCGCACAGCGGTCCCGGCGGGCGTACCAGAGACCAGTTGTACGCCGAGGCGAAACGCAAGGGCATCAAGGGCCGTTCGAACATGACCAAGGACCAGTTGGAGCGGGAGCTGGACCGCTGACCGATCCGGACCGCGCGCGCTAGATTCGATGCATGCCGGTCGCAGCCAAGGATCCCGTCGAACTGGATGAGGTACGCCTGGCGCGTCGGCACGAGGAGAGCGAGCTCTGGGAGCCGCTCACCGCCGGGGCGGAATCGGAGTTCCGGGTGGACCTGGAGCGGCTGCGGTTCGCACCGGCGTTCGCCCGGTTGGCCGATGTCACCCAGGTGGTCACCGCCGACGCGACCGACGGGGTGGTGCACAACCGGCTCACCCATTCGATCAAGGTCACCGCGCTGGCGCGCGGGATCGCGGTCGGGTTGCGGCAGATCGCCGACCCGGCCGATATCGAGCGCTGGGGCGGGCTGGACCACGTCGTCGCGCAGGCCGGTGCCGTCGCCCACGATCTGGGGCATCCACCCTTCGGCCATCTCGGCGAGCGCACCCTGGACCGGATCGCCCGGGAGCGGTTCGGGCTGGCCGACGGTTTCGAGGGGAACGCGCAGACCTTCCGGATCATCACCGAGCTGGAGGTGCACGGCGCACACGACGACGGGCTGAACCTGACCGCGGCGGCCCGGGCGGCGGTGTTGAAGTATCCGTGGGGCCGGTTCCATGCACCCGATCCGCATCCGAGCCAGTGGCAGGACCGGCCGCGTGGGGCGAACCCGGGTGCGCACGGCTCGGGGGCCGCGAAGTTCAACGCCTACGTCCCCGATCTGGCCGAGATGCTGGAGGTGCTGCAGGGTTTCGAACTGCCGCCGGGCCGGCAGACGCTGGAGTGCGCGGTGATGGATCTCGCCGACGACATCGCCTACTCACTGCACGATCTGGAGGACTTCCACCGCTCCGGAGTGCTGCAGTACTCCCCCATCTCGGGCGAGTTCCGCAGCTGGCTGGGCGAGCAGGAGCGCTGGCTCGGCGTACCCGATGCCGAACTGGAGACCCTGGTCCGCAAGCCGGGTGCAGGTCTGGAACGGCTGCGGCGCGCGGCGCGGGACAAGGATGACTGGGTGTTCGACGACGACATCTTCACCGAGGCGGTGAAGATCGTCGGAACCGAGTTCGTCGACGGGGTGCTGGTGACCCCGTTCGACGGGTCACGCGAGGCGGACCGGGCGATCTCGGGGTTCGTGAGCCGCTGGATCGACCACTTCACCGCGGCGGTCCGGATGAACCCGGACCCGGCGACCGCGCGGACACCGGTGGTGACGGTCAACCCGCTGGAGTGGCACCAGATCCAGGTGCTGAAGTTCATGCACCAGTACTTCGTGCTGCACCGCCCGGATCTGGCGATGGTGCAGCGCGGCCAGTCGATGCTGCTCACCGATCTGGTGGAGACCTTCGACTCGTGGCTGAGCGACCGGTTCGACGCGACCAGGGCGCCGCGGCGGTTGCTCGATCTGGTGGCCCTGTCCGAGCAGGGGCATCAGCGGGTACGCGAGGAGCATCCCGAGTGGTTGGACGGGCGAACCGACCGCGGCGACGTCGCGCGGATGGCGCGCGGGCGGGCGATCACCGACTTCGTGGCCGGTTTGAGTGATGCCCAGGCCGTGGCGTACGCCGGCCGGCTCGGCCCGTCCTCGGGGCTGCTCTGGGCCAGCGGGGTCTAGGACCGCGGCCGCGGAGCAGCTACCTGGGGGTGTGGCCCCAGGGGTGGCTCAATCGCTCAGTAGAGGCGCGAGCGCTGGGCGACGAGGATCAGCTCGTCGCGCATCGCCGGGGTGGCGGCGCTGTTGATCGCGCGCTGCACGGCCCGCTGGGTGCGGTTGGCGGCGCGACGCTGGCGGAAGTTCTTGGCGAAGGACATGCTGTTCATCTTTCCGACGAACCCTGACCCGCAGGTCGGGGAATTTTCTGTGATTAGGGGTTGTCGCCAATGACATCTTCAGTATAGGCGTCTGACTACGGGAAATCCAATTGGATATGCGCTGGGTGATATGACCTGGATCACCCCTGCGGGACAGCGTGTGGGCCATGACACAGCAGCACGATCCGACCACGGCTCCGGCGGCGGTTGGCCTCCGCGCCATCGGGGACGAGCCCGTCCACGGCCGGTAGGTAGGTAGAATAAATGATCATGGAATATTCGTACCTGCATACGTATGTTTGCAGATGAAGGTCCGGATATTCCTTGATCATTTTGGGAACCCGGCGCGTAGGCGAACCCGACGATCCCGGAAAACGACGAAGCCCCCTGCCGGAGCAGGGGGCTTCGCGGGTCTCGGCTCAGGAACCGCCGATGGAGATGTGCACGTGGTCCATGTGGTTGGCGGTGGCCGAACCACGATCGGACATCGAGCGCCAGCCCTCGGAGGAGCGCTGGGTGGTCCAGATCTTCTGCTGGTAGATGACCTGGGAGATGCCGTAGGAGCCGGCGTTGGCCTTGGCCCACTCGGCGATCTGCCAGCCGGAGGAGCTGTTCGAGATCATCACGTCCAGCGCCAGCCCGGCCGGGTGCCGGTAGTCGACGTTGTCCGGTCGGACGCCGCCGTAGCTGTCGGCGGCACCGGGGAACTTCGCGCAGACGGCCTGCTGCACGCGGGCGGTGCTGGCCTGCAGGCCGGCGACCGGCTTGCAGCTGCCCGAACCGGCGGGAGCCGGGGCCGGGGCGGCGGGGCCGTTGCCCGAGGCGGTCTTGCCGGAGCTGGAGGAGCTGGAGGACTTCGACGGGGTCGACGACCGGCTCTGGCTGCTGCTGGCCGGGGCGCTCGGCTTGGCGGAGGCGCTGGGCTTGTTGCTGCTCAGGTATTCGCTGGAGACCCAGCCGGTCTTGCTGTCGAGCAGAATCTGGCTGAAGCCGGAGGCGGTCTTGCCGGTGATGGAGACGGCGTCCCCTTCGGCGACCGAACCGATCTTGTCGCTGTCGGCGCTCGCCTCGACCCGGACATTCACGGTCGCGGTCGCGTACCGGGTGCCGGCGACGGTCGGCTTGCTGGTCGGCGACGGCGCCAGGGTGGACACCTTCATCAGCGGCGCCTCGGCGGGCCGCGGCGCCGGCTGCTGACCCTCGGGGGAAACGCCCTCCGACGGGCTCGCCTCGGGGGTCGGCACGTCGATCGCGGTGCGGGACTGATCCCGGCTGGTGGTATCGGCGGTCCGCGCCTCGGGCGGGGCGGCCGGCGCAGCGGTCGCGGCGGCCGGGGCCGCGGCGATGCTGCTGTCATCGGGACGCGGCCCGGTGACACCGGCGAGCGCCAGCCCGGCGAGCACCGACAGGGTCAGTACGCCGGGGAGCGCGAAACGACGGATCCGGGAGCGGAACGCGCTGGCACCGGCGGGCTCGTCATCCACCAGGGCCCGCTGGGGCAGATGCTCCACAGCGGACTCGTCGATGCGGTCATCGGCGAGCGAGTCGGGCAGCTGCTCGGGAGAGTCGGACAAGATCAGGCCTTCGCGTCGAGATCATTTCGTGACAAGGACGGGGCGAGTCTAAGCAGGTTCGCCCGCAAAAACGAAATTTTTGGGGCTGTTTCTCTCAGAAAACCCGCAGAACTCTCAGACTTCCCCGGATTCGGTGGCCCGGCAGAGGTCGGTGAGCTGGCGGGCGAACTCCCGCAGACCGGCCCGACAGGCCTCATCGTCGCGAGTGCTGAGCCAGACCATCGTGTTGCCCTCGATCACCGTGATCACCAACTGCACCAGCAGCTCGCGGTCGGTGCGCAACGGCCCGTACCGGGCCTCGAGCTGGTCCAGCGCACCGCGTACCACCGCCGCGGAGACCTCGAACCGCGACCCGGCGAGCTCCTGCAGTCCCGGCGTACGCGCGGCGTAGTGCCCGAGCTCGAGCAGCGCCTGCTCCTCACCCGGGTGCTCGCGGACGAACTCGAAAGTGCTCAGCAGCAGCTTCTCGATGTCGCACCCCAGGTCGCCGCTGGGCTCGAACCCCGGCACCAGGTGGGATTCGCGCTGCACCACCGATCGGATCAGCGCGGCCATCAGGGCCTGCTGGGACTCGAACACGTAGTGAAAGCTGGCCAGCGGCATGTCCGCCTCGGCACAGACCGCACGCGTCGTCGCGGCCGCGACCCCGTCACGGGCCATCACCCGGAAGGCGGCTTCGAGCAGCAACTCCTGCCGGCGGGCGGGTGGAATGCGCATCGACCTCTCCCTGGGACGACCCGCCCCGGCCGGGCAGGCTGTCCGGGAGGTTAGACCATCGCCCCGGGCCGCCGGGGTCCGGTCCATTCCCTGACCAGTCGCCGGTACGCCCGGGATCAGTCGGTGGGCGTCTCGTCCCGGCCCCGCCGCAGCTCCTCGAGGACCCCCGCGAAATGCTCCGACTCCTGGACGTGGCCCGGCAGATCGGCCGCCAGCACGTGATAGATCGTGAAGCAGCGCCCCAGGAAGTCGAGCGCGTCGGCGTACGTGCCACCGGCCCCGTTGATCACGATGTCGACCACCTCGCCGAGGACCTGCCGGACATCCACCCCGATCCGGGGTACCGCGGAGGCGGAGGTGAAGGCGCGGAAGATGACCATCATGCTGTCCGGATCCTGGCTGACGACATCGAAGTAACCGGCCAGCATCCGTTCGGCGGAGAACGGCGGCGTGGCCCGGGCCTGGATCATCTGGGTGAGCGTCTCGGCGGCCTGCGCGTGGGCCTCCAGGAAGGCGTTCTCCTTGTTGCCGTAGATCTGACTGATCCGGGGCTGGGAGACCCCGGCGGCCTGGGCGATGTCGGCCAGGGTGGTGCCGTCGTAACCCCCTCGAGCGAAGGCGCGGATCGCGGCCCGCGTGATCTCGGCCCGGCGGCGACTACGACTGATGGCATCTGGCACGGGCGACAGTGTACGGGCGCCCCCACAGATGTTTCACCAGGTGGGGATCCAGCCCTTGTTCAGTCGCGGCCGGCCCGCCAGGCCGCGCGGATCAACGGGAGCTGCAGCGGCAGTCGGGCCAGCGTGATCGCCTGCCGGGTCCGGTTCGTCCCGGCGAGTGCGTCGACGGTCATCTGCACGTTCCCGGGGAACACCGCGACCAGCAGCGCCGCGCTCGCGACCCCCGCGGCCCGCCGACTGGCCGGCAGCAGCAGACCGACCGCGCAGACCAACTCGGCGATGCCCGAGGCACCGATCACCTCCCGGTCCGCGGGCACCCAGCTCGGGATCAGCGGCTTGAACACCTTCGGCTTCACCAGATGCACGACCCCCGAGACCAGGAAGGCGGACACCACGAGTTTGGCATCGGTACGCAGGGGTGCGGTCACGGTTCTCCTTGGGTGCTCGACGGCGGGCGAGGGCCCAAGGCTATCGGTGACCCCGCCAGGATCTCAGCGGGCCGGCAGCCGGGTGATCCAGTAGGACGCGGTGCCCGGCGAGGCCACCCCGAAACGGGCGTTGACCGCCCACAACCAGCCGCCCAGCAGGGCCGCGGTGGAGGGGATGTCGAGGGTCTCGTCGCTGCGCGCGCCCTGCCACTTGGCCCGCCAGCCACCGCTGCCGTCGGGGCTCAGTTTCAGCACCGAGACCTCGTACTGGCCGCTGCCGCGGACGTTGTAGAGCCACTCGCCGGACCGTTCCAGGCCGTCGCCGCCGGTGATCCCGGGCCCGCCGGAGACCGGGATCTCCCGCGCCACCCCGGTCACCGGGTCGACCTGCCAGAGGCCGCCGTGCTGGCTGTTGTTCAGGATCAGCGACCCGTCGGGCAGCTCGCGGATGCCGTTGGCGTTCACCGCGGTACCGTCGCCGGCCGGCCAGGCACCGCCCAACGGGATGAAGGTGGGTGCCGCACCGGTCGGCGTACCCGCCGTGGTGAGCGGGATCCGGGTCAGCCGGTCGACCCGGGAGTCGGTGACGAAGACGGCATCGCGGGTCACCACCAGGTCGTTCAGGAAGACCCCGCCGGGCACCAGCTGGTCGAACACCACCGCCCCGGTGTTCGAGTCGATCGCCCAGACGTGGGCCTCGCTGCCGACGTTGCCGGCGGCCCAGATCAGCCCGGAACGCGGGTCGTGGCGCAGGCCGCGGACCTGGCGGCCGGCCTGACCGGCCCACACGGTGGTGACCGCCCCGGTCACCGGGTCGACGCGGACGATCCGGCCGTCGGCCAGCGAGCCGACGAACAGCGCGGTCGCCGAGGCGGTGATGCCCTCGGGCCGGAGGCCGTCCGGCAGCGCGATGGTCTCGGGAGCCGGGGTACGCCGCCGCCCTGCGGCGTACGCGGATCCAGCGGTGCCGCCGAGCGCACCGGTGGCGAGCGCGAGACCACCGGCGGCCAGCAGCGCGGCACGGCGGGAGAATCTCGATGAGTTGTCCATGGGTCATTCTCGCCGACGGATCGGCGGGGCGCCATGGCCGCGCTGCGCTGCCGGCGGTCAGCCCTGCTGCTCGGCCACCTCGAGCAGCCGATCGACGAGCTCGTCGGGCCGGGCCAGGAACGGCGAATGCCCGCCCGGCATCCGCCGTGGTTCGATCCCGAGCCGCTGCCGCGCCAGCGCCGACCCGGCATCCGCGGAGACCACCCGGTCATCGGCACAGGCGAGGTAGTCCATCGGCACGCTCGGCCACTCCACCAGCGGGGTGACCTCGGTCAGCGGCGTCATCGCCTGCGGCCGCAGCTCGGCGAGGGCGGCCTCGACCAGGGCCGGATCCGCCACGTCGTGGTAGAAGATCTCCCGCGCCAGCTCGGCCGGCCATTCGGTGCGCCCGTCGGGCAACCGGACCTGCTGCGGGAGGTATTCGGTGAGCCACTGCTCGGTCATCACCTGGTGCCCGGTGGCGCGCTGACCCGCCAGGCTGTCGCCCACCTCGGGCAGCAGCGCGGCGAGGAAGATGATCCCGCGTACCGGGCGGAGCGCCGGCAGCAGCGGCGCGGTCAATCCACCGGCCGAGTGGGCGACGACCACCAGGTCGTCGATCCCACGCCACTGGTCGACGATCTGCTCGGCATAGTCGGCGGCGCCCCGGGTGGGATCGTCGATCGGCATCGTCACCGTGACCGACGGTACGCCGCGGCGTTCCAACGCCTGCCTGGTCGGCTCCCAGCATCCCCCGGTGTGCCAGGAACCGTGCAGGAAGCCGAAGGTCGGGCTCATGCCAGCGCACCCAGTCGGGCACCGGTGCCGTCGATCGGCTCACCGGTGGCGAGGTCGACGACCGGCGTACCGAAGAGCATGAACTCCTCGGGGAACAGCGACGAGCCGACCGAGACGCCGCAGCCGTTCATGAACTCCTCCACCGACCACACCTTGGTGTCGACGTCGGGGTCGAAGTTGAGGAAGCCGACGGTGCCGAAGAACTCGATCCGGTTGCCGCCTGGTTCGAAGACGTAGAGATAGAGGCCCTGGGTCGCGCCGTGCATGCCCGGGCCCATCTCGATGCGGACGCCGTTCTCGCGGCAGATCTCGAGGAAGTCGAAGCTGTACTGCGGGCTGCCGAAATAGAAGGCGAGGTGGTGCAGGCGCCCCTTGGCGCCGGACGCGTCGTTCATCACCGCGATCTCGTGGGAGAGCTGGTTCACGCTCAGCCAGGCGCCGACATCGACGTTGCCGTCGACCATCACTTCGCGGACGTCGAAGCCGAGGGTCTGCTCCAGCGCATCCTTCTGGGCGCGCACGTCGGAGGCGAGCAGGTTGACGTGGTCCATGCGGCGGACCGGTACGCCCTTCAGCGGGCGCTTCGAGGCGCGGGTCAGGATCGGCGAGCGCAGCTCCGGCGGCGCCTGATACTTCTCCACGTTCCAGATCAGCTCCATCGAGTGACCGTCGGGTGTCTGGAAGGCGAAGGTCTCACCGACGCCCTCGTCGCCCCTGGTCGGGCCGAGGCCGAGGCCGGCCTTGTCGACGGCGTCCCGGCGGCGGTCGAAGGCGTCCTGGGAGGTGGTACGCCACCCCATCACGCCGATCCCGGCGCGGTCGGCGGCGGTCAGCTTGAGCGAGTGGTGGTAGGGATCCTCGAAGGCGCGCAGATAGACGGAGTCGCCGACGCGGGCGGTCTCCCGCATGCCGAGCAGTTCGGTGAAGAACCAGAGCGAACCCTCCAGGTCGGGGGTCATCAGCTCGGCTCGCGCGAGGTGCGCGATCTCCAGTCGGGGTCGGGCAGTGGACATGGGTGCTCCTTGTTTCGGGCAGGCGTCAGCGCCTGCCGGACGTGGGCTTCGCGGGGAAGGCCTGAGCGGCGCGGGACCGCGCCGTGGACGCACTTTCCCGGATGCAGGAGCTCGCTGCGATCAGGCGTGCTTGGCATCGAGTGTCCGCGGCGAGCGAGGCGGGACACCACTGCGCGTTCCGCAGAACGGCACATTTCCTTATTGATCAGTAAGGATCATTTCACTGCCCACTGAAACGCGACGCAGCCCCGGTCCACCAGTCGGTGGGCCGGGGCTGCGGTCGGGGAGACGCGGGCCGGTCAGGCGGGTCGCCCAGCCGGGTCGATCAGCCGGGTCGATCAGCCGGGTCGATCAGAATGCCGACTCGGGCAGCTCCATCGCATCCAGGGTGGTGGCCTCGAGCATCTTGCGCTCGGCGGTCAGCTGCGGCAACCGGGTCCGGGCGAACCACTGGGCGGAGGCGATCTTGCCGGCCAGGAAGTCCTTCTCGGCACCGGTGGCACCCTCGAGCTGGGACTGCGCCACCTCACCGGCGCGGATCAGCAGCCAGGCACAGACCAGGTCACCGAGGGCCATCAGCACCCGGCTGGTGTTCAGCCCGACCTTGTAGAGGTCCTTGGGGTTCTGCTGCGCACCCATCAGCACCTGGGTCAGCGTGCCGACCATCAGCGCGGCATCCTCCGCGGCCCGGCCGAGCAGCTTGCGCTCGTCGGTCAGCGGACCCTCGCTGCCGAGGAATTCCTCGATCTGCTTGGATACCACGCCGATCGCCCGACCCTGGTCCTTGACGATCTTGCGGAAGAAGAAGTCCTGACCCTGGATCGCGGTGGTGCCCTCGTAGAGGGTGTCGATCTTGGCGTCGCGGACGTACTGCTCGATCGGGTAGTCCTGCAGGAAACCGGAGCCACCGAAGGTCTGCAGGGTCTCGGTGCCCAGGGTGGTCCAGGCGCGCTCGGAGCCGTAGCCCTTGACGATCGGCAGCAGCAGATCGTTGACACCCTCGGCCTCTTCGTCGGTACGCCCCTCGGCCGCGGCCTGCCAGACCCGGTCCTGCCAGCTGGCGGTGTAGAGCACCAGCAGCCGCAGCGCCTCGGCGGTGGACTTCTGGGTGAGCAGCGAGCGGCGGACGTCGGGGTGGTGGGTGATGGTGACGCGCGGCGCATCCTTGGCCGGGGTCAGCATGTCGGCACCCTGGACGCGCTGCTTGGCGTACTCCAGCGCATTGAGGTAGCCGGTGGACAGCGTCGCCATCGCCTTGGTGCCGACCATCATCCGGGCGTGCTCGATCACCTGGAACATCTGCGCGATGCCGTCGTGCACCTCGCCGAGCAGCCAACCGACGGCAGGAGCGCCGTCACCGAAGGTCATCTCGCAGGTGGCGGAGACCTTCAGACCCATCTTCTTCTCGACATTGGTGGCGTACACGCCGTTGCGCTGATCGGTGAAGACCTCGCCGGACTCCAGGTCGAACATGTACTTGGGCACCAGGAACAGCGAGAGACCCTTGGTGCCGGGGCCGCCGACGCCCTCGACGCCGTGGGGGCGGGCGAGCACCAGGTGCATGATGTTCTCGGTCATGTCCTGCTCACCGGAGGTGATGAAGCGCTTCACGCCCTCGATGTGCCAGGTGCCGTCGGCCTGCGGGAGGGCCCGGGTACGCCCGGCGCCCACGTCGGAGCCAGCATCGGGCTCGGTCAGGATCATCGTCGCGCCCCACTGGCGGTCGACCATGTGCTGGGCGATCTTCTGGTCCCGCTCGGTGCCGTTCTCGTGCACGACCTGGGCGAACTTGGGGCCCGCGGAATACATGTAGAGCGCCGGGTTGGCACCGAGGATCTGCTCCATCGCGGCCCAACGCAGCGAGGGCGGGGTCTCCTGGCCGCCGAGCACCTCGGGCAGCTCGAGCCGCCACCAGTCGGAGTCCATGTACTGCTTGAACGCCTGCTTGGTCGACTCCGGGATCGTCACCGTGCGGGTCTGCGGGTCGTAGATCGGGGGGTTGTGGTCACCCTCGGCGTAGGGCTCGGCGATCCGGGTCGCGCAGAGGTGCTCCATCTCGCTGAGCACCGCCTCGGCGGTCTCGCGGTCCATGTCCTCGGCCGGTCCGGTGCCGAGCACGGCGTCGCGGCCGAGCACGTCGAAGAGATCGAAGGTGATGTCACGCAGGTTGGACTTGTAGTGCGTCATGGGGCTACCTCATTGGAACGACAGCAGTCTGGGCTTCACGATCCATTGAACTACTGGCCAGTAACAAATGCAAGAGACCCCGACTTCGTCAGCAGTTATCGCCGGTGTTGCGAGCGCCGACCGGCCGGTTGGCCCCAAGAGATCGGAGCAGGCGGGTCGCCAGCCAGTCGGCGACCGCCTCGGCGTCGTTGCCGGCGGACAGGATCTCGTCGGCGGCCCGGATCGCGAGCGGGTCGGCGTCGACCATCGCGATCCCGCGGCCGGCCCAGCGCAGCATCTCGACATCATTGGGGGCATCCCCGAAGGCGACCACGGCCTGCCGGTCGATGCCGAGGCGGCTGCACAGCCTGGCCAGACCGCTGCCCTTGTCGACGCCGGCGGCGGCCACCTCGACGAAGGGGGCACCGGAGCGAGTGGCAGTGATTTCCTTGATCGACACTGAGTTGATCAAGGACTCCAGCTCGGCGGCCGGGATGCTGGGGTCACGGGCGACGAACTTGACGCAGGGTTCGGAGAACAGCTCCGGACCATCGATGATCATGATCTCGCGGATCGGTCTTCCATGATCACCATCGGCCAGAAGTTGTCGGTATCCGGCCTCGGCGCAGAAGGTGCGTCCCAGATCGCGGATCACCGCGAACCCCACGTCGGGGGCGAGCTCGCGGAGGCGAGTGGCGAGTTCGGCCTGGATCGGTGGGGCGAGGGTCCGGGCGTACGCGACCTCCCCGGTGCCGAGGTTCTCGGCGAACGCCCCGTTGGCACAGATCGCCCAGCCGTCGAAGTTCGCCGCGCCGGTCACCTGCAGCAGCGGCCCGGGCTGGCGGGCCGTCACCGGGACCACCAGGATCCCGCGCTCGCGCACCCGATCGAGCACCTCGGCGGTCCGCGGACCGATGCTCAGGTCGCTGCGCAGCAGGGTCCCCGTCGAGATCGGTGGCGATGAGTTGGATGGGGTCGGGCACATGGGCACCCTAGTCACGCTGCCAGGCATCCCACATCCTGTTGGTCGGCACATTGAAGAACGCGTCGCTCGTCGACTTCTTCTCGGCGATCGGGTGGTGCAGCCGGTGCCGCAGTTCATCGGTGAGGTCCCGAAGACCGGACGCCAGTTCCTCAGCGCCGAGCGCGTCCAGCGCGGTGAGCTCACCCGTGCCTCTGCGGAAGTATTGCGCGTAACCGCGCTGGCGCGGGCTCTGACGACCTCCCAGAAGCCGGTTGGTGACATAGCTGACGATCAGCGCGAGGTCGTCGTCCACGTAGGTTCGACCGAAGAACGCGGTGCGTGGGTTGGAGACATCCTCGTTGCACAGGTTCTGCAGCAGCCTCAGCGGGTCGGCCAGATGATCCCGGGATACACGATCTTCAGAACGATCGAAGCCCACCTGGAGTCCGGTCAGACTCGCGACAAGCTCCTCCCGGGTAGTCGCGATCTGTTGCATCCGGCTCCGGTGGCTCGTCACGACGAACAGCCCGAGGGCAACCACGACGCCGGCAGTGCCGATCGACCACGCCTCGGTATCCCAGAGTGTCAGCACGACACCCTCCAGGACCATGAACTGGGCCAGCAGCCAGAGCCTCGCATTCCGCCGCTGCCACATGACGCCGTCGCGGACCCTGGTGGAAACGATCGCCAGACCCGAATGTCCGGTCTGGGTGATGCCCGCGAGAAGCACCTGCAGGAACAGGACCGCTAGATGCCACTTGAGTCTCTCGATGCCCGCGGGCGCCTGCGCCTGGATCAGACACTGGAACGCCGCGAGTCCGATCAGGAGCAGGACGATCAGGCACCAGCCGAAGGGGCGCGCCCAGTCGCAGAACCGGCGCCATTGGTCGACCGTCCGGGAACTGAGGACCAGCGGAAGCGTGAAGACGATGCCCAGCACGCTGGCCATCAGTGCCAGGAAGCCCGCAACGAAGTCGACGACGTGAGCGGTGGACCTGGCAAGCACCCAGGCGCCGCCCATTCCAAGCACGATCCAGAGGGCGATCGTGATCCAGTTGCGTCGCCCGCGGATGGCTTCGTAGCGGTCCGCCATCCTTCGCCGGACCTCAACGGCCCGGTTGAACAGTTCGCTGTGCTCTACGGTTCTCATGATGTCTTCCTCTCCTGGGGATTCCCAGCATCCAGGGAGGCACTGACAGTCCAGGCGTGGCGGTCAGAAAGTTGTCCACAGATTTCGAGATTTCTCGCCAGTGCGGGCAATCCGGGCCGAGACTGTCAGACCCGTTCTATTGAATGGGGACATGACCTGCAGCGCAGCACGTTACGTCGAGACCGTGGAGACGGTCGACGAACTGCTGCGCCAACTCCTCGCCGACGGTGACGAGCGGTTGCTCACCGACGAGCAGAGGCTGCACGTCGCCGAGGTCAACGAACGGATCGCCGCCCGCTTCCAGGCGCACTCCACCCGGACCCTGGCCGGCATCAGCACGAGCAACGCCACGCGGCAGGTGCACGGGGTGCGGACCACGACCTGGTTGCGGGAAAGCCACGCCTACGCAGGCAATCAGGCTGCGGGGGTGCTCCGCGAGGCCATCCGGACGATGGACGCACCGTTGGTGTGGCGGGCACTGGCCGAGGCCGCGATCTCACCTCGGCAGGCGACCGCGATCCTGGAATCGTTGAAGCATCTGCCGCCGGATCTGCCACCAGGCAAGGAAACCGCCGCCCAGCAGACCATGGTCGAACAGGCCCAACGCTGGGATCCGGTCGAGCTGCGCGAACTCGGCAACCGACTCGTCGAGGTGATCGACCCGACCACGCCGACGCCCTGCTGGAACGCCGACTCGAGCAGGAAGAGCAGTCGGCTCGCCGCAACCGTGCACTCCATCTGCACCACGACGGCCACGGTTCGACCCACATCAAGGGTCAGCTCCCAGCTGCCGAGGGCGAGAAGCTGACCGCGCTGTTGGATGCACTGGTCGATCGGCACCGGGCCGACGAACCACCGCTCTGCGGATCGTCCTGCGCGGGGCCGTCGTGTGGATTGTGTGGCGGCCGCCCGTCGCGGGCGATGCGCCGCGCGGACGCACTCATGGAGGTCGCCCAGGCGTACGCCGACGCCCGGCACGCACCCGCCCACGACGCCGATCGCGCCCGGGTGAACGTCACCGTCGACCTGGATACCCTGCGTCGCGGCATCGGCTGCACCGACACCACAGCCGGCCCGATGTCCGCGCAACAACTCCGCCTCCTGGCCTGCGATGCCGAGATCATCCCCATCGTCCTCGGCGGGCTCGGAATTCCCTTGGATGTAGGGAAATTGCGCCGCTTCTTCACCGGTGAGCTCCGCGCTGCCCTGATTGCCCGTGACGGTGGCTGCATCTTCCCCGGCTGCGACCAACCCGCCCGTCGCTGCGGCGCTCACCACATCCGCCCCTGGTGGTGTGGCGGACCGACCAGTCTCGACAACGGCGTACTCCTCTGCCCGCACCACCACGCCCTGGTCGAACCATCAAGAACCCGACTGCACAACGAAAATCGCTGGGAGGTCCGCCTGAATCCCGCCGATGGGCTGCCGGAGTTCCTGCCACCACAGGGATTGGACCGCAATCGTACGCCGCGGCGGCATCTGCGACACCGGGTCCGGCAACACCCCATCGGCGACGGCCACTGACCGGGTTCATCTCGACACAGTGAGGATGGTGGTGGGGGTCCGGTGGCCTTGGGGATGATGTCTTTGGGGTCTGGGTTGTTCGTTTGACCGATCTCGACACTGGCGCTGTTGGTTGGGTGCCTTGAACGCGACTTGTCGACGGCCGGCCCGCCGGGCCCCTCTTTCGGTTTGGATGGCCAGACCGGGCGGGTGTGACTTGATAGGACCTTGATCGGTGTCTCATCACTGTGGTGTCCGCCCGGCCTGGGAGGTCATCCCTCGATCCAGTTGTAGAGGGAGACATCACCCATGATGACCACCAACCATGCCACGCCTCAAGACCCGACCCCGGTGGTGGCCGGGGTCGATACCCATCAACGCACCCATCACGCGGTCGTGCTCACCGAGACCGGGGTGTTGTTGGCTGATCGGGAGTTCCCGGTCTCCCGCGCGGGTTATGCCGCGTTGGTGGACTGGGTCGCCGGCCACGGACCGATCACCGCGATCGGGGTCGAGTCGACCGGTTCGTATGGGGCCGGGTTGACGGTGCATCTGCTGGCGGCCGGGATCGAGGTGATCGAGGTCAACCGGCCCGATAAGACCACCCGG
>NZ_NMVP01000013.1 GCF_002250705.1 Enemella evansiae
GCGGCGCGGGACGCGGACCGGTACGGGTCTCGGGCGCACTCGCCGAGCGCGGGCTGGGTGCCTCGGAGCGACGGGTCTCGGTCGGACCGCCGGCCGCCTTCGGCATCCGCGGGCCCGGACGCGGACCGGGGGTCGGCGCCTTCGGCGCGGCACCCGGCTTGGGCGCGGACTTGGCCGCCGGCTTCTCGGCGGACTTGGTCGGGGTCGCGTCGGCCTTGGCTGCCGGCTTCTCGGCGCCGTCGGCCTTCGCCTTTGCTGCGGGGGCGCTCGTGGCGGCGGCCTTCTTGGCCGGCGCCTTGGCTGCCTTCTCCTTGGCGGGGGCACCGCCACCCTGCTCCGACTCGATCCGGTCGCGGAGCCGCCGGACCACCGGGGCCTCCACCGTCGATGACGCGGAGCGGACGAATTCGCCCATGTCGTTCAGGGTCTTCAGTACTTGCTTGCTTTCGAGTCCGAGTTCTTTCGCGATCTCGTAGACGCGGGGCTTGGCCACTACTCTCCTTCTCAGCCCGCGTCTGTGCGCGGACCCGTTAGTTGTCTTGCGAACTCATCGGTGCGTACTCATCGAGTGGTCATGAGCGTCAGCCCACCTTCTGATCGTGCCCGGCCACAATGGCCCGGGCGCTGGAACCGCACCCGCGTCGGAAACCGGCGCGGGAACGCCCACCAGTCTATGCCTACGGTGGTGATTTCGCATAAGCGGCCCGCAGTTCGGCCGCGTCCGGGAGCGCGTTGACCTGGCCGCGCAGCGCCCGGGCGAAGGCCCGGCGGCGTACCGCGGTCTCGATGCAGCGCGGGTCGGGATGCAGGTACGCCCCCCGTCCCGGGAGCCGGTGGGTCGGGTCGGGCACCACGCGGCCCTGCTGCAGCACGACGCGAAGCAGCTCCGCGGCCGGTGCCGTGGCCCGGCACCCGATGCAGGTACGCACCGGCCCGCTGCTCTCCCCCACCCGCCACACCCTATCCACCCTCACAGCCAGCCACAGTGCTCTGACAGATCGGTCAGGACCAATTCCCACCCGGCCCCGGCGCAATGGATCCAGATACCAGAACCGATCGAGAGGAACACATGCAGACCAAGAAGAAGCTCGCCGGGCTGCTGCTGGGCGGACTCGCCCTCACCGGGGTCGGGATCGGCGCGGCAGCGACCGCCTTCGCCGATCCGACCCCGACCCCGAACCCGTCCGCCACCGCCTCCCCGGGTACCGCGGGACAGGCCGGGGACCGCGGCGGCAAGGGGCAGCGAGAGGGTCAGCTCGCCCAGCAGCTCGCGACCAAGCTGGGTGTGGACCAGACGAAGGTCAGCGATGCGCTCAAGGCCATCCACGACGAACAGAAGGCGGCCAACGGTGGTACCCCGCCGACCGCCAAGCCGGATCCGGCGACCCGGAACGCCGAGCTGGCCGCCAAGCTCGCCGAGAAGCTCGGCGTGGATCAGGCCAAGGTGGCGACGGCCCTGACCGAGATCCAGGCCGCCGAGACCGCCCAGCGCGACGCCGACTTCAGCAACCGGCTCCAGCAGGCGGTCACCGACGGCAAGCTCACCCAGGCGGAGGCCGATGCGGTCAAGAAGGCCGCCGATGCCGGGGTGATCGGCAAAGGCGGACGCGGTCGCTGACCGGTGCGCTCACAGCCACCCACAGCCGACACACAGGAAATACCGACCGCGGTGCCAGCCCCGACCGAGTGAATGGGGGCCAGCGATCGCAATGGGGTGAACGCTGATGGGGTGGAGTGAATCGGACGCCCTTCACACCCACCGATCCGGACGGATCCGATCCCTTTCCCGAGGATCCGGCCGAGTTGGTGGGGGTGGACGGCGTCCGACCCGTTCCCGGGGTGTTCCGGCACGGGTCCCCGGTCCCGGCGTACCGATCCGCAACAATGGCAGGTGATGAGTATCTGGCAGGAGTTGCTGCAGCGCGCCACGGCGACCCAACCGGTACCCAGCACCCAGACCGTCGCCCTGCTCGGGTTGCTCGCGCTCGGCCTGGTCGTCGCCGCCTGGCCGGTCACCCGGATGGCCGCCACCATCGCCCACGAGGCCGGGCACGCGCTGGCCGCGGTGGTCACCGGCCGCCAGCTGACCGGCATCCGGCTGCACTCCGACACCTCCGGCCTGACCCTGTCCAAGGGCCGACCGCGCGGGCCGGGGATGGTCGCCACGCTGGCCGCCGGCTATCCCGCGCCCGGGCTGCTCGGCTTCGCCGCCGCCTGGCTGCTGGCGGCCGGGCACGCGATCGGGCTGCTCTGGCTGGTCGCGTTCGCGCTGGCGGCGATGCTGCTGATGATCCGCAACTTCTACGGCCTCCTGGTCCTGCTGCCGGCGGTCGCCGGGATCGGTGCGGCGTCGTGGTACCTGCAGCCGATCCACCAGTCCTGGCTGGCCTACCTGGTCTGCTGGGTGCTGCTGCTCTCCGCCCCGCGGCCGGTCTTCGAACTGGCGGCCCGCGGCGGGCGTACCTCCGACTCCGCCCAACTCGCCCGCACCACCGGCATCCCGGCCGGGGTGTGGACCTTCCTCTTCGGTGTGGTCACCATCGCCTGCCTGATCGGCGGGGTCGGCGTCCTCGCCCCGGGCGTCCTCGGTCGCTGAGGCCGCTCCCTAGACTCACCCCATGGCCGACCCTCGACACGCCCGACGACCCGACAGCGATCCCACCTGCATCGAGGTCCGCGGCGCCCGGGTGAACAATCTGCGCGATGTCGACGTCGACGTACCGCTGCGCAGCCTGGTCGGGATCGCCGGGGTCTCCGGGTCGGGCAAGTCCTCGCTGGCGCTCGGGGTGTTGTACGCCGAGGGGTCGCGTCGCTACATCGAGGCGCTGTCCACCTACACCCGCCGCCGGATGTCCCAGGCACCGCGCGCGGCCGTCGACTCCGTCGAATACGTCCCGGCCGCGCTGGCGTTGCGGCAACGCCCCGGCATACCCGGGGTCCGTTCCACCTTCGGCACCGCCAGCGAACTGCTGAACGTGCTGCGGTTGATGTTCTCCCGGCTCGCGTCACATCTGTGCCCCAACGGCCACCGGGTACCGCCGACCATCGATGTCGCCGCCGAGGTGCCGTTCGACTGCCCGGTCTGCGGGGCGCGCGTGCACCCGCCGAGTGCGGAGGAGCTGTCGTTCAACTCCACCGGCGCCTGCCCGCGCTGCCAAGGCCTGGGTGTGGTCCGGCAGGTCGACGACGCCGCGCTGGTACCCGATCCGACGAAGACCCTCGACGGCGGCGCGGTGGTGCCGTGGAACATGTTCGGGTTCAACGTGCAACCGGCGATCGCGCGCGAGTTCGGGGTCCGCACCGATGTGCCCTGGCAGGACCTGACCGACGCCGAGCGAGAGATCGTGCTCAACGGCCCGGAGGAGAAGAAGCACATCACCGTCACCTCCCGCAACGGCGTGCACGACCTCGACTTCACCTTCCGCAACGCCCGGCTCTCGGTGACCAAGGAACTCGAGCGCGCCGACACCGACAAGCGGCTGGCCCGGGTGAGCCGCTTCCTCGTCGAGGGACCGTGCCCGGCCTGCCACGGCACCCGGCTGCGCCCCGAGGCGCTGGCCCCGGTCATCAGCACCCCGGCATCGGGTGAGCTGAATCTGGCCGAGGCGACCGCGCTGTCGCTGGGCGACCTGCTCGACTGGGCGCCGACCGTGCCGGCCACCCTGCCCGACGACATGCGCCGGATGGCCGACAACCTGGTCGACACGCTGAGCCGCATGGCCGGCCGGTTGCTGGAGCTCGGGCTGGCCTACCTCACCCTGGATCGGGCCTCGAGCAGCCTGTCCACCGGCGAGCGGCAGCGGGTGCAACTCGCCCGGGCGGTACGGAACCGGACCACCGGGGTGCTCTATGTGCTGGACGAGCCGTCGATCGGGCTGCACCCGGCGAACATGGCGGGCCTGCTCGGGGTGATGGGCGATCTGTTGCACGACGGCAATTCGGTGGTCTTCGTCGACCACGACGTGCAGGCGCTGCGGCGGGCGGACTGGCTGATCGAGCTCGGCCCCGGGTCGGGTACCGAGGGTGGCCGGATCATCGCCCAGGGCAGCCCCGCCGAACTGGAGTCCGACCGGGATTCCTTGCTGGGTGGGTTTCTGGGCGGCTCGGAGGAGATCGTGGTACGCGACCGGGCAGCCGCCGCCGAGCTGTTCGCGCACGGTGCGATCCGGTTGACGACCGAGGCGATCCACACCGTGCACCCGTTGTCGGTGGAGTTCCCGCGCGGCCGGTTGATCGCGGTGACTGGGGTGTCCGGATCGGGAAAAACCACGCTGGTACTGGAATCGCTGGTACCCGCGTTACGGGCCCGCGCCGAGGATCGCTCGCTGCCGCCGCCGGTGACTTCGCTGGAGGTGACCCCGGCCCCGGCGAAACCGCTGCGCGTACTCGTCGTCGACGCCTCCCCGATCGGTATCAACGTCCGCTCGACCGTGGCCACCTATTCGAAGGTGATGGACGACCTGCGGGAGGCGTACGCCGACACCGACGCCGCCCGGGCCGCCGGGCTGACGGCCTCGGATTTCTCTTACAACACAGGATCTCTGGCCTGCCCACGCTGCGGTGGTACCGGCGAGATCTCGTTGGACGTGCAGTTCCTGCCCGATGTGGACATCGAGTGCCCGGTCTGTCTCGGCAGCCGGTACGCCCCGGCGGCGGCGGATTACCGACGGGACGGGTTGGCGCTGCCGGAGCTGTTGAAACTGACGATCCGCGAGGCCCTCGAGACCGTCACGGGATTGAGCCGGGTCCGCCGCCGGCTGCACGCCTTCGACGAACTGGGGCTCGGTTATCTCACCCTCGGCGAGGCCACCCCGGCGCTCTCCGGCGGCGAGGCGCAACGGCTGAAGCTGGTGAACCAGTTGCACCGCAACCAATCCGACGCGGTGTTCGTGCTGGACGAGCCGAGCGTCGGGCTGCATCCGCTCGATGTCCGCACCCTGATCCGGGTGCTCGACCAGCTCACCCGACGCGGCGCCACCGTGATCGTGATCGAGCACGATCTCGATCTGATCGCCAACGCCGACCAGGTGATCGACCTCGGCCCCGGCGGCGGTACCGACGGCGGCCGGATCGTCGCCACCGGTACGCCCCAGCAGCTCGCCGCCGACCCCGCCTCGATCACCGGCCGCTACCTGGCCAGCACTTGAACTGGGACCAACCCCCGGGTCGGCGAGCGTCCAGCGGCGCGCCCCCGCGATGCAGGCCCACCAAGGAGAAATCCCCGCGTCGCAGACTCGACCGACGCCGATCCCCCCGCGTGGATTTCGACGACTGGGCCGAAGAGCGGGGATTGGGCGCGCCGCGCGCGAGCCGACAGATCAGTTATTCAGTGTCGGGACGGATGTCGATCCGCCAGCCGGTGAGCCGGGCGGCCAACCGGGCGTTCTGCCCTTCCCGGCCGATTGCCAATGACAGTTGGTAATCCGGGACGATGACGCGGGCGGCGCGCAGGTTCTCATCGACGACGGTCACCTTGCTCACCTTGGCCGGGGAGAGCGCGTGCCCGACGAATTCGGCCGGGTCGTCGGAGTAGTCGATGATGTCGATCTTCTCCTCGTTCAGCTCGTGCATCACCGCGCGTACCCGCTGCCCCATCGGGCCGATGCAGGCGCCCTTGGCGGACACGTTCGGATCGTTGGACTTGACCGCGATCTTGGTGCGGTGGCCGGCTTCGCGGGCGACCGCCTTGATCTCCACGACGCCCTGCTCGATCTCGGGGACCTCCATCGCGAACAGCTTCTCGACCAGGCCGGGGTGGGTCCGCGAGACCACGACCTGCGGGCCGCGTACCTCCTTGCGGACCGAGACCACATAGACACGCAACCGCTTGCCGTGGCTGTAGTCCTCGCCGGGCACCTGTTCGGCCTGCGGCATGATCGCCTCCAGGCTGCCCAGGTCGACGCGGACCGTGCGGGCGTCGCGGTCCTGCTGCACCACACCGACGACGATGTCGCCCTCGCTGGCGGCGAAGTGGCCGTATTTGCGTTCGTCCTCGGCGTCGCGGAGCCGCTGGAAGATCACCTGGCGGGCGGTGGAGGCGGCGACCCGGCCGAAGTCGGCGGGGGTGTCGTCGTACTCGCCGATCCGGTTGCCCTCCTCGTCCAGCTCGGGCGAGAGCACCTGCACCTTGCCGGTCTTGCGGTCCAGATGGACCCGGGAGCCGGGGACCGGGTTCTCGGTCTTGTCGTAGGCGTTCAGCAACGCCTCCTCGAGCGCGGTCACCAGGACCTCAAGGGGGATCTCCTTGTCCTTCTCGATGGTGCGCAGCACCGCCATATCGATGTCCATCAGAGATTCCCTTCCTCGTTCTTGCGGTTCAGTTCGACCTGAACCATCGCCTTGGCGATATCGGCGTACGCCCAGCGCTCGTCCTTGGTGGTCTGCTTCTTCGGGTCGACCAGCACGCTGAGGGTG
Source organism: Enemella evansiae (assembly GCF_002250705.1). Taxonomy (GTDB): domain Bacteria; phylum Actinomycetota; class Actinomycetes; order Propionibacteriales; family Propionibacteriaceae; genus Enemella; species Enemella evansiae. Next base: position 6,415 of record NZ_NMVP01000013.1, read on the forward strand.
ACACCGGAATCGTCGCTGTCGGTGACCCGGCCGGTCACCGGCTCCCCCTCGGTCGGGGTGATCTTGACCAGCCGGTCCCGGTTGCGCCGCCAGTGCTTCGGGTCGGTGAGCGGCCGGCCGGTACCGCGGCTGGAGACCTCGAGGGTGTACGCCGCGTCGCCGACCGCGTCGCTGTCGTCGAGGGCGGTGGAGATCGCGCGGGTGGCCTCGGAGATGTCGTCGAGGGTGGGACCGTGACCGTCGGGGCCGTCGCCGTCGACGGTGACCCGCAGCAGCCGGCGCTTGCCGGCCGGCACGGACTCCAGGTCGTCGAGTTCCAGTCCGTGCTGGGTCAGGATGGGGGTCAGCAGGGCAGCCAACTGGGATTCCTTCACACCACTCACCTCTCCCTGCGCGCTCCTGGTCTCACCGGGGCCCGCGATCCGATTGTCGGTCTCAGTTGTGCGGAGCATCATACCCGCCGATGTCGCAGCCCGCGGGTCGGCGCTCCGTGCGATAGCGTCGGCGCGTGATCTCCACCGACCGTCGCGGCTTCCTGGCCGCCGCGGGGGCCGGGATCCTCGCCCTGACCGGCTGCACGGTCAGCGATCCACGCATCGTCGGCGGTCCCACCACGCCTCCCCCACAGCCCCCGCCCAGCCCGTTGCCGACCATTCCCGGCCAGCAGGTGGCGATCGGCCTGGAGAGCGAACTGGCGGCGCTGTGCGCACGGTTGCAGCAGAACGCCGGCGCGCTGCAGTTGCCCGCCCCGCAGGCGTCCGCGGCGGGCTGGCTGGCGACCGCGCACCAGGCGCATCTGACCGCCCTGCTGGGGGTACGCCCCAGCGACCGGCCGACGACGTTGCCCACCCCGGACGCCCGGTGGAGCCCGCGGCCGGTGCCGACGCCGACGGTGAGCCTGCCCTCGGACCGGGCCGCGGCGCTGCGCGCGGTGACCGAACGGGAGGGCCGCGGCACCGATCCGTACCGGGAGTCCGCGCTGGCCAGTTCCGGCACGACCGCGCTGCTGTGGGGCTCGCTCGCCGCCTACACCCGGGCGGCGGGAACGTTGCTGGGCAGCACCTCGGCACGGCCCGAGCCGCCGGCGGCGGAGGTCCGCCCGCCCGCGCCGGCGAGCGATGTCGAGGCACCCCAGCAGTTGCTGCGCCAGACCGATGCGCTGGTCTACGGCTATCAGGTGGCGATCGGTTCGCTGCGGGGTGCCGAGGCGCAGAACGCCTTGACGGTGCTGGCCCGTCGCCGGACGCTGCGGGACCGGGTGACCGCGCTGCTGCGCGACCGCGGCCAGCAGGCTCCGCCCGCCGAAGCGGCGTACCAGCTGCCCGTCCAGCCGAGTGACGCGGCCACCGCCCGGGAATTGCTGTGGCGGATGGAGATCGCGTTCGCCCCGTTCACCGGGGGCTGGGTGGCCGCCGCCACCCAGACCCCCGATCGCCGGCTCGCCCAGGAGGCGTTGGAGGACGCCGCCCAGCTCGCGGTGAGCTGGGGCGGCCCGCTACCGGTCTGGCCCGGCTGGCCGCTCTGACTCCGGTCCGGCCGGATCCGGCTCGGCCTGCCGCGCGAGATCGGCCACCGCCTGCCGTTCCTCCTCCTCGATCCGACCCCTCGTCTCCGGCGCCCGCCAGACCGCGACCAGGAAGACCAGCACGCTCGCCACGACGAACACGACCAACCGGGACGGGATGTCCGCGGTCGTCGGGCTGGCCAGCGTGACGAAGGTCGGCAGCAGACCGCCGAGCATGAAGCCGGTGTTCCAGGAGATCGCGGTCCCCCGGGCCCGGATCGCGGTCGGGTACCGCTCGTTCAGGAAGATCAGCACCGGTGCGTAGACCGCGTTGGCGAGGAAGGCGATCAGCGAACTGAGCAGCACCGCGGTCCACACCGACGAGCTCGGGATCCGGGCGAGCACGATCAGCAGCGTGGGGATCGCCACCAGGTTCACCGCACCGACCACCAGCATGGTCCGCCGCCGACCCCAGCGCTCGCTGAGTTCCCCGGCCAGCGTGGCGCCGACCACCGACAACACACTGGCCGAGAGCAGCACCCAGCCCCGCTCGGTGGTCGGGATCTTGGTGACCACCCCGAGATAGGTCGGCAGGAAGCCGGAGGTGAGGTAGTACTGCGCGCCGCCGCCGGCGGCGATGACGATGTTGACCAGCGTGACCACTCCGAGCGGGCCGCGCAGCAGTTGCTTGAGGGTGAGCTGCTGCGCCTTGGGAGCGGCAGCCGCCCGCGCCTGGGTTTCCAACCAGACCGGGGATTCCTCCACCTTGCGCAGCACGAAGAAGCTGAGCAGCGCACCGAGCAGGCCGGTCGCGAACATCCACCGCCAGCCGACCTCGTTGAAGCGCTCACCGGGGAAGATCTGCCCGATCACGATGTAGGCGATGCTCGCCATCGCCGCGCCGATCCCGGCGCCACCGCCGCCGACCAGCCCGGACATCAGGCCGCGCCAGCGGGGTGGAACGCTCTCGGTGCCGAGGGTGTGGGTGACGGCCGAGACACCGCCGACGAACAACCCCTGGATCACCCGCAGGATCAGGAAGATCACCGGTGCGATGGCACCCGCGGTGGCGTACGCCGGGACGGCGCCCATCGCCGCGGTGGACAGTCCGACGCCGAGCAGCACCACCACCATCACCCGCCGGCGCCCCAGCCGGTCGGCGAACGAGCCGAACAGGGCGGCGCCGCCGGGGCGCATCAGGATGCTCACCGCGAACGAGACGAACACCAGCGCCAGGCTGAAGGTTTCGCTGCCCTGGGGGAAGATCACCTTTCCGACCGGGCCGGCGACGTAGAGCAGCAGGAACAGATCGAACAGATCGAAGGCCCAGCCCATCACCGAGGCGAACGCGGCGGGCAGCGCGGTCCGGTTGGCCGGATTGGCGGATTCGGTACGCCTGCTCATGAGCGCGCCCCCTGGTCCTCGGTCGCCGACTCGATGAGCTTGCGGCGCAGGATCTTGCCGACCGGGCTCTTCGGCACCTCGGCGACCACGATCACCCGCTTGGGCACCTTGTAGGGGCTCAGCCCGGAGTCCTCCCGCGCCCAGCGGCGCAGCTCGGCCGCCGCGGCCTCGGGGTCATCGGGCGGTTGGTTGAACACCACGAAGGCCGTCACCGCCTGCCCCCAGCGCTCGTCGGCGAGACCCACCACGGCCACTTCGGCGACGTCGGGATGAGTGGCGAGCACGTCCTCCACCTCCACCGGATGCACGTTCTCCCCGCCGCTGATCACCATGTCATCGACGCGGCCGGAGACCCACAGGTCGCCGTCCTCGTCCAGCTGGCCGAGGTCGCCGGTGTGGTACCAGCCGTGCCGCAGCGCCTTCGCGTCCGCATCCGGTCGCCGCCAGTAGCCCGCGAAGGACTCGTCACCGGCGAGGTCGACCACCACCTCGCCCTGCGTACCCGGTGGCAGCGGTTCGTGCTCCGCGTCGCTGTCGGGATCGACGACGCGCAGCCGGGTGTTCAGCCCGGCCCGGCCGGCACAGCCGGGTTTGCTGCCGGCGTCGGGGTTGATCGCGAAGGTGTAGACCTCCGAGGAACCGTAGTGGTTCACGAAAACCTCCGGCTGCAGTTCGTCGGCGAGCTGCCGGGCGAGGGTGCTGGTCATCGGCGCCCCGGCGTACGCCAGCTTGCGCACCGAGGCGAGCGCGCCCTCGCGGGCCGCCCGGAGCAGCGACCAGTAGGCGGTCGGCACCAGGTAGAGCGAGGTGACCCGCTCCTGCTCGATCAGCTCCGCCGCCCGCTGCGGATCGAACCCGGGCAGGCAGACCAGGGGCCCGCCGAGCAGCACGCAGGCGAGCATCGAACGCAGGCCCATGGTGTGGTACATCGGCATCGCGCCCAGTGTCGATTCGCCGATCGCCAGGCGGGTCTGCATGACGTGCGCGCTGGTCGCGGCGTACTCGTTGCGCTGGCTGCGGGGGACGCCCTTGGGTTTGCCCGTGGTGCCCGAGGTATAGAGCATCACGCTCGGATCCTCTGCCAGGACAGGGATTCCGGGCGCCGTGTCCGAGCACTCGGCGGCGGCCGCGACGAGATCGGTGCCGTCGAGACCGGTGGTACCGATGGTGAACACGGTGCCCGGTCTGGTCCCGGCGACCTCGAGTGCCGCCCGGGCGATACCGGCAGCGGCCTCGTCGACCACGACCACACTCGGTTCCGAATCGGTCAGGCAGTAGCCTAGTTCGGTCGCGGACAACCGGATGTTGTAGGGCGTCGAGAGCGCACCGAGCTTCTGGCAGGCCAGATGGACCTCCACGAAGCGGTGGCTGTTGGACAGGAACAGGGCCACCCGATCGCCCTTGTTCACGCCGTGGCGCAGCAGCAGCTGCGCGATCTGGTTGCAGCGCCGGTCCAGCTCGCGCCAGCTGATGCGCTCGGTGTCGGTCACCAGCGCGATACGTTCGCCGAACCGCTCGGCCGTCCAGGCCAGTACGCGTCCGATCTCCATTGATCAGTCCCTTCGGTGAGTACGGAATTTCTTGCCGAGTCCGCGCAGGCTCCGGAGCCGGGAGATGAGCAGGGCGCGCGCCATCGCGAGCGCGTCTGCGGGAGCGGCCTGGCCCTCCAGCGGGGCCTCCCCGCGGGCGGCGGCACCGAGCGCGATCGCGAACCGGGCGAACAGGTCGCGACTGACGTCGGCCACCAGTCCGCGCCCGAACTGGGCGATCCGGCCGGACAGGTACAGGTCGGCCTCGGCGCTCACCCGGGTGCCCGCCGGGTCGGGTTCCAGCCGGAGCCGCAACCGGGCGACGGCCTGTCCATTGGCGGCATCGGACCCCTGGGCGTCCGCCGCCAGGGTGTACGCCGCCTGGTCGCGTTCGGTGACCAGCACGTCGCCGAGGAAGGCGAGCCGCACCGGCCCGAGCGCCAGCCCGACCCGGCCGCGGTAGCGATCATCCCCGAAGTCCCGGACGATCTCGGCGCCGGGCAGACAGGCGGCCAACCGGTGGGTGTCCTCGACCACCCGCCAGACCTCCGCGGGGGTGGCCGCGACGGTCTCGGCGACCGCGATCCGGGCCGTCGGATCCCCGCCGGGGACCACCACCTCCGCCGGCGGCGCGTCGTCGTCGGCGGCCAGGGCGCCGGGCTCCCCCGGTCCGCCCAGCCGCGCGGGCGCCAGCCGCCCGGCCCCGCAGTTCAGCGGTTCCGGCACCCCCTGGGGATGCGCCTCGGCGACCTCGGCAACAGCGCTCACGATATTGCGGTACCCGGTGCATCGGCAGAGCACCCCGGAGAGCTGTTCCGGCAGCTCCTCGGCCGGGATGCCCGGCCGTTCGCTGAGCAGGTCGTAGGCGCTGACCAACTGCCCGGGTGTGCAGAAACCGCACTGCAGCGCATGGTGCCGGCCGAACGCCTCCTGGAGAGGATGCAGCTCGGCCGGCGTACCGAGTCCTTCCACGGTGGTGACCTCGCTGCCCTCGACCTGGCAGGCGAGCACCAGGCAGGAGCGCGCGGCATCCCCGTCGATCAGCACGGTGCACATTCCGCAGACCCCGTGTTCGCAGCCGACGTGGGTGCCGGTCAACCCGAGATGGTCCCGCAGCGCGTCGGCCAGGGTGACCCGCGGGGCGACGTGCACGCTGGCCTGCCTGCCGTTGACGGTGAACTCGACCTTGTCGGCCCGATCGGCCGCCCGCCGGGTGTTGTCGGAGCGGGTCCCGGTGCCGGTGAACCGCTGCCGGGCGAGCCGGGCGATCCCCGTCAGGGAACGATTTCCAGTCATCGGGCGGCCCCCGCTCGTCGCGCGGCGCGGCCGAGTTCGCGGGCGCCGAGCACCCGGACCAGGCGGCGGCGATAGGCCACGTCGCCGTGCCGGTCGCCGGCGGTGGTGGTGACCTCGTCGGCGAGCGCGGCCAGGTCGTCCGCGGTCGGTGGCCCGGCGCTCATCAGCTCGGTGACATCGCGGACCTGGGGCCGGTCGGCCACGCCGAAGCAGGTCAGCCGGGCCGATTCGACCTCCTCTCCGTCGCGCACCCGGACCCGGGCGACCACGCCGACCAGGGCGAAGTCCCCGTGCCGGCGCGCGACCTCTGCCAGCGCGTACCCCTCACCGGGAGTCGGCAGCGGGAACTCCACGGCACCGAGCACCTCCCCCGGCCCGAGTGCGGTCGTCATCGCGCCGGTGAAGAAGTCGGCGGCGGCCACGGTGCGCTCACCCTGACGTCCCCGGATGCGCAACCGGGCAGCCAGGGTGACGGCGACGGCGGGGAGTTCGGCGGCCGGGTCGGCGTGGGCCAGGGAACCGCAGATCGTTCCCCTGCTGCGAATCTCGCGATGCCCGACGAACGGGAGGGCGTACCCGAGCAGGGGCAGGCGATCGGCGAGCTGCCGTTCGGCGGTGCGCTGCCGAACCGCTGCACCGATGCGGAGCCAGCCGTCGCGCTCGTCCCAGCGGTCCCAGTCCCGGACCCGGGTGATGTCGATCAGCGCGGTCGGGCGCCCCAGCCGCATCGCCAGCACCGGGAGCAGCGACTGACCACCGGCGAGCACTTTCGCGGATCCGCCGGCCTGCTCGAGTTCGGCGACGACATCGTCCGGGGCGTCCGGACGGAGATAGTCGAACGGTGCCGCCTTCACCTCAGCGGCCCTCGAATCGGGGTGCCCGGCGTTCGCCGAAGGCGGCGACCCCCTCGGCGAAGTCGTAGGTGCTGCGCAGCATCGAGTACGCCTTGCGCTCCAGTTCGACACCGGTCGCCAGCGGCCCGTCGATCCCCCGGTCGAGGACCTCCTTGGCCGTGCGCAGGGCGATCGGGGAGAACCCGAGCAGGGTGTCCAGCACCCGCTGCACCTCCTCCTCGAGGACGTCGGAATCCTTGCTCAGCGAGGGAATCAGCCCCCAGTCGAGTGCCTGCTGGCCGCTGATCCGGCTCGCGGTGAGGATGTGGTACTTGGCCCGCGACAGACCGATCAATCGGGCCAGCCGCTGGGTGCCGCCGGAGCCCGGCATCATGCCCAGCCGCAGTTCCGGCAGCGCGAACTCGGTGCGGGTGGTGGCGAGCCGGATGTCGGTGGCGAGCACGAGTTCGAGACCCACCCCGAAGCAGTAACCGTCGACCGCCGCGATCACCGGCTTCGGGGAGCGGGCCGGGGCGGTGATGTCCTGGCCGAGGTCGGTCAGTTCGTAGGGTTCGACCTCCATGAAGCCGGCGATGTCGCCGCCGGAGGTGAAGTGCTCGCCCTCCCCGCGGATCACCACCGCACGAATCTGTTGATCGGCGTCGATCTCGGCGAAGCGCTCGGCCATCGCGGCCCGCATCTCCATCGTCACGATGTTGTAGCGGCCATGGCTGAGGGTGAGGTTCGCGACCCGGCCGTCGTGGCTGCGAGACAGGTCGATGGTTCCACCGGTGGTGGGCATGGTCAGTCCTTCCATTCGGTCGAGGCGGTGATCAGCTGATTCAGCCGGGACGGGTGCAGCGGCAGCGAATCGATCGGTACGCCGAGGCGGGACAGCGCGTCCTCCACCGCGTTGGCCACCGCCGCGGGGAAACTCATGCTCGAGCCTTCGCCGGCGCCCTTGGCGCCCAGCCGGGTGACCGGCGACGGCGTGCTCAGATGCTCACTTGTCAACGGGAAAAGGGATTCCGCCGAGGTCGGCACCAGGTAGTCGAGGAAGGTCGAGGACGGTTGGCCGGAGTCGGTGTAGGCCAGTTCCTCATAGAGCGCGCCGCCGAGACCGTGCACGATCGCGCCGTGGATCTGGCCCTCGAGCAGTTGTTCGTTCAGCACGGTGCCCGGATCGTGCACGCTGAAGACATCGGTGATGCTCAGCTCGAGGGTCTCCGGGTCGATGCGTACCGAGACCGCCTCGGCCACGAATCCGTAGCACAGTGAGGAATTGATGGTGTCGGAGCGGGACGCCGCCTGGGCCTGGGGTGGGGTGAACGCGGCATTGACCTCGAGCAGGGCGGGTTCTCCCTCCGGCAGCGAACCCGGATCCCAGTGCACGACGCCGGCCAGTTCGCGGAGGCGTACCGACCGGGAGTGGTCGCCGATCACCCGCACCACCCCCTCGGCGAGCTCGAGCTCCTCGGCCGGCGCGTCGAGGCGGTGCGCCGCGATCCGCCGCAACCGGTTGCCCAGCTCGCGGGCGGCGTCCACCACCGCGGAGGTGAGCAGCGGGGAGAACCGGGAGGAGTAGCTGCCGGTGGTGATCGTCCAGGCGGTGGTCGCGGTGTCCATGGTGACCACCGGGCGTACCAGCTCCGGCCGCAGGCCGAGTTCGGCGGCGACCACGTCGCGGGCGACGGTGGCGTGCCCCTGGCCCTGCGGCAGGGTGCCCAGGGTGACGGTGACGGCGCCCTGGGCGTCCATGCTGAGGTGCACGTGTTCGGTGGATCCGGACTTGCCCCGGCCGGGTACCCGGTCCTCGGCGGGGGTGGCCAGGCCGACGTAGCCGATGTTGGTTCCCGAGGGTTCCACCGCCAGCGCGATCCCGGTCCCGACCAGCTCACCGTTGGCCCGGGCCGCTCGGTCGGCGGCCCGCCGGGCGGCGTACCCGGAACTCTCGGCCAGCCGGCTCAGCACGGCCGGGTAGTCGCCGGAGTCATAGATCCCGCCGGTCGGCGTGGCGTAGGGGAAGGAATCGGTGGCCACCAGATTGCGGACGCGGAACTCCAGCGGGTCCACCCCGAGTTCGCCGGCGGCGCGATCCATCAGCCGTTCCAGCCCGAAGTAGAGCTGCTGTCCGCCGAAGCCGCGGTTGAGCCCCGTCGGGGTCTTGTTGGTGACCACCGCACGCGCCCGCAGTCCCACCGCGTCGATCCGGTAGGGGCCGGTGAGGTTGCCGAAGCAGCGGTAGAGGGTGGCCGGTTCGGGTGGGCGCAGGTAGGCGCCGACGTTCTCGACGAAGTCGATCTCCAGGCCGCGGACGATGCCGTCACCGTCCAGGGCGCCGCGGAAGCGCATGTGCCGATCCGATCCGGCCGAGCTCGCGAGCAGGTGTTCGATCCGGTCCTCGGTCCAGCGCACCGGTCGCCCGGCGATCCGGGACGCGAGCGCCATCAGCGTCATGTAGGGATAGATGCCGGCCTTGATCCCGAAGCTGCCGCCGTTGTCCGCCGGCATCTTCAACCGCAGCTGGGTGCTGGACAGCCCCAGCGCACCGCAGAGCACCGGAACCATCGAGAACGGGCCGTGGAAGTTCGACCAGATGGTGACATCGGGGCCCTGCGGCCCCTCCCGCCAATCGGCGGCCACCACGTAGCACTCCATCGGCGTCGAGGAGTAGCGGGGGAAGTAGTAGTCGGCCTCGACGATCCGGTCGGCCTCGGCGAAGGCGTCGGCCACCGCGCCGAAGGAGAAGGTGCGATCGCTGGCGACATTGCTGTCCGCGGTCTCGTGCAACCGGGGCGCGTCCGCATCGGTCGCCGCCAGCGCGTCCACGACCACGGGCAACGGCTCGTAGTCGACCCGGACGAGTTCGGCGGCATCCTCGGCGGTGTAGCGATCGGTGGCGACCACCACGGCGACCGGCTCCCCCACGAAGCGGACCCGATCGGTACCCATCGGCAGGTACGGCATCGGCGTACGCAGGGACAGCGGGAACGGGCGCAGCAGTTCGCTCACGTCGTCGGGGGTGATCACCGCGGTGACCCCGGGATGGGCGAGGGCGGCGCCGGCGTCCACCCCGCGGATCCGGGCATGGGCGTGCGGGCTGCGCACGATCGCGGCGACCAGGCTCTGCCCGAAGGGATCGCGATCGTCCAGGAACTCACCCTGGCCGGTGAGCAGCGCCGCGTCCTCGACGCGCGCCAGCCCGCTGCCCGGCGGTCGAGCGCCGCTGCCTGCCATCCGTACCTCCGAGTGAATGAGTCAAATCGTATCGTCTGTTTCATACCGTACGAGGTGGACAGTACTGTAGCCGCTAACCTGTCCTCCATGTCAACACCCCGGCTGACCGTGACGTCCTATGTCGTACTGGGACTGCTGGCGCTGCGCGGGCCGTCCACCTCGTACGAGTTGAAGCGGGCGGTTGGGCATTCGGTGGGTTACTTCTGGCCCTTCCCGCATGCCCAGCTCTATTCCGAACCGCGGCGGCTCGCGGCCGCCGGGCTGCTCGAGGTGGACGAGGAGACCGAGGGGCGCCGGCGGCAGACGTTCACGCTCACCGACGCGGGCCGGGAGGCGCTGCAGGAGTGGCTGGAGGCGCCGACCCCGGAGCAAATGCAGGTGCGTGACGTCGCGGAGCTGAAGCTCTTCTTCGGCGAGCTGACCTCCCCCGACGGGCTCCGCGCTCTGGCCGACGACCAGGTACGCCAGCACACCGAGCGGTTGCGGGTCTACTCGGAGATGGCCGAGCGCTTCGGCGACCAGCCCGAGGTCGCCGCCCGCCTGGTGCCCCTGCGGCTCGGCATCGCCCTGGAGGAGACGTCACTGAAGTTCTGGACCGAGCTGCGCGAGGAGAACTTCTAGACTGCAGGCACGGTTTCGAAGGCGAGGCGGCAGATGCGGATCCCCCGGTTGCACGGCGAGATCGAGCGCCGTCTGTTGGTGAACTATCGGGTGACACCGGAGTTCATCGCTCCGCTGCTGCCGGCCCCGTTTCGGCCGCAATTGCGCAACGGGTACGCCGTCGCCGGGATCTGCCTGATCCGGCTCGGCGCGCTGCGCCCCTCCGGGCTACCGGCGATGTTCGGGATGCGCAGCGAGAACGCCGCTCATCGGATCGCGGTGGAGTGGGACGGCCCGGGCGGTGAGCAGCGGGCAGGGGTCTGGATCCCCCGCCGGGACAGCAATTCCCGGCTCACGGTCGCGCTCGGCGGCCGGGCCTTTCCGGGCGAGCATCACCACGCCCGGTTCGATGTTCACGAGACCGACCAACGGTTGCGCGTGGCGTTCGCCGCCGATGACGGGACGGCCCAGGTGGGTGTCGACGTCGCGGTCGACGATGACCTGCCCGAGTCGTTGTTGTTCGGGTCACTGGCCGAGGCGTCTGCCTTCTTCGAGCAGGGCGCGATCGGCTGGTCGGCGACCAGAGACCCGGCCCGGCACGACGGCCTGCGGCTGCGGACCATCGGCTGGCGGGTGGAACCGGTCCAGGTGCGCGTCGCGCAGTCGACGTTCTTCGACGACCCGGAGCGATACCCCCGCTGGACAATGCGCTGCTGATGCGCCGGGTACCGGTCGACTGGGAATCGGTGAGCAGCTTGCGCGCCGCCGGTGACGCCCCGATGCGCTGAGGGGTCGGCGTCTTCCGTGTCAGTGGTCGTCGTCCGATCCGGCCCGCCTGGTGCGTAGGCGATGCCGTAGGTGGCGCCGTGGTCGGCGATTTCGGTCCAATCCCTGTGGTGGCAGGAACTCCGGCAGCCGGTCCTCGGGGTTGATCCGGACCTCCCAGCGATTCTCGTTGTGCAGCTGCTGATGGGACGGCTCCGCCAGGGCGTGGTGATGCGGGCAGAGCAGTACCCCGTTGTCCAGGCTGGTCGGTCCACCGGCCCAGACCGGCCGGATGTGGTGGGCGTCGCAACGCCGGGCCGGCTGATCGCAGCCGGGGAAGACACAGCCACCGTCGCGGGCGACGAGCGCGGCCCGCAGTTCACCCTCGAAGAACCGCTGCGTTTCACCCACATCCAGCGGAACGCCCATGGAGTTGAGGACCACCGGAATGATCTCGGCATCACAGGCGAGCAGGCGGAGCTGCTGGGCCGACATCGGGCCGGCGGGAGTGTCGATGCAGCCGATGCCGCGGCGCGGGGTTTCGTAGTCGACGGTCACGTTCACCCGGGCCGGTCCGAACCACGCGCCGGGGCGTGGCGGGCGTCGGCGTAGGCCTGGGCGAGTTCCAGCAGCGCGTCGGCGCGGCGCATCGCCCGCGACGGCCGGCCGCCGCACAGCCCGAAGGACGGACCGGTGCAATAGGACCCGCACACCGGTGGCTCCTCGGTCTTGTTCTTGTCCACCAACGAATCAAGCAACGCGGCCAGCTTCTCACCCTCGGCGGCCGGTACTCGGCGTTTGATGAGGGTGGAGCCCATGCCGTCGTGGTTGAGGTGCAGTTCGCGGTTTCGGCGGGCGGCGTGCTCTTCGCGTTCCAGACGATGTTCCAGCAGGGCGTCGGCGTGGTCGGGATCGATGACCTCTACGAGGCGGTTGCCGACCACGGCGAGCTCGGCGGGATCAAGTGTCAGGGCGTGCTCGACCATGCTGCACTCGGCGGCGGTTTCCTTGCCGGGTGTGAGGTCCGGCGGCAGATGTTTAAGCGCGGTGAGGATCGCCAAGGTCTGCCGGGGTGAGATCTGCGCGTCGGCCAGTGCCTGCCACACGATCGGTGCGCATACCGTACGGATCGCTTCGCGCAGCACCCCGGCGGCGTGATTCGATGCGTAACCGTGGCGTTCCCGCATCCAGGTGGTGGTGCGGACTCCGTGCACGTGCTGGGCGGCGTCGCGGCTGTCGATGCTGGCCAGGGTCCGGGTGGTCAGGGCGTGGGTGCGGGCGGTGAGCTGTTCGTTGAGCTCGCCGAGTTCGAGTAGTTGTTCGTCGGTGAGGAGTTCATCGGTTTCGGCGAGGGCAGAACGCAGCAGCTCGTTGACCGTGGTGACGGTCTCGAGGATGGTGGCTGCGCTGCCGTTCATACCTCCCATTCAATAGGAGGGGTCTGACACTTTCGGCCGGATTCCCTGTCCATGAAGAAGATACCGAAATCTGTGGACAACTTTTCCGGGGACTTGGCTTCGACTCGTCGTTCCTCCTCGCTCAGCCGGCGTACCCGTTCATCTCGACACGATGAACGGGAGGGCGGTGTCGTAGGCGAGTTTGAGGATGAGGACAGAGACCACCACGAGGAAAACCTTGCGCACAAAGGAACTGCCGAGGCGTACCGCGGTCCGCGCGCCGAGCCAGCCGCCGGTGAGATTCGCCAGTGCCATGCAGCCGCCGACCAGCCAGAGCACCTCGCCGTGCGCACCGAAGACGATGATCGAGGCGATATTCGTTGCCAGGTTGGCGATCTTGGTGCGGGCGCTGGCCTCCAGGAAGCCGTAGCCGAGCACGGCGACCAGTGCGATCAGGAAGAACGAGCCCGTACCCGGCCCGAGCAGCCCGTCGTAACCGCCGACCGACAGCCCGATGGCGCCGGTCCGCCAGGCCTGCGCCCAGCCCGTGTGCCGCGGCGCGTGCTCCAACCCCAGCGTCGGCCGGAAGATCGTGAACAACCCCACCGCGATCAGCGCGACCAGCACGATCGGGGTCAGGTACGCCTTGGGGATCAGCCGCGCTGCCAGCGACCCGAGCGTCGATCCCAACGCGGCCAGCAGGACCAGCGGCAGCACCCCCAGCCAGTCCACCGTCACCGAGCGCAGATAGGTGATCGTTGCCGCGACCGTACCGGCCACCGAGGACACCTTGTTCGTGCCCAGCACGTCCCCGGTCGGGGTATCGGCGGGCAAGCCGATCAGCAGGCTGGGCAGCTGCACCAGTCCCCCGCCGCCCACCACGGCATCCACCCAGCCAGCCACCAGGGCCGCACCCATCAGGCCGAGCAGGGCGTACCAGGGCACCGGCAGATCGAGCACCATCAGGACCAGCGGGGAGATCACTGGCCCCAGTCTGCTGTAACTGTTTTATGCATCTCAACCCTTACAGCGCCCGCTGCAACAACAGCGGCGGCTGATCAGTTCTTGGACCCGGACAGCGCCGCCCAGCCGGCCATCCCGAAGAACACCGCCGCCGACCCTTTCGCCAGCGCACGGGCTCCGTTCCGACTGCGGATGAAGCCGCCGATCGCACCGGCCAGCAGCGACCAGATCCCGTCGATCAGCAGACCGCAGGCGGTGAACACCAGGCCGAGCACGAGCAGCTGCGGCCCCAACGGCCGGGCCGGATCGGCGAACTGCGGCAGGAAAGCGATGAAGAACAGCGCGACCTTCGGGTTGGTGATCCCGACCAGGAAACCCGAGCGCAGCTCGGCCCCGAGCCGGGGCGCCACCACGACCTCCTCGGGTGCGGCCGGGTCGTCGTTGCGGTGCCGCCACGCCTGGATTCCCAACCAGAGCAGGTAGATCACGCCGATCCACTTGATCACCTGGAACAGCGTGACACTCGCCGCGATCACCGCCGCCAGACCGGCGGCGGTCGCGATCGCATAGAGCAGGGTCGCGGTCTCCACCCCGATCGCGCAGCGCAGCGCCGACGCGCGCCCGTCCCGGGCACCGCGGGCCAGCAGGAAGACCACATTCGGCCCCGGCAGCAGCGCCAGCAGCACCGCCGCCAGCACGAAGCCCAGCAGGTGGGCCTGGTCAGGCACCGCTCTGCCCCGACGCGCCCCGGACCACCTCGGCCACCCGGGTGACCGCCTCGTCGACCGGGATCTCCTGCTTGTCCCCGGTACGCCGATCGCGCAGCTCGACCACGCCGTCGGCCAGCCCGCGGCCGACCACCAGCGCGGTCGGCATGCCCATGATCTCGGCGTCGGCGAACTTCACCCCCGGGGAGGCCTTGCGGTCATCGAGCAACACCCGGATCCCCTGCTGGGTCAGGGATTCGGCGATCTCCGTCGCCTTCGCCAGCAGCTCCTCGCCCTTGCCGGTGGCGAGCACCTGCACGTCATAGGGGGCCAGCGCCCGCGGCCAGCTCAGTCCCTTGTCGTCGCAGGTTGCCTCGGCCACCGCGGCGACCGCCCGGGAGACGCCGATGCCGTAGGAGCCCATCGTCACCGTGGCCTGTTTGCCGTTGGCGTCGAGCACCTTGAGGCCCAGCGCGTCGGCGTACTTGCGGCCGAGCTGGAAGATGTGGCCCATCTCCATCCCGCGGGCCAGCTCCAGCGGACCGGAGCCGTCGGGTGCGGGGTCGCCGGCCCGGATCTCGGCGACGTCGAGCACCCCGTCGGGGGTGAAGTCGCGGCCGCAGACCAGATCGAAGACGTGCTTGCCGGGCTGGTTCGCACCGGTCACCCAGGCGGTCCCGGAGACCACCCGGGGGTCCACCAGATACCGCACCCGACCGGCGGCCTCGTCGCCCTCGAGGTCCCCGACGCCGAGCACCTGCGGACCGATGTATCCCTTGACCAGTTGGGGATACGTCGCGAAGTCCTCCTCGGCGAAGGGCTCGACCACGGCCGGCTCGACCGCCGCCTCCAACCGCTTGGCATCGACCTCCCGGTCACCGGGCAGTCCGACCGCCAGCGGCGCGCGGGTCCCGTCGGGCTGACGCAGCATGAACACCACGTTCTTCAGCGTGTCGGCGGCCGCGTAGTCGCGGTCGGGGAACAGCTTCCGGGCGGCCTGCACCAGGGTCTCGATGGTCGGGGTGTCCGGGGTGTCCTCGACATGTGCGGCGGGCGCGTCGTCGAACGGGATCGGCTCGGGTGCGGCGACCTTGACGGCCTCGACGTTGGCGGCGTACCCGCCCGGGGAGCGGACAAAGGTGTCCTCGCCATTTGCTGCCACGGCAAGGAATTCCTCCGACGCCGAGCCGCCCATCGCACCAGAGGTCGCCTGCACGATCACGTAGTCGAAGCCGAGCCGGTCGAAGACCTTGATGTAGGCCTCGCGGTGCTTCTGGTAGCTGGCCTCGAGACCGGCGTCGTCGATGTCGAAGGAGTAGGAGTCCTTCATCACGAACTCGCGGCCGCGGAGCAGCCCGGCGCGCGGCCGGGCCTCGTCGCGGTACTTGATCTGGATCTGGTACAGCGCCAGCGGGAGATCCTTGTAGGAGGAGTAGAGATCCTTCACCAGCAGGGTGAACATCTCCTCGTGGGTCGGCCCGAGCAGCATGTCGTTGTCGCGGCGATCCTTGAGCCGGAACAGATTGTCGCCGTATTCGCTCCACCGGTTCGACGCCTCGTAGGGCTCGCGCGGCAGCAGCGCCGGGAAGCGGACCTCCTGGGCGCCGATCGCGTTCATCTCCTCGCGGACGATCTCCTCGACCCGCTGCAGCACGGTCAGGCCCAGCGGCAGCCAGGAGTAGATGCCCGGCGCCACCCGGCGGATGTAACCGGCCCGGACCAGCCACCGGTGGCTCGGCACCTCGGCGTCGGCCGGATCCTCCCGCAGGGTCCTCACGAACAGCTCCGACATCCGTGCGACCTGGGTCACGGGCACTCCTCCACTCGGCTCACAGCGTTCGGCGGGGTACGCCGAATGCCCCACCGTCCTGGGGCACGAGCGGCAGCCTACCGCCCGGGGACCTCCGGGCCGACCTGAAAAATGCCGAGGGTGATCTGATCCGGGTCGGTGACGGACAGGAACGGGAACCCGCCCACGGTGGTGATCTCCCCCACCGGATGCCCGGCGGCCTGCAGGCGCGCCGCGACCTCGGCCAGCGGTTCCTCGGTGCGCAGCCCGAGCTGGACCATGATCGGGCCCTGCTCGGGGCTCTGGCCGCGGCCCTCGATCGCGATCGCCCCGCTGGCCTCGTCACCGAACATCACCAGCCAGAGGTTGTCGCCGCGGGCGATCGGGCGGAAACCGAAGATCTCGAACAGACCCACCGCGTCGTCGGGATTGCTGCTGTGGTGCAGCGCGAGCACGTCCAGCGCGTGATGCGGATAGTCCGAGCCCTGGTCGTCGGGATCGCGGAAGCTCTCCGCGATCCAGAGGGTACGCCGATCCGGTGCGGTCACCGAGAGTCCGGGGAAGTCGGTGTCGCTGATCCGGCGGGCGGCGAGCCCGGCCACCCGGACCGCCTGCTCGGCCGCGTCCAGATCGGTGGTCTCCAGGGTGAGCTCGCTGCGACCGGGCCGGGCCGGGCCCTCCGCGGGGAACAGCGCGACCATCCCGCCGCGGCCCCACACGAACGCCGCGCCGTCGCCATCGCGACGGACGGTGCGGTGCAGCCCGACCACCTCCAGGAAGGCGCTCATCCGCTCGACATCGTGGGTCGGGCGGTACAGACAGACCACGAAATCTGCGGTCACGATTCCTCCCAGGGGGCCGGTTCCGGTCGTTCCCCTCAGCCTAGCGAGGCACCGTTCAGTAGAGGACGGTGGCGAACTCCCCCACCTGTTGAAATCCCACCCGGGCGTAGGTCGCGCGCGCCGGCGCGTTGAAACTGTTCACATACAGCGAGATCGTGTCGGCCTGTTCCCGAGCCAACCGCACCACCGCCGCCATCGCCGGCGCGGCGAGCCCCTGCCCGCGCAGCTCCGGGCTGAGCCACACCCCCTGCACCTGGGCCACCCCCTGGGCCACCGAGCCGATGTCGGACTTGTAGATCACCCGATCGTCCTCGACGATGCCGAACGCGCGGCCCTGCTGGATCAGCCGGCGGACGTAACTCAGGTACGGCCCGCGGTCGCCACCGACCAACGGGGACACCCCGACCTCCTCGGTGTACATCCGCACCGCGGCATCGAAGTACGCCTCCAGATGTTCCGGTCCGATCCGGATGACCCGCTCATCAATCGGCACCACGGGCTCGCCCGCGATCGCCAGCATCGGCTGGCTGCGGCGTACCTCGCGTACCGCCGACCAGGACCGTCCCCACTTCTCGGCGGACAGTTCCCACAGCGTGAGCGCCTGGTCGGCCGGCCCGACGATCGAACTGCAGCGGCGTACCCCCGACCCGGCGACCACGAATGCGGCCAGCGCCTCCGCGTCGGCCTCCACCGGCACCAGATTGGAGCCGCAGTGGCACATCGCGACCAGTTCGCCGTCGCGGAAGTGACCGAGCACCGGACAGCCGAGCCGCCAGGCGTCCAGACCGTAGGCCTGCACCCGGGCGGCGACGAAGACGTGCGCCACCGGGTCGCGGCCGAGCAGTTGCCAGGCGTCAGCCAGATCGCCGTCGTCGAGGGTGCGTACCTCGGTGTGCAGGATGGTCACCGGGTGCTCCGTGGCTCAGGCGCCGGCGACGCTGACCTCCGGGGAGCCGGACGGCAGGTCGTCGGCCAGCCGCATCGCCTCCTCGATCAGGGTTTCCACGATCTCGGCCTCCTTAACGGTCTTGATCACCTCGCCCTTGACGAAGATCTGACCCTTGCCGTTGCCGGAGGCGACACCCAGGTCGGCCTCCCGGGCCTCGCCCGGCCCGTTGACGACGCAGCCCATCACGGCAACCCGCAGCGGCGCGTCCAGCCCCTCGAGTCCGGCGGTCACCTTCTCGGCCAGGGTGTAGACGTCGACCTGGGCACGGCCGCAGGACGGGCAGGAGACGATCTCCAGCTTGCGCGGACGCAGGTTCAGCGATTCCAGGATCTTGGTGCCGACCTTGACCTCCTCGACCGGGTCGGCCGACAGCGATACCCGGATGGTGTCGCCGATGCCCTGGCTGAGCAGCGCGCCGAAGGCGGTGGCGGACTTGATCGTGCCCTGGAAGGCGGGGCCGGCCTCGGTGACGCCCAGGTGCAGCGGCCAGTCGCCGCGTTCGGCGAGCAGCTGGTAGGCGCGCACCATCACCACCGGGTCGTTGTGCTTGACCGAGATCTTGAAGTCGTGGAAGTCGTGCTCCTCGAACAGCGAGGCCTCCCAGACCGCGGATTCGACCAGCGCCTCGGGGGTCGCCTTGCCGTACTTGGCGAGCAGCCGCTTGTCCAGCGAGCCGGCGTTCACCCCGATCCGGATGCTGACCCCGGCGTCCTTTGCGGCCTTCGCGATCTCACCGACCTTGTCGTCGAAGGCCTTGATGTTGCCCGGGTTCACCCGGACCGCGGCGCAGCCGGCGTCGATCGCGGCGAAGACGTACTTCGGCTGGAAGTGGATGTCGGCGATCACCGGGATCTGCGAGTGCTGCGCGATCTCAGGCAGCGCGGCGGCGTCGTCCTGGCTCGGGCAGGCGACCCGGACGATGTCGCATCCGGCCGCGGTGAGCTGGGCGATCTGCTGCAGGGTGGAGTTCACATCGGTGGTCTGGGTGGTGGTCATCGACTGCACCGAGATCGGCGCATCGCCGCCGACCAGCACGTCACCGACCTTGATCTGGCGGGTCTTGCGGCGCGGCGCCAGTACCGGCACGACCTCGGGTGTGGGCAGATCAGTCATGGATCCATTCTCTCGTCACGGAATCAGAAAGAGCTACGGGTCAGAAGAGTCTGAGCGGGTTGAAGATGTCGGCCAGGATCAGCACCGCACCGGACAGCGCGATGAAGGCGAAGACGGCGTACGCCACCGGCAGCATCTTGGCGGTGTCCAGGTGCCCGGGGTCGGGGCGGTTGAACAGCTTCGCCGCGCCGCGCCGGATCCCCTCGATGATCGCGCCCAGGATGTGGCCGCCGTCCAGCGGCAGCAGCGGGACGAAGTTGAAGATCGCCACGAACAGGTTGACGTTGCCGAGCAGGGCCATGAAGGTGGCCACCTTGTCCCCGGCGGTGAGCTGGTCGGTCGCGGAGATCTCGCCGGCCGCCCGGCTGGCGCCGACGATGCTCATCGGACCGTAGACATCGCGCGGCTTGCCGGTGACCATGTCGACCGCGGTGTTCCAGACCTTCACCGGGAACTGGGCCAGCACGGCGGCGGAGGTCTTGGTCATGTCCACCATCTGGGTGACCACCATGCCGGGGCCGCCGCGGACCATCTCCGAGCGCGGGACGAAGCCGAGGAAGCCGGCCTCCACCTTCTTGCCCGGATCCCATTCGGACTGGACGCCGTTGATCACGGTGTTCACCGGGGTCAGCGGCACCTGCTGGCCGCCACGCTCGACGACGATCGCGGCGGCCCCGTCCCGGTTGTCGCGGATCATGTCCTGCAGCTGCTGCCAGTCGGCGATCTGGACGCCGTTGAAGGAGACGATCCGGTCGCCGTCCCGCAGCCCGGCCGCGGCGGCCGGGGTCTGCGGATCCCCGGGCTGGCAGGTCTGCTGGTCGGGCCGGTCGGCGGGGACGATGCACTGGCTGACCGCGCCGACCACCGGCTGCGGCTGGTTGATGCCGTGGATGCCGAAGACGCCCCAGAGGATGAAGAAGGCCAGGATGAGGTTCATCAGCGGGCCGCCGATCATCACGATCAGCTTCTGCCAGGTCTTCTTCTGGTAGAAGAAGCGGCCGTCGTCGGCGGGATCGATGTCGGCCCATTCGGCCTCCCGGCCGGCGTCGATCAGCGAGGCCAGCGGGTTCGCCGAGGTGCCGGAGTTGCGTACCTTGCCGGTCTTCTTCTCCGGCGGGTACATCCCGATCAGCTTCACATAACCGCCGAGCGGGATGGCCTTGACGCCGTAACGGGTCTCACCACGCTTGACCGACCAGAGGGTCTTGCCGAAGCCGACGAAGTATTCGGTGACCTTCACCCCGAAGAGCTTGGCCGGCACCATGTGGCCGACCTCGTGCAGCGCGATCGAGGCCATGATCAGGGCGAAGAAGAGGATCGCCCCGCCGATGTAGATCAGCATGTCCATGCGCGCTCGTCACTCCTCGGGCGTTTCGGTGAGCCGGTCGGCCCGGCCGCGAGCCCAACGGTCGGCCGCGAGCACGTCGGCGACGGTGACCCGGTCCGGGGGGACCAGTGCCGATCCTACGTCCTCGCCGGAAATGGTGGCGCCGTCGGCGCGGCCGTCGCCGGTGTGCTCGTCGAGCACCCGCGCGATCGTGTCGACGATGTCGAGGAAGCCGATCCGGCCGGCGCAGAAGGCGTCCACGCAGGCCTCGTTGGCGGCGTTGAAGACCGCCGGCGCGGTACCACCGAGGCGACCGGCCCGCTTGATCAGCTCGATCGCCGGGAAGGCCTGGTGGTCGATCGGCTCGAAGGTCCAGCTGGCGGCCTGTCGCCAATCGATCGGGTACGCCGCATCGGCGACCCGGTCGGGCCAGGTGAGGCCGAGCGCGATCGGCAGTTTCATGTCCGGCGGTGAGCACTGCGCCATCGTGGAGCCGTCGACGAACTCCACCATCGAGTGCACGATCGACTGCGGATGCGCGACCGGTTCGATGTCGGCCAGGTCGACGTCGTAGAGCAGCGCCGCCTCCAGCACCTCCAACGCCTTGTTCACCAGGGTCGCGGAGTTGATCGTGATCACCCGGCCCATGTTCCAGGTCGGGTGCTGCATCGCCTGCTCGGGGGTGACGGTGCGCATCTGCTCGCGCGTCCACCCGCGGAACGGGCCGCCCGAGGCGGTGACGATCACCCGGCGTACCTCGTCCCGACGCCCGGCCCGCAGGCACTGGGCGATCGCCGAATGCTCGGAGTCCACCGCGACGAGCTGTCCGTCGGCGGCCTTGTCGGTGACCAGCCGGCCGCCGATCACCAGCGACTCCTTGTTGGCCAGCGCGAGCGTGGTACCGGCCTCCAGGGTGGCCAGGGTGGCACCGAGCCCGGCGGAACCGGTGATCCCGTTGAGCACCACGTCGGCCCCCTCGGCGGCCAGCCGGGTGGCGGCGTCGGGGCCGGCCAGGATCTTCGGCAGCGTGGTGTCGCCGGTGGCCCAGCCGCGCTGCTTCGCCTCCGCGTACAGGGCCAGCTGCAGGTCCTGCACCGCCTGCGCCTGACCGACCGCGACCACCTTGGGCTGATGGTCCAGGATCTGCTGGGCGAGCAGCGGGATGTTGCTGCCGCCGGCGGCCAGCCCGGTGACCCGGAACTGCTCGGGGCGGTCGCCGATCACCTCCAGCGCCTGGGTACCGATGGAGCCGGTACTGCCGAGAATGATGACCTCACGCACGCCTGCCAGTGTGTCAGACCGGCACCCGATGAGAGAACGTTCAGTTGGACGCCCGATCCAGTCATCCTTCACAAATCACCGGCCTACTCAGTAAGTTCTTTCCACACCCCCGGACACCCCAAGTCTCGGAGACCCCGAGCCGATCAAAGGAGATCCATGCAGATCCGAACCCTTCGCAGGGGCGCACTGGCGTGCGTGGCCGCGGTAGCACTGGTGCTGCCCGCCGTGCCGGCCGCCATGGCCGCCCCGCAGGCTGAACCGCCGTCGACCCCGGTGCCCTTCACCCCGGTCGAGGGTGAGATCAACAGCTATGTGGTCAACGTGAACGGCGCCAACCCCGGCAAGACCAAGCAGGCCGAGAAGGCCGTGGTCGAGTCCGGCGGCAAGGTGGTGCAGTCCTGGCCGCAGATCGGTGTGGTGATCGCGCATTCCACCAAGGCCGACTTCCTGACCAAGATCCGCGCGACCAAGAAGAACGTCGTCGAGTCCGCCGGTCCGTCGCGTACCGCGCCGGTCACCGAGGGTACGCCGGGCACCTCCGGTTTCCGCTCCAAGGGCGCCTCGGGCTACAAGAAGAAGCCGCAGTTCCCCAACGGTGACGAGCGCGGCACCACCACTCCGGCGACCGCCCAGGATCCGGGCGAGTCGCAGCAGTGGAACAACCAGATGATCAAGTCCGATCAGGCGAACAAGATCACCGACGGCTCGCGGAACGTGCTGGTCGGCGTACTGGACTCCGGCATCGACTACGACCACCCGGATCTGCGCCAGAACATCGACGTGGGCAACTCGGTGAGCTGTGTGGGCGCCGGTCAGCCGAACACCGGCCGGATCGACAACAAGTACGCCTGGGAGGACACCACCTCCTACCACGGCACGCACGTGGCGGGCACCATCGCCGCCGCGCGCAACGGCCAGGGCATCGTCGGCGTCGCGCCGAACGTGCGGATGGCCTCGGTGAAGGTCGTCAACGACGACGGCTTCATCTACCCCGAGTACGCGATCTGCGGCTTCGTCTGGGCCGGTGACAAGAACATGGACGTCACCAACAACTCCTACTTCGTCGACCCGTTCGAGTTCTGGTGTGGCGATCAGGCCAACCAGGCCCCGGCGATGGAGGCGGTCCGCCGCTCCGTGGCGTACGCCACCGGCAAGGGTGTCGTGCACGCGGCCGCTGCCGGCAACTCCAGCTACGACCTGGCGAACAAGACGACCGATGAGGGGTCTCCGAACGACAGCACGGCCGTCCCTCGGCAGATCAACAGTTCGTGCAAGGACATCCCGACCGAGCTCGACGGTGTGGTCACGGTGTCCTCGGTGGACCAGGCGAGGCAGAAGTCCGGCTTCTCCAACTACGGCTACGGCGTGATCGACGTGTCGGCCCCGGGTTCGGCGATCCTGTCCACCATGCCGACCGATCAC
The DNA here is from genome assembly GCF_002250705.1 of Enemella evansiae. Lineage (GTDB taxonomy): Bacteria > Actinomycetota > Actinomycetes > Propionibacteriales > Propionibacteriaceae > Enemella > Enemella evansiae. The sequence goes on from NZ_NMVP01000013.1 coordinate 29,373, forward strand.
CCGACGGCGCCGAACTACGCCAAGCTCAGCGGCACCTCGATGGCGTCCCCGCACGTCGCCGGTGTGCTGGCGCTGATGAAGTCGGCCAACCCGAACGCGACCCCGGCACAGTTGATCTCGATGCTGAAGGCGCAGGCGCAGGACACCCCGTGCCCGACGACCTACACGGTTGACCCGCGGTACCCGCAGGATCAGAAGTGCACCGGTACCGCCGCCTACAACAGCTTCTACGGTGACGGCATCGTGGACGCCCTGAAGGCGGTGCAGCCGCGCAGCTGACGTCCTGACCCAGCGGGGCCGGTCCGATCGCGGACCGGCCCCGTTGTCATGCCCGCTCCCCCGTACGCCGGCTGAGCGAGCGAGGAACGAGCGAGTCGAAGCCCACCCCTTGTACGCCGGCTGAGCGAGCGAGGAACGAGCGAGTCGAAGCCCACACCCACCCCCAAGAAAGTTCCAACTTCACCGGTGTAGATTCGTACATCTATGCTAATCTGGTAGATAGCACATGGAGGAGGTGACCACCGATGACCGACCCGCAGCGCGCGCAGCTGTTCGCAGCGATCCGCGCCGAGAGCGACGCGATCACCACCGCCGAAGCGCGCCGCCTGGTCGCGATCGCGGTCGCCTGCGACACCTACTCCGGCCTCGACACCCACACCGGTGAACAGACCGCCCGCGTCCTGCACGGTGAGCAGCTCGTGTTCCCCGGTGCGGACGGGACGCCGGGGATCACCGAGTTCTTCCACCTCGAGTTGGCGTTGTCGCTGGGCTGTTCACCGGAGACCGCGCAGGTCTGGACCGCCGACGTGTTGAACCTGCGGCACCGACATCCGATGCTGTGGGACGCCACCATCGCCGGTGACATCCCCGTCTGGGTCGCCCGCGACGTCTCCCGCGCCGCACTCCACCTGTCGTTCACGCAGGCTCGCGAATTCGACTCGCTGTGGGCACTGCGACTCGTCTCCCTCACCCCGCGACGGGCGGTGAAGACCACCGAAACCCAGGTCGCACTGATCCTCAACGTCGACAAAGAAGCCGAACGACAGGCTGCGAAGAAACACCGCCGCGTCGAGTTGACCCCCAGTCGCACCGTTCCCGGCATCACCGACCTCTACGCCAGTCTCGACGCCGGCGACGCCGCCCACCTCAACGGCACCCTCGACCGACTCGCCGACGTGCTGAAAGCGGGCGGATCCACCGCCTCCCGCGACGAACTCCGCGCCGAAGCTCTCGGCCACCTCGCGCATCCCGACCGCGCCCGACAATTGCTACAACCCTCCCTGCTCGACGGCGCGACCGTCACCCCGCAAGGGGATGTGGTCAACCGGGACGGCGAAATCGTCACCACTACTCACGAACGATGCCGACACGGTGCCGAACTGATCCTGCACCTCCACCAGAAGGACCTGGCCAACGGCCGCGGCGGCGAAGGCGAAGCTCTCGGCCCGATCACCCTGCAACACCTCAAGGAACTCCTCGAACGGTGCACGGGGAAGGTGACGATCAAACCGGTGATCGACCTGGCCGCCCCGGTCATGGTGAACACCTACCGCCCAACCGACGAACTCGGCATGCGGGTCAAGCTCCGGGACCGGTATGTGATGTTCCCCCACTCCAACCGCTCCGCGTTCGGCCGAGGTGTCGACCTGGACCACACGGTTCCCGCACCGGACGGGCCGACCTCGACCGACAATCTGGGTCCGCTGAACCGGGCACCGCACCGGGCCCGGACCCATGCCGGCTATCAGGTCGACCAACCCTCGCCGGGGGTGTTCCACTGGAGATCCCCCGCCGGGCAGGAAGTCTGGGTCAGCCGGCACGGGACCTGGGATCATCCCCCACCCGACGCTCTGATCAACGACCCCGCTGCCGGCGCCGGCCGATACGAGACCCTGCTCCGCGAAACCCTGTGCAACGGAAAAGCCCAGCTCGAGAAGGAACAGGCCGAAGCCGAACAGGCCGCCGACGAAGCTCGCGAACGCGAGCGGCTCCGCCGTGCCCGCAAAGCGCAACGCCTCCGCGAGCAACGCCAGGCCGCCCGCGAACGAGCCAAAGCAGCCAAGGCCACGAAGCCGAACAAGCCGCAGCAGAACAAGGTGACCCACCACGTTGGTTGAGCGAGAAGTGCAGCGATCCCACCACGTTGGTTGAGCGAGGAGCGCAGCGACGAGTCGAAACCATCGTCACCCAGAGGCAGTGGCTTCGACTCGTCGTTCCTCCTCGCTCAGCCGACGTGGGAAGGCGTCCTCCTCAGGACCGCGACTGCCGCGCGGCCCGGCGTACCCCTTCCGGATTGCGGATCGTCAGGAAGGACAGCGGCCCACCGGCCGCCAGCAGGCCGGCGCACCAGAACATCGCCGCCCGGTACCCCGCACCGAACGCGGCCGGGTTCTGGTAGTCATCGCCCGACAGCCCGACCAGCAACGGCAGCGCCGCGACCGCGAGCAGCGAGCCGGCCCGGGCGATGGCGTTGTTGATGCCGGAGGCGATGCCGGCGTTGTGATCCGGGGCGGCGGCCAGCACGGTCGCGGTCAACGGCGCCACCAGGGTCGCCAGCCCGAGCCCGAAGACGACCAGCGGCAGCGCGACGTCCAGCCAGTAGTTCACGCTCGCCCCCACCCGGGACAGCAGCAGCGTGCCGACCGCGCAGAGCAGCGGACCCACGGTCATCGGCAGCCGCGGCCCGATGTGCGCGGCCAGCGCACCACCCCGCCCGGCCAGGAAGATCATCATCACCGTAACCGGCAGCGTCGACAGCCCCGCGGTCAGCGCATCGAAACCGGAGACGACCTGCAACTGCAGCACCAGGAAGAACATCACCGCGCCTAGCGCGGCATAGGTGAGCAGCGTCATCGCGTTCGCCGCCGAGAACTGCCGGGCCCCGAACAGCTTCGGCGGCATCATCGGGTGCGGCGAACGGCGTTCCTGCACGACGAAACCGACCCCGGCGGCGAGGCCGACGAGGCCGGCGGCCAGCGCGACCTGCGGCAGCGTCGTCCACTCGATCAACGCATACGTGATGCCGGCCAGTCCGAGGCTGCCGAGCACCGCACCGAGCACATCGAAGCCGGCAACGGCTTCCTCGTCGCGGGTCTCCGGCACGTGCCGGGCGGCGAAGAGCGTCACCGCGGCGATCGGCAGGTTGATCAGGAACACCCAGCGCCAGCTCGCGTACTGCACCAGCCACCCGCCGAGGAACGGCCCGATCGCGGTCGCGACACTGCCCAGGCCCGACCAGGTACCGATCGCCCGCGCCCGGTCGTCGCGGACGAACGCGCCCTGGATCATCGCCAGCGAACCCGGGGTGAGCAGGGCCGCCGCCACGCCCTGCAGCACCCGCGCGGCGATCAGCACCGGTGCGGTCGGCGCCAGCCCACAGGCCAGCGAGGCCAGCGCGAACCCGATCACCCCGAGCACGAAGATCTTCCGCCGGCCGTACCGGTCCCCCAGCGAACCGCCGAGCAGGATCAGCGAGGCCAGGCTGAGCAGGTAGCCGTTGGAGATCCATTGCAGGTCGGCCAGGCCCGCGTCCAGGTCCTCGCCGATGCGGCGCAGCGCGACGTTGACCACGGTGCTGTCCAGCAGCGCCATCCCGGAACCGAGGGTGGCGGCGGCCAACACCCAGCGCCCTGTCGGCGAGGCGATCCGGATTCCCGCTTGGCCACTCACCGACCCAGCATGGCACGCGGCTAGGGTGCTGACAGAACGGACGGCGAGTGAACCGAGGTCTGTGATGGTCGACTACTTCCAGGAGATCGAGTTCGGGATCTTCCCCACCCCGGCGGCCGACAGCGTGGAACGGCTGGTCGGTCTCGCCGAGCTGGCCGATGCGGTCGGCATCGACCTGATCGCGATCCAGGACCATCCCTACCAGGGCCAGTTCGTCGACACCTGGACACTGCTGTCGGTGATCGGCACGCGTACCTCGCAGCTGCGGTTGGCGCCCAATGTCGCCAGCCTGCCGCTGCGCCCGCCGGTGATGCTCGGCAAGGCGGCGGCCACCCTGGACCTGCTCACCGCGGGCCGGGTCGAGCTCGGCCTCGGCGCCGGCGCGTTCTGGGACGCCATCGAGGCGGCCGGCGGGCCGCGGCGTACGCCCGGGGAAGCGGTGGACGCGCTGGCCGAGGCGATCGAGATCCTGCGCGGCATGTGGCGCGGGGAGTCGCTGCGTTTCGACGGCGAGCACTACCGGGTGCACGGGCTGCATGCCGGGCCGGTACCGGCGCACGAGATCCCGATCTGGATCGGCTCCTACAAACCACGGATGCTGCGGCTGACCGGGCGGCTCGCCGACGGCTGGGTGCCCTCGATGGGGTACGCCGACCCGCCGGCCCTGCCGGAGCTCAGCAAGGTGCTCGACGAGGCCGCGCTGAAGGCCGGCCGCTCGCCCGGTGCGATCAAGCGGATCTACAACATATTTGGAAAATTCGGCCGCGGCGGCGGGTTCCTGCAGGGCACGCCGGCGGACTGGGCCGAGCAGCTCGCCGAGCTGGCGCTGACCACCGGGATGAGCACCTTCATCGTCGGTACCGAGGATCCGGACACGGTCCGGATCCTGGCGGCCGAGGTGGCGCCGGCGGTCCGCGAGCTGGTCGCCGCCGAGCGGGCGAATCCGACGTCCCGCCCGGAATCCGAACCAGCACAGGAAAAGGCCGCGGCCGCACCGTCCGCCGGCCAGCAACTCCGGGTGACCCCCACGCCCGACGACGGCGTACGCCTCAGCACGTCCCTGCCCTGGGACGAGAGCACCCGGCCCACCAAGCCGCAGACCCAGGACCAGAGCGAGTTCACCGCCGCCCAGCTCGCCGTGCCGCAGCACCTGATCGACATGCACGACGGGCTGCGCGCCGAGCTGGAGCAGGTCCGCGACGTCGTCTCCCAGGTCCGTACCGGGCACCTGTCGGTCGGCCAGGCGCGCTCGGTGATCAATACGATGACGATGCGGCAGAACAACTGGACCCTGGGCGCGTTCTGCGAGTCCTACTGCCGAATCGTCACCGGCCACCACACCCTGGAGGATCGCAGCATCTTCCCGCACCTGCGGCATTCCGAGCCCGACCTGGCGCCGGTGCTGGATCGGCTGAAAGACGAACACGAGGTGATCCACGAGGTCCTCGACGCCCTGGACCGGGCGCTGGTCGGCCTCGTCGACGCCGAGGGGTATGGCGCCAAAGGCCGGGAGGCTTTGGATCGGCTGCAGACCCAGATCGATCTGCTCACCGACACCCTGCTCTCCCACCTCGCCTACGAGGAGCGTGAACTGCTGGTACCCCTGGCCCGCTACGGTTTCCAGTGATGCGTGAATTCACCGAGATCGAAACCCTGGCCGAGTTCGACGAGCACATCGGCCATACCGACTCGCTGCGGGGCTGGTTCCTGCAGTCGGTCGACCTGACCGACCGCGCCGCGGAGCTGGCCCGGGTCGACGTCGCCGGGGCGGTCTTCCTCGGCTGCCGGCTGGATGAGCAGACCGAGCGGGAGCTGCCCGGTCGGGGTGCGCTGCTGTTCCCGCAACTGCCGGATGTGCCCTTCGATCCCTACCGCGGCACGCTCTATACCGCCGAGGAGCTCTACGACCAGCCGCGCTATGCCGATTCGGTCGATGCCCGGGTGTACGCCTGGTCGCGCGCCGAGGGTGCGGTACCGCCGATCCCGGACACCCTGGCCACGGCGCTGCACGACCACGCGATCAGCGACGCGCTGGACGAGTTGGAACTGGATCCGGCGAAGGTGGTCGGCGTGATGGGCGGGCATGCGTTGCGCCGCGACGACCCGGCGTACGCCGCAGCGGCCCGGCTCGGTCAGCGGCTCGCCGAGGCCGGGTACGTGGTGCTCACCGGTGGTGGCCCGGGTGCGATGGAGGCGGCCAATCTGGGCGCCTGGTTCGCGGGCCGCGGTGATGCGCTGGACGAGGCGATCGCCGAGCTGGCCACCGCCCCGAGCTTCAGCCCCGATATCGACGCCTGGGCAGGGATCGCGCTGGCTGTGCGGCGGCGTTGGCCGGCCACCGACGGGGTGCTCTCGATCGGCATCCCGACCTGGTTCTATGGCCACGAGCCGCCGAACGTGTTCTGCACCCACATCGCCAAGTACTTCGCGAATGCGCTGCGCGAGGACACCCTGCTGCAGCGCTGCCGCGGCGGCATCGTCTACCTGCCCGGCGCGGCCGGCACGGTGCAGGAGATCTTCCAGGCCGCGACCGGCAACTACTACGCCGCCGACGACACCCTGGTCGCGCCGATGGTGCTGGTCGGCCGCGAGCACTGGACCGAGAAGCTGCCCGCCTGGCCACTGCTGCAGGCACTCGGGGCGGGCCGGGAGATGGGCCGCCGGCTGCATCTGGTGGATGCAGCCGGCGACGTGATGGCTCTGCTGGTCAACTGACTCCCACGGGTTCGCGCGCCGGTGCCGATCGAGCGGGAGTCGTCCCCGGATCGTCATCGGCGCGGGCCCGGAAGCCGCGCAGACGCAGGCTGTTGCTGACGACGAAGACGCTGGACAGCGCCATTGCTGCGCCGGCGAGCATCGGGTTGAGCAGACCGAACGCGGCCAGCGGGATCGCTGCCGAGTTGTAGGCGAAGGCCCAGAACAGGTTCGTCTTGATGGTGCCCAGCGTCTTGCGGGACAGCCGGATCGCATCCGCGGCAGCCCGCAGATCCCCGCGGACCAGGGTGATGTCCGCCGCCTCGATCGCCACATCTGTGCCGGTGCCCATCGCCAGCCCGAGGTCTGCCTGAGCGAGCGCCGGGGCATCGTTCACGCCGTCACCGACCATGGCGACGACCTTGCCCTGCTGCTGCAGCCGGACGACGACATCGACCTTGTCGGACGGCAGCACCTCGGCATGCACCTGGTCGATTCCGACCTCGGCGGCGACCTGTGCGGCCACCGTCTGGTTGTCCCCGGTGAGCAGCACCGGCGTCAGACCGAGCTCCTTGAACTGGGCGATGGCCTGCACGCTGGTCGGCTTGATCCGATCCGAGACGACCAGGACGCCGCGGGCCGCTCCGTCCCAACCGACGACGATCGCGGTCCTGCCTTCGGATTCGGCCGCCCGTTTCGCCGTCCGCAGCTGCACATCGAGCTGCATCGATTCGTCGGCCAGGAACGTTTCGCGGCCGGCCAGCACGACCTGCCCGTCGATGGTGCCCCGGACGCCCCGGCCCGCTACGTTGTCGAACGATTCCGGGGTCGGGAGCGGGCCGATCTCGCCGGCCGCGCCGGTGGCGATGGCCTGGGCGATCGGATGCTCGGAGGCGTTCTCCAGTCCGCCGGCGAGCCGCAGCAACTCGGCCCGCTCGACCCCCTCGCCGGTGATGACCTCGGTCAGCGTCATCTTGCCGGTGGTCACGGTGCCGGTCTTGTCCAGCACGATCGTGTCGACCCGCCGGGTGGACTCCAGCACCTCCGGGCCCTTGATCAGCACCCCGAGTTGCGCACCTCGACCGGTGCCCACCAGCAGCGCGGTCGGCGTGGCCAGGCCCAGTGCACACGGGCACGCGATGATGAGCACCGCCACTGCCGCGGTGAACCCGGCCGAGAGCGGGAACCCGGCACCGATCCAGGCGCCGAGGGTGACGACGGCGATGGTGATCGCGATCGGGACGAACACGCCGGAGACCCGGTCGGCGAGCCGCTGCACCTCGGCCTTGCCCGACTGGGCGTCCTCCACCAGCCGGGCCATCTGCGCGAGCTGGGTGTCCGAGCCGACCCGGGTGGCGCGCACGATCAGGCGGCCGCCCGCGTTGACGGTCGCGCCGGTGACCGGATCGCCCTCGGCGACCTCGACCGGCACCGATTCACCGGTGAGCATCGAGGCGTCGATGGCGGAGGTGCCGGAGGCGATCACTCCGTCGGTGGCGATCTTCTCCCCGGGCCGGACAACGAACTCATCACCCACCGAGAGTTCCTCGATCGGCACCCTGGCCTCCACCCCGTCACGCAGGATCGCGACCTCCTTGGCGCCGAGCTCGAGCAGGGCCCGCAGGGCCGCACCGGCCCGCCGCTTGGAGCGCTTCTCGAAGTAGCGGCCGAGCAGGATGAAGGTGATCACCCCGGCCGCGACCTCCAGGTAGATCGAGGAAAGACCGTTGCTGCGCGAGATCGTGAACTCGAAGGCGTGTGTCATCCCACGATCGCCTGCGGTGCCGAAGAAGAGCGCGACGATCGACCACAGCAGGGCGGCCGTCGTCCCCACCGAGATCAGCGTGTCCATGGTCGCCGCGCCATGCTTGAGGTTCATCCAGGCGGCGCGATGGAACGGCCAACCCGCCCACACCACGACCGGGGCGGCCAGCACCAGCGACGCGAAGCCCCAGTAGTCGAACTGCAGCGCCGGAATCATCGCCAGCGCGATGACCGGAACCGCCAACACGGCCGAGGTGATCAATCGGGTACGCAGTGAGCGCAGCTCGGCGTCCTCGGCCGACTCGGCGACGTCATCGCCACCGGTCGCTTGCTGGTTGGCTGGCGCGGGCAGTGCCGCGGTGTAACCGGTCTTCTCCACCTCGGCGATCAACAGTTGCGGATCGTAGCCAGCAGGTGCATTCACGCTGGCCTTCTCGGTGGCGTAGTTCACGCTCGCGGAGACTCCGTCGAGCTTGTTGAGCTTCGTCTCGATCCGGTTCGCGCACGAGGCACAGGTCATGCCGCCGATCTGCAGCTCGACGCTGCGGCTCTCCTGGCCCTCGGTCTCAGTCGTGCTCATTGCCGTCACTCCCCTGATTCGGTGTCGTCTCGTTGCCTGTTGCCGGTCGCGTGCCGGGCGCGCTCCCACCGGTGGTGTCGAGCACCAACGGTGCGCTGTGCACCCGCCCGTCGACCTGGAAGTCGAAATAGAGCAGGTATCGCCCCGCAGTCGGGGTGGTCGCCTGGAACCGCACCTCCGGGCCCGACAGTTCCCCTGCGGTCGGCGTCTCCCCCTCCGGATGCACGTGCAGGTAGGCCAGATCGCCGTCTCGCAGCGCGACCAGATGCCCGAACGCGCCGAGATAGGGCTGCAGGGTCGTCACCGGTTTCCCGTCGCGATCGACGCTCAGCGTCAACGCCGAGGCACGGCCCGGGACCAGCTCACCGGTCACCCGAACCGTGTAGCCATCGACCTCGACCTCGGTCACCGCCCCGGTGGCCGGCTGGGCCTGGAACGGGCCCGAGACCTGCACCATGGTCGACAGGGTCAGCCCCTCGCCGGTGGCACTGGGAACGAAGTCGGCGAACACCCGATAGGTGCCGGCGGCGTCCCACACCCAGGGAATCGACCAGGCCCCGTCGGGGCCGCGCTCGGGATGCACGTGTCGGAACTGCTGTCCGTCGGAGCGCACCACGATGAGGTGCAGCTCCTTCTCGTGTTCCCGGTCGAATTCGGTGACGGCGGTGCCGTCGGCATTCCGCACGGTCAACCTGAGCTCGCCCGGCGTACCCACGTCGGTGGGTGCCGTGACATCGGTGAGCGCGAAGCCGTTCTGCGCTCGTCCCAGACCGAGCGCTGCGGCGCCATCGCTCGCGTGGTCCATCCCTTCCATCGCCTCGTCTCCCATCTTGTTGTCATTCATGCCGGCATGCTCACCGGCGGAGCTGGTCCAGTTGTCCACGACCGATGTCGGCACGACCGCGTTCGCGGTGACCGCTGCGATACCGAACGCGGCGGCCAGTCCCAGGCCGAAGAGGGTCAGCTTGAGTGGTGCGCGCATCAGGAAGAGACCCCCTCAGATCTGGCCTCGGCGGCCGCAGCGGTCATGGTGCAGATGTTGGTCGTCATGACTCTTTTCCTTTCCTCGTACGAAACTTTATACCCCCAGAGGGTATATTGATCCGACAGTGGTGCCTCGACGAACAGTCCCGCGGCCACCCAAAACAGATCACGTCTATACTTGATTCATACCCTACAGGGGTATAACCTGCGGAACAAGCACAAATCGTGCAATGGGGTACGGATTGACCGTGAAGAGGTCGCCGCCCCGCCAACCGAGTGAGGAGCCAACACCGATGAGCACCAGCACCTACAACGTCGCCGGAATGACCTGTGGCGGCTGCGCCGGGAAGGTCACCGGCGAAGTGGAACTGATTCCCGGCGTCACCCGGATCGACGTCGATCTGGCCACGGGTGGCATCACGGTGACATCCGATGAGCCCGTTGCCGACGAGGCGGTCAAGGAGGCGGTCGAGAAGGCGGGTTACACCCTCACGAGCCGCTGACCCGTCCGCCACTGCGCCGGTCCGCATCCAGATCGGATGCGGACCGGGCGCGGCCCCCAAGCATCGGAGACCCCGCATGAAACTCTTCGCGATCCGCGACTACCGGCACTTGTTCGGGGCGCAGATCATCGCTCTCTTCGGCACCGGACTTGCGACCGTCGCACTCGGCCTGCTCGCCTACGACCTCGCCGGCCCTCGTGCCGGGGCCGTACTGGGCACGGCCTTGACGATCAAGATGGTGATGTATGTGGTCATCGCCCCGCTGGCCGGCGCCTATGCCGATCGATTGCCGCGGCGAGCCTTTCTCACCATCCTCGACTGCGTGCGGGCGGGGGTCGTGCTCGTCCTCCCGTTCGTCACCGAGGTCTGGCAGATCTATCTGCTCGTCGGCCTGCTCCAGGCGGCCTCGGCCGCATTCACGCCGACCTTCCAGGCCGTCATCCCCGACATCGTCACCGAGGAGGCGCAGTACACCAGGGCACTGTCGGCCTCACAGGTCGCCTCGACCATGGAAAGCCTGCTCAGCCCGGTGCTCGCGGCGGTCGCGCTGACGTTCATGACCTTCAACTGGCTGTTCCTCGGCACCTCGGTCGGCTTCCTCGTCTCGGCGGGGTTGGTGCTGTCCACCCGCATCCCGAACGCCACCGCAAGCGGTCAGACGCGCGTCTGGGACCGCATCTCAGCGGGCATCCGGACATTCCTCGCCACCCCGCGGCTGCGCGGCGTACTCGCCCTGAACATGGTGGTCGCCGCGGCAGGCTCGATCGTGGTGGTGAACACCGTCAACTACGTCCGCGACGTGCTCGGCGGCAGCCAGGCCGACGTCGCCTGGATGCTCGCCGCCTCCGGCAGCGGGACCCTGCTCGTCGCCCTCACCCTGCCCAGGGTGCTCGACCGGATCGCCGATCGCGGCGTGATGCTGACCGGCGCCGCCGTGCTCGTCCTCGGCGTCCTGGCGGCCCTCATGATGCCCCTGGCCGGCATCGCCAGTTGGATCGTCACCGCCCCGATCTGGGTGCTCATCGGCGCCGGCATGGCGCTGATCATCACCCCGACCGGGCGGGTCATCCGGGCCTCGGTCGGCACGTCGGCCCTGCCCGGCGCCTTCGCCGCCCAATTCTCCCTGTCCCATCTGGCCTGGCTGATCAGCTACCCGATCGCCGGCTGGATCGGCACCGCAGCAGGCCTGAGCTGGGCCTGGGGCATCCTCGGCATCCTGGCCCTTTCCGGCGCGATCGCCGCACCACTGCTGTGGCGCCCAGAATCTCCAGCAGTCGAAGCGATTCCGCCCGCCGGTGCCGAGGCTGAACCCGACGCTGCCGAGGGCACCCTGCTGGCGGGGCAGTGCGCCTGCACTCGCCCAGTGTGAGCCGGGTCGCCCGGATCAGGCCGCCGCGAATGCCTGCAGCAGGACTGCATTGATGAAGCCCGGGGCGTCGGCGGGCCGCAGCCGCCCGGCCGTCGACTCGGCCGCGGCGGCATTCATGGTCGCGTGCGTGACCGCGAGGAGCCAACCGACGGGCAGGTCGTCCCGGAACACTCCCTCCGCCTGCCCGCGCTCCAGCAGGCCCCGCATCCGCGCCTCGGCCTTCTGGTGCATCTCGCGGATCCGGCGACCGGGCACCTCCTTCTGGGCGGCCACCAACAGGCTGCTGACCTGGTCGAGCAGTGACCAGCTCGATTCGATCAACCGGGCCAGGGCCTCCGCCGGATCACCGTCCAGATCGACCCCCGACAGCACCGACTCGGCACGCTCCAGCCCATCCACCAGCGCGGCGTCGAGGAGTTCGGCCCGGCTCTTGAAGTGCCCATAGAGGGTCATCCGCCCGACCCCCGCCTCGACCGCGATATCGGCGATCGAGGCGTCCGGATTCTTGCGCAGGGCCAGCGGAGTGGCGGCCAGGATCGCCGCCCGGTTGCGCTGCGCATCGGCCCGCTGATTCGCCGCCCGCTCGACACCCTGCTTCCGCGTACCCCGCGGGGCGCGCTGCTTCTGCGTCACTGATCCACCTCCATCGCCAAACCTAGCCCAAAGAAGTTATCTCGTACGGGAATGCATGAGATAGCATCGTGGTTATAACTCGTACTTAGATGATTGACTTGTGATGGTGGGCGGTGGGCCCGCCATCCGAACCGAAAGAGAGAGATGATCATGACCGACACCCAAGAGCCGGTGGCCCGCACCGGCGCGAAACAGTGGTGGGGGCTGGCAGTGCTCGTGCTGCCCTCGACGCTGCTGTTCATGATGTTGACCATCCTGTTCCTGGCCGCGCCGAGCATGGCGGCCGATCTGAAACCCACCAGTACCCAACTGCTGTGGATTCTCGACATCTACGGCTTCGTGATGGCCGGCTTCCTCGTCGCGATGGGCGTCCTGGGCGACCGGGTCGGCAAGCGGCTGCTGATGGTCATCGGCGCAATCGGCTTCGGCATCCTCTCCGTCGTGGCAGCCCTGACCACCGACGCCGGCCTGATGATCGCCTGGCGGGCCCTGCTCGGGCTCACGGCGGCGATGATGGTCCCCTCGACGTTGGGCCTGATCTTCGTGATGTTCGCCGACGCGAAGGCGCGCGGTATCGCGATCGGGGTCTGGGCCGGCGGCATCTCCGCCGGCGTGGCGCTCGGCCCGCTGCTCAGCGGCGTACTGCTGGAGGGCTTCGGCTGGCAGGCGACCTTCCTGGTCGCGGTGCCGGTGATGGCGATCGTGGCCATCGGCGCGCCGCTGCTGCTGCCCGAGCACCGCGATCCGACCGCACGGATCGACCTGCTGAGCGCCCTGCTGCTGGTCAGCTCATTGCTCGCGATCATCTACGGCATCAAGCGATTCGCCACCCAGGAGCCCGCCGGCCCCTCGATCGGGCTGCTGGCGGCCGGGGCGCTGATCGGCCTGTGGTTCGTCATCCGGCAGCTCCGCGCCGAGCAACCCCTGCTCGACGTGCGACTGTTCGCCAACCGGACCGTGAGCGCCGCGCTCGTGGTGTTCATGTTCTCGGCGGCAGCGCTGGGCGGGATCTACTCGCTGTTCGCCCAGTACCTGCAGTCGGTGCAGGGCCTCTCGCCGCTGCAGGCGGGTCTGGCCATCCTGCCGGCGGCCGCCGTTCTGATCGTGGTCGCCACAATCGCACCGGTGCTCGCCCGGAGGTTCCGCCCGGGCAGTGTCATCGCGATCGGCCTCGCCACCCAGGTGATCGGCTACCTCCTGTTCACCCAGCTCGACGCAGGTACCGGTCTTGCTCTGGTGATCGCGAGCTTCGTTCTCACCTACCCCGGTGTCGCCCCGGCGATGGCGCTCACCACCGACCTGGTGGTCGGCTCGGTACCGCCGGAGCGGGCGGGCGGCGCCTCCGGGCTCGCCACCACGGCCAATGACCTGGGCATCTCCCTGGGCGTGGCGATCATCGGCAGTATCGGTGTCGTTGCCTACCGTTCGCAGATCACCCGCTTGCTGCCGGGTGGGCTCCCGGAGGAGGCACGGTCCGCCGCAACCGAAAGTGTCGATGGAGCGCTGGTCACCGCATCCCAGTTGCCGCCGGGTATCGGGGATGCTCTCGCCGTTGCCGCACGCGAGGCGTTCAGCAGCGGGCTGAACACCGCCGCGATCGTCTCGGCCGCGATCGCCGGTATCACAGCGATCATCGCGGCCACCCGGTTGCGCCACGTCCGACCCACCGGCAAGACGGACTAGCCGTGCGGATCCGAACCAAGCGACGCGGCTGCCCGTCGGTCGACGGGCAGCCGCCAGCCAACCCCTCAGGCGGCGACCTTCGCGCGGTCGTTCTCCGGGGTGTCCAGGCGCTCCTCCGCATTGCCGAAGGTGCTGGCGTCGTAGACCTTCTGGTCCAGCAGGCCGTTGCGCTTGGCGACGATCGTCGGTACCAGCGCCTGGCCGGCGACGTTGGTCGCGGTGCGCATCATGTCGATGATCGGGTCGATGGCGAGCAGCAGGCCGACGCCCTCCAGCGGCAGACCCAGGGTGCTCAGCGTCAGCGACAGCATCACCACCGAACCGGTCAGGCCGGCGGTGGCGGCCGAACCGATCACCGAGACCAGCGCGATCAGCAGGTACTGCTGGATGCCCAGCGGGATGCCGTAGAGCTGGGCGATGGTGATCGCGGCGATCGCCGGGTAGATCGCGGCGCAGCCGTCCATCTTGGTGGTCGAACCGATCGGCACGGCGAAGGAGGCGTACTCCTCGGCCACGCCCAGGTTCCGCGTCGTGACGCGCTGGGTGAGCGGGAGCGTACCCACCGAGGACCGGGAGACGAAACCGAACTGGATCGCCGGCCAGGCACCGGCGAAGAACTTGATCGGGTTCAGCCCGTGCAGCTTCGCCAGCAGCGGGTAGACCACGAACAGCACGATCGCGCAGCCGAGATAGATGTCGAGGGTGAAGATTCCCAAAGGGGCAAGGAGATCCCAGCCGTAGCTGGCGACGGCCTTGCCGATCAGCGCGGCAGTACCGATCGGGGCGAGTCGGATCACCCACCAGGTGAGCTTGGAGAAGATCTCCAGCACGCCTTCGGCGAACTTCAGCACCGGTTCGGCCTTGGGGCCGACGGCGAGGGCGGCGGCGCCGACGAAGATGCCGATCACCACGAGCTGCAGCACGTTGAACGACAGGCTGGAGGTGACCTGGATGGCCGCGCCGCTGCCGGCGGCCTTGCTGGAGACCTCCAGGCCGAAGACATTGCCCGGCACGATCGACTTCAGGAAGTCGAGCCAGCTGCCGGTGCTGCTCGGCGCCTTGCCGGCGGCGGTGTCCAGGGAGGCGTGCGCGCCGGGGTTGGTGAGCAGGCCGATCGCGATCCCGATGACGACCGCGATGGCCGAGGTGATCGCGAACCAGATCAGCGTCTGCACCGCGAGCTTGGCGGCGTTGGCCACCTGGCGCAGGTTCGCGATCGAGACGATGATCGCGGTCAGCACCAGCGGCACGACGACCACCTTGAGCAACTGCACGAAGATGGTGCCGACGGTGGTCAGGGTGGTGGTCAGCCAGTTGATGTCCCACTGGCGGGCCGCGAAACCGAGGATGATGCCGACGGCGAGACCGATGAAAGTCTGCGCCCAGAAGGGTACGCCGCGGCGCTTGGGCTTGGCCGGACTGGGTTCGGCCGCATGGGTGGTGGAAGAAGACATGGGTGTGCTCCGGGTCTGGGGTTGGTGAAAGCAGGTTAGGACATCGACCGCGGTCGACACACTGCGCTGGCGGTCCGCGCCAGGTCGACGTAGCGGCGGCACCACAGGCCGCAGACATGGTTGTGCACGATCAGGGCAACCCCGCCGGGGGCGGTTTCATTCCACCCGGTCGGGAGTTTTCTGCCCGCTGCGGATGCGGGCCTCCAACAGGGTCGGCAGGGTCTCCCCCGGCCGGCGGTTGAACGAGCGGATCAGTTCGCCGCGGGAGAATCCGCCGCGGGTGGCGAGCCGGGCCGTCTCGTCGGCCAGGAAGGTCTCCCAGGAGTTGCGTCTCCCCCACGGGAAGCAGCTCGCGGTCACCGCTCCGGGCTCCATGCCGAGCTCGGCGGCCTCGTCGATCCGGTCGGCGAGCCAGCGCAGTTGGGTGAGTTTCTCCTCGATCGCGGCGCGGGGATCCTCCCGGATCACCACCCCGGTGCGGTCGGCGATCGCCGGGTCGAGGGTGTGCACGTGGCCGTGACCCTCGACCAGCACGCGGACGTCGAGTGCCAGCAATCGTTCCAGGGTGGCGATCCAGACGCGGGAGTCGACCTCGGCGTTCGGTGAGGAGAAGTACGCCCCCATGAACGCGTCGCCGACCAGCGCGACCCTGTGCTCGGGGTCGAACAGCACGATGTGGTCGGCGCAGTGGCCGGGGGCGGGGTGGGCGTCGAGTCGGCGGCCGGCGCGCAGCGGTACGCCGGTGGTGGTGTCGTGGGTCGGGCCGGTGAGGCTGGGTGGTTGGCCGATCACCAGGGCGCGTTCCAGCGGGATCCGTTCGGCCGGGCGGAGCCTCGCGTCGGTGGCCGCTGCGGCGTACACAGGGAGGTGGTGGCGGTCGGCGGCCCATTCGAGGTTGCCGATGTGTTCCTCGTGGGCGTGGGTGGCGGCGATCGCGGTCAGGGTGCCGCCGCGGCCGGTATGGGCGTCGAGGTGTCGGGCCAGCGAGCGGCGCATCACCACCGATCCGGGATCCAGCATCGCGCCGTCGTACCAGATCGCGCAGAACCGTTCGCCGAACGCCAGCGGTACCAGGTCGCTGGCCCGCCCGCCGAGGAACCAGAGTTCGAGCAGATCGGGGATCACCACGATCCGCTTGCGGAAGGTGGCGGCGTGGTCGCGGATCCGCAGGGCCTGGTCGCGTACGCCGAGGGCGGCGATCAGCGGGAGCCGGGCGAGCAGGCCGAGGCTCCAGCAGCTCCAGAAGGCGCCGGAGTCGGCGCGCCGGCGGACGTCGGTGACGTCGGCGACGTGGCAGCTGCCGCCGCGGCAGGTGGACAGCGCGAGCCGGTTCGCCGCGACCCAGCGGTAGCCGCGGTCGGCGGCCCGGTGCAGCGGGCGGATCCGGTCGAGCGCGGTCAGCGGCGCGAAGGCCGGCAGCGCCCGGGCGACCGCGGCCACGGCCTCCCAGCCGGCCCGGACGGTGCCGGCCTCGTCGATGACGTGCAGTTGGGTGAGGCACTCGGTTTCGGTGAGCCCGTACGCCGCCGGGTCGGCGTCCTCGATGGCAACGGGTCGCACCCGGTGGTGGGTGTCGGTGGCGGCGATCCAGGAGACGCCGGCCTGGCAGATCTCGCACTGGCCGTCGTAGAGCACCGTCAGCATCACGCCATCATCACATCAGGCGGTGCCGAACGCGTTGCCGTCCAGCGCGATCGGCGGTACAGCGGCGTCGCCCTCGTCGCGCCGGCGCCGGTGGTAGTCCTCCCAGACCAGCCATTTCTCGCTCATCGACGCCTCGATATCGACGCCCATCCGGCGCGCGGTGAGCAGCGCCATCGCGACGACATCGGCGCACTCGGCGGCGAGGGTGGCCTGAGCCTGCGCCGGTGACTGGTTACGGTCGCGGCCCTGGCCGGAGGCGACCAGCCAGGCCTGACTTAGCTCCCCCAGTTCCTCGGTGAGCTTCAGCAGCATCCACTCCGGGCTGCGGTCGATGCCGTACACCTCGGCGTACCCGTCGGAGATCAGTTCCAGCCGATCGATCCACTCGGACATTTCCATGGGTGGCAGCCTTTCACGGTCTCACCGCTTGGCCGCTGCCGAACCGGTGCCGAACGTCAGCGTTCGGTGGCGGCCAACTGGCCGCAGGCGCCGTCGATCTCCTGACCGCGGGTGTCGCGGACGGTGACCGGTACCCCGCCGGCCTCGAGCCGGCGTACGAACTCCTTCTCATCGGAACGACGCGACGCCGTCCACTTCGATCCGGGAGTCGGGTTGAGCGGGATCAGGTTGACGTGCACCCAGCCCTTGCCGCGCTTGCGCAGCACCTTGGCGAGCAGGTCGGCGCGGTGCGCCTGGTCGTTGATGTCGCGGATCAGGGCGTACTCGATGGAGACCCGGCGACCGGTCTCGCGGGCATAGAAGTACGCCGCGTCGACGACCTCGTCGACCGGCCAGCGGTTGTTCACCGGTACCAGCTCATCGCGCAGTTCGTCGTCGGGGGCGTGCAGGCTGAGCGCCAGGGTGACCGGCAGGCCCTCGGTGGCCAGCTGGCGGATCCGCGGCACCAGCCCGACGGTCGAGACCGTCACGCCGCGCGCGGAGATGCCGAGCCCGTGCGGCTCCGGGGTGGTCAGCGAACGGACGGCGCCGATCACCGCCTTGTAGTTCGCCAGCGGCTCCCCCATGCCCATGAAGACCACGTTGTTGATCCGGCCGACCCCGCCCGGTACCTCGCCGTTGCGCAGCATCCGGGCCCCGTCGGCGACCTGGGAGACGATCTCGGCGGTGGACAGATTGCGCTGCAGCCCGCCCTGTCCGGTGGCGCAGAACGGGCAGGCCATCCCGCAGCCGGCCTGGGAGGAGATGCAGATGGTGGATCGCATGCCCTTTCCCTTCGACTCCGGGGATTCGTCGTCGGCGAGGTCGTCGGCACTGCGTACGCCCCGGGCGTACCGCATCAGCACCGACTCGACCAGGGAGCCGTCGTGCAGCCGCCACAGCGTCTTCAGCGTGGTGCCGTCGTCGCAGGCCTGCCGCTTCAGCGGGTTCAGCAGGGTTGGGAAGTACGCCTCGGCGACCGCCTCGCGCTGGTCGGCGGGCAGGTCGGTCCAGGTGGTCGGATCGGTCTCCAGCCGCTCGAACCAGTGCCGCGACAGCTGGTCGGCGCGGAACGCCGGCAGCCCGGCCTCGCTCAGCGCGGGCCGGCGTTCGGCGACGGCCAGATCGGCCCAGTGCTTCGGCGGCTTGCCGCGGCGCGGCGCGTCGAAGACGAGCTTGAGCGGCTCACCGACACTCATCGGACCCCCGGGATCAGTAGGAACATCAACAACCAGGCTGCGGGCGCGGCCACCAGCAATGAGTCGAGCCGGTCCATCACCCCGCCGTGGCCGGGCAGGATCGAGGACATGTCCTTGATCCCGATATCGCGTTTGATCAGCGACTCGATCAGGTCGCCGCAGGCGCCGACCACGACCAGCACCACTCCGAGGATAACCCCCACCCACCAAGCGGCCTTCAGCACGAGCGTGGTCATCAGCACCGCGGCCACGATGCCGAACAGCAGCGATCCGGCGAAACCCTCCCAGGTCTTCTTCGGGCTGATCCGCGGCGCCATCTTGTGCCGCCCGAACAGCACCCCGAGCACATAGCCGCCGATGTCCCCGAAGGCGACCACCACGATGAAGGTGATCACCCGCGCGCGGCCCAGCTGGTCACCCAGCATCAGCCCGACGAAGGCGCCCTGCAGCGGGATGTAACCGATGATCAGCATGCTGGCCGCGACATCGCGGACATAACCGTGCTCGCCGGCGAACATCCGCCAGACCATGCAGACCAGCGCGGTGATCCCGATCATCGCCAGCATCAGCGTGTTGGTCGGTATCTCCAGCGGGCTCTGGCTGCTGGCGAAATAGGAACCGGTGACGATGCTGACCGTGCCGACGAGGATCGGCAGGATCGCCGAGTGCATGTCCAGCCGCTTCAGCGCCTGATGGACCTCCAGTGCGCCGAGCGCGAGGAAGGCGGCCACCAGCAGCACGAAGCCGGGCGGCCACCATCCGAGTGTGACTACCAGGGCGGCGCCGAGCACCACCCCCACCCCGATGGCCGCGGGAAGGTTGCGCCCGGCCCGGCCATGGTTGCGCGGGGCCCCACTCGCATCCGGAGTGGAGGCCTGTGGCTCGCGCGCACCAGGCTCGGACGTGGTCATCACACCTCGAGCAGCTCGGCTTCCTTGTTCTTCAGCACCTCGTCGATCTGGTCGGTACGGGTCTTGGTCGCCGACTCCAGCTGCTTCTCGGCGCGGGTCACCTCGTCCTCGCCGACTTCCTTGTCCTTGACCAGCTTGTCCATCCCGTCCTTGGCGGTACGCCGGGCGTTGCGGACCGAGACGCGGGCCTCCTCGGCCTTGTTCTTGACCAGCTTGATGTACTCCTTGCGCCGGTCCTCGGTGAGCTGCGGCAGGGCGACGCGGATGTTCTGGCCGTCGCTGGCCGGGTTCACGCCGAGATCGGAGTCGCGGATCGCCTTCTCGATGGCGTTCTGGGTGGACTTGTCGAACGGGCTGACCAGCACCATCCGCGCGTCCACCACCTGGATGGTGGCGAGCTGCTGGATCGGCATCGGCTGCCCGTACGCCTCGGCCATGATCTTGTTGAACATGGCGGGATGGGCGCGGCCGGTACGGATCGCTGCGAACTCCTCCTTGGCGTGCTCGACCGCAGCGTCCATCTTCTGCTCGGCCTCACGCATGATGTCAGCGATCACGGCGACCGCTCCTTCCTGGTTGCTGGACTGAAAATCTCGGGCGGCACCGGTGCTCAGGCGTGCACCGTGGTACCGATCTTCTCACCACTGACGGCTCGTGCGATGTTGCCCTCGGTATCGAGGTTGAAGAAAATCATCGGCAGCGCGTAATCACGGGCCATCGAGATCGCGGTGGCGTCGGCGACCTTGAGGTCGCGGGCCAGGAACTCGTCATAGCTGAGGTCGCTGAACATCTGCGCCTGCGGGTTGGTCCGCGGGTCGGCGTCGTACACCCCGTCGGTGCCCTGCTTGCCCATCAGCAGAATCTCGGCACCGATCTCCAGGGCCCGCTGGGCCGAGACCGTGTCGGTGGAGAAGTAGGGCATCCCCGACCCGGCGCCGAAGATCACCAGCCGGCCCTTCTCCAGGTGCCGCTCGGCCTTGCGCGGGATGTAGGGCTCGGCGACCTGGCCCATGGTGATCGCGGTCTGCACGCGGGTGTCGATCCCGGCCTTCTCGCAGAAGTCCTGCAGGGCAAGGCAGTTCATCACGGTACCGAGCATGCCCATGTAGTCCGCGCGGTCGCGGTCCATGCCGCGCTGCTGCAGTTCGGCGCCGCGGAAGAAGTTGCCCCCGCCGACGACGACTGCGACCTGTACGCCGCTGCGTACCACGTCGGCCACCTGGTTGGCGATCGAGGCCACCACATCGGGATCCACCCCGACACTGCCCCCTCCGAAGGCCTCACCGGACAGCTTCAGCAGCACGCGCTTGTACGCCATGGGTTCTCCCTCGCCTGTGGACACTGCCCGCCAGTATCGCGTACCCGGTTCGCGCGACCCAAACCGACGCGTCAGCCGCCGGTGAGCAGTTTGAACGCCACCGCGAGCACGACCGCGTTGTAGAAGAAGCCGAGCACGGTTTGCACCAGCACCTGCCAGCGGATCCGCCGGTCGGTGATGTTCACATCGGAGGTGGCGAAGCTGGTGCCCAGGGTGAAGGAGAAGTAGTAGAAGTCGATCAGGTGCGGATTCTCGGTCTCGGGGAACTCGAGCCCGCGCCGCCCCAGCCGGGCGTACCACCACGCGTAGCGCAGCGCATAGGTGGCGTGCAGGATCAGCTAGGCCAGGATCATCGTCAGCGGGCCGATCACCTTGGCGGCGAGCGCCGCATCGGGGTTGCTGCTCTCCTCGTTGAGCACCACGGTGATCGCGGCGACCATGCCGGTGAGGCTGGTCAGCAGCGGGATCACCGCCCAGAGGAAACCGGTGAGCCGGAAGTTCGCCCGGTTCGCATCGGGGAGGTCGTCCACCTCGCGGTCCCGGGAACGCCGGAGCTGGATGGCACCGAGGATCAGCATCACCAGGGCGACCAGGTTCCAGGCCAGCAGGGCGAACAGCACGTCGTTGTCCGAGGCCGTGATCACCAGCACGGCCAGGACCACCAGCAGCAGTTCCGCCAGCCACGTCGCCCAGCGCCAGACCCGATTCACCCCGTGAGCGTATCGCCCCACGCAAGCGTCTTGCGCCCTTTAAATTAACTAGTTAATGTAGTGGCCATGGATCTCTCCTTCGAACTGCACGATCTGGTGCTGACGATGGATCGGCAGGCCGGTGATCTCCTCGCCCCGCTCGGGGTGAGCCTGCGCCAGCACATCGCGCTGACCATCATCGGCCAGCACCCCGGGCTGGCCGGCCGGGAGCTGGCCGGCGGGCTGCGGGTCAGCGCCCCGGCCACCACCGGGATCGTCCGTGGATTGCTGGCCGCCGGCTGGGTCGTGGACGCGGCCGAGCCCGGTTCGGGCAACCGTCAGCAGCTGCGGCTCTCCGACAGCGGAACCGCACTGCTGGGGCGTACCACCGCCGCATTGGGATCGGGCTTCGACGAGCTGGTACGCCGCAGCGGTCACGACCCCGAGGCCCTGGCCCGCGCCCTGCGCGACATCCACGAGCTGATGCTCTCCCCCGAACCGACCTCTGACGACAACCAGAACGGACACTGATATGCCCCTCGCCATTCCCGCCCTCGCCTTCGGCGGGGCCGCCGCCCTCATCGTCGGCCGCCTCGGCGTCTTCGTCGCGCTGCACCGCACCTCCGACCGGCACCCGGTCCGCGAGGCCGTCAGCGATTACGGCGTCGGGCCGAGCCGGCGGCTGTTCAGCGTGATGGGCGGGCTGCAGGCCGCCGCCTGGCTGGCGCTGGCGCTCGGCACCTGGTTCGCCTTCCCCGACTGGAGTTATCGCGGTACTGCGGCGCTGATGCTGGTCGCCCTCGGCGTACTCGGCGCCGCCCTGCTGTTCGTCCCCACCGACCTGGAGGGGGAGAAGCTGACCCGCCGCGGGCTGCTGCACTACCTGATCGCGATCCTCGGCTTCGGGCTCAGCTACAGCCTGACCGGCGACATCTCCCGGATGATGACCACCGGCGGCGGGCTGCTGGTCGGGCTGCACTGGGTCGCGCTGATCTCGCTGATCCTGCTCTGCGTCTGCCTGGTACCGCGGCTGCGGCGCTGGTTCGGGCTGTTCGAGCGGATCTTCCTGCTCGCGATCGCGCTGTTCTACCTGACCTTCGCCGTCGCCGCGGTCCTCGGCTGAGGGTCAGGGCGTGGGCTGGCCGCCGTTGACGTTCAGCGTCTCGCCGACCACGAAACTGGACTCCGGCGAGGCCAGGAAGACGTACGCCGGCGCGAGCTCGGTCGGCTGACCGGCCCGGCCCAGCGGCGTCGACTGGCCGAACTCCGGCAGGTCCTCGGGCAGCTGCCCGCCCGAGGGCTGCAGCGGGGTCCACACCGGCCCCGGGGCGACGGCGTTCACCCGGATGCCCGCCGGTGCCAGCTGCTGCGCCAGGCCCTTGGTGAAGTTGTTGATCGCCGCCTTGGTCGAGGCGTAGTCGATCAGCGTCGGCGAGGGCTTGTACGCCTGGATCGAGGTCGAGTTGATGATCGTCGAGCCGGGCTCCAGATGCGGCAGCGCCTGCCGGACCAGCCGGAACATCGCCAGGATGTTCACGTCGTAGGTCGCCTCGAGCTGCTCGTCGTCGATCTCGTCGAACTCCTTGGCAGCCACCTGCTTGCCGCCGTTGTTGACCAGGATGTCCAGGCCGCCGAGCTCGCGTACCGCCTCGTCGACGAGCTTCTTGGCGAAGTGACGGTCCCGCAGATCGCCGGGTACCAGGGCGACCACGCCGCCATCCTCGCGGATCACCTTCGCGATGTTCTGCGCATCCTCCTCTTCCTGGGGCAGGTAGTTGATGCAGACATCGGCACCCTCCCGGGAGAAGGCGATCGCGGTCGCGGCGCCGATCCCGGAGTCACCACCGGTGATCAGCGCACGCCGGCCCTTCAACCGGCCGGTCCCGCGATAGGACTTCTCCCCCAGGTCGGCCTGCGGGGTCATCTCGGCATCCAGCCCGGTCCCGGACTGCTTCTCCGCGGGCGGGGAGATCTGCTCGTAGCGGGTGACGGGGTTCTGCAGGGTGAGCTGGTCGGTCTGCTGCTCGTTCTGGCCGTCGGCCATCGTCGACTCCTTCTCGCTTCTCGGGGGATTCACTCTGTGTGTTCCCCGAGATCAGGGGTCGTTAAACGGCCGTCGGGCGGCGAATTCCGTGGGCGCGGAGCGGGGTCACCAACGACCGGTGGTCAGTACGCCGGTGCGGAAGTTGTAGCGCATCCAGCCGCCCTCGAATCGCTGGGTGACCTGGTCGGATGTCTCGTTGATCTCATCGGTCATCGGATAGCCGAAGTACCCGTTCTCCCAGCCGTTGGCCGACCAGGTGTCGCGGAACAGTCCGTGCACCGCGAACATCGCGGCCGTGGGGGCCGCCTGGTAGAGCGAACCGGTCTGGAAGTGCTGACCGCATCCACCTCCGCGTAACCCGCAGAACCGGTCGGAGACCGGGAAGCCCAGCACGCCGTTCTCATAGCCGAACTCACCGTAGCGGCGCAGGAATTCATCGCGGACCACGTAGGTACCGGCGTTCGGCACGGCGTACATGGTGCCACCCTCGAAGCGCTGCACCAGCCCACCGTCGCGGACCGGGAACTGGTTGCTCGTCGGCCGGGCGAGGAAGCCGGTGTAGCCGTCGAGGGCGTGGTACCTGGTCCACATCCGGTCGCGGATCAGGTAGGTCTCGTACTTGTTGCCGCTGTCGAACGCGCCATTGGTGAACTCGGCGATGCACGTCGCGCTGCGCACGTAGTCACCGAGCCAGTCCTTGTTGGCGTCGTAGGTGTCCTCCATCGTGGGCCAGTAGCAGGTGAACGGCGGGTAAGCCGGTGTCGGCGTGCCCCTGGGGGCCGTCGCGGGTGTGGTTGTGGACATGGTTGTCGGTGTGGGGGTGGGTGCGGCCTGCGCACTGCTCGCCCAACCACTGAGGATCAGCAGGCTGGCGAGCGTGGCAAGACCGGTCCCCCGAGCGATCTTGTTCATGAGACGACTCTCACCCCGCGGTGCGGAGCGAGTCAAGGGTTCGATCAGTTCGCGGTGCGGGCGGCGCAGGTGATGCACCGCGTCGTGGTCGGCAGGGCCTCCAGCCGCTCATCGGCGATCGGCTCACCGCAAGCGGTACAGACCCCGTAGGTGCCCTCGTCCAGCCGCTCCAGCGCGGCATCGATCCGCTCCAACTGGTCCCGGGCGCCGCGGCGCAGGGCGTCGGCCATCGCCCGGTCGACGGCGATGGTCTGCCCCTCGGTGTCGTGTTCGTCGTCGGCATTGCTGTCCCGCAGCGCGGCGACCACGTCGTCGAAGGCGTCGTCCAGGGCCCCGGCCCGCTCCAGCACCTCACGCTGGGCGGCCACCAGCAACCGCTTCGCCCGCTCCTGCTCCATCCGGTGAGCCTAGACGGCCGCCCTGACGAAGGACTCGAACTCGGTGACGATCGGGGTGGGTTGCGGGTCGAGCATCTCGATCTGGGTGAACAGGATGCTGACCTGCCCGGTACGCGGGTTGACCCGGGCAGTGGTGCCGGTGCCACCGTCCCAGCCGTAGGACCCGTCGGCGCGGGTGGAACCGCCGTAACCCCAGCCCTGGCCGCCCGCGAGGAAGAGGCCGGCGGAGGCCCGCTGGGCGTCGGTGAGCTGATCGGTCATCATCGCGGCGACCAGCTCGCGCGGCAGCAGTTGCTCGTTCTCGTGGGCGCCGCCGCAGAGCAGCATCGTGCCGAAGCGCAGCCAGTCATCGGCGGTGCAGACCAGCCCGCCGGCGCCGTTCGGGAAGGCCGGTGGCGCCGCCCAGGCGCCGCCGACGGGGTCACTGACGGTTAAGCGGGTCGGATCGTCGGTGGGTGCGTACCGGGTCGCGAACCGGTGCCGCTGATCCGCCGGCACCCACCAGCGCGCATCGGCCATGCCGAGGGGTTCGAACACCCGCTCGGTGAGGAACCCGGCGAGTCCCTGGCCGCTGGCCCGGCCGACGAGCAGCCCGAGCAGGGCGCTGCCGGTGTTGTAGCTGTAGCCCTCCCCCGGCTGGTGCAGCAGCGGGATCCGGCCGGCGGCGGCCAGCCAGGCGTCCGGTTCGGCGCCGGGTGGCAGCGGCGAACCCTCGCTCAGGTCGCTGACCAGCCGGTCCATCACCGGACCGGTGAAGTCGCCGGGGAAGCCGAGCCCGTTGCGCAGGGTGAGCAGGTCCTCGACGGTGATCTGCCGGGTCGCGGGCACCGTGTCCTCGATCGGCCCGTGCGGATCGCGGAGGACGCGCGGGTCGGTGAGTTCGGGCAGCCAGCGGGTGACCGGGTCGTCGATCGCCATGGTGCCGTCGGCGACAAGCAGCAGTGCGGCGAAGGCGGTGATCGGCTTGGTCACCGAGGCGATCGCGAACAGCGTGTCCGGCGCCATCGGCGTACCCGTGTCCAGGTCTTGTACGCCGACCGCGACGGTCTCGGTACCACCGGGGTGACGATGGACCGCCACCGCCCCGGGCAGGGTTCCGGCATCGACGTGTCGCTGCAGCAGCTCGCTCAGTTCGCTCATGGGACCAGCCTGCTCGGCGCGGGCGGGGTTCCACTTCTCCGATCCTGCGGAGTGCCGAACGCTCATCGAGTAGTTCGGCATGCGCAGCGAAGCGGAGCAATGCCGAACGACGGTCCTATAGATCGTCAAGTGGTCATGAGGTCGGTTTTGAGGTTTCGATAGATGGTGCGGGCGAGGTGGCGTTTGAGGCATCGGATGGTTTCGGCGCGGGTCTTGTGTTCGCTGGTGCGTCGGTGGAAGTAGGCCTGGGTGTCGGGGTCGCGGCGCAGCCGGCCGATGATGACCA
>NZ_NMVP01000014.1 GCF_002250705.1 Enemella evansiae
TGGTCATCATCGGCCGGCTGCGCCGCGACCCCGACACCCAGGCCTACTTCCACCGACGCACCAGCGAACACAAGACCCGCGCCGAAACCATCCGATGCCTCAAACGCCACCTCGCCCGCACCATCTATCGAAACCTCAAAACCGACCTCATGACCCCTTGACGATCTATAGGACCGTCGCGATGAGCGTGGGGCCGCGGGGTCAGAGCAGGCCGCGGCGGCGGGCGATCGCGGCGGCCTCCTGCCGGTTCGCGGCACCGAGCTTGGCGAGCACGTTGGACACGTGCACGCTGACGGTTTTGGTCGCTATGAACAGCTGCTTGCCGATCTCGCCGTTGGAGCGGCCCTGCGCCACCAGCGCGAGGATCTCCCGCTCCCTGGGAGTGAGCACGTCGGCGCTGGCCGGCCGGTCCGCGGCAAGCTGCGCCAGCAGCGGGCGTACGCCCAACCGTTCGGCCACCGCCCGGGCCTGCTCGGCCAGCTCGCGGGCCGCGGCCGACCCGGGATCGCGGGCCCGCAGCACCTCGGCGTACCGGGCCCGGCAGCGGGCCAGCTCCAGCACCTCACCGTCCCGGTCGAAGGCAGCGCAGGCCGCCGCCCAGGCCGCATCCAGCTCCTCGGCGTCGACGTCGGCACCGGTGGCCAGTTCCAACCGGAGGGCCTCGGCCCGGGTCCGCAGCAACCACGCCCGGGCCTCCGGCCCGACCAGGTCCCGGCCCGCACCACCGCGTTCGAAGGAGGCCTCCGAACCGGTCACCAGGGTTTCGCCGAACCGCCGCAACTGCTGGCCGCGGCGCCGCAACCGGTCCCACTCCCCGCTCGGTGCGGTGGCCGCCGCATCGGCCAGCAGCCCGAGCAGGACCGCGCTGAACCGGATGCCGACCAACGAATGCCCGCCCCACAAGCGATTCAGGGTGTCCAGTGCGTCGGTGTAGAGGTTCTCGGCGGCATCGAGGCGCCCCTCGCGCGCGAACAACTCCATCCCGGGCTGGGCGGTGAGCACCACCAGCAGGCTTTCCGCGCTCCACCACTGCCGCAACCGGGACAGCTCGGCCGGCGTACCCTCCCCGGCCGCGACCCGCAGGCCGAAGGGCACCGCCTCCAGCAGCGCCCTGGCCGGTTGCGGGGGCGGGTCACCGGTCACCGCGACCCGGCGGCGCGCACCCGGCCAGTCGCCCAGTTGGGCGGCGACGAGCGCACCGAGCAGAGCACAGTCCAGCGCCCACGGTGCCCAGACGCGCCGCATCCGGTGGGCCGCGCGGATGCCGGCGTCGAAGTGCCGCAGCGCGGCCGCCAGATCGCCGACGCGCTGTTCCAGTGAACCCAGTTGGTGCCAGGCCCGGATCTGGGCCGGCTGGTCGGTGCCGTCCAGCTCCGCGGCGAGTTCGGTGAGCCGGGCCCGCTGCTCGGCCACGTCGGCACCGGCCTCATAGGCGCGGGCGAGGATGGCGCGCAGCTCCCCCGCCTCGCGTGGCAGACCGACCTCGTCGGTGAGCGCAAGGGCCTCCTCACCGAGCTGCAACGCCTCGGCGTACCGGCGGGCGTCGACCAGGGCCTGCACCCGGGAGCGCAGCACCCACAACCGCAGCTGGTCCCGCTCCGGGCCGAGCAGGCCGACGGCCTCCTCGGTGAGCCCGAGCGCGTCGATCTCCTGTTCGGTGGCGCGGGCGTCCATCACCAGATCCGCGATCAGATGGGCCCGATGCACCGGGTCGAAGGGCGCACTCGGATCCTCGAGCCGCTCCCGGCGCAGCTGCACCGCACGATTCGGGTCGCCGGACTGGCTGGCCGCGGTCGCGGCCCGCAGCGTGGTCCAGTCGCGTCGCTCGTCGTCGGCGGCCAGCAGACCGAGGGCGCGCTCGAACCGGCGCAGGCCCTCTTGCGGCGCCCCGAGCCGCATCGCGTCCTCACCGGCCTCGAGGTTGGCGGTGATCGCGGTCGCCAGATCACCGGCCGCGGCGGCATGCCGGGCCAGCGCGGCGGCCCCGCCGAGACCCGGATCGGTGCGCAGCGCATCGGCGTAGCGGCGGTGCGCCCGTCGCCGCTCCCCGGGCAACTGGTCGGCGTACTCGGTCTCGGCGATCAGCGCATGCCGAAAGGAGTAACCGTCGGCGGTGGTCTCCAGCAGGTGGTGCGATACCGCGGCACGCAGGGCCTCATCGAGCTCGTCGTCAGTCAGGTCGCTGACGGCGGCGAGCAGGTCGTGGCTGACCTGGCGGCCGGCGACGGCGGCGAGCCGCACCACCTCGCGGGCGCGCGGTTCGAGCTGGTCGACGCGGACTCGCAGCACCCGGGCCAGGTCGGCACCGACGGGTTCACCCAGCCCGGCGGCCATCGTCAGTTCCTCGGCGAAGAAGGCGTTTCCCTCCGCCCGCTCGATCACCGCGGCCACCTCGTCCTCGGCCAGATCGCCGCGCACCGAGCCGACGATCCGGCGCACCTCGGCTGCCGGCAGCGGACCGAGGTCGAGCCGCTGGGCGAGCCGGGACCAGTGCGCGATCGTACGCCCCAGCGGGTGGCCGGGATGCAGGTCGTCGCTGCGGTAGGAGAGCACCATCGACACCGGTTCGGCGAACCCGCGGGTGAGCAGCAGGGTGAACAGGTCGCGGGAGGAATCGTCGATCCAGTGCACGTCCTCGATCACCAGCAGCACCGGTTGCCGGTGACCCAGTCGGCCGAGCAGGGCGTGTACGCCCTCGGCGAGCCGGGCCGGTTCGGTGGCGGTGTCGGCACCGCCACCGGCGGCCAGCTCGGCCAGCCGCGGGTGGGTCTCGGCGACCTCGGCGAACACCTCCGGCGCGGCTCGTTGGACCCGGGTGACGACCTCGGTGACCGGCAGATAGGGCAGCTCCTGACCGCCCTGACCGAGACAGTGCCCGATCAGCACCAGCCGGCCCTGGGCGCCTGCCCGCGCGGTCAGCTCGCGCAGCAGCCTGGTCTTGCCGATCCCGGCATCACCGGAGAGCAGCACGCTGATCGCGGCCTCGGGATCGAGGGACTGCTGCAACCAGGCGAGTTCGTCGTCGCGTCCGACGATGGCGCTGGCAGCAGGCATGGGTTGATTATTGCGGGCCGCGGTGACAGCAGCGATCGGATTCCGCGGTGGGCGGAGTGCGCGCCTGCGGTCGGCACCGGACACCAAAAAACTCCGCCCAGATCAGCTCTGTGACGGAGTCGGTTGGCGGAGGCGGCGGGATTTGAACCCGCGATGGGGTTTAAGCCCCAAACCCGCTTAGCAGGCGGGCGCCATAGACCGGACTAGGCGACGCCTCCACGGCCACCGGCGATGGTGACCGAGGAGAACGTTACTTGGTCGCACGCCCCGCGAGCAATCTGGATGACGGCCACCGGGCCCGGTGCAAGCCTCCAGCACTGGTCGAGATCTGCCCCGGTGGGATTTGGGCCCGCGGCAGGCACCCCCGGTACGCTGCGTGCTGGCCGACGAGAGAAGGATCCCCCACGTGAGCACCCCTGGCAGCCGCAGCGAGGCGTCCGCGGGCTCCACCGCGTACGTTCCCGGCGGCACCACCCATGCGTTTCGACGCAGTGCCCTGTGGACCGCGATCGGCACCTATCTGCCCGGTCTCGGACTGGCCAGAGCCGGTCGTCGGCGTACCGGGGCGATCATTCTCGGTGTCTTCCTGGCGGTCATCGCCGGCCTGCTGATCTGGGCCCTGGTCGACAGCCGCTCGCTGCTCACCCTGGCCATCAACACCGCCTTCCTGAAGACGATGGTGATCGTGCTGCCGCTGCTCGCGCTCGTCTGGGCCGGTGTCGTGGTGGTCACCCATCTGCTGCTCCGACCGCGCCGGTTGACCAACCTGCAGCGCGGTCTGGGTGCCGGCCTGGTCGGGGTGCTCTGCTTCACCGTGACCGCACCGATGGCGGTCGCCGCGCGCTACTCGTTCGACCAGAGCCAACTCGTCGACACCATCTTCCGCCGCGGCGACAGCATCCGCTCCGGCACCGCACCCGGCCTGGACACCGTCGATCCGTGGCGGAACAAGCCGCGGGTCAACCTGCTGCTGCTCGGCGGCGACGCGGGCAAGGACCGCACCGGCACGCGTACCGACACCGTCATCGTCGCCAGCATCGACACCCGCACCGGTGACACGGTGCTGATCTCGCTGCCCCGGAACACCGCCCGGATGCCGTTCCCGGCCAACTCCCCGCTCAGCCAGTACTATCCCGACGGCTTCACCAGCGGCGACGCCGACGACCAGGAGTTCATGTTGAACTCCATCTACGACAATGTTCCGCAGAACGTCCCCGCCGACGTCCTCGGACCGACCGACGATCTCGGTGCCGATGCGCTCAAGCTGTCGGTCGGTGAGGCCACCGGGCTGAAGATCGACTACTACGTGCTGGTCCAGCTCGAGGGCTTCCACAAGCTGGTGGACGCCCTCGGCGGGGTCACGGTCAACATCAACACCTGGATCGCGATCGGCGGTCAGACCGACCTCGGCATCAAACCGAAGGGTGCGCTGCGGCCCGGCCCGAACCAGCACCTGAACGGCGATCAGGCGCTCTGGTACGCCCGGGGGCGCTACGGTTCGGACGACTTCCAGCGGATGGATCGCCAGCGCTGCGTCATCGATGCGGTGATCAAGCAGGCCAATCCGGCGAACATGCTGACCCGCTACGAGGCGGTGGCCCGGCAGAGCAAGGACATCGTGAAGACCGACATGCCGCAGGAGATCCTGCCGGCGATGGTCGACCTGTCGCTGCGGGTGAAGAACGGCGGGAAGACCCGCAGCATCGTGCTCAAACACGGCCAGGACGGCTTCTTGTCGAACCGGCCCGACTTCGAGCTGATCAGGCAGCGGGTCGCCACCGCCACCAAGCCGCGACCGGCGCCCACCACACCGCCGCCGGCCCCGCAGACCCAGGCCCCGGGGGCGCCCGCGCCGCAGCCGCCGGCCTCCCAGGCACCCCGGACCGAGGCCCCCGTCACCCAGGCACCGACCACTCAGGCGCCCGCCAGCCAGACGCCGTCGCGGCGGGCGAGCACCCCGGCTCAGGGCTCGGGTTCGGCGACTACGCCGAGCGCCGCGCCCAGCACCGCGACCGCGCCCGCGGAGGACCTGTCGGATTCCTGCGCGTACAAACCGGAGATCGCGGAACAGCAACCGCCCGTCCCACCGTGGGAGCAGTGATGAGCGATCCGTCGCAGAACCGTGAAGTCAGCGTGCATGTCCTCCGCCCCGCCCCGCCCATCCGCGCCTTCGGGCTGGCCTCGGTGTTCACCGTGCTCGGCGCGGTGCTCTTGGTGACCGCGTACGCCCAGGGCTGGTCGACGGTGTTGAAGGTGCTCTTCGGGATCGTCCTGGTGCTCGGGCTGGCCCTGCTCGGCGCGGCGATCGCCACGGTGGTCCGGATGCGCGTCCGCGCCGAACTCACCCCGACCGGTTACAGCTTCCGCACCCCGGCCGGCGTACGCCACGGCACCTGGGCCGACACCGCGAAGGTGAGCACCTCCGAATCCGGCCACCGGCTCAGCTTCGTCGACAACGACGACCGGGTGCAGCACGTGATCTCCCCGGTCGGCGGCGAGTCCCCGGAGATGTCCGCACTGACCGCGGAGATCGTCGCACGGCTGGAATCCAGCCGGGACTGACGTGGCGGCGAGAGTGGGATTCGAACCCACGGAACGGTCGCCCGCTCGGCCGCTTTCAAGGCGGCTGCACTAGTCCACTATGCGATCTCGCCAGCACCCCGATCGGGGCGCAGCGGCCATGGTACCGACTGGGGCCGATGACCGCTGTCGGATCGGGCATCTAAGGTGTGGTCCATGGTCGATGCGGACGTTCCCGAGCAGATGAAAGCGGTCGTCGCCGAGGGGTCCGGTGAGCCGGATGTGTTGCGGGTGACCGAGGTCCCCACACCGCGGCCGAAGCCCGGTCAGGTGCTGATCAAGGTGATCGCCGCCGGGGTCAACCGGGCCGATGTGATGCAGCGCCGCGGCTTCTATCCGCCGCCGCCCGGTGAGTCCGAGGTGATCGGGCTCGAGGTCTCCGGCAGCATCGCCCAGGTCACCGACGGGGTCGAGGGCTGGCAGGTCGGCGACGAGTGCCTGGCGCTGCTCGCCGGCGGCGGGTACGCCGAATACGTCGCCGTCGACGCCGGCCAGGTGGTGCCGCTGCCGCCCGGGGTGGACGCGGCGACCGCGGCCGGGGTGCTCGAGGTCGCCGCGACCGTGCAGTCCAATGCCGAGATCGCCCACCTCTCCCCCGGTGACGCCTATCTGGTGCACGGCGGCGCCGGCGGGATCGGCAGCTTCGCGATCCAGTACGCCAAGGCGCTCGGTTGCACCGTGTTCACCACCGCCGGATCCGCGGAGAAGCTGGCATACTGCCGCGACCTCGGCGCCGACCACGCGATCGACTACCACGACGACTGGGTGGCCGCGGTTCGCGATGCCGGCGGGGTCGACGTGATCCTGGACAACATGGGTGCCAAATATCTCGAGTCGAATCTGGCCGCGCTGCGCCCCGACGGCCGACTGACCGTGATCGGGTTGATGGGTGGCCGCAAGGCCGAGCTGAACCTCGGTGAGCTGCTGGCCAAGCGGGGTTCGGTGGCCGCCACCTCGCTGCGCTCCCGGCCGGCCGAGCAGAAGGCGGCGATCTGCGCCGGGGTCGTCGAGCGGATCTGGCCGATGTTCGCCGACGGGCAGATCAAACCGGCACCGACGGAGGTGTTCCCGCTCGCCGACGTCGTCGCCGCGCACGAATACTTCGACTCGGGTGAGCACCGCGGCAAGATCGTGCTGACGGTCTGAGCGACGCGATGCCGACCACCGCCCGCCCCGAGGTGCTCGCCACCCTGCGGTTCATCACCGAGCACCAGAGCGAGCCGCTGACGCTCGCCGAGGTGGCGGATGCGGTCGGTTACAGCCCGTTCCATCTGGCGCGGCGGTTCAAGGCCGAGGTCGGCCTGGCGCCGATGCAGTGGCTGGCCGCGCAGCGCTTCCTGCGGGCCCGGCAGCTGCTGCTCGGCTCCGATGCCAGCGTCACCGACATCTGCATGGAGGTGGGCTTCTCCTCGTTGGGCACCTTCACCCGCCGGTTCACCGGTGAGGTGGGGTTGGGCCCGAGCGAGTTCCGCCGGTTGCCGGATCGGTTGCACGACGAGCCGGCGCGGTTCGCGCACGTGCCCGGGCTGGACCCCGCAGGCGGTCGACTCAGTGGCCGGATCCGGTTCACCGAGGCGGCGCGGGCCAGGGTCGGCCAGGATCCGGTGATCTACATCGGGTTGTTCGCCGAACGAGCGGCCCGTGGCCGACCGGTCTGCGGTTCGCATCTGCGCGGCACCGACGTCTTCGGTTTCACCGATATCCCGCCCGGGCAGTACTGGCTGCTCGCCTCCGCATACGCCGACGACGACCCCTTGCGCCCGCTCACCGATGCATGGCCGGTGGCCGGCGGCACCGGCGCCCCGGTACGGATCGGACGCGGGCTGACCAGCGGCCAGCAGGTGCTGATGGCCACGCCCGGGGAATGGGCCACCCCGATCACGGTCGCGCTGCCCGCGCTGACCGCCGAACGGACGGCTGCCCGGCCGCCGATCCCGCTGCCGGTGCCGATGCATCACGGTGTCTGGCGGCCCCGATGATCAGGAGGATTCGATGAGGGTGGGCGTCTGCATCCTGCCGGAGTACGCCTGGGTGGAGGCCGCGCCGCGCTGGCGGGCGGTCGAGGAGCTGGGGTTCGACCACGGGTGGACCTATGACCATCTGGTCTGGAGCGGTCTGCCCGACGCTCCCTGGCACAGCACGGTGGTGACACTGACCGCGGCGGCCACCGTCACCGACCGGATCCCGCTGGGCACCTGGGTCGCCTCCCCGAACTTCCGGCATCCGGTGCCCTTCGCCCGCGACCTGGTCAGCCTGACCGACGTCGCCGGGCCGGGCCGGGTGATCTGCGCGATCGGCTCCGGCGGCGACACCGACGCCGAGCTGCTCGGCGAGCAGCTCAGCCGCGGTGAGCGGACCCGGCGCTTCGGAGAGTTCGTCGGGCTGCTGCGCCGTGCCCTGGTGGAGGATCCGTTGAACTACTCCGGCCCGCGCTACACGGTGCACGGTTATCGCAACCTCGCCGGGGCCGCCGCCGAGCCGCCGCGGGTGGTCGTCGCCGCCACCGGCCCGCGCGGGATGCGGCTCGCGATCGAACAGGGCGACGGCTGGGCCACCACCGGCATCGGCGGGGATGACAACGAGGCCTGGTGGCAGGGCGTACGCCAGCTCACCGAGGCCCTGGCCGAGGCCGGCGGCCGATCACTGGATCGCTATCTGAGCATCGACGCCGGGCCCGAGTTCTCCTTGCAGAGCAAGGAATTCTGCCTCGATCAGCTGGGCCGCGCCGCCGAGCTCGGCTTCACCGACGTGGTGCTGCACTGGCCGCGACCCACCGACCCCTACCGCGGATCGGAGCAGGTCCTCGAGGCCGTCGCCGCCGAGCTCCCCCGGTTGCACTGACGTCCCGATCGTCCCCCTCACCCACCCGCCCGAACGATGCACCTTTGATGCCCGTGAGGCATCAAGGATTCGTTTGGTACCGGGTGAGCATCAAGGATTCGTTTGATGCCCGGTGAGCATCAAGGATCCGTTTGATGCCCGGTGAGCATCAAGGATCCGTTTGATGCCCGGTGAGCATCAAGGAT
Source organism: Enemella evansiae (assembly GCF_002250705.1). Classification (GTDB taxonomy): domain Bacteria; phylum Actinomycetota; class Actinomycetes; order Propionibacteriales; family Propionibacteriaceae; genus Enemella; species Enemella evansiae. Next base: position 8,661 of record NZ_NMVP01000014.1, read on the forward strand.
CCGTTTGATGCCCGGTGAGCATCAAGGATCCGTTTGATGCCCGGTGAGCATCACGAAATTCTTTGATACCTCCTTGGCATCAGAACCGGACCGGTTGGCACCCGTCCATTGGGGGCGAAGAACTCGTTAGCGGCCGTCGGACACCGCAGCTAGCCTCACTCGGGTGAGGAGATATGCCGAGGTCTGGGCGATCCCGGTGGTACGCCAGGTGCTGCTGCTGGGCGCGCTCTGCCGCATCCCGATGTTCGGGGCCTCGGTGCTGCTCACCCTGCATGTGGTGCAACGTCTCGACCCGCGCTACACCGCCGCGGGCGTGATCGCGATGGCCGCCACGCTGGCCATCGGGATCGCCGGCCCCTGGCGCGGCCGGATGCTCGATCGGTTCGGGCTGCGGCGTACCCTGCTGCCCTCGCTGATCGTGATGCCGATCTGCTGGGTGATCGCGCCGTGGGTCGGCTACTGGCCGCTGCTGGTGCTGGTCGTCATCTCCGGGCTGTTCACGGTGCCGGCGTTCTCGATGGTCCGGCAGGCGCTCGCCGGCGCCACCTCCGGGCCGCAGCGCAACACCGCGATGGCATTGGACTCGGTGATCGCCGAGATCTGTTTCATGATCGGTCCCGCGGCCGGCGTCTTCGCGGGCACCCAGTGGGGCACCACCTGGACGTTGATGATCTTCCAACTCTGCCTGGTGCTCGGTGGTGTGGTGATGTTCTGGGTGAACCCGCCGCTGCGCTCGGAGGGCGAGGACACCGACACCGAGCAGGCCCCGCCGAGCCGCTGGGTGACGCCGGCGGTGCTGGCGATCTTCGCCGCCACCGTGGCCACCATCGTCGCGGTCACCGCGACCGACCTCGGCGTGGTCGCCGGGCTGCGCGAACTCGGCGCGCAGTGGGTGATCGGCCCGGCGATGGCGGTCTGGGGGCTGGGCTCGGCCATCGGCGGACTGTTCTACGGCGCGATCAGCCACCGGGTGCCGACCTGGGTGCCCGTGTTCGGCCTCGGCGTCACCACCGCCCTGATCGCGCTGGCCACCGATCCCTGGTCGATGACGTTGCTGCTGCTGCTCGCCGGCGTCTTCTGCGCGCCCGCCTTCGTGGCCACCACCACCGCGCTCTCGGTGCTCGTCCCGGCCCGCTTCCGCGGTGAGGCATTCGGCTGGCACGGTTCCATGATCACCGCCGGTGGTGCGCTGACCGCCCCGACGATCGGGCTGGCGATCGACAAGGCCGGTTGGCCGGCCGGCTTCGTGGCCGGCGGGGTCGTCGCGGTGATCATCGCGCTGGCCTGGCCGCTGGTCCGCCGGGTGCATCGGCGCCGCGCGCACCCGGTGTCCGAACCGGTCGGTTGAGCCCCTCCTATGCTGGCCCGGTGCTGATCCTGCTGCCCCCCTCGGAGTCCAAGACCCCGGCCCGTCGCGGCCGCCCGATGGACTGGGATTCGCTGAGCTTCCCCGCGCTCACCTGGGCCCGGCAACAGGTCGCCGATGCGCTCGCCGAGCTCGGCGACTCCGCGGCAGCGGCCCGCGCGATCGGCGTACCGGAAGGAAAAGCGGACGAACTGTCCCGCAATCTCGAACTGGAGACCGCGTCGGCCAGCAAGGCCGCTGACCTCTACACCGGTGTGCTCTTCGACGCGCTCGATCTGGCCGGCATGGACACCGCCGAACGCCGCCGGGCCCAGCAGCGGGTGCTGATCTTCTCCGCCCTCTACGGGGTGGTACGCCTCGGCGATCGGATCGCGCCCTACCGGTTGTCGATGGGCGCCAACCTGCCCGGAATCGGGAGGCTGTCGAGCTTCTGGGCCGAGCAGCTGGACGGTGTGCTGAGTTCGGGCGGTTGGTTCGTCGACTGCCGCTCGGCGGCCTATGTCGCCGCCTGGCGGCCGCCGGCCGAGCGCTGGGTGCAGGTGTCGGTCCGCGGCGCCAGCCACAACGCCAAGCACAATCGCGGGGTGTTCGCCCGGTTGCTCTGCCAGAGCCAGCCGGCCCCGCGCAGCCTCGACCAGGTGCTCGACGTGGCCAGCGGACGCTGGGGCCGCGATGTGGCCGTCGAGGGCGGGGGCCCGCATCGCCTCGAGATCCCCGCGACCTAGACTCTGCCCATGAGCGAACAGCGTCCGGAGCAGGCCAATCAGGGATCCGAGCAGGGCGAGCGCGGGCGGGTGGTCGCCGGGCAGACCGACGACGGCCGGGTCTATGTGGTCTCGCCCCAGGCGATGGCCGTCGAATCGGCCGAGCCCGACCAGGACCGCGAATCGGTCACCGACATGGTGTCCCAGCCGGACAAGGTGATGCGGATCGCCACGATGACCCAGAAACTGCTCGACGAGATCAAGGCCGCGCCGCTGGACGACCCGTCCCGCAAGCGGATCTCCGAGGCGTACGGCACCTCGATCGAGGAGCTCAAGTCTGGCCTGGATCCGAAGCTGGCCGCCGAGTTGGAGCGGATCACCGAGCCGATCGCCGAGGGTTCGACCCCCTCCGATGCCGAACTGCGGATCGCCCAGGCCCAGCTCGTGGGCTGGCTGGAGGGGTTGTTCCAGGGCATCCAGACCGCGATCTTCGCCCAGCAGATGGCCGCCCGCGCCCAGTTGGAGCAGATGCGCCGGGCGCTGCCGCCCGGGGCCGGACCGATGCCGGGCCAGCCCGGCCAGCCCGGCCAGCCGGGTCAGCCCGGGCACGACCCGAATCAGCCGGGTAGCGGCGGCTCCGGCATGTACCTCTGAGTGCCCGATCCCGTCCCGATCGCCGTCGCGGCGCTCATCCGAGACGGCCGCGTCCTGCTGGCGCACCGGCACCCGCCTGGGTGGGTGGGCCGGTCAACCTCGCACCCGATGAACATGATGATCTGCGGTGGTTCGCACCCGCCGAACTGGCCGGGCTGACGCTCGCCGACCCCGCCGCGTTGCCGGATCTGATGAGAGTGCTCCCCGGCTGGAACGCCCCGACTCCATCGCCTGTCGAGTAGCACTCCCAGCAAGCATTTCAACGCTCAACGAAGCGCTGACCCGCACTGCTGCGGGGGTGCTGAGCCGAACTACTCCCGGACCCTGGGTACCCGTACCTAGATTTGCTTGTGCGAACTACTCAGCCCAACTCTGGTAGCGCTGCCTACGGATCCGCCTTTACCCCCGATTTCGTTTTGCGAAGATTGTGGTGCGGATAAGAAACCGCACATCGGGGGAATCCGAGGGGAACCACGGACCCAACTCTGAGCGTCGGTCTCACCGACAAGGCACGGAAAAGGATTGGGGAAGAAAGATGGCCAGCAACGTGATCGAGCAGAGCACCAAGCAGCGGGGTTGCCTGGACAACGCCGACCTCTTCCAGCACCGCCTGCTGGAGGAGCCGCCCACCGCCTCGGCACCCGCCGACGAGCGCCGCCAACACCTGATGATGACGCGCAAGGCCGAGAATCTGTGCATCGAGTGCCCGATCATGACCCAGTGCCTCTACAACGCCGTGGTCCGCTACGACGTCGCGGGCTTCGTCGCCGGTACCACCGTGCGGCAGCGCCACGAGATCCGCGCCCGGCTCGGCATCACCGTCACCCCGGAGGACTTCGACACCCTGGCCGGGGTCACCGCTCGGCATCGCCAGGTCGACCACGACGAGGTCGTCCGGCTGCGCAACGCCAACCCGCACGAGAGCCTGGAGACCCTGGCCCACCGCCTCGGCTGCTCGCTGTCGACCGTCAAGCGGCACCTGCGCCGGCACCGCCACGAGGCCGCCAGCAAGGCCCCGGCGCCGAAGAAGCACACCCCGACGATGACCGAGGTGCTGACCGCCTACCGCGAGGTCACCCGCGGCATCCCGGCCCGCCGCGCCGCCTGAGCGCACGCCGGCCCGCGGCACCACAAGACGAACGGACCCCGTCGACGCGACCCGTCGGCGGGGTTCTGCAATTCCCACGCCGACCCCTTGAAGTTGTCAGGGGTTATGCACAGTTCCGGTGTCGGAAACTGTGCGATCCCCCGCACGCGTTCAGACGCGCCGCGCCCAGGGCTCAGAACCAGCGGGCCAGTTCGGCCGGCGTACCGCCGTCGTCGAAGAGGCCGGTGACGGCATCGGCGGCCTGCTGGACCTCACCGGGGGCATCGCCCAGAGCGACCCCGCGACCGGCCCATTGCAGCATCTCGATGTCGTTGCGGCCGTCGCCCATCGCCAGCACGTCGGCGCGGTCCACGCCGAGCCGGTCGCAGACCTCGGCGAGCCCGGTCGCCTTGTGCACGCCCTCGGGGGCGATGTCCAGCCACGCCGAGTAGCCGATGAAGTAGCTCACCCCGTGCAGGCCGAGCTGTTCGGCCAGCGCGATGAAGTCCTCATCGGAGCTGCCGGGATCGCGGATGATCACCCGGGTGACCGGTTCGCGTCGCAACTGCTCGGCGCTCTCCACGGTGATCTCACCGTCCAGGTCGCCGGCCGGGAACTGGGCGGAGACGCGGTAGCCGTGGCCGACCACCTCGGTGGCGATCAGCGCATCCGGTGCGAACCGGGTGACCTTGTCGATCACATCGGCCGGGTCGAAGGTGACCTGCCGGATCACCTCACTCGGCGGGTACTCCACCACCACCGCCCCGTTGGAGCTCACCGCGTACCCGGGCGGGAGACCGAGCGCATCGAAGACCGGGCGGGTGGCGTGCCAGCTCCGGCCGGTGGAGAGCACCACCGGTACACCGGCCGCCAGCACCCGCTGCACCGCATCCCGGACCGGATCCGGCAACCGGCCGGCGTGGTCGACGACGGTGCCGTCGATGTCCAGTGCGACCAGCTTCGGGCGCCAGCCGTCCTGCTGCACCTGCTCAGCCACCGGTCAGCCCGCCACCGGCACGAGCGCTTCGCGGCCGCCGAAATAGGGCCGCAGCGCCTCGGGCAGGCGTACCGACCCATCGGCCTGCTGGTGGTTCTCCAGCACCATGATGATCATCCGGGTCATCGCGCAGAGCGTCCCGTTCACCGTCGCGGTGGGCCGGACCCCGTCGGCGAACCGGCCGCGGATCTGCAGCCGGCGGGCCTGGTAGTCGGTGGCGTTCGAGGTCGAGGTGATCTCCCGGTACCGCTGCTGGGTCGGCAGCCAGGCCTCGCAGTCGAACTTGCGGGCCGCCGACAGGCCGAGGTCACCGGAGGCGACGTCGATGATCCGGAACGGCAACTCGAGCGAGGTGATGAAGTCGCGCTCGTAGTCGAGCAGCTTCTGGTGCCAGGCCTCGGCGTCGGCGAGATCGCAGTGCACGAACATCTCGACCTTGTCGAACCAGTGCACCCGGAAGATGCCGCGGGTGTCCTTGCCGTAGGAGCCGGCCTCGCGGCGGAAGCACGGCGAATAGCCGACGTAGCGGCGCGGCAGGGTGTCGGCGTCCAGGATCTCATCGGCGTGGTACGCCGCCAGCGCCACCTCCGAGGTGCCGACCAGATAGAGATCGTCGGCCTCCAGGTGGTAGACGTCCTCACCCGCGCCCTGCCCGAGATACCCGGTGCCGTCCATCGAGCTGGGGCGTACCAGCGCCGGCGGGATGATCGGGGTGAAGCCCCACTCGGTGGCCTTGGCCATCGCATGGTTGAGCAGCGCCAGCTCCAGCTGCGCGCCCTGCCCGGTGAGGAAGTAGAAGCGCGAACCCGACACCTTGGCGCCACGTTCCATGTCGATCGCGCCGAGCAGCTCACCGAGCTCCAGGTGGTCCTTCGGTGTGATGCCCTCGCTCGCGAAGTCCCGCGGCGTACCGTGCTCCTCGAGCACCACGAAGTCGTCCTCGCCGCCACGCGGCACCTCGTCGAAGACCAGGTTGGGCAGCGACTTCAACAGCTCGTCGAAGCGTACGCCGGCGGCGTCGGCCTCGGCCTGCGCGGCCTTGACCTGGGCGGCGAGCTCCTTGGTCTGCGCGAGCAGCTGCTGTTTCTCCTCGCCCTGGGCCTTCGCGACCTGCTTGCCCATCCCCTTCTGCTCGGCACGCAGCTTCTCGAAGGCGGCGATCGAGGCACGCCGGGTCTCGTCGGCGGCCAGCAGTTCGTCGACCGGGGCGGGGGATTCGCCGCGGGCCTCCAGGCTCCGCCGGACGCGGTCGGGGTCGGTACGCAACAGCCGGGGATCAATCACCGGGACAGCCTAGCGTTCAGCGGCCGCCCGCCTGCCGGATATCTCGGTGACGCCGGACCAGGCCTCCTCGACGATCTCCCGCATCGCCCGCTCCGCGGTGCCGGCATCGCCCGCGGCGACGGCGCGCGCCACCTCGACATGCAGCCGACGGGCGGCGACGGTGGGTTCGGGTGGCATCAGCTCGTAGTGGTGCCGGGCGGTGAGCACCTCGGTGACGATGCCGGACAGGGCCATCATCAGCGGGTTGGCCGAGGCCTGCAGCAGCGTGCTGTGGAAGCGGACGTCGTGGTCGAGGTAGCTGTCCAGATCACCGTTGGCCACCTCCATCGCCGTCGCACTGTCGACCAGTTCGCTGCGTTGGTCGGCACTCGCCCGCTCGGCGGCCAGCGCGGCCGCGACCGGTTCGACCCCGCGCCGCAGCTGGCTGATCGCCTGCAACTGGTCCAACCGGTAGGGCCCGGCCAGTTGGTGCTGCAGGACGAACGGCGAGAGCGCGTTCCACTCGGTGGCCGGCAGCACGCGGACCCCGACCCGGCGCCGGCTGGTCACCAGGTTGTGCGACTCCAGCACCTTGACCGCCTCGCGGACCACGGTCCGGGAGACGCCGAACTCGGTACCCAGCAGCTCCAACCGCAGCACCTCACCGGCCTCCAGCTCCCCGTTGATGATCCGGGCGCCGAGGACGCCGGCGATCTGCTCGGTGAGCGGCGTGGGCGACATGGTCAGGATTCTAGGGCCCGTACGGGGCTACAATCGCCAAAAGTATTATCAATGCCGGCCCTGCGGTCGGCACCGTCACGATCGGACACCTGCGATGACCGCACCCCAGAGCGCGCCCCTGGCCGTGGTGATGGGGGTGTCCGGCTGCGGCAAGAGCACCATCGGGGCGCTGCTGGCCGAACGCCTGGCGGTGCCGTTCGCCGACGCCGACGCCTTCCACCCCGCCGCCAACATCGCCAAGATGTCGGCCGGGATCCCGCTCGACGACGCCGACCGGCGGCCCTGGCTGGCCAGCATCGGCGAGTGGCTGGCCGAGCACCGCGCCCGGGGCGCGGTGATGGCCTGCTCGGCGCTGAAGCGTACCTATCGCGACCAGATCCGCACCCCGGCACCGGGCACCGTCTTCCTCCATCTGGACGGCCCGTTCGAGGTGGCGCTGACGCGGGTGCAGTCCCGGCCGGGGCACTTCATGCCGGCCTCGCTGCTGCGTTCCCAGTACGCCGACCTGCAACCGCTGGAATCCGACGAGGCCGGGACGACGGCAGACTTCGCCCGCCCGGCCGATGCGCTGGTCGGCGAGTTCACCGCCTGGTTGGACCACGCTCGCTGAGCGAGCGCCGACACCTCGAAGCCACCCCTAGACTGCTGCCACCATGGCCCGCAGACCGCCCAGTCCGACCGCGTCGGTGACGCTCGTCGTGCTCACCCTCGCCTTCCTGGGCTGGACCCTGCTGGTCCTCTCCGGGGCGCTGACCGGATTCGACCGCTCCACCACCTATGCCGGGCTGACGCACAACTCCCCGGCCGCGCAGATCTTCGAGGCGATCGCCCTGGTCAGCTGGCCGGGCGTGCTGTACGCCGTGCTCGCCGGGCTGGCGCTGTGGGCGTACCAGCGTCGGCTGCGCAACCTGGCCGGCGCGATCGCCCTGTCCATCCCGCTGGGGTGGGGCAGCCAGGTCGTGCTGAAGCTGCTCATCGCGCGGCCGCGACCGGAGACCCCGCTGGATGTGATCACCGGGACCGGGTACGCCTATCCCTCGGGGCATCTGGTGGCGGCCACGGTGACGGTGATCATGATCGGTGCGGCCGTGGTGGTGACCCGGCAGTCGTTCACCCGACGGTTGGCGTCCCGGGTCGTCGGTGGGTCAGCCATCGTGCTCGTCGCCATCGACCGGTGGGCGATGAACGCGCACTGGATCTCCGACCTGGTCGGCGGGTTGCTGCTCGGGGCGCTGGTCTCCGCGCTGTCGCTGGTCGCGGCCGGGGTCCGGGTGCTGCCGAGCAATCCGCTCGAGCTGGCACGGCCCCGGATGCGGGCCGAGGCCGTGCCGGAGGGTGAGGAGAAGCGCTGTGCGGTGATCTTCAATCCGACGAAGGTGCTGGACATCACCACCTTCCGCCGGCATGTGGAGTACGAGGCGAGGCGGCGGGGCTGGGATTCCCTGCTCTGGTTGGAAACCAGCAGCCATGACCCGGGATATGAGATGGCCCGGGTGGCGCTGTACCGGGAGGTCGACCTGGTGCTCGCGGTGGGTGGTGACGGCACCGTGCGGGCGGTCTGCGAGGTGCTCGCCGACAGTGATGTCGCGGTGGCGCTGATCCCTGCCGGGACAGGGAATCTGCTTGCCCGGAACCTGGAGATCCCGCTGGATGAGTCGGAGGCGCTGCGGGTCGCCTTCCTGGGTCGGCGGGAGCGGATCGACCTGGTCCGGTTGACCACCGACCGGGGCCTGGCGTCGGAACAGCAGCACGTCTTCGGGGTGATGGCCGGGATCGGTATCGACGCGGCGATCATGGACCGCACCGACAAGGAACTGAAGCGCGCGGTCGGGACGGCGGCGTACTTCATCGCCGCGGCACAGAATGCCAACCATCCCCCGTTGCCGGTGAGCATCCGGGTGGATGACGACGAGTGGTTCAAGCGGAAGGCGTCGGTGCTGCTGATCGGCAATGTCGGGGTGCTCACCAACAACATCCGGATCATCCCGGATGCCTCCGCCACCGACGGCCAGCTCGATCTGCTGGTCGCCTCCCCGCGGACCGCGGCCGACTGGGTACGCCTGACCACCAAGGTGCTGACCCGCGCCCGCGGTACCGACCGGCGGATGGACCTGCTGAAGGGCCGCCGGGTCGAGGTCCGTGCGGAGCGCAGCGACGCCTACCAGGTCGACGGCGACACCGAGGGCCGCTGCCGCACCCTGGAGGCCGAGGTGATGCCCAGCGCCCTCACCATCCTGCTCCCCTGACGCCCCCACCCCCGCTCATCGAGTAGGTCGGCATGCGGAGCGCAGCGGAGAAATGCCGACCGTGTCGAGATGAGCCCCGTACGCCGGTTGAGCGAGCGAGGTACGAGCGAGTCGAAACCCGCCGCACCAGTGAGCCTGCGGGCAGGGTGAGCGGCGTACGGGTTCATCTCGACACGCCAGCCATTGCTCCGCTTCGCTTCGCATGGCTGGCTACTCGATGAACGTCAGGGGTTGGTCAGCTCAGCCAGCCACTCGTTGGCGGCGCGGTAGTCGCCGTCGGTGTGGCCGCGGTCGACGGCGGGGCGGACCTTGTCGGCGCGCGGGTAGGAGCCCAGGAAGACGACCTCCCGACTGGTCCGCTTGATGCCCTTCAGGGCACCGGCGACGCGTTCGTCGGCGAGATGGCCGTGGGCGTCGATGGAGAAGCTGTACGCCCCCCGCACGAGTCGGCTGGGGCGGGACTCGATCCGCGACAGGTTCACCCCGCGGGAGGCGAACTGTTCCAGCATCCGCATCAGCGACCCGGAGTCGTCATCGTTGAGGAAGACCACCACAGTGGTCTTGTCGGCGCTGGTCCGCTCCGGTGGCGGCCCGGGCCGGGTGACCAGCACGAAGCGGGTCACCGCATCGGCATTGTCGGCGATCTCGGTGGCCAGCGCGGTCAACCGGTTGGCCTCCCCCGCCACCGCCGCACAGACCGTCGCGTCGAAACCGGATTCCGGATCGGCGACGGTGACCGCACCGGCGGCGGTGCTGCCCTCGGTGACGATCTGCACATCCGGCAGATGGGTGGTCAGCCACTGCCGGACCTGGGCGATCGCATGCGGATGGCTGACCACCCGGTGCACCTCGCTCAGCTTCGTACCCGGCCGTGCGTACAGATTGAACTGCACCGGCAGCAGCACCTCGCTGACGATCCGCAGCGGCCTGCCGTAGGTCAGGTCGTCCAGGGTCGCCGACACCCCGCCCTCGACGGAGTTCTCGATCGGCACCAGGGCCGCGGCGATCTCACCGGCCCGGACCGCCTCCAGCGCCAGCAGCACCGACGGATAGGGCACCGGGTCCGGCGGAGCGTCCGGAATGCTGAGCAGGGCCTGGTGGCAGAACGTGTTGGCCGGCCCCAGATAGCCGTACCTCTCCTCCGCTGACATGGCGGTCACGCTAACAGCGCGGGCCGCCGCACCCGGTTCAGCCCACCAGCCGGATCGTGGCCTGCGATGCGGTCAGCGAATCCCGCACCTCTGCCGGTGCGTTGGTCGGTACCAGGGTCAGCCAGACCCCCATTCCCGACGCCCGCCCGTTCTGCCAGGGCAGCACCAGCATGGTGACCTCCTCGGCGACCAGCTCGGGATCGGGGCTCTGGTAGCGCACCTCGGCGGTGACCCGGGTCGCCCCGGGCAGCCCCGGCCACGGCTCGATCCGCGGCGAGCTCCACTCCAGCGGCACCGAGGCGGTCAGCTTCACCCGCATCTGCTCATAGGTGCGCCGGGCGGTCGCCGCCGAGTCCCCGGGCACCACGAGCGTCGGATCGAGATAGCCGAGCACCTGCTGCGCGGACTGCTTCTCATCGGACCGCTGCTGGGCGGAGGCGATCCAGCAGTGCTGGTACAGCCCGGACACCTGCTGCACCGACAGATCCGGGGAGGCGACCTCGGCCAGCGTCATCTCCAACCGCTCCCCGAGAATCACCGTCCGGTCCCGGAACCCCCAGGCCGCAGCCGTCCGCTGCGGCGTACCCAGCGAGGACGGGGTCGGCGCCTCCGGCACCGCCTGCGGCAGCGATCGCCCATAGATCGAGAGCGCGGTCAGCCCGAGCAGCAGCGAGGTGAGCACCAGCACCGCGAGCAGCCACCGGGCCGAGCGCGGCCGACGCAGCTCCGCCCGCGGCAGCACCGAAGGAGCCGGCCCGCGCGGCGACGGGGCGTAGGGGGTGTCGGCCAGCCAGGCCGTCCAGGCGCGGCCGTCCCACCAGCGGTACGCCGGTTCCGGGTCGGGATCGTCGAGTTCGCGCGGGTCGGGATACCAGCCGGGCCGGGGCGGCGGGTCGGGGCGCGGGCCCAGCTCCGGATCGAGATCCTGACCTACGCGTACCGGCATCGTGACCTCAGCTGTTGGCCCGGGCCGGTTCGTCGGTCTCGTCGCTGACGTGCGGGGACTTCGTGTGGCTGCCGACCTTGAGACCGTGCTCGTGCCACCAGAGCACCACCATCACGATCACACCGATCGCTGCGGAGGTGGAGAAGATCTCGCGGAGCCGCTGGTTCGCCGCCGACATCAGCGGCGGGTAGGCGATCACCCGGCCGAGCACGTACGCCAGGTTCAGCACGGTGACCCGGAAGAGCCCGATCAGGTCGAGCTTGGTGGCCCCGATCAGCGCCATCGGCAGGAAGTAGATCAGGTCGTACCAGGCCAGCGAATACGAGGAGGTGATCACCCAGCCGGCGGCCAGCCAGACGCTGGTGCGGATCGCGACGGCCAGCGGATCCCGCTCCGGGCCGACCCCCTTCGGCGCCCCGGGCAGCGCCCGCCAGGGCAGCACCCGCGACAGCATCCAGCACAGCAGCACCGCCGAACCCCAGGACAGCACGCTGACGATCGAGGCGACCACATCGCCGTCCAGGAACGGCTCGAGGAGCCGGCGTACCGGATGGATCCAGGACGAGCCGGCGACGTAGGAGGCGTTCTTCGACGCCAGTTCCAGCGCCCGCGGATAGAGGAAGATGTAGACGATCACGTTCGGGATGGCCGCGCCGAGCACCGAGAGGAAGAGTTTCTTGATCTCCCGCCGGTACGCCCAGGCCATCGCCAGGCCGTAGATGCCGACCGTCGCCTTGCCGGTGCAGGCGATGCCGATCAGCAGGCCGGTCAGGAACGGGTGGCGCCGGATGAACAGGAACGCGGCCATCGCGAAGAAGATCGAGATGCCCTCGTTGTGGGCGCCGGTGACGACCGCCCAGATCATCGCCGGGGAGGCCAGCGTCCACAGGATCGCGCGGCGCTGCAGATAGGGGTTGCCGCGCGCGATCCAGATGATCACCGAGCAGGCGCCGATGAAGCCGAGGGCGCAGAAGAGCTGCAGCCAGAAGACGATGTCGTGCAGGTTGTCCCCGCCGAGCACGTTCGCGAAGTAGTTGAGCCAGTGCAGCAGCGGGCCGTAGACCTCGACGGTGTCCTGCCAGGGTCGCTCGGTCCAGCGCAGCACCGGGTCATAGAACTGCCGGAACACCTCCGCCGGGGAGGTCACATAGGGATCGAAGCCGAGCTTCGCCAACCGGCCGTAGGCGGCGTACATCAACGTGTCGGCCGAGGTCTGCGGCGGGGTGAGGATCGTCAGCAGGTTCAGCAGGACGCCGCCGATGTAGAGGTTGCGGACCCGGGGCGCCCAGCCGACGGCCAGTGCGCGCAACCCGATCCAGGTGCCGGCCACACCCATCAGCACGATCACATAACCCAGGAACGCGACCAGCCACGGGTTCGGCTCCAGCATCCCCGGCAGGTACCAGGAGGGCATCAGCGTCTCCCGGGGACCCAGGGTGAGGGTGGTCACCGAGGGGCCGAGGAAGCCGACGAACATCGTCAGCACCGTCGAGCCGGCGATCAGCAGCAGGGCCAGCCGGGGGCTACGGTGCCAGGGGGTGTCGGCGGGGGCCTCGGCCAGCTGGCGCACCGCCGCCCAGAACCGCTTCGGCACCGATGCGCGGGTCGGTGAGGAGCCAGCTGGTTCCTCACCGGGGGGCGCGCTGGGTGTGTCGACGGTCCGGGTCACGGGCGCAAGGTTATCCGTTCTCGCCCATTACGCACCTTTTCCGGCGCCGCGCATGCCGTACGCTCGCGCGCATGGTCGACTCCACCCTCACCAGCATCCCGGACAGCACTCCCGCCGCGGCCCCCGGCGTACGCTCCGAGGTCGGCCCGCTGCAGACCGTGCTGCTGCACCGGCCCGGCAACGAGTTGCGCCGGCTCACCCCGCGCAACAACGACGACCTGCTCTTCGACGCGATCCCGTGGGTGGACCGCGCCCAGGAAGAACACGACGCGTTCGCCGAGCTGCTCACCGGCCGCGGTGTCGAGGTGCTGCGGTTGACCGATCTGCTCACCGAGACCTGGACCGATCCCGAGGCCCGCCGGTGGGCGATCGCGATGACCTGCGACGACCTGCACATGGGCGCGCAGCTGCAGCGCTACCTGACCGAACGGCTCGCCGACCTCTCCCCCGCCGAGCTGACCGAGATCCTGGTCGCCGGGCTGCGCAACGACGAGGTCACCGGGGTGCGCACCCTGGTCACCGCGCTGAAGCAGCCGGAGGAGTTCGTGATCAACCCGCTGCCGAACCTGCTGTTCACCCGGGACTCCTCCACCTGGGTCGGCGACCGGCCGGTGGTGACCTCGCTGGCGATGCCGGCGCGGGCGCGGGAGACCCGGTTGACCGGGCTGCTCTATGACTTCCATCCGCGGTTCGCCGGGCTGCGCGATGGTGGCATCTCGCCCTTGCACGGTTGGGATTCGGAGCATCTGGAGGGTGGCGACGTGCTGGCGCTGGCCGAGGGTGTGCTGGCCGTCGGCGTCGGTGAGCGGACCAGCCCGGCCGGGGTGGAGCGGTTGGCCCGGGCGGTCTTCGAGCTGGGTCTGATCCGGCGGATCGTGGTGGTACCGATCGATCAGCGGCGGGCCACCATGCACCTGGACACCATCTGCACGATGGTCGACACCGACACCCTGCTGATGTATCCGAACGTCGCCGACACCTTGACCGCCCTGGAGGTACGCCCCGGTGAGGCCGGTGATCTGGTGGTCGGCGAACCGGGCCCGTTCCTCGAGATCGCCGCGGCCGCGATGGGCATCGATCGGTTGCACCTGATCGACACCGGGCTGGATCCGGTGACCGCGGAGCGCGAGCAGTGGGACGACGGCAACAACACCCTGGCGCTGGCGCCGCGGGTCGCGGTGGCCTACGAACGCAATACCGAGACCAATGCCCGGCTCGAGGACGCCGGCATCGAGGTGCTGCGGATCGCCGGGTCCGAGCTGGGCTCGGGCCGGGGCGGCCCGCGCTGCATGTCCTGCCCGATCGTGCGCACCGACCTGGGCAACGCCGGCTGAGCGAATGGGACCCCAGCTGCGGAACACTGAACCCATGTGGTCGCGTACCGAATCCATCGAACTCGCCCTCCCGATCGATGCCGTCCGGGCGGTCCTCGACGATCCCGAACGACTGCCCGAGTGGCACCACTTCTTCGCCACGGTGCAGTTGGTCGACCACGTGCACGGCCACTACCGCCCGCGCGGCTGGGCGAACCAGGTGCATGCCCGGACCGCCGGCGCGTTCCGGATCGAGCGCGGTGACCGCGCCCTGGAGCTGGAGCAGCCACAACCGGCCGGCGGCATGCATCGGTTCCGCTGGTCGCTGGAGCCGAGCGAGATCGGCTGCCGACTGACCCAGCAGGTCACCGTCACCGGGACCGCGGCTCCGCTGTTCTCCCGGTTGGCCGGTCGGCCCTCGGCGCAGCAGTTCGGGCTGGACGCGGTCCGGCTCCACCGGTTGGCCGGTGGCGAGGTGCACCCCGACGCCGCGCGGGTGGTGATCGCCGGCGGCAGTGGATTCCTGGGCCGGGCGCTGGCCGCCGATCTGGTCTGCCGCGGCCAGGAGGTGGTGCTGCTCACCCGCCGGATCTCCCCCGATACCGAACCGGGTGCCGGGCTGCCGTTCGCACAGCAGCGCTGGGACGCGCGCAGCGGTACCGGTGAGTGGACCCAGGTGTTCGACACCGGATCAACCGGCCGCCCACTGGATGTGGTGAACCTGGCCGGCAAGCTCGTCGACTGCCCACCGACCGCGGCCAATGTCGCCGCGCTGCGGGATTCGCGGGTCGACGCCACCCGGGCCCTGGTCACCGCGACCAGGGAGCATCGGGTGCGGCACTGGTTGCAGGCCTCCACCACCGCGATCTGGTCCGATGCCGGGGATGCCCGGCTCGACGAGTCCAGCCCGTTGCCGACCGGTGAGGCGGCGCTGCCGCAGATGACCGGGGTGGCCGCACCGTGGGAGCGGGCCGCCGACGACGCGAACGCCGACCACCTGGTCTGGCTGCGCACCTCGATCGTGCTGGCCCAGGACTGCCCGGCCTTCGACCGGCTCGCCGGGCTCGCGGCGTTGGGCGCCGGTGGCACCGTCGGCGCCGGTGACCAGTGGTTCTCCTGGATCGAGCTGGACGACTGGTTGGCGATCGCCCGCTCCACGCTCGGCCTGGGCCCGGTCGACCTGCCGTCGGGGGTGGTGGTCGCCGCCACCCCGAATCCGGTCGGCAATGCCGAACTGATGCGGCTGCTGCGCGAGCGGCTGGCACCCGCCGGGCTGGGCATCCCGACCCCGGGACCGCTGCTGAAGGTGGGCGCGAAGGTGATCCGCACCGATCCGGCGCTCGCACTGACCGGTCGGCACGTCACCTCGACGGTGCTCGCCGAGGTAGGATTCCGGTTCGACCAACCCGAACTCGGCCCGGCCCTCGATGAGATCCTGAGCTGAGCAGAGCCCGCCAGCGGAGAGGAGACGGGAGTGCCCCGCGATCATCTGCGACGTGCCGTCCTCGACCTGCTGTGGGAATACCCCGACGGGCTGACCGCGGCCGAGGTGCAGCAGCTGCTGGCCGACCGGGAGCTGGCGCTCACCACGGTGATCACCGTGCTGGACCGGTTGCGCGCCGAGGGTGAGGTGGACCGCGAACGCCACGGCCGGGCGTACCGGCACCGCACCACCCGCAGCCGGGAGGAGACGGTCGCCAAGGTGATGCTGGAGGCGCTGCACACCGGTGGTGACTCGCATCGCGCGCTGTCGCGGTTCGTGGACAGTGTGAACCCGGCCGAGGCGAGCCTGCTCAGCACCGCGCTGCTGACCCGCTGCGCCTGTGGCCCGGAATGCGGCTGCCCCGCCGACTGCGCCTGCCGCGGTACCGGGGATCCGACCGCCTGCACCGCCCACCCCGGGACCGTTCACCACCACCACTGATCCGGCGTCAGCCGGGCTGCTCCTCCGGGGAGATCCGGACGACCGGTTTGATCACCTCACCGCGATGGCTGGCCGCGATGGCCTCCTCGAGCTGGTCGAAGTCGTAGTACTGGATCAACCTGTCGAACGGGAACCGGCCCTGGCGATACAGCTCGATCAGCGCCGGGATCAGCACGTGGGAGCGGCCCTCCCCGCCGAGTACGCCGACGATGCGCTTGCCGAAGACGGTGCTGAAGTGGTCGGTGGTGAAGGTGGCACCGGCCGGGGCGCCGCCGATCAGGATCGCGGTGCCACGCATGCCGACGGTGGCGATCGTCTGCTCCACCACCGAGATGATGCCGGTGCAGTCCAGGGCGAAGTCGGCCGGAGCGCCGAGCCGCTCCCGCACCGCCTCGCTCACCGATTCCACCCCGGTGGAGTTGATGGTGTCGGTGGCTCCGAACTGCCGGGCCAGCTCGAGCCGCGAGTCGTGCACGTCCACCGCGACGATCCGGGTCGCCGGGGTGTTGGTGGCGGCCATCACGGCGGCCAGACCGACCGCACCGGCACCGTAGACGACCAGGCTCGCACCGACCTGCGGGCGGGCGGTGTTGAGCACCGCGCCCGCGCCGGTGGCGATGCCGCAGGCCAACGGCCCGACGAGTTCCAGCGGAATCTCCTCGGGCACCCGGACCACCGCGTTGGCCTGCGCCAGCGAGTGGGTGGCGAACGAGGACTGGCCGAAGAAGTGGCCGGCCACCGGCGTACCGTCGGCGCGCCGGTAACCGCTCTGCCCAGCCTTCGGGCCGAGCAGCCGGTGCCCGCCGACCACCGCCTCACCGACCCGTTCGCAGTAGCGCGGTTGACCGGCCAGACAGTTCGCGCATCCGCCGCAGAACGGCCAGCCCAGCACCACCCGATCGCCGACGGCGACACTGTCGACCCCCGCCCCGACCGCGGTCACCACCCCGGCGCCCTCATGCCCCAGGACCCCCGGCAGGGGCATCGGCATGTTGCCGCGGCGGGTGTTCTCATCGGTGTGGCAGACCCCGCTCGCGACCACCCGCACCAGCACCTCACCCGGACCGGGATCATCCAGTTCGATGTCGCGGACGGTGAACGGGCCGTTGACCTCATCGACGAGGGCTGCGCTGATCTGCATGGGGCCCATGCTCGGCCCCTCGGCCCGCGGGGGCTTCGCTGTGCGCGCCATGGGCGTTGCCGTTGCGCGCCAGGACGCGGTTGTACGCTGCCCCGGTCGGGCAGCGGAGGGGGCAGCGATGGGCACCAATGACCCGATCCGCGACACCGAGGTCGCGAGTGACTGGCAGGCGACGATCGCGCAGGCGTTCGACGGCCTGCGCGCGCGCCCACTGGACGGCGACGACGGGCCGGTCACGGGTCGGCTGACCGGTCGCCGATTCGACGACGTCGGACTCTACGATCTGGCCAGCAGTGCGCAGACCGTGCACCGCTCGCCCGGTTCGGCCCGCCGGGCCGGCGTACACCTGTTGAAACTCTCGCTGTCGCTGCGGGGCCGCGCGATCGTCGATCAGGCCGAGACCCAGGTGGAGATCCGGCCCGGGGAGTTCGCGATCTATGACACCAGCCGGCCCTACTCGCTGACCGCGTTCGGGCCCTGGCACACGTTGGTGATGACGGTGCCGCGGGCGCTGCTGCCCATTCCCCAGCGCGAGTTCGACCGGTTGCGGTCCCGGCCGCACGACGCGACCCGCGGCGCCGGTGCCCTGCTGACCGGATACCTGCGGGCCGGCACCCAGCAGCCGGACCCGGGCACGGCGGCGGAGGGCACCCGGATCCGCGATGCCGGCCTGGCCCTGCTGGAGGGGGCCCTGGCGGGTGCGGTGACCACCGCGACCACGGATGCCAGGACCGCGATACGGGCGTTGGCCGTCCAGCAGATCCGTGCCCGACTGGCCGATCCGGAGCTCTCCCCCGCCTCCGTGGCCGCCGCGTGCCATCTCTCCGCCCGCAGTCTGCATCGTGCGTTCGAGGGCAGCGGCAGTACTGTGGCCGAGGAGATCCGGCGCTCGCGGTTGGACGCGATCCGCCGCGATCTGGAGAACCCGGTGCTGCGGCACACCACCATCGCGGGGCTGGCGGCCCGCTGGTGTGTCTGGAACCAGGCCTGGCTCTCCCGGGCGTTCAAGCGCGAGTACGGGGTCTCACCCTCCGACTACCGCGCGCAGCATGGGGCGCCCTGAGTTGCACACAGAGTTCTACGTCTTGTAGAAATTGGGGCGTGCTTCCCGCTCCCTGGTCGATCGTGCTGACCCTGCTGTTCTGCGGCACGGCGGCGTACGCCCTGCTGCAACTGGTCCGGCTCGCGTCCCGGCCGCGCGCGGAGGGACCCGGTGGGCAGGTGGTCGAGCTGAACCATCTGGTGATGAGCGTGCTGATGGTGGCGATGGTCTGGTGGATGCCCGGCGGCCTCGGTACCGCGGTGCAGGTGGCCGCGCTCGGACTGTTCGGGCTGGCGCTGCTGCGTCACGCCACCCGGCCGGAGCTGGCCCGCGGCACCCGGATCGCGATGGCCGCCCATCTGATCGGCAATGTCGCGATGATCTGGATGCTGGTCGCGATGCCCTGGCTGATGGGCCACGGCACGGCCACCACCGACCCCGCCGCGGCGGGCCAGCATGCCGGCCACGGGGGCGGTGCGGAGCCCGCGCCGGGCGGTGCGATGCCGCCGATGGAGATGCCGATGGGTACGCCCGGTTGGATGACCGTGGTCACCCTGGTGCTGGCGGGCCTGCTGGTGCTGACCGCGATCGGTTGGCTGGTGCACCGGCACCGGGCCCGCGAACTGCGCGCCGGTGATGACTGGTCGCACCGGATCTGTCACGCGGCGATGACCGGCGGGATGGCCGCGATGCTGGTGGTCATGCGGTGAGCGTCGTCGATCCCGATCAGACCAGCCGAGCCGCCGACACCCCCACCACCCGCACCGCGGATCGCTGGTGGCTGGCCGGTTTCCGGCCGCTGCTGCTGCGGTTGCACTTCTATGTCGGCCTGTTCGTCGGGCCGTTCCTGCTGGTCGCGGCGGTGACCGGGCTGCTCTACACGATCGCCCCGCAGCTGGAGTCGTCGGTGCACGCAGAGCAGCTCCGGGTACCGGCGGTGGGCACCCGTGCCGTGCCGCTGGCCGATCAGGTGACGGCGGCGCAGGCCGCGGTGCCGGAGGGCACCCTGAAGTCGGTCCGGCCGCCGAGCAGCGCCGACGGCACCACCCGGGTGGTGTTCGCCAGCCCCGAGACGGCGGAGGGCTACACCCGGACCGCGTTCATCGACCCCTACACCGGCCGGTCGCGCGGGGTGTTGGACACCTATGGCGAGTGGTTGCCGGTCCGCGCCTGGCTGGACGATCTGCACCGCAACCTGCACCTCGGCGAACCCGGCCGGATCTACAGCGAGCTGGCCGCGAGCTGGCTGTGGGTGCTGGCGCTCAGCGGCCTGCTGCTCTGGTGGGCGCGGGCCCGGAAGGCACGCCGGGATGCCGGCGGACCGGGCCGGTTGCGCCGCCTGCTGATGCCGCGCGGTGGGAAGGGCCGGGGCCGCCTGCTCAGCTGGCACGGCAGCATCGGCGTCTGGGCGCTGCTCGGCATGTTGTTCCTCTCCGCGACCGGGATGACCTGGTCGACCTATGCCGGTGCCACCGTCAGCGAGGTGCGCAGTGCCCTCAGCTGGCAGGCACCGTCGGTGACCAAGGGGTTGCCGAGCACCGCCGCACCGGTCGCGGCCGAGGATCAGCCGGCCGCCGTGCAGCGGGTGCTGACCGCGGCCCGTACCGCCGGCCTGGACGGCCCGGTGGAGGTGAGCGTCCCGAGCTCCGGCGCAGCCTGGAAGGTCAGCCAGACCAAGCGTTCCTGGCCGGTCGCGCAGGATTCGATGGCGGTCGATCCGCAGTCGGGGACCGTGCTGAATCGGATCGACTTCGCCGATTGGCCGGTGATGGCCCAGCTCGCCAATCTGGCCATCGACACCCACATGGGGCTGCTCTTCGGCGTGCCGAACCAGATCGCGCTGGCACTGATCGCGGTCGGCATCATCGCCGCGGTGCTGATCGGGTACCGGATGTGGTGGCTGCGCCGCCCGACCCGCGGCACCGGGGCACGCCTGCCCGGACCACCGGGGGCGGGCCGGGCACCGAGCCGGATCGCGCTGGTCACGATGGTGCTGGTGGCGATCGCGGTGGGGGTGGCGTTCCCGGTGCTCGGCGGTTCGCTGCTGCTGTTCTGCGGGATCGACGCCGTCTGGCAGGCGACCCGGAGAGCTGGCCCGACCGGGTCGTAGGGTGGCGCCCGTGCCATCCTTCCGATCCCTCGGCCGGCGGCTGCTCGGGGCCGCCGCGGTGGCACTGCTGCTCGCCCAGGGCGCGCAACCGGCGTACGCCGCCGACGGCGAGGGCGAACCCTTCGACGCCACCCTCTGCGGTGACTTCGTCCCCAACGACCCGAGCCAGGTGGAGAACGCGCACTGGGCCACCCAGCGGCTGCAGGTCGAGCGGGTGAACCAGTTGGCGACCGGCAAGGGGGTCCGGATCGCGGTGATCGACACCGGGGTGGACACCTCCCGCAATCCCGAGCTGCAGCGCGAGGGCCGGCCGGTGGTCAGCCAGGCGTACAACTTCGCCGGTTACGACAAGTCCAAGGGCTCGGGCAGTGAACGCAGGGCGGACTGCGCGCACGGCACCCGGGTCACCTCGCTGATCGTCGGGCGCCCGGACGGCAAGGGTTTCAGCGGGCTCGCCCCCGATGCGGAGGTGATCTCGCTGCGGGCGCTGCAGCAGACCGCCGGCAGTGTCGGTACGCCGGGTCAGCAGCAGGAGTCCGAACCGCTGCAGCCGACGATCAATGCGGTCCGCAAGGCGATCGAGCTGCGCGTGGACATCATCAACATTTCCCAGCAGGGCAGCGATTCCTACGAATACCGGCAGGCGATCAATGAGGCGATCGGGGCCGGGATCGTGGTGGTGGCGGCCTCCGGCAACCGGGGCGGGGAGCCCAGACCGCCGTATCCGGCGAGCTATCGCGATGTGATCGCGGTCGGGATGAGCGACATCAACGACCAGCCGCATCCGCAGTCACAGTTCAACCCGGATCTGCATGTGGCCGTCGGGGCGCCGGGGGTGAAGGTGCTCGCGGCGAACCCGTCCGGGCCGCAGGGCCAGTCCTGGGAGATGGTGGACGGCACCTCCTATGCCGCGCCGCTGGTGTCGGCGACGGTCGCGCTGATGCTGGAGCGCGATCCCGGTCTGAAACCGGCCGAGGTGAAGCGGCGGTTGCAGGCCAGCGCCGACCCGCCGGCTGCGACCGCACCGGACAAGCAGCTCGGCTTCGGGATCGTGAACCCCTACCGGGCGCTCACCGACGTCGACTTCGGTACGCCGGGGCCGACTCCCCCGCCGGTCGCCGGCCGCGCCCCCGATCCGACGAAGGCCGCGAGCACCACCGGCGGCGGGAAGCTGGCGGTCGCGCTCGGCCTGGCCGCCCTGGTCGGGGTCGGGCTGGCCACCGCCCTGTTCGCGGCCTATCCCTCGGGCAAACGGCGCGGCTGGAAGGCCTGACCCGCATCGGCGCTGCTCCTCAGCGCACCACCGTGAGCCCCGCGCGGATCAGGATCTCCCGGATCCGGTCGATCTCCGCATCGGTCAGCGGGCTCAGCGGTGCGAAGGTGCGGGGCGAGTCGAGCACGCCGCGCAGCCACATCGCTGCCTTGAAGGCGCCGAGGGCGCCGGCGGTGAAACCGATCCGGGATCGGTCGGCGACATCGATGATCGCGAACAACGCGATCAGCCGCTCCTGTTCGGCGGCCGCGGCGGCCGGGTCACCGGCCTCGACGGCGCGGAGGATCGCGGGGTAACCGTTCGGGTCGACATTGCCCAGGCCGGGTACGATGCCGCTCGCACCGAGCTGGACGGCGACATCGGCGAAGACCTCGGAGCCGGTCAAGGCGGTGACCCCGGTCCCCCGCAGCGCCGCGAGCGCACGGCGGAAGCCGGCCAGGTCACCACTGGAGTCCTTGAAGGCCGCGATCGTACCCTGCTGTGCGAGTCGGGCCAGGGCCGCGAGCGGCAGCGGTGAATGGGTGGCGGCGGGGATGTCGTAGGCGACCACCGGCACCTCCACCGCGGCGGCGATGAGCTCGTAGTGTCGGACCACCTCGGCCACCCCGGGTGCGATGTAGAACGGCGGGGCCGCGACCACCGCCGCGGCCCCGGCCGCGACGGCCGCGACCGCGTGGTCGATGACGCGCAGCGTGCCGGTGTCCATCGCGCCCGCGATCACCGGGGCCCGACCGGCGGCCGCCGCGACGGCGACCTCGACCACCCGGCGGCGTACCGCATCGGGTTGCAGGGCGACCTCACCGGTCGATCCGCCGACGAACACCGCCCGGGCGCCGGCGCCGAGCTGCTCGTCGACGACCCGGCCGAGCGCGTCCTCATCGAGCTCGCCGGTGTCGGTCAGCGGGGTGACCAGCGGGGTCACCACACCGCGCAGTGCCTCGGTCATCGGGCGCCCTCCTGCAGGGCCGGGGCATCGGACTCGACGCGCAGCGCCTTGCCGATCCGGGCCGGGACGTTGAAGCCGACGAACACCGCGACCACGATCGTGAACGCGATCGCCAGCACCATCAGCGCGGTCCCCAGGCCGCCGAAGCGCTGGGCCAGGGTGGCGCCGATGACCGGGGCCAGTGCCCCGCCGAGGGCGCCGATGTTGTAGGTCAGACCCAGGCCGGCCGCACGCAGCCGGGTCGGGAAATGGTCGGTGATGAACTTCGGCAGCAGCCCGGAGATGCCCTGGCTGGTGAACTGCAGCGCGAACAGCAGCACCGAGAGCAGCACGAAGCTCGAACCGCCGATCAGGAACACCGGTGCGATCACCAGCAGCGAGACCAGCAGCCCGGTGAGGTACGCCCGACGGGTGCCGATCCGGTCGCCGAGCATGCCGGCCGCGACCGAACCGGCCGCGTACCCGAGCCCGGCCCAGAGCAGCACCGTCGAGACGGCGGCCGGGTTGTAGCCGAGGTCGGTCTTCAGATAGGTGGGCAGCAGCGACTGGATCGGCCAGGAGTAGAGGAAGGCCGCGAACACCGTGACCACCAGGGCGACCGTCATCGGCCAGAGCCGGCCGGCCATCTGCACCAGGTAGGCGATGAAGCCCGCACCGACGATGATCGCGAGCAGCCAGGTGGCGGGCCCGGCGGCCTTGGAGAAGACCAGCACCAGGCAGACGGCGATGACGATGCCGATGACGGTGTTCAGCAGGGCGCGCTGCCGGGTGCCGAACAGGATCTGGAAGGTGGTCGCCTCGGCCCGCTCCCCGACCTCGCGCTGCCATTCCGCGGCCTCGGGCAGCGAGCGGCGCATGACCAGTGCGAGCACGACCGGCAGGATGCCGATGTAGAACATCCAGCGCCAGCCGAGCGAGGGCACGATCACCGCGTACAGCAGGCTGGCGACGACCACACCGACCGGGTACGCCGAGAGCAGCATGCCGGAGGCGCGGTTGCGCAGTGCCTGCGGCCAGGACTCCATCGCGAAGGTGGCACTGGATCCGTATTCGCCGGCCATCCCGATGCCGACCAGCGCCCGGAAGGCGAACATCGACCAGTAACCCCAGGCGAAACCGCAGAGCAGGCTGCCGACGGCGAAGCACCAGATGCTGATGATCATCGCCGGCTTGCGGCCGAACCGGTCGCCGATCGCGCCGAGCACCAGGCCGCCGAACCAGCGGGAGACGAAGGCCGCGCTGACCAGGGTGGCCGCGGTCGGCAGGTCGAGCTGGAATTCCTCGGCGATCTCGGTGAGCACCAGGGTGATCAGGATGAAGTCGAATCCATCGAGGAAATAACCGAGCCAGGCGGCGAAGAAGGACCGCCACTGCTGGGGTTGCAGCGAGCGCAGACCGCTCTGCTGGGTTGGCGTCGTTGCCACGTGAGCTCCCGTCGTCCATCGCGGGGTCGGGCCCCGCCTCCCGTACGCCCCCCGAAGATAGGACGTCCCATGTCCTATGACGGTAACCCCGTTGCTGGGTGAACCGCAACCATCAGGCGCGGCCGAGCCGCTCCCGGATGTCGGCGAAGTGCGTCGCGACGGCCCGCTGGGTGGCCCCGACATCCTGCTGCCGGACGGCCGCCAGGATTCCCGCGTGCCAGCCGGCGGCGGCCACCGGGGTGTATCTGGCACCGGGCAGTTGGGCCTCGACATCGCCGAACACCCGCCAGAACACGCGCAGCAGATCGGTCACCAGCGCATTCCCCAGCGGGGCGTACAGGGTCTCGTGGAATCGCCAGTCGAGCTCGGGGAAATAGTCACCGGCCGCCGCCGCGCGCTGCATGCCCTGCACGATCTCCTCGAGGGCCGCCAACTGGGCGTCGTCGACGGCCGCCACCACCCGGGCCGCGAGCCCCACCTCGAGCGCCTCCCGGACATCGAGCAGATCCCGCAGTTCCCCGAGCCCGGCGCGCAGCGACATCGCGGCCCGGAAATGCAGCCCGCGTTCCAGCGCGGTGAGGCCGGCGTTGCCGACGAAGGTGCCGTAACCGTGGCGGACCTCGACGATGCCGAGCGCCTGCAGCGCCTTCAGCCCTTCGCGCAGCACGTTGCGGCCGACGCCGAACTCGCGCATCAACTCCTGCTCGGTGGGCAGCGGGTCACCGGGCCCCAGGCCGTGCTCGACGATGTAGTCGGTCAGCAGCGAGCGCACCTGCTCCTGCAGCAGGGGCCGCGCGGTGCGGCGGTCGGCACTCACACGCTCAGCCTAGCCGCGACCCCGCGCCCCTCCCTCACGTTCCCTGAGCGAGGAGCGCCGCGACGAGTCGACGGGACCGTGGCTTCGTCTCGCTCGTGCTACCAGCCCTCCGGCCCGGCCGAGCCGGCGGCGTACTCCTCCAGCGGCACCTTGCCCGCCGCCCAGGCGTTCAGCACCGGCTCGACGATCCGCCAGCACTCGACCGCGGCGTCGCCGCGGACGGTGAGCAGCTGGCTGCCGTCGAAGATCTGGGCCAGGATCTCCCCGTAGGGCAGCAGATCGGCCGGCGCGAGGGTGACGGTCAGCGTCTTCTGCTCCAGATCGAAGGGATCGCCCTCGGCGTTCATCGTCAGGCTCAGCGACACCTCACCGGACTTGAGGTCGAGCACCAGGGTGTCGGCGCCGGTGGTGTCGTCGATGAACCCGTCCGGCAGATGGGCCACATCGCGGAAGGTCACGATGATCTTCTTGCAGGGCGTGCCCAGCGCCTTGCCGCTGCGCAGCACGAACGGCACCCCGGCCCAGCGGTTGTTCTCGATCGCGACGGTGACCTGCGCGAGCGTCTCGGTCTCGCGGGTGGGATCGACGCCGTCCTCCTTGGCGTAGTCGGGGAGCTTGCGTCGGCCGATGCTGCCGGCGGTGTAGCGGGCCCGGCGCGAGGACCGCTTCGGCGAGTTCCCCCACAGCCTGGTGGCGCGCAGCACCTGCGCCTTCTGGTCGCTCAGCTCCTGATCGTCCAGGACCGCGATCGACTCCAGGGCGAACATCGCCATCACCTGCAGCAGGTGGCTCTGGATCATGTCGCGCAGCGCACCGGCGCCGTCGTAGTAGCCCGCCCGCCCCTCCAGCGCCAGATCCTCGTCGTAGACGATCTCCACCCGTTCGATGTGGGTGCCGTTCCAGACCGGTTGCAGCAGCCGGTTGGCGAACCGCAGCCCGATCAGGTTGAGCACGGTCGCGCGGCCGAGGAAGTGGTCGAGCCGGAAGACCTGCTCCTCGGGCACCACCTGGTGCAGCAGGGTGTTGAACGCCTCCGCACTCGCGCGATCCACCCCGAAGGGCTTCTCCAGGGCGAGCCTGGTGACCGCGGGGAGGTCGATGTCGCGGAGCAGTTCGCAGACCTTCATCGAGATCTGCGGCGGCAGCGCGAAGAAGATCACCAGCGGGCCGTCGCCGCACCGGCCGATCAGGTCCGCGAGCGCGGCCGGGTCGAGCAGGTCGGTCTGCACGTACGCCGTGCGCCGGGTCACCGCGGTGGTCACCCGGGCCGGCGCATCGGTGCTGGCGAAGGAATCCTTGACGCGGTCCTTCCACTGCGCGGCGCTGAGATCGGCGCGGTCGGCCCCGGTGACGCGGATGTCCCGGTCACGCTCGGCGGTGAGCAGGCTGGCCAGCCCGGGGAGCAGCAGCCGATGGGTGAGGTCACCGGCCGCACCGAGGATCAGCAGGGTCGCCGACTTCGTGGTGTCCGCGTTCTGGACGGTCTTCTTCTTCGCCTTGGTACCGGTCGCCATGGCGGCAGTTTTCCATGCCGGTCGGAACGCCCATCGAGTAGGCCGCCATGCGGAGCGAAGCGGAGCAATGGCCGGCCGACCCGGACGTTCATCGAGTAGGCCGCCATGCGGAGCGAAGCGGAGCAATGGCGGCCGACCCGGACGTTCATCGAGTAGGCCGCCATGCGGAGCGAAGCGGAGCAATGGCGGCCGTGTCGAGATGAACCACCACAATCGGTTGGACCGCACGACGCGCCGGCAGCTGAAACCCCCTTACCGTGCGTGAAACCCCTGCTGCAGTGGGGGTTTCACGCACGGTAAGGGGGTTTCACGACTGGGCGTCGAGGATGGAACCGGGTGGCTTCGACTCGCTCGTTCCTCGCTCGCTCAGCCGGCGTAGGCGCGTGCGGTTCATCTCGACACGTGGCCCCGGCTCCGCTGGCGCTCCGCCGGGTCCACTACTCGATGAACGGTCAGTCGAAGACGGGGGCGGGGGTGTTCACCGTCTGGATGAGCACCTTGCCGCCGCGGGTGACGAAGGTGCCGCGGCCCGGGGGCAGCGGGAACGGGCGGACGTCGGCGAGCAGCTGGCCCTCGTCCTTGGTACCGGACATGATCAGACCCGGGGACTGGCCGTCCTTCATCCGGGCGATCAGCGCGTCACTGAAGGCCGCCCGGCCGGCACCGCCCATACCGCGGGCGATGATGATGTGCAGGCCGATGTCGGAGGCCTGGGAGACCAGGTCGGCGAACGGCTGCAGCGGATTGTTCATCGAGGTGGCCACCAGGTCGTAGTCGTCGACCACCACGAAGATCTCCATGCCCTGCCACCAGGACCGGTTCCGCAGCTCCTCCTGGGAGACATCCGGGCCGGGCAGGCGTACCCGCACCGCCTCGGCGAGATGCTTCGACATGTCGGTCGCCGCCTGCGAGGAGGCGCAGTAGCTGATCAGGTAGTCATCGGGCACCAGCCCCAGATGCTGGCGCCGATAGTCGAGCAGCAGGATTTTGGCGTCCTCGGAGCTGTACCGGGTGGTGATGCCCTCCAGGATCGTGCGGATCAGCGTCGACTTGCCGCACTCGGGTGCACCGAAGGCGACCAGATGCGGTTCGGAGGCCGGGTCGAACCAGACCGGTGCCAGCTCCAGCTCGTCGACCCCGATCGGGAACGCCCGCTCGGTCTCGTCGCGGCCGATGCCGGGCAGCTGGGCCGGGGTGAGGTCGTCGGGCAGCATCCGCACCTCGGCGGCCTTCGGCCCGCGCCAGGCGGCGTCGATCTGCTGCACCGCGGCACGTACGCCGTCGGAAAGTTCTTCCACATCAGGGTTTCCGTCGATCCGCGGCAGCGCGGCCAGCGAGTGCAGACCGTCGCGGGACAGGCCCCGGCCGGGCCGACCCTCGGGCACGTTCGCTGCCAGTTTGCGGTTGATCTCGGACTCGAAGTTGTCACCGAGCTTGAGCTCGATCCGACTCTGCAGCAGGTCGCGGATGTTCATCCGGAACTCCGACCACTTGGCGCCCGAGAGCATCACATGGATGCCGAAGCTCAGGCCGCGATGCGCCAGCTGGGTGATCGTGGACTCCAGGTCCTCGAACTCCTGACGCAGCGTGATCCAGCCGTCGACGACCAGAAAAACGTCACTGGGGAAGCGATCGGGGGGAATGCTGCCCTGGGCTCGGCCCCGCCGGTACGCCTGCATCGACTCGACGCCGAGCTCACCGAACTGGGTCTCCCGCGCCGACAGCAACGAGGTCAGCTCGGCCACCGTCCGCTTCACCCGGTCCACATCCAACCGGCCACAGACCGAACCGACGTGCGGCAATCCGCGCAGCGAGGCGAGCGCACCGCCGCCGAAGTCCAGGCAGTAGAAACCGACCTCGGCCGGGGTGTGCTGCAGCGCCATCGACATCACCGTCGAACGCAGTACCGTCGACTTGCCGGTCTGCGGGCCACCGACCACACCCAGGTGGCCACCGCCACCGGCGAGGTCGATCCACATCGGATCGCGTCGCTGCTGCCGGGGCCGGTCGATCAACCCCATCGGCGCCTGCAACCGCCCGTACATCCGCGAGTCCCCGGTCGTCAGCCCACGCCCCTCGACCTCGACCAGCCGGCCCCCATCGCCGAAGCTGGAGGCGTACAACTCATCGAGGGTGGGCGGCACGTCCAGCGGCGGCAGCCACACCTTGTGCGCCGGCCAGCCCTGCCCGCGGAGCCGGCCGACGACGACGCTGAGCAGGGTCTCCTCATCGTCCTCGTCGTCCTCGGCGGCGACCGGGGCGGGTTCGGGTTCGGCGGCCAGATCCGGTGGCGGCGCGGTCTCCTCCATCCGGGCCGCCCGGGCCGGCAGCAGTTCGGGCTCCGGCGGACGCGGCACCTCGACCGCGCGCGGAGTGAACTCCAGCACCGGCGGGATCCAGGTATCGCTCGGTTCCTCTTCGTCGGCGGCGTCGATCAGGCTGTCCCCGGCGCGACTGCGGACCGGGGCGACACTGCCCTGCCAGGGACCGGACACGTAGGCCGCCTTGAACTGCACCATGTTGGTGGTGTCGTATTTCAGATAGCCGTTGCCGGGGGCGCTGGGCAGCTCGTAGGCATCCGGTACGCCGATCACCGTCCGCGATTCCTGCGGGGAGAAGGTGCGCAGCGCGATCCGGTAGGAGAGGAAGGTGTCCAGCCCGCGGAGCTTGGACTCCTCCAGTCGCTGCGAGGCGAGCAGCAGGTGTACGCCGATCGAGCGGCCGATCCGGCCGATCTGGATGAACAGGTCGATGAACTCCGGCCGTGCGGTGAGCAGCTCGGAGAACTCGTCGACGACGATGAACAGGCTCGGCATCGGCGGGATGTCGGCCCCGTCGAGGCGGGCTTGGTCGTATTCCTCGCGGTTCTTGATGTCGCGGTTCTTCAACTGGGCATTGGTCTGCGAGAGCACCTCCATCCGGCGGTCCAGCTCACCGCCGATGGCGTCCTGCATCCGGTCGACCAGGGTCAGCTCGCCCTCCAGGTTGGTGATCACCGCCGAGACGTGCGGCAGCTCCTCCAGCCCGGCGAAGGTGGCGCCACCCTTGAAGTCGACGAGCACATAGTTGAGCTGGTCCGGCGGATGGGTCATCGACAGCCCGAGCACCAGGGTGCGCAGGAACTCCGACTTGCCCGAACCGGTCGCGCCGATGCACAGGCCGTGCGGGCCCATGCCGGACATCGCGGCCTCCTTGATGTCCAGCTCGACCGGCTGACCGCTGGTGCCGTTGCCGATCGGCACCCGCAGCCGCTGGTGCAGCGGGCGCTGTTTCCAGACCCGTGAGGTGTCCAGCATGGCCGGGTCGCCGACCCCGACCATCGACGGGTAATCCTTCGGTGCTTCGAAAACGGGCGCATCGGCGATGTCCCCGGTGTCCTCGACGACCGCGCCGATCGGCATCCGGAACGGGGCCAGGGCGCGGGCCAGCAGCTCGGCGTGCACCATCGCGGTCTGATCGGCCGGGCCGATCTCGCTGGTCTGCAACCGGTTGCCGCGGCGCAGGTGCGCGTGCAGCTGCCCCTCGCGCACCTCCACCGCCATCGTGCCCGGCTCGATCCGCCGCGGCGCCTCCCGGACCCGGGACACCTCCAGGGTGGTCGCGGTCGTTCCGGGCGCGGTGAACTGGCCGGCGTTCACCCCGTCGACACCGTCGGTGACGACCACGATGTGGCGCAGCGTGTCATCGCTCAGCGACCCGGCGGCCCCCTCGGCGAGCTGGGTCAGCTCGGCGGCACTGCTGGCGAACAGCCGGACCGCCCCCGCGCCGTCGTTGCGATCCGGGTGCTGGGCGTGCGGCAGCCACTTCACCCAGTCCCAGTGCCGCTGGTTCTCCGGGGCGATGCAGAACAGGATCCGGAACTCGGTCGGCGCATGCCAGGCGGCCATCTGGGAGACCATCGCGTACGCCAATCGGCGCGCGCCGTCCTCCTCGCCGATCAGCTGCACCATCCGGTAGGAGGGCAGATCCAGCGAGATCGGCATCGAGGTGACCCGGCGGTGGGTGTTCATGAACCGGCGCAGCGCACCGACGGTGAGCGGCTCCAGATCCTCCACCGGCTTGGATTCCGGCGGGGTGATCCGCTGGGCGAAGTTCTGCTGGCCGAGCCCGATCCGGATCGAGCCGAAGTCGCCGTCCTCGGGGCGGCGCTCCCACATCCGCCGGGTGCCGGCGATGGTCCACAGGTTCTCCGGGTCGGGATGGATCCACAGGGTCGAGCGGCGCTGCTCGGCGGCGGTACCGCGGATCCGCTTGCGCATCTGACCCAGATAGCGGAAGTAGTCGCGCCGCGCCGCGTCGAGCTGCTGGGCCTGGTCGTCGTTGCCGCGGCCGGTCTGGCTGAGCATCATGCCGAGCATCGAGATGCCGTACATGCCACCCATCACCGCACCGAGCGGCCCGCGGGCCCCGGCGGTGGAGGTCATCATCATCGCCATCGCGCCGGCACCGGCGAGCATCGGCAGCATCCGCAGCACCATTCCCCAGTTGGCACCGGTGGACGGCGGCGGGATCTCCGGCGGGGACTCCAGCAGCAGGTCCCCGCGCGGCATCGCGGGACCGCTCGGGCGCTTCGGCCGGTTGAAGGTGACGGTCGCCATGGTGGTTCGCAGACTAGTCGGAACAGGGGCCGAAAGATCAGTCGACTGGTTCTCGAATCATCTGTCGAGTGCCTGTGACTCGCTTATTGAATGGGCCTTTCAACCACTACTCTCACGCTCGTGAGCACAGCAACCGACGAAGCCGCCGAGGAGGTCGCCCGGGTCACGGTGATCTCACCGACCCGGCGGATCGACCTGGCGCTGCCCGCGGGCACCACCCTGGGTGAGTTGATGCCCAACATCGTCCGGTTCTCCGGCTACGAGGGCGGCGGTGCCCAGGAGGCCGTGCAGTCGTGGGTGCTGCAGCGCTTCGGTGAGGACCCGCTCGATGCCGATCGGCCGATCGGCGAACTGGAACTGCGCGACGGCGAGACGCTGCATCTGCGGCACCGGGAGGCGACGCTGCCCGATGCCGCCTTCGACGACGTGGTGGACGCGGTCGCCACCGCGACCGGCACCCAGCCGCGGTGGAGCGACAACGACTCCCGAAAGTTCACCCTGGTCTTCGTGGCGCTGCTGGCGGTGCTGCTGCCCGGCTTCGCGGTCGCCGCGAGCCCCGGCTGGATGGTCGCCGTCGCGGTGCTGGTGCTGGCGCTGGCCTGCGGGTTCACCGCGGTGCTGCTGGCGCGGGCCTTCGGCTTGACCGCGGTCGCGGGGACGCTGGCCTGGGTGGCGGTGGCGCTGGCCGGGATCGGCGGGTTCGCGGTGCTGCCGGGTACGCCGATGCTGCCGCGGGGCGATATGAGCGTGCAGGTGCTGCTGGCCGCGGCGCTGATCCTGGCGATGGCCGGGGCGATGGCGTTGGGCACCCAGGTGACGGCGTACCCGCTGCTCGGGGTGAGCTGTGCCGCGGTCGTGGTGGTGCTGGCGGCGATGGCCGCGGTGCTGCTGCCGAACCGGCAGCTGCATGCCGCGGCGGTGGCGCTGGCGATCGTGATGGCGGCGACCTCGATGCTGCCGATGCTGGCCTTCCGGGTGGCCGGGGTGGCGATGCCGAATCTGCCCTCGACCGCCGAAGCGCTGATGGCCGATCGGCAGCCGGTGCAGCACGACATCGTCTCCCGGGCGATCGCCGCGGACCGGTTCCTGACCGCGTTCCTGGTCGGTACCGGGTTGGCGGCAGCGGTGCTGTCGGTGCCGGTGCTGGTGCTCGGTACCGGGTGGGCACCGACGGTGCTGGTGCTGGTCTGCGCGCTGGCGCTGCTGCTGCGCGCGCGGGCCTTCGTCGGCCGGACCGCGCGGCTGGCGCTGCTGGCCGCCGGCACCCTGATGGCGCTCGGCGCGGCCATCGACGGGCTCGCCGGTCTGGAATCGCCGATGTCCCGGGCACTGGCCGGGTTGCTGATCGTCGCGCTCGGCGTCTGGTTCGGCAGCCAGTACGCCGCCACCGGCTGGAACCGGGTGCTGTCCCCGGTCTGGGGCCGCTGGGGTGACATCTTCGAGTGGCTCGCGGTGATCGCGATCCTGCCGCTGCTGCTCGCCGTCCTCGATCTCTACTCCTGGGCGTACGGGCTGGGCGGCTGAGCCCCCGACGGATGGCCACGGCCCCCGGGGCCGAGTCCGGCGGTACGATGACGAGTCGCCGGGCCAATCAACAGGTATGGGCCAACAGCTATGGGCCAACGGGTATGGGGCGTGATCCAGCAGACAGGACGACCGTGACGGCAGCCAATCAGCGACGACGATCGCCGAGCATCCGCGACGTCGCGCGCGAGGCCGGGGTGTCACGGCAGACCGTCTCCCGGGTGATCAACAACCATCCGAGTCTGCGCCCCGAGACCCGCGACCGGGTGCTGCAGGTCATCGAGCAGATGCGCTACCGGCCGAACGCGGTGGCCCGGGCGCTGGGTCGCAACAGCTCGCACGTCATCGGCGTACTCGCCCTGCAGCGCACCCAGTACGGCCCGATCGCCGCCATCCAGGCGATCGAGGAGGCCGCCGTCGCCTACGGGTTCGTCTCGTTCACGGTCCCGCTGACCGACACCTCCTCCGACATGATCCGCGAGGGCCTGGAGTTCCTGGTCTCCCAGCAGGTCGCCGGCATCGTGGTGATCGCCCCGCAGCGGCCGGTGCTGAAGGAGGTCACCCAACTGGAGTTGGACATCCCCTATGTGCTGTTGCACTCGCGCGTCGACGACGAGACCGATCTGGAGATCTTCGCCGACCAGCGCCACGGTGCCCGGCTGGCGGTGGCCCATCTGGCGGACCAGGGTCATCGGCGGATCGCCCACCTGGCCGGACCCGCCGACTGGATGGAGGCCGAGGCGCGGTTGCACGGCTATCGGGACGAGCTGACCGCGCGGGGTCTCGATCCGTTGCCCGTGGTGCACGGCGACTGGTCGTCCGCGAGCGGCGCCGCCCGGGCGGATCCGATCGTGGCGAGCGGCGCCACCGCCGTGTTCTGCTCCAACGACCAGATGGCGCTCGGGTTGATCCATGCGGTCCGCCTCCGCAACCTGTCGGTCCCCGAGGACGTGAGCGTCGTCGGCTTCGACGACATCCCGGAGGCGGCATACTTCGCCCCACCGCTGACCACCGTCCGGCAGGACTTCGCCTCGATGGGCCGGCGCTGTGTGGCGCGGCTGATCACCCCGCCACCGGGCGCACCGATGGCCGCCACCCGCCTCGACATCACCCCCGCCAGCACCGTCGCGCTGGTGGTCCGCGAGTCGGTTCACAACATCACGAGTCGGTGACGGCCCCACCGATCGTGGCCGAATCCCTTGACTGACGAATCCCCGTCATGCCTATGATGTGACCGGTCCCATGAGGCCTGACTTCAAGCCGGACGCCGTCCGCAGACCGCTCGATGCCGAGGGGGAGCAGGAGCGGCGCCGAAGTGTCAGGTCCCGGCCGTACCGAGCAGGCAACGAGGCCCGCCGGAAGGAAAGGATGAGTTGTGGACAGAAGGACTTTCCTGGGAACGACCTCCCTGGTTGCGCTCGGACTGGGCCTCACCGCATGCTCGGGTGAGCGCGCGGGAATGGCGAGCGGGTCAGCGGCACCGGGTGACAACAAGGGTGCCCTGGTCGGCGTCGCGATGCCGACGAAGACCTCGGAACGCTGGATCGATGACGGCAACAACATCCAGGCGAAGCTGGAGGCCCTCGGTTACAAGGTCGATCTGCAGTACGCGAACGACAAGGTCCCCGATCAGCAGCAGCAGTTGGAGTCGATGATCAACAAGGGCGCGAAGGCGCTGATCATCGCATCGATCGACGGCACGGCCCTCACCCAGCAGCTGGCCTCGGCGGCCCAGTCGGGGGTCAAGATCATCGCCTACGACCGGTTGATCAACGGCACCCCGAACGTCGACTACTACGTCACCTTCGACAACCAGAAGGTCGGCGTGCAGCAGGGCACCTCACTGCTCGTCGGCCTCGGGCTCCTCGACGCCGACGGCAAGGAGACCGGCAAGACCGGGCCGTTGAACATCGAGTACTTCGGCGGATCGCCGGACGACAACAACGCCCAGTACTTCTGGCAGGGTGCGATGAGCGTCATCAAGCCGTTCGTCGACAAGGGTGTGCTGAAGGTGGTCTCGGGGCAGACCGAGTTCAGCCAGTGCGCGATCCAGCAATGGAAGCAGGAGACCGCGCAGGCCCGGATGGAGACCATCCTCAACGGCTTCTACGCCCAGGGCACGAAGCTCGACGGGGTGCTCTCCCCCTACGACGGCCTCTCCCGGGGCGTCCTGAACGCCACCAAGGCCGCCGGCATCCCGAACCCGATCGTCACCGGACAGGACGCCGAGAAGCCCTCGGACAAGCTGATCCTCGACGGCGTCCAGTATTCGACGATCTTCAAGGACACCAGGAAACTCGGCGACACCGCGGCGCAGATGGTCGACGCCGTGCTGAACGGGCGGACCCCCGAGACCAACGACACCACCACCTACAACAACAAGGTGAAGGTCGTCCCGGCCTACCTGCACCAGTCGGTGATCATCACCAAGGACAACCTGGTCAAGGAGATCGTCGATTCCGGTTACTACACCAAGGAAGAAGTCGAGAAGGGTCAGTGACCCCTCGGCCCGACCGAGAGCCGCCGTCGCGGGCGGGGCAGCAACCGGCCCTGCCCGCTCCGGCTCCCGACTCCGGCTCCAACTCCGACTGGGAGAACGATGACAGCTCAGCACATCCTGCAGATGCGGGACATCACGAAGACGTTCTCGGGGGTGGTCGCCCTGAAGAATGTGAACCTGACCGTCCAACGCGGTGAGGTGCACGCGATCTGCGGTGAGAACGGGGCCGGGAAGTCCACCCTGATGAAGGTCCTCTCCGGGGTGTACCGCCACGGCAGCTACACCGGGGAGATCGAGCTCGACGGAAAGCCGGCCGAGTTCGGCGGCATCCGCGACTCCGAACGCGACGGCATCGTCATCATCCACCAGGAACTCGCGTTGAGCCCGTACCTGTCGATCGCCGAGAACATCTTCCTGGGCAACGAACGCCGCAATCGGATCGGCCTGGTGGACTGGAACGCCACCAACATCGAGGCGGCCCGGCTCATCCAGCGGGTCGGCCTGCGGGAGAACCCGGCCACCAAGATCCTCGACATCGGGGTCGGCAAGCAGCAGCTGGTGGAGATCGCCAAGGCGCTGTCGAAGGACGTCCGGATCCTGATCCTGGACGAGCCGACCGCCGCACTCAACGACGAGGACTCCGCACACCTGCTCGACCTGATCCGCGGCCTCCGGGACGAGGGTGTCACCTGCATCATCATCAGCCACAAGCTCAACGAGATCCGTGCGATCGCCGACCGGGTGACGATCCTCCGCGACGGGCAGACGATCGAGACGCTGCAGAACGACGCCGAGCTCACCGAGGACCGGATCATCCGCGGGATGGTCGGCCGGGCCCTGGAGAACCGCTTCCCCGCCCGGGAGAGCAATCCGGGTGAGGAGGCGCTGCGGATCGAGAACTGGACCGTGCACCATCCCCTGGAGACCAGCCGGATCGTGGTCAATCACGCGTCGCTGAATGTCCGGGCCGGTGAGGTGGTCGGCATCGCCGGTCTGATGGGTGCCGGACGCACCGAGCTGGCGATGAGCGTGTTCGGGCATTCCTACGGTCACAACATTTCCGGGGATCTGTTCGTCAACGGCAGACCGGTGCGGGCGAGGAGCGTACGCCAGGCCATCGATGCCGGTCTCGCGTACGCCACCGAGGATCGCAAGGTCTATGGACTCAACCTCATCCAGTCGATCCGCACCAACATCTCTGCCGCCTCCCTGGACAAGCTGTCGCGGCTCGGTTGGGTCGATGCGAACAACGAACAGATCGTGGCCAACGACTATCTGCGGAAGATGCGGATCAAGGCTCCCAATGTGGATGCGATCGTGGGCAAGCTGTCCGGCGGCAACCAGCAGAAGGTCGTGCTGTCGAAGTGGATGTATTCCGACCCCGATGTGCTGATCCTCGATGAACCGACCCGCGGCATCGACGTGGGTGCGAAATACGAGATCTACACCATCATCAACGAGCTGGCCGCCGCCGGGAAGGCGGTGCTGATGATCTCCAGCGAGTTGCCCGAGCTCCTCGGCACCTGTGATCGCATCTACGCCATGTCCGCCGGCCGGATCACCGGCGAGCTGCCCGTCGCCGAGGCCACCCAGGAACGACTCATGCAGTACATGACCCGAGAGAAGGAAGAAGCGCGTGAGCACATCGACCACTGAGGCGCCCCAGACCCCGGCGCCCGAGACCAGCCACGGTGTCGGCGCGTTCCTGGCGAGCCGGCTCCGGCAGGTGGGCCTGATCATCGCCCTGGCGGTGATCATCCTCCTCTTCCAGGTGCTGACCGACGGCAATCTGCTCACCCCGCGGAACGTCACCAGCATCATCAACCAGAACGCCTACGTGCTGATCCTCGCCATCGGGATGGTGATGATCATCATCGCCGGGCACATCGACCTCTCGGTGGGCTCGGTGGTCGCCTTCGTCGGTGCGATGAGCGGCATCTTCATCGTGAAGATGGGCATGCCGTGGTGGCTGGGTGTCGTCCTCTCCCTGGCCATCGGGGCGCTGATCGGTGCCTGGCAGGGGTTCTGGGTCGCCTATGTGGGCATTCCGGCGTTCATCGTCACCCTGGCCGGGATGCTGACCTTCCGCGGCCTCACCCAGATGGTGCTGCAGAACGTCCCGATCACCCCCTTCCCCGCCGAGTACACCGCGATCGGCTCGGGGTTCCTGCCCGATCTGACGGGCGGGCAATCGGTGTTCGAGATACTCACCCTGATCCTCGGGGCCGTCGCGACCATCGCGCTGGTCGCCAGCCAGGTCAACGAACGCCGCAAACGGGTCCGCCTCAACCTGGAGAGCGATCCGATCCAGTGGTTCGTCCTCAAGCTGGTCGTCATCTGCGCCTTCCTGGTCGGGCTGACCTTCGTGCTGGCCAGCTACCAGGGCACCCCGATCGTGCTGGTGATCCTGGCGGCGCTCATCCTCATCTACTCCACGGTGATGTCGAACAGCGTCTTCGGCCGCAATGTCTATGCCCGCGGTGGAAATCTGTTGGCGGCGCAGTTGTCGGGTGTGAACACCAAGAAGGTCGACTTCCTGCTGTTCGTGAACATGGGTGTGCTCGCCGGCATCGCCGGCATCGCGTTCACCGCGCGCACCAACTCGGCCCTGCCGAACGCCGGCAGTGGCTTCGAACTCGATGCGATCGCCGCGGTGTTCATCGGTGGTGCGGCGGTGACCGGTGGTGTCGGAACGGTGACCGGCGCGATGATCGGCGGCCTCACCATGGGCGTGCTGAACAGCGGCATGTCCCTGCTCGGGCTCGGCAGCGAGGTCCAGTCCTTCATCAAGGGCTTCGTGCTGCTGCTGGCGGTCGCCTTCGACATCTTCAACAAGCGCCGCGGAGCCAACGCCTAGGCGAGTGGTGCGGTGCTGGCCCGGATCCGCAGTTCGGGGGCGATCAGCCGGCGCGCCGGCTGATCGCCCCCGATCTGCGCGACCAGGGTCTCCAGGCAGGCGGACGCGAGCTCGTCGAAGGGCTGGCGAACCGTGGTCAGCGCCGGGGAGAAGAAGGCAGAGCCGGGCATGTCGTCGTAACCGACGACGCTCACCCGGTCCGGCACCCCGATGCCCCGTTCCCGGAGCGCCGCGATGAGACCGAGAGCGATCAGGTCGTTGCCGCAGACCACCGCGTCGGGCAGACCGGAGCGGGCGAGCTGCTCGCCGAGGGCGTGACCGCGGGCGGCGGTCCAGTCCCCCTCGAGCAGCGGCCCGTCCAGACCGGCGTCCGCCATCGCCGAACGCCAGCCGCGGATCCGGGACCGGGCGTCGAACCAGTCCACCGGCCCGGCGAGATGGGCGATCCGGCGATGACCGAGCTCGATCAGATGCTGGGTGGCGGCCCGGGCGCCGGCCGCGTGATCGACCGCGACCACACTGGGCTGCTCCGCGGACTCCCCCACATCGGCCACCACGATCATCGGGATCGCGGGCACGAGGTCCAACAGGGGTGCGGCCATCGCCTCGCGTCCCACGATCGCGACGATGCCGTCGACCCCGCGGGCCGCGAACGAATCGACCAGGGACACCGGCTCCTCGGGGTCGTCCTCACCGACGATGCCCACCAGGGTGGCGTACCCGTGCCGCCGGGCGGCGGCCTCCACCGCACTCAGCGTGCTGGCCGGACCGAGCAGCGGGGAGCCGCCCGACAGCACCCCGATCAGACCGGAGCGGTGGGTGGCCAGGGCCCGCGCCGACAGATTGCGCCGATAGCCCAGCTGGTCCACCGCGGCGAGCACCCGATCCCGGGTCGCGGCACGGACGCTGTCGGCCTCGTTGAAGACCCGGGAGACCGTCTGGTGCGAGACCCCGGCCAACGCGGCCACATCCATCATGCTCGGCGGTCGGGTCCGCCCGCCGGATCGTTCGCTCACCCTTGACCTCCTCGACAGCTCCACCCGGACGAGGTGGCGCGGCGCCATTCCAGCACGCCGCCGTTCCTCGCCGTCGCCGGTGGCTCAGATCTCGATGACGGTCTTGAGACCTGCCCGCCGGGCGGCGAAGTCGAACCCGGCGGCGGCATCGGCCAGCGGGAACCGGTCGCTGACCAGCGAGTCCAGGTCGACGTGCCCGCGCTGCACGGCGGTGACCGCGCGGGCGTACACGTCTTTCATCCGGCGTACGCAGACCAGGGTGAGTCCCTTGCGGCGCGCGAGCGAGGCCGTGAAGGTGGTCCGGTCCTCATCGGGGATCCCGACCAGGGCGACCCGTCCGCCGCCGCGGGCCAGCTGCATCGAGAGCTCGACCGCCTCGGGTCCCCCGTGCACCTCGAAGACCACCTCGCAGGAGGCGGGCGGTTGTTCCCGGGCCTGGTCGGGGGTCAGCACCCGATCCGCGCCATAGCGCTCGGCCGCCGCCCGCCGGTGTGCCAGTGGTTCCACCGCCCACACCTCCCGTGCCCCCAGGGACACGGCCAGTTGGACCAGCAGCAGGCCGATCGGGCCGCAGCCGACGACCGCGACCCGGTCCGCCAGCCGCACGTGCCCCAGATCCCAGGCGTGGATGGCCACCCCCAGTGGTTCCAGCACCGAGGCGGCCACCGGGTCGATCCCCTCCGGCATCGGGTGGAGCCGGTCGGTCGGCCAGAGCAGTTCCTCCTGCAGCCCGCCGTCGAAACCGCCGTGCCCGGCGAAGTCCTGGTGCTCGCACAGGTTGGGATTCCCCTCGCGGCAGTGCTCGCACCGATCACAGGGGATGGACGGATCGATCGCGACGACCTGGCCGGCGTAGGGACCGTCGAGGGCCACCCCACCCATCTCGTGACCGGGCACGACGGGCTGGTCGAGACGGGCGTCGCCGATCCCGCCCTCGGCGTACCAGTGCAGATCCGAGCCACACAACCCGACCGCACCGACCGCGATCCGGGTCCACCCCGGACGCGACTCGGGCGCCGGCTCCTCGGTGAGCCGCAGATCACCGGGGGCGTGCAACTGCGCGGCGCGCACCTCAGGCCCCTCGGGTGAGGCGACGGTAGGCGTGCTCCCAGCGCAGCGCGTCGGCGAAGCCGCGAGTGGTGGTCCGGTCGTCGATGACGGCCAGCTCGATGTCGACCATGTCCGCCAGCGCCTCCCAGACGTCGAGACCGACGGCGCTGCTGAGCACCGTGTGATGGGCCGCGCCGGCGGTGATCCAGCATTCCGCCGAGGTCGCGAAGTCCGGTTTCGGCTCCCAGACGGCGTGGGCCACCGGAAGGTTGGGCAGCGGGGCGTCCGCGGCGACCAGGTCGACCACATTGGCGGTCAGCCGGAGCCGCTCGCCGAGGTCGGCCATGGCGACCACGATGCCCGGGCCCGGATCGGCCTCGAAGACCAACCGGACCGGGTCCTCGCGGTTGCCGATGCTCAACGGGTGGACCTCCAGCCGCGGCCGCGCGGTGGTCAGCGAGGGACAGATCTCCAGCATGTGCGCGCCGAGGATCTTCTCCCGACCGGGCGTCAGTTCATAGCTGTAGTCCTCCATCAGCGAGGCGCCACCCGGCAGACCATGGCCCATCACCTTGGCCACCCGGACCAGGATCGCGGTCTTCCAGTCGCCCTCGGCGCCGAACCCGTATCCGTCGGCCATCAACCGCTGCACGGCCAGGCCGGGCAGCTGTCGGAGCCCGCCCAGGTCCTCGAAGTTGGTGGTGAAGGCCCCGAAACCACCGCCGTCGAGGAAGGACCGCAGGCCCAGCTCGATCCGCGCGGCGACCCGCAGCGAGTCCCGCCGATCCCCGTCGGGGCCCAGTTCCGGCGCCACCTCGTAGTCCCGGTCGTACTGTGCGCAGAGGGCGTCCACCTCGGCGTCCGGAACCGCGTCGACCGCCTCGACGAGTTCGTTGACCGCCCAGGAGTTCACCGAGACGCCGAGTTTGAACTCGACCTCGGTCTTGTCCCCCTCGGTGACCGCGACATTGCGCATGTTGTCACCGAAGCGCGCGAGTCGCAGGCCGCGGAGTTCGGCGGCTCCCGCGGCGGCCCGGGCCCAGGCGCCGACCCTGGCACGGGTCCGGGGGTCGCTGACGTGGCCGACGACCACCGTGCGGCGGGTACCCAACCGGGCCCCGAGATACCCGAACTCGCGGTCCCCGTGGGCGGCCTGGTTGAGGTTCATGTAGTCCATGTCGATGGTGGCCCAGGGCAGCTCCACCGCGGCCTGCGTGTGCAGGTGCAGCAGCGGTTTGGCCAGGGCAGCCAGCCCACCGATCCACATCTTCGCCGGGGAGAAGGTGTGCATCCAGGTGATCACCCCGACGCAGGCG
This sequence comes from Enemella evansiae, assembly GCF_002250705.1. Lineage (GTDB taxonomy): Bacteria > Actinomycetota > Actinomycetes > Propionibacteriales > Propionibacteriaceae > Enemella > Enemella evansiae. Next base: position 49,850 of record NZ_NMVP01000014.1, read on the forward strand.
TCGTCACTGTTGGCATCGAGCATGGTGCGGCGGATCGCGTCCCGATCCTTCAGCGTCGGTTTCCAGACCACGCGGATCGGGATCTCCGGGGCCTCGTCGAGCTGGGCGACGATGGCCTGCGACTGCTCGGCCACCTGGCGGAGGGTGTCCTCGCCGTAGAGATCCTGCGATCCGGTGAGGAACCAGATCTCCTTGCCCTGGAACGGATTCTGCACCGGGTCAGCCTTTCTGGTTCTGGGAGTGGGTCGCGTCCTCGGCAGCCGTCGGCTGGCCATAGACGTTCTGGTAGCGGGCGTACAACCGGTCGACCGCATCGGAGTGGATCGGTTGCGGCATGCCCAGCTGGCGGGCCAGATGCACGGTCCGGGCGACCTCCTCGACCATCACGGCCGCCTTCACCGCGGCACGGGCGTCCGGTCCGATCGTGAACGGGCCGTGGTTCGCCATCAGCACCGCGGGCGATCTGCTGCCGCGCAGGGTCTCCACGATGCCCTGTCCGATGGAGTCGTCGCCGATCAGCGCGAAGGGCCCGATCGGCACGTCGCCGCCGAACTCGTCGCCCATCATCGTGAGGACGCAGGGAATGGGTTCGCCGAGCGCGGCCCAGGCGGTCGCATAGGGCGAGTGGGTGTGCACGACCCCGCCCACCTCGGGCATGTGCCGGTACACGTAGGCGTGCGCGGCGGTGTCCGAGGACGGGGTCAGTCGCTCCGGCGTACCGTCGTCGATCTTGGCGCCGTCCAGGGTGCAGACCACCATCGCCTCGCTGGCGAGTTCGTCATAGGACACCCCGGACGGCTTGATCACGAACAGATCGGTGCCCAGGACCCGTTCGGAGACGTTGCCCGCGGTCCAGACCACCAGGCCGTTGCGGGGCAGTTCGGCGTGCAGGGTGGCGACCCGCTCGCGGCAGGCCGCCACCGCGTCCCGGGTCGCCCGGTCCAGATCGCGCAACCGCGGCCGCTGGTCACTCATCGCGGGTCCTCCTGTCCTCGAGGGCCTGCTGGCGCATCTCCTTCAGGTCGTGCATGAGATCGCGGGCCTCTCGTCCGAGATGGTCATGGAGCCGGCGGTAGTGGGCGTAGAGCCTGCGGTAGGCGGCCGCGGCGTCCGGGTCGGGCCGGTACGCCGCATCGACGCGGCGGCCCATCGCCTCGGCCGCGGCCGGCACGTCCGGATAGCACCCCGCGGCCACCGCGGCGTGGATGGCCGAGCCGAGCGCGGGGCCCTGGTCGGAACCGATCACCGCGATCTCCATGTCCAGCACGTCGGCGTACACCTGCATCAGGAACCGGTTCTTCAGCAGGCCGCCGGCCGCCACGAATCGGGTCACCGGTACGCCGGAGCGGTCGAAGGCCTCGACGATCGTGCGGGTGCCGAAGGCGGTGGCCTCGATCAGGGCCCGGTACTGGTCCTCCGGTCGGGTGGCGAGGGTCTGGCCGACGATCACCCCGGACAGGGCGTGGTCGACGAGGATGGACCGGTTGCCCGAGTGCCAGTCCAGCGCCACCAGGCCGTGCTCGCCCACCTGCTGCCGCGAGGCCAGGTCGCTGAGGTGCTGGTGCACCGAGATCCCGGCGGCCTCGGCCGCCTCGGCGTAGGAGGCGGGTACGCAGTTGTCCACGAACCAGCCGAGGATGTCGCCGACCCCGGACTGGCCGGCCTCGTAACCCCAGAGACCGGCGACGATGCCACCGTCGACGACCCCGCACATGCCGTCGACCTCGCGCAGCTGGGCACCGTTCATCACGTGACAGGTGGAGGTGCCCATGATCGCGACCATCTCGCCGGGTGCGGTGGCCCGGGCGGCGGGGGCGGTGACGTGGGCGTCGACATTGCCCACCGCGACGGCGATCCCCTCCGGCAGACCGGTCCAGGCCGCGGCCTCGGCGGTCAGGGACCCGGCGCGGGCACCCAACTCGCCGATGCGGGCCCGGAGCTTCTCCTCGACGAATCCGCCGAAGCCGGGTGAGAGCGCCTCGCAGAACTCCTCGCTCGGGTACCGGCCGTCCTGGTAGATGCCCTTGTAGCCGTTGGTGCAGGCGTTCCGGACGTATTCGCCGCACAGCTGCCAGACGATCCAGTCGGCCGCCTCGACCCAGTGGTCGGTGGCCGCATAGACCTCGGGCGCCTCCTCGAAGAGCTGCAGCCCCTTGGCGAACTCCCACTCCGAGGAGATCAGTCCGCCGTAGCGCGCGAGCCACGGTTCACCGCGCTCGGCGGCCAGCGCGTTGATGCGGTCGGCGTGGGGTTGGGCGGCGTGGTGCTTCCACAGCTTCACATAGGCATGGGGGTTGTTGCGCCACTCGTCGAGATCGCTCACCGGGGTGCCGTCGGCCAGCACCGGCATCGGCGTCGATGCGGTGAAGTCGGTACCGATGCCCCGCACGCGGGCCGGGTCGACCCCGGCGGACTCGAGCGCGGCCGGAACGGCCCGGCGGAGCACCGACAGGTAGTCCTGCGGCGCCTGCAGGGCCCAGTCGGCGCCCAGCGCGCGCCCGTCCCCGGCGGTCAGCCGGTCGCTCATCACCGCGTGCTCGTAGTCGTGGACCGCGCTGCCGAGTTCCTTCCCGTCGCGCACCCGGACGACGACCGCTCGTCCGGACAGGGAGCCGAAGTCGACTCCGATCACCACCTCGTCGTGGTCCGCACCCATCCTGTGTCCTTCGCTAGGCCAAGTTGCCGCAATGTTAGCGCTCACAATTTGGCTGTCAAGACGTCCGCCGGGCAGTCGGAAGGGTTGCCGCGGGTGTTACCGGGTGGGTGACTGGGCCTTCTCCCAGCCCGATCCGGTACGCCGCAGCGCACCAGCCTGCTCGAAGGCCTCGAGCCAGCCGCGCATCGGCCAGTCACCCCAGCGGCGGTGGAAGATCCGGGCATTCACCAGGATGTCGTCGAGGTGCTGCCAGGGCGGGCTGCTGGTGGGGTGCCACTGGTGCACCGCGTCGGCGCCGCCGACCCAGACCAGGTCGATCCCGGCCACCCGGGCCAGTCGGCCGAAGTCGGTGTCCTCCCCGCCATAGCCGGCGTACTCGGTGCAGAAGCCACCCAGTTCCCGCCAGGTCTCGGCGGTGCAGGCGAAGGACAGCGACCAGAACAGGTCGTGGTCGCCGCCGTCGGCGAGCGTGCCCGCGGGCGGGTCGGGGCGGGCCGGATGCGGGGCGCGGTGGGTGACCAGCTGCTGCCAGTCGGCGCCGGCGGTCTCGGCGGGCAGGTAGCTCACCGGCCCGCAGAGCAGCGCCCGGGGCCGGGCCGCGAGGGCCCGCCGGTACGCCGGCAGCAGCCCCGGGGTGGGCAGGCAGTCGACATCGAGCAGGACCAGTTCGCGGTGCCCGTTGGCCATCGCCAGGTCCGCGGCCAGGTTCCGCGCGGCGGCCAGCGGCAATCGGCCGTCGGCGGCCGGCAGGTGGGCGTGCAGGTCCCCGCAACCGGGGTCGAACTCCGGGCCCATGGTCACCACCACGTGCCGAGCCGCTGGGGCGTACGCCCGCAGGGCGGCGGCCTGGTTGTGCAGGTGCGCCAGCCGACCCCGGGTGGCGAGGGTGAGCACGGCCGGTTCAGCCATCGGCGACCCCCGCGATCACCCCGGCGGCGCGCTCGGCGGCACCGGTCAGCTGCCAGCGGTCCCAGTCCGGGCGCAGGTCCCGGGCGCGGTGCAGCAACCCCGGCCAGTCGGGGACCGCCAGGCCAACTCCGCGCTCTACA
>NZ_NMVP01000015.1 GCF_002250705.1 Enemella evansiae
TGGTCATCATCGGCCGGCTGCGCCGCGACCCCGACACCCAGGCCTACTTCCACCGACGCACCAGCGAACACAAGACCCGCGCCGAAACCATCCGATGCCTCAAACGCCACCTCGCCCGCACCATCTACCGAAACCTCAAAACCGACCTCATGACCACTTGACGATCTATAGGACCGTCGCGAGCCATTGCTCCGCGGGCTCCGCATGGCTCGCTACTCGATGAGCGTGGGGTCGGCGTACTCGACCAGGACCGGGGCGTGATCGGAAATCCTTGCCTCATAGGAATCCGCGCGCATCGTGCCACCGGAGACCGCGCGTGCGGCGAGACCGGGGGAGGCCAGGTGATAGTCGATCCGCCAACCGGCGTCGTTGGTCCAGGACTGGCCACGCCAGCTCCACCAGGAATAGGGACCGGGCACCTCGGGATGCAGCCCGCGGACCACATCGACCAGGGTGCGCGGTGACAGCACCGAGCCGAACCAGTCCCGCTCCTCGGGCAGGAAGCCCTCGGACTTCTTGTTGGTCTTGTAGTTCTTCAGGTCCAGCTCGGTGTGCGCGATGTTGAAATCACCCATCACCAGGAACTCGCGGCCCGCGTTCGCCGCCTGCCGCCGGGACCGGGTCAGATGCCGTGCGAACGACTTCAGGAAGCGCTGTTTGCGGTGGAACCGCGTCGCCGATTTCTCATCCTCGAAGAGGGTTCCGCCCTTGGGCAGATAGAGCGAGGCGACCGTCAGCCCGGGCAGGTCGACCTCCAGATAGCGACCCTCGGTGTCGAACTCACGATTGCCGAAGCCCCGGCGTACCGCCGACGGCTCGGCCCGCGACATGATCGCCACCCCGTTCCGACCGGGCAGCGTGCCCTGCTCGTACGCCCAGTGGTAGCCGTCGATCGCCTCGGCCGGCACCAGCTCGGCCGGCGCGCGTACCTCCTGCAGCGCGACCACGTCCGCATCCGCCTCGGCCAACCAGTTCCGGAAACCCCGACGGTGCGCGGCACGGATGCCGTTGACGTTGAAGGTGGCGATGCGCATGACCCCCGATCCTAGCCAGCCGGACCGACTCGGTTACTGTCGCTGAACAGGCAACGTCAATGGCGAGGGGGCAGGATGCGTATCGGTGTACCGACCGAGGTCAAGAACAACGAATACCGGGTCGGGATCACCCCGGTCGGGGTGCACGAACTCATCAGCCATGGCCATCAGGTGCTGATCCAATCCGGTGCCGGCGTCGGGTCGTCGATCACCGATGAGGAGTACGCCGCCCAGGGCGCGGAGCTCATCGATGACGCCGACGAGGTGTGGGGGAGCGCCGAGCTGGTGCTCAAGGTCAAGGAACCGGTCGCCGAGGAATACCACCGGCTGCGCAAGGATCTGGTGCTGTTCACCTATCTGCATCTGGCCGCCGACCGGCCGTTGACCGAGCGGCTGATCGAATCGGAGACGACCGCGATCGCCTACGAGACGGTGCAATTGTCCTCGGGACTGCTGCCGCTGCTCTATCCGATGTCCGAGGTCGCCGGCTGCCTGGCGCCGCAGGTCGGGGCGCATTCGCTGATGAAGCCCGAGGGCGGCTCCGGGGTGCTGATGGGCGGTGTCGGTGGTGTCGCCAACGCGAAGGTGGTCGTGCTCGGTGCCGGGGTCGCCGGCCAGAATGCGGCCAACATCGCGCTCGGCATGGGGGCGGATGTGACCATCCTGGACACCAATCTGGAGAAGCTGCGGATGATCTTCTGGCGTTACCAGAACCGGATCCACCAGCTGGCCTCCTCGGCGTACGCCATCGACGAGCACGTGGTCGAGGCCGACCTGGTGATCGGCTCGGTGCTGATTCCCGGTGCCAAGGCGCCGAAGCTGGTCAGCAATGAGCTGGTCTCGCGGATGAAGCCCGGCTCGGTGTTGGTCGACATCGCCGTCGACCAGGGCGGTTGCTTCGAGGACTCGCATCCCACCACGCACGCCGACCCGACCTACAAGGTGCACAACAGCACCTTCTACTGCGTGGCGAACATGCCGGGCGCGGTCCCGCACACCTCGACCCACGCGCTCACCAACGCGACCCTGCCCTATGCGGTGAAGATCGCCGATCTCGGCTGGCGGGAGGCGCTACAGGCCGACCCCGCCCTGGGCAAGGGCCTCAACGTGTACGCCGGCGAGGTCACCTATGCCGGTGTCGCCGAGGCCTTCGACCTGCCGTACACCGACCTGGAGCAGGTGCTCTCCTGAACTGCCCGATCCGCGCTGCCTAGCGGACGTGCCAGAGGTCGATGATCACCCGGTCCGGGTCGCGCCGACCGGAACCGATGACGACGGTGTGCTCCAGCCAACGCCATTTCTCACCGGCGACCTCGAAGCGGGGTACGCACCGGAAATAGATCCGTTCCGGGGGCACCCGCTCACCGGCGGCCAGCGCCTCGATGTCGGCGGCGGTGCCGGTGCGGTACGCGGTGTTGGTGACGAACAGTCGCTCACCGTCGTCGGCCTCCAGCACGTATCGCGCGTCGAGCTCCGAGGTGGTCGCGGAACTGATCAGTTGGAAATCGGCACCGCCGCGCAGGACGCGGCCGCGCAGCCGAGGACCAGTCACGGTGCCGCCCTCGATGGGGATCACCCGGCGGCGGCCCGCGCGCGTCTGCCCGACCTCGACCGGTTCGGCGACCAGCACCTCGATGGTGGCCAGGTAGTCGAGTTCTGGGGGAGGAGGCGCCGAAGAGATCACTGCTGCTGACCGCGCTCCCGGTACGCCTGGCGCAGTTCTTTGAGGGCCCGGATCCGGAAGAAGACCCCGATCAGCGCGGCCACCCCGGCGATGATGAAACACAGCGTCGGCGCATTCCGCCCGGGCGGCACGTTCGCGGCCAGCACCGCCAGCAGGGCGATCACGAAACAGCCCAGGGCGGCGAAGGACCAGCGGATGCTCGACATGGGATCAGCCTAGGTGCAAAGTCCAGAAGCCAGCGCGCGTGCCTCGGCGGCGACGAAGGAACGCGGGTCAGCGCACCGCGGGGCGGTACGCGTGCTGGATCCGGGACTTTCGCGGTGCGACCCCGGGTCCCTTCGACTCGTCGCTGCGCTCCTCGCTCAGGGAGCGGGGTCAGCTGCGCTCCTCGCTCAGGGAGCGCGGCTAGCTGTACTGACCGGGGACGTTGGTCAATCGTGAGAATGGTGGCTGGCCGCCGCATGCGGTGTGAGGGCGGTGCTGGTTGTAGTGGTGGAGCCAGTCTTCGAGCGCGTCGCGGCGTTCTTGCTCGTTGAAGTAGCAGCGGGCGTAGGCCCAGCCGTCGGCCATGGTGCGGTGAAACCTCTCGACCTTACCGTTGGTCTGCGGGCGGTAGGGCCTGGTGCGCTTCGGTGTGATGGCGAGGGCTTCGCAGGTGTCGCGCCACAGGTGGGACCGGTAGGCACCACCGTTGTCCGAGAGGACGCGTTCGATCGTGACGCCGCGTTCAGCGAACCATTCGACCGCGCGATGGAGGACCCCGACCGCGGTCACGGCGGTCTCGTCGTCGTGGATCTCGGTATAGGCGACGCGTGAGTGGTCTCGATGAGGGTGTGTACGAACGCGTAGCCGAGCTTCGGATTGTGCCACTTGCTCTTCGGCTTGTTCGGGGTGGCGGAACGGTTCCTCTCACCCTGACGGCGGCCCACAAACCGCCAGCCCCCTCCGTGTGGGATGTTCCCGAGCTTCTTCACGTCCACGTGGACGAGCGAGCCCGGGTGAGGATGTTCGTATCGCCGGATCGGCTCGCCCGTGGCGCGGTCGACGTAATCGAGGCGGTTCAGGCGTGCGGAGGTGAGAATGCGATGCACGGTGGACGGCGCGATGTGCAGCCGCGACGCGAGCTGGACCGGTCCCTCTCGTAGTCGCATTCGAAGGCTCACGCACCGCTTCGTGATCGCTCTGTTGGTCTTGCTGGGTGAGAATCTCGGGCGCGACGACCTGTCGTGCATGGGCTCGCCATTGCGGTAGCGGTCGACCCAGCGCTTCACGGTGGGCCAGGAGACTTGGAATCGGGCGGCTACTTCGCTGATCGGGAACCCATCCTCGATGACGAGGCGAGCAACTTTCAATCGGTGGCGGGGAGTCAAAGCTGCGTTCGCGTGAGACATGGCAGCTCAGCTCTGAGCTCGTGCGGGAACTTCACGAGCAAGCAGGATCGCCACGGCCCCGAGCAGGGCTCCGGTGGCCCTCCGCTGCCAAACAATCCAGCCAGGGCGGCCTTCGATGAATCTGGCGATCGAGCCAGCACCAATCACAATAAGTGCGTTGACCGCCATGCTGACACCGATCTGCAGCAGGCCCAAAGTGATGCCCTGCACGACCTGGCTCCCACGGCTCGGGTCGATGAACTGTGGGATGAGCGTCAGGTACATGATCGCGACCTTCGGGTTGAGCAAGTTGGTGACCAAGCCCATCCGGAACAACCGCCAGTCGCTGTCACCAGGCAGCTCGCGCACCTCGAAGACACCGGCACCGCCCGGGCGCAGCGCTTGCCAGGCCAGCCACGCCAAGTACGCGACGCCAGCCGCCTTGAGCCCGATGAACAGCCACGGCACGGCAACGAACACGATCGCGAGGCCGAAGTTGGCCGCCAGCATGTAGATCACGAAACCCACTCCCGTCCCGGCCAAGGACACCAGGCCCGCACGGCGGCCTTGCCCGATGCTGCGCGAGGCTAGGTACATCATGTTCGGCCCTGGAGTGAGCACCATTGCCATTGCGGCGGCAGCCATCCCGAAGGCCGCTTGGGTCGAGACGGGAAACGTCGTCAGGAGAGTTACCATGAAGCAACCATGCTGTAATGGCCTTATGCAACTCAACCCTTACGGCGAGTATGCGGTCCTCCTCGCACAATCTCTCGCCAATGACTGGCCGCAGGATCGTTCAGGGGTCGTCGCCCGCACGCGTGACCACGGCATGACCATGCCCTTCCCCGAGCAGCCGGGCGATCACTCCCGCTGCAAAGTGGTCGTGGACCGGTGGCTGCGCGTAGTCGACGCCGAGTGTGCCGATGACCGGGCCGCCTTACTGAACGACCAGATGGCGGCCGTCGCGGCATACCCGCGTCTGACTGACCACAACGGAGAGGGCTGGCATCTGCACTACCGCGACACCGACGACGACCTGCCAGTGGTGCTCCAATCAGTGATCGCCGTCGGGACCGCGCTACACCTGACGACGCGCGGCATCACTCGCCTTGGGCGCTGCACGTCAATCCCCTGCCTGAACGTGATCGTCGACATCTCACGCAACGGGACGCAGCGCTATTGCTCTCCACGATGCGCAAGCAGAGAAGCCGTCCGACGCCATCGCGCAAGGAACCGGCAAGCCTGATCAATCAACCTGTCCGGTCATTACAGCTAGCGGTAGTTGTCGAACTGGACGGCGAAGTCGTAGTCGGCCTCGCGGATCATCCGCTGCACCTCCTGCAGATCGTCGCGCTTCTTGCTGGAGACCCGCAGCTCCTCGCCCTGGATCTGGGTCTTCACACCCTTGGGGCCCTCGTCGCGGATCAGCTTGGCGATCTTCTTCGCGTTCTCGGTCGAGATGCCCTCGGCGGTGGAGGCGGTCATCTTCCACCTCTTCCCCGACACCCGCGGGTCGCTGGCCTTGACCGCCTTCAGCGAGATGCCGCGCTTGACCAGCTTGGACTGGAAGACGTCCCAGATCGCCTTGACCTTCTCCTCGGTGGAGGACTCCATCGCGATGTCCTCACCGGACCACTCGATCGAGGAGTCGGTGTTCTTGAAGTCGAAGCGCTGCCGGATCTCCTTGGCCGCCTGCCCGAGGGCGTTGTCGACCTCCTGTCGGTCCACCTTGCTGACGACGTCGAAGGAACTCTCAGATGCCATGCCGCTCACCCTAGCCGTCGCCGACCGGGCCGGAGCGGGCCGGAACCGATTTCCCACCGGCGCGCGGCGTTGCTATCGTTGCTCTCCGGCCGCTGCGGTAGTGGGGGCCTTGGCAGGTTGCCCGAGCGGCCAAAGGGAGCGGTCTGTAAAACCGTCGGCTTCGCCTACGTTGGTTCGAATCCAACACCTGCCACCACCAGGGGTGTCCGGTACGCCGGGCGCCCCTTCTGCGTTCTCGGCGACCGCTGATGGCGTACGCCGAGAATGCGATTTGCCCCGGCCGCGCCGAGCGCTGTATCTTTTTCCCTCGGTGCAGCGATGCGCCAGGCCCCTATAGCTCAGTAGGCAGAGCGTCTCCATGGTAAGGAGAAGGTCAGCAGTTCGATTCTGCTTGGGGGCTCTGAGTTTCCGGGATCCCCGTACGATCGAGGGGGTGTCGGGGCCCATGGCGAGGTAGCTCAGTTGGTGAGAGCGCACGACTCATAATCGTGAGGTCGCGGGTTCGAATCCCGCTCTCGCTACCACCCCGTGCCGTCCCGGCACAGTCCCACCAGCACAGACGACCGACGAGGACAGAACAATGGCCAAGAGCTCTGACGTGCGGCCCAAGATCACCTTGGCCTGCACCGAGTGCAAGGAGCGCAACTACATCACCAAGAAGAACCGGCGCAACGATCCGGATCGTCTTGAGCTGAAGAAGTTCTGCCCGAAGTGCCACTCGCACACCGCGCATCGCGAGACCCGCTGATCCACGCTGCGAAGACGCCGTCCACCCTCGGGTGGGCGGCGTCCTTGCGTTAGGTTGAATCCCATGCCGATCTCCAGCGAGCACGTGGGCCGGAGCTATCCGCCCTCGGCCCCCTACCAGGTGACCGCCGGCAAGATCGCCGAGTTCGCGGCCGCACTGGGAGAGGACGTCGCAGCCCACCCCGACCAGGCCCCGCCCACCTTCGGCGTACTGCTCGCCGGCTGGCAGGCCCTCTTCGACGACGCCGAACTCGGGCTCAGCCTGCGCCGCACCATGCACACCGAGCAGAAGTTCAGCTACCGCCGCCCGCTGCGCGCCGGCGACGAGGTCGTCGCGACGACCACCATCGCGGGCGTCCGGGTGCGCGGCCAGGTCGACATGATCACCGTCGAATCCAGCCTGGACAGCACGCAGGGCGAACACCTCGGCACCGTCACCGCCAGCCTCTTCCACACCCGGCCCGCGCCGGAGGCGCTCTCCGATCGGGAGGACGCCGATGAGTGAGCTTCCGGAGTTGCGGGTACGCCTGACCCGCCAGCAACTCGTCCGGTACGCCGGGGCGTCCGGTGACCTCAACCCGATCCACTACTCCGACCACCATGCCCACGCGCTGGGGCTCGACTCGGTGATCGCGCACGGCATGCTCACCATGGGCCTGGCGATGCGGGTGGTCACCGACTGGTGCGGCGACCCGGTTCGGATCGCGTCCTGCCAGTTCCGGTTCTCCAAGCCGGTACCGGTGCCCGATGACGACGACGGCACCGAGGTGGTCTTCACCGGCACGCTCAGCGAGGGCGAGGAGACCGACACCGTGACCGTGACCGCCAGCTGCGGCGACCAGACCGTCGGCAAGGGCCGCGCGGAGGTACGCCGTGGCTGAGGCCCCGCAGATCCCCTCGACACGGCCGCAGGCGGCCTACTCGGGGAACGAGGGAAGCACCCTCGCCGAGTTGACCACGCTGCGCGTCGGCGGTCCCGCACGCACCCTGGTCACCGCGACCACCGAGGCCGAGCTGATCGCCGGGGTCCGCGACGCCGACGAGCGCGGCGAACCGGTGCTGCTGGTCGGCGGCGGTTCCAACCTGGTCGTCGCCGACGAGGGTTTCGCCGGCACCGTGATCCGGATCGCCACCCGCGGCATCGAGGTCGACTCCTCGGCCTGCGCGGGTGCGTTCGTGACCGTCGCCGCCGGCGAGGTCTGGGACGACCTCGTCGCCCGCGCGGTCACCGAGGGCTGGGTCGGCATCGAATGCCTGTCCGGCATCCCCGGGCTGGTCGGCGCCACCCCGATCCAGAACGTGGGGGCCTACGGCCAGGAGGTCTCGCAGACCATCGCCCGGGTCCGCACCCTCGACCGGACCACCGGCCAGGTGCGCACGTTCAGCAACGCCGACTGCGATTTTTCCTACCGTCATTCGCGTTTCAAGGCCGAACCCGACCGCTGGGTGGTGCTCTCGGTGGCGTTCCAATTCGAGCTGGGCGACCTCTCGGCGCCGATCCGGTACGCCGAACTGGCGCGTCGGCTCGGGGTCGAGCCGGGCCAGCGGGTACCGGCCACCGACGCCCGGGAGGCTGTGCTCGCGCTGCGCCGCGGCAAGGGCATGGTCCTCGAACCGGGCGACCACGACACCTGGAGCGCCGGCTCGTTCTTCACCAACCCGATCCTGACCCTCGAGCAGGCGGCCGCGCTGCCCGACGACGCGCCCCGCTATCCGGCGGGGGAGGGCCTGGTGAAGACCTCGGCCGCCTGGCTGATCGACCACGCCGGCTTCACCAAGGGCTTCGGCGCCGACGTCGGCACCGGTGCCGCACAGCTCTCCAGCAAGCACACCCTGGCGCTCACCAACCGCGGCCGGGCCCGCGCCGCCGACGTGCTCGAACTGGCTCGCACCATCCGCGTCGGCGTCGAGGAACGCTTCGGCGTACGCCTGGTCAACGAGCCGGTGCTCGTCGGCTGCACGCTGTGACGACCGAGAGGAGCAGGAACTCGATGACCCGCCCCGTCAGCTACCAGGTCTGGGCACCCCGCGCCGAACGACTGCGACTGCGGCTCGACGGCACCGACCACCCGATGACCCGCGGTGCGGACGGCTGGTGGCAGCCCGCCGACCGGTTGCCGGAGAGCGCATTCGAGACCGGGCACGACTACGCGTACCTGATCGATGACAACCCGACCCCGCTGCCCGACCCGCGCAGCCGCTGGCAACCCGAGGGCGCTCACGGCCCCTCCCGCACCTTCGACCTGACCGACCACGAATGGGGTGACCACGCCTGGACCGGGCGGCAGCTCGCCGGGGGAGTGATCTACGAACTGCATCTCGGCACGTTCACCCCCGGCCCGGCTGGCGAGGGCGGTACCCTCGACAGCGCCATCGAACGCCTCGACCACCTGGTCGAGCTGGGCATCGACTTCGTCGAGCTGATGCCGGTGAACGAGTTCAACGGCGAGCACGGCTGGGGCTACGACGGCGTCGACTGGTACGCGGTGCACCACACCTACGGGGGCCCCGCGGCGTACCAGCGGTTCGTCGACGCCTGCCACCAGCGCGGGCTCGGGGTGATCCAGGACGTCGTCTACAACCACCTCGGCCCGAGCGGGAACTACCTGCCGCAGTTCGGCCCCTACCTCAAGGAGGGGGTGAACAACCCGTGGGGTGCGGCGATCAACCTGGACGGGGAGGACTCCGACCAGGTCCGCCGCTACATCATCGAGAACGCGCTGCTGTGGCTGGGGGAGATGCACGTCGACGGGTTGCGGCTGGACGCGGTGCACGCCCTCGGTGACGAGCGGGCCACGCACCTGCTCGAGGAGATGGCGGTCGAGGTGGATGCGCTGAGCGCCTTCGTCGGCCGGCCGCTGTCGCTGATCGCCGAATCCGATCTGAACGATCCGCGGCTGATCACCCCGCGGGAGGCCGGTGGCTATGGGCTGACCGGGCAGTGGAGCGATGACTTCCACCATGCGCTGCTCGCCAACCTGACCGGTGACGTCTCCGGTTACTATGCCGATTTCGCCGGGCTGGGTTCGCTCGCCAAGGTGCTGGAGCAGGGCTTCTTCCACGACGGCACGATGTCCACCTTCCGCGGCCGCCGGCACGGTCGCCCGGTCGATCTGGCGCAGACCCCGACCTGGCGGTTCGTGGTCTGCTCCGACAACCACGACCAGATCGGCAACCGCCCCGACGGCAGCCGGCTCGCCACCCGGCTGACCACCGACCAGCTGACGATCGCCGCGGCGCTGGTGCTGCTCGGCCCGTTCACCCCGATGATCTTCATGGGTGAGGAATGGGGGGCGTCCACGCCGTGGGCGTTCTTCACCTCGCACCCCGAACCGGAGCTCGGCGAGGCGGTCAGCAAGGGCCGGCGCGCCGAGTTCGCCAAGATGGAATGGGGCAATGTCGAGGTACCCGACCCGCAGGCGGAGAGCACCTTCACCGACAGCATGCTCGACTGGTCCGAGGTGGCCGAGGGCCAGCACGCGGAGTTGTACGCCGCCTACCGCGACCTGATCCGGCTGCGGCGTACCCATCCCGAACTGAGCGACCCGCGATTCGCCTCGACCGCGGTCGCCTTCGACGACGCCGCGGGCTGGCTGCGGATGACCCGCGGCGACCGGCTGACGATCGCGGTCAACTTCGGCGCGGAGCCGGCCTCGGTCCCGTTGGCCGGTGCCGCCGAGACGCTGTTCAGCAGCGGCGAGGTCGAGGTGGGCGAGGACGGGGTACGCCTGGGCGCGTGGTCGATCGTCCTGCTGGCGGCTGGGCCTTCGACGCTCATCGAGTAGGCAGCCGAGCGGAGCGAAGCGGAGCACGGTTGCCGTGTCGAGATGTACCGAGGGGCTGTGCGGCGGCCGGGCCTGATCGTGGCCGCTCTGACTTCGCGGCCTAACTCTCACTTCGCGGCTCGCATGCGGTCCGCAGAGTGGGAGTTGAGCCGCAGAGTGGGGAACGAGCGAGCGAGGAACGAGCGAAGACGAAGGGATCCGTGGCTTCGACTCGCTCCTTCGTCGCTCGCTCAGCCAGCGTGTGGGCTCCTTCGTCGCTCGCTCAGCCGTGTCGAGATGTACCGCTCATCTCGACACGCTCGCCCGGCTCCGCTTCGCTGCGCCGGGCGAGCTAGGAGCGTGTGGGGTGGATCAGAAGTCGATCTCGCGCTTGAGGATCTTGCCGGTCGGGCCCTTGGGGAGGGTGCCGAACTTCAGCTTCTGCGGATACTTGTACGCCGCCAGCTGGCCCTTCGCGAAATCGATGATCTCCTGCTCGGTCGCCTCCGCGCCCTCCTTGAGGGTGACCACGGCGGCGACCTCCTCGCCGACCTGCTCGTCGGGGATGCCGATCACCGCGGCCTCGGCGACCGCCGGATGGGTGTAGAGCACCTCCTCGATCTCGCGGGGATAGACGTTGAAGGCGTTGCGGATGATCATGTCCTTCTTGCGGTCGACGATGAAGTAGTAGCCCTCGTCGTCGCGGGTCGCCAGGTCACCGGTACGGAACCAGCCATCGGCATCGATCGCCTCGGCGGTCTCCTCCGGCTTGCCCCAGTAGCCCTTCATCACGTTCTCGCCGCGGATCCAGATCTCGCCGACGGTGTCGGTCTCGTGCACCTCGTTGCCGTCGGCGTTCACCAGCTTCACCTCGACGCCGCGGATCGGCGTACCGATCGAACCGGGCTTGGCCGGCCGGTCGGGGTGGTTGAAGGTAGCCACCGGCGAGGTCTCCGAGAGGCCGTAACCCTCGAGCAGCTTGAAGTTCAGCGCCTGCTGCACCCCGTTGAGCACCTCGACCGGCAGCGAGGCGCCACCTGAGGCGCCGAGTCGCAGTGTCGAGGTGTCGTGGTCCCCGCCCTTGCCGGCGGCGGCGAGCAGCCCCATGTACATCGTCGGTACGCCCATGAACAGCGTCACCCTGTCCTCGGCGATCATCCGCAGCGCCTCGGCCCCGTCGAAGCGGGGCAGCAGATCCAGGCAGGCGCCGCCGGCGACACCGGCGTTCATCGAACAGGTCTGGCCGAAGGAGTGGAACAGCGGCAGCCCGCCGAAGATCACGTCCTCGGTGCCGATGTCGAACAGCGTCTCCACGGTGGTCCGCACATTGGTGAGGATGTTGTCGTGGCTCAGCTCGGCACCCTTGGGCCGGCCGGTGGTGCCGGAGGTGTAGAAGATGATCGCGGTGTCCGAGCCGTCCCGGTCCACCACCTCGCTGCGCGGCTCCAGCCCGCCCAGCTCCTTCTCGAACTCACCCGGGGTGACCACCCAGACCGGCGTACCCGTCTCCGACGCCGCCTCCTGGGCCGCCTCGGCGAACATCGCGAAGACCACCGCGGCCTTCGCGTCCGCATCGGTCCAGGTGTACGCCACCTCGCGACCCTTGAGCAGCGGGTTCATCGGCACCACCACCGCGCCCAGGCGCAGGATGCCGTAGTAGACGACCGGGAAGTAGGCGACATTGGGCATGGTCAGCGCCACATGGTCACCGGGGCCGATCCCCATCTCGGCCAGCCGGGCGGCGGCCCGGGAACTGGCGTCGTCGAGGGCGGCGTAGGTGAGGACGGTGTCGCCCTGCTTGACGGCGGGACGGTCGGGATCGCTTGCGGCGCGGTCTTTGAGCCAGGTTGCGATGTTCGGCATGTCGGGACTCTACCGGTGGGTACCGCGCCGGCGCAGCGATTCACAAGTTGTTTGCGGGGGGTTTGCAAGGCTGACCCCGGCGTGCCGCTAGCGTGACCCCGGTTGGGTCGATCGGCACGGCCTCGTGCCCGGCGAAGGGAATCGGAGTGCTTCGAGTCGAATTGCGAATGGCCGGCATGCCCGCGGTGGTGCTCGGTTCGCAGGAATCACTGGTGTTCGGGCGTGCTCCGCATGCCAACCTGCCCGAGGACGACGGCGAGAACACGTTGCAGGTGACCACCCTGGCGCTGCCCGAGTCGACCCCGCACACCTCGCGGATCCTGGGCGAACTGGTGGTCGGTGACGACATCGTCCGCCTGCGCTGGCACGGCAGCACCGAGGCCCAGCTCGCCAGTCTCTTCGAAGCGCCGGGTGGCGCGCGGCGGGTCACCCTGGTCAAGGGAATGACCGCGCTGCTCGACGAGGGTGAGAACAGCGTCACCGTGCTCCGCGGCCGGCAGGGGCTGCAGGCCAACCAGTTCGACGACCTGACCCTCGAGGTCAACGTCGGCGCGGCGCAGAACACCTCGAACTACACCCCGCAGGCCGAGGACGACGTCGACATGACCGCGCCGGCGCCCAACCTGGGCAAGGGCACCAAGGAATGGTTCGTCGCGCTGGCACTGGCCGAGCCGTGGCTGGTCGGCGACGACTCCTATCCGCGGCCGCCGTCGAACCGGGAGATCTACGAGCGGGTGCTCGGCTGGCACGGGTACGCCTGGAACCTCGACCGACCGCAGCGGGTCGACGACGCCATCCGGATCATCTCCCGGATCGCCTTCGGCCCCCGCGACGACCCGTTCGCCGGCGGCGGCACCAAGCGGGTCCAGAACGTGCGCTTCGCCATCGGCCGCCGCGCCGCCGAGGTACGCCTGGTGACCGCCGAGGATCTGGCCGAGGTGTACGCCAACGCCCGCAAGAAGGATTGAGCGCGAGCCGCCAACAGGTGGCGAGCGTCGGCAAGAGCGGGGATTGGGCGCCCGGGCGCGAGCCGCCCAGAATTACACACGGCGGGCGAGCTGCGGGTAGTCGATGACGATGCCCTGGTCGTCGACGGTCAGTTCGCTGCGGAAGTCGCGGCGCTCGCTCTCGTAACGGACCCGGCCCGGGCCGGCCGACGCGTAGCGCTGCACCGACGGGATCACCCGCAGTGAGGGCACCTCGATCCAGGCCATCGTCAGGGTCTGCTCGGGTACCTCGCCGCCGAGCAGACCGAGGCGGCGGATAGGCATCACATTGGTCAGCGGGCAGAGTCCGAGGTCGCAGTCGAGCGCGTCGGCGTACTCCACGTCACCGTCGAGGTCGCGGAGGGCCACGCCCTCCGGGTCGTCGGGCCCGCCCTCGACGAGCGTGCTGCTCGCCCAGTGGCCGGCGCCGTCGTGGGTGAGATCGAGGACCCGTCGCCAACGCGGACCGTACGCGGTGACGCGCATCCGCCGGGTGACCCAGCGGTCGTCGCATTCCAGCGACCAGGCCAGCGCGTGCCCGTCGCTGCGTTGGGTGCCGTGGGCGGTCAGGGTCGTGCCGATGATGTCGACGGTGGCGGTGTCGAGGCGGGTCGGATCGTCCTCGCCCTGCCAGATGATGCGGCGGCGCATGGGATGAGGTTACGGGGCGGAAAAGAGGAAACTTCCGGCGCCGGGGACGGCGTGGCGGTGAGATTGCGGGTTGGCGACTGACCCATCGATCAGCGAAGATGGTCCCCGATTGGGGAAACCAGGTGGTAGTGAACCGGGTCCCGATCGGCTGACCATCTCAGGTGCGACGAGGGGAACACCGTGGGTCCTGGACTCTTCCGCAAGGCGGCGAACGTGCCGCGCGGGCGCACCATCGCCAACGCCTCGGCGGTCTCCGCCATCACCCTCGGCATCGTCGGTGTGATGCTCGGTACCGGCGTCGCCTCCACCGCCATCGGGGTCACCGACGGCGTCACCTGGCTGGCCGACCCCGCCACCGGTGAGGTGCTGCAGTACAACCCCTCGACCAAGCGGGTGGAGAAGTCCTACCAGGTCGGCCGGGCCGGTGATCCGATCCAGGTCGCCCAGGCCAACGGCGGCGTGGTGCTGCGCAACGGGCGTACCGGTGAGGTCGTCACCGTCGACATGGCGAACCCGGGCGCCGGCCGGCGTACCAGCGGTGACAAGGCCAAGGTCGTGATGGCCAGGGGCGTGATGGCCGTGGCGGACTCCGATCGCGGCACCATCACCCGGATCGACCCGGTCAAGGCCACCGATGTCGGCACCGCGTACCAGTTCGAGGGTGGTGAGCTGATCGGCGCGATCGCCGACGAGGACGGCACCATCTGGGCCGCCACCAGCGACGGCCAGCTGATCGGGCTGCGCTGGCAGGACAACGAGAACGGTTTCGTGAAGTCCGCCGGCCGCAAGCTGAAGGAACCGATCAATGCCGGTGCGGTGCTCAGCCCGCACCCCAAGGGCATCACGATGTTCGACTCGCGGTCCGGGGTGATCGCCCAGGCCGGTACCGGCCAGGACATCGAACTGCAGGAGAACCGGCTGATCGGCGCGGACCCGACCGGTGTGGTCGGCCCCGCCGACCTGGTCCCGGCGACCCTGCCCGAGCAGGGTTCGGTGGTCGTGCTGGACCGCGGACGGCTGGCCCAGTATTCCACCATCGGGATGGGCTGTGACCGCCCGATCGACCCGGCGGCGTTCAACGACGTGATCTATGTGGTCTGCCAGGGCCAGCAGAAGGTCATCCGGTTGACCCGCGACGGCGCCTCGGCCGGCAAGGAGATCATGACCCCGGGCAAGGAGGACGCCCAGCCGGTCACCGACGAGGGTCGGCTGATGCTGAACGTGAACGGTGCCGAGGAGGGCATCGAGATCGACCGCAGCGGCGCCGATCAGCGCTTCGACCGGCGCGCCCGCGGTGGCGCCCAGTCGCTCGATGTGCAGGAGCCCAGCGAGGGTTCGGGGGCCTTGGTTGCCCGCGAGAACGCCCAACAGGACATGCAGGGTGAGCCCGGTCAGGGCAGCGGTGCCGGCGGTTCGGTGAACACCTCCCCGGATCAGTTCGACAACCGCGACGAGGTGGTACGCGGCAGCGGCTCGCGCGGCGAGGACACCGCCACCGATGCCAGCATCACCGTGCCCGGTGAGGACCAGATCAACCAGGACCGGGGCAACAACGGCCGGGGTCGCGGCGACAACAGCAACAACGACGGCCCGCTGCAGGACGACCCGACCAACGACAACGACGGTGGCGGCAGCGGCAGCAATCCCGGTACCGGCAACGACGACAGCGACAACGCTGGCGGTGGCAACGAGGACGGCAACGACAAGGGCGCCCAGGACAACGGGGACGACCCGGTGCCGGCGCCGGTCCCGACCGATGACGGCGGCCTGCCGGTGCCGGCGCCGACCGATCTCCCGACCGGCGGCCCGCTGCCGATCCCGAGCGTCCCGGGCGGTGCGCCGACCGGGCCGGGTGGCCCGACCGACGGCCCCACCGGTGGTCCGACGGATGGTCCCACCGACGGCCCGGGCAGCCGCGGCCCCAACCCGAGCGCTTCCGGCGTACCGACCGCATCGGCCAGTGGCCCGGCACCGAGCACCACCGCGCCGCCCACGACGACCAGGCCGCCGTCCACGACCACCAAGGCGCCGACGACGACGAAGGCGCCCACGACCACCAAGGCGCCGACCACCACGAAGGCCCCGACGACCACCCGGCCGCCGACCCGTCGGTCGGCCACTCCGCTGCCGAAGTCTTCGCCGAAACCGAAGACGACGACCCCGGGGCCGCGGCTGACGGGCAAGGTCATCACGACGACCGCGACCAAGACCACCTCGCCGAAGCCGTCATCGGCCGCGGCCAGCGTGAGCAATGTGAGCGCGTCCGCGAGCGGGACGAGTGTGACGGTCAAGTTCAAGGCGACCGGTCAGAGCGTGCGCGTGGTCGTGGGCACCAAGGCGAAGGTGGTCAGCGCCTCCAGCACCTCGGCGACCCTGACGGGGCTCACATCGGGCAGGCACAACGTGACCGTGACCGCCACCAGCGGATCGACCTCCAAGTCGGCCAGCACGACCGTGACGGTCGGGGGTTCCACCTCGACCACCACCACGAAGAAGACGACGCCGCCCAGGACCACCACCAAGCCGGCCAGCAAGCCGCCGGCCGCGCCGACCGGCGTGAGCGGTACCCACACCGGGACCGGGGCGAACGTGCGGTGGAACAAGGTGGCCGGTGCCACCAAGTACATCGCCTACTGCAACGACGTCGGTGAGGTGAGCACCACGAGCACCTCCGCCACCGTCGGTTGCGGTCCCGATTCGAAGGGTCGGACCGTCAAGGTCGGCGTCAGGGCGGTCAACGCGGCCGGTCAGTCCTCGGTGACCCAGGTCTGGGCCAAGTAGGACATTTCCGAATTGCGCCCCCGGCTGGCTAACGTGTGCCCGTCGTGCCCGCGGTGGGTGCGCCAGGCGAGCGGCGGAGGGAAACCCCGGTGACGACAGACCAGCTCAACCAGCCGGTACCGGACCAGGTGATCGGCGACTTCCGTGGGCTGCACCGCCACCTCGGCGACGCCGTGGAATCGGTGCTGCACGGCAAGCGCGAGGTGATCGACCTGGTGCTGGTCGCGATGTTCGCGAACGGACACGTGCTGCTGGAGGACGTGCCCGGCACCGGCAAGACCACCCTGGCGCGGGCGTTGGCCCGCGCGCTCGGCGGCGACTCCCGCCGGGTCCAGTTCACCCCCGACCTGCTGCCCGCCGATGTCACCGGCACCTCGGTGTTCAATCCCGGCGACGGGGAGGTCCGGTTCCGTCCCGGGCCGGTGTTCACCAACGTGCTGCTCGCCGATGAGATCAACCGGGCCGCCGCCAAGACCCAGTCCGCGCTGCTCGAGGTGATGGAGGAGCGCACGGTCACCGTCGACGGCGTCACCCACAAGGTGCCGGATCCGATGCTGGTCGTCGCCACCCAGAACCCGATCGACCTGGACGGCACCTACCGGCTGCCGGAGGCCCAGCTGGACCGTTTCCTGATCCGGATCGCGATCGGCTACCCGGCGGCCGCGCAGGAGATGAACATCCTGCGGCCCGGCTCCCGCGCCGGGCGTACCGACTCGATCGAACCCGTCACCACCCCGACCGACGTCGCCCGGATCTCGCAGACGCTGACCGCGATCCACATCGCCGACCCGATCCTGGCCTATGTACGCCGGCTCGGCGAGACGGCGCGGGGCGACCGCCGGTTGCGGCTGGGCGCCTCCACCCGCGGGTTGCGGGCGCTGGTCCGCTGCTGCCAGGTGTACGCCGCCGCACAGGGCCGCAACTTCGTCATCCCCACCGATGTCCAGTTCCTGGCCGGCCCGGTGCTCGCGCACCGGGTGATCCTGACCCGCGAGGCCGACCTGGCCGGCGACAGCGGCGAGTCGGTGATCGCCGACCTGATCTCCCGCGTCGAGGTGCCCCAGCCCGAAGGTCGCTGACCGGTGTCCGACCCCGACGTCACGAGCCTGCGGCCCGACCGGACCGGTGCGCCCGCCTCGGCGAGCGCCCCGGCCCCGGCGACCGCTCCCGCCTCGGCGACCGCTCCCGCGTCGGCGAGCGCCCCTGCCTCGGCGGGCGTACCCATCACCGGCGCCGCCACCTCCGCCTCCGCCGTCCCGCCGCCCCGCACCCGGGGCGACCGCGACCGGGATCCGCGGCGGATCGGGGAGAGTGGTGAGATCCGCCGCGGCTGGTGGCTGCTCAGCACCCGCGGGCTGGTGCTGCTGCCGGTCGCGCTGCTGCTGCTCGGTCTCGGCCTGTGGTGGCGGTACGCGACGCTGTTCGGGGTGGCCGCAGCCCTGCTGCTGGCGCTGCTGCTCGATGTGATCGCGGTCGTCTGGCCCTATCGGTTGAAGGTACGCCGCGAGCTCACCCCGCCGGTGGTCGAGCGGCACGGTGACTGCACCGCCGTGCTCGCCGTCACCGGTCGCCGCCCCGGGCTGGCCCGGACCACCCTCAGCGACAACATCACCCCGCTGAACGTGCCGGCCACCGTGACCCGCAACCTCACCCAGCAGGTGTCGGTCGATCTGGACGCCAGTGAGGTCGACTACCGGGTACCGACGCTGCGTCGCGGGCTGCTCGAGGTCGGTCCGCTGACCGTGCACCGGATCGGGCTCTTCGGGCTGGCGATGACCGCCCGCCCGATCGGCCAGGTCGACCACGTCCGGGTGCTCCCGCGCAGCATCCCGGTCCGCGAGATGGCCCGCGGCCGTCGGCGCTCCGCGGTCGGTGCCGACGAGTCGGTGGAACACGGTGGGACCGACCTGGTCGGCCTGCACGAATACGTCCCCGGCGACGATCTGCGCCGGCTGCACTGGGCCACCTCGGCGCGTACCGGGCTGCTGATGGTCCGCGACGACGCCGACCCGTCCACCCCGCACCTGACGGTGGTGCTCGACGACGCCGCCCAGCACTACTCCGACCACGGCCGCACCGACACCGACTTCGAGGACGCCGTCGAGGTGGCCTTCGCGCTCTGCCGGGCCGCGGTCTCGCACAACCACCCGGTGCACCTGGTGACCACCTCCGGCGCGGTCGATGTGCAGGTCAGCGAACGGATCGGCGCCGCCGAGGTGGACGTGCAGCGGATGTACGCCGCCCTGGCCGAGGTGCAGGCGGGCGAGGACGACCCGAACCATCCGGCCCGCGGGATGCGGTTGCCGGCCCGGGCACTGGACTCGGTGGCCGTGGTCAGCGGCGCCGAGGCCCGCGCCGACGTGCTGTCCGCGATCGCCGCCCGCGGCGCCACCGGGGTGGTGCTGCTGGTCGACCACGGCGGCGGCGACCCGATCGCCACCGCCTCCGGCGCGGGTGCGGTGCAGGTGCTGCGCGGCCCCCGTTCGATCGACCTGGCCCGGCTCTGGGATCGGATCATCGGATGAGCGCGCCCACGATGCCCGAATCCTCCCGCACCGCCAACGCGCAGGCTTCCGCCGGGGTCGCGACCCCGGCCCGGCGGCCGGTCGATCGCAGCGCGGGCGACCCGATGTGGCTGCGGCTCGTCGTGTCGGTGCTGGTACTGATCATCGGTACCGCCTCCTTGCGCGCCGCCTGGGCCGGGATGGCGGCCTGGCCGCTGCTGATCCTGGCCGGGCTGGTCGGCGGCGCTGCGGCGTACGCCCTGGGGCGGATGCGGGTCGCCTTCGCCCTCCGGCTGCTGGTGCTGGCGCTGGTCCCGGTGCTGCTGCTGATCGCCGTCGGGCGGCAGGCCGGCAAGAGCGCGCTGGCCGGGGTGGCCGACAGCTTCCCGACCCTGCTCACCTCGCCCTACCCGGCGCAGCTCACCCTTCCGCTGCTGGCGCCGGGACTGGTGATCGCCTGGGTCGCCGGCTGCCTGCTCGGCGGGGCGCTGCCGCTGCGCCGGTTCTTCCTGGCGCCGCTGGCCGCCGGCCTGGTGCTGCTGATCTCCGGTGACCTGCTCAGCGGCGGCGGGTCGGACCGCACCGGCTGGATCAGCATGGCGCTGGTCGCGGTCATTCTGGCGTCCTGGAGCGGGTGGGTCACCCGGCGCCGGTCCGGGCCGCCGCCGGGCACCGGGCTCGCGATCGTGCTCGGCGCGGTCGCGCTGGCGGTCGGCTGGGTGCCGCTGGGTACGCCGTTCCAGCCCCGGGATCTGGTCAGCCGGCCCGAGGAAGCGGTCTCCGAGCCGAATGTGCTGCCGATGCTCGGTGCCTGGGCCGAGCGCCAGGAAGAGGAGATCCTGCGCCGCAGCGGCGACACCTATCCGCTGCACCTGGCCGTCTATCCCGACTATGACGGCGTCACCTTCAACAGCATCAGCAAGTACGCCGACATCGGTGACACCCGGGCCCCGCTGCTGCCGCCGGGCCGCTTCCAGAAGGAGCTGACCACCACCGTCACCTGGAAGCCGATCACCCGCTGGGTGCCGGCCCCCGGCGTACCGACCGAGGTCACCATCCCCGGCGCCCGCCTCGATCCCGACACCGGAGCGCTGATCAGCCCACAGGTGCCCAACGGCGGGGTCGTCTCCTACACCGTGACCGGCAGTGTGGACGCGCCCCGGCTCGCGGAGCTGGCCGCCGCCGACATCGGCCAGGCGGAGCGCTACACCGCGCTGCCGCCGAACACGCCCGGCGAGTTCGCGGCGTACGCCAAGGAGGTCACCAAGAACTCGGCCACCTATCTCGACCAGGTGCAGGCCATCGAGCGGACCGTGAAGGCCGACCGCAAGTTCGTCGCCACCGCGCCCGGCGGTTCGTCGCTGCCGCGGTTGCGCAGTTTCCTCTTCGACAACGAGGACAAGGGCGGCCGGCTGGGCACCTCGGAGCAGTTCGCGGCCTCCTTCGCGATCCTGACCCGCTCGCTCGGCATCCCGACGCGGGTGGTGGTCGGCTTCGGGCAGGGCTCGCCGCTGGCGACCGATCCGAATGTGAACGTGGTCCGCGGCCGCGACGCCGCGGCCTGGCCGGAGGTCTATTTCGCCGGCTTCGGCTGGGTGCCGTTCAACCCGACACCCGACCTCAGCTCGGTCCAGCCGCCGACCGCGAACCGGCAGCAGCGCCCGCCGCCGCCGCGGCCCACCCCGGTACCGACCCCGGCCGTCCCGCCGGCTCCGCTGCTGGGCGCCGACGATCTGCAGTGGTGGTGGATCCCGGCCGGTGCGCTGGGGTTGGGTTTGCTCGGCGTCGGTGGGCTGACCGTCGCCCGCCGGGTACGCCGCAACCGCCAGCAGCAGGCCGGTGCGCTCGGTGCCTGGCGCCTGCTGCGGGATTCGCTGCGGCTCTCCGGGCGACCACCGGAACCGAATCGGGCCGCGGTGTCGGTGGCCGCCGCGACCGGCGTACCCGAGGCCGAGACCGTGGCCCGCGCGGCCGAGACCGCTTCGTTCGCCCCCGCCGCGGTGGACGCCCCGGCGGTCTGGGACACCGCCCGCGCCGCCGACCGCGCCCTGCGCGGTCAGGCGAGCGGCTGGCAGCGCCTCGTCTGGTCCTTCAGCCCGGCCGTCTGGTTGAAGCCGAAGCAGAAGGCCGCGAAACCGCCACGGCGTACGCCACGGTCCTCGAACCCCGCACGGTCCTCGAGCAGCTCGCGCAGCGAGCGTGTCGAGAGGACCTGAGCGAGGATGGGCCTGCGGAATTTGCGGCTCGATCGCGGAATCGGCCGATCTGGGCGCCAATCGGGAATCGAGCCGCAAATTTCGGTGCGCTGCCCCGGAGGCATGGGGCTCATCTCGACACGCTGACCATTGCTCCGCTGCGCTCCGCATGGTCAGCTACTCGATGAGCGTGCACTCGATGAGCGTGCACTCGATGAGTGTCAGCGGGGTGTGCAGTAGAAGACGGCGCCGTAGCGGTTGTCCTTGATCCCGATGACCGTGAAGCAGACCTGCTTCCAGTTCGGGTCGATGTCGGCGCCGACGGTGCGGCGGTTCGGGGTCAGGGTGTCCCGGACCGCCCCGCCCTCCATGGCCTTCTCGCTCTCGCCGACGTTCCAGCCCCAGGACGTGGGAGTGTCGACCGACCTGTTCCAGGTGGCGGTGGCGCGGTTGCCCTCGATCGTCACCTTCAGGTCCTTGGGCTCGAGGTTCGGATCGCTGACGCTCGCCGGGGGCGGCGGGGTGGTCGCGGGCGGCTGGGTGGCGGCCGGGGGCGGGGTGGTCGCCTCCTGGGCCTGCTGGGGACGGTTCAGCATGGACAGCACCACCACCAGCAGGACACCGATCGCAACGCCGCCGAGGGTGATCGCCAGCAGCGGCACCTTGCGACCGGGCTTCTCCGGTTCGACCGCGGAGGCGGGGGAGTGGGCCGACGGCACCGCCGGGGTGTAGCCGGAGGCGGGGCTGTACGCCGAGATCGGCGGCGGGGCGCCACCCGGTCCCATCGGCGGCGGCATGCCGAGGCTCGGATCCTGTTGCCGGAACCGCAGTGAGGTCAGGTCGTCGGGGTTGATCGCCTGCCCCGGGGTGCCACCCCACCCGGGCGCCGCCATCGGCGGCTCCGGCTTGGGTGCGGTGACATCCGCCGGCGGCGTACTCGGCCGCGGCACCGGATCACCGGTCGACCAGCTGCGGGTCTCGGTGCGCACCTGGGTGAGCGCGTCGCGCAGATCGGCGGCCGAGGCGAAGCGCTCGTAGGGGTTCTTGCGCAGCGTCTTCTCGATGATCTTGTGCAGCATCGGCGGCAGGTCCGGCCGACGCAGCGGCCGCGGCTCCTCCAGGCGTACCCGCTTGATGTAGGCGAGCGCCGAATCGGGCTCGCCGTCGGTGCGGGTGAACGGCGGTTTGCCGTCCAGCAGGTGGAACAGCGTCGCGCCGAGGGAGAAGATGTCGTCGGCCTCCGAGGGCGGATAGCCGTCCAGCACCTGCGGGGAGGCGTGCCGATAGGAGAACCGGTCCGAGCTGGAGGTGTGCGCCGAGTCGATCAACCGGGCGATGCCGAAGTCGGAGAGCACGTAGCTGGTCGGCAGGATCAGCACGTTCTGCGGTTTCACGTCGCGGTGCAGTACGCCCTTGGCGTGCGCGAAGGAGAGCGCGTCGGCGACCACGGTGCCCACATTGACAACCTCGTCGGCGGACAACTGCCCGTACGATGCCAGCCGCTGATCCAGCGAACCGAGCTCGTAGTAGTCCATCACGATGCACGGGCGGCCGCGGCTGGAGGTGCCGATCTGCAGCACCTTGGCGATGTTCGGATGCTGCCGGCCCAGGGAGACCATCAGCTGGACCTCGCGGGTGAACCGGCGGATCGACTCCTCGTCGTCGACCATCAGCACCTTGATCGCCACGTCCCGGTCGAGGGCGTCCTGGACGGCACGATAGACCGTGGCGTCGCCGCCACGGCCGATCTCCTGCCAGCCCGAGAACCCCTCCAGTGTCTCCGGAGGCGTCACCTGACCGGGTGCGGAGCCCCAAGTACCGCTCACGCCGCCCCTTCTGGTCGCGGTTCAGGTCTGCCACCCTGTGTCCAAGGTTCCGTCCTCTTTTTACCACGTGCCGGATCAGGTATCGGTTCGACGTTTGCGCGATCACCGCGTACACTCAACGTCTTGGTGGCTGCACCAGACTCGGGCGTGCCCGGGCGCAGCCGAACGGCAATAGCTCAATTGGCAGAGCATCGGTCTCCAAAACCGAAGGTTGTGGGTTCAAGTCCCTCTTGCCGTGCGAGACGACTGGGCCCGCGTTCGCCTCATCGGATGACGAGGTGCCGGGCACACCGAGGCGACCCGAAGGACCCAAGCAGTGGCAGACGACAAGTTCACCGATCCGACCGACGAGTCGGACGAGTCGACCCCTGTCGAGCCCACCGACGGCCGCACCGCCGATGATTCCGTCGATGGTCAGCCCGCCGAGTTGAGCGAGGATGCCGAGATCGTCGACCCGGAGGACACCCCGGACGACGGATACGTCGACGATCCGAGCACCCCGGACATCAACGAGGCCAAGCTGGACCGCGCCACCGACGAGGTCGCCGAGGAGGAGACCGTCTCGGAGGGTTCGACCGCCCAGCGGCGTCCCCGCCGGACCCGCCCGGTACGCCGCGGCCAGTCCGATTCCGGTGATCGGGACTCCGATTCCGATGTGCGGACCGAGGAGAAGTCGGCCGCCGACGAGGTCGAGGCCGACTCGACCGCCGACGGCAAGCAGCTCGCCCGGACCGACGAGGGCGGCCGCAAGGGCCGCCCGTCGCGCAAGGAGAAGGCCACCCGCACCCGCCGCGACGCCGAGCAGGACCGCGCCGCGGCCACCAAGGAGCGCACCACCCCGGCCGCATTCGTCCGCGAATCGACGACCGAGCTCCGCAAGGTGGTCTGGCCGACCGGCACCCAGGTGCAGCAGTACTTCGTGGTGGTGCTGGTCTTCGTGCTGTTCATCATCGCCTTCGTCTCGCTGCTGGACCTCGGCTTCGGCTGGCTGGTCCTCAAGGCGTTCGGCTGAGACGCAGCCGACCGAAGGCATCGCACTAGTGGAGGAAAACCCCGTGAAGGACAACGAGCAGGACGTCGAACTCTCCCTGGACGACGACGCGACCAGCACCCCGGATGAGACCGAGGAGCAGGACGTGGAGATCGATCTGGGCGAGGCGCCGGCGTCCGCCGAGGCCGACGACGAGGTCGAGATCGACCTCGACTTCGGCTCCGACGACGACTCGGAGGACTCCGACGACGACGATCTGGATCTGGATCTGGGCGGTGCCGGGTCGGACGATGACGCCGAGGCCGAGCTGGCGCTGGGCGACGACGACACCGCGGCCGGTGCGGGCGATGAGGACGACGAGCCCGACGCCGACGCCGAGGATGCCGCGGAGAAGGCGCTCGAGGAGCTGCGTGCCGAGCTGCGCGCCAAGCCCGGCGACTGGTACGTCGTGCACACCTATTCCGGCATGGAGAAGCGGGTCAAGCAGAACCTGGAGTCCCGGGTCACCTCGCTGAACATGGAGGACTTCATCTTCGAGGTGCGGGTGCCGACCGAAGAGGTCACCGAGATCCGCAACGGCAACCGCAAGACCGTCACCCGCACCGTGCTGCCCGGTTACGTGCTGGTCTGCATGGAGCTGACCGACGAGTCCTGGGCGACCGTCCGGCACACCCCGTCGGTCACCGGTTTCGTCGGCCACGCCACCTCACCGGTGCCGCTGGGTCTGGACGAGGTCGAGAAGATGCTCGCCCCGTCGGTGATCTCCGCCGCCACTGCGGCCGCCGAGGGCCAGCCGAAGCAGACCCGCAAGAAGAAGGTCGAGGTCGCCGACTTCGCCGTGGGCGATTCGGTGATGGTCACCGACGGCCCCTTCGCCGGGGTGCACGCCTCGATCACCGAGATCAACGCGAACAGCCAGCGGCTCAAGGCCCTGGTCGAGATCCTGGGTCGCGAGACCCCGGTCGACCTGACCTTCTCGCAGGTCGACAAGGTCTGATTTGGTTCCGCCGGGTCACCGGCGGACAATGAATGCTTGGGCGCACAGCCGGTGCGCCCATTGGCGGGTGGGCGTACGCCTCGCACCGCCACCGGAAACCGAACGACACAAGAGGACCCGAACATGCCTCCCAAGAAGAAAGTAGCGGCGCTCGTCAAGGTCGCTTTGAACGCGGGTGCGGCCACCCCGGCGCCGCCCGTCGGTACCGCTCTCGGTCCGCACGGCGTCAACATCATGGACTTCTGCAAGCAGTACAACGCTGCCACCGAAGCCATGCGCGGCAACGTCATCCCGGTCGAGATCACGATCTACGAGGACCGCACGTTCTCGTTCATCACCAAGACCCCGCCGGCCGCGGAGCTGATCAAGAAGGCCGCCGGCATCAAGTCCGGTGCCGCCAACCCGCTCAAGGACAAGGCTGGCAAGATCACCCGGGATCAGGTCAAGGAGATCGCCGAGACCAAGCTGCCGGACCTGAACGCCAACGACATCGACGGCGCGATGAAGATCGTCGAGGGCACCGCCCGTTCCATGGGCGTCAGCGTCGAAGGCTGATCCAGCGCCGCTGGGAGGCCGCCAAGGCCGACCGCGGGGGATGAGAAGGGGGTCGTCCCCCTTCACGAACACAGTGGGAGCCCCGCGCTGGGGCGTACCACGACTGACCAGAACTGAACTGAACAAGGAGTCAGAGATGCAGCGCAGCAAGGCATACCGCACCGCCGCTGAGAAGCGGACCGCGGACAAGCTCTACACCCCGGCCGAGGCCGTGGACATCATCAAGGGCGGGGCGTCGGCCAAGTTCGACGAGACCGTCGACGTGGCGATGCGCCTCGGCGTCGACCCGCGCAAGGCGGACCAGATGGTCCGCGGCACCGTCAACCTGCCGAACGGCACCGGCAAGACCGCTCGGGTCCTGGTCTTCGCCACCGGTGACAAGGCAGCTGCCGCCGAGGCCGCCGGTGCCGATGAGGTCGGCGCCGACGAGCTGGTGGAGAAGGTGCAGAAGGGGTACCTGGACTTCGACGCCGTCGTCGCCACCCCGGACATGATGGCCAAGGTCGGCCGGCTGGGCCGTGTGCTCGGCCCGCGTGGCCTGATGCCGAACCCGAAGACCGGCACCGTCACCCCCGACGTCGCCAAGGCCGTCACCGACATCAAGGGCGGCAAGATCGAGTTCCGCGTCGACCGGCACGCCAACCTGCACTTCGTGATCGGCAAGGCGTCGTTCAGCGAGCAGGCGCTCGCGCAGAACTACTTCGCCGCGCTCGATGAGGTGATGCGACTCAAGCCGTCCAGCGCCAAGGGTCGCTACATCAAGAAGATCACCTTCTCCTCGACGATGGGCCCGGGCGTGACGGTCGATCCGTCGCGCACCAAGCCCGAGGGCGAGTGATCGGACGCCGCTGAGGCGTACGCCTGATCGCAGCACCAGACGAGGCCCGCACCCATCGGGGTGCGGGCCTCGTCGTGTGTCCGGCGGGTGGTCAGTCGCCGTACTTCAGCGGCCGGCGCGGCTTGTACTGCGAGCCGGCGTCCAACCCGTACTTGAGGACGCGGTATCGGGTCCTGTCACCGTCACCGGTCTGCTCGTAGGCCTTGTACGCGGTGCGGCTCGAGTCGGTCCACTTCTCGAAGATCACCACGTGGCGGGTGTTGTTGGTGCCGTCGGAGTCGATCAGCAGGTCACCCGGCTTCAACTCGTTCAGCGAGATCCGCTTGGTCACGCTCGAGTCGGCCAGGCCGACCGTGTTCAGACCGGGCTTGCCCAGCCCGAGCGCCATCGAGACGTAACCCGAGCAGTCCTGCCGGTAGCCCTGGAAGAACTTCGTCTGGCTGTAGGGGACCGGGCCGCCGTTGTAGGCCGTCAGCCAGGTGGCCGCCCGCTTCAGCACCTGCTGCCGATCGGCGGAGACGTTGCCGTTGGAGGGCGGCGGGGTGGTCGGCTTGCCACCGCCGCCGTTGTTGGCCTTCAGCGAGGCCCAGGTCTTCGGGCCGACGATGCCGTCGACCTCCAGGCCCTTGGCCTTCTGATAGCTGAGCACGGCGGCCTTGGTCTTCGGGCCGAACCTGCCGTCGACGGCGAGCTTGGCGCCGTTGGAGTTCAGTACGCACTGGAGGTCCTTGACCGCCTCGCCGCGGGCGCCGTATTTGACGACGGGGGTCGAGTCGATGGAGCAGCTGGCGGACGAGCCGGCGGCGGTGGACTGGCTGATGCCGAAGCCAACGACCCCGGTCACTGTGGTGAGGCCGGTGACCGCTGCGGCGGTCAGGGCGGCGATGCGTCGGGTGTTCATGTCAGGTCTCCTGGGTGGTTGTTGACCGGTACGCCGCTGACGCTAGGCGGCCTCCGGGCCCGCGGAAACCCAATGGTGGCTGGAAAGTTCCTCCTCGGTGGGTGGAAGGTTCCGGTTGCCGATCACCCCACCGCACGCGAACGCCCCCGCAACCGGAGCGGTTGCGGGGGCGTACGCGACGGACGTGAGAACTGGACTCAGAAGCGCACGACAGCGTTGATCGGCATCGAGGTGGCCGAGGCGATCGACACGGGCTTGCCCGGGCGGGAGCTGTGCACGATCTTGCCGTCACCGATGTAGATCCCGATGTGGGTGGCGCCGGAGTAGTAGACGATCAGGTCGCCCGGCTGAGCCTGGCTGAGCGAGATCTTCTGGCCGGCGGCCAGCTGGGCCTGCGAGGTCCGCGGGATGCTGATCCCGGCGGCCTTCAGGGCGGCACCGGTCAGGCCGGAGCAGTCGTAGGCGTTCGGGCCGGTGGCGCCGTAGGCGTAGGGCTTGCCGAGCTGGGCCAGCGCGAAGTTGACCGCAGCGGCCTTGCCGCCGGTGGTGCTGCGGACCGCGGTGTTGGCGGCCGGCGCGGCCGGGGCGGCGGGCTTCGGGGCCGCCTTGGCGGCGCTGCTGGAGCCACCCTTGTGCTTCTGCAGCGAGCCCCAGGTGAGGGACGCGGTGACGCCGGTGGTCGGGATGCCGTGGGCCTTCTGGTAGCGGATCACCGCGGAGCGGGTGATCGTCCCGTAGTAACCGGTGGCCGGAACCTTGTAGCCGTCCTTGGTCAGGGCGCGCTGCAGGCGCTTGACGTCATTGCTCCGCTTGCCGACCTTCAGGGTCGGGGTGGAGCCGGCGGCGCACTGGGAGACGGTGCTGCAGGTGGCGGCATCGGCGGTACCAATGGTGGTGACCGCGATGGTCGAGCCGAGGGCGACGCTCGCGGCGATGGCCGCGGAGCTCTTGAACAGCTTGCGCATGTCGAGTGAATCCTCTGGTCGGGTGTCAGGTCCGCCGGTTCAACTCCGGCGCGAGGACGTTATCCCTGCGTGACCGTCTTGGTCAACCCTCAGGGTCTTCTCAGCATGAAATGGGTATCGGTCGGTCTGGCAGATTTATCATCTTCCCTAGTTGGACCGCTTTGACCGGTGGTCCGACTGTGAGCCGGATCATTGTGCCGAAGTTTCTGGTTTCTCTCAGGAACAGGGGCTCTCGGGGTGATGCCGGAGGGGCCGCGTACGCCGATTTGGTGCGCACCCGCGCGGGTGCGTACGATGGGTGCTGCCGAAGACCGCAGGTCGACCGGGTACGCCCGGTCCGAAGTCTCCGAGCAGGCCCCGCAAGAGGTCCGCACGGAAGGCCCGCGCAGGTGATGCGAAGCAGTCCGGAGCCCAGCTCCGAGCCGCCCCGTGCGCCTGTGCGCCGGGGCTTTTTTGATGCCCCAACTGGTCCCAGGCGCCGCCGCCCCACCCGGGCGTGCGGTTCGTGCGAGAAGTGGGAAGGAGAACCATGGCGAGGCCCGACAAGGCAGCCGCGGTTGCCGAGCTGAAGGAGAAGTTCTCCAGCTCTGAAGCCGCCGTGCTGACCGAGTATCGCGGACTTTCCGTGGCCGCCCTCAAGGAGCTGCGCCGCAGCCTCGGCGAGGACGCCACGTACGCCGTGACGAAGAACACTCTGACCCAGATCGCGGCCAAGGAGGCCGGTGTCGAGGGGCTCGATGAGCAACTCGTCGGCCCGACCGCGATCGCTTTCATCACCGGGGACGTGGCCACGGTGGCGAAGGGTCTGAGGAACTTCAGCAAGGACAACCCGCTTCTGGTGATCAAGGGCGGCGTCATGGAGGGCAAGATCCTCGACGCCGACGGGGTCAAGGCACTCGCCGACCTCGAGTCCCGTGAGGTGCTGCTGGCCAAGCTGGCCGGCGGTATGAAGGCCAACCTGAACAAGGCTGCCTACGTCTTCGCCGCTCCGGCGTCCAAGCTCGCCCGTGCACTGGGCGCGCTGGAGACCGCGGCCCAGGAGGACCCCTCGAAGATCGGTGGCGCAGGTGCTGCTACCGCCGACCAGAAGCAGGTCAGTGACGAAGCAGCTCCGGCTGCGGGGAACGACGAAGCAGCGCCCGCTGCGGAGAACACCGATACCGCAGCGGATGACTCCGCTGACGAAAAGTAAGGAAGGACGCCCAACATGGCGAAGCTCAGCAATGACGAGCTCCTTGACGCCTTCAAGGAGATGACCCTGATCGAGCTCTCCGAGTTCGTGAAGCTGTTCGAGGACACCTTTGACGTGACCGCCGCCGCTCCGGTGGCCGTGGCCGCTGCCGGTGCTCCGGCTGCCGGTGGCGAGGGTGGCGGCGACGCCGCTGCCGAGGAGTCGGACGAGGTCGACGTGATCCTCGAGTCCGCCGGTGACAAGAAGATCCAGGTCATCAAGGAGGTGCGCGCCCTCACCTCGCTCGGCCTGAAGGAGGCCAAGGAGCTGGTGGAGTCCGCTCCCAAGGCCGTCCTGGAGAAGGCCAAGAAGGACGACGCGGCCAAGGCCAAGGAGCAGCTCGAGGCTGCCGGCGCCTCCGTCACCCTCAAGTGATCTGTGCGGCTCCGGCCGCGTGATCTCCGGTACGCCTGAGGCGTACCTCTCGCGAAGGCGGGTCCCGTTCGGGGCCCGCCTTTCGTGTTGGGCGGACCCGGTGTGTTGTTGGATGGGGCGCATGTTCTCCTCCTCCGTATCCGCTCAGGTCCCGCCCGCCGGGCCGCTCACCCTCGCCGGGATCGAGCTGCCTGAGGGCCGCCAGCTCCGCAGCGACTTCGGCGGCGGCGAGCCGGTCGGCTGGGTCACCGTCGAGCCGCTCCCCGAGGACCGGCTGACCGAGCTGGTACGCCGGTTGGCCGGCGCGTTCGCCGAGACCGGGTTGTGGCCGGTCGCCGTCGAGGGCCTCGCCGGGGAGTACGCGCGGCCCTGGCTGGAGGGCGAGTTCGGCGAGGTGGACGACCGCGTCCTCGCCGCCGACGCGGTGCTCACCGAAGCGGCTGCCGACCTGATGCCCGACGCGGGTGAGGACTGGGAGCCGTCCGCCCGCTACCGGGGTCTGGCCGACCCGGTGTCCGGACCCGACCTCACCGCCGACGAGTTGGAACCCATCCTGCTCAACGAGCAGGGTGGCGGGCTGCTGCTGGTGCCCGCCCAGCGTCCGGGCGATCTGCTCAAGCGGCTCGGCTGGATCGGGGCCACCAACTACGACCGCAACGGCGAACCGCTCTCGGCGGTGCTGCGGAGCTGGGAGGACCGCTTCGGCGCCGTGCTCACCGGCCTCGGCTTCGACACCCTCGCCGTCCAGGTGCCGCGCCGCCCGAGCAGCGACGAGCAGCTGCGGCGGCTGGTGGGGGAGCACTACGTCTGGTGCCCCGACATCATCGACCAGGGCCTGCCGCCCGCGGACTACCTGGCCCAGCTGCGGACGGCGGACGGTTGGGCGTTCTGGTGGGACTGAGTGCGATATCTTCCTGAGCGTCTTCCTTTCTTCCTCGATTGGTGGATACTGGTTCGATGGCGATCAACATCAAGGACCCGGTCACCGATCGGCTCGCGCGTGAGTTGGCCCAGGAGACCGGGGAGAGTCTGACCGAGGCGATCCGAGTGGCGATGGAGGAACGGCTCGCGCGAGTTCAGCGCGTCCGGCGTCGCACGGACCGCGGGGCATCGCTGTACCGCTACATCGAGCGCGGGCGGGCACGTAAGACCTTGGATGACCGGTCCGCTGACGAGATCCTCGGTTACGACTCCGACGGGCTGCCCCGATGATCCTCGACACCTCCGCGGTGCTCGCCGTCGTCCTCGGTGAGGATGATGCGGTGACGTACCTCGCCGCGATGACGTCCGCCGCTGAGTTGTCCATCTCCGCGGCGACCCTGGTGGAGTGCCTGATGGTCGCACACGCGCGGCAGGGTGCCGAGGCGGAAGCGGATGTGCACGGGTTGCTGGCGGACCTGGAGGTGGATGTCCGGCCATTCACCGAGGATGAAACGCTCGCTGCCGTCGAGGGCTGGCTGAGGTTCGGCAAGGGCAGGCATGCTGCCGGTCTCAATCTCGGCGACTGTTTCAGCTATGGCGCCGCGCAGGCTGCCGGTCGTCGGCTGCTGTTCAAAGGCGACGACTTCTCCCGGACCGACGTGCCGGCAGCGCTGCTGCGCTGAGGCGTACGCCTGATTCGGGCGCGTACCCACCCCAGGCTGGGTACCCTGGGTCAGACCTAGGGGTTCTACTGGGGTGCCCGGCTCGGCCGAGGCGCAGACTGGTACCCACGCAGGTCGCATTCCGCGGCCACAGTGTCATCGTCGCCACTGAAGGGGTAGCTGCACATGACCACGCACCTGGATCTCGACCAAGCCGTCATCGACGATCGCGAGAGCGGCATCTACCGGGCGAATCGCTCGATCTTCACCGATGAGGAGCTCTTCGAGCTCGAGATGAAGCACATCTTCGAGGGCAACTGGGTCTATCTGGCACACGAGAGCCAGGTGGAGAACCCCGGGGACTACTTCACCGGATACATCGGCCGGCAGCCGGTCGTCATCACCCGCTCCAAGGACGGCACCCTGAACGGGTTGATCAACGCCTGCGCCCACCGCGGCGCGATGCTCTGCCGGCGCAAGACCGACAACCGGCTGACGATCACCTGCCCGTTCCACGGCTGGACCTTCCGCAACGACGGCAAGCTGCTCAAGGTCAAGGACCCCGAGGACGCCGGCTATCCCAGCCAGAGCTTCAACATCGACGGCTCGCACGATCTGACGAAGATCCCGCGCTTCGAGTCCTACCGCGGGTTCCTGTTCGGCAGCCTGAACCCCGATGTGCTGCCGCTGACCGAGCACCTGGGTGATGCCACCAAGGTGATCGACATGCTCGTCGACCAGTCACCCGACGGCCTGGAGGTGCTGCGCGGCACCTCGACCTACATCTACGACGGCAACTGGAAGGTGCAGGCCGAGAACGGAGCGGACGGCTACCACGTCACCGCGACGCACTGGAACTACGCCGCCACCACCTCCCGCCGGGCCTCCGGGGAGTCGAAGAACACCACCGAGACCGTGGATGCCGGCAAGTGGGGCAAGCAGGGCGGCGGCACCTGGTCCTTCCCGAACGGTCACCTGTGTCTGTGGACCTGGGCCGGCAACTGGCAGTCCCGGCCGCTGGTGCCCTGGCTGGACAAGCTCAAGGAGAAGTACGGCGAGGCCAAGGGCGAGTTCATGGTGAAGGGCTCGCGCAACCTGCTGCTCTACCCGAACGTGTACCTGATGGACCAGTTCTCCACCCAGATCAGGCATTTCCGGCCGATTGCGGTGGACAAGACCGAGGTCACCATCTACTGCATCGCGCCCAAGGGCGAGAGCGCCGAGGCCCGCGAGCACCGGATCCGGCAGTACGAGGACTTCTTCAACGCCACCGGGATGGCCACTCCCGACGACCTGGAGGAGTTCCGCTCCTGCCAGTTCACCTTCAAGGCCACCACCGCCCCGTGGAACGACATGAGCCGCGGCGCCGAGCACTGGCTCGAGGGACCCGATCCGGTCGCCGATTCGCTCGGTATGGACGGCGTGATCGCCTCCGGCATCAAGAACGAGGACGAGGGCCTCTATCCGGTGCAGCACGGTTACTGGCTGGAGGTGATGCGGGCCGCCGTCGCCGGTGAGGACGTCGCGTTGGCGGGCGCCCAGCAGGCCGCGGAGAAGATCGGCAGCGACCACAAGCTGGTACGCAGGGCCAAGGGCGGCGCGGTCAAGGAGCAGCAGAGCCCGGCCCGGCGGAAGAGCGCGGCGAAGAAGACGGCACCGGCCAAGAAGGCCGCACCGGCCAAGAAGGCCGCACCCGCCAAGAAGACGAGCACGGCGAAGAAGGCGGCCCCGGCGAAGAAGGCGAGCCCGGCGAAGAAGGCGAGCCGCCGATCCACCGAGCGCGGCTGAGGAGGATTCCGATGACCGACACACTGCAGCAGCGCGACATCCAGGCCAATGGGGCCACGGTCCCGGACCAGGTACGCATCGACCAGACCACCATCGAGCAGTTCCTCTACCGCGAGGCGCGCTACCTCGATGACCGGGATTTCGAATCCTGGTTGGACTGCTATCACGATGACGTCGTCTACTGGATGCCCAGTTGGGACGACAACGGTGAGCTGACCCAGGATCCGGCGACCGAGATGTCGCTGATCTACTACCCGAACAAGGGTGGGCTCGAGGACCGGGTCTTCCGGATCCGCACCGAGCGGTCCAGCGCCACCTCGATCCCCGAACCGCGGACCAGTCACAACATCAGCAATGTCGAGGTGATCGAACGCCGCGGCAACCTGGTCGACATCCGGTTCAACTGGCACACCATGTACTTCCGGTACAACACGATGGACCCCTATTACGGGACGTCCTTCTACACCATCGACTTCGGCGGCGAGACTCCGCTGATCCGGCGCAAGACCGTGGTGCTGAAGAACGACTACATCCACCACGTGGTCGACATCTACCACATTTGAGGCGGCATCATGACCGACTACAAGGTCGCGCTTTCCTTCGAGGACGGGGAAACGCGCTTCATCACCGTTGCCGACGACCAGAGCATCGCCGATGCGGCGTACCGGCAACGGATCAACATCCCGGTGGACTGCAATGACGGTGCCTGCGGCACCTGCAAGGCGTTCTGCGAATCGGGCAGCTACGATGCCGGCTTCTACGTCGAGGACGCGCTCAGCGAGAGCGAGGCGGAGAAGGGTTATCTCCTTGCCTGCCAGGCAAAACCGCAATCGGACCTGGTCGTGCAGATCAACAGCACCTCGGCGGTCGCGAAGACCCAGACGGCGACCTTCACCGGCACCGTCACCGATGTGCACCGCTACTCCGAGACCGTGATGCGGCTGCGGATGAGCATCCCGAACCGGGACAAGCTCGCCTTCCTGCCCGGGCAGTATGTGAACATCAAGATCCCCGGCAGCGAGGAGACCCGCTCCTACTCCTTCTCCAACGCACCGGAGGACGAGGAACTGGAGTTCCTGGTCAAGATCGTGCCCGGCGGGCTGATGTCCACCTGGCTCGCCGAACGCGCCGCGGTCGGTGACGAGGTCACCTTCAACGGCCCGCACGGATCGTTCTTCCTGCGTGAGGCCCACCGGCCGGTGCTGATGGTCGCCGGCGGGACCGGGCTGGCGCCGATGCTGGCGATGCTGCGAACCGTGGCCGGCAACGGCTCGAGCCGCACCATCCACCTGGTCTACGGTGCCAATGCCGACATCGACGCGGTCGAGCTGGACACGCTGGAGACGCTGTCGAGCCAGATCCGCAACTTCAGTTGGGACTACGTGATCGCCGACGAGGCGTCCACCGCGCCCAACAAGGGTTACGTGATGGGCATCATCAGCCCCGAGCATCTGCACGGCGGCGACACCGCGGTCTATCTCTGCGGCCCGCCGCCGATGGTGGAGGCGGTCCGCGGACACTTCGACGACGAGCTCGGCATCGAGCCGACCGGCTTCTACTACGAGAAATTCACCTCCGCCACCCCGCCCCGCCAGGCCGCGCCGGCGCCGGTGGAGATCGTGGAGGAACCGGCCGCCGAGGAGGCGGAGCCCGTCGAACCGATGCAACCCGCTGCCGCGGCGGCCGACCTCGACGTGCCGGCCGCGGGCGAGCTGATCCTCGCCGGTGCCGGTGCCGGTGCCGGTGCCGGTGCCGGGGCCCGCTCCCTGCTCGGCCAGAAACTGTTCGCCGCCGACGAGGCGCTGAGTCCCGCCCCGGCCTCCGCCGCCGCCCCGGTGGAATCGGTCGAACGCAAGCGATCCCTGCTGGGCAAGGAGATCTTCGCCACCGCGCTGACCGGGGAGCCGACGGCGCTGGCACCGGATCGCGGTATCGCACCGGAGGGTGCGAGCCGGGACCTGCTCGGCGAGCCGATCTTCCCGGCCCGCGAACTGGAGTCGGTGGGCGGTGCCGCACCGGCCGGGATCGCGGCCCGCTTCGTCGGTACGCCGGGGGCGGCGTCGCGCTCGTCGGGGGCTGGCTCGGGCGGTCCGGGAGAGGGGACCGGGGACGGCTACGAGATCGGTGAGGAGCATCCCTCGATCCTGCGCTCGGATGCCATCTTCGAGGCCCGACAGGCCCTCGAACTCGGTGCCCTGGAGCTGGTGCTGGGCAGGATCAGCAGCGGCCAGGTGGCCGGCTACCGGATGCTCGCGGAGGCGACTCTTCCTTATGTGCAAGGGGAACAGTTCGTCGATGCGATGACCTACACCCAGACCAATGCGGCCTTCCACGACTACCTGTTCTCCCTCACCGGCAACGATCACCTGCGGCAGGCGTACCAACGTCTCGGGGTGAAGGGTGCGATGGAGGAGACCCTCAAGCACGCCACCTGGTGCCACCCGTTGGTCGCCCGCGATCACGTCGACATGGTGGACGCGATCGCCGCCGGCGACCGGGAGCGGGCCCGTCAGTTGTTCATGGCGCACTCCGACCGCTCCAAGCTGACGATGCGCCGGGCGATGGAGGACCAGCGCAAGCGGCCGGCCAACATCAGCCCCGGACGTTTCGCCGGCAAGGTGGTGCTGGTCACCGGCGCCGCGCAGGGCATCGGCGAGGCGGTCGCCCGCCGGATCCACGCCGAGGGCGGCCGCCTGCTGCTCGCCGACCGCAGCGAGCTGGTCGAATCGCTGGCCGACGAGTTCTCCGGCGATCCGAGCCCCGACACCGCGGGTGCGGCCGCCCAGCTCGCCGACCTGGAGACCTTCGCCGGCGCGCAGTCGGTGGTGGACAGGGCGGTCGCCGAGTTCGGCCGGGTGGACATCGCGATCCATGTGGTCGGCGGCACGATCTGGCGCAAACCCTATGAGGAATACGATCCCGAGCAGATCACCGCCGAGATCAACCGTTCGCTCTATCCGACGCTGTGGGGTTGCCGCGCGGTGCTGCCGCAGCTCTACGAACAGGGCCACGGCACCATCGTCAACGTCTCCTCGATCGCCACGATGGGGTTGAACCGGTTGCCTTATGCGGCCGCCAAGGGCGGGGTGAACGCGATCACCAGATCGCTGGCCTTCGAGGCCGCCCCGCACGGGGTCCGGGTGGTCGCCACCGCCCCCGGTGGCACCGATGCACCGGCCCGCCGGGTGCCGCGCGGTGGCGAACCGCAGAACGAGCAGGAGGAGCAGTGGCACCAGGTGACCGTCGACCAGACGCTGGAATCCACGCTGCTCAAGCGATACGGCACCCTGGACGAACAGGCGGCGGCGATCTGCTTCCTGGCCAGCGATGAAGCGTCCTATCTCACCGGTCAGGTGCTTCCCGTGGGCGGCGGTGATCTCGGCTGAGCCCGCGCGTACCATTCGGCGGCATGGACCGTCCGCGGCCCGCCGAACCGGGCCATCTCGCCGGCGAGCCCGCCCGCGAGATCCCGCGCCTGGTGGAGCGGGCCCTGGACGGCCGCGCCACCGTGCTGCTGCTGCTGGCGCGGGACAGCGCCGACGCCGAGGCCGCCGTCCGCGGTCTGGTGCTGCCCACCCTGGAATCCCGCCAGCTGGCCGACGAGGCCTATACCGAGGTCTCGGCGATCGCCTGGGAACGCGAGCTGCCCGGGGCGGTGCTGGAACGACTCGGGCTGCCCGAGGTGACCGAGGCCGATCCGCGGCTCGGCCTGGCCGATACCGGGCCCCGGGTGCTGGTGGT
Organism: Enemella evansiae; assembly: GCF_002250705.1. Lineage (GTDB taxonomy): Bacteria > Actinomycetota > Actinomycetes > Propionibacteriales > Propionibacteriaceae > Enemella > Enemella evansiae. The sequence continues at coordinate 37,135 of NZ_NMVP01000015.1, forward strand.
CACCGAGGCCGGCGACGCCGATCCGGTCTCCCTGCACGCGCTCTCCTCGGCGGTGCACCGACTCGGGGACACCCCGCTGCTGGTGGTGCTCACCGGAGCGCTCGACGACTGCGACGCCGGCCCCTTGGCCGAGCTGGCGCGAGCCCACCGCGGCACCACCTGTCACCTGGAACGCCTCGACGCGGCCGGGGTGCAGGCGCTGGCCGCCGGGGTCGGCAACACCCTGGACGAGGCCACCGCGCGCCGGCTGGCCAAGCACACCGACGGATCGGCTGCCGCGGTGCTGGAGCTGCTCGCCGAGCAGGACCCGGACCTGTGGAAGGTGCCGGACTCGCCGCTGCCACCGACCGCGCGCGCCCTGCGGACCGTGCGGGCGCTGCTGGCCGAGGACGATCAGGTGCGCCTGCTCGTCGAGGCCTGCGCGATCATCGGCCGCTGGGCGGTGCTGGAGGAGGTCGCCACGCTGGCCGAGCTGGACGATCCGCTGCCGGTGCTGGACCGGGCGGTCGACCTCGGCGTGCTGCGTACCCGGCGGGCCAGCATGCGGCTGCTGGTCGGCTTCCGGTCGCGGCTGGTGCGCGCTGCGGCGTACGAATCGATGGGGGTGGCCCGGCAGCGGGAACTGCACATCCGCGCCGCCCGGGTGCTCGCCGACGAGGGGGCCCGGTTGCGGCAGCGGGCGCTGGCCGCCGGTGGCCCGGATGCGGAACTCGCCGCCGAACTCGACGACTGGGCGGCCCGCTGCGCCAGCGGCGGCTCCTGGGAACAGGCCGGTGAGGCCTGGTTGGCGGCCAGCCGGATGTCGGTCAGCGAGGCCGAGGCGGAGCGCCGGCTGGTGGACTGCCTGGATGCCACGGTCAGCAACGGCAACCTGTTCGAGGTGCAGGCGCTGATCCCGGAGCTGGAATCCACCTCCGCCTCCCCGCTGCGCGAGGCAGTTCTCGGCTACCACCAACTGATGCTCGGCCACCGCGACGAGGCGGAGGTGCTGCTGCACCGGGCATGGCAGCAGGCCGCCGACGACGACCGGGCCACCAAGTCCGCCATCGCGCACCGGATCGCGCTGCACAACCTGGTCGACTGGAACTCCGCCGGCCTGGTCACCTGGGCCGAGCGCGCCATCGAACTCGCCGACGGCGCGGTGCCCTCGGTGCCGTCCGGGTTGGAGGCGCACACCATGCTCGGGTTGGGCCTGGGCGGTGAGGGCCGTCCGGACGCGGCCCTGCAGGCGTACGCCAAGGTCACCAGCGCGGTCCGGGCCGGGGCGCAGGGCCAGCGGGCGATGATGGGGCAGGGCTGGCTGCTGCTCGCCCTGGACCGGGTGCCGCTGGCGGCGCACGAGCTGGAGATGGCCGCGCCCATCTCGGCCTGGCGCGGTTCGACCCGGATCTCGCTGTGGGCCTACGGCTGGCTCGCCCACGCCCGGCTCGCCCTGGGTGATCTGAGCGCGGCGCGGGCGGCGGTGGACCGGGCGATCCCGATGCTGGAGCAGACCGGCCAGAACGTCGCACTGCCGCTGGTGCACAGCGCCGGGGCGCAGATCGCCGCGCTGCGCGGGGAGATCGCGCTCGCCGACGAGCACGCCGCGAAGGCCGCCTCGGTGCGGACCGACTATCAGGCGATGCTGGTGGCCGCGACGATGGCCCGGGCGCATGTCTCGATCGCGACCGGCGACTATGCCGGTGCGGTCCGCGCCTTCGAACCGCTGCTCGCCACCCAACGGCACGCCGGTATCGACGAGCCGGGTTTCTGGCCCTGGCAGGATCTCTATGCGATCGCGCTGATCGCGATCGGTGAGGTGCAGGCCGCCGATGAGTTCCTGCGCCCGCACGAGGAGCTCGCCGCGGCCCGCCAGCACCGCTCGACGATGGCCCGGCTGGGCTCCGCGCGGGCGCGGGTGCTGTTCTCCACCGGTGAGGTGACCGCCGGCCGGGACGCGTTCGAGCGGGCCCTCGGGTTGATCTCGGATCTGCCGCTGTCGCTGCTGCGCACCCGGATCCACTTCGCCCAGGGGCAGGCGCTGCGCCGGGTCGGCAAGCGCCGGGATGCCGAGGCCGAGCTGCATCACGCCCGGCGGGGGTACGCGGCGATGGGTGCGACCGGTTACGTGGAACGCTGCGATCGGGAGCTCAAGGCCGGCACCCGCAGTCGCGACATCGACTCGCTCACCGAGCTCACCCCGCAGGAACAGGCGGTCGTCGAACTGGTGGTTCAGGGGATGACGAACCGGGAGGTCGCGGCCAGCCTGTTCATCTCGGTGAAGACCGTGCAGTACCACCTGACCCGCGTCTACGCGCGACTCGGCGTACGCTCCCGCGCCGAACTCACCGCCCTGCGCCACGGCGGCTGACACCCCACGCTCATCGAGTGGGCTGCGCAGCGCCACCTGACACCCGCACGCTCATCGAGTAGGTCGCGCAGCGACCGTGTCGAGATGAGGGCCCATATGCACCCGGCTCCGCTACGCCGGGCCAGCTCCTCGATGAGCGTTGTCAGTCGAGGTCGATGCCGAAGCGGGCGGCGTCGGCGGGGGTGTCGACATCGGAGAGGTCGACATCGGTGACGGTGACGGTGGTCCGCCGCAGGTCGGCCTGCAGCCGGCGTACCGAGACATCGCGGGTACGCCCCAGCGCGGCGAGTGCGCGGTGCAGGGCGTCGGTGCGGTGCGCGCCGAGCAGGATCTGCGGTTCGCCCCGATGTTCCAGCAGCACCGAATCCACCTCGGGCACCGCCTCGGGCAGGGCGCTCAGCAGAGCCGGTACCGCGGCCGGCAGCTCCGGATGGTCGACGGCCAGCACCAGCACCCAGTCCGCTCGCTCACCGGTCGTGGCCAGGGCCGCCAGGCCGCTGGCGATCCCGGCGACCGGGCCGCCGAAGGGCGGGTCCTCGGGGGCGAAGCGCACCCCGGCCGGCGGGTCGATCTCGGTCGGTCCGGCGACGACGACCGCACGAGCCGTCGCGCAGGCGGCGCAGGCGCGTTCCAGCAGGGTGGCGCCGGCGTAGGCGAGCCGCTGCTTCGGGCTGCCCAACCGGCTGGCGCGGCCGCCGCTGAGGATGATCGCGTCGTACCCGGGGATCGTCATGCCCTCAACCATCGCAGTCGTCAGGAGCCGGCGCCGGAACCGGACGACCCGGAGCCGCTGCCGGAGCCCGAACCGCTGCTACCGCTGCCGCCCGAGCCGGAGCCCGAACCACTGCCGGAACCGCTGCCGGACCCGGAACCGCTGCCGCCCGAGCCGGAACCGGACCCGTTCGACCCGGAGCCCGATCCCGAACCGGAACCGTTCGAGCCGGATTCGGAGCCGCTGCCCGAACCGGAACCGCTGCCGGAGCCGCCCTCGCTGCCGCTGGAGCCGGTGCTCTGACCGGTGGGCCGCTGGGTCGGCTGGCTCTCGCTGCTGCTCCGGCTGGTCGGCTCGGCGTCCGGAGTGGCCCGGCCGCTCGGCCGGGCGGTCGGCTCATCGCTGCGTTCGCCACCGGTGGCCTTCGGTGAGGGGGTACGCTCCGCCGCGCCACCGCCACCGGATCCACCGGAACCGATCTGGGCCACCGTGGTGCCCTGGCCGCCGGAGAGGGCGTTGCCGGTCAGCGCCTCGAAGCCGGTGATCAGCAACCCGGCCAGCAGGAAGATCGCGGCCGCCGCGCCGAGCAGATGCAGCATCTTGAACCGCGGCCTGGCCGGCTCGTCCTCGGTGGTGGCCACCGCGGTCGCACCGGCCGGCGGGTCGGCCGGGGTGCTCGGCGTACCGGGTTCACCGACCCGTTCGCCGATCGGCAGCGCGCGGGTCTCGTCCGCCTGGTACGCCGCCGTGGGCTGGTCCGCCGCGGCCAGGGGAGCGGTGCGGTCGCTGGTCCCGCGCTCGGGGAACGTGGTGGAGTCGAGCACAGGGGATGTCGGGGAGTCGGCTCCGGCAGGAAGCTGCGCGGTCGGCGTACCCGAAGCCGCGGACCCGCCCAGATAGGGAGAGGACCCGGCGGCCGGACCGGCCGATCCGTCGCGCTCGCCGGCGCTGACCCGGGTCGCGCCGGAGCCCGGCCGGCGGACGATCCCGCTCACCCGGGCGGAGGTGCTGCGGATGGTGCGGGTGTAGACCGCACCGCCGACCGCTGCCACCACGCTGACCAGCGCGGCACCGACGACGGTGCCCGCCACGCCGAGCCGGGAGCCGACCGCCGCGGCGGTGGATGCCGCCAGCGCACCGCCCATCACCTGGGGCACGGAGAGCCCGAGCATCGGCTCTTTCGGGGTCTCGTCCTCATCGGTCGCTGCGGCCGACCTGCTGCGGGAGTTGATTGCGTCTGCCATCTGCCTCGGATTCCAGAACGTGGGAGGGAAGTGCTGTCTGTCTGGCGGCGCTGCCTCGCGGACCACTCTAGGGGCGGCGCTCAAGCCCGATTTGGCATTACTACGACACGTAGTATGTAATTACTACGCAGCGTAGTTGGACATTGCGGAGTCCGGTGGAAACCCCACCCCAGCAGGCAGGAGCGCCCCCATGACGATCGATGAGGCCCGCGGTGCGGGCGGCCCGCAGCTGCCGCCGGTGGAGGGCCCCGACGGCCCGTTGATGGACCAGCTGATCGGCCTCGGCAAGGTCTTCAGCCGCGCCGACACCACCCCCGACAACCGGGCGATCTTCCGCCAGGGCGGTCGGCAGGGTGATGTCTTCTACCGCGATCGCTGGAGCCACGACAAGGTGGTGCGCTCGACCCACGGGGTGAACTGCACCGGCTCCTGCTCCTGGAAGGTCTACGTCCGCGACGGGATCATCACCTGGGAGGCGCAGCAGACCGACTATCCGAGCACCGGTCCGGACCGCCCCGAATACGAACCGCGCGGTTGCCCGCGGGGTGCCGCGTTCTCCTGGTACACCTACAGCCCGACCCGGGTGAAGTATCCCTACGGCCGCGGCGTCCTGCTGGAGATGTACCGCGAGGCGAAGCGGACCCAGCCCGACCCGGTCGCCGCCTGGACCTCGATCGTCTCCGATCCCGAGAAGCGGCGCCGCTGGCAGCAGGCCCGCGGCAAGGGCGGCCTGGTCCGGATGAGCTGGGACGAGGCGCTCGAGCTGACCGCCGCCTCCTATGTGCACACGATCAAGACCTGGGGGCCGGACCGGCTCGTCTCCTTCTCCCCGATCCCGGCGATGAGCCAGGTCTCGCACGCGATCGGCACCCGCTTCACCCACCTCCTCGGCGGGGCGATGACGAGCTTCTACGACTGGTACGCCGACCTGCCGGTCGCCAGCCCGCAGACCTTCGGCGACCAGACCGATGTGCCCGAATCCGGGGACTGGTGGGATGCCACCTATCTGATGATGTGGGGCTCCAACGTCCCGGTAACCCGGACCCCGGACGCGCACTGGATGACCGAGGTCCGTTACCGCGGCACGAAGGTGGTCACGGTCAGCCCCGACTACGCCGACAACACCAAGTTCGCCGACGAATGGCTGCCCGCCCAGGCCGGTACCGATGCCGCGCTGGCGATGGCGATGGGGCATGTGGTCCTCAAGGAGAACTTCGTCGAGCGCCGGGTGCCGTTCTTCACCGACTACGTCACCAGCTACACCGATCTGCCGCACCTGGTCCGCCTCGACCAGCGCGACGGCCGCTGGTGCGCCGGCAAGTTCCTCACCGGGGCCGACCTCGGTGACAGCAGTGAGGATCCGGCGTTCAAGACCGTCGTCTGGGACTCGGTCACCGACGCCCCGGCGATCCCCAACGGGTCGATGGGTTTCCGCTACCACGCCGACGGCGCCGGGAAGTGGAATCTCGACCTCGGCGACGTCAAGCCCGCGCTGTCCATGATCGATGTCGATCATGAAACCCTCGAGGTCGCCCTGCCGGCGTTCACCGACCCGCGCGGCGAGGGGTCGGTGCTCACCCGCGGGGTCCCGGTACGCCGGATCGCCGAGCACCTGGTCTGCACCGTCTTCGACCTGATGCTGGCCCAGTACGGCGTGGCCCGCGACGGCCTGCCGGGGGAGTGGCCGGCCGGTTACGACGACGCCAGCCAGCCCTACACCCCGGCCTGGCAGGAGGAGATCACCTCGGTGCCGGCCGAGCAGTGCCTGCGGATCGCCCGCGAGTTCGCCCGCAACGGCGAACAGTCCAGGGGCCGTTCCATGATCATCATGGGCGCCGGGGTCTGCCACTGGTTCCACGCCGATGTGATGTACCGCTCGATCATCGCGCTGCTGATGCTCACCGGCTGCATCGGCCGCAACGGCGGCGGCTGGGCCCACTACGTCGGCCAGGAGAAGTGCCGGCCGATGATCGGCTGGTTCAACCTGGCCAATGCCACCGACTGGCAGCGCCCGCCGCGGACCATGATCGGCACCGGTTACTGGTACATGCACACCGACCAGTGGCGCACCGACGGCTACTCCGCCGACGCGATCACCTCACCGCTGTCCACCGGCCAGCTCGACGGGATGCACACCGCCGACGCGCTGGTCCGCGCCAACCGGCTGGGCTGGATGCCGTTCTATCCGCAGTTCGACCGCAACCCGCTCGACCTGGCCGACCAGGCCAGGGCGGCGGTGGAGCGCGGCGAGGCCGAATCGGTCGGTGAGTGGATCGCCGGTGAGCTGAAGGCCGGCCGGCTGAAGTCCGCGATCGAGGACATCGACGCACCCCGGAACTGGCCGCGCAACCTGATGCTGTGGCGCTCCAACCTGTTCGGCTCCTCGGCGAAGGGCAACGAATACTTCCTCAAGCACCTGCTCGGCACCCACAACAACGTGATGCCGAACGGCCACGGCGACGGGCTGCGACCCGACGAGATCGCCTGGCACGACGAGGCGCCCGAGGGGAAGCTCGACCTGCTGGTCTCCGCCGACTTCCGGATGACCTCCACCACGCTGCTGTCCGACATCGTCTTCCCGGCCGCCACCTGGTACGAGAAATACGACCTGTCCTCGACCGACATGCACCCCTATGTGCACGCGTTCACCCCGGCGATCAGCCCGCCGTGGGAGGCGAAGACCGACTTCGAGCTCTTCCGGTTGCTGGCCGAGCGGATCTCGGCGTACGCCCGGACGCACCTCGGCACCCGATCCGATGTCGTCGCCGTCCCGCTGCAGCACGACACCCCCGGACAGATCGCCCAGCCCGGTGGCGGCGTACCGGACTGGAAGGGGACCGACCGGCCGGCCCGGCCGGGGCAGAACCTGCCGAATCTGATGGTGGTCGAGCGCGACTACACCGCGATCACCGACAAGCTGCTCAGCGTCGGCCCGCTCGCCGACCGGCTCGGGTTCACGGTGAAGAACATCACCTACGACGTCGAGCACCAGGTCGGCCAGCTGGCGCAGCTGTTCGGGGTCTACGACCGCGGTGCCGCCGCCGGCCGGCCGGCGATGAACACCGACCAGCGGATGGCCGAATCGATCCTGATGTTCTCCGGCACCACCAACGGGGAGCTCGCCACCCAGGGATTCCGCACCCTGGAGAAGATGACCGGGCGCCGGCTCGCCGACCTGTCGGAGGGTTCGGAGGAGCGCCGGATCACCTTCGCCGAAACGCAGAACGCGCCGCAACCGGTGATCACCTCACCGGAGTGGTCCGGGTCGGAGACCGGCGGCCGCCGCTACACCGCGTTCACCATCAACACCGAGCGGCTGAAGCCGTGGCACACCCTGTCGGGGCGGATGCACTTCTTCCTCGATCACGACTGGCTGATCGACGCGGGGGAGCAGCTGCCGATCTACCGGCCGCCGCTGAACATGACCCGGATGTACGGGGAGCCCGAGCTGGGTACCCGCGGCGCCAACCCCGCGCGTGAGATCGCCGTCAGGTATCTCACTCCGCACAACAAGTGGGCGATCCACTCCGAATACCAGGACAACCTGTTCATGCTGTCGCTGAGCCGCGGTGGCCCGGCCTGCTGGTTGAGCACCGAGGACGCGGCCGCGATCGAGGTGCGCGACAACGACTGGGTCGAACTGGTGAACGCCAACGGTGTCTTCGTCGCCCGGGCAATCGTCAGCCCACGGATGCCGACGGGGGTGGTCTACGTGCCGCACGCCCAGGAGCGCACCGTCGACGTGCCGAAATCCGAGGCGACCGGCCGCCGCGGCGGCATCCACAACTCGGTCACCCGGATCCTGCTCAAGCCGACCCATCTGATCGGCGGGTACGCCCACCTGGCGTACGCCTTCAACTATCTCGGCCCGACCGGTGTCCAGCGCGACATCGTCTCGGTCATCCGCAAGCGCTCCCAGGAGGTGCAGTACTGATGCGCATCATGTGCCAGGTCGGCATGGTGATGAACCTCGACAAGTGCATCGGCTGCCACACCTGTTCGGTCACCTGCAAGCAGGCGTGGACCAACCGGGCCGGGACCGAGTACGTCTGGTTCAACAATGTCGAGACCCGCCCCGGACAGGGCTATCCGCGCCGCTACGAGGATCAGCAGAAGTGGAAGGGCGGCTGGACGCTGAACCGGCGCGGCCGGCTGCAGCTGAAGTCGGGCAACCGGCTCACCAAACTGCTCGGCATCTTCGCCTCCCCGGTGCAGCCGGAGCTCGCCGACTACTACGAGCCGTGGACCTACGACTACCAGACCCTGGTCACCGCACCGCTCGGTGACGACTTCCCGGTCGCCCGGCCGAAGTCGCTGATCACCGGCAAGGACATGAAGATCACCTGGTCCTCGAACTGGGACGACAATCTCGGTGGCGCCGGGGAGATGGGTCAGCTCGACCCGATCGTGGAAACCCTGCGTGAGCAGGCGAACGAGAGCATCCGGTTCTCCTACGAGAAGACCTTCATGTTCTATCTGCCGCGGATCTGCGAACACTGTCTGAATCCGTCCTGCATGGCATCCTGCCCCTCGGGTGCGATCTACAAGCGGGTCGAGGACGGCATCGTGCTGGTCGATCAGGACAGGTGCCGCGGCTGGCGGCAGTGCGTCACCGGCTGCCCCTACAAGAAGGTCTATTTCAACCACCGCACCGGAAAAGCGGAGAAGTGCACGTTCTGCTACCCGCGGTTGGAGGTCGGGTTGCCGACCGTGTGCGCCGAGACCTGCGTCGGCCGGCTGCGCTACATCGGGGTCTTCCTCTACGACGCCGATGCGGTGACCGCGGCGGCGAGCGTACCGGATGAACAGGACCTCTACCGCGCGCAGCTCGACCTGATGCTCGATCCCGAGGACCCGGAGATCGTCCGGATCGCCCGCCAGCAAGGGATTCCCGAGGACTGGCTGGAGGCGGCGCGACGCTCACCGGTGTACGCCTTGGCGAAGAAACACCAGGTGGCGCTGCCGCTGCATCCGGAATACCGCACCATGCCGATGGTCTGGTACATCCCGCCGCTGTCCCCGGTGGTGGACCTGCTCTCCGCCCAGGGCCACGACGCCGAGGAGCCGGGCACCCTGTTCGGTGCCATCGATGCGCTGCGGATCCCCGCGGAATACCTGGCCGAACTGTTCACCGCCGGCGATGTCGACGAGGTGGATCGGGTGCTGAAGGTGCTCGCCGGGATGCGGTCCTACATGCGCGGGGTCACCCTCGGTGGGGCGGGGGACGAGAGCGTCGCCGAGCTGATCGGTCACACCGGCGACGAGCTGCAGCAGCTCTACCGGTTGCTCGCGATCGCCAAGTACGACGAGCGTTACGTGATCCCCAAGGCACACGTCGAGCAGGCCCACGACCTGGAGGAACTGGGCTGCTCCCTCGATCTCGACGGCGGTCCGGGGATGTATGAGACCAGTGCCTTCGGTGAGATGTCCGGGCGGCCGACCCCGGTCGCGGTGGAGACCTTCGCGGCCCTGAAGCAGCGCCAGACCACCGCCGAGGCGGCCGGTGAGGAGCAGCTGGAGAACCGGGTCAACCTGCTCAACTGGGACGGCAACGGCACTCCCGACGGTATCTTTCCCAAGGAGCGTTGATGAACGCGACGATGGTGTACGCCGCAGCGGCGGCCTGTCTGCGGCACCCGGACGAGCAGCTGCTGGCCGCGCTGCCGACGATCACCCGGGCCGCCGACCAGGCCGGCGCGGCGGAACTGTTCGCACCGCTGCTGACGCACCTCGGCGGCCACTCGCTGATCGAGCTGCAGGCCTGCCACGCCCAGGAGTTCGACCTCTCCCGCCGGCACGCGCTGCACCTCACCTACTGGACCGACGGCGACACCCGCCGCCGCGGGGAATCCCTGCTGCGCTTCAAGAAGGCGTACCGGGACTCCGGTCTGCTGGTCGACCTGGCCGGTGAACTGCCCGACCATCTGCCGATGGTGCTCGAGTTCGCGGTGCAGCTGCCGGAACAGGGATTCCAGCTGCTGCAGCAATCCCGGCCGAGCCTGGAACTGCTGCGGTTGGCGCTGCGCGATGACGAGTTGCCGCACGCCGGCGTCCTCACCGCCATCTGCGCGACCCTGCCGGGGAGGTCACCGGAGGACCGGTTGTCGATCTCCCGGATGGCCGGCGTACCCGAACAGCCACCCAGCGAATCCGTCGGCCTGGCGCCCTATGGCACCCGGCTGCCCCTGATCACCGAGGAGCTCCCGTGAATCCCCTCGACACCGCGGCGGTGGGCCCGCTGGACATCCTGCTGTGGGGGGTCTTCCCCTACCTGTCCTTCGCACTGCTGGTCGGTGGCACGATCTGGCGCTGGCGCTACGACCAGTTCGGCTGGACCACCCGCTCCTCCCAGCTCTACGAGGGCGGCCTGCTGCGGATCGCCTCACCGCTGTTCCACTTCGGCATCCTCGCCGTGGTCGCCGGGCACGTGATGGGCCTGCTGATCCCGAAATCGTTCACCGACGCGATCGGTTTCAGCCAGTCCGCCTACCATGTCGTCGCCTTCTTCATCGGTGGGCTGGCGGGCGTGTGCACCCTGGTCGGGCTGGCGCTGCTGATCTGGCGGCGCCGGACCACCGGGCCGGTGTTCAATGCCACCACCGTGAACGACAAGGTGATGTATGTCTTCCTGACCGCGGCGCTGGTGCTCGGCCTGCTGGCCACCTTCTTCGGCAGCCGCGGTTCCGACGGGGGAGAGCACAACTACCGCGAGACCGTCTCGATCTGGTACCGCTCGCTGTTCTACTTCCAGCCGAAGATCGAGGACATGGTGGCCGCGCCGACGGTCTTCCACGTGCATGTGCTGGTGGCGATGACGCTGTTCGCGATCTGGCCGTTCACCCGGTTGGTGCACGCCTTCAGTGCCCCGGTGCACTACCTCTTCCGGCCCTACATCGTCTATCGCAGCAGGGATCCCCGGCATCGGGCCGGCGCCCAGGTCACCCGCCGCGGCTGGGACCCGATCGGCACCCGCGACAACCACCGCCCCGGGCGTACCGAGCGACGCGAGCGTTCCGGGCGTACCGACCGCACCACCAGGAAGTAGCCCATGACGCACGAAACGGCCCCCGCGGACCACGCACCCCGCGGGTCGGGCCGGGTACTCACCCTGTCCTCGATCGCCTTCACCGTGATGTTCGCGGTGTGGTTGATGTTCGGAATCCTCGGCAAACCGATCCAGCAGGAGTTCGGGCTGAGCGATGTCCAGCTGTCCTGGATCAGCGCGGTCGCCATCCTGAACGGGTCGATGTGGCGGTTGCCGGCCGGCATGCTCACCGACCGGGTCGGTGGCCGGAAGATGATGCTGGTCATCCTGGTCTGCTCCGCGGTGGCGGCCTTCGCGGTCAGCTTCGCGCAGAACTACGCGATGCTGCTGGTGCTGGCCTTCCTGGTCGGCTTCGCCGGCAACTCGTTCTCGGTCGGCATCGCCTGGAACTCGGCCTGGTTCCCCAAGCGCCGCCAGGGCCTGGCGCTCGGTGTCTTCGGCGCCGGCAACGTCGGCGCCTCGGTGACCAAGTTCATCGGCCCGCCGCTGATCGCCGGCACCGCCGGGGCGACCTATCTGGGTGTCATCCCCGGTGGCTGGCGACTGGTCCCGGTGATCTATGCCGGACTGTTGCTGCTGCTCGCCGTGGCCATCGCGGTCGGCGCGCCGCGACCGGATCGGATGACCGGCTCGGGCAAGTCACTCGGCGAGATGCTGCGGCCGCTGCGGCAGGCCCGGGTCTGGCGGTTCAGTCTCTACTACGTCGCGGTCTTCGGGGCGTACGTGGCGCTCTCGGCCTGGCTGCCGAAGTACTACATGGACAACTTCGGGGTCACGCTGACCGCCGCCGGCCTGCTCACCGCCACCTTCATCTTCCCCGCCTCGCTGCTGCGGCCGCTCGGCGGCTGGTTCTCCGACCGGTGGGGTGCGCGGCGGGCGATGTACGGCACCTTCGCGGTGATGCTGGTGACCACCGGCATCCTGATGATGCCGAACGGCCATCTGGTCATCGACCACGCCGACGGCAGCAGCAGCGAGCACCTGGCGTACGCCATGGGCCTGCTGCCGTTCGCGGTGCTGGTCTTCCTGCTGGGCTGCGCGATGGGGGTCGGCAAGGCCGCGGTCTACAAGCACATCCCGGAGTACTTCCCCGACAACGTCGGCTCCGTCGGCGGGCTGGTCGGGATGCTCGGCGGGCTGGGCGGCTTCCTGCTGCCACCGCTGTTCGCCTACACCAAGGCCTGGTCCGGCTTCCCGACCAGCACCTTCTTCGTGCTCTTCCTGCTCACCGCCGCCTGCGCGATCTGGATGCACCTGACCGTGGTCCGGATGCTGCACGAGCGCTCACCCGAGCTGGCCGAGGACATCGAAACACCCACACCCGCGGAGGTAGACGCATGAGTGAGACCACAGCCGAGAAACCCAGGGGCCGGGAGTGGCTCACCAGCTGGGACCCCGAGGACGAGCAGAACTGGGACAAGGGGCTCGCCTGGCGTACCCTCTGGATCTCCACCTTCACCCTCACCCTCTGCTTCGTCGCCTGGTTCCTGCCCAGCGCGATCGCACCGAAGCTGACCAACCTCGGTTTCGACCTGACCACCAACCAGCTCTACTGGCTGACCGCGATGCCCGGGCTCGCCGGCGGCCTGCTGCGGATCGTCTGGATGGTGCTGCCACCGATCCTGGGCACCCGCAAGCTGGTCACCCTGACCACGCTGCTGCTGATCTTCCCGGTGCTCGGCTGGGGGGTCCGCGTACAGGACCCGACGACGCCGTTCTGGGAACTGCTGCTGCTCGCCTTCCTCTCCGGCATCGGCGGCGGTGCGTTCTCCGGTTTCATGCCCTCGACCTCCTATTTCTTCCCGCGGTCGAAACAGGGCACCGCGCTCGGCCTGCAGGCCGGCATCGGCAACTTCGGCGTCTCCCTGGTGCAGCTGCTGACGCCGTGGCTGATCGGCTTCGGGATGTTCGCCTTCATGGGCAGCCCGCAGCTGATGACCGGGCTGCCCGGCAAGCCGACGACCGAGGTCTGGTACCAGAACGCGGCGCTGTTCTACATCCCGTTCATCATCATCGGCGCCGTGGTGGCCTGGCTGATGCTGAAGTCGGTACCGGTGAAGGCGAACATCCGCCAGCAGTTCGACATCTTCACCAACGCCGATACCTGGTACATGACGCTGATCTACATCATGACCTTCGGCACCTTCTCCGGGCTGTCCGCGCAGTTCGGGCTGCTGATGAAGAACCTCTACGGGGCCGGGAACCCGGCGATCGTCTCCGGGACGGGGGCGAACGCCCAGCTGCTGGTGGCCGGTTACCAGGTGCCGGACCCGGTCAGCTATGTCTTCCTCGGTGCGCTGGTCGGGGCCGGGGCGCGGGTGCTGTTCGCGCCGCTGACCGACAAGATGGGCGGCGCGGTCTGGACGCTGGTCTCCGGGCTGGGCATCCTCGGTTCGATCCTGTTCACGATGACCGCGCTGACACCGGACCCCGCGGCCGGAGCCGAGGCGCTGCAGGGCCAGTTCACCCGGTTCCTGTGGGGGATGCTGCTGATCTTCCTGTTCTCCGGGATCGGGAACGCGTCGACCTTCAAGCAGATGCCGATGATCTTCGAACGCCGCCAGGCCGGTGGGGTGATCGGCTGGACCGCCGCCATCGCCGCCTTCGGGCCCTTCCTGTTCGGTATCGGGCTGACCCTGATGAGCGCGTGGACCTTCTATCTGATCGGCGCGGTCTGGGCGGTTCTCTGCATCCTCATCACCTGGCAGCGGTACGCCCGCCCGAACGCCCCGAAGAAGAGCTGAGGAGGCCCATCGAGCAGCGACCCCGGCGCAGCGGAGCGGGTGGGTCACGCACATCGAGTAGCAACCCCGGCGCAGCGGAGCGGAGCCGGGGTTGCGACGGTCCTATAGATCGTCAAGTGGTCATGAGGTCGGTTTTGAGGTTTCGGTAGATGGTGCGGGCGAGGTGGCGTTTGAGGCATCGGATGGTTTCGGCGCGGGTCTTGTGTTCGCTGGTGCGTCGGTGGAAGTAGGCCTGGGTGTCGGGGTCGCGGCGCAGCCGGCCGATGATGACCA